>CAUSEC010000005.1:0-174569 GCA_963530515.1 uncultured Enterobacteriaceae bacterium | reverse complement strand
TAGTGTGGGGTCTCCCCATGCGAGAGTAGGGAACTGCCAGGCATCAAACAAGTAAGAAGCCCATCCTCACGGATGGGCTTTTTGCGTTTTTATCGCCATAAAACTTCTTATCTCCCCGTATAACCCTGTTCTCAAGCGACTGCTTTATCAGGATTAAGACTCTCTCAGCCCTGGATGAGGGCCTATCTCACGCTGGGGATAAGCAGGATCCCAGGCTAACATTCTGAAATGATAGCAGGCAAATCATTAACACTGTATTTACTTTTATGCGGGGCGTAATCTGATTTCTCCAGAAAACATGACAGACCAGAGGGGAGAAATATGGCTGAGGTCACTACTCGCCAGGAAAACAAAACTGTAGATGTAACTGATATGCGTCGTCGGATATGGGCTATTGTCGGCGCTTCCTCTGGTAACCTGGTGGAATGGTTTGATTTCTACGTATATTCGTTTTGTTCACTGTATTTTGCACATATCTTTTTTCCAGCCGGTAATACCACAACACAGCTACTTCAGACTGCGGGTGTCTTTGCCGCCGGTTTTCTTATGCGTCCCATTGGTGGGTGGCTGTTTGGGCGCATTGCGGACAGGCACGGCCGAAAAACCTCCATGTTGATATCAGTCTGCATGATGTGTCTGGGATCTCTGGTGATCGCCTGCTTGCCTGGCTACGCGTCAATAGGCACCTGGGCTCCGGCCCTGTTATTAATTGCTCGCTTATTTCAGGGGCTCTCCGTTGGGGGAGAATATGGTACCAGCGCAACTTACATGAGCGAAATCGCTGTTGAAGGAAGAAAGGGATTCTACGCGTCATTCCAGTACGTCACGCTAATTGGTGGGCAGTTACTGGCTCTGTTGGTTGTCGTTGTTTTACAACAAATTCTCGATGATGCGGCGCTACGCGCATGGGGCTGGCGCATCCCGTTTGCGATGGGGGCGGCTTTGGCGGTGGTTGCGTTATGGCTTCGTCGCCAACTGGATGAAACCTCAAAGCAAGAAGTCCGTGCGTTGAAAGATGCTGGATCGCTGCGAGGACTCTGGCGAAACCGTAGAGCCTTCATTATGGTTCTGGGATTCACCGCCGGTGGGTCGCTTAGCTTTTACACCTTCACGACCTACATGCAGAAGTATCTGGTGAACACTGCGGGCATGCACGCAAATGTGGCCAGCGTGATCATGACCGGTGCGCTTTTTGTCTTTATGCTTATTCAGCCGATTATTGGTGCGTTGTCGGATCGTATTGGTCGCCGCGCATCCATGCTCTGCTTCGGCGGGTTCGCGACCCTGCTGACCGTTCCAATACTGAGCGCACTGCAAAGTGTTACTTCACCGTGGGCAGCGTTTGCATTGGTGATGCTGGCGTTAATCATCGTGAGTTTCTACACCTCCATCAGTGGGATCCTGAAGGCAGAAATGTTCCCCGCGCAGGTTCGCGCTCTGGGCGTTGGTTTATCCTACGCGGTGGCGAATGCGTTATTTGGTGGCTCTGCGGAATATGTCGCGTTATCGTTAAAATCCGTGGGCATTGAAACCGCATTTTTCTGGTACGTCACAGCGTTGTGCGGATTAGCATTCATCGTGTCGCTGATGCTACATCGCAAAGGCAAAGGCATCCGCCTTTAGTGTTCCGCTAATTGCCAGACTGCATAGCCGGTGGTCGCACCGGCTATATCCCAGGCAAAATCTTTCCAGCTCCAGCCGCTTCCTGCCGCACGGCTGTCCAACAGCTCTTTCGATGCGCCAAGACTTATTGAAAACATCAGGCCGTAAACAGCGCTACGATCGCGGCTGACACCCTGATGCTGCGCGTACTCATTGCCTGCTGCAGATAACATCGCAGAAGCGAGGAAATGCTGGGCTTTATCCTGACCGCTCCATGAATCATTAGCGGTGTGGGCGCAGCCAGTTAACAGCAAAATGCAGGAAATGAGGACATAGCGCATAACGGAACCTGAAAAAAGCCCCATCGTCAGATGAGGCTCAGAATGTTAAAGGATACGGCTGATAAGTTTGTCGATGCGGATCCGACGCAGACGGCGGATAAGCTTACGCACTTTTACCGGGTAATCGGCAATACTTTGCAGATCGCGGTAGTGATTCACCACGGTGGTGTGCGTACGAATAAGTTCCAGTTCTTTGTCGCGTTTTGCGGTTAACTGCTGTTGCGGATCGTGGATAAGGATGGCGTTCTCCAGATCCAGACGCCATGCTCGTGGGTTAAGGTTATTCCCCGTAAGCAGCATCCACTCGTCATCCACCCACATGCCTTTAAGGTGATAACTGTTATCTTCGTCTTTCCACAACCGCACGACCAGCTGATCGGTGTTGACGTAATATTGCAGACGGCTCAGGAAACGCCGCAGGTTTATCTCATAGAGATAGGGCAACGCGCCGATGATTTTGAACGGCTGATCTTCAGGAATATAGAAGTCATTCGCCGTCTTATCACCCACGATAATCTCGACCTTTTTACCCTCGCGCAGCAGCTGAATAATATTTCGTACCAGTACCGCTGGCAGGTTGAAATAAGGGGTGCAGATGACAAGCTTATTTTCAGTGCAGGGCATCAGATGGAAAATGGTCTTATTCAGCAGACTGGATTTGCCAAGCCCAACAAGGGGGGTCACAGCCAACTGCTCGTTATCCGCATTACCCTGGAAATGATATGTCGCATCACGCAATTCCTGACGGAGAAGACGAATGTCGTTTTTAATCTCCGGGCTTTTAGGACGCTGCGTATTATCAAGACGGTTAACGCCACGGCCTTCAATCAGGTTCTGTTTGACCCAGTTCAGCATGATGTCCGCCATCTGCGGATTGCGGATGAGCTGATAACGGTCATAACGGTATTTATCGTGCTGATGCAGATAGACGTCGTTGAGGCTGGCGCCGCTGTAGAAGACGCTATCGTCGATGATAAAACCTTTGAAATGCAACACACCCAGTGCTTCACGGGTATTTACAGGCACGCCGTAAACCGGGATCTCAATGCCAGGATTTTCCTGCGCCATACGGCAGTACCAGTCGGCATTGGTATTCGATGCGGCAACACCAATACGGCCTCGTTGAGCACGATGCCAGTCAACGAGAACACAAATTTCAAGCTCCGGGCGCAGACGTTTAGCGTCATACAGTGCGCTCAGAATAGCTTTACCGCCATCATCCTGCTCGAGATAGAGAGCAATAATGCAGATGCGGCGTGTGGCGCTGGCAATTTTCTCCAGCAGATTCTCCCTGAAATGAGAAGGAGAATAGAAAAACTCTACATCATCAACTGACTGAGTTAGCTTAGGTAGTTGGGCAAGGTGTTGTTGATGTTTATTACGCTTAAATTTTGACAACATCACAGTGCGTATCTTCTCTGTTTATTGAAAGGGCCTCTGTACGATGAAATCGACAGAAGCGGACGATGATAACATCAGTACCAGGTAAAGTGGGTAACATTTCCAGTACCTTACTTATGTTTCACCGGTCGGCACCAGATTTAAAGACAAACTCACAATCCCATCTTCCAACTGAATGTCGACGTCGAATCCCAGTTTTCTCGCAAGCGTAATCATGCCGCGATTGTTAGGCATAGTAATACCATTCAACCGCTTAAGTCCGTGATCCCGCGTATAACTGATGAGCTTTTCCAGTAAGCGCCGTCCAAGCCCCAGACCTTTCAAATCGGATCGCACCAGCACTGCAAATTCAGCATCTATGTTGTCCGGGTCGGAAATGGCACGCGTCACTCCCAGAATTTCCTCATACTCCCCCGTCTGGCGCACGGCGACAAACGCCATTTCCCGATCGTAGTCGATCTGCGTCATGTTCGCTAAATCGTCATGGGTAAATTCGTTGATCTCGCTGAAGTAGCGATAATAGAGATCTTCTTTCGTGACCCTGGAGATGAACTGCTGCAGCTGCGGTTCATCTTCGGGAAGGATAGGCCGGAACAAGCAGGCTTCGTTATTTTTGAGAATAACGCCTTCTTCCAGCTGTTGCGGATAAGGGCGAATTGCCAGACGACTCTCACCCTCGCCGGAGTACTCTGCCACTGTCAGGGTGACATCCAGTGCGGTAAATTCATTACCTGACACCAGAAGCGGATGAATATCCAGCCGCTGAATCTCAGGGCAGTTAACGATAAGGTTAGAGACCTGAACCAGAAACTGGCTCAGACCGGCGATATCCAGCGTACGCAGCGCACTGCGGCCGCGGATCTTCTTATTCTTGATCGCCTGAATCACCAGATAGCGGGCAAGGTTCATATTGAGTGGGGGCAGGGCAACGGCAGCCTGATCCTGCGCGCGCCACTCGACGCCCCCTTCGCCCAGCATAATAATCGGTCCAAAGACCGGATCGTGCTCCACCACCACGCGAAGCTCCTGCGCCCCGGCACGGTTGGCCATGCTCTGGACCTGGAGCCCGTGGATTCGCGCCTGCGGCCAGTTCATTTTGACACGGTCGATAATGGCATCCGCCGCCTGCTGAACCTCAATTGGAGTGCGTAAGTAGAGCATGACCCCCTGTACTTCAGACTTGTGGGGAATATCTGGCGAGCGCAATTTTAGCGCCACCGGATAACCAATTTGCCCGGCTATCTGTACGGCCTCCGCGCTGTCACCTGCAATCCACGTCGGCAAGGTCTGAATGCCCCAGGCGCTCAGAATCGGCTGCACTTCATGGGTATCCAGCGTCGTCGCTCCTTCGGCAATGGCCTGTTGTAGCAGGTTGTGCGCCCCGGCGGTGTTGGCGGTCAAATGCAGGGGCAGGGCAGGCGTTTCGCGCAGTTGCTTCTGATTGCGGCGATACTCAACCATATGCATGAATGCGGTGATGGTGCCTTCCGGGGTGCGATAGGTCGGTAGCCCGGCCTCGCTGAATAATCGCCGCGCTTCCAGCGATGAATACTCACCACACCAGTTGGTCAACACGGTAATAAATTTGCCGCGAGGATGCAGCTTGAGCGTCTTGATCAGCGCCTGGGCACTCTCATTTCCCGGCGCCGCAGCACTGGGCGAGTGGATCACCATCAGCGCGTCGTACTCCTGGCTGTCGAGTAAAATGTTCAGTGCAGCCGTGTAACGCTCATTACTGGCGTCATCCCGCAGGTCGAGCGGATTGCCTGGGCTGACGTAATCCGGCAGCGCCTCATGCAGCTTCGCCAGCGTCTCTTCGCTGAGTTTGGCCAGCTTGCCATTACGCGACCATAGCTCATCAAGCGCTAACGCCGCCGGTGCGGCACCGTTACTGATTATCATCAACCGGTCACCGCGAAGCGGACGCATATGGCTTAAGGTTTCGACGGCGGAAAAGAGTTCGTGAGTATCCTGAACGCGCAGCAGCCCGGCACGCTGGATGGCAGCATCCCACGCCAAATCCAGCCCCGCAGGCGTTTGCAAAAGACGCTGTGCTTCCGGGCTACGACCACTTTTGATGACCAGAATCGGTTTATTGCGTGAAGCGCTTCGTGCCGCGGACACAAAACGGCGGGCGTCGCTCAAATGCTCCAGATAGAGCAGGATGGCGCTGGTTTTTGTGTCGCGGGCGAGGAAGTCGAGCAGCTCGTCGACATCAATATCCAGGCTGTCGCCCAGCGCAATGAAGTAGGAAAAGCCCATCTCACGTTGTTGAGCCCAGTCAAGGATGGTGTTGGATACCGCCGCCGATTGCGAGACAAACGCCAGCTTGCCACGGGTAATCGGCACCGGGGAAAAACTCGCGTTAAGACCCTGCCAGGGGGCGAGGAGCCCCATACTGTTTGGGCCCAGTAGGCGCATCTGATAGCGGCTGGCGCAGGCTAACAGGGCTGCATGCTGCTCGGGTGGGGCAGATAAAATAATGCAGGTTTTGCAGCCTTTTTTGCCCAGCTCTTCCAACAGGGGAATATTGCGCTTTGCGTGGGTGCACAGCACGGCGAGGTCCGGCACGTACGGCAGCTGGCTAACGTCTGGCCAGGCCAGGACGCCCAACACGGCCTTATAGGTGGGCGTGACCGGCAGAACCGGCCCGGCGAATCCGCCAGCCAAAAGATTGCGCATCATCAGGTAACCGGCACGATCCGGTTTCATTGACGCGCCAATAACCGCAATCGACTTAGGACGCAGTAGCGCTTCCAGCCCTCGTTGGCTCATAACGGTCTCCGCAAAAGAGTGACCCGATGATTTTAAACGTTTTGTGGATCTTCTGCTGTGATACGTCCTGGATGATGAGGTTTTCCGGCAAGATAGCGTTCGCGAAAGCGGTTGAAATGCTCACCCAGCCCGGTCGCTGCTGGTACATCGCCCGCGATATCCAGCAGCGCAATGGCCACTTCTGCGGTGCAATATTGATCCACCGCGTGGGCTTCACGTAGCTGGTAAGCGGAGACGCGTGAAAGATCGACCGAGATAACCGGCAGTGCATCCAGGTACGGGCTTTTACGAAACATCTTGCGCGCTTCGGTCCAGGTACCGTCGAGCATAATAAAGAGCGGCGGTTTTCCTAAAGCCGGAGCCGTCAGAACCTGGCGCTCACTTCCGGCATAAGACGCAGGAAACACCACCATTGGCTGATACTCATCGCTGGCGCATAACTCTATCAGCGCCTGTGGTGGCTCGGTGCGCGACCACTCAAAGGCGAGGGTATCCGGCAGAATATCCGCGATCAGCCTTCCGGTGTTGCTGGGCTTCATGGGCTCGGTGTCAAACATCACCAGACAGAAACGGCTGCGGGCGGCCACGGGTTTAATCGTATCGCACAGACAGCGTTTTTTGGGCAGCAGGCAGCCCTGGCAGCGAATGACCCTGTTACCGCGAGCAAGAAAGGGGCGGGTTGAGCGGGCTAATCGAGTCGCCCGAAGTTGGAGAACAGCGTTATCAGTCATGAAAGTTGCGCGAAAAACGCCATTGTCGCAGAGCTGAAATCGGGGCACAAGAGATGTGCCCCCTGTGTGTCAGAGAGATTCGTTCAGCCAGCTGTCAAACGGGGCTTTTGGCACCGCACCGTTCAGCATGTCCACCACTTCACCGTTCTTGAACAGCATAATGGTCGGGATGCTACGAATGCGGAAACGCGCGCTGAGCTCACGTTCAGCTTCGGTATTCACTTTCACAAAGCGCACTTTGCCGCTGCGCTCTTCCGCCACATCTTCAAAAATCGGCGCGAAGCTCTTGCAGGGGCCGCACCAGGGCGCCCAGAAGTCGACCACGACAGGCAGATCGTCTTTCAGCAGCTTATCCAGCGTCTCGCCTGTTGCATTGATGACGTCGCCATCAAATAGCTCATGTCCACAACGCCCGCATTTGGCGGCATCGTTGACTCGTTCAGCAGGAATGCGGTTTAACGCCTGGCAGCTTGCACATACGGTATTCATAACTAACCTCAGGGAAGCGTGGGTACAGAATGGCACAACGCCGATATGTTTCTAATATGTTACACATTATCGATGAGGAGGTTCTAAACGACAATGCGATTTATTCAATGAATATAATAGTCAGTAGCTTTTGAACGAATTAATGGCTAAGCGCCAGCACATCAGGTAATCTGCGCGCTTCGCGCAGCGCTGGTGGAGAAAAGCATGAACGATGAACTGAAAAACAAAAGCGGCAAAGTCAAAGTGATGTATGTCCGCAGTGATGATGATTCCGATAAACGCAGCCAAAACCCGCGTACCGGGAAAGGGCCTGCTCGCAGCGGATCGTCTCGTGCCGACGCAGGCCGTCGCCCCGCTCGCGAAGAGAAAAACAGTGGTCGCCGTCCTGCTCGCGAAGAGCGGAGCAACGATCGTGGTCGTGACCGCGACCGCCCACAAAGTGATTCCCCATGGCGCACCGTGTCCCGCGCGCCTTTCGATGATGCAGCTGAGAAAGCCGATCACGGCGGTATCAGTGGCAAAAGCTTTGTCGATCCTGAGGTCATTCGTCGCCAGCGTGCTGAAGAAACACGCGTTTACGGCGAAAATGCCTGTCAGGCACTCTTTAGCAGCCGCCCGGATTGTATTGTCCGCGCCTGGTTTGTGCAGAGTGTGACCCCGCGCTTTAAAGAAGCGCTGCGCTGGATGGCAGCTAACCGCAAAGCCTATCACGTGGTTGATGACGCTGAGCTGGCGAAAGCATCCGGCACTGAACACCACGGTGGTGTTTGCTTCCTGATCAAAAAACGCAACGGTACGAGCGTCCAGCAGTGGGTGTCTCAGGCAGGCGATGAAGATTGCGTGCTGGCACTGGAAGACATCGGCAACCCGCATAACCTCGGTGCGATGATGCGTAGCTGCGCACATTTCGGCGTGAAAGGCGTGCTGTTGCAGGATGCTGCAGTGATCGAATCCGGTGCGGCAGTCCGTACTGCGGAAGGGGGAGCTGAGCACGTGCAGGCCATTACCGGCGACAGCTTTATCGATGCGCTGGACGCTTTCCGTAAAGCCGGTTATGCCATCGTGACCACGTCCAGCCATAAAGGCACACCGCTGTACAGCGCAACCCTGCCGAAGAAAATGGTGCTGGTGCTGGGTCAGGAACGTGATGGTCTGTCTGATGCAGCACTCGACAGCGCGGATTTGAGCGTTTCCATCAATGGTTCAGGCAAGGTCGAAAGCCTGAATGTTTCTGTGGCGACCGGTGTGTTGCTCGCGGAATGGTGGCGTCAGAACAAAGCGTAACTATCGCTATTAAAATGGCCCGGAAGTGAAAGCTTACCGGGCCATTTTTTTACTCGTTTTCTGCCGGTAAAACGGGCATCCAGTCGATCGGTGTTTCCCCTTTTTCTGCCAGCCATTCATTGGCCAGCACAAAGTGGCGGCAACCAAAGAAGCCACGGTGAGCCGACAGCGGCGAAGGGTGCGGCGCTCTGAGTACGTGATGGCGTTTACCATCAATGATTGCCCCTTTCTTCTGCGCATGCGCGCCCCATAATAAAAAGACCACGCCTTCTCGATGTTCATTGATGAGGCTAATGACTTTATCCGTAAAGGTTTCCCAGCCCAGGCTGGCGTGAGAATGCGCCTGCCCGGCGCGGACGGTGAGGACGGTATTGAGCAACAGCACGCCCTGATGTGCCCAGCTTTCGAGATAGCCATGTGCTGGACGGGTGAAACCTGGAATCGACTGCTCCAGCTCTTTATACATGTTCAGCAGAGAAGGGGGGATGCCAATACCCGGGCGGACAGAGAACGAGAGTCCGTGGGCCTGATCCGGGCCATGGTAGGGGTCCTGCCCCAGAATCACGACTTTGACCTGCCCAAGCTCCGTAAAGCGAAACGCGTTAAACACATCTTTTTGCGGTGGGTAGATAACACTCCCTGACTGCCGCTCCGCAGCGACTGCGCTCAGCGTGTTAATAAAGTAGGGCTGCTGCTTTTCTTCCGCCAGCACGTCGTGCCAGGTTAATGAGGTCGTCATGACGCTCTCCAGTGATTCTTCATCGCGTTAGCTTAACTGCTTCTTTCTCAGGAACAAAATGCAGGTGCGTTTTACGAGTATGACGATTTAAAAAAATTTGAAAAATACTAAAAAAACCATAAATAGCACCTGGCGTAACTTGATGTAAAACAATAAATTCCATGCATCGCCTTGTTTGGTGTGTGGTTTTCTTTGATTTTAATCAAAGAATCGGGGCTGGGTGGAGGGTATATATACACTCAAGCAACAATGGTTTTACCAATTGGCCGCTAACGAACCGGCCAGGTCAAAAATAATGCCTAAGGGAGGCACAACATGATTACTGGTATCCAGATAACTAAAGCCGCTAACGATGAACTGTTGAATTCTTTCTGGCTGCTCGATAACGAAAAAGGCGAAGCACGTTGCGTATGTGCGAAAGCAGGTTATGCCGAAGATGACGTGGTTGCCGTGAGCAAACTGGGTGAAATCGAATACCGTGAAATTCCGATGGAAGTACAGCCGGAAGTTCGTGTGGAAGGTGGTCAGCACCTGAACGTTAACGTACTGCGTCGCGAAACACTGCTGGATGCAGTAGAAAACCCGGAAAAATATCCGCAGCTGACTATTCGTGTTTCTGGTTACGCCGTGCGTTTCAATTCACTGACGCCAGAACAGCAGCGTGACGTTATCGCTCGTACCTTTACTGAAAGCCTGTAATTTCAGACTGCAGAAATGAAAACGCCGGGATTATCCCGGCGTTTTTTTATTCTTCGCTACTTGGCGGTTCGGATGTTGCTGCCGCAGTTGGCTTACGACGTTTACCAATGTTCTTGGTATCACGGTGACGATTTTTCACGCGCGGTTTCTCTTTTTCTTTCTGTTTCTTCTCTTCGCGTTTAGCGAGCACTTTCTTGGACGGCTTACCGGTCATTTTCTCACTCGGTGGGCGTGTCGTTGGGCGCAGTTCATCTATTACGCGTGCTTTTACTGGCTCTTCTATGTAGCGGCCCACTTTCTGCAGCAGGAGATAGTCATGCGCCTCCACCAGCGAAATAGCCGTACCTTTAAGGCCTGCACGCCCTGTACGACCGATACGGTGGAGGTAGGTATCCCCGCTGCGCGGCATGTCGAAGTTAATCACATGGCTTACTTCAGGAATGTCGATCCCGCGCGCCGCGACGTCAGTGGCCACAAGGACATTAACGCGACCATCAGTCAGACGTTTAATCCCCTCGGTGCGTTTCACCTGCGGCATTTCGCCTTCAAGATAACAGTTGTCGATGCCTGCGGAACGCAGTTGAGCGGCCAGCTCATGCACTCGCTCACGTTTACGGACGAAAACGATCGTACGCGTTGCATCGTCTTGTTTCAGCAGGTGCTTTAGCAACGCAAGCTTGTGTTCGTAGTTATCGGCACGGTAATACCACTGGTGAATTTTCTTGCGTTCACGGGTGGACGGCGTCGCAGAGACTTCTGCAGGCTCTTTAAGCAGACGCTCGGCAAAGTCTTTAATCGCTTCACCTTCCAGCGTTGCTGAGAAGAGCATGGTTTGGTTACGCCAGCGTGTTTCACCGGCGATGTGTTCGATATCCTGGGCAAAGCCCATGTCGAGCATGCGGTCCGCTTCATCCAGAATCAGCGTCTCAACAGCACGGCAGTCAAAATTCTCTTCTTTAATGTATTGCAGCAAACGCCCGGTCGTGGCGACCACGATATCCTGGTTCTCACTGAATACTTCGGCGTGGTTCATATACGCCACACCACCGGTGATGGTCGCGATATCCAGATGAGTATGCTTCGCCAGTTCACGCGCGTGGTCGGCAACCTGCATTGCCAGCTCACGGGTTGGCGTCAGGATCAGGATACGCGGCGGGCCAGATTTCTTACGCGGAAAATCCAGCAGGTGCTGCAACGCAGGCAGCAAATAGGCCGCCGTTTTCCCCGTACCTGTTGGCGCGGAACCGAGCACATCACGCCCCTCAAGCGCAGGCGGAATAGCGGCAGCCTGGATGGCGGTCGGGCGTGTGAAGCCTTTTTCCTGGAGTGATTCCAGAAGGCTTTCGTCAAGTTCAAGTTCGGAAAAAGTCGTTACAGTCATTATCTACCTCTGTGTGGGGCGCTGATTATAGACGTTACGGCTGCAATCTTCATCTGTTTGTCTGCTTATTACTTTTCCAGCGCTTCGCTTTACCCTATGCTAAGCCTGTTTCCGTACAGAGGTTGTAAAGATGCCCCAGCCGAAGGCTCAATTGCGCCGTGATGGCTTCACGTTTAAACAGTTTTTCGTTGCACACGATCGTTGCGCCATGAAAGTCGGTACCGATGGTATCTTACTCGGTGCGTGGTCGCCCGTCTCCCGCGCTAAACGCATTCTTGATATGGGTGCCGGAAGCGGCCTGATTTCACTGATGCTTGCCCAGCGTACCAGCGAAAATGTCGTTATTGATGCTATTGAACTGGATGAAGATGCGGCGTCACAGGCTGCAGACAACGTTCAGGCTTCGCCATGGGCATCGCGACTGCTGGTTCAGCAAGCTGATGTGATTAGCTGGGCTGCCGGGCAGACGGCGCGTTACGACCTGATAGTCAGTAATCCACCCTATTTTGAGCAGGGTGTAGAGTGCGCAACGCCTCAGCGCGATCGGGCCCGCTACACCACCACTCTGGACCACAGCGCACTGCTGGAATGCGCGGCGACGCTCATTACTGAAGACGGTTTTTTCTGCGTGATTTTGCCGGTGGAGGTCAGTGAAGCTTTTACAGCGAAAGCACTGGGCATGGGCTGGCACCTGCGTTTACGTACTGACGTGACCGAATATGAAGTGCGATTGCCTCACCGGGTCATGCTGGCCTTCTCACCCACATCAGGCGAGTGCTTCACCGACAGGCTGGTGATTCGCGGTGCAGATCAGCATTACTCTGACAGCTACACCGCGTTAACTCAGGCGTTCTACTTATTTATGTAGACCCGAGGGGCGAGCACCGTGGGCCCGGACTCAGGTAACTGATCCGGGTAGTCCAGCGTATAGTGCAGCCCGCGACTCTCTTTACGCTGCATCGCACAGCGTACAATCAGCTCTGCGACCTGCACGAGGTTGCGTAACTCCAGCAAATTGTTCGATACGCGAAAGTTGGCGTAATACTCATCGATTTCCTGCTGTAACAAGGTAATGCGTCGCAGGGCGCGTTCCAGCCGTTTTGTAGTACGAACAATTCCCACGTAGTCCCACATGAACAGTCTTAGCTCATGCCAGTTGTGCTGAATGATGACCCGTTCGTCGGCATCGTCGACACGGCTTTCATCCCAGGCCGGGAGCGCTTTAATTGTGCGGATATGTGGAATGCGCCGGGCGATATCTTCCGCAGCAGACCAGCCGTAAACCAGACATTCCAGCAGCGAGTTCGATGCCATGCGGTTTGCACCATGCAGCCCGGTATAACTGACTTCGCCAATGGCATACAGCCCGTCGACATCCGCGCGACCATGTTCATCCACCATCACGCCGCCGCAGGTGTAGTGCGCAGCGGGCACGATAGGGACCTGGTCTTTGGTTAAATCAATGCCGAGGCTGAGCAATTTCTCGTAAATCATCGGGAAATGCTGGCGAACAAAGGCTTCCGGCTTATGGCTGATGTCGAGGTACATGCAGTCTGCGCCGAGACGCTTCATTTCATGATCGATGGCGCGGGCAACGATATCACGCGGCGCCAGTTCGCCACGCTCATCAAAATCCGGCATAAAACGGGTGCCATCCGGGCGCTTAAGGTGCGCACCTTCACCACGCAGCGCTTCCGTTAGCAGGAAATTGCGTGCCTGAGGGTGGAAGAGGGCCGTTGGGTGGAACTGGTTGAATTCCAGATTGGCGACACGGCAGCCCGCACGCCAGGCCATTGCGATACCGTCACCAGAGGAAATGTCCGGGTTGGTGGTGTACTGATAGACTTTTGATGCGCCGCCTGTTGCCAGCACAACCGCTTTCGCATGGCATGTCTCTACTAACTCTTTATTCCGATTCCACACCCATGCCCCCACAACACGGCGGGTGCCGGGCAAACCAATTTTGTCCGAGACAATCAGATCCACTGCATTGCAGCGTTCGAGAATATGGATATTCGGATGGTTGAGCGCTTTGCCGACCAGCGTGGTTTCCACCTCTTTGCCAGTGGCATCGGCGGTATGGAGAATGCGACGATGGCTGTGACCGCCTTCGCGGGTCAAGTGATAACTTTCGCCACCGTTTGAATCAATTTGCGTATCAAACAACACGCCTTGATCGATAAGCCATTGAACACACTGGCGCGCGTTGCTGGCAACAAATTCAGCGGCAGGGCGTTCGACAATGCCTGCGCCAGCAATCAGCGTGTCCTCGACGTGGGATTCGATGCTGTCGGTCTCATCGAACACTGCAGCGATACCGCCCTGGGCATAGAAGGTCGAGCCTTCGCTCACCGGGCCTTTGCTTAAAACGATAACCTTATGCTGTTCTGCAAGACGCAACGCAACGGACAAGCCAGCGGCACCACTGCCGATAACCAGCACATCGCAGGCAAGTTCTGACGGTGTTTTCATGATGTGTGTTTAATTTACTAAACAATGTAACGGCAGCATAGCACCATAAAGCGACAGGGCGTACGTTTTTTTTACAGTTTGTACTAACGGCTAAACATCAACCGGTATGAATAATAAAGAGGATGTGGGTAACGTAAAACTAAGTGAAATTGATTAGGTGATGAAAAAAAGGTGTTATTGCGTTACTCTCTGGCGGTCTTACGTTCTTTTATGAGCAAAATTACAGAGTTCGGCGTTGGCAGACTTATAATGAGTCATAATGAAAAGTCTGTAGAACGAAAGAAAAACAAAGGCGTAACGGAACTTTTTAACGTACCTACCCTCTAATTGGCTGCTTGCTCATATTGCAGTAATGGAGTGGCGTTTCTTTTACGCGTGGAAATTGGTTTTGGGGAGACTTTACCTCGGATGAGCGAGCAGTTAACGGATCAGGTCCTTGTCGAACGGGTTCAGAAGGGAGAGCAGAAGGCGTTTAACTTACTGGTGGTTCGCTACCAGCATAAAGTGGCGAGTCTGGTTTCCCGTTATGTACCTTCAGGTGACGTACCTGACGTTGTACAAGAGTCATTTATTAAAGCCTATCGTGCGCTGGATTCGTTCCGGGGAGATAGTGCTTTTTATACCTGGCTTTACCGTATCGCTGTGAATACAGCAAAAAATTATCTGGTTGCTCAGGGACGCAGGCCTCCATCAAGCGATGTGGACGCGATTGAAGCAGAAAACTTCGAAAGTGGTGGTGCCCTGAAAGAAATTTCGAACCCTGAGAACTTAATGTTGTCAGAGGAACTGAGACAGATAGTTTTCCGTACCATTGAGTCGCTCCCGGAAGATTTACGCATGGCAATTACGTTGCGGGAGTTGGATGGCCTTAGCTATGAAGAAATAGCCGTCATCATGGATTGCCCGGTGGGTACAGTGCGTTCACGTATTTTCCGTGCGCGGGAAGCTATTGATAATAAAGTTCAACCGCTTATCAGGCGTTGACGATAGCGGGATACTGGAAAAGGTATTAGGCATGCAGAAAGAACAACTTTCCGCTTTAATGGATGGTGAAACGCTGGATAGTGAGCTGCTCGTTGAGTTGTCTCGTTCTCCAGAAATGCAGAAAACCTGGGAGAATTATCACTTAATCCGTGACACCCTGCGCGGTGATACTGCGGATGTTCTCCACTTCGATATCTCAGCCCGGGTAATGGCCGCGATTGAAAATGAACCTGTCCATCGGACAACACCGCTGATTCCGGAAGCGCAGCCTGCGCCGCAGGAATGGCAGAAAATGCCGTTCTGGTCGAAAGTGCGCCCCTGGGCTGCACAACTCACCCAGATGGGTGTGGCAGCCTGTGTATCGCTTGCGGTTATCGTGGGCGTCCAGCACTATAATGGGCAGTCAGATTCTTCCCAGCAACCTGAGGCGCCTGTGTTTAACACGATGCCGATGATGGGCAAAGCCAGCCCGGTTAGCCTGGGTGTGCCGGCTGATGCAACCGCTGATGTCGGTCAGCAACAGCAGGTTCAGGAGCAGCGTCGTCGCATCAACGCGATGCTGCAGGACTACGAATTGCAGCGCCGCCTGCACTCCGAACAGCTTAAGTTTGAGCAGGCACAAACCCAGCAAGCCGCTGTGCAAGTGCCAGGAAATCAAACGTTAGGAACTCAATCGCAGTAATGAAGCAACTTTGGTGTGCCATGTCCTTTGTGGCAGCAGGCCTGTTCTTCTCCAGCAACGCCTCGGCAGATACCTCGTCCGGGGCGTTGTTGCAGCAAATGAACGTGGCGAGCCAGTCACTCAATTATGAACTGTCCTTTATCAGCATCGGCAAGCAAGGGGTAGAGTCGTTACGCTACCGTCACGCTCGCGTTAACAATCAACTGCTCGCGCAGTTGTTGCAGATGGACGGTCCTCGCCGGGAAGTTGTTCAGCGTGGCAATGAGATCAGCTATTTTGAACCCGGTCTCGAGCCTTTCACGTTGAATGGCGACTACATTGTCGACTCGCTACCTTCTCTGGTTTATACCGATTTCAAACGCCTCTCCCCTTACTACGATTTTATTTCCGTAGGACGCACCCGTATTGCGGATCGCCTGTGTGATGTGATTCGTGTTGTGGCACGGGATGGAACGCGTTACAGCTACATCGTCTGGATGGATGCGGAAACCCGTTTACCGTTGCGCGTCGATCTGCTTGATCGTGATGGTGAGACGCTGGAACAATTCCGCGTCATTGCTTACAGCGTGAACGCGCAGGTGGCGAACAGCATGCAAACGCTGGCGAAGGCCAATTTGCCGCCGCTGCTTTCTGTACCGACGGGAGATAAAATCTCTTTTAACTGGTCACCTTCCTGGGTACCGCAGGGGTTTGTTGAAGTCTCCAGCAGCCGCCGCCAGCTTCCGACTGTTGATATGCCGGTGGAGTCTCGTCTCTACTCCGACGGGCTTTTCAGTTTCTCAGTCAACGTCAACCGCGCAAATCAAAACAGTACCGATCAGATGCTACGTACGGGCCGACGCACCGTCAGCACCACCGTGCGTGACAATAATGAAATCACTATCGTGGGTGAACTCCCCCCGCAAACGGCGAAACGTATTGCCGACAGCGTTAAGTATAAGGCATCACAATGATCAAAGAGTGGGCGACCGTCGTCTCCTGGCATCAGGGTGAAGCGCTGGTGGAGTGTGATGTCAAAACCTCCTGCAAAAGCTGTTCTTCCCGTTCTGGCTGTGGAACACGCGTTCTGAATAAACTGGGGCCGCAGATGATCCATACCATCGCCGTTCCTTGCGATCAGCCGTTGGTGAAAGGGCAAAAAGTCGAATTAGGGATTGGTGAAGGAAGTTTGCTGCGTTCGGCGTTGCTGGTGTACATGTCTCCGCTGGTGGGACTGTTCCTGATGGCCGCGCTCTTTCAAACGCTGTTTGGTCAGGATCTGGCAACGCTTTGCGGCGCGATTCTCGGTGGCGTGGGTGGTTTCCTGTTAGCGCGAAATGCATCGCAAAAACTGGCAACGCGTAACGACTGGCAGCCCGTCATTATCAGCGTCGGCCTTCCGCCAAATATGGTACGTATTGAAGATCCTTCCATCGAGAGTAGTCAGTAGTTTTCCCGTCTTAATCGGGGAAGTGCAAAGGCGAATTTGTTAACCGTTTGAGCATTTCCCCGCATTGTCGTTGTAGTGTAGAATGCGGCGTTTCAGACTTTTGACGTCAGGCTCAGAACAGCGGCCTCTTAGTAATTCGTAAGGCAAAAAATCTCCCTATATGAAGAATATACGTAACTTTTCGATCATTGCTCACATCGACCACGGTAAGTCGACGCTGTCTGACCGCATTATCCAAATTTGTGGCGGCCTGTCCGATCGCGAAATGGAAGCTCAGGTCCTTGATTCCATGGATCTGGAGCGTGAACGCGGTATTACCATCAAAGCGCAAAGCGTTACGCTGGATTTCAAGGCATCCGATGGCGAAACCTATCAACTGAACTTTATCGATACCCCAGGTCACGTTGACTTCTCCTATGAAGTATCTCGCTCTCTGGCGGCCTGTGAAGGCGCGTTGCTGGTGGTGGATGCCGGGCAGGGTGTAGAAGCGCAGACGCTGGCAAACTGCTACACGGCGATGGAAATGGATCTCGAAGTCGTGCCGGTTCTGAACAAAATTGACCTGCCGGCTGCTGACCCGGAGCGTGTCGCTGAAGAAATCGAAGACATCGTGGGTATTGATGCCACCGATGCTGTGCGTTGCTCGGCAAAAACCGGCGTGGGCGTTGTTGATGTCCTCGAGCGTCTGGTGCGTGAAATTCCGGCACCTGAAGGCGATCCGGATGCCCCGTTGCAGGCGCTGATCATTGACTCCTGGTTCGATAACTACCTCGGTGTTGTCTCGCTGATCCGTGTGAAAAACGGCACCTTGCGTAAAGGCGACAAAGTAAAAGTGATGAGCACCGGTCAGGTGTATAACGCTGACCGTTTAGGCATTTTCACGCCGAAGCAGGTCGATCGTACCGAGCTTAAGTGTGGCGAAGTGGGCTGGCTGGTCTGTGCGATTAAAGACATTCTCGGCGCGCCAGTAGGCGATACCCTGACGCTGGCCCGTAATGCGGCCGACAAAGCGCTGCCGGGCTTTAAAAAAGTGAAGCCGCAGGTTTACGCGGGTCTGTTCCCGGTGAGTTCTGATGATTACGAGAACTTCCGTGATGCGCTCGGTAAACTGAGTCTGAACGATGCCTCCCTGTTCTATGAACCAGAAAGCTCGACGGCGCTGGGCTTTGGTTTCCGCTGCGGCTTCCTGGGTCTGCTGCACATGGAGATCATTCAGGAGCGTCTTGAGCGTGAATACGATCTTGACCTGATCACCACTGCGCCGACGGTAGTTTACGAAGTCGAAACCACGTCGAAAGAAGTGATTTACGTCGATAGCCCGTCCAAGCTGCCGCCGCTGAACAATATTAATGAGCTGCGTGAGCCGATTGCTGAGTGTCACATGCTGTTGCCACAGGAGTTTCTGGGTAACGTTATTACGCTTTGTATCGAAAAACGTGGTGTGCAGACCAACATGGTGTACCACGGTAACCAGGTCGCATTGACGTACGAAATCCCGATGGCGGAAGTGGTTCTCGACTTCTTCGACCGTCTGAAGTCCACCTCCCGCGGCTATGCGTCTCTGGACTACAACTTCAAACGCTTCCAGGCTTCAAACATGGTGCGTGTTGACGTGTTGATCAACGGCGATCGTGTTGATGCCCTGGCGTTGATCACCCATAACGACAACGCACCGTATCGTGGCCGTGAGCTGGTTGAGAAGATGAAAGAACTGATTCCACGTCAGCAGTTCGACATTGCGATTCAGGCAGCTATCGGCAACCACATCATTGCGCGTTCCACGGTTAAACAGTTACGTAAAAACGTTCTGGCAAAATGCTATGGCGGTGACGTCAGCCGTAAGAAAAAGCTGCTGCAGAAACAGAAAGACGGTAAGAAACGTATGAAACAGGTCGGTAACGTCGAGCTGCCTCAGGAAGCGTTCCTCGCCATTCTGCACGTTGGGAAAGACGGCAAATAACCTCTAAGGAGTTGGCATGGCGAACACGTTTGCCCTGATCCTGGTGATAGCAACCCTGGTAACAGGGTTGTTGTGGTGCCTGGATAAATTCATTTTTGCACCGAAGCGTCGTGAGCGTCAGGCGGCAGCGCAGCTGGCGACCAATGATGCACTTGATAAAAAAACGCTGAAGAAAGTGGGCCCGAAACCGGGCTGGCTGGAAACCGGGGCATCGGTCTTTCCGGTGCTGGCGATTGTGCTGGTGGTGCGCTCGTTTATTTACGAGCCTTTCCAGATCCCATCAGGTTCAATGATGCCGACGCTGCTTATCGGTGACTTTATTCTGGTGGAAAAATTTGCCTATGGCATTAAAGATCCGATTTACCAGAAGACGTTAATTGAAACCGGTCATCCGAAACGCGGTGAGATTGCGGTATTTAAATACCCTGACGATCCGCGTCTGGATTACATCAAGCGTGTGGTCGGTGTGCCGGGCGATAAAGTCAGCTACGATCCGGTGACTAAACAGGTCACTGTTCAACCGAACTGCAGCTCAGGCCAGGCATGTTCCAATGCCTTGCCGATCACTTACAGCAACGTTGAGCCGAGCGACTTTGTACAGACCTTTGGTCGTCGCGAAGGCGGTGAAGCCAGTAGCGGCTTCTTCCAGCTGCCGAAAAGCGAAACCCGCGATGACGGTGTTCGTCTGACGGAACGCAAAGAGACATTGGGTGATGTGTCGCATCGCATTCTGAATGTCCCGATTGCGCAGGATCAGCTGGGTATTTATTACAAGCAGCAGGGCCAGCCGCTGGCGACCTGGATTGTTCCGCCGGGCCATTATTTCATGATGGGTGACAACCGCGATAACAGCGCAGACAGCCGTTATTGGGGCTTTGTACCGGAAGCGAATCTGGTGGGCCGTGCCACGGCTATCTGGATGAGTTTCGAGAAGCAGGAAGGTGAATGGCCGACAGGTGTGCGCTTAAGTCGCATCGGCGGTATTCATTAATATTATTGGGGTGCAGAATAATATCTGCGCCCCAAATTATTTCATTTATAAATCCTTCAGACTAACGACATACCCTGTCGTTACGTATAGAATATTCCCCCGAAGTTTAAGGCTGGCTCCTCCGGGTGCCACAGCACACGAAACCGCGTTGGTTCTTACAGGTCGGTTTCGTGTGCTGCATTGTTGACGCATTCATTTATTGGTATCGCATGAACCCCATCGTAATAAATCGGCTTCAGCGGAAGCTGGGCTACACTTTTCTACATCAGGAGTTGTTGCAGCAGGCATTAACCCATCGCAGTGCCAGCAGCAAGCACAATGAGCGCCTGGAATTTTTAGGTGACTCCATTTTAAGCTTTGTGATTGCTAATGCGCTTTATCACCGTTTCCCGCGCGTGGACGAAGGTGATATGAGTCGCATGCGTGCAACGCTGGTTCGCGGTAACACGCTGGCAGAAATTGCCCGTGAGTTCGAACTGGGTGAATGTTTGCGCTTAGGGCCGGGCGAGCTGAAAAGCGGGGGTTTTCGCCGTGAGTCTATTCTGGCCGATACGGTTGAAGCATTGATCGGCGGTGTATTCCTGGACAGCGACATCCAGACCGTTGAGCGTTTGATCCTGAGCTGGTATCAGACGCGTCTGGACGAAATCAGTCCGGGCGATAAACAAAAAGATCCGAAAACGCGTTTGCAGGAGTTCCTGCAAGGTCGTCACTTGCCGCTGCCATCCTATCTGGTGGTGCAGGTCCGTGGCGAAGCGCACGATCAGGAATTTACTATCCACTGCCAGGTCAGTGGCCTGAAAGAGCCGGTGGTTGGCACAGGGTCGAGCCGCCGTAAGGCCGAGCAGGCTGCCGCCGAACAGGCACTGAAAAATCTGGAGCTGGAATGAGCACTGAAGAAAAAACCTATTGCGGCTTCATCGCCATCGTTGGTCGCCCGAACGTAGGCAAATCGACGTTACTGAACAATCTGCTTGGGCAGAAGGTGTCTATCACCTCGCGCAAAGCGCAGACCACACGTCACCGCATCGTGGGTATCCATACCGAAGGGGCTTATCAGGCCATCTACGTGGATACCCCAGGCCTGCACATGGAAGAAAAACGCGCCATTAACCGCCTCATGAACAAGGCGGCGAGCAGCTCCATAGGTGATGTTGAGCTGGTCATTTTCGTGGTGGAAGGCACTCGCTGGACGCCGGACGACGAAATGGTGCTCAACAAGCTGCGTGACGGTAAAGCGCCGGTCATCCTGGCTATCAATAAAGTGGATAACGTGCAGGAAAAAGCGGACCTGCTGCCGCACCTGCAGTTCCTTGGTAGCCAGATGAACTTCCTCGACATTGTGCCGATCTCTGCTGAGACCGGCTTCAACGTTGACACCGTCGCAGGTATCGTGCGCAAGCATCTGCCGGAAGCGATTCATCATTTCCCGGAAGACTACATCACTGACCGTTCCCAGCGTTTCATGGCGTCTGAGATAATCCGTGAGAAGCTGATGCGTTTCCTGGGTGCAGAACTGCCGTACTCCGTTACCGTTGAAATCGAGCGTTTTGTTTCTAACGAGCGCGGCGGCTACGATATCAATGGTCTAATCCTCGTGGAACGCGAAGGCCAGAAGAAGATGGTCATTGGCAACAAAGGCGCCAAAATCAAAACCATCGGTATTGAAGCCCGTAAAGACATGCAGGAAATGTTCGAAGCACCGGTACATCTTGAACTTTGGGTCAAAGTGAAATCCGGCTGGGCCGATGATGAACGCGCACTTCGTAGCCTCGGTTACGTCGACGATCTTTAATTCTCGTCGTCTTTCAAGCCGCAGATGCGTTGGCTACGTTTGTTCGCCCCAGTCACATAGCTATCTATGCTCCTGAGGACTCGCAATCTTGCCGCCTTCCTGCAACTCGAAAGCCATAGAGAATAAGTATTAATGGAAGGCTGGCAGCGCGCTTTCGTCCTGCATAGTCGTCCCTGGAGCGAAACCAGCCTGATGCTGGACGTCTTCACGGAAGAGTCGGGTCGCGTGCGCCTTGTGGCTAAAGGCGCACGTTCCAAACGTTCCAGTCTCAAAGGCGCATTACAGCCCTTTACCCCCTTGCTGGTTCGTTTCGGTGGCCGTGGCGATGTCAAAACACTGCGCAGCGCTGAAGCCGTCTCTCTGGCACTTCCCCTTAGCGGCATCACCCTTTACAGCGGCCTGTACGTCAACGAGCTCATCGCCCGCGTACTGGAGCATGAAACACGCTTCTCTGAACTTTTTTTCGACTATCTGTACTGTATCCAGGCGTTGGCTGGCGCGACCGGTTCGCCTGAGCCTGCGCTGCGTCGGTTCGAGCTGGCGCTGCTTGGGCATCTGGGATATGGCGTCGATTTTCTGCATTGCGCAGGGAGCGGGGAAGAGGTGGATGACAGCATGACCTACCGCTATCGCGAAGAGAAAGGGTTTATCGCCAGCGTGGTGATTGATAACGCTACGTTTACCGGTCGCCATCTGCGGGCCCTGGCTGAACGAGAATTTCCTGATATGGATACGCTCAGAGCGGCGAAACGCTTTACCCGCATAGCGCTAAAGCCGTATCTTGGGGGCAAACCGCTCAAGAGCCGGGAGTTATTCCGGCAGTTTATGCCGAAGCGGGCAACAAAAACGAATGATGAAGAATGAGGATTGTCATGTCTGAATTACTGTTAGGCGTCAACATTGACCACATCGCCACCCTGCGTAACGCGCGCGGTACCGCCTACCCGGACCCGGTTCAGGCCGCGTTTATTGCCGAGCAGGCCGGTGCCGATGGCATTACGGTCCACCTGCGCGAGGATCGTCGTCATATTACCGACCGTGATGTACGCGTGCTGCGTCAGACGCTCGATACCCGCATGAACCTCGAAATGGCCGTCACCGAAGAGATGCTGGCGATTGCCGTTGAGACCCGGCCTCATTTCTGCTGCCTGGTGCCGGAAAAGCGCCAGGAAGTGACCACCGAAGGCGGTCTTGATGTGGCAGGCCAGCTCGACAAAATGCGTGATGCCTGCAAACGTCTGGCGGACGCCGACATCCTGGTTTCGCTGTTCATTGATGCGGACGTTGAGCAAATCAAAGCCGCAGCCGAGGTTGGCGCGCCCTATATCGAAATTCACACCGGCTGCTACGCTGAAGCGAAAAACGAAGCTGAGCAGGCCAAAGAGCTGGATCGCATTGCCAAAGCGGCAACCTATGCGGCAAGCCTGGGCCTGAAGGTGAACGCCGGGCACGGTCTGACGTATCACAACGTGCAGGCCATTGCGCGCCTGCCGGAGATGCACGAGCTGAACATCGGGCACGCTATTATCGGCCGCGCCGTGATGAGCGGTCTGAAAGAGGCGGTATCAGAGATGAAACGCCTGATGGTGGAAGCACGCAAGTAATGGCAATTCTGGGGCTGGGTACTGATATCGTTGAAATCGCCCGCATTGAAGCGGTGATCGCCCGCAGTGGCGATCGCCTGGCAAGACGCGTGCTGAGTGACAACGAATGGGCCATATGGGAGACGCACCAGCAGCCGGTGCGTTTTCTTGCCAAACGCTTTGCGGTCAAGGAAGCCGCCGCCAAAGCTTTTGGCACCGGCATTCGCAACGGTCTCGCCTTTAATCAGTTCGAAGTGTACAACGATGCGCTGGGTAAGCCCTGCTTGCGCTTATGGGGCGAGGCGTTACTGCTGGCTGAAAAGCTGGGGGTGGTGCACATGCACGTGACGCTGGCGGATGAACGACGCTATGCCTGCGCGACGGTAATTATCGAAAGTTAGATTTTATCGGCGTGATGCATCAGGACAAACTTGTCCCACAGCTGCTCATCATTTTCATTATGTGCCGGATCTTTCAAAATGGTATTGGGGATCGGGCACACCTTCTGACAGGTCGGCGTTTCATAGTGGCCGATACATTCCGTGCAGCGATCGCTGTTAATCTCGTAAATGCTGTCGCCCATCGTAATGGCCTCGTTCGGACATTCCGGTTCGCACATATCGCAATTGATGCATTTTTTGGTGATTAACAGCGCCATCAGGAAAATCTCAGAAACCTCACACAAACAGGGCGGGCATTATACGCCCATTCCCTGTTCAGACCAGTTTTTTTACCAGCTCTTCGCTGTGCCGGATGCGGTCTGGCGCATTGTCCAGATCCTGTTGTATCAGCGCCATAAATAACAAATCCACTAACATCATTTGCGCACTGGATGACGAAATGGCGGCGCTGCGGGTCGCCTGTTCTTCGGCAATGGTGTACAGGCACCGCGTGGCGCGTTGTTGCAAGGCGTTGGGAGAAAAACCGGTGATCGCGAGGATCTTGCCCCCAACGCGCAGGGTTTCATCCGCCGCCATGTTGATCTCCCGCCGTTCACCGGAGTAGGAGACGGGGAGCAGCAGATCGTTGGCCGACATCGCCTGCACCGTGGCAAGCAGGGCGTGCATATCCTGCTCCACGACTGCGTTAAGGCCGATCTTCATCAGCTTCCAGCCAAAATTACGCGCCACCAGACCGGACGCACCAATCCCGGTTATGACAATTCGTCGGGCATTACGCAGCATTTCCACGCTTTCACGCAGCTTCTCCTCACTGTTCACATCGAGGGTGGCACGCATCGCGCTCAGATTTTCATTGATCAACTTCTCACCGACCACACGCAGGGGATCATCACCGCGAATATGGTTATGCACGGTAACAGACCAGGGCTCGGGGCTGCTGGCCAGCGCTTCGCTGATCGCCAGTTTCAGGGCCGGAAATCCTTTAAACCCCAGCTTCTGGGCAAACTTCACCACGCTCGACTGGCTTACGCCCGCATCGGCTGCGAGCTGCTGCGAGCTTAAATGACGCGCCTGTTCCGGGTTGGCCAACAAGAAATCGGCCAGCTTCCTGTCACTTTGGGCAAATCCGGCATAGCGTTGGCGAATGTGTATTAAACAGTTCATAGGTCTCCCGAGGCAAAATGTGACATCAATTACAGAAAACGCATTTCACGCAGGCAGATGAATTTTAAATTCCAAATTATTACGGTTATTATGAATTAAAAATTCCTTAGGAGCAAAAATGAATCTTGGCGCACTGGTATCAGAAACACGCAATCCACAGACCATGGATTTAGATGCATTAACGACCATCGAGTTAGTTAACCGTTTTAACCAACAGGATACGCTGGTGGCAGAAGCAGTCAAAGCCACCCTGCCGGAGGTTGCCAACGCCGTGGACGCCGCCGCCGCATCGCTCAAAGCTGGTGGCCGGATTATTTACATGGGGGCGGGCACCAGTGGCCGACTGGGCGTTCTGGATGCATCCGAATGTCCTCCTACCTTTGGCGTGCCGCACGGGCTGGTGGTGGGCCTCATCGCCGGTGGGCCTGGGGCGCTGCTCAAAGCGGTTGAAGGGGCGGAAGACAATGCGCAGTTCGGCGAAGACGATCTGGTCGCGCTGAATCTTACCGCCGAAGATCTGGTGGTTGGGCTGGCGGCTTCAGGGCGCACACCGTACGTCATAGGTGGCCTGAAATTCGCCCGCCGCACGGGCTGCACCACGGTCGCGATTTCCTGTAATCCAGGCTCACCGATTGCGCAGGAAGCGGATATTGCTATCTCTCCGGTGGTTGGCCCGGAAGCCTTAACCGGCTCTACTCGCCTGAAATCGGGCACCGCACAAAAGCTGGTGCTGAACATGATCTCCACCGGTGCGATGGTTAAATTTGGCAAGGTCTACCAGAACCTGATGGTGGACATGAAAGCGACCAACGTGAAGCTGGTGGACAGAGCCTGCCGAATGTTAATGGAAGCGACGGGCGTTGCGCGTGAACAGGCTGAAGTTGTTCTCAAACAGACGGACTATGACGTCAAACCGGCCATTTTGATGGTGCTGAGCGGCCTGGATGCCGCCGCCGCCAGGGCTAAACTCGACCTTCACCACGGTTTTTTACGGGCGGCATTAGAAAACTAAAGGGGCAGTGATGGAAAAGACAGCGGCGCTCGCCAGCGGCATCCTTGCTGGCGTCGGGGGACAGAGCAATATTCTGCGGCTCGAAAATTGTATGACACGTGTACGGGTTGAGGTACACGATGACGACAAGATGGATCTGTCGGGCGTGAAACAGCTCCCCGGCATCAGCGGTTATGTAAAGCAGGGCCAGCAGCACCAGTTTATTGTGGGCCCCGGCAAAGCCGCTCAGGTGGTGGATGCGATGCAGGCGCAAATGTCTGACGGCCCCGTGACGCATGGGTTTGACGATGCTGAACGCACCAAAGCGCAGGCGAAAGCCAAATACAAAGCGCCGATGAGCGACGCCCTGCGTCAGTTGGCCAACGTCTTTATTCCACTGATCCCGGCCTTTATCGCCTCCGGTTTAATTACCGGTATCATTAACATCTTAAAACGCCCGGATATTGTCGGCGATTTTGCCACCCAATACCCCAACATGCTGGGGCTGCTCGGCATTTTCGGCAGCGCGGTCTTCGCCATTATGAATATCCTGGTCGGGGTCAATACGGCGAAAGTGTTTGGCGGCTCCCAGGCACTCGGTGGCGTGATGGCAGGGATCCTCTCCAGTCCGCAGCTCGCACAAATCACTCTCTTTGGTGAGGCGTTACAGCCTGGGCGTGGCGGGGTGATTGCTGTGCTGCTGGTAGTGGTGCTGATGTGCTGGATTGAAAAACGGCTGCGCCGCGTGCTGCCAGGCTCTGTTGAGCTGATTCTTAACCCGCTGCTGACGACGCTGATTGCCGGTACCGTTGCTATTGTTGCGCTCCAGCCATTGGGCGGCATTATCTCTGAATCTATCGCCCACGGCGCGACCTGGGCCATCGATCGCGGTGGCGTGCTGGTGGGAGCGGTGCTGGCGGGCACCTTTCTGCCGCTGGTGCTCACGGGGCTGCATCAGGGGCTGGTGCCTATCCATGTTGAGCTGGTGCAGGCGCACGGTTACAACGCGCTGTTGCCCATTCTTGCCATGGCGGGTGTGGGGCAGGTGGGAGCAGCGATTGCCGTGCTGATGAAAACTCGTAATGCCCGCCTTAAGAAAGTCATTAAAGGTGCGCTGCCGGTGGGGCTGCTGGGCGTTGGGGAGCCGCTGATATTCGGGGTCACCTTGCCGCTGGGTAAACCGTTTCTTGGCGCCTGTCTCGGCGGCGCCGTGGGTGGCGCGCTCATTAGCTACGCCAAAGTGGCGACGGTCATCACCTTTGGCATCTCTGGTCTGCCGCTGGCATTAACTATCGTTACCGGAAAAGTGATGCTCTATCTGTTAGGCTATCTGGTAGCGGTTATTGCCGGGTTCCTGTTTACCTGGCTTTTAGGCTTCAACGATCCCGAGGAGTAACATTTGGCTACCAGCGAGCGTCGCGTTGTCTTTTTCGATTTAGATGGCACCTTGCATCAGCAGGACATGTTCGGCACATTTCTGCGCTATGTTCTGCGTCATCATCCGCTTAACGTCCTGCTGGTTCTGCCCGTCCTGCCGGTTATCGGCATGGCGTTACTGGTTAAAGGGCGTGCCGCACGCTGGCCCATGAGCCTGCTGCTGTGGGCCTGTACCTTTGGCTACAGCGAAGAGCACATGAAAGCGCTGGAGCAAAAGTTTGCGACCTGGTTTCGCGGCCAGGTGACGGCATTTCCGGTCGTGCAGGAGCGCCTCACCAACTACCTTCTGGCCTCGGATGCGGATATCTGGTTGATTACCGGCTCCCCGCAGCCGCTGGTTGAACAGGTGTACTTTGATACCCCCTGGCTGCCACGTGTGAACATAATCGCCAGCCAGATTGGCCGTCGCTACGGTGGATGGGTGCTGACGATGCGCTGTCTGGGGCACGAAAAAGTGGCGCAGCTGGAGCGGCAAATCGGTACGCCGCTGCGTCTGTATAGTGGCTACAGCGACAGCAAGCAGGATAACCCGCTGCTCTATTTCTGCCAGCACCGCTGGCGGGTTACGCCCCACGGCAAACTCCAGCAACTGGAATGAGTGATGTGTAATACATAGCGGGTGTGTATAATGCGCCCCGCTTGTTAACTGGAGTGCCCCCTTGTCCAACCTCGAAATGTCCCATCCCGAACTGAATCATGAATACTGGATGCGTCACGCCTTAACGCTGGCAAAACGCGCGTGGGACGAAGGCGAAGTGCCCGTTGGTGCCGTCCTGGTGCACAACAACCAGGTGATTGGAGAGGGCTGGAACCGGCCGATCGGTCGTCACGATCCCACCGCCCACGCGGAGATCATGGCGCTGCGCCAGGGCGGCGTGGTGCTGCAAAATTACCGTCTTATCGACACCACTTTATACGTGACCCTCGAACCCTGCGTGATGTGTGCCGGAGCGATGGTGCATGGCCGCATTGGCCAACTGGTGTTTGGCGCGCGGGATGCAAAAACCGGTGCCGCAGGTTCCTTGATGGACGTACTGCATCATCCGGGAATGAATCACCGGGTGGAGATAGTAGAAGGTGTGTTGCGCGATGAATGCGCCGGGATGCTGAGTGACTTCTTCCGCCAGCGCAGGCTGGAGAAAAAAGCCCTCAAAAAAGGGTCTGAACCCCTTATTTAAGCCTGGCGGGTGCCTGAATCGTGAGCTGGTCTGGCACCATCAACGGATTGCGCGGAAAAGCATCATTGGGGCTTGGGTTGAACGCGCTAAAGGGCATCACCCCATAGGGCGCCCGGTTAAACTCTTCTGCTCCCACCACCGGGTAACTCTGGGCGAGTTTCAATGTCTTCGCCGCTTCTTTCTCTTTTTCCAGCAAATAGCCCACCAGGCTAATTTCATACTTACGAATATTTTCCACGTAGGCATAGGCTTCGTGCCCACGGGCGTAGCCATAAGTCAGCTTGCTGTAATAGGGTTTCTGGCTGAGCAGCGGCAGGCGCTGTTTGACATCGGACCAACTGTCCGGGTTGCCTTTGGTTTTGCTGGTTAATGCCCGGGCATCCAGCATATGAGCGTACCCCATATTGTAGGCCGCAAGGGCAAACCAGATACGCTCCTCGGCGGGGACGGTTTCCGGCACTTTCGCCATCATATCCTGCAGGTAGCGTGCGCCGCCGCTGATGCTCTGTTCCGCATCAGTACGGTCGCTTAAGCCCAGGCTCTGAGCGGTATTTTTGGTGAGCATCATCAGCCCGCGCACGCCGGTCGGCGAGGTGGCCTGGGTGTCCCAGTGCGACTCCTGGTAAGAGATAGCCGCCAGCAGACGCCAGTCTATCTCCTGGGCATATTTGGTAAACAGCGGCTGAAGATCGGGCAGCACGCTGTCGACCGCACGCAGGAAGCTGCGGGTGTCCACATAGTCAAAATCTTCCCCGTGCCCGAGGTATTTCTCCTCCAGACGCGCCAGGGTGCCATCTTCATTAATGTTGTTGTAGAAATCGAGCATGGCGGCGGAGAGCGTATTGTCGCTGTCTCGTTTCGTAAACCAGGTCACCGGTTGTTCATCACTGATATCAAGCGCCACCGCGAGTTCGGGATGAACGCGCTGGAATAAGCTGATGGCGACGGAATCGGCCACCGTGTAGCTAAGTTTGCCGTTGACCACGTCTTCGAGCAGGTCGGTCGTGCCCCGCTTTTCATCTACTTTCCAGCTCAGGTCCGGGAACTTCTTCTCTTTTAACTCGCGCAAATCTTTGATAGCAACATGCCCTGGGGCAATGGTTAGCTGGCTTTCATTTACGCTGGCGAGGGTGCGCGGACGGTAGCTCCCCACGCGGTAGACCAGCTGCTGAGACACCCAGTAATACACCGGGCCCGGCTGATAGTGCTGAAGGCGGTCGCTGTTATAGACCAGCCCTGCGGCCAGCATGTCGGCTCTGCCGTCATCCAGATCGTCAAAAAGCTGGCTGATATTTTGCCGAACGGTGACGTGCAGCTTCACGCCCAGGTAGTTGGCAAACTGCTGAGCGAGTTCATAGTCCAGACCCTGGTTTTTTTCGTCTACGCTTGCATAGGTCAACGGAGAGGCAATGGTACTGATGCGCAGCTCCCCGCGCGCCTGAATGGCCGCGATACGGTTGTCTGCCTGACCAAACCAGGGGATAGAAGGCCACAGGGCCGCTGCCAGCAACAGAGTGACAATGCCGATGAGCAGATAATTAATCTTAAATTTTTTCAAATAGTTAATTCTCTGCGCCGTACATTGACCGAGTGAATAGCCGCCATGAATACAAGGGTGTTTATCGATGATTGAGCGGCATTTTGCGCAACAAAACGCCAGTTGGCAACTAATTAGCGATAGCGCTCTCGGTCACTGGCAAATGGCGAGTGTGATTTTATTTCGACGCAAACGGTTTCGTCGCTGCTCAGTATTCACTATAATGACGCCCGTTTTCCCCCTGATTCACACTTAAAGCTTCGAAGACGAGAGACTAATGATGGAAATTCTGCGTGGTTCGCCTGCCCTGTCCGCATTTCGTATCAACAAACTGCTGGCGCGTTTTCAGGCAGCCCAGCTCCCGGTGAGCAACATTTACGCTGAGTATGTCCATTTCGCCGATGTGAACGATCGGTTGAACGACGAAGAACTGACCCGGCTGCAACGACTTCTGAAATACGGCCCGAGCTTAAGCAGTCATACCCCGGCCGGAAAATTGCTCCTCGTTACACCTCGCCCTGGCACTATCTCTCCCTGGTCTTCTAAAGCAACGGATATCGCCCACAACTGCGATTTGGCCAAAATCAATCGCCTTGAGCGCGGCGTGGCCTATTACGTTGAAGCCTCCACGCTGACGGATGCCCAGTGGGCGAGCGTGGCTGCCGAACTGCATGACCGCATGATGGAAACCGTGTTTGCCGCTGAAACCGATGCGGCGGCGCTGTTTGAGCACCATCAGCCAGCGCCGGTGCAGAGTGTGGATCTGCTGGGTGAAGGTCGTCAGGCGCTGATTGACGCAAACGTGCGTCTGGGCCTGGCACTGGCGGAAGATGAGATTGATTACCTCCAGGAAGCGTTTACCCGTCTTGGTCGTAACCCGAACGATATTGAGCTGTATATGTTCGCGCAGGCTAACTCCGAACATTGCCGCCACAAAATTTTCAACGCCGACTGGGTCATCGACGGCGAACAGCAGCCAAAATCGCTGTTTAAGATGATCAAAAACACCTTCGAGAAAAACCCGGAATATGTGCTGTCCGCCTACAAAGATAACGCGGCAGTGATGGAAGGTTCTGAGGTTGGGCGCTTCTTTGCTGACCACGAAAACGGTCGCTACGACTTCCACCAGGAAGCGGCGCATATCCTGATGAAAGTCGAAACCCACAACCACCCGACGGCGATTTCGCCATGGCCTGGTGCGGCAACGGGGTCCGGTGGTGAAATCCGTGACGAAGGCGCAACCGGTCGTGGCGCTAAACCCAAAGCGGGTCTGGTGGGCTTCTCCGTATCTAACCTGCGCATCCCTGGCTTTGAACAGCCGTGGGAAGAGGACTTCGGTAAGCCGGAGCGGATCGTTACCGCGCTGGATATCATGACCGATGGCCCGCTGGGTGGTGCTGCGTTTAACAACGAATTCGGTCGTCCGGCGCTGACGGGCTACTTCCGTACCTATGAAGAGAAAGTGAACAGCCACAACGGTGAAGAGCTGCGCGGCTATCACAAACCGATCATGCTGGCGGGCGGCATTGGTAACATCCGTGCCGACCACGTGCAAAAAGGTGAAATTACCGTTGGCGCGAAACTGATCGTGCTGGGTGGGCCGGCCATGAACATCGGTCTGGGCGGCGGTGCGGCGTCTTCGATGGCCTCCGGTCAGTCTGATGCGGACCTGGATTTTGCCTCCGTACAGCGTGACAACCCGGAAATGGAACGTCGTTGTCAGGAAGTGATTGACCGCTGCTGGCAGCTGGGCGACGCCAACCCGATTCAGTTTATCCATGACGTGGGTGCGGGCGGTCTGTCTAACGCCATGCCGGAGCTGGTGAGTGATGGTGGGCGCGGCGGTAAATTCCAGCTGCGCGACATCCTCAGCGACGAGCCGGGCATGAGCCCGCTGGAAATCTGGTGTAACGAGTCCCAGGAACGCTATGTGCTGTCCGTTGCGGCTGACCAGCTTCCGTTATTTGATGCGCTTTGCCGCCGTGAACGCGCGCCATATGCGGTGATCGGTGAAGCCGTCGCCGAGCAGCATCTGACGATGAGCGACAGCCATTTCGACAACCAGCCGATTGATTTACCGCTGGATGTGCTGCTGGGCAAAACCCCGAAAATGACCCGCGACGTTCAAACGCGCAAAGCAGCCGGAGAAGCTATCGATTCACGTGATATCTCCATTGCTGACGCGGTCAATCGCGTTCTGCATCTGCCTGCCGTTGCCGAGAAAACCTTCCTGGTGACCATCGGCGACCGTACCGTCACCGGTATGGTGTCGCGCGATCAGATGGTCGGCCCGTGGCAGGTCCCGGTTGCCAACTGTGCGGTGACCACCGCCAGCCTCGACAGCTACTACGGTGAAGCGATGTCCATCGGCGAACGTGCGCCGGTCGCGTTGCTGGACTTCGCCGCCTCCGCCCGTCTGGCGGTGGGTGAGTCCCTGACCAACATGGCTGCCACCCAAATCGGTGAACTCAATCGCATTAAGCTGTCTGCCAACTGGATGTCCGCAGCCGGTCACCCAGGGGAAGACGCTGGCCTTTACGAAGCGGTGAAAGCCGTCGGTGAAGAGCTTTGCCCGGCCCTTGGCCTGACCATTCCGGTGGGTAAAGACTCCATGTCGATGAAAACCCGCTGGCAGGAAGGTAATGAGCAGCGTGAGATGACCTCTCCGCTGTCGCTGGTGATCACTGCCTTTGCACGCGTGGAAGACGTGCGTCGCACCGTGACCCCACAGCTCTCTACGGAAGACAACGCCCTGTTGCTGATTGATCTCGGTAAAGGTCACAACGCCCTGGGCGCGACTGCGCTGGCGCAAGTTTATCGCCAGTTAGGAGATAAAACGGCCGATGTGCGTGATGCTCAGCAGCTCAAAGGATTCTGGAACGCCATGCAGGCGCTGGTGGCGGAAGGTAAACTGCTGGCCTGGCACGACCGCTCCGATGGCGGCCTGCTGGTGACCCTCGCCGAGATGGCGTTTGCCGGTCACTGCGGCGTGAATGTGGATATCGCTGCCCTGGGCAACGATCATCTGGCAGCCCTGTTCAACGAAGAGCTGGGCGGCGTGATTCAGGTGCGTGCCGCAGATCGTGAAGCGGTTGAAGCGGTACTTGCGGCAAACGGTCTGGCGGATTGCGTTCACTACCTCGGCCAGGCCACAGCGAGCGATCGCTTTGTGGTCGAAGCCGCAGGTCAGGCGGTGTTCAGCGAAAGCCGCACCACGCTTCGTATGTGGTGGGCGGAAACCACCTGGCAGATGCAGCGCCTGCGTGATAACCCTGAGTGTGCAGACCAGGAGCACGACGCGAAAGCGAACGATGCCGATCCGGGCCTGAACGTGAAACTCTCCTTTGATATCAACGAAGATATCGCCGCACCTTACATTGCGACCGGTGCGCGTCCTAAAGTGGCGGTACTGCGCGAGCAGGGCGTGAACTCCCACGTGGAGATGGCGGCAGCATTCTACCGTGCGGGCTTTGATGCCATTGACGTGCACATGAGCGACCTGCTGGCAGGGCGTACCGGTCTGGAAGATTTCCAGGCGCTGGTGGCGTGCGGCGGCTTCTCTTACGGCGATGTGCTGGGTGCAGGCGAAGGGTGGGCAAAATCTATTCTGTTCAACAACCGCGTACGTGATGAGTTCGAAACCTTCTTCCACCGTCCGCAGACCCTGGCGCTGGGCGTGTGTAACGGCTGCCAGATGATGTCGAACCTGCGTGAGCTGGTGCCGGGCAGCGAACTGTGGCCGCGCTTTGTGCGTAACCACTCCGACCGCTTCGAGGCACGTTTCAGCCTGGTCGAAGTGACACAAAGCCCGTCTCTGCTGCTGCAGGGGATGGTCGGTTCGCAAATGCCAATTGCTGTTTCCCACGGTGAAGGCCGTGTGGAAGTGCGTGATGCGGCTCATCTGGCGGCGCTTGAAAGTAAAGGACTGGTGGCGCTGCGCTTCGTCGATAACTTCGGCAACGTGACGCAGACCTACCCGGCGAACCCGAACGGTTCCCCGAACGGCATTACCGCGGTGACCAACGAAAGCGGTCGCGTGACCCTGATGATGCCGCACCCGGAGCGCGTATTCCGTACCGTCAGCAACTCCTGGCACCCGGAAAACTGGGGCGAGGACAGCCCATGGATGCGTATCTTCCGTAACGCCCGTAAGCAACTGGGCTGATTTCAGGTTCTGCATCGTGAAGCTCTCCTTCGGGAGAGCTTTTTTATTTGTGATGCTTCGCATGCGGGTGTGTCGGGAAATTGCGACAAACGCGGGATTAAGGTGTCTCCAAAGGGAGACATTTAACTTATTGATTTATATAGGTGTGACAAAGGTGGCGAAAGGGTGTTGCTGATTAGCGACAGTTAGCCTGGAAATCATTCACCCGCTATTGAACATGAATTATTGTTTAAATGCCTGAATATCATTGAGTTAATAAATTGTTTTGCGTTTTGGCACGGCTGTTGCATAATATTAAGCAGTGGCTCATTCACTCTCTTATGTCAGCCCCTTCGGGACGCGCTACATAAACTTCGAATGATGCACTTAAGGTGCCTGCCGTCCAACTGCTGATAAAAGTTCGCTTTTTCAGACTCCGGGCGAAACGTCGAGTTAGGCACCGCCTAATTTCATAGCAAAGCCGGGTTTATACCCGGCTTTGTTGTTTCTGGCTTTCCCGCAGCGCATTACTCAGCTAGCATCCTGTTAACCTGATTTTACGAGAGTAGTGCGGTGAAACGCTGGCCCATTTTCCCCCGATCCCTGCGCCAGGTCGTCATGATGGCGTTCCTGTTGATTCTGTTACCCTTGCTGGTTCTGGCGTGGCAAGCCTGGCAAAGCCTCAATGCCCTGAGCGCTCAGGCCGCGCTGACCAACCGCACCACGCTGATTGATGCCCGTCGCAGCGAAGCGATGACTAATGCCGCGCTGGAGATGGAACGCAGTTATCGCCAGTACTGCGTGCTCGATGACCACACGCTGCAACGGGTGTACCAAAGTCAGCTCAAGCGCTACAGCGAGATGCTCGACGCCCACGCAGGTGTTCTTCCCGATGAAAAGCTCTACCAGGCGCTGCGCCAGGATTTAAGCGATCTTGCTCAGCTACAGTGTAAAAACAGCAGCCCGGCTCCGGCAGCGTCAGCCAGCCTGGAAGCCTTCGCGGCTGCCAATACTGAAATGGTGCAATCCACCCGTCAGGTGGTCTTCTCCCGTGGGCAGCAGTTACAGCAGGATATCGCCGAACGCGGTCAATTCTTCGGCTGGCAGGCGCTGGTGCTTTTCATGGTCAGCCTTGCGATGGTGCTGCTCTTTACCCGAATGATCATCGGCCCGGTAAAAGGCATCGAACGCATGATTAATCGGCTGGGGGAAGGACGTTCTCTCGGGCATACCGTCATATTTAAAGGCCCGCGTGAGCTGCGCTACGTGGGTGAGCGTATTATCTGGTTGAGTGAGCGCCTTTCCTGGCTGGAATCCCAGCGCCACCAGTTCCTGCGCCATATCTCTCACGAGCTGAAAACGCCGCTCGCCAGCATGCGCGAAGGGACCGAGCTGTTGGCCGATCAGGTCGTTGGCCCGCTGACGCCGGAGCAAAAAGAGGTGGTGGAGATCCTCGATGCCAGCAGCCGCAATTTGCAAAAGCTGATCGAGCAACTGCTGGATTACAACCGCAAGCTGGCCGACAGCGCGGTTGAACTCGAAACCGTGGAGATAGAGCCGCTGCTGGAGATGGTCATCTCCGCTCACAGTTTGCCTGCGCGAGCTAAAATGATGCATACCGAGGTGACGCTCGACGCAACCACCTGCGTTGCGGAACCGATGCTGCTGATGAGCGTGCTGGATAATCTTTATTCGAACGCGGTGCACTATGGTGCTGAATCCGGTAACATTTATATCCACAGTTACCTTGCCAGCTCGCGCCTGCGCATTGAGGTGTCGAACACCGGTGAACCTATCCCGGAAGCGGAACGCAGCATGATTTTCGAACCCTTCTTCCAGGGGAGTCATCAACGAAAAGGGGCGGTGAAGGGCAGTGGACTGGGCTTGAGTATTGCCCGTGACTGCATTCGTCGCATGCAGGGTGAATTACATCTGGTGGCCGTCAGTCATGCAGATGTTTGTTTTCGCATTGAGTTGCCGCTTAATGCACCGGAAAAATCCATTAAATGAAGCGAAATCAGGTAAGTATGTCGCACGTTTTTTCCCGCGTGACCGGCGCGGTCTTATTGTCTAAAAAAATGCTTCGCGCATTGCCCGGCCTGCTGCTGGCCGGATGCGTCTCGCAGGCACCGGAAAGTGCCGTCCGGGCACAACTTGAAGAGCAGGTGCCGGAACATCAGTTAGCCGATTTCTTAGTGACCGACTGCGACGACATCTGGGCGCTTTCTGGTCAGGTCTTTGATACCAACCCGCTGTTCTGGATGCGCAGCATGGACTGCGCCAGCCGACTGGCACCCGCCGCGGCGCGCGCACAAGCGCGAACCCACGCTGACGACACCTGGCAGGATGCCTTTAAGCGCGGCATCCTGCTGTCGAGCGCCAAAATTACACCGGTTGAGCGCCGCGAAAGTGCCGCTCGTCTGGACGCTTTAAGCCCGCAGATCCCCGCGCCCGTGCGTCCGCTTTACCAGCTCTGGCGTGACGGTGAGTCGATGCAAATTCAGCTGGCAGAAGAACGGGGCCGCTACGGGAAGCTGCAGCAATCAACGGATGCCGAACTGGATTCACTGCGCCAGCAGCAGCAATTCTTACGTGAACAACTGGAAACCACGACGCGCAAACTGGAAAACCTGACCGACATTGAACGGCGGCTTTCCACCCGCAAGCCCGGCGGCAATGATTTGCCGGACAGTGCGCGCCCATCAAGGACCGACGTAAAACCCGAGGACGCGAAACCATGACCAGCCGAAAACCTGCCCATCTCCTGCTGGTGGACGACGATCCGGGCCTGTTAAAACTGCTTGGGCTGCGCCTGACCAGCGAAGGCTACAGTATTGTCACCGCGGAAAGTGGTCAGGAAGGGCTGCGGATCCTGGCGCGCGAGAAGGTCGACCTGGTGATTAGCGATCTGCGGATGGACGAAATGGACGGGATGCAGCTGTTTGCGGAGATCCAGCGCGTTCAACCGGGCATGCCGGTGATTATCCTGACGGCCCACGGCTCTATTCCCGATGCGGTTGCCGCCACGCAGCAAGGCGTATTCAGTTTCCTGACCAAACCGGTCGACAAAGACGCCCTCTACAAGGCCATTGACGATGCGCTGGAGCACACCGCACCGGCAGGCGACGACCAATGGCGTGAAACCATTATTACCCGCAGCCCGATTATGCTGCGTTTGCTGGAACAAGCGCGGATGGTGGCGCAGTCCGACGTCAGCGTACTGATCAACGGCCAGAGCGGCACCGGGAAAGAGATCCTTGCGCAGGCTATCCACAATGCCAGCCCGCGCAGCAAAAACGCCTTTATTGCCATCAACTGTGGCGCACTGCCGGAGCAACTGCTGGAGTCGGAGCTTTTCGGCCATGCGCGCGGCGCGTTTACCGGCGCGGTCAGCAGTCGTGAAGGGCTGTTTCAGGCGGCGGAAGGCGGGACGCTGTTCCTCGATGAAATCGGTGATATGCCCAACCCGCTGCAGGTGAAGTTGCTGCGCGTGTTGCAGGAGCGCAAAGTGCGCCCGCTCGGCAGCAACCGTGATATCGACATTAACGTGCGCATTATTTCGGCTACTCACCGGGATTTACCCAAAGCGATGGCGCGCGGGGAGTTTCGTGAAGATCTCTTTTATCGCCTCAACGTGGTGAACCTGAAGATCCCCGCGCTGGCAGAACGTGCGGAAGATATCCCTCTGCTGGCGAACCATCTGCTGCGCCAGTCCGCCGATCGGCATAAGCCGTTTGTGCGCGCTTTTTCAACCGACGCGTTAAAGCGGTTGATGACGGCAAGCTGGCCCGGCAACGTGCGCCAGTTGGTCAACGTGATTGAACAGTGTGTAGCGCTGACCTCGTCGCCGGTCATCAGCGATGCGCTGGTGGAACAGGCGCTGGAAGGCGAAAACACCGCGTTACCGACCTTCGTTGAAGCGCGAAATCAATTTGAACTCAACTACCTGCGCAAGCTGCTGCAAATCACCAAAGGCAACGTTACCCACGCGGCGAGAATGGCAGGGCGCAACCGCACGGAATTTTACAAATTGCTTTCACGCCATGAGCTGGATGCCAACGACTTTAAAGAGTAAAGGCGTTGCGGATATGTTAGTGTGAGCAACCGATTACGAAGACGAAAACTGGCAAGCGTGTAAAAGGACCCACCATGAAAAAGATTGATGCGATTATTAAACCTTTCAAACTGGATGACGTGCGCGAAGCGCTGGCCGAAGTTGGCATCACCGGGATGACGGTCACCGAGGTAAAAGGTTTTGGTCGCCAGAAAGGCCACACTGAGCTTTACCGTGGCGCGGAATACATGGTGGATTTTCTGCCGAAAGTGAAAATTGAAATCGTGGTGACCGACGATATCGTCGACACCTGCGTCGATACCATTATCCGCACGGCGCAGACCGGTAAAATCGGCGACGGTAAGATTTTCGTCTTTGATGTCGCTCGCGTGGTACGTATCCGTACCGGCGAAGAAGATGACGCGGCGATCTGATTTTTTGCCCCTCGCCCGCCGGGCGAGGGGCATCCTGCCTTACAGTACTTTGTGCGGACCAAAACATTCGTAATGAATGTTCTCTGTTTTAATCCCCAGGCCAACTAATTGCTTCGCGGCAAACTGCATAAATGCCACCGGGCCGCAGAGGTAAAACTGCATGGTCGGGCTGCTGAATGCCCCTTCATGCTGACTCAAATCCATCAATCCCTGGCTATTAAACTGCGTATCCGTTTCTGCCGGCTCGCGATACCACACGTGGGACGTAAAACGCGTCAGCGCTGCGCCATGAGCCGCCACTTCGTCAGCAAAGGCGTGCACCGCACCGTTTTCTGCCGCATGGAACCAGTTCACCTGCGCCTGATGTTTTGCCTGCGCCAGAGTGTCGAGCATCGCCAGCACTGGCGTCTGGCCAACGCCTGCAGAGATCAGGGTAACGGGCGTGGTTGCCTCCACATTCAGGAAGAAATCACCCGCCGGGGCGGCAAGGTGCACGATATCCCCTTCGCGAGCATGCTGGTGTAGCCAGGTGGAAACCTGCCCGCCTTTTTCATGTTTAACCGCAATACGATAAGTTTTGCCATCGGGTGCGCAGGTCAGGGAATACTGGCGGATTTCTTGATATTCAAATGATTCCGGTTTGATCCAGATACCGAGATATTGCCCGGCCTGATAACCAGCGACCATGCCACCGTCTACCGGGGCGAATTCAAAGCTGGTGATAAGCGCACTTTGCGGTTTTTTCGCTACCAGACGAAACGCGCGTGTGCCTTCCCAGCCGCCGGTTTTCTCTGCATTCTGCTGATAAAGCTGCGCTTCACGCTGAACGAACACGCCTGCCAGTACCCCATACGCTTTCCCCCAGGCCTCCAGCACGGCCTCGCCGGGGCTGAACATCTCATCAAGGGTTGCCAGCAGGTGCTGGCCCACAATGTTGTACTGCTCGGGTTTTATCTGGAAGCTAGTGTGCTTCTGGGCAATTTTTTCCACTGCGGGCAGCAGGGCGGCAAGGTTATCCAGATTACTGGCGTAGGCGGCGATGGCGTTGAATAGCGCTTCACGCTGATCGCCGTTACGCTGGTTGCTCATATTAAAAATATCTTTGAGCTCCGGGTTGTGGGTAAACATCCGATCGTAAAAATGGGCGGTCAGCTTCGGACCGGTTTCCAGCAGCAGGGGAATGGTAGCTTTCACGGTGGCGATGGTTTGGGCGTCGAGCATAATTGCTTCCTTATCATTTTCTATAACATGTATTTTAAATGCATGTTATAGATTTGCCCCTGCGCTTGTAAAGCCTTTCTGCGCGGTCATCGAAAAACAACATGAAGATGCTGCATCACAAAGGTGAAAAGAATTCCGTTGCAAAGGCAAAGTTCATTTTCTCTCAACCCCTTGTCTGACGGGCAGCCAATCGTTTGCGTAAAAACCTTTGTCAAGACCTGTTATCAAGATTTGATTCAGTTATACTGTGAGCCGTTCCCCAAAACGGGCCTCAATTTAAAGCTGTTTTATTGTTAGCTGAGCAGGAGAAGCGGATGTTAAAGCGTGAAATGAACATTGCCGATTATGATGCCGATTTATGGCAGGCTATGGAGCAAGAAAAAGTACGTCAGGAAGAACACATTGAACTGATCGCCTCCGAAAACTACACCAGCCCGCGTGTAATGCAGGCTCAGGGTTCTCAGCTGACTAACAAATATGCCGAAGGTTACCCAGGCAAACGTTACTACGGCGGCTGTGAATACGTCGACGTGGTTGAGCAACTGGCTATCGACCGTGCGAAAGCGCTGTTCGGGGCTGACTACGCGAACGTGCAACCGCACTCTGGCTCTCAGGCTAACTTCGCGGTCTACACCGCGCTGCTGCAACCGGGCGATACCGTTCTGGGTATGAACCTGGCGCAAGGCGGCCACCTGACTCACGGTTCCCCGGTAAACTTCTCCGGCAAACTGTACAACATCATCCCTTACGGCATTGATGAGTCCGGTAAAATTGACTACGAAGACATGGCGAAGCAAGCCAAAGAGCACAAACCGAAAATGATCATCGGTGGCTTCTCTGCTTATTCCGGCGTGGTTGACTGGGCAAAAATGCGTGAAATCGCAGACAGCATCGGCGCATACCTGTTCGTGGATATGGCACACGTTGCCGGTCTGATTGCCGCGGACGTTTACCCGAACCCGGTTCCGCATGCTCACGTCGTCACCACCACCACCCACAAAACCCTCGCGGGCCCGCGTGGTGGCCTGATCCTGGCGAAGGGCGGCGACGAAGAACTGTACAAAAAACTGAACTCCGCAGTGTTCCCAAGCGCACAGGGCGGCCCGCTGATGCACGTTATCGCGGCAAAAGCTGTGGCGCTGAAAGAAGCGATGGAGCCTGAGTTCAAAGTCTACCAGCAGCAGGTTGCTAAAAACGCGAAAGCGATGGTGGAAGTGTTCCTGAACCGTGGCTATAAAGTGGTTTCTGGCGGTACTGAAAACCACCTGTTCCTGCTGGATCTGGTTGATAAAAACCTGACCGGTAAAGAAGCTGACGCTGCGCTGGGCCGTGCTAACATCACCGTCAACAAAAACAGCGTACCGAACGATCCGAAGAGCCCGTTCGTGACTTCCGGTATTCGTATCGGTTCTCCGGCGGTCACCCGTCGCGGCTTCAAAGAAGCTGAAGTGAAAGAGCTGGCTGGCTGGATGTGTGACGTGCTCGATAACATCAGCGATGAAGCTGTTATCGAAAGCGTCAAAGCGAAAGTACTGGCTATCTGCGCACGCTTCCCGGTTTACGCGTAAGCGACAGCCGTGATGAAAGTGAAAAAGGCCGCTCAGCGGCCTTTTTTTATGGCTTCAGCGTAACCCCGCGTACCCGTGAATCCCCATGTATATCCCCACCAGTGCGATCAACACGCTGGAGACGTAGGGCGCACGTCGCGCCAGGGTATTAAAGCCCGACCAGCGTTTTGCCGCCTGCTGCACGCTAACGGCCGCACCCACACCGACGGTAACCAGCGTTAACGCCAGCCCAATACTGAAGCAGACCACCATGGTCGCCCCCAGCGTTAGCGCCTTAAGCTGAATACAGATCAGTAACACGGTGATCGCCGCCGGGCAGGGGATCAGGCCGCCCGTCAGTCCAAACAGCAGAATCTGCCCGTTGGTGACGTCAGTACCGGTAAAGCGGCGTTCAATGTCCCGCGCATGCGCCCGTTCATGGGCATCCTGATACTCTTCCTCTTTACTGAGCTTACGCAGCTTGAGGATCTGCGGCTGCTGAGTGACCACCGTTTTCACTGGCTGCATCAGAATACTTTGGGGTGCGGCATGGGCGTGATGCTCATGATGATGGCCCGCCTGCCACTGCCGCTCGCCCTGCCAGGTGCGCCAGAACATCCATACCGCAGTGCCGAGGATAATCAACGCAGAGAAAACCTGCAGCCAGGGTTCAACGGACTCGGCGGTGAACTGGCGGCTGATGTACATACCGCCAAGCGCAATCAGCCAGACGATTGCCGTGTGGGAGAGGGTGGCCGCCAGACCGAGCATCACAGCCTGCTTTACCGTGCCTTTAATGGCGATGATAAAAGCGGCCATCATGGTCTTCGAGTGCCCCGGCTCCAGGCCGTGCAGCGCGCCGAGCAGAATGGCGCTCGGAATGAAAAACCAGGCATTTCCTTGCTGAAAGAGTGCTGCAAAATCGGTCATGAGAATAATTCTCGCTATTTTTAATCTTTTTTCAATCTACTCCCCCCCAGTAAAAAATACTACCCCCCAGTAGAAAGAAACTCCCCCCCAGTAGAACTATGGTATTCTGCTTTTCGCTCTGCATTAGTGAAAAGAGGTCAGCATGTCACATACCGTTCGGGATAAACGAAAGCTCAAAGCACGCGCCAGCAAGATTGAAGGGCAGGTGGGCGCGCTGAAAAAGATGCTGGATGAACCCCATGAATGCGCGCAGGTGTTGCAGCAAATTGCCGCGATTCGTGGTGCGGTAAACGGCCTGATGCGCGAAGTGATCAAAGGCCATCTGACCGATCACATCGTGCACGAAAACGATGAAGTGAAGCGCGAAGAGGATCTTGAAGTGGTGCTCAGCGTGCTGGATTCGTACATCCGCTAGTGCATCTCACTGAGCAGTGCCTCAACGTATAAATAGCCAATCCCCATAATCTGCTGGGCTCGACTTAGCCGCCCCATCTCAATCTGCGTGGCTTTAATACGTGGATTCCCGCCCTGATCGAACGGGTTCAGTCCGGTCTGCTGCACGATAGTGTTCAGCCAGTTCTCCCCAAATGCGCAGCTGCGTCCGTAGAGCCATATCTGATTGATATTCAGGATATTCAGGAAGTTGTACAAACTCAGGCCAATGGCGCTGGCGGCATTTTCCACCCACGCTGCGATGCGTGCATCTCCCGCCTGCCATGCGCTAATCAGCTGCGAAGTGGTGAGGGTATCAGGATCAAGCGTCGTCGCAGGCTGCGACTTGAGCCAGATCCGCGCCTGTTTTTTCAGCGCACTCAGTGAGGCAACGGTTTCCAGGCAGCCGTAGCGTCCGCAGTCGCAGGCCATGCCGTCTGGATTCACAATGGTGTGACCGATCTGCCCGCTGCCGTAAAGCGTCCCGCGATAAATCCTTTCGTTAATCACGAAGGATGAACCAATGCCGTAATCGACGTTGATCACGCAAAAATCCCGCTCCTGGCCAGGGTTCTGCCACTTTTCTGCCAGCGCCAGCATCACACAGTCGTTATCCACCAGAACGCGTACCCCCAGTTTCTCCTCCAGCAAATATTTCAGCTCCACCGGCTCGCTCCAGGGGGCCTGCGGCATGTTTTGCGACACCCCGGTGACCGGGTCGACCTGCCCGTGTACGGCGAGCGCCAGATTGATTTTGTGCCCCGGCCAGGCCTTCCGGTAGCGATGCCAGCACAGCTCAATGGCCGCCAGTAACGCCTGAGGATGTGGGGCACTCAGCGTGTGACGCTCGTACTCCCCCTTCGGACTCATGCAGGCGTTGGCAAGCTGGCATTCCATGCTGGTGGGCGTGATGTTCATGCACAGCGTCCAGTCACCTTCCGGCGCAATAAGCCAGGTTCCGCTGCTGTGGCCGCGGACGGGTTTTTCATCCGCCACATTCAGAACGCGATGCTCAGCCGCCAGCTCGTCAAGAATATTACTGATGGCGGGAATGGAGAGCTGCGCCAGCTTTGCCAGCGTTGACTTGGTGGCGCGCTTTTCACGGTAAAGATGCTCGAGCACCACGCACTTGTTGATGCGGCGAATCTGTTGGTTGTTAATGCAGACGCTCATGGTTACTAAACTCTGTTAAGTGTATTGCGTGATTATTGTGCGAAAACGCCGTTTCTTTGTCTGTCAGACTGCCCACAAATCCACACTTTAGTATGTCTCGTTAATTAAGAGGGCAATATGGAACCCGTAAAAGTCTGGCGCGAAACCGTCATTATTCCGACTTACGAAACCGGTCCGCAGGATGTTCACCCCATGTTTCTTGAGAACCGCGTTTATCAGGGGTCGACGGGGGCGGTCTATCCTTACGGCGTGACTGACACGCTGAATGACAGCAAAACGGATAAAGCCTGGCAGGCGGTCTGGCTGGAAAATGATTATCTGAAAATCATGATCCTCCCGGAGCTGGGTGGGCGGGTACAAAAGGCGTTTGATAAGGTCAAACAGCGCGACTTTGTGTACCACAATGAGGTGATCAAACCTGCGCTGGTCGGCCTGCTTGGCCCGTGGATCTCAGGAGGCATTGAGTTTAACTGGCCACAGCACCACCGCCCGACCACCTACATGCCGGTGGATTGCACCTTCGAAGAACATGCGGATGGCAGCAAAACGGTGTGGGTCGGGGAAACCGAGCCGATGCACGGATTGCAGGTGATGACCGGTTTTACCCTGCGCCCGGAGCGTGCCGCACTGGAAATTGGCAGCCGCGTCTACAACGCTAACGCCACGCCGCGCCACTTCTTATGGTGGGCCAACCCGGCGGTGAAAGGCGGCGACGATCACCAGAGTGTGTTCCCGCCGGACGTCACAGCGGTGTTTGACCACGGCAAGCGCGCAGTCTCTGCTTTCCCGATTGCGACGGGCACCTATTACAAAGTGGATTACTCAGCGGGCGTTGATATTTCGCGCTACAAGAATGTGCCGGTGCCCACTTCCTACATGGCGGAAAAATCCGCTTATGACTTTGTCGGTGCCTGGTCCCACGATGAAGATGGTGGGCTGCTGCACGTTGCCGATCATCACATCGCGCCGGGTAAGAAGCAGTGGAGCTGGGGGCATAGTGAATTTGGTCAGGCCTGGGATCGTAGTCTCACGGACAGCAACGGCCCCTACATTGAGCTGATGACAGGGATCTTTGCCGATAACCAGCCTGATTTCACCTGGCTTGACGCCTATGAAGAGAAACGGTTTGTGCAGTATTTCCTGCCGTACCACACGCTCGGCATGGTGCAGAACGCCTCAAAGGATGCGGTATTAAAACTGCAGCGCAGCGTGAACGGCATTGACTGGGGGCTGTATGCAATAGCCTCACTGACGGGGCACCGCTTAACGCTCACCGAAGCCGGTAACCCGACGCCGCTGCTTGATGAAAGCGTCAACCTGACCCCCTGCTCGGCAATCCAGGGTGTGCTTGAATTAAGCCACACCGCCCGTCTGACCCTGACCCTTCGTGATGCGGCGGGTACGGTGGTTCTCGATTATGAAGAGCACCAGCCCGGTGAGATGCCGTTGCCGGAAGTGGCGACCGCCCCCTCCGCTGCTGAAAATATCACCTCCACCGATGAAGCCTGGTTTATTGGTCAGCATCTTGAGCAGTACAACCACGCCAGCCGTTCGGCGTTTGATTATTACACCCGGGGTGTGGCACTCGATCCGCAGGATTATCGCTGCAACCTGGCGCTGGCGACCCTCGAATATAACCGTGCGGATTACCCGCGTGCCGTCGACTATGCGACTCAGGCCCTGGCGCGCGCGCACCGGCTGAACAAGAATCCGCAGTGCGGGCAGGCGAGTTTTATCCGTGCCTGCGCCCTTGAACGTCAGCAGAACTACCCGCAGGCAAAAGAAGATTTCTGGCGGGCGACCTGGAGCGGTAACAGCAAAGCGGCGGGCTTTTATGGCCTGGCAAGGCTTGCCGCCCGCGAACAGCATTACGCCCAGAGCATTGAATTTTGTCGCCAGAGCCTGCGGGCTTGCCCGACCAGTCAGGATGTTTTGTGCCTGCAAGTGAGATTGTTGCAGTTGAGCGGCCAGCAAGACGAAGCGGCCACGAACCTGCAAACACTGCGCCGTGACTACCCGTTAAATCCGACGGTCTGGTGGCTGCAATGGCAAAGCGAACGCAGTGACGCGGCGCTGAATGCCTGGCGTGAACTCTGTGGCGGGCGTGATATCAATGCCCTGACCACCGCCGGGCAACTGCTGAGCTGGGGAATGGCAGACGCGGCGCGGGAGGTGCTGAACGTGCTGGAGTGCGAACGCACGCTGCCGCTGTTGGTACAGGCCAGTTTGTTGCCCGAAGCAGACCGCGCCCCGCTTATCGCTCGTGCTGTTGAAGCCTTCCCGCACTTTGTGCGCTTCCCGAATACACTCGATGAGGTGGACGCGTTAAACGCGCTGGGGCAAAGCGCCTTCGCCCGCCATTTGCTGGCCTGTTTCCACTACAGCAAACGTAACGGAGAAAAAGCCGTGGCGCTCTGGCAGCAGTGTGTGGCAATGGACGACCGTCTAGCCGATGCCTGGCGCGGGCTGGCCATTTACGCCTGGAACAAACAGCATGATGCGACCCAGGCGACCCATTATCTCGACACCGCCTGCCGCCTGCTGCCGGACGATGCGCGTTTGCTGTTTGAGCGCGATCTGCTGGCGAAACTCAGCGGGGACACACCACAAAGCCGACTCACACGGCTGGAGGCTAACCTGCCGTGTGCGCTGAAACGCGATGACATGACGGCGGAGCTGCTCAACCTCTGGCACCTGTGCGGGAAAACGGATAATGCAACCACCGTGCTGGCAACGCGCCAGTTCCACCCCTGGGAAGGGGGCGAAGGCAAGGTCACCAGTCAGTTCATCCTCAACCAGCTGTTGCAGGCGTGGCAGGCCATTGACGCCGGGCAGCCTGCGCGTGCTGAACGGCTGCTGATTGCCGCCTTGCGCTACCCGGAAAACCTGAGCGAAGGGCGATTGCCAGGGCAGACCGACAACGACATCTGGTTCTGGTTAGGGGTCTGCGCCCGATTGCAAAGGGATGAGGCGCAGGCCGAGAGCGCCTGGCAAAAAGCGGCCCAGGGCGACCGTACGCTCAACGTCCACAGCTACTACAACGATCAGCCTGCCGATTACCTCTTCTGGCAAGGGATGTCGCTGCGCATGCTGGGTGACAACGCTGGCGCAGATACGCTGTTCACTGACATGGCGCAGTGGGCGAATAACATGGCTCACGCCCCGGTTGAAGCCGATTTCTTTGCCGTCTCGCAACCGGATTTGCTTTCGCTGTACGGCAACCTGCAACAACAGCATCAGGAGAAGTGCCTGTACATCCAGGCGCTGGCGGCAGCGGGCATGGACAATGAGCACCAGTGGCATCAGGCCAGTGCGGCACTGAGCAAGCTTAATCCGGCCTGGCCGAAGGCGGCGTTGTTCCAGCGGGTCATGCCTTACGTGCTGCATTTTATTCACTAAATCTTGTTTACTGAAATCTGCGAGCGGCCTGACCCGCCGCTCCCGGCTAAATGTATAAAATATGTAAAAATTTAAAGTGACCCCACGCGCCTGATACCGCGTAAAACACAACAAAACGAAGACCCTACAAGGAGACAATTATGTCCCGCACTTTAAAGGCGTCGCTGTTGGCGCTGACCCTGTTCCCGATCTTCACCGCTGCTTTTACTGCTCAGGCGGCACCCAAAGAGATGACCATTGGGGCTATTTATCTCGACACTCAGGGCTACTACGCAGGTGTGCGCCAGGGCGTGCAGGATGCGGCCAAAGCGTCTGAGGTCAAGGTGCAGCTCATTGAAACCAACGCTCAGGGGGATATCTCAAAAGAGAGTTCATTTATCGATACGCTGGTGGCGCGCAACGTGGATGCCATCATTCTCTCCGCCGTTTCGGAAAACGGCAGCAGCCGAACGATTCGCCGCGCCAGCGAGGCCGGTATTCCGGTGCTCTGTTACAACACCTGCATCAGCCAGAAAGGGGTGGATAAATATGTCTCCGCCTGGCTGGTGGGCGATCCGATGGAGTTCGGGCGCAAATTAGGTCAGGCCGCTGCCGACTACTTTGTCGCGAAAAAGATAACCGAACCGAAAATTGCCGTTATTAATTGCGAAGCCTATGAAGTCTGCGTTCAGCGCCGCAAAGGCTTTGAAGAGGCGTTGAAGGCCAAAGTGCCGGGGATGACAATCGTCGCCAATCAGGAAGGCACCGTGCTTGATAAGGCCATCTCCGTTGGCGAGAAGCTGATTATCTCCACGCCGGACATTGACGCCATCATGGGCGAATCCGGCGGCGCGACCCTGGGTGCTGTGAAAGCGGTGCGTAACCAGAATCAGGCCGGGAAGATTGCCGTGTTTGGATCTGACATGACCACTGAGATTGCCCAGGAGCTGCAAAACAATCAGGTGCTCAAAGCCGTGGTGGATATCTCGGGCAAAAAAATGGGCGATGCGGTTTTTGCCCAGACGCTGAACGTCATCAACAAAACGCCGCCGAAAGAGAAGGTGATCCAGGTGCCGATCGACCTCTACACCCAGGCGGAAGATGGCAAGCAGTGGCTGGCAACTCACGTGGACGGCTTACCCTGACAGAGGCGGAACATGGCGATGGTGATGCATGAAAACCCCATCGCCTCCGTGACGGGTGGGAATAAGCGTTATCCGGGCGTTGTGGCGCTGGATAACGTTGATTTCACCCTTCACCGAGGTGAAGTCCGGGCGCTGCTCGGTAAAAACGGTGCCGGTAAATCAACGCTCATCCGTATGCTGACCGGCAGTGAGCGGCTCGACAGCGGCGAAGTACGCCTGGGCGGCACACTGCTTGACGGCGCAGATGCGACCCTGACCCGGCGGGCAGCGGAACTGGGCGTGCGGGCGGTCTACCAGGAGCTGAGCCTGGTGGAAGGGCTGACGGTCGCTGAGAATCTGTGCCTCGGCCACTGGCCGAAGCAGGGGGGAATGATTGACCACGGGTTGATGCAGCGCCAGGCGCGTGAGTGTCTGGCGAAGCTGGGGGTCGATGTGGAGCCGGATGCTCTGGTGGAGAGCCTGAGCCCGGCGCAAAAACAGCTGGTCGAAATTGCCCGCGTGATGGCGGGGGAGCCGGGGCTGGTAATCCTCGATGAACCCACCAGTTCGCTGGCCAGCGCCGAAGTGGAACTGGTGATGGCGGCGGTCAAAAAGATGTCGGCACTCGGCGTGGCGGTCATCTATGTGAGCCACCGGATGGAAGAGATCCGCCGCATTGCGTCTTCCGCCACCATCATGCGCGACGGGCAGGTGGCGGGCAACGTGGCGCTGGAAAACACCACTACCGGGCATATTGTGGCGCTGATGCTCGGGCGAGAGCATGAAACACTGACCCCGGTCAGTCACGCGGTTTCGCAGGGTGAAACGGTGCTGGACGTGCAGGGGCTTCGCATGCAGCCCAAGCTGGAAGACATTTCGTTTCACCTCAGGCGGGGAGAAGTGCTGGGGATTGCCGGGCTGCTGGGTGCCGGGCGCACGGAGCTGCTCAAAGCCATTGTCGGTCTGGCGCGTTTTGATGCAGGCGTGATTACCCTCAACGGTGAAATCCTGCACAAACCTGACTACGCCACCATGCTCCAGCGCGGCATGGGCTATACGCCGGAGAACCGCAAAGAGGCGGGCATTATTCCGCTGCTTGGCGTGGATGAGAACACGGTTATCACCAATCGCCATTCGGTGAGCACGCGCGGCGTGCTGCAGTGGGAGCGTATTCGCACCTTCACCGAATCCATCATGCAGCGCATGAGCGTCAAAGCCAGCAGTAGCGAAACCGCCATTGGCACGCTCTCCGGCGGTAACCAGCAAAAGGTCGTTATTGGCCGCTGGGTCTATGCGGGTAGCCAAATCCTGCTGCTCGACGAGCCCACGCGCGGCGTTGATATCGAAGCCAAACAGCAAATTTACCGCATCGTCCGGGAACTGGCGCAGGAAGGTAAAAGCGTGGTCTTTATCTCCAGCGAAGTGGAAGAACTGCCGCTGGTCTGCGACCGCATCCTGCTGCTCCAGCAGGGAACCTTCACCCGCGAATTTGTCTCCCCCGTCAGCGTGGATGCACTGATGTCCGCGATTTTGTCCGTCCACTGATGACTGCTCTACAGAGGAATTTACGATGTCTGCCTCATCCATAACCCTGCCGCACGGCAAAAAAGGGTCGCTGAAACAGTTTGTGGCTCGTCACATCAACGTGATTGGCCTGCTGGTGGTGATCGCCATTTTGTATCTGGTGTTTTCGTTAAACGCCCCCGGCTTTATTTCGCTTAACAACCAAATGAACGTGCTGCGCGATGCTGCCACCATCGGGATCGCCGCCTGGGCGATGACGCTGATTATTATCTCCGGTGAAATTGATGTCAGCGTCGGCCCTATGGTGGCCTTTGTGTCGGTCTGCCTGGCCTTTTTACTGCAATTCCAGGTGCCGCTGGTGGTCGCCTGCCTGCTGGTGCTCTTGCTGGGTGCGGCACTGGGCACGCTGGCGGGGATGCTGCGCGGCGTGTTTAACGTGCCGAGCTTTGTGGCGACATTAGGACTGTGGAGTGCACTGCGCGGAATGGGGCTGTTCATGACCAACGCGCTGCCGGTGCCCATCGAAGAGAACGATGTACTCGACTGGCTGGGCGGGCAGTTCCTCGGTGTGCCGGTGTCGGCGCTTGTGATGATGATTATCTTCGCGATCTTTGTGTTTATCAGCCGTAAAACTGCCTTTGGCCGCTCGGTGTTTGCCGTCGGCGGCAACGCCACCGCCGCACAGCTTTGCGGCATCAACGTTAAACGGGTACGCATTCTGATTTTCACACTCTCCGGCCTGCTGGCGGCGGTGACCGGCATTCTGCTGGCCGCGCGCTTAGGCTCCGGTAACGCCGGGGCGGCAAACGGGCTGGAGTTCGATGTGATTGCCGCCGTGGTGGTGGGCGGCACGGCGCTGTCCGGCGGGCGTGGTTCGCTGCTCGGTACGCTACTCGGGGTGCTGGTGATTACGCTTATCGGCAACGGTCTGGTCCTGCTCGGGATTAACTCCTTTTTCCAGCAGGTGGTGCGCGGCGTCATCATCGTCGTGGCGGTGCTGGCGAACATCCTGCTGACCCAGCGGAACAGTAAAAAACACTGAGTTGAATACTTTTCGCGCCGGACAGGGCGCAAACATGATGGCTAGAGAGGAACGAGGGAATGATGAAAACCATGCTGGCAGCGTATTTACCGGGCAACTCCACCGTCGACTTGCGTGAAGTGCCGGTACCGCAACCGGGTATCAACCAGGTGTTGATCCAAATGAAGTCATCGGGCATTTGCGGCAGCGATGTCCACTATATCTACCATCAGCACCGGGCGACGGCGGCCGCTCCCGATAAACCGCTGTATCAGGGCTTTATTAACGGTCACGAACCCTGCGGGCAGATTGTGGCGCGTGGGCCGGGATGTCGCCACTTTAAAGAGGGCGACCGTGTGCTGGTCTACCACATCTCCGGCTGTGGATTTTGCCCGAACTGTCGCCGGGGATTCCCCATCTCCTGTACCGGTGAGGGGAAGGCGGCCTACGGCTGGCAGCGCGACGGCGGCCATGCCGAGTATCTGCTGGCCGAAGAGAAAGACCTCATCATGCTGCCCGATGCGCTGAGTTACGAAGATGGGGCGTTTATCAGCTGCGGCGTGGGTACTGCGTATGAAGGCATCCTGCGCGGCGAGGTGTCCGGCAGCGATAACGTGCTGGTGGTGGGCTTAGGCCCGGTCGGCATGATGGCGATGATGCTGGCGCGCGGGCGCGGCGCCAAGCGCGTGATTGGCGTGGACATGTTGCCGGAGCGCCTCGCCATGGCTAAACAACTGGGCGTGATGGACCACGGTTATCTTGCTACCACCGAAGGGCTCCCGGCGATTATTGCGGATATCACACGTGGCGGGGCGGATGTGGCGCTCGACTGCTCCGGCAACGCAGCCGGGCGCTTGTTGGCCCTGCAATCGACGGCCGACTGGGGACGCGTGGTCTACATTGGCGAAACCGGCAAAGTGGAGTTTGAAGTCAGCGCCGACCTGATGCACCACCAGCGGCGCATTATCGGCTCCTGGGTGACCAGTCTGTTCCATATGGAAAAATGCGCTCACGACCTCACCGACTGGAAACTGTGGCCGCGCAATGCCATTACCCACCGTTTTTCGCTGGAGCAGGCGGGCGACGCCTACGCCCTGATGGCAAGCGGTAAGTGCGGCAAAGTGGTTATCAATTTCCCTGACTGACGAGGTACAGGATGGCGCTTTATACCTTACAAAACGGGGCGTTACGGCTTGACGTGTCTGAACGCGGCGGCGTGATAGAAGGCTTCTGGCACAACGACACACCGCTGCTGCGCCCTGGTAAGCACAGCGGCGTGGCGGTGGAGTCCTCCTGCTTTCCGCTGGTGCCTTTTGGCAACCGGGTCAGCGGCAATCGTTTTGAGTGGGAAGGAAAAACCTATGAGCTTGAGCCGAACGTGGCATGGGACAGCCATTACCTGCACGGTGATGCCTGGCTGAACGACTGGCAGTGTGAGGCACGGTCAGACCAGGCGCTGACCCTGACGTACCGGCAGCAAAGGGGGATTTATCGCTACGAGGCAGAGCAGCAGTTTCATCTCACCGCGACGGCACTGAGGGTCACGCTCAGCGTCACCAACGAGGGGAAGGAGACGCTGCCCTTTGGTCTCGGCTGGCATCCTTATTTTCCGCTGACGACGGCGACGCGTTTGCAGGCGAAGGCCTCCGGGTACTGGCTTGAGCGGGAACACTGGCTGGCAGGGGAGTATCAGGGCCGCGTACCTGACGCGCTGGATTTCAGGCAGCCGAACGCCCTGCCGCACCAGTGGGTGAACAACGGTTTTTCCGGCTGGGACGGCGAAGCGATTATCCACCAGCAGGGTTACGCGCTGGGGATGAAAACCGAACCGCCTGCTCCATGCTACTTTGTTTTCGTCTCAGACCCGGCGTTTGATAAAGGCTATGCGTTTGATTTCTTCTGCCTTGAGCCGATGAGCCACGCACCGGACGATCATCACCGGGCCCAGGGCGGGCAACTGACGGCGTTAAAACCGGGGGCGCGCCTGAGCCAGACGATGGTCCTGACGCTTCTTTCGTGATGAAACATGTCTGCTCGCGACCGGGCAGGCATGTTATCGCACTGTTACTTGCAAGCCTGCCGGTTTCCCTCCAGACTATCGCCACCATTCAGGAGGAAATCATGGTCTTGCAGTCCACGCGCTGGCTGGCGCTCGCTTACTTCACCTACTTTTTTAGCTACGGTATTTTTCTCCCCTTCTGGAGCGTCTGGCTCAAAGGGACAGGGCTTACGCCTGAAACCATCGGTATTTTGCTCGGCGCAGGGCTGGTGGCCCGTTTTCTGGGTAGCCTGCTGATTGCCCCTCGCGTCAGTAATCCCTCGCTGCTGATTAAAGCCCTGCGTATTCTGGCGCTGATAACACTCGTCTTCGCACTTGGCTTCTGGGCAGGGACGAATGTGGCCTGGCTGATGGTGGTGATTGTCGGTTTCAACCTCTTTTTCTCGCCGCTGGTGCCATTGACTGATGCACTGGCGAACACCTGGCAAAAGCAGTTTCCGATGGATTATGGCCGGGTGCGCGTCTGGGGCTCCATTGCCTTCGTGATTGGCTCGGCGGCCACCGGCAAGCTGGTCAGTGAGTTTGACTATCGCGCCGTGCTGGCGATGCTGACCCTGGGCGTGGTCTCTATGCTGCTCGGCATGCTGATCCGCCCGTCGATTCTGCCGCAAGGAGAGATGCGCCATCAGGATGCCACCGGCTGGCAGGCCTGGCGTGACCTCGTCGTGAAGAACTGGCGTTTTCTCGCCTGCGTGTCGCTGTTGCAGGGGGCGCATGCCGCCTATTACGGTTTCAGTGCGCTCTACTGGCAGGAGGCAGGGTACTCTGCCTCAACGATTGGCTATTTGTGGTCACTGGGCGTGGTCGCCGAAGTGGTGGTCTTTACCCTGAGCAACCGGCTGTTCCGCCGCTTCAGCGCCCGTGACCTGCTGCTGCTTTCCGCGTTCAGTGGCCTGGTGCGCTGGGGGCTGATGGGCTGGACGACCGAGCTGCCATGGCTGATTGTGGTACAGATCCTTCATTGTGGCACTTTCACCGTTTGCCACCTGGCGGGCATGCGCTACATCGCGGCACGCAAAGAGAGCGAGATTATCCGCTTGCAGGCGGTCTATTCTGCCGTGGCGATGGGGGGCAGTATTGCTCTGATGACCATGATTTCCGGCTTCTTGTACCAGCATCTTCATCAGGGGCTGTTCTGGGTGATGGCGCTGCTGGTGCTCCCGGCGCTGTTCCTGCGCCCGAAGGTCACCACGCAGCACTAAGATTCCAGCATGGCGCGGATCTGCTGCTGTTGATGTGGGCTCAGCGCGCTGTCGGTGTGGATAAGCGGTGCAGAAAACAGCGGCAGTTGCGTGGCATAAGGGGTGATAATCACCGTGACGTCACGCGGCGCGCCCTGTTTCTGAAACTCGCGTACCGACTGGTATTTAATGTTGAGCGGCAGGAGCGTGAGCTCGCGTAACTGCTGCTCAATTTCCTGCTCTCTTTGCGGCTCATTGCCGGTAATTAACACCACCTGCTTTTCATGCAAATCGGCTTCCTGCATCAGCCAGGCACCGAAAATCACCGCCACCAGTCCCGCCTCTTCCTCGCTAAAACGCAGCGCATATTCGGTTTCCAGCACCTCAAGCGCCTCGTGCGTGGTGCGAATTAACCTCGGATAGAGTCGCTCAATCTCTTCCTGCAGGCTGTTATCAATGCCAATGCCAAACAGGTTGCGATCCAGCGCCTGCGCTAAGTGGATGTAGAGCTGGTCCGTCAGGCCCTGCTCATCGCTAAAATGCAGCCCGGCGAGCTGGCGAAAACGTTCGACCATGTTTGCGATGGCCTGCTGGAGGCGCTGATCCTGATGATGGTTGTCGTTGAGCGGATCCGGTGTGCGCAGCATCATAAACAGCAGCGCCAGAAACGCATGCTCATCGGCGGGGGGAAGGGCGGTCACGCGGCGCTGCCAGTGGTGAACAATCTCCTGTGCTGCCAGATATTCGGCGCGCATTTGCGTCCAGGCGTGCTGAACCGGGTTAAATTCCGGGGAAAGACCAGCATGACTTTGCAACAAGCAGTACTGCAAATAGAGGCGCAGGAACTGAATGTCACGACACTCAAAGGATCGTTGCAAACGGCGTGCGCAGAGATTAATCAGCGCACGTAAGTTGGTGTCGTCATACAGTGTTCTCGCAATGCCCTGCTGTTTAAGCGCGGTTTTAAGCGCTGGGGCATAATGCTGAGTAATGAATTGCGGGCAGAGGCGCAGGCCACGTCGCAGCCAGTGGAGCTGACATAGCCGCTTATTGAGCGTGGTGCCTTCAATCCGATAGCTGCCATCCTGTTGAGATGCAATGCTGAGCTGGTGATAACGCTGGATTTCGAGGTCGGTGTCGGCTATATCTTGCCGGGCGACGGCGTCATCCACCCCATTCATGGCGCGAATGTTTTCCGTGGTGACCGTTTGCCCCGGTAAGGCGAGCATCAGTAGCACCTGGCAGCGGCGCTGCGGACTGGAGAGCACAGATGGAGGCGTCATTACGATTGTCATCTGTCGGGTTCCAGTAAGGTTGTCTGGTAAGAATAGCTAAAGGTATTCTTGAGGAAAGCGCAGCCGCAGCCCTTTCCATCAGGATTGCCGGAGAACATCACAGAATTTTCTCGCGAGGAATACATGCAAGCAGTGAAACAGTGCGTCATCGGGCTTTTTCTCGCGTTTTTATCATTCGCAGCAACGGCGCATCCCCATAGCTTTATCCGCCTGAAAACCGTGGTGCTGGAGGATAAAGGCCAGTGGACGGGGCTTGAAATGCGCTGGACGATGGACGAGATAACGTCAGCAGACCTGCTCTACGATGCCGGAGAGGCCAAACCCGGCGACGAAATCTGGAAGAAACTGGCGGCCGAGGTGATGGCTAACGTGCTCGGGCAGCACTATTTCACTGAAGTCTGGCATAACGGCAAAAAAGTGAAATTTCTCAACCGGCCGCTGCACTATGGGATGGAACGTGACGGGCACCAGGCGGTGCTGACCTTTGCGCTTCCCCTTGCTGAACCGCAGGCACTGAGTGGGCAGACCTATACCTTCTCTACGTTTGATCCCACCTATTATGTGGATATGAGCTACGAGCACGACAGCGATGCGACGCTACCGGCTGAACTGCGCGATAAATGTAAGCTGGCCGTGCACACGCCGCACCCTGGCGATGAGGTGCTGGACTATGCTCAATCACTGGATAAAGCCGATGCGCCCGAGGAGAGCATGGAACTGGGTAAACAATTTGCACAAACGGTGACGCTCAAATGTCAGTGATGCCAGTGACGCGTTTACGACAACACGGCTTGCGGCAGTGGTGGCCACTGGTCCTCTTTTTGCTGCTTGCCCTGGCGGGAGGATACTGGCTCTGGCAGGCCTGGCCGCAGGTACTGCGTGAAAGTATTGGCTGGCAGCGCGAATTCAATCAGCAACTGAGCACGCTTTTAAAAGCGGTGGCGGAGAATCCGACAGCTGCGGGCAGTTCGCTGTTGCTGGTGAGCTTTGTCTACGGCGTGCTGCACGCGCTCGGGCCGGGGCACGGTAAAGTGGTGATCACCACCTGGCTTGCGACCCATCCCTCAAAACTGCGATCCAGTATTGGCCTGACGCTGGCATCATCCTTGCTGCAAGGGCTGGTGGCGGTGCTGCTGGTGGTAGTGGTGCTCTCGGTGCTGGCATTGCCTGCACGTCAGCTGCATCTCAGCAGCTTCTGGCTGGAGAAGGGCAGCTATGCGCTGGTGGGCGTGCTGGGCATCTTGCTATGTTTGCGGGCGCTTAAGAAGCTGCGTGGCATGTTACGTAAACCGACCTTTAAAGCCTTTACCCCGCATCATGTTCACCATGAACGCTGCGGCTGCGGGCATCAGCATTTGCCGACACCCGAACAACTGCAACAGGGGGATGACTGGCGCGCGCGGCTGGTGATTGTGCTCTCGATGGGGATGCGGCCCTGTTCGGGGGCTATTATGGTGCTGCTGTTCAGTAAGGTTGTCGGTGTATTTGCCTGGGGCGTGGCATCGGCCATGGCGATGGCGGCGGGCACTTCGCTGACCATCAGTTCACTCGCCTTGTTAGTACATAGTTTCCGTACGCTGGCGGTCAAACTGAGCGGCAACAAAACGCCTGCGATGTGGAAACAGGTGGGCTGGACAACGCTGGCACTGGCACTGGCCGGGGGCGTGGTGTTAGTGGTGGCGGCGGTGGTGATGTGGATGAGTGCGGTGCCGGAGGGCAGGGGAATAAGACCGTTTTGAAATGAAGGGGTGCGGCCTGATGCCTCACCCCAACCCTCTCCTGGTGGGAGAGGGAGAAGACATCAACTGAATTAACGCTTCAGCGCTTCACTCAGTTCGTCACGCATGCTGGCAAGCATCGCTTTCACTACGCGCGGGTTACCGGCAACAAGGTTGCCAGACATCATGTAGTTATGTGCACCGGTAAAGTCACAGACGATGCCGCCTGCTTCACGCACCAGCAGTTCACCGGCTGCGAAATCCCACGGCTTGAGGCCAATTTCAAAGAAACCGTCAACGCGGCCAGCGGCCACATAGGCCAGATCCAGCGCAGCAGAGCCGGTGCGACGGAAGTCGGCACATTCGGTAAACAGTTTACCCACGATGTTGATGTACGGCTTGGCGTGCTGTTTCACTTTGAACGGGAAGCCGGTCGCCAGAATGGTGCCGTCCAGGTCGCGGGCGTTGCTGCCACGCAGACGGTAACCGTTCAGCTGTGCACCCTGACCGCGCGTTGCGGTGAAGAGTTCGTTACGCATTGGATCGTAAACCACAGCCACTTCAGTACGGCCTTTAATGCGTACGGCAATGGAAACGGAGAAGTGTGGGAGGCGTTTAATAAAGTTGGTGGTGCCATCCAGTGGATCGATAACCCATTGAACATCCTGATCTTCGCCTTCATGCTCACCGCTTTCTTCGGTGATAATGGTGTGTTGCGGGTAAGATTTGCGAATGGTTTCGATAATAATCGCTTCTGCGGCTTTATCGACGTTAGTCACGAAATCATTGCTGCCTTTCTGGCTGGTTTCTACGGAGTCTGGCGTTTCGTAGTGTTTGGCAATTACATTACCCGCCTTGCGCGCTGCGCGCACGGCGATGGTCAGCATCGGATGCATCGGTCTCTCTCACTGGATGTTAAAGAACGGGAAAACGGCGCGTATAATAGCAGCGTATTCGGAATATGTCTTCGGTTTATGATAATATGCACAAATATTCTTTAGCCGTAGAAAAACTATGCTGCAAAATATTCGAATCGTACTGGTGGAAACCTCTCACACCGGCAATATGGGCTCTGTCGCTCGCGCAATGAAAACAATGGGTTTGACCAACCTGTGGCTGGTTAACCCGTTGGTGAAACCGGACTCCCAGGCCATCGCGCTGGCGGCCGGTGCCAGTGACGTTATTGGTGACGCGCAGATCGTCGATACGCTTGATGAAGCGCTGGCGGGCTGTAGCCTGGTGGTCGGTACCAGCGCGCGATCACGCACGCTGCCGTGGCCGATGCTCGATCCCCGTGAATGTGGTCTGAAAAGCGTTGCCGAAGGTAAACATGCTCCGGTGGCGCTGGTCTTTGGCCGTGAGCGCGTCGGGCTGACCAATGATGAGCTGCAAAAGTGCCATTATCACGTCGCCATTGCCGCCAACCCGGAATACAGCTCGCTGAACCTGGCGATGGCGGTACAGGTCATTGCGTATGAAGTGCGTATGGCCTGGCTGGCGACGCAGGAAGAAAGCAACCCAGTAGTAGAGGAAGAAGAGGCGCCATATCCGCTGGTTGACGACCTGGAACGCTTCTATGGTCACCTGGAAAAAACGCTGCTTTCCACCGGTTTTATCCGTGAAAACCACCCGGGACAGGTGATGAACAAGCTGCGTCGTTTGTTCACCCGCGCCCGTCCGGAGAGCCAGGAACTGAACATCCTGCGCGGTATGTTGGCCTCTATCGAGCAGAAGACGCAAGAGAAGCAGTAACCCCTCAGCGCCCGTCCCGCCTTGACTCTGCTGGAGAAAGGCGGGATGAGGACCTCACACCGCGCCTTAAGCAAAACGGCACGGAAAGCTAAATACCTGACTAAAACAGTCAAGTAAATAGTTGACCAATTTAGTCGGGAATGTCAGACTTGCCTCCGCTATGCGACATTATTTTAAATTTTAATAAAAACCCCGGGCAGGGGCGAGTTTGAGGCTAAGTTAAGACATGAGACTGACATCTAAAGGGCGTTATGCCGTGACCGCAATGCTTGACGTTGCGCTCAACTCCGAAACGGGCCCAGTACCGTTGGCTGATATTTCCGAGCGTCAGGGGATTTCCCTTTCTTATCTGGAACAGCTTTTCTCCCGCTTGCGTAAAAATGGCCTTGTTGCCAGCGTACGTGGCCCGGGTGGCGGTTATCTGCTGGGTAAAGATGCAGGCAGCATTGCTGTTGGCGAAGTCATCAGCGCCGTTGACGAATCTGTTGATGCAACCCGTTGCCAGGGTAAAACTGGCTGCCAGGGCGGCGACAAATGCCTGACTCATGCGCTGTGGCGTGACCTGAGCGATCGTCTGACCGGTTTCCTGAACAACATCACCCTGGGTGAGCTGGTAAACAACCAGGAAATCCTTGATGTGTCCGATCGTCAGCATTCGCACGAAACCCATCGCACGACCCGCGGTCAGGACGCTATCGACGTCAAACTGCGCGCATAATTTACCCGTCCTGTTTCGGGGCGCTGCTGTGTTGGCCGCACGTGTTCAACCCAGTCACTTACTTATGTAAGCTCCTGGGTTTTAACAATCTTGCCGCCTTACTGCACCGCAAAACAGTTAGGTTAAAACATTATAAAAATTCAGAATCAGGCCGGGGTGAGCCATCACCCCGTATAACGGCTGAACATCCGACCGAAAGCCTGGTTCATTGCATTGAGTGATGTACGGAGTTTAAGAGCAATGAAATTACCGATTTATCTCGATTACTCCGCAACGACGCCGGTGGACCCGCGTGTTGCTGAGAAAATGATGCAGTGTCTGACCCTGGACGGAAACTTTGGTAACCCAGCTTCCCGTTCACACCGTTTTGGCTGGCATGCTGAAGAGGCGGTTGATATCGCCCGTAATCAGATTGCTGAGCTGGTTGGTGCCGATCCGCGTGAAATTGTTTTCACCTCCGGTGCAACCGAATCTGACAACCTGGCAATTAAAGGTGCAGCTAATTTCTACCAGAAAAAAGGCAAGCACATTATTACCAGCAAAACCGAACATAAAGCTGTGCTGGACACCTGTCGCCAGCTTGAGCGTGAAGGTTTTGACGTCACCTACCTTGCTCCACAGAGCAACGGCATTATTGACCTGAAAGAACTCGAAGCGGCGATGCGTGATGACACCATCCTCGTTTCCATCATGCACGTGAACAACGAAATCGGCGTGGTGCAGGACATCGCAACCATCGGCGAAATGTGCCGTGCGCGCGGCATCATCTATCACGTTGACGCTACCCAGAGCGTGGGCAAACTGCCTATCGACCTGAGCCAGCTGAAAGTGGACCTGATGTCCTTCTCCGGCCACAAAATTTATGGTCCGAAAGGTATCGGCGCGCTGTACGTTCGCCGTAAACCACGTATCCGTATCGAAGCGCAAATGCACGGCGGCGGTCACGAGCGCGGTATGCGTTCCGGTACCCTGCCTGTTCACCAGATCGTTGGCATGGGTGAAGCTTACCGTATTGCCAAAGAAGAGATGGAAACCGAGATGGCGCGCCTGCGCGGTCTGCGTAACCGTCTGTGGGAAGGCGTGAAAGATATGGAAGAGGTTTACCTGAACGGTGACCTCACTCAGGGCGCGCCGAACATCCTCAACGTCAGCTTTAACTACGTTGAAGGCGAGTCGCTGATCATGGCGCTGAAAGACCTGGCCGTTTCCTCCGGTTCTGCCTGTACTTCCGCAAGCCTTGAGCCATCCTACGTGCTGCGTGCACTGGGTATGACTGACGAGCTGGCACACAGCTCCATTCGTTTCTCCTTAGGTCGTTTCACTACCGAAGAAGAAATTGATTACACCATCAAGCTGGTTCGCAACTCCATCGGTCGTCTGCGTGACCTTTCTCCTTTGTGGGAAATGTTCAAGCAGGGCGTGGATTTGAACAGCATTGAATGGTCACATCACTAATCGGCAGCGGAATCAGGAGAATACAACATGGCTTACAGCGAAAAAGTAATCGATCATTATGAGAATCCGCGCAACGTGGGTTCTTTCGACAACAGCGATGAGAGCGTTGGCAGCGGCATGGTGGGTGCACCGGCTTGCGGCGACGTGATGAAGTTGCAGATCAAAGTCAACAATGAGGGTATCATTGAAGACGCACGCTTCAAGACCTACGGCTGCGGTTCTGCTATCGCTTCCAGCTCACTGGTCACAGAGTGGGTGAAGGGCAAATCCCTCGACGAAGCGCAGGCAATCAAGAACACCGATATCGCCGAAGAGCTGGAATTACCGCCGGTAAAAATCCACTGCTCCATCCTGGCAGAAGATGCGATCAAAGCCGCCATTGCGGATTACAAAAGCAAACGTGAAGTGGTTTCTAAATAATTCACAGTGCAGGAAGGCGGCGAGTTTGTGAGTCTCAAGGAGCTTACTAAGGTAAGTGACTTGAGTGAACAAATGAAGCCAACGCACCTGCGGTGGGAAGAATGATGAAAAAAATAATTGAGGGCATTGTATGTCGATTACCCTAAGCGACAGTGCTGCAGCGCGAGTGAACAGCTTTCTGGCCAACCGTGGTAAAGGGTTTGGCCTGCGTCTGGGGGTCAGAACCTCTGGTTGTTCTGGCATGGCCTACGTACTGGAATTCGTCGACCAACCGGAATCAGAAGATACCGTGTTTGAAGACAAAGGTGTGAAGGTCGTTATCGACGGCAAAAGCCTGCAATTCCTCGACGGCACTGAGCTGGACTTCGTGAAAGAAGGCCTCAACGAAGGGTTTAAGTTTACTAACCCGAACGTGAAAGATGAGTGCGGTTGCGGCGAAAGCTTCAACGTTTAATCGCGTGTTACCGATAAGCCCCACCGCAGTGACCTCTGTGAGTGGGGCTTGTTTTAGCAGGCTACCCCGAGATTGCTATGGATTACTTCACCCTCTTTGGGCTATCCGCCCAATACCAGGTCGACATTCCGGCACTGACCACCCGTTTTCAGGATCTCCAGCGCCAGTATCACCCGGATAAATTCGCCAGCGCGACGCCTGCGGAGCAGCTTGCATCCGTTCAGCAGTCCGCCACCATTAATCAGGCCTGGCAAACGCTGCGCAATCCGCTGGCACGGGCAGAATATTTGCTCTCCCTGCACGGCTTTGATCTGACCTCTGAGCAGCACACGGTACGCGATACCGCGTTTCTGATGGAGCAGCTTGAGTTGCGTGAAGAGCTGGATGAGATTGCGACCGCTAAAGATGCTGACCGCCTGGAAGTCTTTCTCCAGCGCGTGAAAAAGATGTATGACGCACGCCATCAATTGATGGTTGAACAATTCAGTAATGAAACGTGGGATGTGGCGGCGGATACCGTGCGTAAACTGCGTTTTCTGGATAAACTGCGCAGCTCAACAGAACAACTCGAAGAAAAACTGCTCGGTTTTTAAATTTGGAAGCACATTATGGCCTTATTACAAATTAGTGAGCCAGGTCTGAGCGCCGCGCCGCACCAGCGTCGTCTGGCGGCGGGTATCGATTTAGGCACCACCAACTCTCTGGTGGCAACCGTGCGCAGCGGGCAGGCGGAAACCCTGGCCGACAGCGAAGGTCGCCATTTATTACCCTCCGTTGTGCATTATCAGGCGCAAGGACATACGGTCGGCTTTGCTGCGCGTGCCAATGCAGCACAGGATCCGGTCAACACCATCAGTTCGGTTAAACGCATGATGGGCCGCGCGCTGGCCGATATTCAGGCGCGTTATCCGCATCTTCCGTACCAGCTGCAGGCCAGTGAAAACGGTCTGCCGATGATTGCGACGACCGCAGGCCTGGTCAACCCGATTCGCGTCTCTGCGGACATCCTCAAATCCCTTGCCCAACGTGCCCAGGATTCCCTTTCCGGCGAACTGGATGGCGTGGTGATCACCGTTCCGGCCTACTTTGATGATGCTCAACGTCAGGGTACCAAAGATGCTGCACGTCTGGCGGGTCTGCACGTCCTGCGTTTGCTCAACGAACCGACTGCCGCGGCGATTGCCTACGGTCTGGATTCCGGCAAAGAGGGCGTGATCGCAGTTTACGATCTCGGTGGCGGCACCTTTGATATTTCTATCCTGCGCTTAAGCCGTGGGGTATTTGAAGTGCTGGCGACGGGCGGCGATTCTGCCCTCGGTGGTGATGATTTCGACCATCTGCTGGCGGACTTTATTCGCGAGCAGGCGAACCTGCCTGCTCATGGCGACAACCGTCTGCAGCGTGAGTTGCTGGATGTCGCCATCGCGGCAAAAATCGCGCTGAGCGATGCCGATTCCGTCACCGTTGAGGCGGCAGGCTGGCAGGGAGAGGTGACCCGCGAGCAGTTCGAAACGCTGATTTCCACCCTGGTGAAACGCACACTCCTCTCCTGCCGCCGCGCGCTGAAAGATGCCAGTGTGGAAGCCGAAGACGTGCTGGGAGTGGTGATGGTTGGCGGCTCTACGCGCGTGCCGCTGGTGCGTGAACGCGTGGGCGAATTCTTTGGTCGCACCCCGTTGACCGCCATCGACCCGGACAAAGTTGTCGCCATTGGTGCTGCGATTCAGGCCGATATTCTGGTGGGGAACAAGCCGGACAGCGACATGCTGCTGCTGGACGTCATCCCGCTGTCACTCGGGCTTGAAACCATGGGCGGCCTGGTGGAAAAGGTTATCCCGCGTAACACCACCATCCCGGTGGCGCGTGCGCAGGAGTTCACTACCTTCAAAGACGGGCAGACTGCCATGTCTATCCACGTGATGCAGGGTGAGCGTGAGCTGGTGCAGGACTGCCGTTCACTGGCGCGTTTTGCACTGCGCGGTATCCCGGCGATGCCGGCGGGCGGCGCGCATATCCGCGTCACCTTCCAGGTGGATGCCGACGGCCTGCTCAGCGTGACCGCGATGGAGAAATCCACCGGCGTTGAAGCGGCGATTCAGGTCAAACCGTCTTACGGTCTCACCGACAACGAAATTGCTACCATGATTAAGGATTCCATGAGCTTTGCCGAGCAGGATGTGAAAGCACGTATGCTCGCCGAACAGCAAGTGGAAGCCGCCCGTGTACTGGAGAGTCTGACCGGTGCGCTGGCAACCGATGCCGCGCTGCTCAGCGCCGCAGAGCGTGCGGTCATTGACGACGCTATCGCGCAACTTGTTGCCGTAGCCGAGGGTGATGATACCGACGCCATTGAAAACGCTATTAAAAATGTAGATAAACAAACCCAGGAATTCGCCGCGCGCCGTATGGACCAGTCCGTACGCACCGCGTTAAAAGGCCATTCCGTCGACGAGGTTTAATATGCCTAAGATCGTTTTTCTGCCTCATCAGGATCTGTGTCCCGATGGCGTAGTTATGGAAGCAAATATCGGCGAAACCATTCTTGATGTGGCCCTGCGTGGCGGTATCGAGCTTGAACACGCCTGTGAGAAATCCTGCGCCTGCACCACCTGCCACTGCGTCGTGCGTGAAGGTTTCGATTCGTTGCCGGAAAGCACCGAAGACGAAGACGACATGCTGGATAAAGCCTGGGGACTGGAGCCGGAAAGCCGTCTGAGCTGTCAGGCGCGCGTCACCGACGAAGACCTGGTGGTGGAGATCCCTCGCTACACCATCAACCATGCGCGGGAGCATTAATATGTCACTGAAATGGACCGACAGTCGCGAAATTGGCGAAGCACTGTATGACACTTTCCCGGATCTCGATCCGAAGACCGTACGCTTCACCGACATGCACCAGTGGATTTGCGACCTGGAAGAGTTTGATGATGACCCTAACGCATCGAACGAAAAAATTCTCGAGGCAATTCTGCTAGTCTGGTTAGACGAAGCATCTTGATATCGACGGGCTGCCTTCTGGCGGCCCGTTTTCATATCTCCTGCGCTAAAGGACAAAACAATGACAACAGAAGCGATGAAAATTACCTTAACGACCCAGGGCGCGGACGCTCGATGGGGCGAGAAAGCGACGTACAGCATTAACAACGACGGTATTACGCTGCACCTGAACGGCAAAGACGACACCGGCCTGATTCAGCGCGCGGCCCGCAAAATCGACGGCATGGGCATCAAGCACGTCGCGCTGAGCGGTGAAGGCTGGGATGCGGATCGTAGCTGGGCGTTCTGGGCCGGATACAAAGGGCCGAAAGGCTCGCGCAACGTTGAATGGGCAAGCCTGCCAGAAGCTGAGCAAAAAGAGCTCGACGCGCGCCTGAAAACCATCGACTGGGTGCGTGACACCATCAACGCCCCGGCTGAAGATTTAGGGCCAGAGCAACTGGCGCAGCGTGCGGTGGATTTGCTCAGCGAAGTAGGTGGCGATGCCATTTCTTATCGCATCGTCAAAGGTGAAGATCTGCGCGAGCAGAACTACATGGGTATCCACACCGTCGGGCGCGGTTCTTCCCGCGCGCCGGTATTACTGTCGCTGGAGTTCAACCCAACCGGTAATAAAGAAGCGCCAATCTACGCCTGTCTGGTGGGCAAAGGCATTACTTTCGATTCCGGTGGTTACAGCATCAAGCAGACCGCGTTTATGGATTCAATGAAATCCGACATGGGCGGTGCCGCCATGGTCACCGGTGCACTGGCGTTTGCCATTACCCGTGGTCTGAACAAACGCGTGAAGCTTTATCTGTGTTGTGCGGACAACATGGTCAGCGGCAATGCCTTCAAGCTTGGCGACATCATTCGCTACCGTAACGGCAAAACCGTTGAGGTGATGAACACCGATGCCGAAGGGCGTCTGGTGCTGGCCGATGGCCTGATCAACGCGAGCGCGCAGAAGCCGGAGCTTATCATCGATGCGGCAACCCTGACCGGTGCGGCCAAAACGGCGCTCGGTAACGACTACCATGCGCTGTTCAGCTTTGATGACAAACTGGCGAACCGTCTGCTGAAAAGTGCGGCAGCGGAGAATGAGCCGTTCTGGCGTCTGCCGCTGGCAGAATTCCACCGTCACCAGTTGCCGTCAAACTTTGCTGAGCTGAACAACACCGCCAGCGCGGCCTTCCCGGCAGGCGCGAGCACCGCAGCAGGTTTCCTGTCTCACTTTGTTGAGAACTATCAGCAGGGCTGGCTGCACATCGACTGCTCTGCGACCTACCGTAAAGCCGGGGTTGAGCAGTGGGCGGCGGGTGCCACAGGGCTGGGCGTTCGCGCGCTGGCGAATCTTCTGACCAGTAAGTAATTTTTCCCCTCACCCTGACTGATTTTCTCCCTCTCCTGTGGGAGAGGGTCGGGGTGAGGGCATCAAACAGATCGAGAAGAACAGTAAAACTATGTCTCACTCAGACCACGATCACGACCATCACCACGAGACTGAAAGCCTCGAAACGCTGCTGGAAAAGGCGGCGACCGAGCCTGCTTACCGTCCGGCTTTTTTCCGCTCTTTGCTGGAAGCCACCGTATGGGTACCGGGTACGGCGGCAGATGACAAATCCGTTGTTGAAGACAGCGCGCTGGATATTCAGCACTGGGAAAAAGACGATGGTGAATCCGTCATTCCGTTCTTTACCTCACTGGAAGCCTTGCAACAAGCGGTGGATACCGAGCAGGCCTTTGTGGTACTGCCTGCCCGTACGCTGTTTGAAATGACGCTGGGGGAGACGCTGTTCCTCAACGCCAAACTGCCGACCGGCAAAGAACTGACGCCGCGTGAAATCAATCACCTGGTGGGGAAAGAGGGCAGCCCGCTCAGCGAGCAGGAAGTGCTGGAAGGTGGTACATCGCTGCTGCTGTCTGAAGTAACCGAACCGCCTGCACAGATGGTCGATTCACTCACCACCCTGTTTCGAACCTTCAACCACGTGAAATGCGCGTATCTCTGTTCCATCAAAGAGAAAAACGACGCCCAGTCGAACCTGCTGATTGGTATTGAAGCCGACGGGGATATCGAAGAGATTATCCAGGCGGCGGGCAGCGTGGCGATGGACACCCTGCCGGGCGACGATCCGGTGGATATTTGCCAGGTGGTGAAAGGGGAGAAAGGGATCAGTCATTTCATGATTGACCACATCACTCCGTTCTACGAGCGTCGCTGGGGAAGTTTCCTGCGCGACCTGAAAAACAACCGCATTATCTGAATGTATGACGGGCTGAATCAGCCCGTCGCTTCCAGCAGCAGTAAATCCATCAACAGCACCAGATTCGATTCGAACGAGGTCACGCCTGCGGCTTCGGCGGCGAAATGCACCGCTTCGTCGTAAAGGGCGAAGTGCAAATCCGCCAGACCCGCCAGCGTATTGGCTGACGCGCGGGTAAAGGCAATCACCGTCATGCCCACGTTCCGGGCAATACGCGCTTTATCCAGCACCTGTTCGGTTTCGCCACTGCGCGAAACGGCGACAAACACCTGGTAGCGCGCGGCGTTGCTAAGGAAAATATTACGGCTGTCTCCGGGGCCGGAGATAAAGGCCGTTTTCCCCATCACCTGTAGCTTCCTGGTCAGGTACTCGGCAAACAGATAAGAAAACCCCGCGCCGTAGAGGAAAAAGCTCTCTTTTTCACGGAGCAAGGTGACGAATGCTCGCCGCTTATCCTCGCTCAGCCACTCAAACGTTCGCTGGTAGTTCGCCATGAACTGCTGAAAATGCGCCGGGAGTGCATTGTCGCTGTCTGCCGAGGGGGCGGCGATATGCGGCGTGTCGGCCAGAAGCTGTTTACAGTGCCAGATAAATTCGCTGTAGCCGCTAAACCCCAGCTTCTGGCAGAGCCGCATAATGGTGGCAGTGGAAACGAAGGTGGCGGTCGCCAGTTCGCGCACCGTGATGTTGCCCACCAGCAACGGATGCTCCGTCAGGTGGGCCAGCACACGGTACTCCGCGCGGGTCAGGGATTCTCCCCGCGTCAGCAGGGGCGCGAGTCGGTTATCCATTTACGCCGGATCAACCGGCAGATCGTCGCGGGCACCCCATTCGCTCCAGGAGCCGTCATACAGCTTGACGTTGTCCGTTCCGAGGGTGGCCAGCGCCAGAATCACCACACATGCCGTGACGCCGGAGCCGCAGCTGGCAATGATCGGCTTATGCAGATCCACGCCCTGGCGTTCAAAGATTTCCGCCAGTTCGTCGGTGGTTTTCAGCTCACCGTTAACGACCAGGTCTCCCCAGGGTACATTGCGCGCCCCCGGAATATGGCCACGTTTCAGCCCTGGACGGGGTTCATCCGCTTCGCCCTTAAAGCGTGGTGCGGGGCGGGCGTCAACAAGCTGCGCCGTGCCTTCATGGCTGACTAACAGCACGTCGGTGAGACGTTTTACCGTGGTCGGGTCGGTTTTCACGTCAAAGTCGGATTCGGCAAGCGTGACATCACCTTGTTCGAGCGGTAACGCGTCGCGCTGCCAGCCCGCGAGGCCACCAGCCAGAATTGAGACGTTATCTGCGCCAAAGTAACGCAGCATCCACCAGGCGCGCGGGGCGGAGAACAGGTTGCCTTCGTCATAGACCACAAGATGCTTGTCGTGGCTGATGCCCAGCTCGCGCATGGCGACAGCAAAGGCCTCCGGGCGCGGCAACATATGCGGCAGGCTGGAGGTATGATCGGAAAGGGTTTCGATATCGAAGCGGATAGCGCCAGGAATATGCCCGGCGCGGTATTCAGCGGTCATATCCCTTAAATGCTCCTGACCTGCCGGAGCCATACGGGCATCAATGATTTGTACTTCAGGGTTATCGCCGTGCTCAATCAGCCAGTCGGCTGATACAAAATAAGAGGTGGACATGGTTGCCTCCGGGTCATCAACAATAAACTGAATTGTTAACGTTTTTTCCTGACCCGACAAGCAACCATCGCAAAAGGCGGGAGTCACCGCGTTATTTTTGCACTACCTTGCCGTCTTCCCAGGCATGTTGCAGGGCAGGCCAGTAGTCGCGGTTGGCCTCAATCATGTCGTCGAGAATGGCTTTGGCATGCTGCATGGAAGGCACCGTACGGTTAAGGGTAAAGGCCTGCAACGCTTTTTCGTAACTGCCTTCGATGGTCGCTTCCACCAGCAGTTGCTCCGAGGCCAGCTGTTGCATTAGCAGCGTCTGGTGGAACAGCGGCACGGCCCCCATACGCACCGGCTCCGCTCCTTCTGCGGTGATGTAAGCCGGCACTTCCACCATCGCATCGTAAGGCAGATTGGCAATGGCCCCTTTGTTTTCCACTATCACCAGATGGCGCTGACGCAAATCGAAAGCCAGTGAACGGGCGACATCGACAATAAACTCGCCGTGTACGCCCACGTGGAACGCATCCGACAAAATCCCGGTCCGCTTGTACTCTTCCGCCGCCGCGAACAGCTTTTTCTCACGCCCGTTCATCACTTCGTTGGCGCGGGTGTAGTTCGGATCCTGATGTTCCACAATTTCATTAGGCATCAGGTAGTACTGCAAGTATGGGTTTGGCAGATAGTCCGGGAAGCTGTCCATCACTGGTTTAATGTTGCGCCAGGTTTTGACCCACGACGGATCGGAATGCTGCGGGTCGGTTTGCGCGGCGTCTTCGGTCAGCAGGCCAAACCGGGCGATATGCTCACGCAGTTGCGGCAGTTTGTCTTCACCGTCCACCAGCACGCGGGTAAACCAGCCGAAGTGGTTCAGGCCAAAGTAATCCACCACCAGCTTGTGGCGATCGACGCCCAGCACCGCGCCCATGTTGCGCATGGCAGCCACCGGCATATCGCAGATGTTAAGCACGCGAGCATCCGGGCGCAGACGGCGTACCCCTTCCGCCACAATGGCTGCCGGATTGGAGTAGTTCACAATCCAGGCTTTTTTGTCGGCGTAACGCTCAACGTAATCAATCAGTTCCACCATCGGCAGAATGGTACGTAAGCCGTAGGCTAATCCTCCAGGCCCGCAGGTTTCCTGGCCGACCACGCCGTGGCGCAGCGGGATTTTTTCATCCTGCTCACGCATTTTGTACTGGCCGACCCGCATCTGGGCAAAGACAAAGTGCGCGCCGCTGAAGGCGATTTCCGGGTCAGTCGTCACCGTGAATTTGATGCTCTGACTGTGGTCGCGCAGCACTTTTTCCACCACCGGGGCAATGGTGTTCTGCCGGGCTTCGTCGATGTCGTAGAGGCGAATTTCGGCGAGCGGGAATTTATCCAGCTGAACCATCAGGCTCTTCACAATCCCTGGCGTGTAGGTGCTGCCGCCACCGGCGATAGAGAGAATAAACGGGGGTGTAAACATCATCAGTCTCCTTTAGAGAAACAGCTCAACGGCTTCTCGCATTTTTTTGACATGCAGCCCGTAGACCACCTGAACGTTATTACCTTGTTTGATAACCGCCTTCGCGCCCGTCGCCTTCAGGCGAGGTTCATCGATAGTGGCGACGTCCTTTACCGTGACGCGCAGGCGGGTGTAGCAGTTATCCACGACCTCGATATTGGTGCGACCGCCCAGACCCGCGATAATCGCCTCACCCAGCCCGTCGTTGTTCCCTTTCGCCTGGTAATCCTGCTTGCTGTACAGACGCGTCTCTTCGTCGGCGTCTTCCCGCCCGGGGGTTTTCATGTCAAAGCGCAGGATCAGGAAGCGGAAGATAACGAAGTAGAGGGCGAACATAATCAGCCCGACCAGGATATACATCGGCCAGTTGGATTTTTCGGTCCCCAGCGGCAGGTTGTAGAGGATGAAATCGATAATGCCGTTGGCGCCAATGGCGTGAACGCCAAAGAGGTAAAAAAGCATCATGCCGATGCCGGTCAGCACCGCGTGCACCACGAACAGCAGCGGGGCAACAAACAGGAAAGAGAATTCGAGAGGTTCGGTCACACCCACCAGAATCGAGGTCAGGGCGGCCGGAATCAGAATGGCTTTCGCCGCCGCTTTACGCTCGGGTTTGGCGGTGAGGTACATCGCCAGTGCCGCCGCAGGCAGACCGAACATCTTACTGATACCACGGGCGTCCCATACCACGGTGCTGCTGAGCTGTTTCACATCCGGGCAGGCCATCTCGGCAAAATAGATGTTGCGCGCCCCTTGATACATCGAGCCGCACACTTCCTGGGTGCCACCGAGTTCGGTGTACAGGAACGGCGTGTAGACGAGGTGATGCAAGCCGGTTGGCACGAGAATACGCTCAAGAAAACCATATATCGCCACGCCAAACGGCCCGGCACCTTTAATGGCGGTTGCCAGCGTGCTGATACCATGCTGCGCGAATGGCCAGATTTCGCTCATGATGACGCCGAGCACTATCGACACTGGCAACATGATAATCGCCACAAAGCAGTGCCCGGAGTAGATAGCCATCGCCCCGGAAAACTGCACGCCGGAATATTTATTGTAGAGGTAGCCTGAAAGGGCACCGGTCAGGATCCCGGCAAACACACCCATTTCCAGCACCTGCACGCCCAGCACCATGCCCTGGCCTGCGGCTTTCATTTGATCCGCCGGGGCCAGCGCGCCCTGTAACTGCAGGGTGACGTTCATGGCATTGATAAAGACGATGAAGGTCACCAGGCCAATCAGGGCGGCGTAGCCTTTGTCGCGCGTGGCCAGGCCAATCGGGATCCCCACGGCAAACACCAGCGCCAGGTTGACTAACACGGAGACGGCGGATTTGGCGATCAGTTGCCCGGTATGTTGGATCAGCGGATGACCAAGGAAGGGAAGATATTCCGCCAGATTGCCATTGCCGAAAATGTTACCAAAGGCAATAAACAGGCCAACAATCGGCAGAATCAGTACCGGACCGAAGAGGGATTTTCCGAAATTTTGTAGGGCATTGACGGCTCTGCTCATTACGTTCTCTCTTATATGAACCGCAGGGATGCGAGTGAAGATGACGTAACGTTAGCAGTCGTAAACGCAAGTTTGCTAGCTATCTCTTTGTATTAAAAACAAATGACTGGAAAGGTTACATGTAACGTTACGCCTTGTGATCCCGGTAACATGCGGGTCGCTTCGCTTTTGTGCGGCAAACGCGTCCAGATTCAGGTGGCTGTTTGAAATTAACAACGTCACGCATAATACTTACGGATATTTACTTAACAGGCTCTGGGGCCAGGGATAAAGGATGACACCGTTACGTTCGGCGGCGATAGCTATCGCACTCTTGACCAGCTTCACTTTGGCAGGTTGTGACAACAACGATAAACCGCAGGAAGCACAATCGGCACCTGCGTCCACTTCAGCCTCTTCGACACCTCCAGCGCCTCAGGAAACGCCAGCCCCGGCGAAGCCTGACGCTGAAAAAATCAAACAACTGGCAAAAAGCAGTGAAGGCAAACCGCTGACGCTGGTGGATGCCTCGGAAGTACAACTCGACGGCGCGGCGGCGCTGGTGCTGACCTTCTCAGTTCCACTTAATCCGGATCAAAACTTTGCCCAGACCGTTCACGTGGTAGACAAAAAGAACGGCAAAGTGGACGGTGCCTGGGAACTGGCCCCTAACCTGAAAGAGCTGCGTTTGCGTCATCTTGAACCGAACCGCGAGCTGCTGGTATCGGTAGACAGAGGCCTGCAGGCCATTAATAACGCCACCTTTGGCATCGATTACGAAAAAACCATCACGACCCGCGATATTCAACCGACGGTGGGCTTTGCCAGTCGTGGCTCGCTGCTGCCGGGTAAGGTGGTGGAAGGGCTGCCGGTGATTGCGCTCAACGTGGATAACATTGACGTCAATTTCTACCGGGTGAAGCCGGAATCCCTCGCGGCTTTTGTCAGCCAGTGGGAGTATCGCAACTCGCTGACCAACTGGGAGTCAGAGAATTTACTCAAGATGGTCGACCTGGTGTACACCGGGCGTTTTGATCTTAATCCGGCACGCAACACCCGTGAAAAGTTGCAACTTCCGCTCAAAGAGATCAAGCCGTTACAGCAGGCGGGCGTGTACGTCGCGGTGATGAATCAGGCCGGGCATTACAACTACAGTAATGCCGCCACGCTCTTTACGCTGAGTAACATCGGCGTTTCGGCCCACCGATACCACAACCGTCTGGATATCTTCACCCAGAGCCTGGAAAACGGCGCGGCACAGTCGGGTATCGACGTTGTGCTGCTCAATGACAAAGGCCAGACGCTGGCGCAGGCGACCAGTGATGCGCAGGGCCACGCCACGCTCAATACGGATAAAGAAGCCGCGCTGCTGCTGGCGCGTAAAGAGGGCGAAACCACGCTGCTGGATCTGCAACTCCCGGCGCTGGATCTGGCTGAATTTGCCATCGCCGGTGATCCGGGTTACAGCAAACAGTTCTTTATGTTCGGCCCGCGCGATCTCTATCGCCCTGGTGAAACGGTCATCATGAATGCGCTGCTGCGCGACGGTGACGGCAAACCGATCGCCGACCAGCCCGTTAAGCTTGAGGTGGTAAAACCGGACGGCCAGGTGATGCGCAGCGTAGTCAGCCAGCCAGAAAATGGCCTCTACCGCTTTACCTGGACGCTGGATGCCAGCGCGCAAACCGGCACCTGGGCGATTCGTGCGAATACCGGTGATAACCAGCTGCGTAGCTGGTCTTTCCATGTGGAAGATTTTATGCCGGAGCGGATGGCGCTGAACCTGACGCCGCAGCAGGAGCCGTTGTCACTGGAGGACGACGTGAGCTTTGGCGTGGTGGGCTACTACCTGTACGGCGCACCTGCCAGCGGGAATGCATTGCAAGGGCAGCTTTTCCTGCGCCCGCTGCGTGAAGCCGTGAAAGCGCTGCCGGGCTTCCAGTTTGGTGATATTGCCGAAGAAAACCAGAGTCGCAGTCTGGATGAAGTACAGATTCAGCTGGATGAAAAAGGCCACGGTGAGGTCACCACGGCCAGCCAGTGGAAAGATTTGCACTCGCCGTTGCAGGTGATTTTGCAGGCGAGCCTGCTGGAGTCTGGTGGTCGCCCGGTGACCGCGTAACCATGAAGCTCGATAAAGCGTCTTATCAGCCGGGTGATACCATCAAGCTGCACGTGACGGCTCCCGCCGCCGGTAAAGGCTACGCGATGATCGAGTCCAGCGAAGGCCCGCTGTGGTGGCAGGAGATTGATGTGCCGGAAGGTGGCCTCGATATCTCGATTCCTGTGGATCAGAAATGGCGTCGTCACGACCTCTATTTGAGCACCCTGGTGGTACGTCCGGGCGATAAGTCTAAATCCGCAACCCCGAAACGGGCCGTCGGCCTGCTGCATCTGCCAATGGGCGATGAAAACCGCAGGTTGAACGTGGCGCTGGAAAGTCCGCAGAAAATGCGTCCAAACCAGCCGCTGACCGTAAAAGTGAAGGCAAGCCTGAAAGACGGCAAAGCGCCAAAACAGGTCAACGTGCTGGTGTCAGCGGTTGACAGCGGCGTGCTCAACATCACCGACTACGTGACGCCGGATCCGTGGGCGGGCTTCTTCGGGCAGAAACGCTACGGCGCAGACATCTACGATATTTACGGCCAGGTGATTGAAGGGCAAGGGCGTCTGGCGGCACTGCGTTTCGGTGGCGACGGGGACGAACTCAACCGTGGCGGAAAACCGCCGGTCAACCATGTGACGATCGTTGCGCAGCAGGCTCAGCCAGTGACGCTCGACGACAACGGTGAAGGGACGGTGACGCTGCCGATTGGTGATTTCAACGGTGAGCTACGCGTCATGGCGCAGGCCTGGACGACGGAAGATTTTGGCAGCAGTGAAGGCAAAGTGGTGGTCGCAGCACCAGTCATTGCTGAACTGAATATGCCGCGCTTCCTGGCGGGTGGTGATACCTCGCGCCTGACCATGGATGTCACTAACCTGACCGACAAGACGCAGAATTTGCAGGTTACCGTTTCGGCAAGTGGGCTGGTGGCGCTGGAAAGTCAGCAGCCTAAACCCGTCAATCTTGCACCGGGTGCGCGTACCACGCTGTTTATTCCGGTGCGCGCGCTTGATGGCTTTGGGGATGGTGAAATCAGTGCCGACATTTCGGGCCTGCAACTGCCGGGTGAAACCTTCGCTCCACAGCATAAACAGTGGAAACTTGGCGTTCGCCCGGCCTGGCCTGCCCAGACCGTGAGCAGCGAAGTGATGCTGAATCCGCATGAAAGCTGGAATGCACCTGCGCAACACATCGCACACTTCTCGCCGGTGGCGCTGCAGGGGCAGTTGCTGTTGAGCGGTCGCCCGTCGCTGAACATTGCGCGTTACATTCAGGAACTGCGTGCGTATCCGTATGGCTGCCTGGAGCAAACCGCCAGCGGCCTCTTCCCGTCGCTCTACACCAACGCAGCACTGCTCAAAGCGCTGGGCATTAAAGGCGACAGCGATGACAAACGCCGTGCGGCGGTGGATATCGGGATTTCCCGGTTGCTGCAAATGCAGCGCGATGACGGCGGCTTCTCGTTATGGGATAAAAATGGCCCGGAAGAGTACTGGCTGACTGCCTACGTGACGGATTTCCTGTTCCGTGCGACCGAGCAGGGTTACAGCGTGCCCGGCGAGGCGCTGAACAATGCTAATAATCGTCTGCTGCGCTATTTGCAGGATCCGGCGGCGATGGCGATACGTTACAGCGATGATGTCGCTGCGACGAAGTTTGCCACCCAAAGCTATGCCGCGCTGGTGCTGGCACGTCAGCAAAAAGCACCGCTGGGCGCGCTGCGTGAACTCTGGCAGCGCAACAGCCAGGCGAAAGCAGGGCTGCCGTTGATGCAACTGGGTGTGGCGCTCAAACTGATGGGCGATGCACCGCGTAGCGAACAGGCGATAGCCCAGGCGCTGGTCACCAAACGCTTGTCATCCCAGCGCTGGATGGCCGACTACGGCAGTGAGCTGCGGGACAACGCGCTGATGCTGTCCCTTCTCGAAGAGAATAATTTGCTGCCGGATGCGCAAAACAAACTGCTGACGGCGCTCTCTGAGCAGGCCTACGGGCAGCGCTGGCTTTCCACGCAGGAGAGCAATGCGCTGTTCCTCGCCGGACGCCCACTGCAAAATCTCTCTGGCAACTGGCAGGCGCAGACAACGCTTGCGGCAGAAGAACTCAAAGGTGATAAACAGCAAACCCGTGAGCTGAATGCCGATCAGATGGCGGCGTTGCAGGTGACGAACACCGCTGACACGCCGATGTGGCTGCGTCTGGACAGCAGTGGTTACCCGGAATCTGCTCCGGCTCCGGCCAGTAACGTGCTGAAAATCGAACGTCACATTATGGGAACGGATGGGCGCACGAAAGCGCTGGATTCGCTGAAAAGCGGTGAACTGGTGCTGGTGTGGCTGGAAGTGACCGCCAACAATAACGTACCGGACGCGCTGGTGGTGGATTTACTGCCTGCCGGGCTGGAGCTGGAAAACCAGAACCTGGCCAGCAGCAGCGCAAGCCTTTCAGACAGCGCCAGCGAGGTGCAGGAGCTGCTCAACCGGATGCAACAGGCGGATATCCAGCATATGGAGTTCCGTGATGACCGCTTTGTGGCGGCGGTTGCGGTCAGTGAAGGGCAACCGGTGACGCTGATTTATCTGGCGCGCGCGGTGACCCCTGGCACTTATCAGCTGCCGATGCCGCAGGTGGAATCGATGTACGTGCCTCAGTGGCGTGCAACGGGAGCCGCGAATGGTCCGTTGATTATTCGCCCGTAAGATGAAAAACAGGCGTCTCCTGCGCTCCCGCTGGCTTTGGCTGGCGGGAGCGCCTCTTTTCTTGCTGGTGTGTGTGTTCTTCGCCGACAAAATCTGGCCGTTGCCTCTTAACGAGGTCAATCCGGCGCGGGTGGTGGTGTCTGAAGACGGCACGCCGCTGTGGCGTTTCGCGGATGCGGAAGGGATCTGGCGTTATCCGGTCACCATTGAGGAGGTTTCACCGCGCTATCTTGAAGCCCTCATTCAGTACGAAGACCGCTGGTTCTGGAAACATCCTGGCGTGAATCCTTTTTCGGTGGCCCGCGCGGCCTGGCAGGATTTGCGGGCCGGACGGGTTATCTCTGGCGGCAGCACGTTAACCATGCAGGTGGCGCGCCTGCTCGACCCCCATCCGCGCACCTTTGGCGGCAAAATTCGCCAGCTCTGGCGTGCGTTGCAGCTTGAGTGGCACCTCTCCAAGCGTGACATCCTGACGCTCTACCTGAATCGCGCGCCCTTTGGCGGCACGTTACAGGGCGTGGGGGCCGCGAGCTGGGCTTATCTTGGCAAATCGCCTGCACACATGAGTTATGCCGAAGCGGCGCTGCTGGCGGTGCTCCCGCAGGCGCCCAGCCGTTTGCGGCCTGATCGCTGGTCCGAGCGCGCGCAGGCGGCCCGCGATAAAGTGCTTGATCGGATGGTGAGCCAGGGCGTCTGGAGTGCAACGCAGGTGGCGGAATCCCGTGAGGAACCGGTATGGCTGGCACCGCGCCAGATGCCGCAGCTGGCACCGCTCTTTTCCCGCATGATGGTGGGGCAAAGTACAGCGCTGAAGATAACCACTACGCTTGATGCCAGCCTGCAACGCCAGCTTGAAGAACTGGCGCTCAACCTTAAATCACGGCTGCCCCAGCGCAGTTCGCTCGCGATTCTCGTTGCCGACCACACGGACATGAAAGTGCGGGGCTGGGTCGGGTCTGCGGATATCTCGGACGACACGCGGTTTGGTCATGTGGATATGGTGACCGCGATTCGTTCGCCAGGCTCGGTCCTCAAGCCCTTTATCTACGGGCTGGCAATGGATGAGGGGCTGATTCATCCCGCCTCGCTGTTGCAGGATGTGCCACGCCGCACCGGCGATTACCGGCCAGGCAATTTCGACAGCGGATTTCATGGCCCGGTGAGTATGAGCGAAGCGCTGGTGCGCTCACTCAATTTGCCCGCCGTGCAGGTGCTTGAGGCCTACGGGCCGAAAAAATTCGCGGGCATGTTACGTAATGCCGGATTGCCGCTGACGTTGCCCCAGGGGGCGGAGCCCAACCTGTCGCTGATTCTCGGTGGCGCGGGAGCCAGGCTTGCAAATATCACGGCGGCCTACAGTGCGTTTGCCCGTCAGGGCAGGGCCGGGCAACTACGTTTGCAACCGGACGATCCGCTGATTGAACGCCCGTTGATGTCGCCGGGGGCGGCCTGGATTATCCGGCGTATTCTGGCCAATGAAGCGCAGCCTTTGCCGGACAGCGCCTTACCCCGGGTGGTGCCGCTGGCGTGGAAAACCGGCACCAGCTATGGCTACCGTGATGCCTGGGCCATCGGCATTAACGGGCGGTATCTGATTGGCGTCTGGACGGGCAGACCCGACGGGACGCCTGTCGCCGGGCAGTTTGGTTTTGCCAGCGCGGTGCCGGTACTGAACCAGGTCAACAACCTGCTCCAGCCACGCTCGGCGCTGGAGCAGGCGAAAATGCCGGAAGATCCGCGGCCGGAATCGGTCAGCAGCGGGGTGATTTGCTGGCCGGGCGGGCAGAGCCTGCCAGCCGGAGACAGTAACTGCCGCCGCCGCTTGTCCACCTGGCTGCTTGATGAAAGCCAGCCTCCGACGCTGCTGATGCCCGAACAGGAGGGGGTGAAGGGCATTCGTTTTTCCGTATGGCTAAATGCACAAGGCCAGCGGGTGGCGGCTGACTGCCCGGATGCTCGGCAGCGTACGATGATTGTCTGGCCGCTGCCGCTTGAGCCCTGGTTACCCGATGCGGAGAAACGTGCCGTTCGCTTGCCTGCGCGTTCGGCGGTCTGCCCACCTCAGGATGAGAATGCGCCGCCGCCGCTGGTGCTGTCGGGTATTCGGGAAGGCAGTGTGATTAAACGCGTGCCCGGTGAGCCCGTGGCGACGCTGCCGGTACTGGCCTCCGGTGGGCAAGGCGGGCGCTGGTGGTTCTTAAATGGTGAGCCGCTGAACAGCCACTCTCCGTTATTAAGTCTTAAACTTGATAAATCCGGTGAGTATCAGTTATTGGTAATGGATGACGTCGGGCAGGTGCAGGCGGTGCAGTTTGCGGTGCAATAATGTGCTGATTAAAAGAGTTAGCGAATGTTGTTGCTAAAACTCGTCTTATTTTAAAAAAATGTTACCTGCATCCATAGGCAACACACGCGTTGCTCATTATAATCCGCGCCAGGTCATACGTATGTATGTACGACAACAGAACAACTTACAGGGGTTAACATGGCTATTGAACGTACTTTCTCCATTATCAAGCCGAACGCGGTCGCAAAAAACGTTATCGGTAGCATCTTTGCGCGCTTTGAATCCGCTGGTTTTAAAATTGTTGGCACCAAAATGCTGCACCTGAGCGTTGAACAGGCGCGCGGTTTTTATGCAGAACACGAAGGCCGCCCATTCTTCGACGGTCTGGTTGAGTTCATGACCTCAGGCCCAATCGTGGTTTCCGTACTGGAAGGCGAAAACGCCGTTCAGCGTCACCGTGACCTGCTGGGTGCAACCAACCCGGCGAACGCGCTGGCTGGCACCCTGCGTGCTGACTACGCAGACAGCTTCACCGAGAACGGCACCCACGGTTCTGACTCCGTAGAATCTGCCGCGCGCGAAATCGCTTTCTTCTTCGCAGAAGGCGAAGTGTGCCCACGCACTCGCTAATTTGCTGAATAAAGTGTAAGGACATTTACACTTTATTTCGTCAATGCCACGTGCAACCGTGGCATCTGTACACCAGAATTTGTACAATGCAGCGCCCCGAGAGAAGCAGACGCTTTCCCGGGGCGCTTCTTTTTTTCAATCACCCTCCAGGGGCCATAACGTGTAACAACGAGGCCGGAATAAAACTATGTCTGAACAGATTGTCACGCCTGAGAACGTCGCACTGACGATTCCCAACAAAGATGCAAAAATCAACTTGCTGGACCTGAACCGTCAGCAGCTGCGCGAGTTTTTCAAACACTTAGGCGAGAAGCCCTTCCGCGCCGATCAGGTGATGAAGTGGATGTACCATTATTGCAGCGATAACTTTGATGACATGACTGACATCAACAAAGTCCTGCGTAATAAGCTCAAAGAAGTCGCTGAGATCCGTGCACCGGAAGTGGTTGAAGAACAACGCTCTTCTGATGGCACCATCAAATGGGCAATTGCCGTGGGCGATCAGCGCGTTGAAACCGTGTATATCCCTGAAGACGATCGCGCCACCCTGTGCGTCTCCTCCCAGGTGGGTTGTGCGCTGGAATGTAAATTCTGCTCAACCGCTCAGCAGGGCTTCAACCGTAACCTGAAAGTGTCGGAAATTATCGGCCAGGTCTGGCGCGCGGCTAAAATTATCGGCGCGGCAAAAGTGACCGGCCAGCGTCCTATCACCAACGTGGTGATGATGGGCATGGGTGAGCCCCTGCTCAACCTGACCAACGTGGTTCCGGCGATGGAAATCATGCTGGATGACTTTGGTTTTGGCCTGTCTAAACGTCGTGTAACACTTTCGACGTCCGGTGTTGTGCCTGCGCTGGATAAACTCGGCGACATGATTGATGTGGCCCTGGCGATTTCCCTGCATGCACCGAACGATGAGATCCGTGATGAAATCGTCCCGGTGAACAAAAAGTACAATATTGCGATGTTCCTGGATTCGGTGCGCCGTTACCTGGAAAAATCCAATGCGAACCAGGGTCGTGTGACCATTGAGTACGTCATGCTCGATCACATCAATGATGGTACTGAGCATGCACATCAGCTCGCTGAGTTGCTGAAGGAAACGCCATGCAAGATCAACCTGATCCCATGGAACCCCTTCCCGGGTGCGCCTTATGGCCGCAGCTCCAACAGCCGCATTGACCGTTTCTCCAAGGTGCTGATGGAGTATGGTTTTACCACTATTGTGCGTAAAACCCGTGGTGACGATATTGATGCAGCCTGCGGTCAGTTAGCGGGTGACGTTATTGATCGTACGAAGCGTACTATCCGTAAACGTATGCAGGGCGAGTCGATTGCGGTTAAAGCAATCTAAGTGTTCTGGCGTCGCGGCAAATAAGTTTGCTGCGACGCATAATTATTCTGAATAAATCGCCAGCAACGGCCCCTGTAGTCAATAATTTCGGTGCGTTTCTTCCGACTTTAAGGCAGTATGTAATGATGGAACAACGGCTTAGCAAATGGGCTGAAAGCTGTTCTGTCATGACTGGCCTGACAGTCTTATACTGTCGGTCTAAGTTTATTTGACCCAGATTTTTCGCGGCGCGCCAGGCAATGGCCGAACACGCGCATGAACCTTAAAACACGTACCAGCAGTTGTAGCGAATGAATACTGAAGCCACTAACGAACAACATGAAGCACAAACCACAGGCGTTCGTCTGCGCAACGCCCGTGAACAACTTGGTCTCAGCCAGCAGGTCGTTGCCGAACGCCTGTGCCTGAAGGTCTCCACGGTCCGCGATATTGAAGACGATAAGGCTCCCGCCGATCTGGCTTCAACTTTCCTGCGTGGTTACATCCGATCTTATGCCCGTCTGGTGCATATTCCGGAAGAAGAGCTGCTGCCAATGATTGAGAAGCAGGCTCCTGTCCGCACCGCCAAAGTGGCTCCGATGCAGACGTATGCATTGGGCAAGCGTCGCAAAAAACGTGATGGCTGGTTAATGAGTTTTACCTGGCTGGTGCTGTTTGTAGTGATTGGCCTGACGGGCGCATGGTGGTGGCAGAACCACAAAGCGCAGCAGGAAGAAATCACCACCATGGCCGATCAGTCTTCTGCAGAGCTGAATGCCAGTGGTGAAGGCCAAAACGTTCCTCTGAACAACGAAACCGCTACCGCCCCTGCGGATGTTCAGGACAGCGCCTCTACCCCAATTGAAACACCAGCACCTTCCACTTCATCTCCTGCGGTGACGGCTAACGCCAATCCGGTGGTTCCCCCTTCGCAGGCGCAGGTTGACCCGGCACCGTCCGCTTCAGCCACGACCAACGGAACCGCACTGCCAACCAACCAGGCGGGCGTAACGGCAGCACCGGCTGATGCGAATGCGCTGGTCATGAACTTTACCGCCGACTGTTGGCTGGAAGTCACCGACTCAACCGGTAAGAAACTGTTCAGCGGCGTACAGCGTAAAGATGGCTCCTTGAACTTAACGGGCCAGGCGCCTTATAAACTCAAAATTGGCGCACCAGCGGCCGTTCAGATTCAATATCAGGGAAAACCTGTCGATCTGAGCCGTTTTATCAGAACTAACCAGGTTGCACGCCTGACCCTCAATGCCGAACAATCAGCAGCACAGTAACAGACGGGCAACGCGGGAGATTTTTCATGCATAACCAGGCTCCGATTCAACGTCGGAAATCGAAACGGATTTACGTTGGTAACGTGCCGGTTGGTGATGGTGCCCCCATTGCCGTTCAATCGATGACAAACACCCGTACTACGGATGTGGAAGCAACGGTTAACCAGATTAAAGCCCTTGAGCGCGTGGGTGCGGACATTGTGCGTGTTTCCGTTCCCACCATGGATGCGGCTGAAGCGTTCAAACTTATCAAGCAGCAGGTGAGTGTGCCGTTAGTGGCGGACATTCACTTCGACTACCGTATTGCGCTTAAGGTTGCGGAATACGGCGTTGACTGCCTGCGTATTAACCCGGGTAATATCGGCAACGAAGAGCGTATTCGCTCAGTTGTGGATTGCGCGCGCGATAAAAATATTCCTATCCGCATCGGTGTTAACGCCGGTTCTCTGGAAAAAGATCTGCAGGAAAAATACGGCGAACCTACGCCGCAGGCCTTGCTGGAATCAGCGATGCGGCATGTGGATCATCTGGATCGTCTCAACTTTGATCAATTCAAAGTCAGCGTAAAAGCCTCCGATGTTTTCCTCGCCGTGGAATCTTACCGCCTGCTGGCAAAACAGATCGAACAGCCACTGCATCTGGGGATCACCGAAGCCGGTGGCGCACGTGCAGGTGCCGTGAAGTCAGCGATCGGCCTGGGTCTGCTGCTGTCTGAAGGGATCGGCGACACGCTGCGTATTTCGCTGGCGGCGGATCCTGTCGAAGAGATCAAAGTTGGCTTCGATATTCTGAAGTCGCTACGTATTCGTTCTCGTGGCATCAACTTTATTGCCTGCCCGACCTGTTCTCGCCAGGAATTCGATGTGATCGGCACGGTCAATGCGCTTGAGCAACGGCTGGAAGATATTATTACACCGATGGATGTCTCTATTATCGGCTGCGTGGTTAACGGACCGGGTGAAGCACTGGTTTCCACCCTTGGCGTGACCGGCGGTAATAAGAAAAGCGGTCTCTACGAAGACGGCGTGCGCAAAGATCGTCTGGATAACGATGATATGATTACCCAGCTTGAAGCGCGCATTCGAGCGAAGGCTTCCATGCTGGATGAAACGAATCGCATTGATGTCCATCTGGTAGAAAAATAACGTGATGGGAAGCGGCTGGCTTCCCGTGTATCATGAGCCCGCAAGGCCTGGCGCCCTGGGGGTTCATTTTTTGTATTCATAAAGAGAATAAACGTGGCAAAAAACATTCAAGCCATTCGCGGCATGAACGATTATCTGCCTGCCGATACCGTTATCTGGCAGCGCATTGAAAGCAGCTTAAAAAGCGTGCTCGGCAGCTACGGTTACAGCGAAATTCGTTTGCCGATTGTAGAGCAGACCCCGTTATTCAAACGCGCAATCGGTGAAGTTACCGACGTGGTTGAAAAAGAGATGTATACCTTCGAGGACCGCAATGGCGACAGCCTGACTTTGCGCCCTGAGGGCACGGCGGGCTGCGTACGCGCCGGCATCGAACATGGTCTCCTGTACAATCAGGAACAGCGTCTGTGGTACATCGGCCCGATGTTCCGTCATGAGCGTCCGCAGAAAGGGCGCTATCGCCAGTTCAACCAGCTGGGTGTGGAAGTCTTTGGCCTGCAAGGGCCGGACATCGATGCCGAACTGATCATGCTGACTGCTCGCTGGTGGCGCGAGCTGGGCATCTTTGACCACGTTAGCCTGGAGCTGAACTCCATCGGCTCTCTGGACGCGCGTGCGAAATACCGTGACGCACTGGTTGCGTATCTTGAGCAGTTTAAAGATAAGCTGGACGAAGACTGCAAGCGTCGCATGTATAGCAACCCGCTGCGCGTGCTGGATTCCAAAAATCCTGACGTTCAGGCGCTGTTGAACGATGCGCCTGCACTGGGTGATTACCTGGACGAAGATTCCAAAGCGCACTTTGCTGGTCTTTGTGCTTTCCTGGATGCCGCGGGTATTGCTTACACCGTGAATCAGCGTCTGGTGCGCGGTCTGGATTACTATAACCGTACTGTTTTCGAGTGGGTCACCAGCAGTCTGGGCTCGCAGGGAACCGTATGCGCCGGTGGTCGTTACGATGGTCTGGTGGAGCAGCTAGGTGGTCGTACGACCCCGGCGGTTGGCTTTGCGATGGGTCTTGAACGACTTGTTTTATTAGTTCAGGCAGTTAATCCGGAATTTAAAGCCGAATCTGTTGTCGATATATACCTGGTAGCGTCAGGTGAGAATACGCAGTCTGCTGCAATGCAGCTGGCTGAACAGGTACGCGATGCGTTTCCTGGCGTGAAGCTCATGACGAACCACGGCGGCGGTAATTTTAAAAAGCAGTTTGCTCGTGCCGATAAGTGGGGCGCTAAGCTCGCACTGGTGCTGGGTGAGTCTGAAATCGCCGACGGCAACGTTGTTGTGAAGGATTTGCGTTCCGGTGAACAAAATACGGTAGCGCAGGACAGCGTTGCGGCGCATTTGCGCACACTACTGGGCTAATCTCCCCGGTGAATTATCGTTAAGGAGAAGGACTGCGTGGAAATTTACGAGAACGAACACGACCAGGTAGACGCGATTAAGCGCTTCTTTGCCGAGAATGGCAAAGCACTGGCCGTTGGGGTTATTTTAGGTGTTGGCGCACTTGTGGGCTGGCGTTACTGGACAGGCCATCAAACTGAATCAGCGCAAACCGCTTCTGCAGCGTATGAGCATGCTATCTCTGCGTTAAAGGCGGACAAACCTGAAACCCTGGCGTCAGCAGAGAAATTTGCGGCGGAAAACAAAAATACGTACGGTGCGCTGGCCTCACTTGAACTGGCACAGCAGTTTGTCAACCAGGATCAGCTGGACAAAGCCTCAGCTCAGTTGCAGCAAGGGCTTGCTGCGACCACTGATGACAATCTTAAGGGTATGATTAATATCCGCCTCGCCCGTATTCAGGTTCAGCTCAAGCAACAAGACGCTGCTCTGAAAACGCTTGATAGCGTTAAAGGCGAAGGCTGGGCGGCTATCGTTGCCGACCTGCGTGGCGAAGTGTTGCTGAGCAAAGGCGACAAACAAGGTGCGCGCACCGCATGGGAAAGTGGCGTTAAAAATAACGCTTCCCCTGCGTTGAGTGAAATGATGCAGATGAAAATCAATAATTTGTCCATCTAAGAGGGACCCGATGCAATTGCGTAAATTACTTCTGCCTGGGCTGCTGTCCGTCACCTTACTGAGCGGTTGTTCCCTGTTTAATGGCGAAGAAGATGTTGTCAAAATGTCTCCTCTGCCGACGGTTGAAAACCAGTTTACCCCGACTACCGCATGGAGCACCTCGGTAGGAAACGGTATTGGTGATTTCTACTCGAATTTGCATCCTGCGCTGGCGAGCGGTGTGGTCTATGCCGCCGACCGTCACGGTACGGTGAAAGCGGTTAGCGAAAGCGACGGCAAAGAAGTCTGGTCCGTGAACCTGGCTGAGAAATCAGGTTGGTTCTCCACCAGCCCGGCATTGCTCTCTGGCGGTGTTACCGTTTCTGGCGCGCATGTTTATGTTGGCAGCGAAAAAGCGAAAGTGTACGCACTGAATACCAGCGATGGTTCTGAAGCGTGGACCACGCAGGTTGCAGGCGAAGCACTGTCCCGTCCGGTTGTCAGCGATGGGCTTGTGTTAATTCACACCAGCAATGGTCAGTTGCAGGCGCTTGACGAAGGTACCGGTGTCATTAAGTGGACCGTTAACCTGGATATGCCGTCTCTGTCTCTGCGTGGCGAATCTGCCCCGGCGACTGCTTTTGGCGCAGCCATTGTGGGCGGCGATAACGGTCGTGTCAGTGCGGTTCTCATGCAGCAGGGCCAGTTAATCTGGCAGCAGCGTATTTCTCAGGCCACCGGGCCGACAGAAATCGATCGCCTTAGCGATGTCGATACCACGCCAGTTATTGTAAACGGTGTTGCTTATGCACTCGCCTACAACGGTAACCTGACGGCGCTGGATCTGCGCAGCGGTCAGATCATGTGGAAACGTGAACTGGGCTCAGTCAGCGACTTCATCGTTGATGGCAACCGTATCTATATGATTGACCAGAACGATCGCGTGCTGGCGTTGACCACCGACGGTGGTGTGACCCTGTGGACGCAAAGCGATCTGTTGCACCGTAACCTGACCTCTCCTGTGTTGTACAATGGTTACATTGTTACGGGTGACAGCGAAGGCTACATGCACTGGATCAACGTCGAAGATGGTCACTTTGTGGCACAGCAAAAAGTGGACAGTTCCGGTTTCCTGACCGATCCTGTCGTTGCTGATGGCAAACTGCTCATCCAGGCGAAAGACGGTACACTGTACTCTATTACGCGCTAATTCAGACGTAGTCAGTCATTCGTCCGAAGACGGCTCCTGTTGCAGGGGCCGTTTTACTGTTTTAAAGCGTCGCATGTTTTGCGGCGTTCATGGTTTTCGAATTCTAAGTAATGAGGCTTTAACATGATACCTGTGGTCGCGCTGGTCGGGCGCCCTAACGTTGGAAAATCCACGCTTTTTAACCGTTTAACACGCACCCGTGATGCGCTGGTAGCGGATTTTCCGGGGCTGACCCGTGACCGTAAGTACGGTCGTGCAGAAGTCGAAGGTCGCGAATTTATCTGTATCGACACGGGCGGTATTGATGGCACCGAAGACGGTGTCGAAACGCGTATGGCGGCGCAATCGCTGCTGGCGATTGAAGAAGCAGATGTGGTGCTGTTTATGGTAGATGCACGCGCGGGTCTGATGCCTGCCGATGAAGCCATTGCTAAACACCTGCGTTCTCGTCAAAAACCTACGTTCCTGGTGGCGAACAAAACCGATGGCCTCGATCCCGATCAGGCCATTATCGATTTCTATTCCTTAGGGTTAGGTGAAATTCATCCGATCGCGGCTTCCCATGGGCGTGGCGTGCTGAGTCTGCTGGAGCACGTGTTGCTGCCGTGGATGGATGAAATCGACCCGCAAGAAGAAGTGGATGAAGACGCTGAGTACTGGGCGCAGTTCGAAGCAGAGCAGAATGGTGAAGAGCCAGAGGAAGAAGAAGATACCTTCAACCCGCAGGATCTGCCGATTAAGCTCGCGATTGTTGGTCGTCCGAATGTCGGTAAGTCTACACTAACCAACCGCATTCTCGGCGAAGATCGCGTGGTCGTTTACGACATGCCGGGTACGACTCGTGACAGCATCTACATTCCGATGCAGCGTGACGAGCGTGAGTACGTGCTTATCGACACAGCGGGCGTGCGTAAACGTGGAAAAATTACCGAAACGGTAGAGAAATTCTCGGTTATCAAGACGCTGCAGGCGATCGAAGACGCTAACGTCGTGATGCTGGTGATTGATGCCCGTGAAGGCATCTCCGATCAGGACCTCTCGCTGCTCGGCTTTATCCTCAATAGTGGGCGCTCACTGGTCATTGTGGTGAACAAGTGGGATGGCCTGAGCAACGAAGTACGTGAGCAGGTGAAAGAGACCCTCGACTTCCGTCTGGGCTTCATCGACTTTGCCCGCGTGCACTTTATCTCCGCACTGCACGGCAGCGGCGTGGGTAATCTGTTCGAATCCGTTCGCGAAGCTTATGACAGCTCCACACGTCGCGTGAGCACCGCAATGCTGACCCGCATCATGACCATGGCGGAAGAAGATCACCAGCCGCCGCTGGTTCGTGGTCGTCGCGTGAAACTGAAATACGCCCATGCCGGTGGTTACAACCCGCCGATCGTCGTGATTCACGGCAACCAGGTCAAAGATCTGCCGGATTCGTACAAACGTTACCTGATGAACTACTTCCGCAAGTCACTGGACGTGATGGGTACGCCTATCCGCATTCAGTTCAAGGAAGGCGAGAACCCGTTTGCCAACAAACGTAACACCCTGACGCCGAACCAGATGCGTAAGCGTAAGCGTTTGATTAAGCACATTAAAAAAGGTAAGTAAGTTTTAGTGCCCGGCCGGTTCATCGCCTGCCGGGAAGCAAAACTTTGGGAGGAGTTGTATGGAACTTAAATGCCCAACCTGCCATAACCCGCTCGAACTGGTCGGCACGCATGCGCACTGCTTTGGCTGCGATAAAGATTATCCGGTCAACGCGCTGTGCCCTGATTGCCATCAGCCTTTAGAAATCCTGAAAGCCTGTGGTGCCATAGATTATTTCTGCCAGCATGGCCATGGATTGATATCGAAAAAACGGGTGGAGTTTGTCCCGCTCTGAAATAAAAATGCCGCACTCAGATGCGGCATTTTTTTAGGCTTTTTTCGCCGGGATGATGTTGATCACTTCGCTTTCCAGCCAGCCATCTTTGACGCGGGTAGTCAGCATATCGCCTTGATGCACCTGCGTGATTTGTTTGAGCACCTTGCCATCGCTGGCCGTTGTCACGCTGTAACCACGGGAAAGTGTCGCCAGCGGGCTGACGGCTTCAAGATGCGTGATGGCGGTACCAAAACGTTCACGGGTCTGACTCATGCGCAACTGAATGGCCTGAGCCAGCCGAAACTCAAGCTGCTGAACTCGCGTTTGCGCCCGGTGAATTTTGGGCTGCGGGTTTTGCGCGTTCAGGCGCTGGGTTAAGCGCTGCTGACGCGTCGATGCCTGACGGAACTGCGTGTCCAGCGCATTGCGCATTCTTTGTTGTAAACGTTCCAGAATGGTCTGCTGGCGTGCTAAACGCAGCTGCGGATGCTGTTGCTGCAAGCGGTGATGAATCTGTGTGAAACGGCGCGTACGATTGGCCAGGTAAAAATCCATCGCCATTTCCAGCCTCTGCTGCGCGGACTGAATCTGACGCGCCAGCTCTGTCTGATTACGGCTGACCATTTCGGCGGCTGCGGAGGGCGTGGGAGCGCGTAAATCCGCCACGAAATCGGCGATGGTGACATCCGTTTCATGGCCCACGGCGCTTACCACCGGGATGCGGCTTGCAAAAATGGCACGCGCCACCCGTTCGTCGTTAAAGCTCCACAGATCTTCCAGCGAACCACCGCCACGACCGACAATCAGGACGTCACACTCCTGGCGAGTATTTGCCAGTTCAATGGCGCGAACAATTTGCGCGGGGGCGTCGTCCCCCTGGACCGGGGTGGGGTAAATCACCACCGGCAACGACGGATCACGGCGTTTAAGCACGTGCAAAATGTCGTGCAGGGCGGCCCCGGTTTTTGAGGTCACCACGCCAACGCAGGTGGCGGGGGAGGGCAAAGGCTGTTTGAATTGCTGATCGAACAGGCCTTCAGCGGAAAGCGCCGCTTTCAGTTGCTCATATTTCTGTTGCAACAGGCCTTCGCCCGCAGGCTGCATGCTCTCAACGATTATCTGGTAATCGCCGCGCGGGTCGTACAGCGTGACCGAGGCGCGGACCAGCACCTGTTGGCCATGCTGAGGACGAAACGTCACCCGACGGTTGCTGTTACGGAACATGGCACCACGCACCTGGGCGGTGTCATCTTTTAGAGTGAAATACCAGTGACCGGAGGAAGGCTGCGAGAAATTGGAAATTTCGCCCGTGATCCATACCTGGCCCATTTCGCGTTCCAGCAGACTACGAACCGTGGAATTAAGGCGGCTTACGGTAAAAATTGCGGGGCTTTGGGAAGGTAACATGTGAGCTGGATCAAATTCTAAATCAGCAGGTTATTCGTTCGATAGTAACCCGCCTGGCGATGAGCGCAAGTTTTTTTATCAAAAAAATGTGGTAGCAATCGGTTACGCTCTGTATAATGCCACGGCAATATTTAACCACCCCCAGGTCAGAGATATTGCCCATGCTACGTATCGCTAAAGAAGCCCTGACGTTTGACGACGTCCTCCTTGTTCCCGCTCATTCAACCGTTCTGCCGAATACTGCCGATCTGAGTACTCAGCTCACTAAATCCATTCGCCTGAACATTCCTATGCTCTCTGCAGCCATGGACACTGTAACCGAAGCGCGCCTGGCAATTGCCCTGGCACAGGAAGGTGGCATCGGCTTTATCCACAAAAACATGTCTATCGAGCGCCAGGCTGAAGAAGTCCGCCGCGTTAAGAAACATGAATCCGGTATTGTGACCGACCCGCAGACCGTTCTGCCAACCACCACGCTGCACGAAGTCAAAGCGCTGACCGAGCGTAATGGTTTTGCCGGTTACCCGGTCGTGACCGAAGATTACGAACTGGTGGGCATTATCACCGGTCGTGACGTGCGTTTCGTGACCGACCTGAACCAGCCGGTTAGCGTCTACATGACGCCGAAAGAGCGTCTGGTGACCGTGCGTGAAGGTGAAACCCGTGACGTTGTCTTCGCGAAAATGCATGAAAAACGCGTTGAAAAAGCGCTGGTTGTGGACGACAGCTTCCACCTGCGCGGCATGATCACCGTGAAAGACTTCCAGAAAGCAGAACGTAAACCGAATGCCTGTAAAGATGAGCATGGCCGTCTGCGTGTGGGTGCTGCGGTTGGTGCAGGTGCAGGTAACGAAGAGCGTGTTGATGCGCTGGTTGCAGCAGGCGTTGACGTCCTGCTGATTGATTCCTCTCACGGTCACTCCGAAGGCGTTCTGCAACGTATTCGTGATACCCGTGCAAAATACCCGGATCTGCAAATCATCGGCGGTAACGTGGCCACGGGCGCAGGTGCACGTGCACTGGCAGATGCCGGTTGCAGCGCGGTTAAAGTAGGTATCGGCCCTGGCTCAATCTGTACCACCCGTATCGTGACCGGCGTAGGTGTTCCGCAGATCACTGCGGTTTCTGACGCGGTTGAAGCGCTGGAAGGCACCGGTATTCCGGTTATCGCTGACGGCGGTATCCGCTTCTCTGGCGACATCGCCAAAGCGATCGCCGCGGGCGCAGCTGCCGTAATGGTAGGCTCCATGCTGGCCGGTACCGAAGAATCCCCGGGTGAAATCGAACTCTACCAGGGTCGTTCTTACAAATCTTACCGCGGCATGGGCTCCCTGGGCGCGATGTCAAAAGGCTCCTCTGACCGTTACTTCCAGACCGATAACGCCGCTGACAAACTGGTGCCGGAAGGCATCGAAGGTCGCGTTGCCTATAAAGGCCGTCTGAAAGAGATCATTCACCAGCAGATGGGCGGCCTGCGCTCCTGTATGGGTCTGACCGGCTGTGGTACCATTGACCTGCTGCGTACTAAAGCGGAATTCGTACGCATCAGCGGTGCGGGTATCCAGGAGAGCCACGTTCACGACGTGACGATCACCAAAGAGTCCCCGAACTACCGTCTGGGCTCCTGATAAGTTTCCGCGCCCGGCTTCAGCCGGGCGCTCTGTTTTTGTTTCACTTGCCTCGGAATTAGCGTCAATGACGGAAAACATTCATAAACATCGCATTCTCATCCTGGACTTCGGTTCTCAGTACACTCAGCTGGTGGCGCGTCGCGTACGTGAACTGGGCGTTTACTGTGAGCTGTGGGCGTGGGATGTCACGGAAGCACAGATTCGCGAATTCAATCCAAGCGGCATCATCCTGTCCGGCGGCCCGGAAAGCACCACCGAAGAGAACAGCCCGCGCGCGCCGCAGTACGTGTTCGAAGCTGGCGTGCCTGTATTCGGCGTTTGCTACGGTATGCAGACCATGGCAATGCAGCTGGGCGGCCACGTAGAAGGCTCCAACGAGCGTGAGTTTGGCTACGCACAGGTAGAAGTCGTCACCGACAGCGCGCTGGTGCGCGGTATCGAAGACTCCCTGACCGCAGACGGCAAACCGCTGCTGGACGTGTGGATGAGCCACGGCGACAAAGTTACCGCCATCCCGTCTGACTTCGTGACCGTTGCCAGCACCGAAAGCTGTCCGTTCGCCATCATGGCGAACGAAGAAAAACGCTTCTACGGCGTGCAGTTCCACCCGGAAGTGACCCACACCCGTCAGGGTATGCGCATGCTGGAGCGCTTCGTGCGTGACATCTGCCAGTGTGAAGCCCTGTGGACCCCGGCAAAAATCATCGACGACGCCGTTGAGCGTATCCGCCAGCAGGTTGGCGATGACAAGGTAATTCTCGGCCTCTCAGGCGGCGTGGACTCCTCCGTGACCGCGATGCTGCTGCACCGCGCCATCGGCAAAAACCTGACCTGCGTGTTCGTGGACAACGGTCTGCTGCGTCTGAACGAAGCCCAGCAGGTTATGGACATGTTTGGCGACCACTTCGGTCTGAACATCGTTCACGTGGAAGGCGAGCAGCGCTTCCTGGACGCGCTGAAAGGCGAGAACGATCCGGAAGCCAAACGTAAAATCATCGGCCGCGTGTTCGTGGAAGTGTTCGACGAAGAGGCGCTGAAGCTGGAAGACGTGAAGTGGCTGGCGCAGGGCACCATCTACCCTGACGTGATCGAGTCTGCGGCCTCTGCAACCGGTAAAGCGCACGTCATCAAATCTCACCACAACGTGGGCGGCCTGCCGAAAGAGATGAAGATGGGTCTGGTTGAACCGCTGCGTGAGCTGTTCAAAGACGAAGTGCGCAAAATTGGTCTGGAGCTTGGCCTGCCGTACAACATGCTGTACCGTCACCCGTTCCCGGGGCCAGGTCTGGGCGTGCGCGTACTGGGTGAAGTGAAGAAAGAGTACTGCGACCTGCTGCGTCGTGCCGATGCTATCTTCATCGAAGAGCTGCATAAAGCTGACCTGTACAATAAAGTCAGTCAGGCCTTCACCGTTTTCCTGCCGGTACGTTCCGTTGGCGTGATGGGCGATGGCCGTAAGTACGACTGGGTTGTTTCCCTGCGTGCTGTTGAAACTATTGACTTTATGACCGCGCACTGGGCACACCTGCCGTACGATTTCCTCGGCCGTGTCTCCAACCGCATCATCAACGAAGTGAACGGTATCTCCCGCGTGGTGTATGACATCAGCGGTAAGCCGCCAGCGACGATTGAGTGGGAATAAGCCCGACTTAAGCGACTGCCAAACCCTCTTTTTAGAGGGTTTTTTATTTTGGATGGGCGGCATAGTATGAATACTTTCATGGAACAGGGGCGGGAGATGCTGTGACAGCACGAGACATTGAACAAGGCTTCTGGCGTTCAGACAACGCCCCCTGGATTGAGCTACGCTCCACCCGGCAGAGCACGCAGGCGTATAAACTGCATCAGCATCCGCAGCTCTCGATTGGTGCCATTGTTGAAGGTGCAACGCTGACATGGTGTGGCGGGCGGGAATACCACCTCCAGCCAGGTGAGATGATTGTGATAGCGCCGGACGTGGCGCACAGCTGTAACCCGGTTGCCGAAATTCCCCGCAGTTATCATATGCTCTATCTCGATAAAAAGTGGTGTGTGGAACAGCTGGGCGGTGAGGCGCAGGCGATGATTGACTGCCAGCAGACCGTCATCCGTAGCCCACAACTCTTCGCGGCTTACCTGCGGGTCATTGAATTGATGGGTAGCGATCGGACTGAATACCTGCCTGATGCCGTACGTGGACTGCTCGTGAAGATGCCCGGCCTCTCGATCGTCCCTCAGCGTCAAAGCGAATTTCATGAGATGCAGTCGGCATTACAGGCCGATTTTACCGTGGCGCCCACGCTCGACGGGCTGGCTGGACAGTATTCACTGCGCAAAGAAACGCTCATCCGTCAGTTTAAACAGGCGACAGGCCTGACGCCGGGCGCCTGGTTGAATAACGCCCGTATCGAATTTGCTAAATCCCGGCTGCGTGCGGGGGGCGATATCATTGATGTGGGTTATCAAAGCGGTTTTGCGGATCAAAGCCACTTTCACCGCACCTTTGTGAGTTTTACCGCTTCAACGCCGCGCCAGTACGCGCGGGCGCGATCAATATCCGACAATAAATAGCGCAGTGCTTTTACTACAGTGACCTTCTTTTTCGCCGAGGTCGCTATGTCATTCATTGCTTATTTTATTCCCGCCGCGTTTCCGCTTCTCGCGTTGTCACACTTTGTGGCACTCATCAGCCCAGGCCCCGATTTCTTCCTGCAGGCGGGCTACGCTATCCGCTATCGCCTGCGGGGAAGTGCAGGGATTGGCGTTGGTATTGCGCTCGGCAATGCGTTGTACATTGTCCTCGCGCTCTTTGGCTGGAATATGCTGCAATCCCACGCGTTGCTTTTCAGGCTGATTGAAATCGCCGGTGCGCTCTATCTGATATGGATTGGCAGCCACCTTTTACGCAGCCGTAAGCAGGACATGGCTTTCAGTGCGACGGCGCAAAGCCGACCTACGCTGCGCAAGCAATGCCTGCTGGGGCTTGGCTCCGCGTTGCTCAACCCCAAAAATGCGCTTTTCTACCTGGCACTGATGACGTCGATTCTGGGCGCGGGCGTGACGCTTCCTCAGCAGATTTTCTCCGGCATATGGATGAGCGTCATGGTGCTGATATGGAATCTTGTCGTGGCGGGTTTCGTCGGGCTCTCAGTGGTGCAAACGCGAATGTCTTCCTGCATTCACATTATTGAACGCATGGCAGGCGGCATCCTCAGCGGATTTGGCGTACTGATGATCGTTGCCATGCTGCTGCGCCATTGAGGGACGTATAAAGCTAAAACAAGACGTTAGCGTTCTGCGGAAGATTCGACAGGTTGACTGACTTGCTGCGACTGGAGCTTATCCTGATGATGATACCAGGCACCAATAGAGGAATAGACGAAACGACCGAAGAAGAAGATAAAGCTGATAAGCAGTACGATACGGGTCATGCGACTGTCAAATCGATGTCGTTTTCGCATAGGGGTTGCCTGACTCACAATGGTTCCTTGGATAAGCCCTATTAAAGGGCGACAGGGACATTAAGTCACAGAGTGTCGACAAGGTCAATTCATCACCACATAAAAACGAGGCCATGAAAAATATTGAGCTGGATAATATAAATAAATTAATTATTTACCGCGTAAATGCTAAATTCATCTTAGCGAGGAAAAAGGTAAGAATTAATTAAACCGCCGTGTTTTGTTTGACGTGTGTCAATTATAACTTGCGGTGCGGCACTAAAATTCCAGCTCACTTATTGCGTTAAACATGTACAGTCGGGTTGGATGCCTGCCTGAAAATACCCCTCAGGATCCTGGGTTTTCTGCTGAGCATCTATGACTTTCATGAACAATTTCCGCCAATATAAAGATAAATGGTGGGCACTGCCTCTCCTTTTACCTTGCCTGTTACTCCCCTTGTTTGGCATGGCGAACACCTGGGCCACGGTTGCGGGTGAAGGTGTCGTCCTTTTCTACCTGCCGATGGCTGTGCTAATGAGCATGCTGGTGGTTTATGACCTGGCGGCGCTCCCTGGCATTGTGCTGGGGCTGGTTGTGCTGTTTGGTGTCGATTCCCCAGGCCAGCTTATCGCGCAAATGCTGCATTTACTGTTGCCGGTGTTACTCAGCTGGGGTGGTTATCGCGTATTTGTCACCCGCCGACAAAATATTGCTTATGGTGATGCCAGACTTTTTGCTCAGCGTTTATTCTGGCAGGTGTTTTGCCCGGCGACGCTGTATATGACTATTCTGCAGTTTGTTATCTGGCTGTCGCTCTATGACACGGTGTTAAGTAATACCAATACGCTCACACTAAATATTCATCTGCTTATTGATTACCAGGCGGCGTTAGTCGGCACCATGACTGGCTTACCCATCAGCTATTTAGTGATTCGTGCATGCCATCATCCTCGCTATCTGAAAAGTTGGTTTTCCCAACTGCGAAATGAATTTGACCCTAAAGTCACGCGAACAGAACTTATTATCTGGTTCGCCGTGGTAGCCGGGCTTGTCATGTTGCTGTTGATGCCGATGACGGAAAACAGCTCGATTTTAAGCACTAACTACACCTTATCGCTGGTTCTCCCCGTGATGCTCTGGGGATCGATGCGCTTTGGCTATCGTTTTATGTCACTGCTGTGGGCACTGCTGCTCACCCTTTTTGTGCACTATTACTATCGCTATCTGCCCGCGTACCCTGGTTATGACGTTCAGCTGGCGATCGCATCATCCTGCTATCTGGTCTACACCGCCATTATTCTGAGCGTTGCTCTGCTGGCGACGCGCCAGCGGCAGCTTCATGAGCGCGCCCGTCAGCTGGCGTATCTCGATCCCGTTGTTCATATGCCGAATTTGCGGGCATTGTGCCGTTCACTTGCGGAGTCACCCTGGTCGGTGTTGTGTCTGTTGCGTATCCCGGAACTGGAGCTATTGGGGCGTAACTACGGCATCATGCTGCGCATTCAGTACAAGCAAAAACTGGCGGAGTGGTTAAGGCCGATTCTGGCGGAAGGTGAGGATGTGTATTTGCTGACGGGCTATGACCTGGCTATTCGTCTTCATTCTCAGTCACACCAAAGCCGGGTTGAGGAGCTGGACCAGCGCATCAAACAGTTCCGTTTCGCCTGGGATGACATGCCGCTGCAACCGCAGGTGGGCATGAGTTACTGCTATGTGCGCTCGCCGGTTCAGCACCTCTATTTATTGCTGGGGGAACTGAGCACGATTGCGGATCTTTCGCTGGCTACCAATCACCCGGAAAGCTTGCAGCACCGTGGTGCAGTTAACTTACAGCGCAGCCTGAAAAGCAAGGTGGAGATGATGAGCCGCCTGCAGCGTGCGCTGGAAGAAAACCGCTTTAGCCTGATGGTGCAGCCGATTGTTGGCATGCGTGGCGACAACTACCACGAAATCCTCCTGCGCATGAAAGAGGAGAATGGCGAGTACATTCATCCTGACGACTTCCTGCCGATTGCCCATGAGTTTGGTTTGTCTTCCCGCATCGATTTGTGGGTGGTTGAACATGTGCTGAGCTTTATGGCCTCGCACCGGGAGCGGTTGCCCGGTCAGCGCTTTGCCATCAACCTGTCGCCGACCTCCGTGTGTCGGGCACAGTTTTCCCTGGAAGTTGGGCGCTTGTTGCGTAAGTACGGCATTGAAGCCTGGCAGCTCATTTTTGAAATTACCGAAAGTAATTCGCTGTCGAATATTCATCAGGCAAACCAGACGCTGAGCCAGTTACAGAAAATGGGCTGCCGGGTGGCGATTGATGATTTTGGTACTGGCTACGCGAGCTACGCCCGTCTGAAGAATGTGAACGCAGACATCCTCAAAATCGATGGCAGCTTTATTCGCAACATTGTCTCCAATAGCCTGGACTATCAGATTGTGGCGTCTATTTGCCATTTAGCGCGAATGAAACGAATGCTGGTGGTTGCAGAGTACGTTGAAAGTGAAGAGATACGCAGCGCAGCCATTGCGCTGGGTATCGATTATTTACAGGGCTATTTGATTGGTAAGCCAGAGCCACTGGAGAGCCTGGCTGTACAGCATGAAGCGGCCTGATGTCAGGCCGCGACTTCCGGTGCTTGTTCTTCTTCAATCTTGAGTCGCCAGCCGGTGACCGATTCCCAGTAGTCCTGCTCTTTCTCCAGATCGAACAGCACCAGCGCATTCTGGCTGAACCAGTCGTGCGGGAAGCTGAGCGTCCAGTGGTTATCGTCCGTGGTCAAACGCAGCGTCGGTGGCGTGGTGGTTGCCTGACGCTGGTTATTGAGCAGTACGCCAAGGCGTAAAATCTGCACCAGCGGCAGGAATTGCTTCTTGCGGAACAGGGTAAAGCGCGGCACATCGTCCAGCTTGATGCCTTTACGATGATAGCGCACCAGGGTCGCCATCATCAGCTGCTGCTCCTGATTGAAGCCCGGCAAATCACTGTGCTGGAGGATATACGCAGAGTGGCGGTGCATGCCGCTGTGGTTAATGTTCAGTCCCACTTCGTGGAGCATCACCGCCCATTTCAGCAGGGCAGCCAGTTGTGGGTTTGCCAGCTTCGGGTTTTGTGCCTGCCACTGATCAAACATGTGCGTGGTGGTTTCCAGCACGCGGCGGGCCTGCTCTCTGTCGATATTGTAGTGGTTCGCCAGCGCCTGCGCCGTGCGGCTGCGGATATCCTGATGACGGAAGCGACCTTCCATTTCGTACAGCACGCCTTCACGCAGCGCGCCATCAGACAGGCGCAGCTCGCGAATGGCCAGTGCATCAAACACGCCGCACAGGATCGACAGGCCCGGCACGAAGACCGCTTTACGTTCTTCGGACAGACCCGGCAGGCTGAGCTCGTCGAAATTCTTGAACTTCAGTACTTCGGTGACCAGCTTATCGAGGCGCTCTGGCGTGATGAAACCGTCTTTCTCTCCCATCGCCAGCAGCACTTCATGTGCGGCTTTGATGGAGCCTGATGCTCCGAGCGCGACATTCCAGCCCTGGATGCGGTACTGCCAGGCCAGGGTTTCCAGTTTTTGCACCGCTGACATGCGGGCGCGCTGGAAGCTCTCGCGATTCAGTGCGCCGCCAGGGAAGTAGGTCTGGGCAAAGCTGACGCAACCCATACGGCGGCTTTCCACCAGACGGGGTTCGAAATCTTCACCAATCACCAGCTCCGTTGAGCCGCCACCGATATCGATAACCAGCTTGCGGCCCTTTTCTGGCTGCGTGTGCTCAACGCCCATAAAAATCAGACGGGCTTCTTCGTTACCGGAGATTATCTCTATCGGATAGGGAATCACCTCTTCAGCACGTTTGAGAAACTCAGCGGCATTGCGCGCCTGGCGCAGGGCATGCGTGCCCACGATGCAGACGCTGGAAGGCTCGAAGCCTTGCAGACGTTCGGCGAAAAGAGACAGGCAGCTCAGCCCGCGCTCCATCGCTTCTTCGCTCAGCATACTGTTTGCATCCAGGCCATCAGCCAGATGCACGCGTTGTTTGAGGCGGCCAATGATCTGCATCGCACCATCCACAACGCGCGCGATCACCATATGAAAACTGTTGGAACCCAAATCGACCGCCGCAAACTCCTGCGGTCGTGGTGTGTTGTCATTTATCGGCATAGATTAATCAGGCTGTTCAAGTGAAGTCAGATATTCATGAATCGCGAGTTGTGCGCGTACTTTGCGGCGGTTACCGCGCGGCACATAACGATTACTCAGCTCTTTATCGACGTAGCGCGCTTTGACGGTATCACTGAACAGAATGTCGATGATATCCAGGACCTGTTGCTTAAGGCGCGGGTCCAGCAACGGTGCTGCCACTTCGATACGGTAATCGATATTTCGCGTCATCCAGTCGGCCGACGACAGATACACTTTCTTGTCGCCACCGTTATCAAAAATATAGATGCGATCGTGCTCGAGGAAACGGTCAACGACGCTAATTACGCGAATATTATCGCTGATGCCCTCCAGCTGGGGGATCAGTGAGCACATACCACGTACCAGCAGGTTAACCTGCACGCCGGAACTGGAGGCCGCATACAGACGGTCAACCAGTCCTTTATCAACCAGGTTGTTGATTTTCAGGGTAATGCCCGCAGGGATGCCTTTCTGCGCATTCGAAATCTCTTTGTCGATCATCTCATAGAGCAATGGACGCGAGTTTTGCGGCGAAACCAGCAAATAATCGAAATGCACCGGACGGTAAGGGTTCTCGATAAAACTGAACACCCGGCGAACTTCGTTGGTAATACGCGCATCGGCGGTCAGTAACGAGTAGTCGGTATAGATACGCGCCGTCTTTTCGTTGAAGTTACCGGTGCCGATGTGGGCATAACGCACAATCTCTTCCCCTTCCATACGGGAGATGAGGAACAGCTTGGCGTGAATTTTCAGACCCGGTGCAGAGAAGATAACCTGCACGCCCGCTTCCGTCAGACGTTTGGCCCAATGAATATTAGCTTCTTCGTCAAAGCGCGCCTGCAATTCCACGACCACGGTCACTTTTTTGCCGTTGTGGGCGGCGTGGATCATCGCATCAATAATGCGTGAGTCTTTTGCCACGCGGTAAATATTGATTTTAATGGCCAGCACGCTGGGGTCAAATGACGCCTGACGCAACAGTTCGAGCACGTGTTCGAAGGTGTGATACGGATAGTAGAGCAGCACATCACGCTCGCGAATCGCATCAAATCCGTTACGGAATTTGTCGAACCAGATGTGGCGCAGGCGTGGCAACGGCTTGTTCACCAGGTTGGCTTTGCCGACGTTCGGGAAGCCGATGAAGTCTTTGAAGTTGTGGTAACGGCCGCCAGGGATGATGGAGTCAAAACGGGAGATGGTCAGTTTCTCGCGCAGCATTTCGACCATCGCATCCGGCATGTCACGCTGATAAACAAAGCGCACCGGCTCCGCGGTCAGGCGTTGTTTCAGGCTCGAAGACATCAGCTCCATCAGGCTCGATTCCATCTCGTGCACCAGGTCATATTCGGCGTCACGGGTCATTTTCATCGAGTAGGCATTCAGCGAGTCGTAATCAAAGAAGCCGCTGAAAATATCATCCAGGCAGTAACGCAGGATGTTATCGAGCAGGATCATCGGTTTACGGCGACGCGGCGCTTCCGGCGGCAGGTTCACAAAGCGTGGAACCTTGTCTGACGGGATCTCCAGCAGTGCGTAACGAATAGCATCCCCACGGATAATCTCGACCGCCAGATAGGTGTAATCGTCTTTTAAGAAACGGATCAGATTGGTTTCGCGATTAATCAGCGTCGGGGTGATGTGCTGGCGTAAGTACTGTTTGAAATAGTGACGCAGCCAGGTTTGCTGGTTGACGGAGAGCTGGCGTTCGTTAATCAGGAAGATTTGATTACGGGCCATTTCCAGCAGCAGGTCATTATAAAGCGTGTCAAATTCCTGATCGGCTTTAAGTACTCTGGTCTGGATTTTACCCAGCAAATGACGCGATTGGGTGTTGGTTCCTTGTCCTTGCTCTTCGCTAATAATGATACGGCGTTTAAGTTCTGCGAAGCGGACCTTATAGAACTCATCAAGGTTATTGGAATAAATGCCCAAAAAACGCATACGCTCAATCAGCGGGTTACTTTTGTCCGCCGCTTCCTGAAGCACGCGCTCGTTGAAGCACAACCAACTCAGTTCTTTTTCCAGATATAGCTTTTCCTGACCCATTACAGCTTACACTCCAGTTAACTCTCGGGACACGGCAATTCCTTCTCGCCAGGCGGTGTCCTCATGTGCAGGTAAACGTTATTGGCGTTCGCGTGAGAAAGACACCCCATATTATGGCGAGCTTTGCCATCAGATGTCCAACTGTGACAGATAAGTATGACAGTAATCCGTTTTTGCCCGGATAAAGATGTTGCGCGCAACCTTAAGTCACGCGCAGATAACGGAAAACAGGGCTAATCCGCTGCGTAGCCTTGAGCCGGTAAACAGACGCCATCCAGCCAGGCTTTGCCTTCCTGCATGGCAAGGCGGCCATCAAGAAACCAGCTGACCACGAGCGGGTAAATCGCGTGTTCCTGGGTCTGTACGCGGGCGGTGATATCCTCTTCCGAATCGCCTTCAAACACCGGAATTTGCGCCTGCAAAATCACCGGGCCGCCGTCCAGTTCGTCGGTGACGAAATGCACGGTGGTGCCATGGGTTTCATCGCCGTTTTCAAGCACCTGGCGGTGCGTGTGTAAACCGGGATATTTGGGCAACAGGGAAGGGTGGATATTGATCAAGCGGCCGGTGTAATGGGCGACAAATGCCGGGCTGAGAATACGAATATAGCCCGCCAGCACGACCAGATCCGGCGCGTAGGCATCAATTTCCTGCATCAGTTCGCGGTCAAAGCCTTCACGGCTGGCGAACTGAGAGGCCAGAAGGGCATGAGCGGGAATACTGGCTTCCCGCGCACGTTCAAGGCCGAACGCGTCGGCCTTGTTACTGAATACTGCCCTGATGGTGCCACTGATTTTCTTCTGTTTGCAGGCATCAATGATCGCCTGCAAATTGCTTCCGTTACCGGAAATGAGCACCACAATATTTTTCATTCAATGACCACGCGTTCACTGGAGTCGGAGGCTTTGATAATACCGATTCTCCACGCGTTTTCACCTTTTGCATTCAACAGTGCGATTGCCTTTTCCACTTCCGCTTCTGGCAGTGCAATGACCATGCCCACGCCACAGTTGAAGGTGCGGTACATTTCATGGCGGCTGACGTTACCGGCGGTTTGCAGCCAGTCGAACACGGCTGGCCACTGCCAGGAGGATTCATCAATCACCGCCTGGGTGTTGTCTGGCAGCACGCGCGGAATGTTTTCCCAGAAGCCGCCACCGGTCAGGTGCGCAATCGCATGCACATCGACATTTTCGATAAGCTCAAGGATAGATTTCACGTAGATGCGGGTTGGGGTCAGTAGGTGATCAGCCAGGGATTTACCTTCAAGCTGAGTCGTTTCCGGGTCACAACCGCTCACTTCGATGACTTTACGCACCAGCGAATAGCCATTGGAATGCGGACCGCTGGAGGCCAGCGCAATCAGCACATCGCCATCGGTCACTTTAGAGCCGTCGATGATTTCTGATTTCTCGACAACGCCGACGCAGAAGCCTGCAACGTCGTAATCTTCGCCGTGGTACATGCCTGGCATTTCAGCGGTTTCGCCGCCGACCAGCGCACAGCCAGACTGCAGGCAGCCTTCCGCGATGCCGGTAATAACGCTGGACGCGGTGTCCACGTCCAGTTTACCGGTCGCGTAATAGTCGAGGAAGAACAGCGGCTCAGCGCCCTGTACCACCAGATCGTTCACGCACATGGCGACCAGATCGATGCCGATGCTGTCGTGACGTTTCAGATCCATCGCCAGACGCAGTTTTGTACCCACGCCGTCAGTGCCGGAAACCAGAACTGGCTCGCGATATTTTTGCGGCAATGCGCACAGCGCGCCGAAGCCACCCAAACCGCCCATAACTTCCGGACGACGGGTTTTCTTCACTACGCCTTTGATTCGGTCTACCAGAGCATTACCTGCGTCGATATCAACACCGGCATCTTTGTAGCTAAGAGAGGTTTTATCGGTCACTGCTTGAGTCCCCACGCGTTTGCTTGCGGTTCACCCGTCATATTTCAGGCTGACACCCGAACGAAACAGGTTATAGAAATAAAATTCGGCGCAATTCTAACAGTGAAGGCAAACGTTTGCGAGTCCATTATTTCAGGGCAGTGAGGATTCTTAGGATATACTCTTTTCCAGTCTGTTTGATCCGGATCAACGTCGTACCTGTAGCGCAACGGAAAAAAAGCGGTATAATCCGGCGATTTTTTTTGTGGCTACCACCTTTTTGAGGAAGGAGAAGAGTATGAAGGTTGTGGAAGTAAAACACCCACTCGTCAAACACAAGCTGGGCCTGATGCGTGAGAATGACATCAGCACCAAACGCTTTCGTGAACTCGCCTCGGAAGTCGGTAGTTTGCTGACCTATGAAGCGACAGCGGATCTGGAAACAGAGCGCGTCGTGATTGAGGGCTGGAATGGCCCGGTTGAAGTTGAGCAAATCAAAGGCAAGAAAATCACCGTTGTACCGATTCTGCGTGCCGGTCTTGGCATGATGGAAGGCGTACTGGAACACGTTCCAAGTGCACGTATCAGCGTGGTCGGTATCTACCGTAACGAAGAGACGCTGGAGCCGGTACCTTACTTCCAGAAACTGGTTTCTAACATCGACGAGCGTATGGCGCTGGTCGTTGACCCGATGCTGGCGACCGGTGGCTCTATGATTGCCACCATCGACCTGCTGAAAAACGCGGGCTGCCACAGCATCAAAGTATTGGTGTTGGTAGCTGCACCGGAAGGCCTCGCCGCGCTGGAGAAAGCGCACCCGGACGTTGAGCTGTACACCGCGTCCATCGATAAAGGCCTCAACGAGCACGGGTACATCATCCCGGGCCTCGGCGACGCTGGCGACAAAATTTTTGGTACCAAGTAAATGCTTTAAAAATAAAAGCCGACTTTGAAAGTCGGCTTTTTTTTGGCGTAAACCAGAACAGAATCCACCTGAATTCCTCACGCCGTTCACCAGACGGTGCGATGAACGATGAGCGGAACACAAACAACACCACTTAGAACTTAGAGGAAGACACTATGACGCGCCGTGCTATCGGGGTGAGTGAAAGACCGCCGCTTTTACAGACAATCCCGCTTAGTTTGCAGCACTTGTTCGCCATGTTTGGCGCAACCGTGCTGGTGCCAATCCTGTTTCACATTAACCCGGCCACCGTGCTGCTGTTTAACGGTGTCGGCACGCTGCTGTATCTCTTTATCTGTAAAGGCAAAATTCCGGCATACCTGGGGTCGAGCTTCGCCTTTATTTCACCGGTACTGCTGCTTCTGCCACTGGGTTACGAAGTGGCGCTGGGTGGCTTTATCATGTGCGGCGTCTTGTTCTGTATCGTGGCCTTCATTGTGAAGAAAGCGGGTACGGGCTGGCTGGACGTGATGTTCCCTCCTGCGGCAATGGGCGCAATCGTTGCCGTCATCGGTCTGGAGCTGGCCGGTGTGGCTGCGGGCATGGCCGGTTTACTGCCTGCTGAAGGGCAGTCTGCGGATACAAAAACCGTGGTCATCTCGCTGGTGACGCTGGGCGTAACGGTGTTTGGTTCCGTGCTGTTCCGCGGCTTCATGGCGATTATCCCGATTCTGATCGGCGTGCTGGCAGGCTATGCGCTCTCCTTCGCCATGGGCGTGGTGGATTTCACCCCGATTGCCCAGGCGCACTGGTTCGCGCTGCCGACCTTCTACACCCCGCGCTTTGAATGGTTCGCTATTTTCACCATTTTGCCTGCGTCACTGGTGGTTATTGCTGAGCACGTAGGCCACCTGGTGGTTACCGCAAACATCGTCAAAAAAGACCTGATTCGCGATCCGGGCCTGCACCGCTCCATGTTTGCCAACGGCCTTTCCACCATTTTCTCCGGTTTCTTCGGTTCCACACCGAACACCACCTACGGCGAGAACATTGGCGTGATGGCGATCACCCGCGTGTACAGCACCTGGGTGATTGGCGGCGCGGCTATCATTGCGATTCTGCTCTCTTGTGTGGGCAAACTGGCGGCGGCGATTCAGATTATCCCTGTTCCGGTGATGGGCGGCGTTTCTCTGCTGTTGTACGGGGTAATCGGCGCATCCGGTATTCGCGTGCTGATCGAATCCAAAGTGGATTACAGCAAAGCGCAAAACCTGATCCTGACCTCGGTCATTCTGATCATCGGCGTGAGCGGCGCGAAAGTGCACATTGGCGCGGCTGAGTTGAAAGGCATGGCGCTGGCGACCATCGTCGGCGTGGGCTTAAGTCTGATCTTCAAACTCATCAGCGTGCTGCGCCCGGAAGAAGTGGTGCTGGATGCCGATGACAGCGAAGCGAAAACGCACTAAGTCTTGCCAGTAAACCGGGCGCGATGCCCGGTTCAAACGCAGCGCAGTTTTATGGTAAACTCGCTGCGTTTTGTTAAAGCCCTGTTGAGGTACGTCTGAACACACCGGCACAGCTTTCCCTGCCACTCTATCTCCCTGACGATGAAACTTTCGCGAGTTTCTGGCCGGGCGACAACCCTTCTTTACTGGCGGCGTTGCAGAATGTCCTTCGCCAGGAGCACAGCGGATACATCTATTTCTGGTCGCGTGAAGGCGCTGGTCGCAGCCATTTGCTGCATGCTGCCTGCGCGGAGCTGTCGCAACGTGGCGATGCGGTGGGCTACGTACCGCTGGATAAACGCACCTGGTTTGTGCCTGAAGTCCTGGACGGCATGGAGCAGTTATCGCTGGTCTGCATCGACAACATCGAGTGTATTGCGGGCGATGAGCTCTGGGAAATGGCGATGTTTAATCTCTACAATCGCATTCTGGAATCGGGTAAAACACGTCTGCTGATCACCGGCGACAGGCCACCGCGCCAGCTGAATCTGGGGCTGCCAGATCTGGCGTCGCGCCTGGACTGGGGGCAAATCTACAAGCTGCAGCCGCTCTCGGATGAAGACAAACTGCTGGCATTGCAACTGCGTGCAAGACTGCGTGGATTTGAACTGCCGGAAGATGTGGGGCGTTTTCTGCTTAAGCGTCTGGACCGCGAAATGCGCACGCTGTTTGATACGTTAGATGAACTCGATCGCGCGTCGATCACCGCACAACGCAAACTGACCATTCCCTTCGTCAAAGACATCCTCAAACTGTAGGCCCGGTAAGCAGCACGCCACCGGGCACGCGGCCATCAGTTGATTATCTCAAGCACCTGCTCCGGCGGGCGACCAATACGCGCCTTGCCGTTGGCGACCACAATCGGGCGCTCCATCAGCTTCGGATTCTCGACCATCGCCTGAATCAGCGCTTTCTCTGACAGTGCACCGTTGCCCAGATCCAAAGACTTGTAGAGATCCTCTTTCTGACGCATCAGCTCGCGCGCGCTGGTCATGCCCAGCATTTTGAGCAGTGACTGAATCGTCGCGGCATCGGCAGGGGTGTCCAGATACAACACCACCTCAGGTTCAACGCCATTTTCCTTGAGTAAATTCAGGGTTTCGCGGCTCTTGGAGCAGCGAGGGTTATGGTAAATTTTCACCGCGTCGGTCATTTTCTCTCCTGATTACATCTTTTCATACGGGCGGAATGTTTTCTGTAGCTGGCGAAGCTGGTCGATACGGGCGTCATAACGCGCCTGCTGCAGGCTGCCCAGTTTGACCTGGGTGCTGGCACTGCTGAGCAGGGTGATGGCCTGATCCAGGCGTCCGACCAGGGCCTGGCCCTCGGCACGGGCTGCCAGCTCCAGATCGCGATGATTTAGTGCGGCTTCGGTCTGGGCAAGTAACTCCCAACCGTTGACGTCTTCTTTCCAGCTAAAGGTAAAGCGGTTAAGAATTTTTTCCGCTTCTGCTGGCTGCCCGCCGGTTAAATACGCATTCGCAAGGTTCAGCTGCAGCACCGGATTGGTTCTGATCTCTTTGGCATTTTTCAGCCGGTTAATGGCATCCGCGCTTTTGTTCTGCCCTAAATCAATGTCGGTTGCCAGATCGAGGAACCAGGCATTATTCGGATCGGCACTGAGCAGCGGTTGCAGCGTTTTGGCCGCATCGGCGAAGTTTTTGCTGTCCATCGCCTGTAATGCGCGCCCATATTGGGCGGCGCGCTGTTCACGCACGTTGCCTTTGGCCCAGGCATCAAGCATGTCACCGGTAAGCTGATTACGACCGGAGTTATACATCCCTAGTGCACGCGCTTTGGCGAGGTAGAAATCTTCCGATGACTGCACAACTACCGGGCGCATCTGGTTAGCACGGTTACGGGCATCGGAGAGACGGCTTTCCGGCAGGGGGTGAGTCAGCAAAATTTCCGGCGGTCGGCTGGAGTAACGCGCCTGGTCGAGCAATTTTTCAAGGAAAGTCGGCATGGCCTGCGGGTCGAAACCCGAACGTTGCAGCACCTGGATACCAATGCGGTCCGCTTCCTGCTCGTTTTGCTGCGTAAAGCTGATCATGCCCTGGCGCGTACCGGCAAGCGTACCGGTCAGTGCGGCCATGCCTGCCTGCGGATTGGCCATCGCCAGCAGAATGGAACCGAGCGCACCCGCCCAGGTTAGCGGAGCGCTGCGTTTCTGGTCTTCCATCGCACGGGCCAGGTGGCGCTGCGTGACGTGGGAGATTTCGTGCGCCATGACCGATGCCAGCTGGCTTTCGTTGTCGGAATAGCGGAACAGCGCCGAATGCAGCACCACATTGCCGCCAAAGAAGGCGAAGGCGTTGATTTCGTCATTATTGACAAGGTAAAAATGGAACGGCGTTTTCACCGAATCGGCGTGCGCAACCAGCCGCATGCCGAGCGAATTGATGTACTGCACCAGCAAGGGATCGTTAATCAGGGGCGCACTGCCGCGCAGCTGGCGCACGTAGTAATCGCCCATCTGCATTTCCTGACCGATGGACAGGGTGCTTCCTGCGGAGGTTCCCATATCCGGCAGGCTGTCTGCCGAATCCGCAAAAGCGGGCGCTGCCTGACCAATGGTCACGGCGGCGATCAGGGTTGCGACCAGCGTTTTCTTCAACTGCCTGAACATAACCTCATTCCTGTATATTGGGTGTTTCCGTTTGACCAACGACGCTGGCGTTTGTTCCTGCGCTCTGGAAGAGGGAGTTTAGCTGCGTTATCTGAGGATTAAAATCTTTTTACCCCACGGCAATGTTTCCGCTAAAGGCGATAAAAAGCGAAGTCTTTTCTGTGACATTTCGATACACTTCCACCACTCACACCGCTCAATCCGGCTTCCCCGGAAGGAACATATGCTCGAATTGTTGATGCAGTGGTATCGTCGCCGCTTTAGTGACCCTGAAGCGATTGCGCTGCTGGTTATTCTGCTGGCCGGTTTTATTATCCTCTTCTTTTTCAATGGTCTGCTCGCGCCGCTTTTGGTCGCACTGGTGCTGGCGTACCTGCTTGAGTGGCCGACGGTGCGCCTGGAGCGTATCGGTTTCTCCCGCCGCTGGGCGGCCTCCATGGTCCTCATTCTGTTTGTCGGCATCCTGATGGTGATGGCCTTTGTGGTGATGCCGGTGGCCTGGCAGCAGGGGATGAACCTTATTCGCGACATGCCGGGCATGCTCAACAAACTCTCTGACTACGCCGCCACGCTGCCGCGACGCTACCCGATGTTAATGGACGCCGGGATTATTGATGCGATGGCGGAAAACATGCGCACCCGGATGCTTGGCATGGGCGATTCGGTCGTCAAATATTCCCTCGCCTCCCTGGTGGGGCTGCTGACGCTGGCAGTCTATCTGGTGCTGGTGCCGCTGATGGTCTTCTTCCTGGTGAAAGACAAAGAGCAAATGCTCAACGCCGTGCGCCGCGTGCTGCCGCGCAACCGTGGGCTGGCAGGCCAGGTCTGGAAAGAAATGAACCAGCAAATCACCAACTATATCCGTGGCAAAGTGCTGGAAATGATTGTGGTGGGTGTTGCCACCTGGTTTGGCTTTTTACTCTTTGGCCTTAACTACTCGCTGCTGCTCGCCGTGCTGGTGGGATTCTCGGTGCTGATTCCCTATATTGGCGCGTTTGTGGTCACCATCCCGGTGGTTTGCGTGGCGCTGTTTCAGTTTGGCGCGGGAACGGAGTTCTGGAGCTGTTTTGCCGTCTACCTGATTATTCAGGGGCTGGACGGTAACCTGCTGGTGCCGGTGCTCTTCTCAGAAGCAGTGAATTTGCACCCGCTGGTCATTATTCTGTCGGTGATCATTTTCGGCGGCCTGTGGGGCTTCTGGGGCGTCTTCTTTGCTATCCCGCTGGCGACCCTGGTCAAGGCGGTGATTCATGCCTGGCCGGATGCCGTGGTGGTGGATGACCCGCATTGACGCCACAATTCTCCCTTAAGGTTGAGGGAGCCTCAGTAATATTACGTTTTGCAGCGATAAAACTGCGCAATGAGAATAAAGCAGTCGCAGCGATGACTGGGTCCGGCTGAAAATCGACGAAGTGTATCCGTAAGGCCGGGGCGACGCGCATGGATGCGCGGCGAGGGCGGTTTTACAGGGACGTTTCATCCGCCCGTCCCCGATAAGCCTGAAGGAATACGCTGAGTGGACCGCGCCAGCGGCGATTTTCCTGGCCGGGAGCCCGGGTCGCCAGGGCGGTGGCGGTGAACCGCCCTGGCACGTTCACGGGTTCTGGAGCGACAGAGAAGCAAGGAACATAAGGTGAACGGAATGACTATCAGAGCCGCATGTTTCCCCTCACCCCAGCCCTCTCCCCAAAGAGGAGAGGGGGCCGTCAGTGCTTGTATTCTTTTGTGGGGATCTCTCAACCCACTAGAGAGGGTTGTGGGATTATTATGCTCAATGCCCAGTATTCTGATTCCGCAAATAAATAATCCAGTAGGTCACGCCCACCAGTAACCCGCCACCGATAATATTGCCAATGGTCACCGGAATCAGATTCGCAGTAATAAAATTGCCGACGGTTAATGCGGGGAAATTATCGGCAGATGAGTGTATCGCCGTCCAGAAGCTGTCCGGGGCGAAATCACGAATGAGAATAGCCAGTGGAATAAGAAACATATTGGCGATGCTGTGTTCAAAGCCGCTGGCGACAAACATGCCGATGGGCAACAACATGGCCATAATTTTATCCGTCAGCGTGTGGCCGGAATAGCTCATCCACACCGCGAGGCATACCATTAAATTACACAGTGTGCCAAGACAGACCGCCTCAATAAAGGTGTGATGCATTTTATGGTCGGCAGTTTGTTATACATTCAGCCCCCACAAGCCGTTGCCGTTCATATATTGCCCGGCAAACCAGATCAGGGCGACAAAGAATAACGCACCCACCAGATTGCCCAGATAGACCACTATCCAGTTCATGATGAGCTGCCCCCAGCTGATTAAGCCGCTGGCTTTTGCCATCACCGTCAGTACGGTGGACGTGAAGAGATCGGCACCACATACCACCACCAGAATCAGCCCCAGAGAGAAGCATACGCCCCCCGCCAGTTTAGCCAGCGCAGTGGCCGGGGCTGGGCCGGTGGTCACGGTAATATAAAAAACGAAGGCAATCGAAATAAATACCCCTGCGGTCACGGCAAGAAAGAAGGACAATTCTTTCTTCTTGCTGACTTTATATAATCCGGCCTGTTCGGCAACTTTTGCCATTTCTGCGGGAAGCCGCAGATCAAACGCATTGCTGGTATCCATGAATATCTCCTGATATCTACGCGAATAAGGCGAACCCGATAGAGGGGGACAATATTGACACTCGCCGTGATATGCATAGGGCGTACCAGTCAGGGATATTTTCTGGTGGTGAAAGCGTTAATTAGCTCACACTTAACAGCAGGGGAAAACCAGGATCACAGCACTTCCCGCACAGCAATTCCCAGGCGCTGCATACGAGACAGCAGGGTGGTGCGTTTCATGCCGAGTTTAGAGGCAGCACCGCGCGGACCCGCAACAATGCCATTCGTTTCTCGCAGAACCTGAATGATGCGCTGACGTTCTTCCTCGTCATTTTCAGGCGGCTCGGTGTGCATCATCTCCGCCACTTTTGGCAGCGGGAACGGGAACGGATCGTGCGCCACCGGTTGAACCATGCTGGTGGGCTGGGCGTTCAGGTGCAGGCTCAGGGTATTGTCCCTTGAGAGCAGCACCGCACGTTCAATGATGTTTTCCAGCTCGCGTACGTTGCCCGGCCACTCGTAGCGCATGAGCTGGCGCATCGCCTCAGCAGGAATGGTGTCGACAGAACGGTTCAGCCGACGCGACAGCTTTTTGGTGAAGTAGCGGGCGAGCAGGGGGATGTCGTCCGGGCGGTCGCGCAGCGGCGGCAGCATCAACGGGAAGACGTTCAGGCGATAGAACAGATCGTTACGAAACTCGCGGTCAATCACCATCTGTTTCAAATCGCGGTTGGTGGCGGCAATGACCCGCACGTTAACCGGGATGGTTCGCGTGCCGCCGATGCGCTCAATTTCGCGCTCCTGCAACACACGCAGCAATTTCGGCTGCAGTTCGATGGGCATATCGCCAATTTCATCGAGGAACAATGTGCCGCCATCGGCCATCTCAAAGCGCCCACGGTGGGTGTTGATTGCCCCGGTGAAGGCCCCTTTGTCGTGGCCAAAAAGCTCACTTTCCAGCAGGCTGGAGGGAATAGCCGCACAGTTAATTTTCACCAGCGGCTTGTCTTTACGCAGGCTCAGCTGATGAATAGCGCGGGCAATGACCTCTTTGCCGGTGCCCGTCTCGCCGAGAATCAACACCGTGCTGTCGCTGAGGGCAACAATGTCGACCTGCTGGAGCACGTCACGCATGGCATCGCTTTGGTAAATGATGTCGCCAAAGCTCTGATTAGAAAGCATCTGTTCGTTAAGTTTACTGTTCTCGCTTTTGAGGTTTTCTTTCAGGTGGGTGACTTTACGGTAGGCCTCGGCATTATCGACGGCGATGCCAATTCTGTCGGCAATCTGGCGAAGTAATCGACAGTTTTGCGGGCTAAATATCGACATATCCCCATGGGACAGCACCAGCACGCCCGTCGACTGGTGACTAAAGGCCAGCGGCAGAATAAACACGGCCTCCAGATCCTGTGCTGCCAGCGACGCAAGCAGCGGATCGCTTAGCCACGGCTGCGGGTCGTTCTTTTTTTGCAGCAGAGAGGCATGATTTTCGTTGAGCGCGCTGAGCAATAATGGGCTTTCGCTGCGTAAAGGGTGGTGCTGGCTGACGGGTTGAGGTGCGGTGAAATCGGTCGAATGCCACATCAACTGGCGGGATCGCATGGCATCGCGCAGCACAAGGCTAACGTTGTCCACGCCAAAGAAACGGTGGATTTCGCGCGACACGTCGACGACCAGTTCATCAATATCCAGATGCGACAGCACGGTATTGGTGATATCGACCAGCACCCGGTCATGGTCACGCTCCTGCTGCAGCGTTGCCATGGTGGTTTCCAGACTATCCCGCGTGATATCCCCCTCCAGCCCCTGCGTGGCGAGCCGGGCGAGCCAGGCGAACATCGTATTGTCTTTAGCGCAAAATACGCCGCCGTCAGTGCGGGCAAAACGCAGCTCCGCCATGGTGTCACCGGCGAGCAGGATCATATGGCTCGAGCTGTCGCTGACCTGGCCTTCATACTCATGAGGAGAAAACGCGTCGCTACCATCATCGAAGCAGCGATAAAAACAGGCATCACCGAGGCGTAATTCGACAAACTGGACGGGGCTAAAGGGAGGCGGTAGGGGGATGAACGCCCGCAGCACGGACGCCTTGTCTTTTTGTTCCAGCAAGCGCTGTAAAATCATGGGGACTGCATCCTTTCAGAATCAATTGCACACAAAAGCAAACGAAAGTGAGTAAAGGCCAGCATTGGGCGACCTCCTTAACCGTTGTGTTAGCGTGATTTTTTTCATCGGTAAGCAAGCGGAGCCACGTATTATCCTACGATAACCCTGTTTATTGTAGTGTTATCCGCTTCACGTATGCATTAATTGTCATACTAATTGGGTAGGCATTGATAATACCTATGATTTAGCGCAACAGGCGCACCATCAGATAGATCGCGGGTTCCTGCGCAATATCTTGTAAATGCTGGAGCATTTGTTCACTCCAGACGCGCCAGGGGGCGTCGGCTTCTGCCGCCAGCCGGGCAAACGCCGGGGCGAGGGTGTTCACGTGGCTGGCATCAATGACTATTTCCCCGAAGGTCAGCAACCCGCGCATTTTGCGCAGGGCTTCCCCTTCGAGTAATCCCAGCCAGGCTTCATACTGGTCGAGCGGGCACTCCAGCACCACGTTGAGGCAGTCGATCACCCCTACGTGGTGACCGATGGCCAGCGAGTAGTACATCACCTGGCGACTCTTTTCTTCCACATTGACGCTGTCATCGACGAACTTCTGTCGCAGTGTCCAGAACATCACTTTTCCGCCGTATTCAGCCATGCTGGCGCTCCATTTCGACAATCAGTTGCTGCACAATCGAGGTCAGACGCGGGTCTGCCGCCTGCTGAAGCCAGCCGTGAAGGCGCGCAATGCGCTGGTCTGGCTCACCTTCGGTCAACAACGCAAAGAAGCGATCGGCAATGTCGCGACCCTGGCGGTAACCCGCGAGCTGGCGGGCCAGTCGCTCAATGTGCACGCGCAGGGCCACCGGCACCGTCGGCCAGCGTACGGCGGCGACTTCGTTATCGCCCTGCTGATAATCAATGGCGTGCAGTTTCTGCTCCAGCAGCCCCAGCGCCACCGCAAACCCGTGGATGGTGGCGGCGGGTGTCGGCGGGCAGCCGGGGATCCACACATCAATCGGCACGATGGTGTCGCTGCCACCCCATACGCAGTACAGGTCGTGGAAAATGCCGCCCCCAACGCCACAGGCACCGTAGGAGATGGCGATTTTATGATCGGGCGCTGAGTGCCAGGCGCGCAGGGCAGGCATGCGCATCGCACGGGTGACTGCGCCGGTGAACAGCAAAATATCGGCATGGCGCGGGGAGGCCACCACTTTGATACCAAAGCGTTCAGCGTCGAACAGCGGCGTAATGGCGGAGAAAATTTCAATTTCGCAGCCGTTGCAGCCGCCGCAGTCCACGCGGTAGACGTAAGCAGAACGCTTGATATCACGCAGCAGTACCTGCTTCATTTGCTGCGTCTGTTCATCCAGCGAAATCGGCTGGCTGACATGCTGCGTTAGCATCAGGGAATCTGCGCTCATGCTTGCTCCTTAAGATAGTAATGAACGTTGGTGCTACCGCGATGTTCCAGCGCAGCGCGGCGTTTACAGGCCGGGCAGACCTGCGCCTGCGCTCGCAGCGTGTCGATAAGCTCCGGTTTCGCCTGCTGCATGGCCAGCAACTCAACGGCTAACGCGACTGATTTCTCCGGGGCAAACGGTTGGTGGCATTCAGAGCAGTGCTGCAAGCGGAACGTGGCGCGGGAATACAGATCGGCTTTGCGGGTGACCGCCAGTTCGAAATCTTCGGTCAGGCGGATGGCGTGAGTCGGGCAGACTTCTTCGCAGCGCCCGCAGTAGATGCAGCGGCCAATAAACAGCTGCCAGACGCGGGCGTTGTCTGCGGGGAAGGTTTCCATCGTCAGGGCGTTGGCCGGGCAGGCGGTGGTGCAGGCACCGCAGGCAATGCACTGCTGCGCATCCAGCTCCGGTCTGCCGCGAAAACCGGGGCAGACGTCCAGGGGTGCAAACGGGTATTTCACCGTCACATCGCCCGCCCTGAGAATAGTTTTCAACAATTTAAGCATCGTATCTTCCTTATTTCAGCGGCGAGTGGCGACGTTCAATACCGTAGCGTTCGATCTCTTTGTACGGCACGGTGGTGGATTTACGTTTGCGGACATCCACCAGGGTCACACGGTCGGTACAGGAGTAGCACGGATCGAGGCTGCCGATGATCAGCGGCGCATCGGAAACGGTGTTCCCCCGCAGCATGTAGCGCAGCACCGGCCAGTTAGCGTAAGTGGCCGCACGGCAGCGCCAGCGGAACAGCTTCTGGTTATCGCCCAGCATGCTCCAGTGCACGTCCTCGCCGCGCGGGGCTTCCACGTAGCCGAGGGCAAATTTATGTGGCTGATAGGTAAAGCCTTCGGTCAAAAGCGGCGTGTTCGGCAAATTATCCAGCGCGTATTCGATCATCGACAGTGAGTCGAACACCTCTTTCACACGCACCATTACGCGGGAGAAAACATCGCCATTCGGCCAGCTGAACAGGGTTTTTGGCAGGTTGCCGTAGTCGGCATAAGGGTGATCAAAACGCATATCGCGGTTGAAACCGCTGCCGCGAATCAACGGCCCAACCGGGCTGTAGTCACGGGCGATTTGCCTGTCGAGCACACCGACGCCCTGCGTACGCTGGGCCATGTTAGGGGTGGAGAGCAGCATATCCACCAGCTGTGTGACTTCGGCACGCATCTCGCGCACGAGCTGGATGGTCTTGACGCGCTGCTCTTTGAGCACATCGCGACGAATACCCCCAATCAGGTTCAGGCCGTAGGTTTTGCGCGAGCCGGTGAGCAATTCCGCCATGGTCATTGATTTTTCACGGATGCGGAAAAACTGCATAAAGCCAGTATCGAAGCCGACGAAGTGGCTGGACAACCCGATGTTGAGCAGGTGGCTGTGCAGACGTTCCACTTCCAGCAGCACCGAACGAATGGTATGGGCACGCTGCGGCACCACAATGCCCAGCGCGTTTTCTACCGATGTGGTGTAAGCCACGCTGTGGGCAAACCCGCAGATCCCACAGACGCGGTCCGACAGAAAGGTGACTTCGTTGTAGCCCATGCGGGTTTCTGCCAGCTTCTCCATCCCGCGATGGACATAGAACAGACGGTAATCGGCATCGACAATCCGTTCGCCGTCGACAAACAGGCGAAAATGACCCGGTTCATCGGACGTAATATGCAGCGGACCAATCGGCACGATGCGCGCCGAGTTACCGCCTTCGTTGATAAACGAGTAGTTCTCGGTGTCGGTGGTTGGCTCCGGGCGCAGGCGGTAATCCATGGTGTCTTTGCGCAGTGGGTGCAAATCGTCCGGCCAGTCGTCCGGCAAGACGAGGCGGCGCTGATCCGGTAAACCGACCGGAATCAGCCCGTACATATCGCGAATTTCACGTTCCCCCCAGACGGCGGCTGGCACTTTCGGGGTGACCGACGGGAATTCACGTGTGGTGGCATCCACCAGCGCTTTCACCACGATCCAGCACTTTTCTGCCCCTTCCATGGAGAGCGCGTAATAGACCGCATAATGGCCGTTCAGGGTGCGTTCGTCGTTACCAAACAGCACAGGCAACCAGCCATCATGCTGGTAGTAGAGATAATGCACGATATCCGGCAGCAGATTGAGCTTCACCGTGATGGTGGTTTGATCGAAGGTCTGGCGCTCTTCTTCCAGAATGGCGCCAGGAAACTGCGCGTTTAACGCCGCAAGACAGGATCCGCCACGAGGGGCATCGAGGTTGACACGCTCTAAATAACTCACTTTTACTCTCCCTGAACCCGCGCGGGCGTAGCAGTTGTGGCAGTGGTGTCGAAGGACGCCCACAGCCAGCTAAATTGTGTTGATTGTTCATCATTACCGGACATCACAATGGCGGAGGCATTTGCCAGCATCTTGCTGACCGGTTGTGGAATGTGGGTGCCCATCACCAGCATCATCGCCAGCAAAATCACCATCGGCAGGGTGGTCAGCCAGCCAAGCTCACCGCTCGCCACTTCCTGTGGCGGGGCGGCAAACAGCACTTTCGCCACCATACGCACCAGCCCGCCGAGGACGAGCGTCAGCAGCAACAGCAGCACGATGGTCACCGTTAAATGGTCGGCGGCAAGGCCAGCAGTAACGGTCATAAACTCGCTCAGGAAGATGTTGAATGGCGGCATGCCGCCCAGCGCCAGCGCGCCGCCGCCGAGCAGCACGGCGGTGAACGGCATAATTTTGAGCATGCCGCAAACCACGTTGATATTGCGGGTGCCGTATTTCAACAGCACGTTGCCGGAGCCGCAGAACAGCAGGGTTTTGGCAAGACTGTGGTTCAGGGTGTGCAGCAACGCCGCCAGAATCCCCAGCGGCCCGCCAATGCCCAGTGCGACGGCCACCAGCCCCATGTTTTCCACGCTGGAGTAGGCCAGCAGGCGTTTCATATCCTGCTGGACGAGGATAAAGAACGCGGCGACGCCGACCGAGAGCAGGCCAAAGATCATCAGCAGCATGTTGGGGAAGCTGTTGCCAATGGCGTGGCAGATGATGATGTAGTAGCGAATCAGCACCAGCAGGGCGCAGTTCAGCAGCACCGCTGAGAGCAGGGCGCTCACCGGGCTGGGGGCTTCACTGTGGGCGTCCGGCAGCCAGGCGTGCATCGGGAACAGCCCGGTTTTAGTCCCAAAGCCAATCAGCACGAAGACAAAGGCCAGCACCATTAACGTCGGGTCAAGTTTGCTGCTCTCTTTAAGCACTTCAGTCCAGAAGATGGCGTGGTCAGGCTCCACCATAAAGCTGGCGGCGTTAGCGTAGACCAGTACGGTGCCAAACAGGCCAAAGGCCACCCCCACGGTACAGATGATGATGTACTTCCACGCGGCTTCCAGCGAGGAGCGTTGGCCGTAAATCCCCACCAGAAACGCTGAACTGAGGGTGGTGGCTTCAATGGCCGCCCACATCACAATCAGGTTATTGCTGGTGACGACGAGCAGCATGGTGAACAGGAACAGATGGAAAAAGCCGTAGTAGTTGCACAATGTGCCGACGGTGATTTCGCCGTGATCCACTTCGTGGCGCATATAGCCAATGGAGTAAAGACCGGTGAGAAAACCGATAATGCCGAGCAGGGAGAGGAAAAGCCCGCTGAGGCTGTCGATATGCAGCCAGCGATGCGCGCCAAAAATTTCCCCCTCTTTCACCGCTTCCGCCACTGTCCACAGGGCGACGACCATCAGTACAGCGATGCCGACAACGTGCACGGCGGTGACCAGCCCCCTTGCTGCATCGCCCCGCAGGCGGCAGGCAAAGCAGAGCGCTGAAATCAAAAGCGGCGTCAGCAAAAGCAAGGTAAACATCAATGCATGACTCATGTTGTTATCCTTTCAGCGCTGTGAGGTTGTTAACATCCAGCGTGCCGTGGGTACGCCAGATTTTTCTCGCCAGCAGGGTCATCACGATCACTGCGAAAATCGCGTCGGTGGCGATACCAATCTCCACCAGTTCCGGCGCGCGCCAGGCCAGCAGGGCCAGCACCAGATGCGAGCCGTTTTCCATCAGGCAGTAGCCAAAGATCTGGCGCAGGATATTGCGCTGGCTGATGATGCACAGCAGCCCCAGCAGGAAGTGGCCGAGCGCCACGGCAAGCGCGGGCTTAAGCTGCGCCACCATCGGCAGCTGCACCGGGCGCACCACAAACCAGCAGAGCAGTACGATCCCGGCGGCCATCAGCACCATCGCGGCCGGGCCAAACAGGCGCTCTCCCTCACCGGCCGGGGCCATTTTGCGAAAGGCGTAGCCCATGATGAGCGGCACCAGCAGCACCTTGGTGAAGAAGGCGCTAATCGACCACATGCGCAGCTGTTCGGCGTCGAGCAGTTGTGACAAGGTGAAAAAAATCGACACCAGCACCAGCGATTGCAGCGCGTACAACCAGCAGGAGACGGTGTAGCGTCTGGCACAAATCACCAGCAGCGAGGTGAACATCATCAGCCCCGCCAGATTGTTAACGATCAGTGTTCCCGTCATTTTTGACTCCCTTATCCCATCCACGCTGCGGCAATCACGCTCGAGGCGAGCGACATCACCACCAGAATCACCAGTACGGCGCGCATTGACCAGGGCAAGGGTGCGGCCTGCGCCACCTCGTCACTGGGCTCACCCGGCACCACCCGTCCGAACCAGTAAATGAACCAGCCGAAGCTGGCGACCGACTCCACCAGGGCCAGAATCATCACCGCGAGCAAAATGGGGTACTGACCAGAGAGGGCGAATCCGGCGGCGAACAGCGGGAATTTACTGAAAAAGCCGCTGAACGGTGGCACACCGGTGATGGCGAGCGCGGCGACACAAAAGCCGATGCCCGCCAGCGGCAGGGTACGCATGACCCCGCGCAGTCGCGGCAGCATGCGCGTGCCGCAGCTGTAGCTGAGTGCGCCCGCCACCAGGAAGAACAGACTCTTGGCGAAGGCGTGGTTGAAGATGTAAACAATCCCTGCGGTGAAGGCCAGTTTCGAGCCAAAGATGGAGAGCGACAGGGCGAGGAAAATCCACGCCAGCTGTGAGATGGTCGACCACGCGAGCAGTCGCTTCATGTCTTTTTGCGGCAGATACATCAAAAAGCCGTAGACCAGGGTAATCGTCGCCATGGTGACACCCACCCAGCCGATGACGTGCGGGATGTCTCCGCCTTCTGAAATGGCGCGGGCAAAGATGTAGACCCCCACTTTCACCATCGACGCGGCGTGTAAGTAAGCACTCACCGGGGTTGGCGCTTCCATCGCATCCGGCAGCCAGGCCTGTAACGGCAGCTGTGCGGATTTGCCCCAGGCGGCAAACAGGATCCCGCCGTAGACGATCAACGCGCCGCTGCCGTTTAGCTGATTCATGGCGCTCAGGGCAAAGGTGCCGGTTTGCAGGAACAGCGTGGCGGCCGCCAGGTACAGCCCCAGCGAACCGACGTGGGTGATGAGCAGGGCTTTCATCGCCGAGCGCTGGGATTTCTCAGACTGGTAGTAGCTGATGAGCGCCCAGGAGCAGCCGCCGGTAATTTCAAAGAACAGCAGCTGGCCGAGCAGGGTTGAGGAGAGCACCAGACCGGACATCGCGCCGATAAAAATCAGCAGAAAAGCGTAGTAGCGGTTGCTGCCGTCATGCGGGTGCTCGCGGTTATTACGGGTCAGATACCCCGTGGAGTAGAGGGCGACCAGCAGGCCGAGGAACACCACCACAAACAGGATCAGGGTGCTTATCCGGTCTACCGTCATGCCAAACAACGCGACCTGTCCGATGCCGAGCATCGGGATGTCAACGGTTTCGCTGCCCGCTGTGTGAAAGCCTGCGGCAAGCATGACCGTGGCAATCGTCGCCAGCAGCGCAACGATCGTGGCAAGCACAGGCGCGGTCTGCCGGGGCACCAGAGAGACGACCAGCGCGCCGATAAAGGGCAGCAGCAGGACCGTCAGGGCAAGAGTTTCCATAGTTATTCCGCGCTCCTTACAGACCGGTTAACCAAAGAACATACGACAGCGCGGCGAGACTGAAACCGAGCCAGGTCAGGTGGTGCGTCAGCAGAAAACGCCCGCGTGCCAGCGAGTTTTCCACCACCGACGCCAGTACAAACACCACCAGCAATTTGAGAAGGGTCACGATGAGGGCCAGGAGCATTGCGCCCGCGGTCAGCGTGTCGGCATTACCGAACGGAAAGAACAGGGCAAGGAACAGCGAAGCCATCACCACCTGTTTAAGCCCGATGCCCCATTTCACCAGCGCAAGGCCTGCGCCGGAGTACTCGGTAAGCGGGCCTTCCTGGAGTTCCTGCTCGGCTTCGGCCACGTCGAAGGGGATTTTGCCCATCTCAATAAAACAGGCGAACCCACAGGCCAGCATGGCAAGCAGCGTGGCGACCGGTGAAATCCAGCCTGCTGAGAGCGTGGTGCTGATAGCCCCCACGTTGGTCGAACCGGCCAAAAGCGCCAGCACCAGTAGCGAAAGGATCAGCATCGGTTCAACTAAAATCCCCAGCGTCAGTTCACGGCTGGCACCGATACCGGCAAACGGGCTACCGGTGTCCAGCCCCGACAGGGCGAAGAAAAAGCGGAACAGGGCGAAAAGGTAAATCAGGGTGATCAGGTCGCCCGCCCCGGCGAACGGGGAGGTGCGGATAAACAGCGGCAGGGTCATGGCGACCACCAGCATGCTGCTGAGTAGCACCCAGGGCATAACGCGGAACATCATGCCGGATGAGGCGGGGGCCACTTCCTGGCGCTTGAGCAGTTTTTGCAAATCACGGTAGTCCTGCAGAATTCCCGGCCCGCGGCGGGAGTGCATTCGGGCGCGGATCTGGCGGGAAATGCCGGTAAACAGTGGCGTCAGGGCCAGCAGGAACGCCGCCTGGAAGAGGGCAAACAGGCCCATCGACCAGTCAGGGGTTGGTTCTAACATGTTCTCTCCCTCCTCAGACGGCAATGGTCAGCAGCAGAACAACCAGCGCTGCAATCACGTAGAGGCAATAAAGCCGGAAATCGCCGCTTTGCAGATACTGCACCGTGCGGGCAATGCGTTTGGTCATCCCGACCAGCGGTTGGATGATGTTGTCGTCCCAGAACGGCTCCGTGCGCGTGGCGGCCACGGTGATGCCGCTCAGGCTGCGGTTGAGCGGGACGGCAGGATCGAGCTGCTTACGCAGGCGATAGAGCGGGCCAAACATGACCCGCAGCGGCTGGGTAAAGCTGCCGGCGGACGGGGCCATGCCTTTTTCCCAGGCGTAACCGCAGGCCCAGGCATCGCCGGTGCGACGGAACTGACCGCGTGTCTGGCGATTGACATACCAGATGAGACCGGGAAGAAGCGGCAGGGCAATCAGCAACAGGAAGACCACCGACGGCGTCAGCACTGCCTGTTGAGCGTCTGCTGGCATTAATGTCGCTCCCTGAGCCACGCTGAGGGTGTCGGGCGTGGTAAGGGATTGCGCGATGAGTAACAAGTGTGGTGCCACCACGCTTGCGCCCACGCCCGCCAGCACACAGAACAGCGCCAGCAGGCACATGGCGGTGACCATCGGCCAGGGGACTTCCCGCGCCTGTTCGGCTTTTTCGCTGCGGGCATTGCCGCAGAAGCTCACACCATAAACTTTGACGAAACACATCGCAGCGAGGGCACCGGTTATCGCCAGCATCACGATAGCAATGGGGCCCGCGAGGCGCGGAATAATGGCGTCGACACGGGTCAGGGAGAACAGCGACTGGTAGGTGTACCATTCGCTGATAAAACCGTTGAGCGGCGGCATGGCGGAAATCGCCAGGCAACCAATCAGAAACGCACCAGCAGTCCAGGGCATCCGTTTGGCCAGCGCCCCCATTTTTTCCATATCCCGGGTGTGCAGGCGGAAGATAATCGCCCCGGCACCGAGGAACAGCAGACCTTTAAACAGCGCGTGGTTGAGCAGGTGGAAGAGTGCGCCGAGCAGGCCGATGGCGGCAATCACCGGGTGGTTGAGCGCAATGCCCGCCATGCCGGTGCCTACACCCATCAAAATGATGCCGATGTTCTCTACCGTGTGCCAGGCCAGCAGGCGTTTGATGTCATGTTCCGCCAGCGCGTAGAGCACGCCAAGCACCGACGAAATCGCGCCAAAGGCCAGCACCACCACGCCCCACCACAGCGGAATGCCACTGTGACCGAGCAGGTCGATGCCCACTTTGATGATGCCGAAAATGCCGATTTTGACCATCACCCCGGACATTAATGCCGAGGCGTGAGACGGTGCGGCCGGGTGCGCGCGCGGGAGCCAGCTGTGCAGTGGCAGCATCCCTGCTTTCGCCCCGAAACCAAAGAAGGCCAGCAGGAAGACCGCGGAGGCGGTGCCTGGCGATAACGACAGTTCGCGGAAGCTGGCGAAATCCAGGCTCCCGCTCTGCTGCCACATCAGGAAGAAGGCGACCATGATCAGCACCGACCCGGCGTGGGCGATAAAGAAGTACAGCAGGCCCGCATGGATAGATTCATCATCCTGGTCGGTAATCACCAGGAACCAGGAGGCGAGAGACATCATCTCGAACAGCACGATGAACCAGAAGGCGTTATCCATCACCACCAGGCCGACCATCGAGGCGATAAACAGGTTCATAAAGAAGCCCATCGCGCCCACGCCTTTGCCCATGTACTCGCGCACGTAGGAGAGCGAGTAGAGGCCGCACACCGTCACCAGCAGCGAAATCACCAACACCATAAAGGCGGCGAGACTGTCCATGCGCACAATGAAGTGGGCGAAAGGGAAGGGACCAATTGCCTGCCAGAGAAGCGTTTTTCCGGCGGAAAGCGCCGTCAACGCACTGGCAAAGCCGAGTAGCCCGCCCGCCATGGCGGAGATGCCGGAGACTTTTATGGCCAGCGCTTCCTGACGGGCCAGTAAAAGTGACGCGATGCCCCCGGCAACGTATAGCAAGATTGACCACATCAATAATTGCAGGGCATCCATTAGCGTTGCTCCGGCGTAGTTGAAGAGGAGTCGAAAGTCATTTCTGTCGTGTTCAGCGCGGCCAGCAACCGGCGGGCCGTGAGCTGTTTATTGAGTGAGTCTTCGGCGACCAGGTGTATCGCATGGGTCGGGCAGGCTCTGATGCAGGCCGGGCCTTCCGGCAGAAAGTTGCAGAGGTCACATTTGACGGCGACGGTCTGCACGCCTGCGTTCCAGCGTAAAAACGGGTGCACGGTTTGCGGACTGCCGGGCACATCTCTGAGCTGCGCTTCCGGAATAAAGTGTTCGTAGCGGGAGGGGACATTCACCGGGCGGCTGCCTGAAGGGGTGATGGCACCGAACGGACAGACCAGGCCGCAAAGTTTGCAGCCGATGCACAGCGTTTCGTTGAGGTACACCGCGTCGTCGCGAAAACTTATCGCGTTAACCGGGCAGACCTGCTTACAGGGGGCGTCGTCGCAGTGTCGGCACATCACCGGCGCAGTTTTGGTATCCGTTTTGACCAGCGTTAAGCGGGGGTGATGTTGCAGTCCCTGCGTTTTATGTACATCCGAACACGCGGCAAGACAGGTATTGCATCCTATACACCACTCGGGATCTGCAATCACAAAGCGGTTCATGTCGGCTCCTTGAGAAGAAAGCTAAATTCGTTGAGCCTTCTTAAGCATAAGGTGTGCCAATATTAAAAATGTATATTTTTCAGTTTGTTGTGTTTTATCCGGCACGGGCGAGAACAAAATTGATGGTCAGGGAAAGAGAAGCTGGCGAGATGTCGGCACTAGTGTCGAGAGGTGTATTGAAGTGTGATGCGTGTCACAAAACTTGGTGCAGGGATAGGGAGGCACAGGCAAAAAAAGACGGCCCACGAGGGGCCATCCTTGAATACAATCTGTTTACGCTGAAAAAATCAGGCGTTTTCTTTCAGCCAGTTAAGCACGACGTCGTGGTGATTACTGGTTTTAAAATCATCAAAGACATGCTCGATTTTACCGTCTGCATCAATCAGGAAGCTGGTGCGATGAATGCCGTCATAGGTTTTGCCCATGAAGGTTTTTTCACCCCAAACGCCGAACTGTTCACACGTCTGGTGATCCTCATCGGACAGCAGCGTGAAATTGAGCAGCTCTTTTTCGGCAAAACGAGACAGTTTTTCCGACTTATCAGTGCTGATGCCGAGTACATCGACACCCACTTTCTTCAACTCGTCCATGTTATCGCGAAGGCCACATGCCTGCACGGTACAGCCTGGGGTCATTGCTTTCGGGTAGAAATAGACCAGAACACGCTGTCCCTGGAAGTCGGTCAAATTTACTTGTTCTCCGTCTTGATCCGGCAAGCTAAATTTCGGTGCAATATCACCGGCTTTCAGTGGATTCATTACTTAACTCCATCCTGTTCATCATGCTGTGAATAGTTGACGACATTAATACTGCCCTGTGCATTCAATTCTGTACATAGGGCTTTAAATGCCTGCTCAATATTTGATGCATCCTGTGACGCGGGACTGTGTGCGGTGATCTGAATAAACAACTGTGCTGCAGTCTCATGAGAGCTGGGTTGTGTTCGGGAAACCAGCTCAGCAATGTTCATCTGATGAGCGTCAAACAGCGCGGTAAAACGCTCAATAAGATGAGGTGAGTCGGGGACATCAACCTGAACCCACACGGTGGCGGGCATAGCCGGACGCGGTTTGGCGACGGTGCGCTTCATCACAATCAACAGATCCAGCTCGGCACCTTTCAGCGGCAAGGTCGATTCAATCAGCGTGATGGCGTTCCACGAGCCGGAAAGCAGCATGATGAACGTGAATTCATCGCCGAGCATCGCCAGGCGACTGTCTTCAATGTTGCAGCCACAGCTGCTGACGTGGCGGGTAATGGTGTTAACGATACCAGGCCTGTCGGCACCCAGCGCAGTGATAACCAGAAAATGTTGTGATGAGGCTGTCAAACCGGTGCTTCCTGTCAAACCTGAGATAATCATAAGGAAAGCATAAAAAAAACCGGCATACAACCGCTGGAAGCCCCTCAGGTCGCTTGCTTTTCTTGCGGGACCACACGTACCATTGAGATTCTTGTTTGCACAGAGGATGGCCCATGTTCACGGGAAGTATAGTCGCGCTTGTCACGCCAATGGATGATAACGGTAAAGTCTGTCGGCCAAGCCTTAAAAAACTGATTGATTACCATGTCGCCAATGGAACATCGGCGATTGTTTCTGTAGGAACAACGGGTGAATCCGCCACGCTGAGCCATGAAGAACACGGCGAAGTGGTGTTGATGACGCTGGAGCTGGCGGACGGACGTATTCCGGTTATCGCGGGTACGGGTGCAAATGCCACCGCCGAGGCCATCAGTCTGACCCAGCGTTTTAACGACAGCGGCATTGTTGGCTGCCTGAGCGTTACCCCTTATTACAACCGTCCGACGCAAGAAGGGCTGTTCCAGCATTTCAATGCCATCGCTGAACACACCGATCTGCCACAAATTCTGTATAATGTGCCGTCGCGTACAGGCTGTGATTTGCTGCCTGAAACCGTGGGTCGTCTGGCGAAAATTAAAAATATTATCGGTATTAAAGAAGCCACCGGGAACTTAAGTCGCGTTCATCAGATCAAAGAGCTGGTTTCAGATGACTTCATCCTGCTCAGCGGCGACGATGCAACCGCAATGGACTTTATGCAACTCGGTGGTAACGGTGTGATTTCCGTCACCACAAACGTAGCGGCGCGTGACATGGCCGATATGTGCAGACTGGCAGCAGAAGGGCATTTTGCAGAAGCGCGCCTGATCAATAAGCGTCTGATGCCATTACACAACAAACTATTTGTCGAACCCAATCCAATCCCGGTGAAATGGGCATGTATGGAGTTGGGGCTTGTGGCAACTGACACGCTGCGCCTGCCGATGACACCGATCACCGATAACGGTCGTGAAGTGGTTCGTTCTGCGCTTAAGCATGCCGGATTGCTGTAAAGTTTAGGGAGATTTGATGGCTTACTCAGTACAGAAGTCGCGCCTGGCGAAGGTAGCGGGTGTTTCACTTGTGATGTTACTCGCGGCCTGTAGTTCTGATTCACGCTACAAGCGTCAGGTTAGCGGTGACGAATCCTATCTGGATGCCGCGCCGCTTGCGGAACTTCATGCGCCTGCTGGCATGATCCTGCCGGTGCAAAATGGCGATTACAATATTCCTGTCACGCAAGGCGGCGGTGCCGTTGGTAAAGAACTGGATATCCGCCCACCGGCACAGCCACTGGCACTGGTAACGGGTGCTCGCACGCAGTTTACCGGCGATACCGCCACGCTGCTGGTGGAAAATGGTCGCAATACCAATTTGTGGCCGCAGGTTGTCAGTATTATCCAGGCGAAAAACTACACGATCGCCAAACGTGATGATGCCAGCCAGACCTTATCCACTGATTGGGTAGACTGGAATCGCCTTGATGAAGATCAGCAATACCGTGGCCGTTATCAAATCTCGGTTAAACCGCAGGGCTATCAGCAGTCGGTCACCGTCAAACTGATTAACCTGGAACAAGCGGGTAAACCGGTTGCCGATGCTGCTTCACTCCAGCGCTACAGCACTGAAATGATGAACGTGATTTCAGAAAGCCTGGATAAAACGGCGACTGCGGCGCAGAACGCTGCTGAAAACCGTAGCGTAAGCTCACTGGACGTTCAGAGCGGTGCGGATGATACCGGTCTGCCGATGCTGGTGGTACGTGGTCCGTTCAACGTGGTATGGCAACGTCTGCCAGCAACGCTTGAAAAAGTGGGCATGAAAGTGACCGACAGCACACGTTCTACAGGCAGCATGGCAGTGACCTACAAGCCATTGTCTGACAGCGCATGGCGTGATCTGGGCGCGCGGGATCCGGGACTGTCTTCCGGTGACTATAAACTGCAGGTCGGCGATCTCGACAACCGCAGTAGCCTCCAGTTCATCGATCCGAAAGGACATACGTTGACGCAGTCTCAGAATGACGCCCTGGTGGCCGCATTCGAAGCCGCTTTCAATAAGTAACTGTAAGGGCCGGAAAACCTCCGGCCTTTTTTTATTTCATCGACGCAAACGTGTGCGTCGAGGTAAAATAGCTTTTTTAGTTAAATCATCACACCTGGAGTGACAAAGATGCAAAAGCAAGCTGAGTTGTATCGTGGCAAAGCGAAGACCGTATACAGCACGGAAAACCCGGACCTGTTGGTGCTCGAATTCCGCAATGATACGTCAGCAGGGGATGGCGCACGCATTGAGCAGTTCGACCGTAAAGGCATGGTGAACAACAAGTTCAACCATTTCATTATGAGCAAACTCGCAGAAGCGGGCATCCCGACCCAGATGGAAGCACTGTTGTCTGATACCGAATGTCTGGTGAAAAAACTGGATATGGTGCCGGTTGAGTGTGTGGTGCGTAACCGTGCTGCGGGTTCGCTGGTTAAACGTCTGGGCATTGAAGAAGGCATCGAACTGAATCCGCCGTTGTTCGACCTGTTCCTCAAAAATGACGCCATGCACGACCCGATGGTGAACGAGTCTTACTGCGAGACCTTCGGCTGGGTGAGCAAAGAAAACCTGGCACGCATGCAGGAGCTGACCTTTAAAGCCAACGACGTACTGAAAAAACTGTTTGATGACGCCGGACTTATCCTCGTCGACTTCAAACTGGAGTTCGGCCTGTTCAAAGGTGAAGTGGTGCTGGGTGATGAATTCTCCCCGGACGGCAGCCGTCTGTGGGACAAAGAGACCCTGGATAAAATGGATAAAGACCGCTTCCGCCAGAGCCTGGGTGGCCTGATTGAAGCCTATGAAGCCGTTGCCCATCGTCTGGGTGTGAAACTCGACTGATCCCGCCTTCCTGCGTGACTGACCAGAGGGTGCCTGCATCCTCTGGTTTTCTGCATCTTTATTCTTATGGTAATCCTCGCCGCAACCGCCTACGATCACTCTTATTATCTGGGATGTAGAGGTGTTTATGCGCTGGCAAGGGCGTCGAGAAAGCAACAATATTGAAGACCGGCGCAATGAGTCCGGTGGTCCGTCTTTTGGTGGACCGGGTTTTCGTCTGCCGACCGGGAAAGGCGGGATTGTCCTGTTGGTTGTCGTTATTGTCGCCAGTTATTACGGTGTCGATCTTACCGGGCTGATTACCGGCCAACCGCCCACCTCATCTTCACAGCAGCGCTCCATCAGTCCACAGGAAGATGAGTCGGCAAAATTCACCAGCGTCATTTTTGCCACCACGGAAGATACCTGGGGGCAAATTTTCGAAAAAATGGGCCGTCACTACCAGCAGCCTAAACTGGTGATGTACCGTAACCGTATCACCACCGGCTGCGGCACCGGGCAATCCATCATGGGGCCGTTCTACTGCCCGGCGGACAGCAAGGTCTATATCGATCTCTCTTTCTATGACGAGATGAAACATAAGCTGGGGGCGGACGGAGACTTCGCCCAGGGGTATGTGATTGCCCATGAGGTGGGCCACCACGTGCAGAAATTGCTGGGTACCGAAGCCAAAGTGCGTCAGCTTCAGCAGGGGGCCAGCCAGGCCCAAAGCAATGCGCTCTCGGTGCGAATGGAGCTACAGGCAGACTGCTATGCAGGCGTCTGGGGTCATAGTATGCAGCAGCAGGGCGTGCTGGAGACGGGTGACCTGGAAGAGGCCCTCAATGCCGCCCAGGCCATTGGCGACGACCGTTTGCAGCAGCGCAGTCAGGGGCAGGTCATCCCGGACTCCTTCACCCATGGAACTTCCGCCCAGCGCTACAGCTGGTTTAAACGCGGGATGGAAACCGGCGATCCGGCGCAGTGTGACACCTTCGTACGTGCGCTTTAATTCATTGCAGGGAAGAGCGGGATGCAACATCTGAATACGCTGAGCGCGCAAATGGCGCGTGAGGGGATCCGTCGACTGTTGGTCATCGCCGGTGGTGATGCCTGGAGCGGCCAGCAGGCTCGCCGTCTTCAGGAAACGCTGTTTGGCGACTGGCTATGGGTGGGGGAGATGACCGAGGGACTGCACTGCTCCCCTGCGGCATTGTCTACGATGCTCGGACGCGAATTCACCCACGGCGTGCTGGATGCGCGTCGGGGCTTTGATGTGGCTGCCTTTGCCGCCCTGAGCGGCACCCTGAAGCCGGGAAGCTGGCTAGTGCTGCTCACGCCACCCTTGCCCGAATGGCCCCAACGGCCCGATGCGGACAGCTGCCGTTGGGGTGACACGCCGGATCCTATTACGACACCGCGCTTTATCGACTATTTTTGCCGTCAGCTGCAACAGAATGACGATGCGCTTATCTGGCAACAGGGCGATTCGCTCTCACTTCCTGTCATCACCCCCCGGCCCGTCTGGCATCCCGCAACAGGTGCACCCGAGCGTGAACAGGCGGATATCCTGGACGATCTGCTCGCGATGCCGCCAGGTATCATGGCCGTCACCGCTGCGCGTGGAAGAGGTAAATCAGCCCTTGCAGGCATGCTTGTGGCACGACTGAAGGGGAACGCAATCGTCACCGCCCCTTCGCGCACCTCGGTGGATGTGCTTGCGCGTTATGCCGGTGAGATGACCTTTGTGGCCCCGGATGCGCTGCTGCAACACATTGCCGCGCCTGGCGTGAGTTTACCTGACTGGTTGATTGTGGATGAAGCAGCGGCTATCCCTGGTCCGCTTTTGCATCAACTCGCATGCGCGTTTCGCTATGTGCTGCTCACCACCACGGTACAAGGTTACGAAGGCACCGGGCAGGGATTCATGCTGAAATTCTGCGCCAGTTTCTCATCGTTGATCCCTCGAAAGCTCCACACGCCGCTACGCTGGGCGGCGGGCTGCCCGCTCGAAGCGTTTGTCGGAGACGTATTACTGTTTGATGAGCAGCAGGCGCTGACCACGCCCGTAGGTGAAGGCGTGATTCAGCCGATGATGCAGGATGACTGGCGGCATAATCCCGCGCTTCCATCCGCGCTCTATCGCTTGCTGGCAAGTGCCCACTATCGCACCTCGCCGCTGGATCTGCGGCGGATGATGGATGCCCCCGGGCAGCATTTTTGGCTGACCGCCACCGCGACCGACATTCTGGCGGGGCTATGGCTGGTGGAAGAAGGTGGATTGTCTGCGCAACTGAGTCAGGCGGTGTGGGCCGGTTTTCGCCGTCCACGTGGAAATCTGGTGGCGCAGTCTCTGGCCGCTCACGGAGGAAACCCACTGGCGGCAACCCTGCGCGGGCTTCGCGTGAGCCGCATAGCCGTGCATCCTTATCGCCAGCGCGAAGGGATGGGACAGGCGTTGATACAGCACGCGCAAGGACAGGCCCGGGGCTATGACTATCTCTCCGTCAGTTTTGGTTTTACCCCCGAACTCTTCAATTTCTGGCAGCAGTGTGGCTTTGAACTCGTGCGGCTGGGAAGTCACCGGGAAGCCAGCAGCGGCTGCTTTACCGCCATGGCGCTGCTGCCGCTTACCGAGGCAGGCAAAACCCTGGTGGCGCATGAACAAATCCGCCTGGCGCGTGATTTACCCTGGCTTGAGGAGTGGAAGAGGCAACCTCTGCCTCTGCCGGTGGCCCCGGACGCCTTGTTCAATGACGATGACTGGCGGGAGCTTGGCGGGTTTGCCTTTGCTCATCGTCCTCTTTCGGCCTCCGTTGGCGCACTGGGACGTTTGCTCCTGACGCTCGACTTGCCCCTTCCTGGATTGCGAACAAAACTGATGGAGCAGGGCAGTGACCATGACATTTCCACCCGGTTTGGGTTAACGGGCCGCAAAGCGGTGCTGCTGATGCTGCGTCAGGAAGCCGCTTCGGCGCTGGCATATCTTGATGAGAACCGGGCAAATGCCATGAAAGAATGGGTGCAACAGCTGCAATTTTTTTAACTAACTCATTCAGTTAAATGTCATGGTCATTATTCTCCCCCGGCGTAAACTGCTCTCAACATATGAAGGAGACCGCCATGAAACATGACCATTTTATTGTGCAAAAACCGGATAACGCTGCGAAACAACTTCTGCTGTTCTTTCATGGCGTGGGCGATAACCCGGTGAATATGGGTAACATTGCAAGCTGGTTTGCACCGCTATTCCCGGACGCGATGATTGTTAGCGTCGGGGGCGTAGAGCCTTGCGGGCCAAACGGGCGGCAGTGGTTTTCCGTACAGGGCGTGACCGAAGAAAATCGCCAGGCACGCATTGATGCCATTATGCCGGTGTTTATTGAGACCGTGCGTTACTGGCAGCAGCAGAGCGGTGTGGGGCCACAGGCGACCGCACTGGTGGGCTTCTCTCAGGGTTCCATTATGTCGCTGGAGAGCCTGAAAGCGCAGCCGGGCCTGGCATCACGGGTCATTGCCTTTAACGGACGTTACGCCAGCCTGCCGACAAAAGCATCGTCGTCGACAACCGTCCATTTGATTCACGGTGGTGAGGATCGCGTTATCGATCTGGCTCATGCGGTAGCGGCTCAGGAAGCATTGTTACAGGCGGGTGGAGACGTGACGCTGGATATCGTCGAGGATTTAGGCCATGCGATTGATGACAGAAGCATGCAGTTTGCCCTGAATCATCTGCAATTTACGGTACCTAAACACTATTTTGATGAAGCGTTGAGCGGCAGCAAGCCGAACGACGACGACATTATTGAACTGCTGTAAATCTGTTGCCCGGTGGCGTTACGCTCACCGGGCCAACACAGGTGCAATTACTTTTTCTGATCTTTCTTCGGCCAGTCGTCTTCATCATCCCACTTATCGTTGAAATCACGATGTGGCGGGAGTTCAGGCTTGTTGGCGAGGAATTTTTTATGATCGACGCGCTTCAAATCTTTAATCACGTTCAGCACGACGCCCACTAAAAACACCAGTACTAAAATCCACCAATATTTCGATAGCCAGTCCATGCTTCCTCCCCGTCAGGCGATGATATTTTCCATAATGCGTTGGTACATCCGTGCAAGCAGTTGCAGGTCGGCGGCATTCACGCATTCGTTGATTTTATGAATGGTGGCGTTTACCGGCCCCAGTTCCACGACCTGCGCACCCATACGGGCGATGAAACGTCCGTCTGACGTGCCGCCGGTGGTGAGCAACTGCGGCTTGATCTCATTATAGTGTGCAATGGCGTTGACCACTGCATCCACCAGCTTGCCGCGTCCGGTGAGGAACGGCTGACCCGACAGCCACCAGTCGATGGTGTAGCGCAGCTGATGTTTTTCCATCAGTGCCGCCACGCGGGCTTTGATCATTTCGTCCGTCAGCTCGGTACTAAAACGGAAGTTGAACTGCACATACAGGTCGCCAGGGATGACGTTGTTGCTGCCGGTGCCCGCCTGGATATTGGCGATTTGCATGCTGGTGGGCGGGAAATACTCGTTGCCTTTGTCCCACTCGATTGCCACCAGCTCATTGATCATCGGTGCGGCGCGGTGAACCGGGTTATCAGCGAGGTGCGGATAGGCAACATGCCCCTGTACGCCATGAATGGTGAGGTTACAGGTCAGAGAACCCCGGCGACCGTTCTTCACCACATCGCCCACCACTTCGGTACTGGACGGTTCACCCACCAGGCAGTAATCGAGACGCTCTTTACGTGCCATCAGCGCTTCAACCACTTTGACCGTGCCGTTCGCCGCGCTGGCTTCTTCGTCTGAGGTTATCAGGAACGCGAGGCGACCTTTGTGGTTGGGATGGGCAGCAACAAAGCGCTCTGCTGCCACGACCATTGCCGCCAGTGAGCCTTTCATGTCTGCCGCACCGCGACCAAACAGCATGCCGTCGCGAATCGTGGGTTCAAACGGCGGATTGATCCAACGATCGGCGTCGCCGGTTGGCACCACGTCGGTGTGGCCTGCAAACGCCAGGGTTTCACCCTGACCGCGCCATGCCCAGAAATTTAGCGTGTCGCCAAAATTCATCGGCTCAATGGTGAAGCCGATGGCTTTCAGACGTTCAATCATTAACGCCTGACACCCTGCGTCATCGGGACTCAGAGAAGGGCGACGAATAAGCTGCTGCGTCAGCTCAATAACCGGGCACGACATAAACTACACCTCGTTGAAAAACTTCGCGTAACTGGATTCATTGAAACCCAGCAGCATAGGCTTACCGGGCGCGCAGAGCAATGGGCGTTTGATGATTGCCGGCATTTCTAACATCAAACTGGCGGCAGATTGCGCATTATTGATGGTTAAACGCAGTGATTCGTCCAGTTTGCGCCATGTCGTCCCACGGGTGTTAAGCAGAGCCTCCCAGCCCAGCGCATCGATAAAGGTCTGCAATAAATCCGCATCAAGGCCATCGACACGATAATCGTAGAAACGGTACTCGACCTTGTGTTCATCCAGCCAGCGGCGTGCTTTTTTGATGGTGTCACAGTTTTTGATGCCGTAAAGCGTATGCATGGTGAATCCTTTTGTCTTAATTTGGGTTACTTCCCCAGAAAATTAGAATAATAGCATTAAGGCGCGGCGACATAATATCATTCGCAGAGTAACGGTATCTGCTCTTATTAATAACAAATGCGACATTATGCTATCCGTAATATGTACTAGCCCAGGAGTGCCCGTGCGAAAAAGGAATTAAGTAAGGCGTAAAAATTACATGTTTTATATTGGTGAAGAAACAAACAACTATTTTACCAAATGGTAAAAAATCGCATTTAACTTTACCAGAACGTCACCTTTACGCCACTGCGTAACATGTCTGGCACCAGTATTCATCGGCTTTGCAGGCCATGTTTCTAAATGTTGCTGATGGTCACATAAAACATTTTCAGGCTGGCTCATAGTTATTCCATCGACGGGAATACCCTGTGATGCCAATCAAAGTAATTGGTTAAAATATCTTCACAGTGATGCCGGGTTCTCGTAGAATACGCACAATAATAAGAGAGGTAGTTATGATTGAACGTGAACTGGGGAACTGGAAAGACTTTATCGAAGGCATGCTTCGTAAATAATTCCAGAAGAATCAAAAAGCAGTGAGAGCTTAAAACGATAAAAGTGTGAATATCATCACGCAGTAAAAGGCGACCCGCTATGCAGGTCGCCTTTTTTATTGCCTCTTACTTCTGCGGCTCTTGCAACGGGAAGCGCCGTCTGACGAGCACAAAGAACAGTGGAACGAAGAAAATGGCCAGCACGGTGGCTGAAATCATTCCGCCCATCACCCCGGTTCCGACGGCGTGCTGACTGCCAGACCCGGCACCGGTACTGGTGACCATCGGCAGGACGCCAAACACGAAGGCCAATGAGGTCATCAGAATAGGGCGCAGACGCTGGCGGCAGGCATGAAGCGTTGCCGACAGCAAATCATGGCCTTTCGCGTTCATTTCATTGGCAAATTCGACGATCAGAATGGCGTTCTTCGCTGAAAGACCGATGACGGTAAGCAATCCGACCTGGAAATAGACATCGTTCTCCAGCCCGCGCATCCAGGTCGCCAGTAGCGCGCCAATGACCCCCAGCGGCACCACCAGCATGACGGAGAAGGGCACGGACCAGCTCTCATAGAGTGCCGCCAGACACAGGAAGACCACCAGCAGCGAAATCGCATACAGCGCAGGGGCCTGCGAGCCAGACAGCCGCTCCTGATAGGACATTGCCGTCCATTCCAGACCAAAGCCGCCAGGGATTTGACTGACCAGTTTCTCCATCGTATCCATGGCCGTACCGGTACTGACGCCAGGGGCCGCCTCACCGACAATCTCTACAGCCGCGTAGCCGTTGTAGCGCTCAAGACGCGGAGAACCCGTTTCCCAGTGAGAAGAGGCGAACGCTGAGAATGGCACCATGCCGCCGCTGCTGTTACGTACGTACCAGAGGTTAATGTCGCTCGGCAGCATGCGGTATTTGGCGGCGGACTGGACGTACACTTTCTTCACGCGCCCGCGGTCCATAAAGTCATTCACATAGCTTGAACCCCAGGCGGTTTGCAGGGTGTCGTTGATGTCGTCGATAGACACCCCGAGTGCCTGGGCTTTGCGCTGATCGATATCCACTTGTAACTGCGGGCTGTCGTCCAGGCCGTTATGGCGAACACGGGTCAGCGAGCTGTTGCTGTCGGTCATTTGGATGAGTTTGTCGCGGGCGGCCATCAATGCATCATGCCCGGCGCCTGCGTGATCCTGCAGCTCCATATCAAAGCCCGCAGAGCTGCCCAGGCCGCTAATGGCGGGGGGGCTGCTGGCGATAATTCGCGCTTCATTAATATGACGGAAGGCTTTGGTGGCACGCTCAATAATGGCAAAGGAACTGCCGCTGGAGGGATCGCGTTCGCCCCAGTCTTTCAGGCGCACAAACATACGCGCCACGTTTTGCCCGTTACCACCAGGGCCTGAGCCGACGGTGGCAAACACGGAAGCGACGTTAGCCTTCTCATTTTTGAAGAAGTAGTCCTCTACTTTCTGGACGACTTTTAAGGTTTGCTGCTGCGTCGAGCCGCTGGGCAACTGGACGGAGGCGAGAAACATCCCACGGTCTTCAAGTGGCAGGAACGAAGTGGGTAAGCGCAGGAACAGCACTACCATCGCGCCCAGCAGCAGCACGTAAAGCAAGATCCAGCGCAGGCTGCGGTGGAGAATTTTCGCCACGCCGTTTTCATAGCGTTGTGCCGTGCGATTAAAGCCACGGTTGAAGGCCCCGAAGAAGCCTTTTTCGCCGTGATGTTCACCTTTATGCAGCGGTTTTAGCAAGGTGGCGCAGAGGGCCGGGGTGAGGATCATGGCCACCAGCACCGACAGCACCATTGCCGAAACAATAGTAATGGAGAACTGGCGGTAAATGGCTCCGGTGGTACCACCGAAGAAGGCCATCGGGATGAAGACGGCGGAGAGCACCATGGCAATCCCGACCAGCGCCCCCTGTATCTGGCCCATCGATTTACGCGTGGCTTCCCTGGGCGACAGTCCCTCTTCGCTCATGATGCGCTCGACGTTTTCCACCACCACAATGGCATCATCCACGAGCAGGCCGATGGCCAGCACCATGGCAAACATGGTGAGTGTGTTGACGCTGTAACCAAAGCCGTAGAGCACGGCAAAGGTCCCCAGTAACACAACGGGCACGGCGATAGTGGGAATTAAGGTGGCGCGGAAGTTCTGCAGGAAGATATACATGACCAGGAAGACCAGTGCTATCGCTTCAAGCAGCGTTTTCACCACGTCAATAATCGATTCTTTAACGAAGGAGGTGGTCTCGTAGGCGACCTTGTATTCCAGCCCGTGGGGGAAATACTGCGCAAGTTCATCCAGGCGATTAAGCACCAGCTTTGCGGTCGCCATTTCATTGGCACCGGAAGCCAGTTTAATCCCCAGCCCCGAAGCCGCAAGACCGTTAAAGCGGCTCAGGAAGTCGTACTTTTCAGCCCCCAGTTCGACTTCGGCCACGTCGCCCAGCCGGACTTCCGAGCCGTCCTGGTTCACACGCAGGGTGATATTGCGAAACTGCTCTGGCGTTTGCAGCAGCGACTGCGAGTTTATCGAGGCGTTCAGCGCCTGCCTGTCCACAGACGGTGTGCCGCCCAGTTGCCCGACAGCCACCTGGGCGTTCTGGGATTTGATCGCACTGGTGACATCGTCAGCGGTCATTTGCACGCTGTTGAGCTTCGCCGGATCGAGCCAGATACGCATTGAGTATTGCGAGCCGTAGGCGTCGATATCCCCCACACCGTTCACACGGCTGATAGGATCCTGAATATTACTGGCAACATAGTCGGCGATATCCTGTTTATCCATCGAACCATCGGTAGAGACGAAGGCCAGGGTCAGGATATTGGTATCACCGGTTTTACGCACCGTGACGCCCTGAGTTTGCACCGCCTGCGGCAGTTTACGCAGCGCTGACTGAAGCTGGTTTTGCACCTGCTGCACGGCTTCATCAGGGTCCGTACCGGCGGTAAAACTCAGCGTAATGGTGGCTTGCCCGGCGCTGCTGCTCTGGGAAGACATATACATCAGATTATCGAGGCCGGTCATATTCTGTTCGATAACCTGGGTCACCGTATTTTCCAGCGTTTGTGCAGATGCACCGGGGTAGTTTGCCGTAATACGGACGTTAGGCGGGGCCAGATCGGGATATTGTTCAACAGGGAGGGAAATAATGGCCAGCGTCCCGGTAAGACAGATCAGGATCGCCAGCACCCACGCGAAAATGGGGCGATCAATAAAAAAATTCGCCATCAGAAATAAGACCTCGTTTTGCTGCGCATCATTATTTTGACATTGCTCGAATCAATGTAGCGTTAACCGCGAATCCAATCGTGGAGAAATAAAGGAGAAAATGTAAATTATCATGCTAAATCAAGGCATAAGCATGCATTTATTCCTTTAACTCAAATTTGTTCCGGGCGCGCTAACAGTAGTTTGGGTTTCATCAGGTTTGTTGGCTTTTTATGCTTATTGCTGGCACCGGAAAACGGAACTGAACCAGGGTTCCGCCCCCAGGCGGGCGGGAAAACGTCAGGGTTCCCCCCAGACGACCGGCGCGCTCGCGCATAATACTCAGGCCGTAATGCCCCTCCGGCTGGGTATTGTTCATGCCTTTGCCGTTATCACGGATATAAACCGAATAGAGCCCGTCAGGATCGGTCACACAGCTGACGGTAATGTCGCGGGCGTCGGCGTGCTTAATGGCGTTGATCACCGCTTCCCGGACGATTTGCAATACGTTGACCTGCTGCTGAGCATCCAGCGCCAGGGTCGGGAGGCGGCAGTCAAGCGTCACCGTGGCAGAGGTCTGGCTTTGCAAAATATCCAGCGCCTCTTTTAAGGCAGAGGGCAGGTCGCTCTGGGACACCGTCAGGCGGAACGTGGTTAACAATTCACGCAGCTGACGATAGGCGTCGTTCAGCGCCCGGGAGAAATCGGCAATGATGGTTTGCGCCGGGGCATTGTCCTCCGGCACCGCACGCTTGAGCAGCGCCAGTTGAATGCGCAGATAGGAGAGCACCTGAGCGAGGGAGTCGTGCAGCTCCCCGGCGATGGTGGCGCGCTCTTCCATCAGCATCAGCTGCTGGTAATGTTTTTGCGCCTGATTGAAATAAAGACCACGCCCGATGATCGTCGCAACGCTGCGCATCAGCAGTGCGGCGTTCTCAGCATCGGTGCTCTGCCAGCGTAACTCACCAAAGACATTCTCCTGCATATCCACCGGCAAGGTATTGATGGGCAGGGTTTCGCGCATCTCGCCTTGTTGTATTGACCAGTGTTCTCCCACATTGAGCTCCAGAAAGAGGGCGGCGTCGTGGTCATAGACTATCTGCAGAATGTGACGAAAACACATGACGTCAATCTGACTGGTGTTGAGCGCCTGCGAACACTGGTACAGCACTTCGAGCCGACGGTGGGCTTCATGCAGGTCACGCGTCTTCTCGTCCACCTGCGCTTCCAGGGTTCGGTAGAGTTTGTGCAATTCACCAGACATGCGGTCAAAAGTGGAGGCCAGCAGGCCTAATTCATTGTCTAAATGGTCGTTAAGTAGCGGATATGTAAAATGTCCTTGCTGAATATGCTGGCTCGCGACCATGAGCTGATTCAGCGGTTTCACCACCTGATGACGAATGCGTCTGAGGGTAAAGAACACCAGCATAAAAATGCCGCCTGCGCCGAGCAGGGAAATTCCCACCACCAGCAGCATTTTTCGTTCCGCATAGTGCTGGAGGGCAAGAACAAACTGGTCGATGTTCTCAACATATTGCTGAATGTTGTCCTGATACCAGATCCGATCGTTTGCGCCGATGCGCGCGTCCATCTCCTGCCAGCTTTTTTGCAACTGCGCGTAGCGTTCTCCCACAATATCAGGGATATACCAGCGATTAAGCTGCTGTAAAACCGGTGAGTTTAACGACTGCTGATAAATCTGACGGTGGGCGGAAATTTCTGCGGCATTGCGCTCAAGGTCGTAACCCAGCCGGTAGCTTTGCATGCGCAGCGACCCGGCAATATTCACCGCTTCCGCATCGCGCAGGCTACTGGCAAGCGTGACCAGCGCCACGCCGGTAGAGAGCAGTGAGAGCAGGACGATGTAGAAAAAGGCTTTGGCAAGGCTTGTTGAAACAGGCTGTTTTACGGTCACAAAAGCGATTCCTGCTACCTGAGGCAACCCGGCAACAGGACGTCGTCAGGGGCTCGTCAAATGAGACTGGTTTTCATTTATGGCGCAATAAATTGATCTGCAACATGCGCGTGACAATTAAGTAACTCTTTTGTGCAAATGTACATTGCCGGACAGGAATAGCCCAGGTAAATACAGTGGTCATATAAAAAACAGGGTTTATTAAACCAGAAAAGAAGGTTGCCATGAATCGTTTTATTATGGCTAACAGCCAGCAATGTATTGGGTGTCGTGCCTGCGAAGTCGCGTGTGTGATGGCGCATAATCAGGAACAGCACGTTTTAAGTCATGAGCATTTTCATCCCCGAATTACGGTTGTAAAGAATAAACGTCAGCGCAGTGCGGTCACCTGTCATCACTGTGAAGCCGCCCCCTGCGCCCGCAGTTGTCCGAACGGTGCTATCAGCCGTGTGAATGATTCAGTGCAGGTAAACCAGGACAAATGCATCGGGTGTAAATCCTGTGCCGTTGCCTGCCCCTTTGGCACGATGCAGATTCTGGTGGAGCCTGTCGGTAACGGCATGGTAAAAGCCACGGCGCACAAGTGCGATCTGTGTGTTGATCGCGCTGAAGGCCCGGCCTGCGCGCAGAACTGCCCGGCAGATGCGCTGCAGCTGGTCAGTCGTGAGGGGCTTGCCGAACTGGCGAAAAATCGCCGCCTGCGTGCCGCCAGCCAGGAAGCGCAGCCGTGGCACAGCATGGCGGCACTGGTGCCGGCGTTTAACGATCGCAAAGTGAAACAAATGCACCGGACGCCACCGCGCGGCGAGCCGGATAAACTCGCCATTGCCGCGCGTAAAACCGGTTTTGATGAGATCTACCTGCCGTTTCGTGCCGATCAGGCGCAGCGTGAGGCGGATCGTTGCCTGAAGTGTGGCGATCATAGCGTGTGTGAATGGACCTGCCCGCTGCACAACCATATTCCCCAGTGGATCGAGCGCGTGAAAGCCGGGGATATCGACGCCGCCGTCGAACTGTCGCATCAGACCAACTGTCTGCCGGAAATCACCGGGCGCGTGTGCCCGCAGGACCGCTTGTGTGAAGGGGCCTGCACGGTTCGCGATGAGTACGGTGCGGTTACCATCGGTAATATCGAGCGCTACATCTCCGACCAGGCGCTGGCGAAAGGCTGGCGGCCGGACTTACAGCATGTTCAGGCAGTGAATAAACGCGTGGCAATAATTGGTGCCGGTCCGGCGGGACTTGCCTGTGCTGACGTGCTGGCCCGACACGGCGTCAGCGCGACCGTCTTTGACAGACACCCGGAAATCGGCGGCCTGCTGACCTTCGGCATTCCGTCATTCAAACTCGATAAATCCCTACTGGCGCGCCGTCGTGAAATCTTCAGCGCCATGGGCATTCGTTTTGAGCTGAACTGTGAAATCGGCAAGGACATCACGTTGCCATCACTGGTGGATGAGTACGACGCGGTGTTTGTTGGCGTGGGGACCTACCGCTCAATGAAGGCGAACCTGCCCAATGAAGACGCACCGGGCGTGTATGACGCGCTGCCGTTCCTGATTGCCAATACCAAGCAGGTGATGGGGTTATCTGACTCTCCTGAAGAGCCATACATCAACACCGCAGGGCTGAATGTGGTGGTGCTCGGCGGTGGCGATACGGCGATGGACTGCGTGCGCACCGCGCTGCGTCATGGGGCGGCAAACGTCACCTGTGCCTATCGTCGCGATGAGGCCAACATGCCTGGGTCGAAAAAAGAGGTCAAAAACGCCCGGGAAGAGGGGGCGGCGTTTGAGTTCAACGTCCAGCCGGTCAACATTGAGCTGGATAAATCCGGCAAGGTGATGGGGATTCGCCTGCTGCGCACCCAGCTCGGTGAGCCCGATGCAAAAGGCCGTCGCAAACCGGTGCCGATTGAGGGCAGCGAATTTGTAATGCCCGCCGATGCGGTCATCATGGCCTTTGGTTTCAACCCACACGCCATGCCATGGCTGGAAAATCAGGGCGTGCAGGTGGATGACTGGGGGCGCATTGCCGCCAGCGTGAACAGCCCTTACCGCTATCAAACCAGCAATCCGAAGATTTTTGCCGGTGGTGATGCGGTTCGCGGTGCGGATCTGGTGGTGACGGCAATGGCAGAAGGACGCCACGCTGCTCAGGGCATGATGGACTGGATGGGCGTGAAAGCACCGGGCGGGCATTAATCCCCCGTCGCGACAAACCAGGCTCCGGGGCGTAATATGGTGCAGACTGTATTACGGTGTGGAGCCTGTATGTCGTTTAAAATTGACCTCATTAAAGACAAAATCCTTTCTGATAACTATTTCATTCTGCGCAACATTACCTACGACCTGACGCGTAATAACGGTGACGTTATCCAGCACAAACGCGAGGTGTATGACCGGGGCAATGGCGCAACCATCCTGTTGTACAACCGCGAAAAGCGCACGGTGGTGCTGATTCGCCAGTTCCGCATTGCCACCTGGGTTAACGGCAACAAAGATGGTCGCCTGATTGAAACCTGCGCCGGTCTGCTCGACAACGACGAGCCGGAAGTGTGCATTCGCAAAGAGGCTATCGAAGAAACGGGCTACCAGGTGGGCAAGGTACAAAAAGTCTTTGAGCTTTATATGTCGCCCGGCGGCGTCACCGAAATCGTGCACTTCTTCATTGCCGAATATGATGAAAATGCGCGGGCCAACAGCGGCGGCGGCGTTGAAGACGAAGATATCGAGGTGCTGGAGCTGCCGTTTACGGAGGCACTTTCCATGGTGTCGAACGGAGAGATACGAGACGGCAAAGCGGTGATTTTATTACAGTATTTAAAATCATCGGGTCTAATGAATTGATTTTAATAAGGTTAATGACCCGGATTTTAGATAAATCTATCCGATAATTCCGATTGAGCGGCAGGCGTGGGGACACGAAGATACGCGGGTTGTGTTGCTATCTTCTTTCCGGGGCTGTGTTATCCATGCGTTACCGCGTTTTGCTTGTTTTGATTCTGGGCCTGTTGCCGACGACTTTTTTGTGGGCAGCGCCAGTGCAACAGTCTTTTTCTGACTGGCAGGTCACCTGTAATAATCAAAACTTCTGCGTGGCGCGCAACACAGGCGTTCATCACGGTCTGGTGATGACGCTCGGGCGCAGCGCGGGGGCACATACCGATGCCACCCTACGTATTGATCTTGGCGGCCGGGAACTCCCTTCGGCAAAAGAGCCTGCCATTGCCCCCCGTTTGCGTCTTGACGATACCGCACTCACACTTACTGGCAACAGCTGGCAGCTGACTCCCTGGCACCTGATGACCGATAATGCCGCCACCATCACCGATTTCCTGCAAACCATTCAGGAAGCACAGGCCATTTCGCTGCAGGACGGGAAGGGAACCATTTCGCTGGTGGGGCTGAAAGCCGCGCTGCTGTTTATTGATGCCCAGCAAAAGCGTGTCGGCAGTGAAACCGCGTGGATCAAAAAAGGCGACGATCCGCCGCTCAGCGTTCCCCCGGCACCGGCACTCAAAGAAGTTGTTCTGGTTAATCCCACTCCCACACCGCTCACGCACGAAGAACTCAACGATCTGCTCGATTACGGCACCTGGCGGATGAACAACACCCAGTGTTCTCTTGATCCTATGCGCCGGGAAGTGCGGGTCACGGCACTGACGGATGACAAAGCCCTGCTGATGATTGACTGTGAGGCCGGTGCCTACAACACGGTGGAACTGGCCTGGCTGGTGTCGCGTGAAAAACCCTTTGCTTCCCGCCCGGTCAACCTGAAGCTGCCTTTTACGCCAGCCAACGGCAGCAACAGTCTGGAATTAATGAACGCGGCGTTTGATGAAAAAAACCGTGAGCTGACCACGCTGGCAAAAGGCCGGGGGCTGGCCGACTGTGGTGTGATGACGCGGTGGCGGTTCAACGGCCAGCGCTTTAACCTGGTGCGCTATGCCGAAGAACCGAGCTGCGATAACTGGCATGGACCAGATGCCTGGCCCACGCTTTGGGTGACGCGTTAAACCTTAAGCACGCGTTTGGCTTTCTCTACTACGTTCTCAACGGTAAAGCCGAAGTACGGGAAGAGCTTATCGGCCGGTGCCGATTCGCCGTAGCCCGTCATCCCGACAATTGCCCCTTTCAGGCCGACATATTTGTACCAGTAGTCGGCAATGCCCGCTTCGACGGCCACGCGAGCGCTGACGTCGGACGGCAAAACGGACTCTTTATATTGCTCGTCCTGGGCATCAAAAATGTCCGTTGACGGCAGTGATACCACCCGCACCTTGTGCCCGTCCTGACTCAGTTTTTCCGCCGCTTTCACGGTGATTTCCATCTCGGAGCCTGTCGCAATGAGTATCAGATCCGGCTTACCGTCCGCGTCTTTCAGGACATAACCGCCTTTAGCAATGGCTTTCACCTGCTCCGGCGTTCTGTCCATTTGTGCCAGATTCTGACGTGAAAGAATCAGCGCCGTCGGGCCGGTATGACGCTCGACTGCCAGTTTCCAGCCCACGGCGGCCTCAACCTGGTCACACGGACGCCAGGTACTGAAGTTTGGCGTCAGACGCAGGCTGGCGAGCTGCTCAACCGCCTGGTGGGTCGGGCCATCCTCCCCAAGACCGATGGAGTCGTGGGTATAGACCATTATCTGCCGCGCTTTCATCAGTGCCGCCATACGCGCCGCGTTACGGGCATATTCGACGAACATCAGGAAGGTGGCGGTGTAAGGCACAAAGCCACCGTGATGGGCAATCCCGTTGGCAATCGCCGTCATCCCAAACTCACGCACGCCGTAGTGGATGTAATTGCCTGCAAGGTCCTCTTTCAGTGAATGAGAACCCGACCAGATGGTGAGGTTACTGGGGGCCAAATCTGCCGAGCCGCCAAGCAGTTCGGGGAGAATTGGGCCGAGGACGTTCAGGGCGTTTTGCGAGGCTTTACGGGTGGCAATTTTCGCCGGTTCAGCCTGCAGTTTTTCAATGTAGCCCTGGGTGATTTTTTCCCACTCTTCAGGCAAGCCCCCGCTCATGCGCCGGGTAAACTCGGCGGCCAGCTCAGGGTGGGCTTTTGTATAGGCGGCAAATTTGTCATTCCAGCCGTGCTGCGCCTTTTCGCCACGTTCGCGGGCATCCCAGGCTTTGTAGATCTCTTTCGGGATTTCGAAGGCCGGGTATTTCCAGCCCAGTTTCTGCCGGGTCAGGGCGACCTCTTCTTCGCCCAGCGCCGAACCGTGCGACTCTTCTTTCCCGGCTTTGTTCGGGGAGCCAAAACCAATCACCGTGCGGCAGATAATCAGCGACGGTTTGTCTTTGACGCTTTGCGCTTCCTTGATGGCTTTTTTGAGCGCCTCAGGATCGTGCCCGTCTATCTCATGCACCACGTGCCAGTGGTAAGCCTCAAAGCGTTTGGCGGTATCGTCGGTAAACCAGCCCTCGGTCTCGCCGTCGATGGAGATGCCATTGCTATCATAAAAACCAATCAGTTTACCCAGCCCCAGCGTGCCCGCCAGCGAACTGACCTCGTGGGAAATCCCCTCCATCAGGCAGCCATCACCCATAAACACATAGGTGTAGTGATCGACAATGTCGTGGCCCGGCTGGTTGAACTGTGCCGCAAGGGTACGCTCTGCAATTGCCAGTCCGACCGCATTTGCCAGCCCCTGGCCGAGCGGGCCGGTGGTGGTTTCCACGCCAGGCGTATAGCCAATTTCCGGGTGCCCCGGCGTTTTTGAGTGGAGCTGGCGGAAGTTTTTCAGCTCTTCAATGGGCAGGTCGTAACCGCTCAGATGCAGCAGGCTGTAGAGCAGCATCGAGGCGTGGCCGTTTGAGAGAATAAAGCGGTCACGATCGTACCAGGTCGGGTCGGTGGGGTTGTGCTTAAGAAAATCATTCCACAGCACTTCGGCAATATCCGCCATCCCCATTGGCGCACCAGGGTGACCAGAATTGGCTTTTTGTACCGCGTCCATACTGAGGGCACGAATCGCATTAGCGAGCTCTTTACGGGACATCATTCTCTCCTTGGTCAGGGTTAAAATTTTGCAGCGATCAGATCTTCGAGTTTGCGTTGGTCGACGGCGAACAGACGAATGCCGTCAGAGAGTTTTTCTACCGCCATCGGATCCTGGTTATGTTCCCAGCGGAACTGTGCTTCGGTGAGCGGTTCCGGGCGCGGGAAGCTTTGGGAAGAGGGGACGAGTTTGCGTTCAACGGTGCCTTCCTGTTCGTGGAGTTTTTTCAGCAGATCCGGGGAGATAGTCAGCCTGTCGCACCCCGCCAGCGCCAGCACCTGTTCGGTACGTCGGAAGCTCGCGCCCATCACGATGGTCTGGTAGCGGTGCTGTTTGAAGTAGTCGTAAATGTTACGCACGGATTTGACGCCGGGGTCTTCATCCACCACATAAGGGTCCATCGGCTGGCGTTGCTGATACCAGTCATAAATGCGACCGACAAACGGGGAGATTAAAAAGACGCCCGCTTCGGCGCAGGCGCGCGCCTGGGCAAAGGAGAACAGCAGCGTCAGGTTGCATTTGATCCCCTCTTTTTCCAGCTCTTCCGCCGCACGGATCCCTTCCCAGGTTGAGGCGAGTTTAATCAGGATGCGTGATTTATCGATGCCCAGCTCATCATAAAGCCCGATCAGCTTGCGGGCTTTGGCAATGCTTTTCTCTTTATCGTAGGAGAGACGCGCATCGACTTCGGTAGAGACGCGGCCCGGAATGCTTTTCAGAATTTCCTGGCCGAAATTGACCGCCAGCTTGTCGCAGGCTTCTGCCACCTGCTGCTCCTGGGTTTTACCCTGACTTTTGCCCCAGGCGATGGCGTCGTCAATCAGGTGCCGGAAGTGGTCGAGACCGGCGGCTTTAAGCAGCAGTGAAGGGTTAGTGGTAGCGTCTTCAGGTTGGTAATGACGAATGGATTCGATATCGCCGCTGTCTGCTACAACGGTGGTGAACTGTTTAATACCGTCTAAATGATTCATAGTCGTTCTCCTTTAACAACAAGGTGTTATATGAATAATCTTGAGCGTATTGCTGTTGAAAATGTGATGCGCATAACCAAAAAGCATAGCAGAGCGGGGCTGTTCTGCTGCCGAATGGTTGTAACAAGGGTGTTATGAATTGATAGCAATTTTTGTTATGGCGTCCTCAGACTTTGGTGGTGTTCAAAGTTTGTGACGGGCGGTGGGGGCATACTGGTCGGCGCATTTGGACAGTTATCACGCTTCACATCTGAACGATACGTGAAAGGAACAGCAAATGGACGACCAGTTAAAACAAAGTGCCCTCGATTTCCACGAATTCCCCCAACCGGGGAAAATTCAGGTTTCTCCTACCAAGCCCCTCGCCACCCAGCGTGACCTTGCGCTGGCCTACTCCCCTGGCGTCGCCGCCCCCTGCCTTGAGATAGCAAAAGATCCGCTGGCAGCCTACAAGTACACGGCGCGTGGCAATCTGGTTGCCGTGGTTTCCAACGGAACCGCTGTGCTGGGGCTGGGGAATATTGGTGCGCTGGCGGGCAAGCCGGTGATGGAAGGAAAAGGGGTACTGTTCAAGAAATTTGCGGGCATTGACGTGTTCGACATTGAAGTCGATGAACATGACCCGGACAAGCTGATCGATGTCGTGGCGGCCCTGGAGCCGACCTTCGGTGGTATCAACCTTGAAGATATCAAAGCGCCGGAGTGCTTCTACATTGAAGCCAGACTGCGCGAGCGCATGAACATTCCCGTGTTCCACGATGACCAGCACGGCACGGCGATCATCAGTACGGCGGCCATCCTCAACGGCCTGCGCGTAGTCGAAAAAAACCTCTCTGATGTGCGTATGGTGGTGTCCGGCGCAGGTGCAGCCGCGATTGCCTGTATGAACCTGCTGGTGGCGCTCGGGATGCAAAAGCACAACATTGTGGTGTGCGATTCCAAAGGGGTGATTTACAAGGATCGCGAAGCCAATATGGCGGAAACCAAAGCGGCGTATGCAGTTGACGACGATGGCAAGCGGTCGCTTGATGATGTGGTGGACGGTGCAGACATTTTCCTCGGCTGCTCTGGCCCGAAAGTCCTCACGCCTGAAATGGTCGCTAAAATGGCCCGCCAGCCGCTGATCCTCGCGCTGGCCAACCCGGAGCCGGAAATTCTGCCGCCGCTGGCAAAAGAAGTCCGCCCGGATGCGATCATCTGTACCGGTCGTTCGGACTATCCGAACCAGGTTAACAACGTCCTCTGCTTCCCGTTCATCTTCCGTGGTGCGCTGGATGTGGGTGCGACCGCCATCAACGAAGAGATGAAACTGGCTGCCGTGCATGCCATTGCCGAACTGGCCCATGCTGAGCAGAGTGAAGTGGTCGCCTCGGCCTATGGCGATCAGGATCTGAGCTTTGGCCCGGACTACATCATTCCCAAACCCTTTGACCCACGCCTGATCGTCAAGATAGCCCCGGCAGTGGCGAAGGCGGCAATGGATTCGGGCGTGGCAACGCGACCCATCAAGGATATGGATGCCTACGTCGACAAGCTCACCGAGTTTGTCTACAAAACGAACCTGTTCATGAAGCCGATTTTCTCCCTGGCGCGCAAAGAACCCAAACGCGTGGTGCTGACCGAAGGGGAAGAGCCGCGGGTACTGCATGCCACGCAGGAGCTGGTGTCACTGGGGCTGGCAAAACCGATTCTGATTGGTCGCCCGGGCGTCATCGAAATGCGCATTCAGAAGCTGGGGCTGCAAATCCGGCCGGAAGTGGATTTTGACATCGTCAATAACGAGTCGGATCCGCGTTTTAAAGAGTACTGGACGGAATACTTCAGCATCATGAAGCGCCGCGGCGTGACCCAGGAGCAGGCGCAGCGGGCGGTGATCAGCGATACCACGGTGATTGGCGCGATCATGGTTCATCGTGGCGAAGCGGATGCGATGATCTGCGGCACCATCGGTGACTACCACGAGCACTACAGCGTAGTGCAGGAGATCTTCGGCCACCGCGAAGGCGTGCATGCGGCGGGGGCAATGAACGCGCTGCTGCTGCCCAGCGGTAACACCTTTATTGCCGATACCTATGTGAATGAAGATCCGAGTGCTGAGCAACTGGCGGAAATCACCCTTCTGGCGGCTGAGACGGTGCGCCGCTTTGGTATTGAGCCGCGAGTGGCGCTGCTTTCTCACTCGCAGTTTGGTTCGTCGAAATCACTGGCCGCCGTCAAAATGCGCGATACCCTGGCGCTGGTGCGCGAACGGGCGCCGGATTTGATGATTGACGGGGAGATGCACGGAGATGCGGCGCTGGTGGAAAGCATTCGCCATGAGCGCATGCCGGACAGCCCGCTGAAAGGTGCGGCTAACATTCTTATCATGCCGAACGTGGAAGCAGCGCGTATTAGTTACAACTTACTGCGTGTTTCCAGTTCTGAAGGGGTGACCGTCGGGCCAGTGCTAATGGGGGTAGCGAAGCCGGTGCATGTTCTCACGCCTATCGCCTCGGTCAGACGTATCGTGAATATGGTGGCCCTGGCGGTAGTAGAGGCACAAACGCAGCCGTTATAACGGATTTAATTTATGAAGTAATGCTAACGCGAGGCTAAAACCTCGCGTTTTTTATTTCCTTTTTCTTAAGTGATCTACTTCACCTTTTAAATCGGTGTGCCGAAATTTGTTATTTGCCAGAGCAAAAAATTGACACCATGAGGCAAAAGACGGAGGGGCTATGGATAAGGAACGCATTATTCAGGAATTCGTACCCGGAAAGCAGGTGACACTGGCGCATTTTATTGCGCACCCCGGAGATGAACTGGCAAAGAAAATAGGCGTCCCGGATGCGGAAGCCATCGGCATTATGACCTTAACGCCGGGTGAAACTGCAATGATTGCCGGAGATCTGGCGCTAAAAGCGGCAGATGTGCATATCGGCTTTCTTGACCGATTCAGCGGCGCGCTGGTGATTTACGGCTCGGTAGGCGCGGTGGAAGAGGCGCTGAGCCAGACGGTAAGCGGTCTGGGTCGCTTACTCAATTATACCCTTTGTAACTTGACGAAGAGTTAACTGGCGATGGCGACAAAACGAATCGCATTTGTAGGCGGCGTCGGCGCCGGGAAAACCACATTATTTAATGCACTGGCCGGTAATTATTCACAGGCACGTAAAACGCAGGCCATCGAATTTAATCATCACGGCGATATCGATACGCCAGGTGAATATTTTAGTCATCCGCGCTGGTATCACGCATTAATTAGCACGTTACAGGATGTGGACACCGTGGTTTATGTTCATGCCGCTAACGAAAAAGAAAATAGATTGCCAGCAGGACTTCTGAATATTGGCAGTAACAAAACGAAGATTGCGGTAATTAGCAAGACAGACCTGCCGGGTGTGGATATTGCCGCCACCCGCTTGCTGTTAATCAATACAGGATTTCAGGAGCCCATCTTTGAGCTTAATAGCCTGAACCCGGACAGCGTTCAGGCGCTGGCGGATTATCTGGCAACGGAACAGGAGGAAGGAGCAGGTGAAGACACTTATCACGGCTAACGATATCCGCGCGGCCCATGCTCGCGGTGAACAGCAGCTTTCAGTGGTACTGCGCGCCAGTATCATCACGCCGGAAGCGCGGGAAGTGGCGGAAGCGCTTGGTCTGGGCATCGTCGAGCGTGACGAAGACGGTCTTGCAGCGGAACTGACGGGGCCAGAGAAATCGGAACAGCAGCGCATTCGCGAAACCATCATCGCGCAACTGCCGGAAGGGCAGTTTACCGAAACGCTGGTCGCTCAGTTGATGGACAAAGTGCTCAAAGAAAAGCAGTCGCTGGCGCTGGGCGATATGCAGCCGGGCTTTCAGTCGGTGACCGGCAAAGGCGGCATCAAAGTCATTAATGGCGAGAGCGTGACCTTCGGGCGCTTCGATGGTGCGCAGCCGCACTGTATTGGCCTGACCGACCTGGTGACCGAAAAAGACGGCAGCAGCATGGCCGCCGGGTTTATGCAGTGGGAAAACGCCTTTTTCCCCTGGACGCTGAACTACGACGAAATCGACATGGTACTGGAGGGGGAGCTGCACGTCCGCCATCAGGGGGAAACGCTGGTGGCAAAAGCCGGGGACGTCATGTTTATCCCTAAAGGTGCCAGCATTGAATTCGGTACGCCGTCCAGCGTGCGCTTTCTGTACGTGGCGTGGCCTGCCAACTGGCAGTCCTGCTAAGGCGGCGCGATGAAGGATTTTATTACCGAGGCGTGGCTCAGGGCGAATCATACCCTCAGCGAAGGGGGAGAAATTCACCTGCCCGCTGATAGCAGGCTAACACCCTCGGCGCGCGAGCTGCTGGAAAGCCGCCGCCTGCGCGTGAAATACCTGGATGAGCAGGGAAGCCTGTTCGTGGAGGATGACGCCGCACAACCGCAGCCGGTTCATGGCCTGACCAGCAGCGATGAACGACATGTGGCCTGCTGCGAGCTGTGCCGCCAGCCAGTCAGCCACAAGCCCGATACGCTCACCCATCTTACGGCGCAAAAAATGGTGGCAAAGAGCGATCCGCGGCTGGCTTTTCGCGCCGCGCTGGACGGCACCATCGCGCAGGCTATCTGGTTGCAGCTTGAACTGGCGGAAAAATGGCAGCCGTGGCTGAGCGATATCCGCTCGCGGCTGGGCAACATAATGCGCGCCGATGCGCTGGAAGAAGCGCTTGCGGAGCAGGCAATCGTCGGACTAAGCGCAGTTGATATCCACCGCCTTTCGCACCAGCCGCTGCGCTGGCTTGGCCACGATCACCTGGTGCCGGAAGTCGGACACGGGCGCGAATGTGTACTGATGAATTTGCTGCGTACCGATATCCGCAAAACGGAAACCCTCGCCGCACAGGTGTTTATCACCCGGGGGTTTGAGGTGCTACGCCCGGATATCCTGCAGGCGCTTAACCGGCTCTCCAGCGCGCTGTACGTAATGATGATTGTCGCCGTCGCGCCGCAGCCGCTGACGGTGGATGACATTCACCAACGACTGGGAGGCGCGAATGATCATTGAACGTTGTAAACAGCGCGCCAAAGTGGCAGCAGGCCGGGTGGTGTTCCCGGACGCGCTCGATGTTCGGGTGCTGAAAGCCGCGCAGTGGCTGAAGCAAAACGGACTGGCGCAGCCGCTGCTTATCGCCAGTCCGTTCGCGCTGCGGCAGTTTGCCCTCAGCGGGGGCATTGCGCTTGATGGTCTGACGGTTATCGATCCGCACAGCAGCCTGGCGCTGCGAGAAGACTTTGCCGCCGCCTGGCAGGCGCGGGCAGGGGAGAAAACGCCGCCGGATGCCGTGGATAAGCTGGCCGATCCACTGATGTTTGCCGCCGCGATGGTCAATGACGGACGGGCCGATGTGTGCATCGCGGGCAATCTCTCTTCCACCGCCAACGTGCTGCGTGCTGGGCTGCGCACCATTGGTCTGGCAGCGGGCTGCAAAACGTTGTCATCGCTGTTCCTGATGCTGCCCCAGTATGCCGGGCAGGCGCTGGGATTTGCCGACTGCAGCGTGGTGCCGCAGCCGACGGCGGCGCAACTGGCAGATATCGCCATTGCCAGCGCCGCCAGTTGGCAGGCGATTACCGGTGAAGAGCCACGGGTGGCGATGCTCTCCTTTTCCACCCAGGGCAGCGCGCGCCACCCGTGCGTGGCGAACGTTCAGCAGGCGACGGCGATAGTGCGTGAACGCATGCCGCTGCTGAAGGTGGACGGTGAACTGCAATTCGACGCCGCGTTTGTCCCGCAGGTGGCGGCGTTGAAAGCCCCCGACAGCCCGTTACAGGGGCGGGCGAATGTGCTGGTGTTTCCGTCGCTGGAGGCGGGCAACATCGGTTACAAAATTGCCCAGCGACTGGGCGGATACCGGGCGATTGGTCCGCTGATTCAGGGACTTTCCGCCCCGCTGCACGATCTCTCGCGAGGCTGTAGCGTACAAGACATTATCGAACTGGTGCTGGTCGCGCTTGCGCAACATCAGCCCGCCGTGAGCAGTGAAAGCCGCTCGCCCACAATGGTTGTATAGAGAGGAAAACACAATGGAAGCATTAGGATTGATTGAAACCAGGGGCCTGGTCGCGCTGATCGAAGCCTCCGACGCAATGGTCAAAGCGGCACGGGTAAAACTGGTCGGTGTCAAACAGATTGGCGGCGGGCTGGTGACCGCGATGGTGCGCGGCGACGTTGCGGCCTGCAAAGCGGCAACAGACGCGGGTGCCGCCGCGGCACAGCGTATCGGTGAGCTGGTCTCTGTCCACGTCATTCCACGCCCGCACGGCGATCTCGAAGAAGTCTTTCCAATCGGTATCAAAGGCGACAGCGCCAGTATGTAACGACCTGCGTGACGTCGTTTTCTGACGTCACTTTCTCTCCTTTTCTCTTTGCTGCCCGCGGGCGGCAGGGGGGAGATCACGCTGATTTTCGCCCCGGAGGCAGATATGAAACTCGCAGTCGTAACGGGCCAGGTGGTGTGCACGGTTCGCCATGACGGACTGGCGCACGACAAGTTGCTGATGGTGGAGACCATCAATGCGCGGGGTGAGCCGGACGGTATCTGCGCGGTGGCGACGGACAACATCGGTGCGGGGACCGGGGAGTGGGTTCTGCTGGTCAGCGGCAGCTCAGCGCGGCTGGCCCAGCGTAGCGACGCCGCCCCCGTCGATCTGTGCGTTATTGGCATCGTCGACGAAGTCGTCGCCGGCGGCAACGTTATCTTCCACAAATAGGACAGATTAATGATGAATCAACAGGATATTGAACAGGTGGTGCAAGCGGTACTGCTGAAAATGCAGCCCAGTCACACCCCTGTTGACCGCGCTCAGGCCGGGGTTTTTGCCTCGCTGGATGATGCCGTCAGTGCCGCAAAAGAGGCCCAGCTGGCGCTGAAGAGCGTAGCGATGCGCCAGCGGGTGATTGCGGCTCTGCGCGAGGCAGGGGAACGCCATGCCCGTGAGCTGGCCGAAATGGCCGTCGCCGAAACCGGTATGGGACGGGTGGAGGATAAATACGCCAAGAACGTCGCCCAGGCGCAGGGCACGCCGGGGGTTGAATGTCTTTCTCCCCAGGTGCTGACCGGCGATAACGGCCTGACGCTGATTGAAAACGCACCCTGGGGCGTGGTGGCATCGGTCACGCCATCCACCAACCCGGCGGCGACGGTTATCAATAACGCCATCAGCCTGATTGCCGCAGGCAACAGCGTCGTGTTTGCCCCGCATCCGGCGGCAAAAGGCGTCTCCCAGCGTGCGATTACGCTGCTTAACGAGGCAATTGTCGCTGCGGGCGGGCCGGCCAATCTGCTGGTGACGGTGGTGAAACCGGATATCGACACCGCGCAGCGGCTGTTCAAATACCCCGGCATCGGCCTGCTGGTGGTGACGGGCGGCGAAGCGGTGGTCGAGGCGGCGCGCAAACACACCGATAAACGTCTTATCGCCGCAGGCGCAGGCAATCCCCCGGTGGTGGTGGATGAAACCGCCGATCTTCCCCGCGCGGCGCAGGCGATTGTGCGTGGCGCATCCTTTGACAACAACATCATCTGCGCTGACGAGAAAGTGCTGATTGTTGTCAACAGCGTGGCGGACGCGCTACTGCGACAAATGGAAGCCTGCCATGCGGTGCGTCTGAGTGCCGAACAAACCCAGGCCCTGGTGCCTGTGCTGCTGAGCAACATCGACGAACGCGGTAAAGGCCAGGTCAGTCGTGACTGGGTCGGGCGTGATGCAGGCAAAATCGCGGCGGCCATTGGCCTGCAACTCCCGCCAGAGACCCGCCTGCTGTTTGCCGAAACCGACGCCAGCCATCCCTTTGCCGTGACTGAGCTGATGATGCCGGTTCTGCCTGTTATTCGGGTGGACAACGTGGAGCAGGCGATTGCCCTGGCGGTGCGGCTTGAGGGCGGCTGTCACCACACGGCGGCGATGCACTCGCGCAATATCGACAACATGAACCGGATGGCCAACGCCATCGACACCAGCATCTTCGTCAAAAACGGCCCCTGTATTGCCGGTCTGGGACTGGGCGGGGAGGGCTGGACCACGATGACCATTACCACACCGACCGGTGAAGGTGTCACCTCCGCCCGTACCTTTGTGCGCCTGCGCCGCTGCGTACTGGTTGAGGCGTTCCGCATTGTGTAAGGAGGCTGAGATGGCGTTTCACCAACTGGAGTGGCTTGTGCCCCGGCTGCAACGGGCCGCCGGGCTCTGTAATCAGCAGGCCGCACCCGGCGATCAACCTCTGTGGCTGGGCATTGATCTCGGCACCTGCGACCTGGTGTCCATCGTGGTTAATGCCGAGGCTGAACCCGTTGCGGCATGCCTCGACTGGGCGGATGTGGTGCGCGACGGCATTGTCTGGGATTTCTTCGGCGCGGTCACTATCGTGCGCCGCCATCTTGATGCGCTTGAGCAGCAACTGGGCCAGCGCTTTAGCCACGCCGCCACCTCGTTTCCGCCGGGAACCGACCCGCGTATTTCCATCAACGTGCTGGAAGCGGCCGGGCTGACGGTCAGCCACGTGCTTGATGAGCCGACCGCGGTGGCAGATTTGTTACAGCTGGAACGTGCTGCGGTCGTGGATATCGGCGGCGGCACCACCGGGATCGCCATCGTGCAGAGCGGCAAGGTGGTCTCTTCTGCCGATGAAGCGACCGGCGGACACCATATTTCGCTGACCCTGGCGGGCAACAGACGCATCAGTCTTGACGATGCGGAGCAGTACAAGCGGTGCAACGCGCATGAAATCTGGCCGGTGGTGCGTCCGGTGTACGAAAAAATGGCGGAGATCGTCGCCCGGCATATTGCGGGGCACAACGTCGACGCCCTCTGGCTGGCTGGCGGCGCCTGCATGCAGCCTGGCGTCGAAGGGCTGTTTGCTCAGCGTTTTGCACCGCTGGACGTTTACCTGCCGGAGCACAGCCTGTTTATGACGCCGCTGGCGATTGCCGCCAGCGGACGGCAACACGCGGAGGGACTTTATGCAAAGTGAATTGCAACAGGCGCTGTTTCACGCCTTTGACAGCCTGCATCTGCAACGTATGACCGCGTTTTGCATCCCGCCAGTGACCCTGTGCGGCGCAGGATCGGTCAGCGCCACCGGGCAGCAGGCCAGAGCGCGCGGGCTGAAACATCTGTTTGTGATGGTCGATGATTCTCTGCACCGCGCCGGGTTGACCGCCGCGCTGGAGCGCAGTCTCGCCGCACAGAAGGTCGCGCTGACGCTGTGGTCCTGCCCACCGGGCGAGCCCAACATCAACGATGTTACCGCCGCCGTCGCCCGTCTGCGGGAAGCGCAAAGTGATGGCGTGCTGGCCTTTGGCGGCGGATCGGTGCTGGATGCCGCCAAAGCGGTGACCCTGCTGTCCGCCAATCCCACGCTGACCCTCGGTGGTGCTATGCAAGCCGGGGCGCTCCAGCCCCGGATACCACTGATCGCCGTGCCGACCACCGCCGGGACCGGCTCGGAAGCGACCAATGTGACGGTGATTATTGATACGCAAAGCCAGCGTAAACAGGTACTGGCGCATCCGTCGCTGATGCCGGATCTGGCGATTCTGGATGCCAGCCTGACGCTGGGCGTTCCTGCGCATATCACCGCCATGACCGGCGTCGATGCGCTGACCCATGCCATCGAGGCCTTTACCGCTATTCACGCATCGCCCTTTACCAGCGCGCTGGCAAGCTCGGCGGTGGCCATGATTGCCGACGCGCTGCCCAAAGCGGTGGGCTACGGCCAGGACGTCACGGCGCGGGAAAACCTGCTGATCGCCTCCTGTATGGCGGGAATGGCCTTTTCCAGTGCCGGGCTGGGGCTGTGTCACGCCATGGCCCACCAACCAGGGGCGGCGCTGCACATTCCGCATGGCCAGGCCAACGCCATGCTGTTACCCACCGTCATGCGCTTTAACCGGCTGGTCTGCCGGGATCGCTACTGCACGCTTGGCAGCGCGTTGACCGGCCATCAAACCGAGGCATCAGCGGCCATTGACGCCGTGGAGGCGTTTATTGGCGACGTCGGGTTAACCCAACGCCTCACCGACTATGGCGCGACGGCGGAGCACTACGGCGACTGGGCGCAAGGGGCGCTGGAGGATATCTGCATTCGCACCAATCCACGAACCGTCACGCAGGCGCAGATCGTTGACCTGTACGCGGCGGCAAACCACTAACACGTCATGGCAATGACAGGGAGATAAGGTTATGGGAATTAACGAAATTATCATGTACATCATGATGATCTTTATGCTAATTGCCGCGATAGACCGCATTTTGTCGCAGTTTGGCGGCTCCGCGCGGTTTCTCGGCAAACTGGGCAAAAGTATCGAAGGCTCGGGCAGTCAGTTTGAAGAAGGTTTTATGGCAATGGGCGCGCTAGGCCTGGCGATGGTCGGCATGACCGCCCTGGCTCCGGTGCTGGCCATGCTGCTCGGCCCGGTGATTATTCCGCTGTATGAAATGTTGGGTGCCAACCCGTCAATGTTTGCAGGCACGCTGCTGGCCTGCGATATGGGCGGCTTCTTTCTCGCCAAAGAGCTGGCGGGCGGCGACGTCGCCGCGTGGCTCTATTCCGGGCTGATCCTCGGGGCGATGATGGGCCCGACCCTCGTTTTTTCGATTCCAGTGGCGCTCGGCATTATCGAACCGTCCGATCGCCGCTGGCTGGCGCTGGGCGTGCTGGCGGGCATTGTCACCATCCCGGTGGGCTGTATCGCCGGTGGGCTGGTGGCGATGTATTCCGGTGTCGAGTTTAACGGTCAGCCGGTGGAATTTACCTTCGCCATGATCCTGATGAACATGATCCCGGTGCTGATTGTTGCCGTGCTGGTGGCGCTGGGGCTGAAGTTTATTCCGGAAAAGATGATCAATGGTTTTCAGATCTTCGCCAAAATTCTGGTGGCGATCATCACCATTGGGCTGGCGGCAGCGGTAGTGAAATTCCTGCTCGGCTGGGATCTGATCCCTGGCCTCGATCCCATCTTTATGAGCGATGGCGATAAACCCGGCGAAGTAATGCGCGCCATCGAGGTGATTGGTTCCATTTCCTGCGTGCTGCTCGGTGCGTACCCCATGGTGCTGCTGTTGACCCGTTGGTTCGAAAAACCGCTGATGCGGGTGGGCAACCTGCTAAAAATCAACAATATTGCGGCGGGCGGCATGGTGGCGACCCTGGCGAACAATATCCCGATGTTCGGCATGATGAAGCAGATGGATACTCGCGGCAAAGTGATCAACTGCGCTTTCGCGGTGTCGGCGGCCTTCGCCCTCGGCGACCATTTAGGTTTCGCCGCCGCCAATATGCACGCCATGATTTTCCCAATGATTGTCGGCAAGTTGATTGGTGGCGTGACGGCAATTGGGGTGGCGATGCTGCTGGTGCCAAAAGACGAGTCGGTTGTTGAACTCGTCCAGGCAGAGGTACAGCCATGAGCACCCGCCAGCTGGTGAGCGTCGGAATTGATATCGGCACCACCACGACCCAGGTCATCTTCTCGCGGCTGGAGCTGGTGAACCGCGCGGCGATTTCCCAGGTGCCGCGCTACGAATTCGTCAAACGCGACATCAGCTGGCAAAGCCCGGTGTTCTTTACCCCGGTTGATAAACAGGGTGGCCTGAAGGAAGCGGAACTGAAAGCGCTGATCCTCGCCCAGTACCAGGCGGCAGGCGTGGCGCCGGAGAGCGTCGACAGCGGCGCGGTGATCATCACCGGGGAGAGCGCCAAAACGCGTAACGCACGACCGGCGGTGTTGGCGCTGTCGCAATCGCTTGGTGATTTTGTGGTAGCCAGCGCCGGGCCGCATATGGAATCGGTGATCGCCGGGCACGGTGCCGGGGCGCAAACCCTGTCGGAACAGAAGTTGTGTCGGGTGCTGAATATCGACATCGGTGGCGGCACGTCTAACTACGTTCTGTTTGAGGCCGGTAAAGTCAGAGGTTCGGCCTGTCTGAACATCGGCGGCAGACTGCTGGAAACCGACGGCCAGGGGCGGGTGGTCTATGCGCATCAGCCGGGGCAGCAGGTTGTTGATGAGGTCCTCGGCGCCGCGACGGATGCCCAAACGCTGAATGCCCACCAACTGATGCAGGTGGTACGACGGATGGCCAGCCTGATTGTTGAGGTTGTCAGCGGTGAACTCTCCGCACTGGCGCAAGCCCTGATGATGACCGATGCGCTCCCGGCGAACGTTAAGCCGGATGTTATTTCCCTTTCCGGCGGCGTGGGCGAATGTTACCGCAACCCGCCCGCCGATCCTTTCTGCTTTCACGATATCGGCCCACTGCTGGCTCTGGCGCTGCATGAGCATCCATGTTTGCAGCAGATGCAGGTGCAGTTTCCGTCACAGACTCTGCGCGCCACGGTGATTGGCGCAGGCGCGCACACGCTCTCCCTGTCCGGCAGCACCATCTGGCTGGACGGCCTTGCCCTGCCGCTGCGCAATCTTCCGGTGGCCATTGCCACTGACGATGACGATTTGATTCGCGGCTGGGAGCAGGCGCTGCACCTGCTCGATCTCGACCCGCTGACGGATGACTTTGTGCTGGGATTGCCTGCTTCGCTGCCGGTGCGTTATCGCACGGTGCAGATGGCGGTTAGCGCGCTGTGCGAGTTTGCCGCTCGCTATCCGACGACGGTTCCCCTGCTGGTGGTGGCGCAGCAGGATTTTGGCAAAGCGCTGGGCATGATCCTGCGTGGGCAATTACACCACCGTCCGCTGGCAATTATTGACGAAGTGCACGTGCGGGCGGGGGACTATATCGACATTGGTACGCCTCTTTTTGGCGGATCGGTTGTGCCGGTGACGGTGAAATCACTCGCATTTCCTTCCTGAGGGAACGACTTATGAAACTTAAAACGACATTGTTCGGCAATGTTTATCAGTTCAAGGATGTTAAGGATGTCCTGGCCAAAGCCAACGAATTTCGCTCCGGCGATGTGCTGGCAGGGGTTGCGGCAGAAAACGCGCAGCAGCGCGTGGCGGCAAAACAGGTGCTATCAGAAATGACAGTCGCAGAGATCCGCAATAACCCGGTTATCCCTTATGAGGACGACTGCGTGACGCGCATCATTCAGGACGACATCAACGAGACCGCCTACCAGCGCATTAAAAACTGGACCATCAGCGAACTGCGCGAGCATGTGCTGAGCGATGAAACCTCGGTGGACGACATTGCGTTCACGCGCAAAGGGCTCTCTTCCGAAGTGGTCGCGGCGGTGGCAAAAATCAGTTCTAACGCCGATTTAATCTACGGAGCGAAGAAGATGCCGATCATTAAAAAGGCCAATACCACCATCGGTCTGCCGGGCACCTTCAGCTGCCGTCTGCAGCCGAATGATACCCGCGACGACGTGCAAAGTATCGCCGCGCAAATCTACGAAGGGCTGTCGTTTGGCGCGGGTGATGCGGTTATTGGCGTTAACCCGGTGACCGACGATGTGGAAAACCTGAGTCGGGTGCTGGACACCGTTTACGGGGTCATCGACAAGTTTTCCATCCCTACTCAGGGCTGCGTGCTGGCGCACGTCACCACCCAGATTGAGGCGATTCGTCGCGGCGCGCCGGGCGGGCTGATTTTCCAGAGTATTTGCGGCAGCGAGAAGGGCTTAAAAGAGTTTGGCGTTGAGCTGGCGATGCTCGATGAAGCGCGCGCAGTGGGGGCGGAGTTTAACCGTATCGCGGGGGAAAACTGCCTCTATTTTGAAACCGGGCAGGGCTCTGCGCTTTCTGCCGGTGCCAATTTCGGCGCCGATCAGGTGACGATGGAAGCCCGCAACTACGGGCTGGCGCGCCATTACGATCCCTTCCTCGTCAATACCGTGGTCGGGTTTATCGGGCCTGAGTACCTCTATAACGACAGGCAGATCATCCGTGCCGGGCTGGAAGATCACTTTATGGGCAAGCTGAGCGGCATCTCAATGGGCTGCGACTGTTGCTACACCAACCACGCGGACGCCGATCAGAACCTCAATGAAAATCTGATGATTTTGCTCGCCACCGCCGGCTGCAACTACATCATGGGCATGCCGCTGGGCGATGACATCATGCTCAATTACCAGACCACCGCCTACCACGATACCGCCACCGTACGCCAGCTGCTGAATCTGCGCCCATCGCCGGAGTTTGAACGCTGGCTGGAAACCATGGGCCTTATGGACAACGGCCGTCTGACCCGGCGGGCGGGCGATCCGTCGCTGTTTTTCTGATGACTGGGAGAAAGATGATGGAACAAAAACAGATTGAAGAGATTGTCCGCAGCGTGATGGCGTCGATGGGGCAGCCACCTGCCAGTGCGCCGCAGCCCGAAGCACAGCCGGCCACTGCCATTATCGACAGCGGCGAAAGCTGTGCGCTGGATTTAGGCTCGGCGGAGGCGAAAGCGTGGATTGGCGTTGAGCAACCTCACCTCCCGGAAGTATTGGTTGAGTTGAGCCGCAGTACGGTGGCGCGTGTCTGTAGTGGTCGCGCCGGTCCACGTCCGCGCACCCAGGCATTGCTGCGTTTTCTTGCTGACCACTCGCGGGCGAAAGACACGGTACTCAAAGAGGTGCCGGAAGAGTGGGTCAGAGCGCAGGGGCTGGCAGAAGTACGTTCAGAAATCAGCGACAAAAATACCTATCTGACCCGTCCGGACAGAGGGCGTCGCCTTAGCCCGGAGGCCATTGAGGCCATCAAGGCGCAGTGCGTGATGAATCCGGATGTGCAGGTGGTCATTTCCGATGGTCTGTCCACGGATGCGGTCACCGCCAACTATGAAGAGATCCTGCCGCCGCTGCTGGCCGGACTCAACCAGAGCGGATTAAAGGTCGGCACACCGTTCTTCGTGCGCTATGGGCGGGTGAAGATTGAAGATCAGATTGGCGAAATTCTCGGCGCGAAGGTGGTGATCTTGCTGGTGGGGGAACGTCCGGGGCTGGGCCAGTCGGAAAGTCTCTCCTGCTACGCGGTGTACGCACCGAGCGTGGCGACAACCGTTGAGGCGGATCGCACCTGCATTTCGAATATTCATAAGGGCGGAACCCCACCGGTGGAAGCCGCAGCGGTGATTGTCGAGCTGGCAAAACGGATGCTGGAACAGAAAACCTCCGGCATCAATATGACCCGTTAAGGAGGCACTATGCCTGCATTAGATTTGATTAAACCCGCGGTAAAAGCCATGCGCGTCATCGCCTCCGTCAACGACGGTTTTGCGCAGCAACTTAAATTGCCCCCGCATATCCGCAGTCTGGGTTTGCTAACGGCAGACTCCGACGATGTGACTTATATTGCCGCAGACGAAGCGACGAAACAGGCGATGGTGGAGGTGGTATACGGACGCTCGCTGTATGCCGGCGCGGCGCATGGGCCATCGCCAACGGCGGGTGAAGTGCTGATTATGCTCGGTGGCCCTAACCCGGCGGAAGTGCGGGCCGGTCTGGATGCAATGGTCGCTTATATTGAAAACGGCGCAGCGTTTCAGTGGGCCAACGATGCCGAAGATACCGCTTTTCTGGCGCATGTGGTGTCGCGCACGGGTTCGTATTTATCCGGCACCGCTGGCTGCGTGTTAGGGGATCCGCTGGCCTACCTGGTTGCGCCGCCGCTGGAGGCAACCTATGGCATCGACGCGGCGCTGAAATCTGCCGACGTGAAGCTGGTGACCTACGTGCCGCCGCCATCGGAAACCAACTACTCGGCGGCGTTTTTGACCGGGAGTCAGGCCGCCTGTAAAGCTGCCTGTAATGCCTTCAGCGATGCCGTGATCGAGATTGCCCGTAATCCCGTACAGCGTGCGTAGCGGAGGTTAGCCATGATCAATGCTCTGGGATTACTCGAAGTGGATGGCATGGTCGCCGCCGTTGATGCGGCAGATGCGATGCTGAAAGCCGCCAGCGTTCGTCTGCTCAGCTATCAGGTTCTCGATCCCGGCAGATTAACGCTGGTGGTGGAAGGCGATCTGGCGGCATGCCGGGCGGCGCTGGACGCTGGCGTGGCGGCGGCGTCACGCAGCGGTCGGGTGATAAGCCGTAAGGAAATCGGGCGACCGGATGGCGATACCGAATGGTTGATCGATACTTTTTCGCCTCAGCCGCCACCTGCGCCGACCGAGAGCCAACAGCCGCCATTGCTGGCGCTGCTGGCGACGGTCTCGCAGGGAATGACCGCTGGTGAAGTGGCGGCACATTTTGGCTGGACGCTAAATGAATCTCGTCAACGGCTGGAGTCACTTTTTGCCCGAGGCGCGTTACGCAAGCGCAGCAGCCGTTACCGTTTGAGAAACATCTAATCGAAAGCGCCAGGCGGCGGGCAATCCGCTTGCCGGTGTAGGTGGAGATCATGAAAAAGACCCGTAAAGCGGATTTGCACCATCTTTATCATGAAGCACGGCCTCGCGACGTGAAACTGACGCCGCTGGTGGAGGATGACAATCTTCATCACCGGCAGACCACGGATGTTTATGAACACGCCTGTACGATCACGGCCTGGCAGCAGCTTTACGATCAACTTCACCCCGGCAAATTTCAGGGCGAACTGACGGAGATCCTGCTGGACGATATTCAGATGTTTCGCGAATACACCAGTCTGGCGTTACGCCAGTCGTGTCTGGTCTGGCCTAACGCATTCTGGTTTGGTATTCCGGCGGTGAAGGGGAGAATGGGATTTATCGGCCCGCAGGCGATTGGCGGCGCGGAAATCGCCACACGTCCCGGCGGCACCGAGTTCGAGCTAAGTACGCCGGATGATTACACCATTCTGGGCGTAGTGATTTCTGACGATATGCTGGAACGTCACGCCGCGGTCTTCCAGCAGCCTGAGCGACTGCTGCACATGCTGCGCCATCAGCCGGCGCTTGAAGTCAGGGCGCAGCACAAGGCGGCGTTATGGCTATTTGTCCAGCAGGCGCTGGCAAATTTCAGCCAGTTGCCACAGGAATTGAAAGTGCCGGGAGTGCGTAAAGTGCTCGGTGATAATCTGCTGGTGATGTTAGGTGGGATGCTGGAAGAGGCGTGCCCGATACTGACGCCGGAAAACATTAGCACCCAGCATTACCGGCGACTGCTGTCGCGAGCCAGGGAGCATGTGCTGGAGAATATGACCGAACCGGTCACCGTGCTGGACTTATGCAATCACTTGCACGTCAGCCGCCGCACGTTGCAGAACGCCTATCACCATCTACTGGGGATTGGCCCGAATGCCTGGCTGAAACGCATTCGCCTGAACGCCGTGCGCCGTGAGCTGATAAGCCCGTGGTCGCAGTGTCAGACGGTGAAAGACGCGGCGATGACCTGGGGATTCTGGCACCTCGGGCAGTTTGCGACGGATTACCAGCAGCTTTTCGCCGAGAAGCCCTCGGCGACGCTAAAAACCCGTGTTCATCCGTGAAAGGTGTAGGATCAGACCCACTCCCGCACCCGAATAAACTCACTCAAGGCAGCCTCCGGGCTGCCTTCTTCCGGCTGATAGCTGTATTCCCAGCGCACCAGCGGCGGCATCGACATCAAAATCGACTCCGTGCGCCCGCCTGTTTGCAGGCCGAACAGCGTGCCGCGATCCCACACCAGATTGAATTCCACATAACGGCCCCGGCGATAAAGCTGGAACTCGCGCTCGCGCTCGCCGTACTCGATGTCTTTGCGACGTTCGACAATTGGCAGATAAGCGTCGGTATAGCCGTTCCCGACCGCCTGCATGAAAGCAAAACAGGTGTCGAAGTCCGGGGTGTTCAAATCATCAAAGAACAGCCCGCCGATACCGCGCTGCTCGTTTCGGTGCTTGAGGTGGAAATAGTCATCACACCATTTTTTGTAGCGTGGATAGACCTCTTTCCCGAACGGCTGACACAGGTCGTGAGCGGTCTGATGCCAGTGGAGAGCATCTTCTTCAAAACCATAAAACGGCGTTAAATCAAAGCCGCCGCCAAACCACCAGACCGGATCGGCACCTGGTTTTTCCGCGATGAAAAAGCGCACGTTAGCGTGGCTGGTCGGCACATAGGGGTTACGTGGATGTACCACCAGTGACACCCCCATGGCTTCGAAACTGCGCCCGGCAAGCTCAGGACGGTGTGCGGTGGCGGAAGCTGGCATCGCCGTGCCGGTGACATGAGAAAAATTCACCCCTGCCTGCTCGAAAATCCCGCCGTCGCGCAGCACCCGACTGCGCCCACCGCCGCCCGCTTCGCGCTGCCAGTTATCTTCGGTGAAGGTGGCACCGTCAATATCAGACAGCTGCTGGCAAATATTATCCTGCAGTTTGAGCAGGAAGGCTTTTACATCATGGGTGTCAGGGAGGGTCATCAGCGTTTCGTCGTATGGGCTTTGTGATTATCAAACCAGTTAAAGTAACTGATCACGCCGGAGGCAATCGCGTTGGCAATTTTTTGGCGAAACGCCGTGGTACCAAGCAGCTTTTCTTCCTGCGGATTGGTGATAAAGGAGGTTTCAACCAGCACCGACGGAATCGACGGTGATTTTAGCACCACAAAAGCGGCCTGTTCCGTGCTGCGGCTGTGCAGGCGGTGAACGGGCTTAATCTGGCGCAGGATGTGTGAGCCCAGCGTCAGGCTGTTTTTGATGGTGTCGGTCTGCACGAGATCAAACAGGACCTGCTGAAGCAGATGATCTTTATCGGTGGCTTTTTTACCCGCGACATCATCCGCGGCGTTCTCGCGATCGGACAGGTATTTCGCCATGGCGCTACTGGCCCCACGGTTCGACAAGGCAAACACCGATGCCCCGGCGGCGCTGGGGTTAGTGAAGCCGTCTGCATGGATCGACATAAACAGATCGGCGCCATGCTGGTGGGCGATCTCCACGCGATCGTACAGCGGGATAAAGGTATCGCCAGTGCGCGTGAGGCGAGCATCAATCCCGTTATTACGCAGGATGGTACGGACGTTTTTGGCAATCGCCAGTACCACATGTTTTTCTTTAGAGCCGTTACCGCCAATGGCACCGGTATCAATGCCGCCATGGCCGGGATCGAGCATGACGATGCGTTTACCGCCAGCTTTTTTGGCTTTCACTGGGGTGTGACCGTTGCTGGTTTTGAGGGCGGTATCTTCTTTAGCGATGGCTCGCGACATGCCGGTCAGCGTCAGAGCGGCAAGGCCTGCTTTGAGGATCTGACGGCGCGAGGTGAATATTTTTAAAGGTTTTGAAGTGCTCATACAGTCAGTCTTATTATCCATGGTCCCTGGTGTTATATCGTATCGTCCGGGTCGTTACGACAGTCCGTTGTGATAAAAGTTTTACTTTTCATTTCAATACATGACAGAGTGACATTATGCCATTTCCCCGTTTCACTTTCGCCGGAGATTGGCGGCGGCGGTGGTTCGCGCCATAATCATCAGAAATACAGTTAAAAGGGGCAAGTAAACCATGGAGATACGCGTTTTTCGCCAGGAAGACTTTGACGAAGTAGTCACCCTGTGGGAGCGCTGTGAACTGCTGCGCCCCTGGAACGATCCGGAAATGGACATCGAGCGTAAGATCAATCATGACGTCAGCCTTTTTCTGGTCGCTGAAGTGAACGGCGAAGTTGTGGGAACGGTGATGGGAGGCTACGACGGCCATCGCGGATCGGCCTATTACCTTGGCGTGCATCCGGAATTCCGTGGCCGGGGAATTGCTAACGCGTTATTAAGTCGCCTTGAGAAAAAGCTGATTGCCCGTGGATGCCCGAAAATCAACATCATGGTGCGGGAAGATAACGACGTGGTGCTCGGCATGTATGAGCGGCTGGGGTATGAACACACCGATTCGCTGAGTCTGGGTAAGCGCTTGATTGAAGATGAAGAATATTGAGTTTTCCCCTGCCGATTACGACAGTCATGGTCGTTTGCGGCTACCGTTTTTATTCTGGTGTGTGTTGTTGTTACAGGCGCGAACCTGGGTGCTTTTTGTGATGGCTGGCGCCTCGCGCGGACAGGGTGATGCGCTACTGACGCTGTTTTATCCCGATCACAATGCCTTCTGGTGGGGATTGCTGCCCGGCGTACCTGCGGTGCTGGCCTTTCTCCTTTGTGGGCGCAGACAGGCGCTTCCCCGTCTCTGGCAGGCGTTACGCCCGTTGTTGGTCGTCGCGCAAATCGCGCTGCTGCTCTGGCAGCCATTTTTATGGTTGAGTGGCGAAGCGGTAACAGGGATTGGGGTTGGACTGGTGGTGGTGGATACAGTTGCGCTGGGCTGGCTGCTCACCAATCCGCGGTTTCACGCCTGTTTTCACCCGGATGAACATTAACGGGCACTTTTTGCCGTTCAGGCACTCCAAGAGCCGTTGAGTTAACAAGAAAGGAAGTTACGATGAAGTCCCTGCGTTTAAGCGTATGCGCCCTGGCGCTGGTGTTATCCGGTTGTTCTACGCTCTCTTCCATCAACTGGTCTGCGGCAAATCCGTGGAACTGGTTTGGCTCGTCAACCGAGGTGAGTGAGCAGGGTGTGGGCGGCATTACGGCCAGTACACCGCTCGATGAAAAGGCCGTTAACGAGGCGTTAGGCGGCGATTATCACCTTCGTAGCGGGATGAAGACCGACAAAGGCAACATCATTCGCTATTTCGAGGCGCTGAAAGACGACAAAGTCGCGCTGGTGGTTAACGGCGAAAGCGGCACCGTGAGCCAGGTTGACGTGCTCGACAGCACTATCGAAACGGCAAAAGGTGTCAAAATCGGTACAGCGTTCAGCGAACTTTACGACAAAGCTTTCGGCCAGTGCGTGGCCGCCACCGGTGACGACGAGAAAGCCGTGGAGTGTAAAGCGCCTGAAAGTCAGCATATTAGCTTTATCTTCACCGGTGTCTGGAGCGGCCCGGAAGGTCTCATGCCCTCTGACGATGCGCTCAAATCCTGGAAACTGCACAAGATTATCTGGCGTCGCTAATGCAGTCTGCGGCTGCGCTTCCTGAACAAAAACGGGTACAATAACCCCAACAATGCCACGGTTGCGTGGCATTTTTTTTTCAGGAGGAGCGATGTCTCAGGTTCAAAGCGGCATATTGCCAGAACATTGCCGTGCGGCAATTTGGATTGAAGCCAATGTCGTGGGCAGTCTGGATGCCCTGCGTGAAGGCTGTAAAGTATTTATCGATAAACTGTCCACCTTTGAGGCGGCATTCCCGGATGCGGCATCCGGAGCGGTTATCGCGTTTGGACATAACGTCTGGCGTGAGCTTAGCGCTGGGGTGGGGGCTGAGGAACTGAAGGACTTTGCCCCGCTGGGTAAAGGCCTGGCACCGGCCACCCAGCACGACGTGCTTATCCATATTCTTTCCTTACGCCATGATGTGAATTTCTCCATTGCCCAGGCGGCACTGGCAGCATTCGGCGACGTTCTCGACGTTAAAGAAGAGACCCACGGTTTCCGTTGGGTTGAAGAGCGTGATTTAAGCGGCTTCGTTGACGGCACTGAAAACCCGGCGGGGGAAGAAAAACGTCGTGATGTGGCGGTTATCAAAGACGGTGTGGATGCAGGCGGCAGCTACGTGCTGGTGCAGCGTTGGGAGCATAACCTCAAACAGCTTAACCGCATGAGCGTGGGCGATCAGGAGATGATGATTGGTCGTACCAAAGTGGCTAACGAAGAGATCGACGGTGATGACCGTCCGGCCACCTCACACCTGAGCCGTGTTGACCTTAAAGAAGAGGGCAAAGGGCTGAAAATTGTGCGTCAGAGCTTGCCGTACGGCACTGCAAGCGGCGTACACGGCCTCTATTTCTGCTCTTACTGTGCGCGGTTGTATAACATCGAAAAGCAACTGCTGAGCATGTTTGGCGATGCTGATGGCAAGCGTGATGCCATGCTGCGCTTTACCAAACCGGTTACCGGCGGCTACTATTTTGCTCCGTCCGTAGAACGCCTGCTGGCGCTGTAATTTCACCTGCCCAGTCCCGGTTGTCTGCCGCATGGGCAGGCAACCGGGGTCTCCATCAGCTACCCACAAATGCTTATTCTCTTTTCAACTTCCAAAGCACCAAACGGTATATAAAACTGTTACTGGTTTCACACGCGTTATAAATAAACTGAAGACCATATCGTCATCATCGAATAAGGGTGCGCAATGGCCGTTAATGTTTTGAAAAAAGGATATCTGACGCTGGCAGCAATGACGCTGTTGGTCGCGCAGGCGCAAGCGACGGAGTTGTTAAACAGTTCTTATGATGTTTCCCGCGAGCTGTTTGCCGCCCTGAATCCCCCGTTTGAACAGCAGTGGGCGAAGGACAACGCGGGTGACACGCTGACGATCAAGCAATCTCATGCTGGCTCCTCTAAGCAGGCGCTGGCGATTCTGCAGGGCTTAAAGGCCGATGTGGTGACCTACAACCAGGTGACTGACGTTCAGATCCTGCACGACAAAGGTAACCTGATCCCGGCAAACTGGCAGAGCCGTTTGCCAAACAACAGCTCGCCGTTTTACTCCACCATGGGTTTCCTGGTGCGTAAAGGCAATCCAAAGAATATCCACGACTGGAACGACCTGGTGCGTTCTGATGTGAAGCTGATTTTCCCGAACCCGAAAACGTCCGGTAACGCACGTTACACCTATCTGGCGGCGTGGGGGGCAGCGGACAAAGCTGACGGTGGCGATCAAGCCAAAACCCAGCAGTTCATGACCCAGTTCCTGAAAAACGTTGAAGTTTTTGATACCGGCGGACGCGGGGCCACCACCACCTTTGCTGAGCGTGGGCTGGGTGATGTGCTGATTAGTTTTGAGTCGGAAGTGAACAACATCCGTAAGCAGTATGAAGATCAGGGCTTCGAGGTGGTTATCCCGAAAACCAATATCCTGGCGGAGTTCCCGGTCGCCTGGGTGGATAAAAACGTTGAGGCTAACGGTACGGAGAAGGCGGCGAAAGCCTATCTCAACTACCTCTACAGCCCACAGGCGCAGACGATTATCACCGATTACTACTATCGCGTGAACAACCCGAAAGTCATGGACACGTTGAAAGACAAGTTCCCGCAGACCGAGCTTTTCCGCGTGGAAGACAAGTTTGGCAGCTGGCCTGAAGTGATGAAAACCCACTTCAACAGCGGCGGTGAGTTAGACAAATTGCTGGCGGCGGGGCGTAAGTAATGTTTGCAGTTTCTTCCAGACGAGTGCTGCCCGGCTTTACCTTAAGCCTCGGGACCAGCTTGCTGTTCGTCTGTCTGATTTTACTGTTACCGCTCAGTGCGCTGGTGATGCAGCTGGCGCAAATGAGCTGGGCGCAGTACTGGGAAGTCATCACCAATCCTCAGGTGGTCGCAGCCTATAAGGTGACGCTGCTGTCGGCGTTTGTGGCCTCTCTCTTTAACGGCGTGTTTGGCCTGTTGATGGCGTGGATTTTAACCCGTTACCGTTTCCCGGGGCGCACGCTGCTGGACGCGTTGATGGATTTGCCCTTTGCCCTGCCTACCGCGGTTGCGGGCCTGACGCTGGCCTCGCTGTTCTCGGTGAACGGTTTTTATGGCCAGTGGCTGGCAATGCTGGACATCAAAGTGACCTACACCTGGCTGGGCATTGCGGTGGCGATGGCCTTTACCAGTATCCCGTTCGTGGTCCGTACCGTACAACCGGTGCTGGAAGAGCTTGGCCCGGAGTATGAAGAGGCGGCGGAGACGCTGGGCGCTACCCGCTGGCAGAGTTTCAGCAAAGTGGTGTTGCCGGAGCTTTCCCCGGCGCTGCTGGCCGGTGTGGCGCTCTCTTTCACCCGTAGCCTCGGCGAATTTGGTGCGGTGATTTTTATCGCTGGCAACATTGCCTGGAAAACGGAAGTGACCTCGCTGATGATTTTTGTGCGCCTGCAGGAGTTTGATTACCCGGCGGCAAGCGCCATCGCCTCGGTGATCCTCGCGGCATCGCTGCTGTTGCTCTTCTCCATCAACACGCTGCAAAGTCGTTTTGGTCGACGTGTGGTAGGTCACTAATGGCGGACGTTACTGAATTGAAACGCTATGATGCACCCCAAATTAACTGGGGAAAATGGTTTCTGATTGGCACCGGGATTGCGGTTTCCGCGTTCATTCTCGTGGTGCCGATGGTCTACATCTTCGTGCAGGCATTTAGCAAAGGGCTGGCGCCGGTATTACAGAATCTGGCCGATCCTGACATGCTGCACGCCATCTGGCTGACGGTACTGATTGCGTTGATTTCGGTGCCGGTAAACCTGGTGTTCGGTACGTTACTGGCCTGGCTGGTGACGCGCTTTGATTTCCCGGGACGTCAGCTGCTGCTCACGCTGCTCGACATTCCGTTTGCGGTGTCGCCGGTGGTGGCCGGTCTCGTTTACCTGCTCTTCTATGGCTCGAATGGTCCATTGGGACCGTGGCTGGAGGCGCACAACCTGCAAATTATGTTTGCCTGGCCGGGCATGGTGCTGGTTACTGTCTTCGTGACCTGTCCGTTTGTGGTGCGTGAGCTGGTGCCGGTGATGCTCAGCCAGGGCAGCCAGGAAGATGAAGCCGCCGTGCTGTTGGGCGCGTCGGGCTGGCAGATGTTTAAGCGCGTGACGCTGCCAAACATCCGCTGGGCGCTGCTGTACGGCGTGGTGCTGACCAATGCGCGTGCTATCGGTGAGTTTGGTGCGGTATCCGTGGTGTCGGGCTCGATTCGCGGTGAGACGCTCTCGCTGCCGCTGCAAATTGAATTACTGGAGCAGGATTACAATACGGTGGGATCATTTACCGCCGCCGCCCTGCTGACATTGATGGCTATTTTGACGTTGTTTTTAAAGAGTGCAGTGCAATGGCGTTTGGAAAATCAAGAAAAACGCGCGCGGCAGGAGGGAAATCATGAGCATTGAGATTGCCAATATTAAGAAGTCGTTTGGTCGCACCCAGGTGCTGAATGATATCTCGCTGGATATCCCTTCCGGGCAAATGGTGGCTTTATTGGGGCCATCAGGCTCCGGGAAAACCACGCTGCTGCGTATTATCGCCGGTCTTGAGCATCAGACCAGCGGGCGTATTCGTTTTCACGGCACGGATGTAAGCCGCATTCACGCCCGTGAGCGTAAAGTGGGCTTCGTGTTCCAGCACTATGCGCTGTTCCGTCATATGAACGTGTTTGACAACATCGCGTTCGGTTTGACCGTGCTGCCCAAGCGCGAGCGTCCGGATTCCGCGACGATCAAAGCCAAAGTCACTAAGCTGCTGGAGATGGTACAGCTGGCCCATCTGGCCGATCGCTTCCCGGCACAGCTTTCCGGCGGACAGAAGCAGCGTGTCGCCCTGGCGCGCGCGCTGGCGGTCGAGCCGCAAATTCTGCTGCTGGATGAGCCTTTTGGTGCGCTGGATGCCCAGGTGCGTAAAGAACTGCGTCGCTGGCTGCGTCAGCTCCACGAAGAGCTGAAATTTACCAGCGTGTTTGTCACCCACGATCAGGAAGAGGCGATGGAAGTGGCCGATCGCGTGGTGGTGATGAGCCAGGGCAACATCGAACAAGCCGACGCGCCTAACCAGGTGTGGCGTGAACCTGCAACCCGCTTCGTGCTGGAGTTTATGGGCGAAGTTAACCGTCTGAAAGGCACCATCAGTGGGGGCCAGTTCCATGTGGGCGCACACCGCTGGCCGTTGGGGTATACCCCGGCGCATCAGGGCGATGTGGATCTGTTCCTGCGCCCGTGGGAAGTGGATATCAGCCGCCGTACCAGCCTGGATTCTCCGCTGCCGGTACAGGTGCTGGAAGCGACCCCTAAAGGTCACTACACCCAACTGGTGGTACAGCCGCTGGGCTGGCACAACGAACCCCTGAGCGTGGTGTTGACCGGTGATGACGCGCCAGAGCGCGGTGAACGCCTGTTCGTTGGCTTGCAGAATGCACGCCTTTACGCCGGGAACGAGCGCATTGAAAACCGCGAGGAGCTTGCTCTCGCAGAATCTGCCTGATAGGTTATTGCATCAGAAATTGTTGCCGGGTGGCGCTGCGCTTACCCGGCCTACAGGTTAGATGCGATTTGTAGGCCCGGTAAGCGAATGCGCGACCGGGCTTTTTTATTGGACAGGGTAAGTGAACAATACATTAGAACAAACCATCGGCAACACACCGCTGGTCAGATTGCAGCGTCTGGGCCCGGACAACGGCAGCGAAATCTGGGTCAAACTGGAAGGCAACAACCCGGCAGGCTCGGTAAAAGACAGAGCCGCGTTATCCATGATTGTTGAGGCAGAAAAGCGTGGAGAAATTCACCCTGGCGATGTCCTCATTGAAGCGACCAGCGGCAATACCGGTATTGCGCTGGCGATGATTGCCGCACTCAAAGGCTACCGCATGAAGCTGCTGATGCCAGACAACATGAGCCAGGAACGCCGGGCCGCCATGCGCGCTTACGGCGCGGAGCTGGTGCTGGTGTCCAAAGAGCAGGGCATGGAAGGGGCACGTGACCTGGCGCTTGAGATGGCGACGCGGGGCGAAGGCAAGCTGCTGGATCAGTTTAATAATCCTGATAACCCCTACGCGCATTACACCACCACCGGGCCGGAAATCTGGCAGCAGACTGAAGAGCGCATCACACACTTTGTCTCCAGCATGGGCACCACTGGCACGATCACCGGTGTTTCTCGCTTCCTCAGGGAACAAGAAAAAGCGGTTACGATTGTCGGTCTACAACCCGAAGAGGGGAGCAGCATTCCGGGCATTCGTCGCTGGCCTGCAGAGTATATGCCGGGCATTTTTAACGCCAGCCTGGTGGATGAGGTACTGGATATTCACCAGCGTGATGCGGAAAATACCATGCGCGCGCTGGCGGTGCGGGAAGGCATTTTCTGTGGCGTCAGTTCAGGCGGGGCGGTGGCAGGCGCATTACGGATAGCAGAGGCAAATCCGGGGGCGGTTGTGGTCGCCATTATTTGCGATCGCGGCGATCGTTACCTCTCCACCGGTGTGTTTGGTGAAGAAAGTTATTCTCAGGGAGCGGGGATTTAATAATGGAAATGATTCTTTTCACGGATAAAACCCGTGCACAGCAGACTGATATTGTCGCCGTGCAGTCGCAGGTGGTCTACGGCAGCGTTGGCAACAGCATTGCCGTGCCGAATATCCGTCAGCATCGCTTAAACGTGACGGCTGTGCCGACCGTGCTGTTCAGCAACACACCGCATTACGACACCTTTTATGGCGGAATTATTCCTGACGACTGGTTCAGTGGCTATTTGCAGGCGCTGGAAGAGCGTGATGTGCTGCGTGAGCTTAAAGCGGTCACCACGGGCTATATGGGCAGTGCCAGTCAGATTGCGATTCTGGCGAAATGGCTTGTGTCGGTGAAGGAAAAGCACCCGGATTTACTGATCCTGGTCGATCCGGTGATTGGTGATACGGACAGCGGGATCTACGTCAAACCGGATATCCCGAAGGCTTACTGCGAGCATTTGCTGCCGCTGGCGCAGGGCATCACGCCAAACGTGTTCGAGCTGGAAATTCTCAGTGGCAAACCCTGCCGGGACATGGACAGCGCCGTTGAAGCGGCAAAAGGGCTGCTCTGCGACTCTCTGAAATGGGTCGCGATTACCAGCGCACCTGTCGCATCCGATGACAACAGCATCCACGTGGTGCTGGTGACGGCGGAATCGGTTGAGATCAGCACGCATCCGCGCATAGCGACCGATTTAAAGGGGACGGGGGATCTGTTCTGCTCTGAGCTGGTGAGCAATATCGTGAAAGGTAAATCGCTTGCTGAGGCCATTCATGGTGCGGGGGATCGCGTCACTGACGTGATGAGCTACACGCTGGAAAAAGGCTACGACGAACTTATTCTGCCAGCCTGAAAAACAAAAATGGCGCCATTCGGCGCCATTTCTATGTTATCGGCAAGAATTACTTCTTGATGCGAATTACCGGGGTTTCACCCACGGTCACGCTACCGGTAAGTTTAATCAGTTCTTTGATTTCGTCCATGTTGGAAATCACAACCGGCGTCAGGGTAGACTTGGCTTTTTCTTCCAGCAGTGGCAGATCAAATTCAATCACCGGATCGCCAACTTTAACGCGCTGGCCTTCTTCCGCGATGCGTTTGAAACCTTCGCCTTTCAGTTCAACGGTGTCGATACCGAAGTGAACGAAGAGTTCGATGCCACTATCGGATTCGATAGAGAAGGCATGGTTGGTTTCAAAGATTTTGCCGATAGTACCGTCAACCGGCGCTACCATTTTGTTGCCGGTTGGTTTGATAGCAATGCCATCACCAACAATTTTCTCAGCGAAAACAACGTCTGGTACATCTTCGATGTTAACGATTTCGCCGGAAAGCGGAGCAATAATCTCAATAGTTCCAGTGTCTTTCTTATCGTCAGAAACCAGAGATTTCAGTTTATCGAACAAACCCATGATCTTCTCCTAAGCAG
>CAUSEC010000004.1:0-212681 GCA_963530515.1 uncultured Enterobacteriaceae bacterium | reverse complement strand
GTTTCAAGGATTATATCCTCTTAAGTCGGTGTCACCGATTATTAGACCAGAACACCGCATATACCCCCTCACCCTAACCCTCTCCCCAAAGAGGAGAGGGGACTGTCCGTGCGCGCATTTTTCTGGTGGGAATGCCTGGCCATTGCCTCAATGCGCGTTCGGCACATCAATATCCGCACTGATCCGCATATCCTGGTCATCAAATACCATGCAGTGCTTGTTCTCAAAAGAAAGCGTGATCTTCTGCCACGGGCGGAAATGCACATCACCCGGCAGCAAAATTTTAATGTTGTCATGACCGTAACTCTGGCCGAACAAGTACGTATTGTTGCCCAGACGCTCCACCACTTCGCACTGGAATTCAAGCTGGGTGCCCCGCGCGGTGTCGGTGGCCAGATGCTCAGGGCGAATACCCAGCGTAACGGTTGCACCCGGCTCCAGCGGCGAGGTGGTCACGCCGAGCGTCAGGCTGTTGCCCTGTGCGAGGGTGACGGTCAGCTCGCCCGGCTGCCACTGGCTCACGGTTGCGGGCAGGAAATTCATTTTTGGTGAGCCGATAAACCCGGCCACAAACTTGTTCACCGGATTGTAGTAAAGCTCCATCGGTGAGCCCATCTGCTCCACGTTGCCGTAGTTCATCACCACGATTTTGTCGGCGAGGGTCATGGCCTCGACCTGATCGTGGGTCACATACACCATGGTGGTTTTCAGCTCCTGGTGCAGGCGGGCGATGTGCAGGCGCATATCAACGCGCAGCTCGGCATCGAGGTTAGAGAGCGGTTCGTCGAACATAAACACGCGGGGATTGCGCACGATGGCGCGACCGATAGCCACACGTTGGCGCTGGCCCCCGGAGAGCTGTTTGGGTTTACGGTCCAGCAGATGCACCAGCTGCAGGGTTTTGGCGACCATCTCCACCTGGCGACGAATTTCGTCTTTCGGCACTTTGTTGACTTTCAGCCCGTAGCCCATGTTTTCCGCCACCGTCATGTGCGGGTAGAGTGCATAGGACTGAAACACCATCGACACGCCGCGGTGGGCGGGCGCGACATCGTTCATCACCTCATCGCCAATCAGCACCTCGCCGTCGCTGACCTCTTCTAAGCCTGCAATCATACGCAGCAGGGTGGACTTCCCGCAGCCGGACGGCCCGACAAACACGGCAAACTCGCCGTCTTCAATATCCAGATTCACATTGCGCAGTGTGACAGTGTCGCCAAAACGCTTGGTGACATTCCTCAGTCGTATATTGGACATCAAGTTTCCCCGAAGTTGGTAGCTGTTGGTTGCTGTTGCGAATATGGCTGTTTAGTGTGGTTTTGTTTTACGTATAACAAGTCATCGATAATACCGTACAACAGCGATAATTCATGGTCAGACTATAACTTCCAGCATTTACGCGCCCTATATCGAATTTTCGATTTTGTCGCCCCTGTCACACAACTCGCAGTTAATTCTCGTTTTATTGCGACCTCAAGTGTAGCGTATACCAAAATCAATAAGGCGTATGAATGCGCTTTAACTCACGCAATATCAGGTGCTTTTGCTGTTACAACATCAGGTAGTGCGCCATAAAAACCATGAAATTGTTATACCTTGACATGAGGTTGATAATGAAAAAGAACACTCTTACTGCACTGATCCTCTCTACGCTTGCCGTGGGACAAGTCCTGACCGTTCAGGCACATGCCACAACCCAGTTGAATGTCTGGGAGGACATCAAGAAATCGGTTGGCATCCAGGACGCCATCAAGGATTTCGAAAAAGAGAACGACGTTAAGGTCAACGTGCAGGAGATGCCTTTCGCCCAGCAGCTGGAAAAATTACGTCTTGATGGCCCGGCGGGTATCGGCCCTGATGTGTTGGTGATTCCTAATGATCAGGTGGGCGGAGCCGTTGTGCAAGGGCTTCTGACCCCCCTGAATCTGGACAAAGAACAGGTTGACGCCTTCACACCAGCCTCCATCAATGCCTTCCGCATGGATAACGCCCTGTACGGCGTACCGAAAGCGGTTGAAACCCTGGTGCTGATTTACAACAAAGACCTGATCGACAAACCGCTGGACAGCCTGCAGGCGTGGCTCGACTACTCGAAAAAACAGCGCGCGGAGAACAAGTACGGCCTGCTGGCCAAGTTCGACCAGATTTATTACAGCTGGGGCGCCATTGGCCCGATGGGCGGCTACCTGTTCGGCAAAAACGATAAAGGCGGCTATAACCCAACCGATATCGGCCTCAATCAGCCCGGTGCGGTGGCGGCTGTCACCTTCCTGAAAAAATTCTATTCCGAAGGCGTTTTCCCGTCGGGCATTCTCGGTGACAACGGCCTGAATGCGATCGATTCGCTGTTTACCGAGAAGAAAGCGGCGGCGGTGATCAACGGCCCGTGGGCATTCCAGCCGTATGAAGCGGCCGGGGTGAACTATGGCGTTGCTCCTCTACCTAACCTGCCGGACGGCAAGCCGATGAGCTCCTTCCTTGGCGTGAAAGGCTACGTGGTCTCCACCTGGAGCAAAGACAAGGTCATGGCGCAGAAATTCATCGAGTTCATCAACCAGCCTAAATACGTGAAGATCCGCTACATCTCCACCCGTGAGATCCCGGCGCAGAAAGCGATGATTGACGATCCGATGATCAAAAATGACGAGAAAGCCAGCGCGGTTGCCGTGCAGGCCGCGCGCGCCACCGCCATGCCAGGTATTCCTGAAATGGGCGAAGTCTGGGGACCAGCCAACGCCGCCCTGGAGCTGAGCCTGACCGGGAAACAGGAGCCAAAAGCCGCGCTGGACGGTGCTGCGAAACAAATTCATATGCAAGTAGAAGCCATGCAGGCCAGCAACCAATAAGAACCGTAATTACAGTTGGTATTAAACGGGAGGACGTCCCTCCCGTTTTCAGAAGGAGTCGTACGTGATTATCAGTCCCAGCGAAAATTTTGCGAAAGCGCGTGGCGCCGGACGGCACGCGTGGTGCGGGCTGCTGCTGGCTATTGTGCCAGGCTTTGGTCAGTTTTATCACCGCCAGTGGTTAAAAGGCCTCATCTTCCTGGTGCTGCTCAGCAGCTTTATGGGCATTTTTTCTGATTTCCTGCGCGAAGGATTGTGGGGCTTGTACACCCTGGGTGAAGAGGTGCCCCGGGATAACTCTATCTTCTTGCTGGCGGAAGGGATTATCAGTGTGCTGATCATCGCCTTTGGCGTCACGGTCTATTACTTCTCGCTGCGCGATGCCTGGGTAAACGGCAAAAAGCGCGATGAAGGCCATCAGCTCAACAGCGTGCGTAAACAGTATCAAATGCTGTTAAGCGACGGCTTTCCTTATTTGATGATAACGCCGGGCTTCATCCTGCTGGTGTTTGTGGTGATTTTTCCGATCCTGTTTGGTTTTGCCATCGCCTTTACCAACTACAACCTCTACCACACGCCGCCGGCGAAGCTGGTGGACTGGGTCGGACTGAAGAATTTCGTCAACATTTTCACGCTCTCCATCTGGCGCTCAACCTTCCTCGACGTCCTGCAATGGACGGTAGTGTGGACGTTGCTTGCCACCACGCTGCAATGCACGGTGGGCGTGCTGCTCGCCATCCTGGTGAACCAGAAGGATCTGCGCTTTAAGCCGCTGGTGCGCACCATTTTCATTCTGCCGTGGGCGGTGCCGGGCTTTGTCACCATCCTGGTGTTTGCCGGGATGTTTAACGACACCTTTGGGGTAATTAACAACGCCATCCTGGCCTTCTTCGGCATCGGGCCGAAAGCCTGGCTGACAGATCCTTTCTGGACCAAGACCGCACTTATCATGATGCAGACCTGGCTCGGCTTCCCGTTTGTGTTTGCCATGACCACCGGCGTGTTGCAGGCAATTCCTGATGATTTGTATGAAGCGGCGAAGATGGACGGCGCGGGCACCTGGACCCGGCTGCGCACCATCACGCTGCCGCTGGTGCTGTACTCCATCGCACCGATCATCATCACCCAGTACACCTTCAACTTTAACAACTTCAACATTATCTACTTGTTTAACAACGGTGGCCCGGCGGTGGCAGGCTCTAACGCAGGCGGGACGGACATTCTGGTGTCGTGGATCTACAAGCTGACCATGTCCTCTTCGCAGTACGCGATTGCCGCGACCATTACCATTCTGCTGTCGATATTTGTTGTCGGCCTGGCGTTGTGGCAGTTCCGCGCAACGAAATCGTTCAAAAACGACGATATGGCATAAGGAAGAAAAATGGCTACATCACAAAGCATTCGTCGCGAGAAGTGGATTCGTCTGTCCCTCTCCTGGCTGGTTATCGGGCTGGTTTCGCTGATTATCATCTACCCGCTGGTGTGGACGGTGGGGGCCTCGCTGAACGCGGGCAACAGCCTGCTCAGCACCTCCATCATCCCGGAGAACGTCTCCTTCCAGCACTATGCGGACCTGTTTAATGGCCAGGTGAACTACCTGACCTGGTACTGGAACTCGATGAAAATCAGTTTCCTGACCATGGTGCTGACCTTAATCAGCGTGAGCTTTACCGCCTATGCCTTCTCGCGCTTTCGTTTTAAAGGGCGGCAGAACGGGCTGATGCTGTTCTTGCTGTTGCAGATGATCCCGCAGTTCTCCGCGCTGATTGCCATTTTCGTGCTCTCGCAACTGCTGGGGCTTATCAACAGCCATCTGGCGCTGGTGCTGATTTACGTGGCCGGGATGATCCCGATGAACACCTATCTGATGAAGGGCTATCTCGATGCCATTCCGAAGGATCTGGATGAGTCGGCACGCATGGATGGAGCCAGCAACTTCCGCATTTTCATTGAGATAATCATGCCGCTTTCCAAGCCGATTGTGGCGGTAGTGGCACTGTTCTCCTTCACCGGGCCGCTTGGGGATTTCATTCTCTCCAGCACCATTTTGCGCACCCCGGACAAATTCACGCTGCCTATCGGGCTTTATAACCTGGTGGCGCAAAAAATGGGCGCCAGTTACACCACCTACGCGGCGGGAGCTGTTCTGATCGCCGTGCCGGTGGCAATCCTCTACCTGGCATTACAAAAGTACTTCGTCTCCGGCCTGACCTCCGGCAGTACCAAAGGATGATCACATGAAAAGGTTTGCACCCGCTTTGCTTGCTGTTTGCCTGTCCTGCAGTTTCACCGCCAGTGTGTTTGCCGCTGAGGCCATCACCACGCGGCCATTTACTGCGATGCCGGCGGATTTTATTAAGGGCGCGGATATCTCCACGCTGCTGGATACCGAAAAGCACGGCGCGAAGTTCTATAACGACAAGAATCAGCAACAGGATGCTCTCGCCATTCTGAAAGAGAACGGCGTGAACTACGTGCGCCTGCGTCTGTGGGTCGATCCGAAAGACCCGCAGGGCCAGGCGTATGGCGGCGGTGATAACGATCTCGCCAGCACCATTACGCTTGCGAAACGGGCCAAAGCCCAGGGCATGAAGCTGCTGCTCGACTTCCACTACAGCGACTTCTGGACCGATCCGGGCAAACAGTACAAGCCGAAAGCCTGGGAGAAAATGGATTACCCGCAGCTCAAAACCACGATCCATGACTACACCCGCGACACCATCGCCCGCTTTAAGCAGGAAGGCGTGCTGCCGGACATGGTGCAGATTGGTAACGAAATCAATGGCGGCATGCTGTGGCCGGAAGGCAAAAGCTGGGGGCAGGGCGGCGGTGAGTTTGACCGCCTGGCGGGCTTGCTGAACGCCGCTATCGATGGCCTGAAAGAAAATCTGAAGGGCGGTGAGCAGGTCAAAATCATGCTGCACCTGGCCGAAGGCACTAAAAACGATACCTTCCGCTGGTGGTTCGATGAAATCACCAAACGTAACGTGCCGTTCGATGTGATTGGGCTTTCCATGTACACCTACTGGAACGGGCCCATCAGTGCGCTGAAAAGCAACATGGACGATATCAGCAAGCGCTATAACAAAGACGTTATCGTGGTCGAAGCGGCCTACGCTTACACCCTGGCAAACTGTGATAACGCCGAAAACAGCTTCCAGGCCAAAGAAGAAAAAGACGGCGGCTACCCGGCAACCGTACAAGGTCAATACAACTATATTCACGATTTAATGCAGGCGGTCATTAATGTGCCGGACCAGCGTGGTAAGGGAATATTTTATTGGGAACCGACCTGGATTGCAGTGGGCGGAAATACCTGGGCCACGCAGGCCGGAATGAAATATATCAACGACCAGTGGAAAGAAGGTAATGCCCGTGAAAACCAGGCGTTATTTGATTGCCAGGGTAAGGTTCTGCCATCGGTAAAAGTTTTTAATTAATTTTCAGCTGTTATTTTCAGGATGTTAAATATGAATAAATTTGCGCCTTTGAGTCCGAAGGTCGCCACGCTATTGCATGGCGCTGACTACAATCCGGAGCAGTGGGAGAATTACCCCGATATTATTGATAACGATATTGCCATGATGAAACAGGCAAAATGCAATGTCATGTCAGTCGGTATTTTCAGTTGGTCGAAACTGGAGCCGCAGGAAGGGGTATTTAATTTTGGCTGGCTGGATAACATTCTGGAGAAACTCTATGCGGCGGGGATCCATGTATTTCTGGCAACGCCAAGCGGGGCGCGTCCTGCCTGGATGTCGCAAAAATACCCGGAAGTCTTAAGAGTCGGGCGTGACCGCGTACCGGCTTTGCACGGTGGGCGTCACAACCACTGTATGACGTCGCCGGTGTACCGCGAAAAGACGCTGAAAATCAACAGCCTGCTGGCCGAGCGTTACAGTCAGCATCCGGCGGTACTGGGCTGGCATTTGTCGAACGAATACGGTGGCGAATGCCACTGCGACCTGTGCCAGGAGAAATTCCGCCAGTGGGTGAAAGCACGTTACAAGACGCTGGAGGCGCTGAACCACGCGTGGTGGAGCGATTTCTGGAGCCACACCTACAGCGACTGGTCGCAGATCCAGTCTCCGTCGCCGCAGGGTGAAGTCTCTATTCATGGCCTGAATCTCGACTGGCGACGTTTTAACACGGCGCAAGTGACCGAGTTTTGCCGCCATGAAATTGTGCCATTGAAAGCGGCCAACGCGTCGCTGCCGGTGACCACCAACTTTATGGAGTACTTCTACGATTACGACTACTGGCAGCTGGCTGAACCTCTGGATTTCATCTCCTGGGACAGCTACCCGATGTGGCATCGTGATAAAGACGACGCGGAGCTTGCCTGCTACACGGCGATGTACCATGACATGATGCGCACCCTGAAAGGGGGCAAGCCGTTTGTGTTGATGGAGTCCTCGCCGAGCGTCACCAACTGGCAGCCGACCAGCAAGCTCAAGAAGCCGGGCATGCACATCCTTTCTTCCCTGCAGGCTGTCGCGCACGGGGCGGATTCGGTGCAGTACTTCCAGTGGCGTAAAAGCCGCGGCTCGGTGGAGAAATTCCACGGCGCGATTATCGACCACGTCGGGCATCTGGATACCCGCGTGGGCCGCGAAGTCACTGCCCTGGGCGATATCTTAAGCCGCCTGCCTGGGGTGATGGGCTGTCGAACCGATGCGCGCGTCGCCATCATCTTTGACCAACAGAACCGCTGGGCGCTGGATGATTCGCAGGGGCCGCGCAACGTCGGCATGGAATACGAAAAAACGGTTAACGAGCATTACCGCGCCTTCTGGGAGCAGGGCATTGCCGTGGACATCATCGATGCAGACGGCGATTTCAGTCGCTATCAGCTGGTGATTGCGCCGATGCTGTACATGGTGCGCGAGGGCTTTGCGCCACGGGCGGAAGCCTTTGTGGAGAGCGGCGGTCATCTGGTCACCACCTACTGGACGGGCATCGTTAATGAAACCGATCTCTGCTACACCGGCGGCTTCCCTGGGCCGCTGCGTAACCTGCTGGGTATCTGGGCAGAAGAGATTGATTGTCTGGCCGACGGTGAAAGCAATCTGGTACAGGGGCTGGCCGGCAACGCAGCGGGTCTGCATGGGCCGTATCAGGTGCGGCATCTGTGTGAACTTATCCACGCCGAGAGCGCGACCACGCTTGCCACCTATCGCGACGATTTCTATGCTGGTCGCCCGGCGGTGACGGTCAACGCCTTTGGCAAAGGTAAGGCCTGGCATGTGGCATCGCGCAACGATCTCGCCTTCCAGCGCGATTTCTTTGCCCCCATCATTGCCGAGCTGGCACTGCCGCGCGCCGTTGACGCCGATTTCCCGCCGGGTGTAGTGGCGACAGCGCGTACCGACGGTGAAAGTGTCTTTGTGTTCATTCAGAACTACTCCCGCCAGCCGCAGACGGTGACGTTACCGCAGGGCTACACGGACTGCCTCTCCTCGGCACCCGTCACTGCACCGCTCAGCCTCAGCGCGCTGGACTGCCGTATCCTTCGTCGTAAAGCCTAAGCGTTCCTCCCACGCCTGCTCATCCGAGCAGGCGTTTTTGTATCTGTACATTGTCAGGAGACAACTACTATGGTGAGCCTTAAATCCTTTCTGCATTATTTCTCGCAACCTCAGTCTACTTCCCCCCTTAGCGACAGCGATGTGGCGACTATTCAGCGCCTGATTGCGGCCTTTGGCGGGGAAGAGAACATCAGCCACGTGGATGCCTGTCTTACCCGTCTACGTGTGACCGTAAATAACCTTGCGCGTGTTAATTCTGAAGCCTTGCAGCAGGAAGGCGCGTTGGGAGTCATTATTCTCGGCCAGCAGGTGCATGCGATATTTGGCAAACAATCTGATGCACTGCGAAAATTACTCGATGAGCATTTTTCCGCGCGTCGTTAAATAAAAAAGGGATACCTGCGAAGGTATCCCAAATAAGCAAATGAAAAAGCAATGGCAATAAAGGTCACTACCCGCTAATAAACTGCCAGGTCTCGGAGATAAATAACGATGTTAACGCATGTACTACTTAATATATGACGGTATTACCACCAGGCTTCCACCTGTACACCAAAGTTCCAGGTATTATTGGCGGTATGGTCATCAAATGACTTGCCGTCTTCTGAATCGTTCAGATAAGAGGCAAAGACACGCAGTTCCGGGCGCGACATAAAGTCACGGCCGTCGGCCAGCCCCAGCGCGATGGTATATTTCTCGCCGCTCTGTTTGTAATGGGTGCCGTTGTTGTAGGTGTCTTTCTGATAGAACCCGCCCACTTCGCCAATCAGACGTACGTAATCGGTGAACTGATACTGCGCACGGCCTACTAATGAAACCAGACGTGACTTGTCGGTGTAATCGGTAATGTCGTCCGCTGAGCCGTAGGTCAGCACGTGGTTCAGGGAGAACTTGTCGGTGATAGGGATAAGACCCGTGTTGATCACGCGATAGCCGGATGCATCGTTAACGTAATGCCACATGTCATACCAGCCGCCACCCTGGGAGACCATGTTCTGCGCCAGACCTTTGTTGGCGTACTGCAGCACCAGCTTGTTGTAGCCGCCGAGCATGTCCTGGCTGATTTCACCGGTGACCATGACGCCGTTGTCCGCTTCGTACAGGCCGCCGTAGTTTTTCTGCTTGTCGGTCGGGTTCGGCATGGCGTAGTCCACACCAAACTCGGTCCATGAGCCTGCCCATGGCTTCCAGCCCGCGTAGCGCAGGTCGATGTAGTTGATGTTCACATCGTTGTCGCCATCAACACGGTAGTCGACATCGTTGGCATCGCCACGGATCCAGGCAACAGACACCGCACCCGGTCCAACGGTGTAGTTTTCAATACCCGCACCGGAACCGGAGATGTTCCAGTATTTGGTATCGATGATGTGCAGGTCATGGCGCTGGTAGTAGCGTTTACCGCCCCAAATCACGGCGTTCGGATCGCCGGGAATCAGGCCTTTGATTTGTAGGTTCAACTGACGCAGACCAAATTCGGCGTCGTCACCGAAGGTAGTTTCGCTGTCGTTGGAACCATCGGAGACCATGCTGACCATGGTATCGAGATAGAAGCTCACCTCGTCTTTTTTGTAGACCTCAGAGCCTAACTCCAGCTCGCCGTAGGTATCGGCTTCGTTACCCAGACGACCCAGTTTGTTCTTTTGCCACTCCTGCATCCCGCCGTCCCCGGAGACGCCGACGCCGGAGCGCAGGTAGCCGTGGAAGTCGATAGGGACAGAAGAAGCAGCCAGTAATGAAGGTGAAGTCAGCGCAGCGGCTAACGCAATGGCAACTGTGCGTAGCGTAGTGTTCATATCAATCCTCTTATAGTTTTGTATTACGTTCACATAAACGCAGTCATAAAATGCCTAAATGTAAAAACAGGCAAACTAACGATTGCAATTGTGTGATTAACTGCAAATAAATCAGTCTTTTTTGTTACGAAAAGAGAATGTCTTCACGATGTCATGTAATGTGAGCGTGATACTTAATTGCGGGTTTTTAGCTGAGGAAAAGCGGAGTGAGCGTTTTTTTAAATGGCCCCTGTTACAATTGGCGCATAACAACATAAGGAACCGGACCATGAAGTCTAAAAGCGCGACATTAGAAGACGTTGCCCGCCATGCGGGTGTCTCCTATCAGACCGTGTCCAGGGTACTCAATAAATCTGCCAATGTATCCGAAGCCACACGTCTCAAGGTAGAGAAGTCCATTGAGCTGCTACGCTATGTGCCTAACCGCCTGGCGCAGCAGCTGGTTGGCAAGCAAAGTCAGACCATCGGGCTTGTGACAACATCCCTGGCGTTACATGCCCCTTCTCAGGTTGCTGCCGCGGTAAAACGCTATGCCAATCTGGATGGTTATCAGGTACTGATTTCCATGATTGATGAGAACGTCAATCAAGATATCCAGGCCGCTATCAACGAACTGAAGTCTCAGCTGGTGGACAAGATGATCATCAACGTCCCTCTGGAGACCGACAGAGCGCAGAAAATCGCCTCTGACAACGATGATATCGTCTGCCTGTTTCTCGACGTCGATCCCTACAGTTCGGTGTTTAACGTTTCGTTTAACCCGGCAGACGGGACGCGAGCGAGCGTGAAACATCTCTACGATCAGGGGCATCGTGAAATCACCTTGCTGGCCGGCCCGGAGGATTCTGTCTCCGCGAATTTGCGTCTGAAAAGTTGGGTGGAAACCTTAAGCGGTTACGGCCTGAAGCCGGCAATGGTCTTTCACGGGAACTGGGATGCACAAAGCGGTTACGCCGGTGCGCTGAAAATGCTGCGTGAGACGCCCAATTTCACCGCTGTACTGGTGGGGAATGACCAGATGGCGCTGGGGGCGTTGAGTGCGTTCCATCAGCACCACATCGCCATTCCCGGTGAAAAATCGGTGGTGGGCTACGATGACACCTACGAAAGCTCGTTCTTCCATCCGGCGCTGACCACCGTGTCGCTGGATCTCGATTTGCAGGGCAAAGAGGCGGTTCGCAGGCTGCTCGACAGCGGCCACAGCGACACCACGCGTACCTCATCCGTGCTCCCGGCGCGCCTGATTGTGCGCCACTCCACCGGCCCCTTGCAGGATAAAGAGACCAATCTGCAAGCCATCGCCGAACAACTGCAGGCCATCGCGCATCAGTTGATGAAGTAACCGCAACACGAAGGGCCGGGTGACCGGCCCTGATTTATGACATCTCGTCTTGAAAGTGCTGTCTGGCACCCTGTAGGCCCGATAAGCCTGCGCCATCGGGCGTTCAACCCGGCCTTTTAACTCTCTTGTTCACCCACCACGACCAGCTCCACGTCGTTTTCTTCAATCAGCTTGAGGATGTTTTTCGGCGGGGTTTTGTCGGTGATGATGTGGTCGATATCGGACCAGCTACAGGATTGATACATCAGCTGCAGGTTAAATTTGGCGAAGGTCGCAATACAAATCACTTTTTTGGACTGCTTTGCCATGGCGACTTTTTGCAGCGCATCCAGTTCGGTGTCGGTGGTGATACCACTCTCTGATAATGCGCTCACGCCAATAAATGCCTTGTCTGCATAATAGCGCTTAATTTGCTCAAGAGCCGTATTGCCTAATATGGCGTGAGAGTAATCGTCAAAATTACCCCCTAAAATCGAAATGCTGATGCCCTTATTACCAATAATTTCGCCCAATACTTCAATAGAATTGGTAATCACGCTGACCGGTGATGGTAACTGGCGGGCGAGGGCGGCAGAGGTGGTTCCTGCATCAATAAACAGGATCTCTTTTTCATTAATGGTTTTTGCCGCAAATGCGGAAAGTAATGTCTTTTTCGGGCTATATTGTGCGCGTTGAACATAAGGTTCTTCTATGCGTTTTTCCGCCAGAATTGCGCCGCCGCGAATACGTAATATATGCGGAAGTTGCGTCAGTTTGACTAAATCACGGCGGGCAGAATCCGACGAAATATTATAATTCTGACAGATGTACTCCAGCGTCACCTTACCCTGAGTTTTAATTAATTCCTCTAACTCGATTAAGCGTTCTTCTTGCGTCATGACCTGTTCCATTGTTCTTGAGTAAGGGTAACCGGGTCATGTTAGCTGATAACGCGTGCGGCGTACACGGCTTCATTTCCGGCGTCTTCTGCCTGCCCGGTCGGGAGATTCTACCCCTTATCTTTCACTTTTTTCCACTTAATAACACTTACTCGATCTGCTCACCTAACGCCATAATCTGCATTTTGTGCATAAAAGCGTAAGTGAATGCTTATATTTATGTGACTTAAATCACATAAGAATAATGATTTGTAAGTTGTTTGGTTTTTTTTGAGAGTAAAATCACGGAAACCCATTACGGCTACTGAGAGCATGCAAGCGTCAAATGAAAAGCACGCTTTCTGGCCGGTCGTATTCCTGACCGCCGGGTATCAAACGCGACCTGAAGAATGCGTGCACCTGAGTCACACATTATTTTTATAAAGAGGGCTGAAGATGAACAAAATTTTTCTTTGCTGCGCGGCCGGTATGTCGACCAGCATCGTGGTCAATAAAATGAAACAAGCGGCCAGTGCAAAAGGCATTGAGGCAGAAATCATTGCTGTTGCAATGGAAGAATTTGAATCCACCATTTCACGGTTTGATTGCTGCCTGTTAGGGCCGCAAATTAAATATAAATTCGAAGAGTTTAAAACCATTGCCCAGCGTGAAGGAAAACCCATTGCCATTATCAGCAATATGGATTACGGCATGCTCAAAGGCGAAAAAATCCTTGATGATGCTTTGAAAATGATCCGCGACTCTAAAACTCACCCAGTACAATAATTTTACAGGGTCTTACTATGTCGAACGCATTTTTTAATTTTATTGAAAATAAGATCACGCCCGTTGCCGCGGTTGCAGGAACCCAGCGTCATATTATGGCGGTTCGTGATGGTTTTATTGGCGCGATGCCGTTTATGATCGTCGGCTCTTTCTTACTTATTTTTGCTTTTCCGCCTTTTGCACCTGATACCTCGTTCTTTATTGGCAAGCTGTGGTTGTCCGTTTCTCAGCAGTACTTCAACGAAATCATGACCCCGTTCCATATGACCATGGGCATCATGGCCTGTTATATCAGCGCGGGAATCGCCTACAACCTGGCGCAAACCTACAGGCTGGACGCTTTCTCCTGCGCCATGCTTTCGCTGATGACCTTTTTGCTGATTACCTCGCCCTACAAAGAGGGGGCGCTGCCTGCCGCTTTCCTTGGCGGGTCAGGCATTTTCACCGCGATTCTGGTGGGGATTTTTTGCGTAGAGCTGGTCCGCATTCTGAAGGTGTACAACATTGGCATTAAGCTGCCTGAACAGGTACCGGACAAGATTCGCCACTCGTTTAACCTGCTGATCCCGGCGATAGTCATCATTTGTACGATTTACCCGCTCAACGTGGTGCTGCAACACCAGTTTGGCATGCTGCTGCCTGAAATCATCATGACCGCCTTCACCCCACTGATTTCGGCGGCGGATTCCCTGCCAGCGGTGCTGATTGCGGTCTTACTCTGCCAGGTCTTGTGGTTCTCCGGCATCAACGGCGGGGCGATTGTCGGTGGCATTCTGCAACCTTTCTACCTGATTAACCTCGGGCTGAACCAGACGGCACTCGCCAACGGTTTGCCCATCCCACACATTTTTGCCGAAGCATTCTGGGCCTTCTTTATCAACCTCGGCGGTTCGGGCGCCACGCTGGCGCTGGTGCTTCTCTATATGCGCAGTAAGGCGGTACATCTGCGCGCCATTGGCAAACTTTCAGTGGTGCCGGTCTGCTTCAACATCAACGAACCGGTCATCTTTGGCAGCCCGGTCGTCATGAATCCGGTGCTGTTTATTCCCTTCATCATCGCCCCGGTCGTGAACGCGGTGATTGCCTGGTTTGCCACCACCGGCGGCCTGATTGCCAAAGTGATTTCGCTGGTGCCCTGGACCACGCCCGCACCGGTTGGCGCGGCATGGGGCGCAGGTTGGGTGATGAACAACACGATACTGGTAATCGCGCTGATTGTTATCGACATCTTTATCTACCTGCCTTTCTTCAAAATTTACGAAAAGCAGCTTCTTGAGCAGGAACAAGAGCAGGAAGTGGCCACGGCCTGAGCCGTCCCTCCCGCCTTCTAATAATGAGTGGAGTCAGAACATGGATATGGAATCAACGGTGATGGAATTGATCATCAATGCCGGGGAATCACGCAGCTATGCGATGGAAGCGCTGCGTGCCGCCAAACGTGGCGAATGGGAGCAGGTGGAGGCGAAGCTTGCGGCCTCGGCCGATGCCTCAAAGCGTGCCCACGATGTGCAGACCATGCTGATTGGTCTGGACGAAGGGTGCGGCAAAGTGCAGGTCAATCTGGTGCTGGTCCACGCACAGGATCACATCATGACTTCCATGCTGGCACGCGAGCTGATTGCGGAAATCATTGACGTCCAGCGTCAGCTACAACGTTAACCCTCTTTTCTTACTGGAGTAAAAGATGACATTTCCACGTGATTTTCTGTGGGGCGGCGCGGTCGCGGCCAACCAGTGCGAAGGGGCCTGGAACCTTGATGGCAAAGGGCCGAGTATTCAGGACGTCACCCCACAAGGGGTAATGGGGCCGATGACGGCACAGCCGACGGACGATAACCTCAAGCTTGAAGGCATCGACTTTTATCATCGCTATAAAGAGGACATCAAACTCTTTGCCGAAATGGGCTTTAAGGTTTTTCGCACCTCCATTGCCTGGTCGCGCATCTTTCCCAACGGCGATGAGCAGCAGCCCAATGAAGCGGGGCTGGCATTTTATGACGCGCTGTTTGACGAGTGCCATAAATACGGCATTGAGCCGCTGGTGACCCTTTCGCATTATGAAACGCCGCTGCATCTGACCAAAGAATATAACGGCTGGGCGAACCGGGCGCTGATCGGTTTTTATACTCGCTATGCCACCACGGTATTTACCCGTTATCAGCACAAGGTGAAATACTGGCTCACCTTTAATGAAATTAACTCCGTGCTGCACCATCCCCTGATGAGTGGCGGCATCGCCACGCCTAAGAATGAACTGAGTCAGCAGGATTTATATCAGGCCGTACACCACGAATTAGTGGCAAGCGCACTCGCAACGAAGATTGGCCGGGAAATCATGCCGCAGGCGAAATTTGGCTGCATGGTCCTGAGCCTGCCGGTTTACCCGTTAACGCCAGACCCGAATGATGTGATGGCCTGCATGCATGCCGATCATAAAAATGATTTCTTTGCCGATGTGCACGTGCGCGGATATTACCCAGGCTATATGCAGCGGTATTTCCGCGAGCAGGGTATTGATATTCACTTTGCCGACGATGACGCAGAAATCTTAACCCACACGGTCGATTTCCTGTCGTTCAGTTACTACTTCAGCACCTGCGAAACCGTGCAAACCGGTGTCGACGGGGCCACGGGCAACCTGATGGGCGGAGTGAAAAACCCGCACTTAACCGCCAGCGAGTGGGGCTGGCAGATTGACCCTCAGGGGCTGCGCTACATCCTGAACAAATATTACGACCGCTATCAGATCCCGCTGTTTATCGTGGAAAACGGTCTGGGCGCGAAAGATGTGCTGATAACCAACGGGGCAGGCGAACCCACGGTTAATGACGACTACCGCATTCAGTACCTGCGCGAGCATCTCGAACAGGTGCATGAGGCGATTCTCGATGGCGTTCCCGTCATGGGCTACACCACCTGGGGCTGTATCGATCTGGTGAGCGCCTCTACCGCGCAACTTTCCAAGCGCTACGGGTTTATTTACGTCGATCGCGATGATGACGGTAAGGGCTCACTCACGCGCTACAGAAAAAAATCGTTCTACTGGTATCAGAACGTTATCCATTCCAACGGCGCTGAGCTGTAAACATTCCAACATGATAAATCCCATGCCACCTGCCTTGTCGCGGGTGGTATGTAGAGGTGGCAAATGAAATTAGGCATTCTTGGCACGGGCATGATCGTCAAAGATTTACTCTCGACGGTCCATAAGCTGCCCTTTAGCGGCCTGGCAATATTAGGCACGCCGGAAACGGAAGCCGAAACGCGCGAGCTGGCAACCCGTTATCACATTGATGATGTGTATTTTGACTATCAGGACATGCTCGACAGTGACGTCGACACGATTTACGTGGCACTGCCGAACCATTTGCATTTCCCGTTCGCCAGCCAGGCGCTGCAAAAAGGCAAACACGTCATCATTGAAAAGCCCATCACGACCAACGTAGATGAGCTGGAAACCCTGAAGAGGCTGGCCGCAGAACAGCACCTCATCATGCTCGAAGCGATGAACATTCACCATCTGCCAGCATATTTATCGTTACAGGCAGAGCTTGCAAAAATTGGCGATATCAAGCTGGTGACGCTGAACTACAGCCAGTATTCCTCGCGATATGACGCCTTCAAACAAGGCATTATTCATCCCGCTTTTGATGCCAACAAAGGCGGCGGGGCAATGATGGATATCAATGTCTACAACCTGCATTTTGTTGCCGGACTTTTTGGCGAGCCGAAAGTGGTCACTTACTTCGCCAACATGCAGAACAACATTGATACCAGCGGCATGATGGTGCTCGATTATGGTGAATTTAAATGCGTTTGCATTGGTGCAAAAGATTGCAAAGCCCCAACCACGTCGCTGATTCAGGGTGAGAAGGGCCATGTACAGATAACCCTGCCGGTGAACCAGATGACCGGCTTCGAGATGGCGCTGAACAACGGTGACCGTGCGCAATTTGCCTACGATCGTCGTGAGCATCGCCTGCTTTACGAATTCCAGACTTTTATTCGCATTATCGACACGCTTGATTATCAGGCTGCTGCACGCCTGCTGGAGGTGAGTTCGATTGCAGCGCGGATGATTGAAAGTGGAAAAAAACAGCTGATTGTGGAGTGAAACAGTGACAACAAAATTAATTCTTGGCTTTATTGGCAATGGCAAAAGCGCCAACCGTTATCATCTGCCGTTTATTCTTTCCCGTGCAGATAAAATTCTCACCAAAACCATTTATTCTGCCACCGCCAGCCGGGACAGCTGGCCGCCATTACCGGGCGTGACCTACACCGATAATCTGGATGTGCTGCTGGGCGACCCGGAAATACAGGTGGTGGTGGTCAGTACACCATCAGCGCTGCATTATGACTTTGCCCTCAAGGTATTACAGGCCGGAAAGCACTGCGTTGTCGAAAAGCCTTTTACCCATACTGAAGAAGAGGCGCAAACCTTATTTAATCTGGCGAAAGAGAAAGGATTAATGGTGCAGTGTTATCAAAATCGCCGCTTTGACAGCGATTTTTTAACCACTCAAAAAGTGATTGCCTCCGGCAAGCTTGGGGAATTACTCGAAGTGGAAATGCATTATGACTATTTCCGCCCGTCAGTCCCTGAATCGGTGAACGAGTTCAGTGCCATTAACTCCTATCTCTACGGTCACGGCTGTCACACCCTCGACCAGGTGATTTCGTACTTTGGTGCGCCGGATAACGTCCATTACGACGTCCGCCAGCTGCTGGGCAGCGGGCGTATGAACGACTATTTCGATGTGGATATGTACTACGGCACGCTGAAAGTCTCGGTGAAATCGAGCTATTTTCGTGTCAAAGAACGCCCGAGTTTTGTGGCTTATGGCAAGAAAGGGATGTTTATCAAGCACAGCAAAGATAAGCAGGAGCACCATCTCAAACTCTTTTATATGCCGGAGAACGCCGACTTTGGCCAGGATACTCCAGAGGATTACGGCGTACTGACCTGGATGGATGATGCCGGTGTGTATCATGAGGAAAAAGTGGTCACCGAGCAGGGCGACTATGCGCGCTATTACGACGCTCTGTATGAAACCATTATTCACGGTAAAGACAAATTAGTAAAAGACGACGAAACCTTGTTGCAAATTAAATTACTGCAGGCAGGGATTGCAGACCTGAAATAAGCCCTGGTGTTCCATCGGGTTGAATTGTTCATAACGAGCAGTGCAGCCCGCTTTTTATAATAAGACCGACCATCACGAATAATATTATTCGTGCGCTTTATTACGCCTGTAAACAATAACTAAATAAAGTTTTCATTATAGGATTAATATGAATATTAAACCCGTACTCTGCTCCGTTACATTAAGTGCCAGTGCTTTACTGGTGGCGAATGCGCTTCATGCCGCACCGCTGACCCTTGAAGAACGGGTGGCACTGCTCGAAAAACAGCTCTCCTCTAACATGAAGGAATTAGACGCCACCAAAGCCCAGCTCAAGAAATATGAATCGGTGACCCCGCCGGTGGAAGTCATCAAAAGCAACGTGGCGACGCCTGAAAAGGTTACCCCGGCTTCATCAATGACCCTTGGCGATATCAGCAAATATGTGAAAGAGGATATCGGCTTTAATTACTCCGGCTATTTCCGTTCCGGTTATGCGGTGGGAAACCGTGGCTCAGCAAAATCCTACGCCATTGGTTCCCTGGGGCGTTTTGGTCAGGAAAACAGCTCCTGGTATGACCTTGAACTCTCCCAGCGCGTTTACCGCGACGGCAATAAAACCGCCAAAGCGGTGGTGATGCTGGATGGCAACGTCGGCGGGCAATACAGCGCAGGCTGGTTTGACAGTACCTCCGACAACCTGCTGCAGTTTTCCGATATCTATCTGACCACGCGGGGCTTTTTGCCCTTCGCCGAGGAGGCGGATTTTTGGGTAGGCAAACACACGCTGCCGAAATTTGAAATTCAGATGCTCGACTTCAAGTACCACAAGTCGGACTCAGCTGCCGGGGTGGGGCTGGAGAACTGGCAACTGGGGCCGGGCAAGGTCAACGTGGCGCTGGTTCGTGAAGATCTTGATGCCCACGCCGTTGACACCAGCGTCAGTCAGACTCAGCAAATCAACACCAACACCGTTGATGCCCGTTACACGGCGATGCCGTTATGGGATAACGCTTCGCTGGATCTGTTTGGCCGCTACTCCGCCGCCAACAAGACCGATCAGAATAAACGTGATGAGAACAATGGCACCTATTACAGCGTGAAAGATGCCTGGCACGTTGGGGCGAGGTTGACGCAAAACTGGCAGAACGGCGGCTTTACGTACCTTACCGCCCAGATGGCAGACAACTCGATTGCCAGCGGCATGGCGCTGGTCACCGACTCCAGCGCGCTCTACGGCTACAACGGGCAATATTACGGAGAACACACTAACGGCACCGCCTGGCGCGTGCTCTCCGAAGGGGAAAACTACCTGCTGCCAAACGTCATCATGGCGCACGCCCTCGTGTATGCCGCAGGCAATGACATCTACGACTACTACACCGGCGCCCACACCGATTTCCACTCCACCCGCGCAGTGGTGCGCCCGGCGTACATCTGGGACACCTTTAATCAGACCGGGGTGGAGCTGGGATGGTTTGACCAGCGCAACAAAGCGGGCGGCGAGACCTGGCGCGAGTCTGGCCTGAAGACCACGCTGTTCCACACCCTGAAAGTGGGGACGAGCATGCTGACCTCACGCCCGGAGATCCGTTTTTACGCCACTTACCTGAAGACCTTCGATAACGAGATTACGCAGTTCACCTTTAACGACGACAAGAAAGATCAGTTCACCGTCGGCGCACAGGCGGAAGTGTGGTGGTAAGTTGTCATCCAACACTTCAATTCGCACCGGGCGACTGGCGCGAGCTTATGTGGGGGACTGCTAACGTCGGCTTCCCAGATTCTGGTCATCCGCTGCCCCGCTGATAAGGCGCGTCAGCTCATCGCAATGCAGGATAAGGCCCGCTGAGAGGGTAAAGCGGGCCATCACCTCAATGTCACTTTGCTCACCATCACGCTTGAGCACGCGGACATGATGATGCGTAAAGACGGTGTTCCCCTCGCACACACTTGCCAGTAAGGACACCGTCATCGTTGTGGTCAGCGTTTTGAGGCATTGCATATGCTCGACGAAGCCCGGGTAATCCAGCAGCTGACCGTCCACAACCTGCTGGTAATCCGGGGAGAAGTAGCGCGCAATTCGGCGCTCGTCGTGTTCCGGGCTGCCGACAATCTCACGCAGTGCTTCCATAACTATCTGGCTTTCTTTTCTCATCGCAATACCTTTTATCCGTTGGGTGAAGGGTTATGACGAGAAGCAGCATAAAAGAAACCGGAAAGGGGCTATTATCCGTATCAGGACAACCTATACCGCTAATCGGCCAATCACGATGCACGTTGAAAGCTTCCATTATGATAAAAACCACCGTACTCCCTGGCACGAGCATGCGGAAGGTCAGTTCTACTGGCTTACGCGAGGCACGCTGGTGATTGAGATGGCGAATGTGCAGTGGACGGTAACGCCGGGCACGCTGGGCTGGTTTCCGGGAGGCTGCCGTCATTGTGCCGTGGTGCCGGGGGCGGTGACGGGGGCGAGCCTGTACTTCAGCGAGAACCACGCGGCGCGGTTTCCCTCAGAAGCAGGGATTTACCCCGCGGATGCGTTTATGCAGTCGCTGCTGGCGCGTGCCTGCCAGAGTCGCGACCCGGCGTTCACCGAGGCTTACCAGCAAAGTTTGCTCATCGTGCTGGCGACGGAAATCTCGCGCAGTCAGTCACTTCCCCTTCGCCTGGCGCTGCCAACCGACAGGCGGGCGCGCAACGTGGCGGAACTGCTGCTGGCACATCCCGATTGCCCTGACGGCCAGGCGGAACTTGCGAAGCGTTCAGGCCTGAGTGTGCGAACCCTGAGCCGCCTGTTTCGCGAGCAAACCGGGGTAAGCTTTAGCCAGTGGCGACAGCAGGCGAAGGTGGTGACCTCGCTGCAATGGGTGCAGGCGGGCGTGCCGGTTAATGAGATTGCCGCCCGAAGTGGTTACACCAACGTGAGCGCGTATATTGACGCTTTCAGGTCGCGCTTTGGCGTGACGCCCGGTCAGATGAGCGCCAAAACAGAGCAGGTTAACGATGCTGATTGAATCAGTGATAGATAATATCGTCGGATGAAAACCATTCACCCGTCAGAAAGAAATACACTTCAGAAATTATGTGCTGGGTGTAGTAGATAATCATGCCTTCATCACCCCGACAAAAGGCTTCAATGTTTTCGCCTTTTTCTTCATCCCTGTTTTTACACGTAAACCCGCACTCTTTTAATGCCGGTAGGGCTTGTTCTTTGGTAAAGCCCAACAGGCAATAAGCTAAGGCTTCATTTGTCATTTGATTCATTCCTGAAAAAAAGCGCTATTTACATGTCGCATCCGTCTTAACCCTCGGTGCGGCTACCTCGTTTCCTCACGCTTTTGTATGCCCTTTACCCACCGGTACAACACTCGGTCGGCCGTCGCTCCTCTGTCTTTTGCTGGATCAGAGGCGAAAATGCTCCCCCTGTGCGGAGGCATGACTGTCTTTAACCGGTGTACTATTTTTGGCCGGCTGGGACGATAAAGGTTCGGATAAGTGCAGCGGTTTTTCACGATCGTTTGACTGCGTGGATTCATCTGGCTCGGCGTAGCAACCCACCAGAATCACAATGAGCATCAGAGACAGCTTTTTCATTTTTTCACCCTTTGGTATGACAGTAATCGTGTGCGGTTTTTTATTGCTCCGGCAGAGTAATAAAATAAATAAGTCTATGTTAAGTCTATTTTGAGGCGGCAATCATATCGGCAAGCAAAGACTTAGGCAAGATTTATAAGGTGTGCTGTATAGGTTTAAGTCTTTTAAAAGTTATGCGGAAAATTCATTTTCTCAAAAGTCTATGGCGTGTTTCATGGTTTTGTGTAAAGCGTAAAATGTTCTTAATTGACTTAAGCTAATGTAATTAATGGCTTAATTTTTATTGTTGACGGCGTATCAACGCGTTTCAAAATAAATGAAAATAATGACTTTCCGATCTATGGATTTCTTATTCAGACAAAAAAGAATATAAAAGACTGATAATAGTCTTTATGGTGATGAGTTTGTGGATTTACTATTTGCAGGCTAAGCAATAAGCATTGAGGCAGAACGTTTTGCCTTCACACTTTTTAATGACTTTTGTTGTCCGTACAATGCAATAAAGAAGATTGGCGCTACCGCAGGGCGCTTGCTTTAGCCGGTGGCATCCACTACGCTGCAACCCTTACTGAAGCTTCAGTAATTTGACTCGGGGTGCCCTTCTTTGTGAAGGCTGAGAAATACCCGTAATACCTGATCTGGATAATGCCAGCGTAGGTTGCCAAGATTCCGGTTAATGATCATGGGATTACATTTCTTTTTTGTCCATTTGTGAAACATCTAAGGTACAAAAAGAGCGTAATCATGAGGTACAAAACCCTTCCATACACGTTTCAAAGAAACGGTAACTACTATCTACAGATCCGGCTTTCAAATGGCAGGATGTTTAAAAAATCGCTTCTCACTGATAGCTATCGCGAAGCCTCTGCTTTGTTGATTGGCATCACACCACACGTCCCTTTTGTTAAATCATTAGCAATCCCCATCACGATGTTTGATGAGTTTGTGTCAAATCTGATTTTATCAGCAAAGAGGTTAGCGAGAGTTCCGCCCTTACCTCAACAGCCGATAGCTGCCCCAGCCAAAAGTATGGAACCTCAACTACAGGTAGGAACAGCTACCAGGTTAAATCTTGCAGATGCGTGGGCTATGTACAAAGCGGAAAAGGGGAGAAACTGGACAAAATCGATCTCAAGGTCGAATGAGCGTTACATGGAAGTGTTGCTTGTTGTCCTGGGAAATGAAAAGGATGTAACGACGATTACTAAGCAGGACATTAAACAGGTGATGGAAGTTGTTGAAAACCTGCCTAAGCGTATTGTGCAACCGTACCGCTCAATGTCTATTCAGCAATTGATCGAATGTGATGATGTTCCACCGGATGATTTGGTGGGAGCCGAGGCCATTCATAAGCATCTCAAAATCTTTAAATCGTTGTTTAAGACCTTCCTTACTGATAGCAAAGATATCTTGGATAAACCGCCGACTGATGGCGTAGTTGCTGCACCTTCAAAAGCGAGATTTGGTGCGTATAGTACAACAGAAATGAAGAAGTTAGTGGCGTGGGCACTTGAGCAGCCGGATGGCTGGCAGAAATGGATTACATTATTGTTGGCGTATACCGGAGCAAGGAGAAGTGAAATTGCTAAGCTTGAAAAAACGCAAATTAAATACGACGAGGATAGCAAGCGTTATTACTTCCTGATTGCAGAAGGAGGGCAGGGGAAAACAGAAAATGCTACCCGACAAGTGGTGATCCACCCCAATTTAATCGAATGGGGATTTATGGATTATGCCGACCGCCAATGGAAAGAGCAGATTTTTTCAGAGGTAGCTGGTACGAACATGACAAAAATTGGTAAAGAGTTTTCCGATGTGCGTGATCAGCTTGGCATCCCGTACCTGGATGACTTTGGACAGCGAAGGCTTCTGCATAGTATTCGGCACTCTGTTTGCTCTGCTGCGATGGCTGGATGGGTAAAGAACATCTTGCATCTGCAACAAACGGTAGGACATGAAAAGAGCGGTGGGATTACTAAACGCTATTTGCATATGTTCCCACTATCCTCAGTTTCTTATGTGATCGATGGGATATGTTGGATTTGAATTATGCGTGATGAGTGTGTTATGTATATCTTTATTTTTAATTGATATAAAATGATAGAATATTATCAAAAAAATGCTCTTGAGAGGGACTATGAATAGCTATGATTTTTCAAGGTTAAATGATAAAGATTTTGAAGATTTAGTCATTGATCTTATAAATGCAGAAATGCCTGATGCTCATATTGAACGATTCATGCCAGGAAGAGATAGTGGTATGGATGGTCGATTTTATATAGGTAGAAATAATGTCATTATACAATGTAAACACTATGTTGCATCAAGCTATGCTTCATTAATCACAAACTTAAAAAAAGAAGCGTTAAAAGTTGCAGGCATTAATCCTTCACGTTATATATTGGCTGTTTGCCAGGGTTTAACAAATACGAGAAAAAATGAGATTATTAATATATTTGGTAATCAATATTTGAGAAGTGATGATATCTTATCCGTAGAAGATATTACTCACAAAATATCTCAAAATAAAGTTATTGAACGAAAATATTATAAACTTTGGCTGAACAGTACTTCAATATTGTTGTCATTACTACATAATGATGTTATAGGTAGGAGTCATCATATAGTTCAACAAATAAAAAATAATGTTGATAATTATGTGCAAACTCATGATTTTGATATTGCAAAGAGCAAACTTGAGAGCGTTAATACGTTAATCATCACAGGTGCTCCTGGTGTCGGTAAAACTACTTTAGCTGAGCAATTATGTTTGCATTATATTCTTGAAGGGTATGAGTTAATTTATATAGAAAGTGATATTGAAGAAGGCGAGAGAGTTGTATCACCTGAAAGTAAACAACTTTTTTTATATGACGATTTTCTTGGTAGAAACTACTTAGACGCTTTAAGGAATAAAGAAGATTCAAAAATTGTCAGATTTATTAATAGAATAAGAATAAGTAATGGCAAGAAATTAATACTTACATCGCGTACTACAATTCTGAATCAAGGGAAAGCAACAAGTGAATTGTTTTATATAAACAACACAGATAAACACGAATATGAAGTTGAAGTTAAAAATCTCGATATACTAGATAAGGCTAAAATACTCTATAATCATATATGGTTCAGTAATCTTCCTGAACAATATAAAGATTGTATTTGGTTAAATAAAAAGTATAGGGAAATAATATCGCATAAAAATTACAATCCACGTTTAATATCCTTCATAACTGACTATGATAAAGTGTCACACCTCAAACCTGAGGAGTATTGGGATTATATTTTTGAAAGTTTAAGCAATCCATCCGCAATTTGGGATCACATGCTAACTAAGCAAATACCTAAATGTGTATATTATCTAACTTACTTAGTGTCTCTCAATAATGGGATGATGTCTGAAAATAATTTACGTCAATGTTACAGTAATTTTTTAGAAATAATTGGCTTTGATCAAACACGGCATGATTATTTTGAATTTAACGATTGTACAAAACATGCTGTTAAGTCGACTTTGCAAAGAAAGATAGAAAGTGATAAAGAACCAATGTATGATGTTCTGAATCCCTCAATATCTGATTATTTTTTTGAGAAATTAGATAACAATCTATCATCACTTCCCTCCTATTTTAGTGCATTAACAACAATTCAATCTCTTAATAACCTAAATACATTAATAAATAAAAAGATTCCAATATATATAACTTCGAAAATAATTAATGTTATAATAGATTATATAAAAAAATATAAAAATGAAGATTATATAATTGAATTTATAAGAATAGTGATTTCCAGTCCTAATGTTCCTCATAATGATAAAATAAGAGCTGTAGAAACTCTTAATCGGGATTGCTTTACCTTCGTAAGGTTTTATGCTGGTAATAATTACAAAATGTTATTAATTATCAATTGGGTTTCTCTAAATAATCCGGGGTGGCTTGGCAATGATAGTATAAAAAATTATATTGAATGTTCTATAATCGAAGGTGGAGAAGATTTAGGTTACGAAGAACTAAATATTTTAGCTCAGATAACAAATATTCTGGGTGAAAGTTTGTTAGCAAATAAAATCCGTGAGTTGTTGCTTGATTATTGGCAGGGCTATGTACATGATTTTATTTCTGAGAGTAATGATTTTAATAGTTATTTTGATTTCGATGATGAAGATGTCTTATTGTCACGGGCTAAAGATTACCTTAATGATTTACTTTCAGAAAGTACCTTGGTATTTAATGAACAAGAGATCGAAGATATTGTTGAAAATTTAGACCCACATAGCATAATCCAAAAAAATATAGAAAACGCTCCTGATTGGGGTGACGATGATTATCGCGAAAATCGTAGTTATTCAGACTACGGATTTGATGCGGTAGATGATTTGTTTTCAAGGGAATAGCTAAAGCAGCAACTAGACTCTTAATTTTCAAACTCTGTAACAAAGTTGACCTAATTTCTATGTGGCGATTAAGCATCCTTAATCGCTACATACTATGCATGTCGCTAAGCAAGATTTAGTGTAGCGATATGCCTTGATTTTTTATCGCTACACTATATAATAAATCGCAACATACAAATCGATACGATTCGGATTTTTTGATATGGCACATGTAGCGTACATTCGCGTTTCTTGTCTCCAGCAAAACAGTGATCGACAATTAGCTGATACAGGGATTTCATTTCACAAAGTATTCACTGAGAAAGTAAGTGCTAAAGACACTAATCGCGATGAATTTCTAAAAATGATGGAATATTTACGCGAAGGAGATACTTTACATGTGCATGAGATCAGCCGCCTCGCTCGTAATACTGCTGACCTTCTTTCTACAGTTGATACTCTGACCAAGCGAGGCGTAGCAATCCAGTTCCACAAAGAAGGCATAAAGACTGGTGATAACTCTCCCACTGGTAATCTGGTTCTAACGTTACTGGCAGGTATAGCTCAAATGGAACGGGAACAAATGTTACTTCGTCAGCGTGAAGGCTATGAGGCTGCTAAGGCCGCTGGCCGTATTGCTGGACGTGGAAACGCAAGAAATATTCCGAGAGCTGAAATTGTTGCAGCATTAGAATCTGGTGGAAGTGTTCGCTCTGTAGCCGCAGAATTCTGTGTGAGTACCAATACCATTAGCCGAATCAAGAAAGAAATGAATAACACGAATCTTTCGTTAAAGATGCAATGACAAAAAAGGCTTTTAATATCATTCAGCAAAGCTGAATGTAAATGGCATGAATTAATGCATAGATATTTTTGTAATGAACCTGATTAATTTATATTTGGGGTTCTGCTACGCGAATGGAGCAATGATAATATTTACGCATTACTAATAGTGGATTTCCACCAGCAATAGATCTGTCCATCCCTTAAAAAAGGTAGCTTACGCTACCTTTCTCTATTTAATCGCCTAAATTCGTACTATTTCTTAGCCTATTGAGGTCAATCGCTTTATCCTTTATAACGTTCATTTTGGATTCAGCAGAGATTAATGTCCATATAGTACCTTCCTCTTTTTTATAGAACTCTTCAATTCCTTTATAGTACGTATTTCTGTACTTTATCCATTCACGCTGAGAGTCCCGTAAAGCAACACGTGCATTATCGGGAAGATCTTTCATTAGTAGCTTATACTGTGTGCCAAGTTCTTTATCCCACGCAGTAGTAGCTATTGCATAACACTGAACTGTGTCGATTGAGCTAACTGCATTCATTTTGCATTTTTGTAAGGTACTATCAATACTAATTCCTATCTCATCTGCCAAAGCACTCTGAGTCATAAAGGCAAGGAAAAACAATGAGTTGATTGCAATTTTCATCTTGATTCCTTTATTTTGCCAGAAGCAAATATGTCCCATTCTTGGAGTAAAAGCGATATTCATTCTGCCCTAAAGTAGCCTGGCCGTCTCCATTCTTCGATAGATCCTCTAAAAATGGTTGGATATCATGTGGATTAGTTGTTTTTTGAAGTACCATCATTATTTTCATGTTTGAAATGATAAATGTTGATAAATTACCGCCTTCATGAGAATTAAACATCATACCCAAGTAATTTATTTTATTTGTTTGTACATTTACTAGCACTACCATGTTGATTTTACCTGGTAACTGATATGTATATGCTTTTTTCTTGCTTGTATAATCAACCTTTATTCCTGACACTTTGAAAAGATATTGAATTTGATTATTGAAATTATCGAAATCAATTTCCATATCTGTATCTGAGTACTGGAGGTATGGGGTAAAAAAGCTATCTATACCTGATTTAAATTCTTGGTTTAAAATTTTTTCATTTTTATCATTAAATTGGTTTACACTGATACGCTCAGAGGTATTCTGTTTCAGTTCTGATTTTGGGATAACTATTGCAGCCAGAATCATTAAAACTGAAAAGCATAGGAATGCCATAATACTTGGGATTATCCAGGTTTTAAAAACACCACTTCGCGACTGACTATATTTTCTTTTAAGTTTTATAAAGGTAAGAGAGCTAATACCAATAATTAATACAAATACTATTAATGCTAACATTATATCCCCTTAGTTTTATAACATTTCCGATTATCAATCGATTGCGTGCAGTAAAATCACGTATTGAATAGGTAATAAAATAACCTGGCTATTTTAGATATCTCTCTGGCCAAATTTCTCTAACTGGTTTCCCTATATATTCAGCAATGATTTTTTCACCTTTAGGCCAGTGCCTTTCGAGGGCATTGTATAAGGTACGTTCATGTAGCCCATTTTCACGTGAAAGTTGGGCTAAAGTACCTCCTTTCTTTTTTATAGCAGCCAAAATATCGGCACGATGCCAATTCACGGTACTGGAATTTTGCTCCATATTTTGCGATCCTAACTGATTATGATTACTCATAATGACCACTCATTACTAGATTCAGGAACATCATTGATCAACAAAAGGAATATGTCAATTCAATAAAAAGTATTTATTCCTTTTAATGGTCATTTAAAGGTACTTTAATGGAAGATCTAAAGAGAAGTAGCATCGAGCAGTTTAGCCTCAGGTTGAAATCACTAGTTCAACCTGGTACAGGCCGTGCTTTCGCAAAGAAAGCAGGTATCGGTTATAGTACCTTGCATAATTACCTTTCTGCCGCTTCAAGCCCAACCCTAGACAATCTTGTACTACTTGCTAATGCTGCTAATGTCACTATCGAATGGCTGGCAACTGGTAAAGAGAACGATATCGGGCCGGAGAGAGAGGGTATAGTTAGTGTACCTTTTATAGATCATTCCCAACCGAACCTAAAACTTGATTCGTCATTACTTAATGAGTTAGACCGGGCATCTTTGGTAGCACTGAAAGTTGATACCGATGCTATGTATCCAACCTTTAACGTTGGTTCAATATTAATAATTGATAAAAATGATAAAGAAATACTCGATAACAAAATTATTGTGTTGCCATATAAAAATAGCTATCTCAGTAAGAGAGTGCAAATTGCAATTAACGAAATAATTTTGTTGAGTGATAATCCGGTCAGCCCCCCAGTTTCTGTATCTGAAAGAACTGATTCTAAACTGGAAATAGTTGGAACAGTAAAATTAATTATTAATAGCAATTAGATGATTTACTTGGTAACAGAGGAACAACTACATGCATGATTCAATTGAATCCTTTAGATATCACAACGCTACTTGTTTCTATACTTCACGACTGCTCTTCGAGCATGTCGAAAATTATATAGTTCTCAACTCACTACGTTCATTGAGAACTATATAATTTTACATTTATTAATTGATTAGCTTTAACAGCATTCATTCTTGACGAGATTTCTTGGATACAACCCGATCCCCCCCGCAGGGGGGAAGGAATAAAGGAACGCAATTATATTGCGTTCCTTGACGCTGATGCTTATCAACAATTCATGTCGTAAATTTCGAATAGATCTTTATATTACTGATCTAGAACGAGCGAAAGCGGGTTGCCCTGTTTCTCCCTATCACGGTCCTTATGCAACGGTCGTAGTTCTTCACTACACTACTTATTAGCACTACATGAACAATACTAATAAGTGCCTAAATACTCAATTTTTTGACGGATCTATATTATTAGATTCACCAAAGAAAATCTATTACGAGTAATAGGCTCCCTTATACCCTTCTCCTTTATTGAAAAAATAAAGGTTTGGTCTTATATGTCTATCATGGGAATCTTGCGGGGTATTATTGCTTATTCCTTTATAGTGCCGCATTGCCGTGCCTCCTGCGATTCCGTCTTATTGGTCTGGGAATTTCGCTCGGGATATTTGCACGGGTCTCTTTTGCACTTCGTTCTGCTGGTCAACTCAACTGCCATCTACATTTTCGATAGGATCAGGTTTTAATTTATCTAAGTCATGAGACTTAGCCAGTCAGTATTGTATTTTTGTACTATAAGTATAGGACATAACTATTTATTGTTTCATGTTTTTTTATCTATAATAATCATCGAAACTTATTGATATCTTAGATATGCCTCAAATGTTTTAATCTTTTTATATAAGATTTAATTAGTGCCTGTAGTTACAAGCTTTGTTAAGTAACCTGCCTTTAGAGAACAGGATTTTTTTCATATGGTTATGTTTGTGATTGATTGAAAATTTAAAGGGATTACTTCCTTAAATTAAAAATACTTTGGTTATAATGTGTTTTATTTTTTATATTTATAGTATAAAAACTACATCTACTTTTTTATGTATGAAAATAGATGCATACATGTTACCTTAGTTTTTATCGCTTATTGTTGAGTTTCTTTTTTTTACCCATTCCATTGCCTTGTTATGCATATCAGGTGGGAAGTTGTTAAAGTACATCATTGATTCATATTCAGCTTCTAGTTCTTTTAATTGAGATAACATTATTTCTTCATCATATTCATCCATTTTAATTACCTTTTATTTTTTTAAAGTGGCATTCATTGCCTCATTTATAGTATAAGACAAAATCTCGATTCGTTTCAAAAATAATCACACTCTTATTACATGTTTATGATTTTCTTTCTAAATGCGAAAAAATTACAGACTTTTTTAATTAATAAAAATTAAATATCTGTTGGTGATTTTTATAATAGTATTAAATAGTGCGTGAATTTATATTAGTATTACGCTGTTTTTACCTATTTTTTATAATCGAAACAAATTAAGTAATATGTGGTTATTAGCGTTCAAATAATTGATGTTGGTTTAAGTAATATAAAGCTTCTTATCACCATTGGGGTACAAATTGAGGTACAAGGTGAAGTACAGTCTGAACAATAGCTGGCGGCAAGTACTGGCTTGCGTCAACGAGTAACTTCCTCTAATCTATTAATTGATAAAGAAATGTAGTCAACATGACTCGGGGTGCCCTTCTTTGTGAAGGCTGAGAAATACCCGTACCACCTGATCTGGATAATGCCAGCGTAGGGAAGTCAGATGCCCGCCTGGCATCCCTTCTTCACAGCCTGGCAGGAGCGAAACCATGCAACCTGACCTGCTTCACCGCGCCCACGTCGCGCAAATCCTTCACCAGTTCCGCACCCGTGCTCCTCTCGTTCATTGTATGACCAATGACGTCGTGCAGACGTTTACCGCCAATGTATTGCTGGCGCTGGGTGCCTCACCGGCGATGGTCATTGAACGTGAAGAAGCACAACAGTTTTCCACGCTTGCTGATGCCCTGTTGATTAACGTCGGCACGCTTACCCACGACCGCGCGCAGGCAATGCGAGCGGCGATTCACAGTGCGCGCGAGGCGGGCACTCCCTGGACGCTGGATCCGGTTGCCGTTGGGGCGCTGACGTTCCGCACGCAATTCTGCCATGACCTGCTGGCGCTACAGCCTGCGGCCATTCGCGGCAATGCCTCAGAAATTCTTGCCCTTGCGGGCATGAGCGCCGGTGGACGTGGGGTGGACACTACCGATACCGCCAGCGCCGCGTTGCCTGCCGCCGGGGCGCTGGCGCGTCAGAGTGGGGCCATCGTGGCGGTAACGGGGGAAGTGGATTACATCACTGACGGTCGACGTACGCTGATGGTGACCGGCGGTGACCCGCTGATGACGCGTGTTGTCGGCACCGGCTGTGCGCTGTCGGCGGTGGTGGCGGCCTGTTGTGCGTTGCCGGGCGACCGGCTGGATAACGTGGCGGCAGGCTGTGCTTTCGTGGCCCAGGCGGGGAGCCTGGCGATGATGAGTAGCCGTGGGCCGGGCAGTTTTGTGCCCGCATTCCTCGACGCGCTGTACACCCTGAGTGGGGAGGCGCTGGTATGAAACGAATTAACGCCCTGACCATTGCCGGAACGGATCCCAGCGGCGGCGCGGGGATTCAGGCCGATCTGAAAACCTTCTCCGCACTCGGCGCTTACGGCTGCTCGGTGGTAACTGCCCTGGTGGCACAAAACACGCGCGGCGTGCAGTCGGTCTACCGCATCGAACCTGATTTTGTCGCCGCACAGCTGGACTCGGTATTCAGCGACGTACGCATCGACACCACCAAAATCGGCATGCTGGCCGAAACCGACATCGTTGAGGCGGTGGCGGAGCGCCTGCGTCGTTTTCAGGTACAAAACGTGGTGCTGGATACCGTTATGCTGGCAAAAAGCGGCGATCCGCTTTTATCCCCTTCGGCGGTGGTGGCGTTGCGCGAGCATCTGTTGCCCTACGTCTCATTGATTACACCAAACCTGCCGGAGGCGGCGGCATTACTGGATGCATCCCATGCCCGCACCGAGCGCGAGATGCACGAGCAGGGCCGGGCGTTACTGGCGCTGGGCTGCGAGGCGGTACTGATCAAAGGCGGCCATCTTGAGGATGCCGAAAGCCCGGACTGGCTGTTTACCCAGGACGGTGCCACCCGTTTCACGGCTCCTCGGGTGCTGACCAAAAATACCCACGGCACCGGTTGCACGCTGTCGGCCGCGCTGGCGGCACTGCGCCCACGTCACGCGAACTGGAACGCGACGGTGGATGCCGCCAAACGCTGGCTGAGTGCGGCACTTGCGCAGGCTGACAGCCTCGAAGTCGGGCACGGTATTGGCCCGGTTCATCATTTTCATCAATGGTGGTAATGGTAGTATACTGGCCGCTGACTCCCGGCCAGGAAAACACCCATGGAACAAGCGCATACCCGGCTTATCGCGCAACTCAATGAGCGAATCGCAGCGGCAGATAATACGCCGCTGTATATCAAGTTTGCCGAAACGGTGAAAAATGCCGTGCGCAGCGGGAGCCTGGAGCATGGCAACATTTTGCCTGGCGAGCGAGATTTAAGTCAGTTGACCGGCGTCTCACGCATTACGGTGCGCAAAGCCATGCAGGCGCTGGAGGAAGAAGGGGTTGTGACCCGCGCCAGAGGCTACGGAACGCAGATCAACAACATCTTCGAATACTCATTAAAAGAGGCGCGGGGGTTTTCACAGCAGGTCGTGCTGCGGGGTAAAAAACCCGACACGCTGTGGGTGAACAAACGGGTGGTGAAGTGTCCGCCGGAAGTCGCTCAACAACTGGCGATTACCGCTGACAGCGATGTCTTTTTACTTAAGCGTATTCGCTATGTTGATGAAGACGCCGTCTCGATTGAAGAATCCTGGGTGCCGGCCCATCTGATCCATGACGCGGATGCGATTGGCATTTCGCTGTATGACTATTTCCGTAGCCAGAATATTTTCCCGCAACGCACCCGTTCCCGCGTCAGCGCCCGCATGCCGGATGCGGAGTTTCAGTCGCACATTCGAATGGACAGTGCGGTGCCGGTGCTGGTGATCAAGCAAATTGCCCTCGATCAGCAGCAGCGGCCCATTGAGTACAGCATCAGCTATTGCCGAAGCGACCTATACGTCTTTGTCTGCGAGGAGTAGCGCTTCCCGCGTGGGGGCGCAATCTCCTCCGCGATGTCCTACTACCCAGGATGCCACCGCATTACCTAACAGTACGGCGTCCGCCAGTGACCAGGCGGATGCCAGCCCTGCCAGCATACCGCCCGCGTGGCTGTCTCCTGCACCTATGGTATCCACCACCTGAGTGGTAAAGGCGCTAACGTGCCCGGATGCCGCCGCGCTGAAATACCACGCACCGTCTTTATCGTGGCGCACTACCAGCGGTGACGTGAAATGCGCGAGCCATTGTGCACCAAAGGTTTCTACCTCTGAATGGAACCCAAAGCGCTCAGCGGCAATTTCTGCTTCCTGACGATTGAGCGACACCAGGGGGCGGCAGGCCATAATCCGCGTCATAAGTGCGGGAGGAATATCGCCAATGCGCGGGCCAAAATCGATAAACGGTGTTACCTCATCCAGCCCTTCCAGCCAGTGAATCAGTTGTTCACCGCAGGGTGAGGCGAGCTGGTAGCCAGACAAATAGAGGTAGCTCCCGCGCGGCACACTTAACTGTGCCAGCCAGTCGGCATTCCATTGGTTTTCGACGCCGCTGAAGGACATAAAGGTGCGCTCGCCATCCGGCTCTACCAGGGCCAGACACCAGCCGTTGTCGCCGTCGGCGTTATCAATAAGGCTATGCAGCCCTTCTTTTGCCATGCGATTGCGGATGATATCGGCCCAAACGCCCTGACCGAGCGGCAGGGCATTGCTGGCCTCAATGCCCAGGCGTTTGAGTGCGACGGCAATGTTCAGCGCACACCCGCCGACGTTGACCCCTTGTTGTTTGAGCTCAATATCGCAGCCGCGCCAGGGCAGGGCATAGGCGTCGGCAATGACGTCAATCACCGCAGCCCCCACCACGGTCACGGGGTGACGGCTCACTAACGTGGGTAACAGCTCAGACAAATGCGCGCGGCTCATACGCCCTCCCGCTGCGCACGAAAACCGGCCAGCGCCGTGGCATAGCGTGTGAAATCAAGCTGGTTTACCGCATCCAGCTCTGCTTTGAGTTGTGCATTAATGGCGCTGACGCCGTGCAGGGCACCGCAGATTGCCGTGGCCATTGCGCCAATGGTATCGGTGTCGCCACCGAGGTTGGCGCACAGGATTGCGCAGCGGTTCGGGTCCGTTTGCGCCAGTTCAACCATGGCAATCGCGCAGGAAACCGATTCGAGGGTGCTGGTTCCCGCGCCCACCACCTGGTAGAGCTGTTCGCTGGCGGACTCCACCCCGTTGGCTTCCCGCACTATTTTCAGCGCCATTTCGATTCGGGCAGAAAGGGAAGCACTAAAGGTGGTGATGCGTTTTTGCTGGGCGTGAAGGGCGATGGCGGGCAGTGACGCCACGATATCGGCCCATTTTTCGCCGTCAATGGCACGCGAGATAGCCCATGCCACCACCACCGCGCCCGCGATCGCCAGATCCGATTTATGCGTGGGGCTGGACGCCAGCGCGACATCCTCAATAAAAGCATCGAGGTTGTTTGCCGGCAGCAGGCAACCCAGCGGGGAGACGCGCATCGCCGCCCCATTGGTGACGCCGTTGTTCTCAAGCTCTGAGACCGGTTTTCCGTCGCGAATCGCATTGAGTGCGATTTTTGAGGTCGGGCCGAGGACGTTTTTGTTGAAAGCGTCAAACTGCAACGCCCACGCCAGAATGTTGCGACCAATGAGGTCAGGATCTATCTCACCGTTACGCGCCAGCAGCGCATCGGCGAGGCAGAGCGCCATTGATGTGTCGTCGGTAAACTCAGCGCGGTTGAAATAACAGGCCGCGTTATTCTCTTCCGGGCCAGGCAGAAAGCGGTCAATCCAGCCAAAGTGCGCTTTGACGCGCGTTCTTGGCCACAGTTCTGACGGCATGCCCATCGCATCCCCTAACGCCTGCCCGTAAAGGGCACCGAGAATACGTTCTGCTTTCATTTCACTTCCCCTTGTGTCAGCGCAATATCGCGTTCGTCGACCTTAATCGCAGTGATTTCTTTGTCAGACTCGCGAAAGAAAATCATAAACAACACGGCAATCACGGCGATCATGACCGCCCCGAACGTCCACATACCCGCCCAGTTGAACGTCAGACCGTTCACCGGTTCTTTATAGGCAAACATTTTTTCCATCATCACGCCGCCGAGACGGTAACCGAGCAGGCTTCCAAATCCCTGACAGCAGAGTGTGATCAAGCCCTGTGCCGCAGTACGCATATGTACGGGCGCTTTCTTATCAACATAAATGTAGGCCGTCACGTAGTAGAAATCGTAGCTGACCCCGTGAAGCAAAATCCCTAAGAACAGTAGCGCATAGGTGAAGTATTGCTCCGCGCCACCGTAAACAAAGAAGCCATAACGGATCGCGGCGGTGATAAGACCAAGTAATAATACCTTTTTAATACCAAAGCGCTTAGTGAAAAACGGCAGCGCCAGCATAAAGAAGATCTCGGAGAACTGCCCGAGGGTCATCCAGCCGGTGGCATTTTTCATGCCGACTTCCGTCAGGTAGCCGTTGGCGAAGATGTAATAAAAGGCCAGCGGCATCGCAAACAGGAACGAACAGAAGAAGAAGACGAGGAAGTTTTTGTCGCGCAGCAGGATGAGCGCATCCAGCCCGAGCATGACTTTGATATCCATCTTGCCGGTGCTTTTTGGCGGGGTATCCGGCAAAAAGAACGCAAACACCGCGAGGACGGCAGAACTGCCCGCCGTTATCAGTAACGGCACGTTCGTCGGCGAAATGTCACTGTAACCCAGCATTTGCGGCAGGAAGCCGCAGGCAAGGCCAGAGGCAATCCAGCCGATAGTGCCCATCACGCGGATGCGCGGGAAATCACGCTCGACGTCCGGCACGTTAGCAAAGGCAATGCTGTTGGTCAGCGCGATGGTGGGCATGTAGGTGAGAGAGTAGGCCAGTAGCAGAGGGAAGAAACCGGCAAAGGTTGTCTGCTGAGCGGCGAAGTACATCAGAATCGCACCGGCAAACATTAAGACGGCGAGCACTTTTTGGGCGGAGAAGAAGCGGTCCGTCAGTGAACCCACGAGGATAGGCGACAGAATAGCGGCAATCGCCGTACAGGCGTAAGACCAGCCGATTTCCCCTGCGCTAAAGCCGCTTTTGCTCAGCCATAACCACAACGGAACAAACCAGGCTCCCCAGATAAACCACTCAACGAACATCATGAACGACAGCTTGGCTGTAGTTTTCATCTTTAAATCCTTCATGACAGGTAAGGTACGCCCAGACAGTACCATTTAATAATACCTTTTAAATACCTTTGTGGTGATGTTTTGAACGCCTTCACATTTTTACGTGCATGAATCGAGCCAGCAGATAGTGCTGAAAACGGCGTCCGGGTTGGCAAAATCTGGCAGGCGGTACCAGGCTTACTCTGCCCATTTATCGGGTCAGGACAACCACCTTCGCCCAGTGCGAAGCTTACGGGAGCATAAAGATGACTGATATTGCGCAGTTGCTTGGCAAAGACGCCGACACCCTGTTACAACACCGCTGCACGACCATTGCCGCGGACCAACTCTATTTGCCGGGGGAGGATTACGTTACCCGGGTGATGATGGATAACAACCGCCCGCCTGCGGTGCTGCGAAACATGCAGACGCTCTATAACACCGGGCGGCTCGCCAAAACGGGCTATCTGTCGATTCTGCCGGTTGACCAGGGTATCGAACACTCCGCCGGGGCGTCTTTTGCCGCCAATCCGCTCTATTTTGATCCAAAAAACATTGTTGAGCTGGCGATTGAAGCGGGCTGCAACTGTGTTGCCTCCACCTATGGCGTACTGGCGTCGGTGTCTCGCCGTTACGCACACCGTATTCCCTTCCTCGTCAAACTGAACCACAACGAAACCCTGAGCTACCCTACCGAGTACGATCAGACGCTCTATGCCAGCGTAGACCAGGCCTTCAATATGGGAGCGGTGGCAGTGGGCGCGACCATCTATTTTGGCTCCGAAGAGTCGCGTCGTCAGATTGAAGAGATTTCCGCTGCCTTTGAACGGGCGCATGAGTTGGGGCTGGTGACGGTGCTCTGGGCTTATCTGCGTAACCCGGCGTTCAAAAAAGATGGGGTGGATTATCACGTATCGGCGGATTTGACTGGCCAGGCTAACCACATTGCCGCCACCATTGGGGCGGACATTGTGAAACAGAAAATGGCGGAAAATAACGGCGGCTACAAGGCGGTAAACTTCGGTTATACCGATGAAAGGGTCTACAGCAAGCTGACCAGTGACAACCCTATCGATCTGGTGCGCTATCAGCTGGCCAACTGTTACATGGGACGGGCGGGCTTAATTAACTCCGGCGGTGCGGCAGGCGGCGAGAACGATCTTAGCGATGCCGTGCGGACTGCGGTCATCAATAAGCGTGCGGGCGGCATGGGGCTGATTCTTGGCCGCAAGGCGTTTAAGAAATCCATGGCTGATGGCGTGAAATTAATTAACGCCGTTCAGGATGTGTATCTGAATAATAAAGTGACCATTGCTTAAAAAAGAGATTCCCTCTTCCTGGTGGGAGAGGGAATTTGCCTAATCATTAATAAGCTCATTATTTCTTTTCTCACTTCTTTGCACCCCACGTGCTCTTTATTATCGCAATTAAGAGAATTAATTTTCAAAGCGCCTGATAACGATTTTTTCTCTTAACATGCCTGATATCAATGGGTTGATGCAGGTAAATAAGATCTTAAATCTTATTTAAGATGCCCGGGATCTATGCTCAGAAAATAAACCTTTTATTCGTACGGATAATTCCTAAACTGCCGGAAATCGTCAGGTTATTTCGACGATTCATCTCTGATTTCAGATCGGATTTCAGGATCGTACAAATAAAGGAAATATCACTATGTCTTTCAATCTTCGCCAAAGAATCGCCAGTGTCGTGGGTATAACGGCCTGTATGTTGAGTCAGGCCGCCGTCGCGGATTCCACCAATACCATCACTTTTAAAGGTGAAGTCAGCGAGCAGACCTGTGAGGTCACCATTAACGGTGTGACCGCACGCCCGGTTGTGCTCCTGCCGACCGTGTCCAAAAGCCAGCTGGCAACCGCAGACAGTGCTGCCGGGTTAACCACCTTCACGCTGGGGGTAACAGGGTGTGCCGTGACGTCCGGTGCGCTGGATGTGAAAACCGTCTTTGTTGGTCACAACGTGAGTGCGACCGGCAATCTTTCCAATACCGGCTCGGCGACCAACGTTGAATTACAGCTGCTGACCGATGCAGGTGGCGCGACGCCAATCGATCTGCGTACCTCGACGGCGATTGCCGGGGTGACGGTTCCGGCAGGCCAGACCTCCGGCGAACACGACTTCGCGGTGCAGTATTACAGCCCGACGGGCAGTGCAGGGGCGGGTACGGTGCTCGGCTCCGTGCAGTACGCCATTACCTATCTCTGACGGATGACACGACAATGAACAGGATGCTTGCTGGTATACCGGAGCTGACGGCCAGGTGAGCGGGTTTTCTGTCCCCTGGGCGAGCGTGCCGCTGGCCCTGCGCCCCGGCGTCTGGCGCTACAGCGCAACGCTTGGCAGGGCCAGGGACTATGCCTCCGTCAATAATGCCTTTGCCGATCTGACGATGGAGCGCGGCGTGGCAAATCAACTGACGGCCAACGGCGGTATACGGATGGGTGAAGACTACCAGGCGCTGGTGGCGGGTGGCGTTTTGTCGACGGATTTAGGCGCCTTCGGCCTGGATGCCACGGTTTCACAAAGTCGCATCGGGGATGAGCAACTGCGCGGCTGGCGGCTTCAGACCCAGTGGAGTAAGACCTTTTTGCCGACGAACACCCACGTCGCGCTGGCGGGTTATCGCTACTCGACCGACGGCTATCGCGATTTTGGCGATGTGCTTGGCCAGCGCAGCGCGCTGAAACGCGGGAATAGCTGGCGTTCGGACTCGCTCAATCAGCGCAACCAGTTCACGCTGACCGTCAACCAGACGCTGGGCGAGTACGGCAACCTGTGGCTCTCCGGTTCGGTGATGGACTACTACGACAACCGGGGGCGCAACACGCAGTTGCAGATGGGCTATGGCACCACGATTGGCAAGGTAAGCGTCAATCTGGCGTTGAGTCGGCAGGAGAGTTGGTCCCGCCAGCGCAACGGTCTGGACAATGGCATGACCCGACAGGGGCAAAAGGAGAATATCGCCACCCTGACGCTGTCGGTGCCGCTCAGTTTTGGGCAGCGCGAACACTATGCGTCGTTTTCCGCCAGTCAGGCGAAACGCAGCGGCACGGGCACGCAGATGTCGCTCGCCGGGGCGCTGAACGAGGAAGAAACCCTTAACTATGCGCTTTCCAGCGGCTGGCAGCGCACCCGCGACGGCGGCGGCTCGCAGACCGACTGGAGCGGGTCGCTGCAACAGATGAACGCCTTTGGCAACCTCAGTATGAGCTATGCCCGCGCCCAGGATTATCAGCAGTGGACGGCGGGTGCACGCGGGGCGCTGGTTATTCATCGTGACGGCATAGTGGCAGGCCCCTGGCTGGGGGAAACCTTCGCACTTGTCGACGCACCCGGTGCAAGCGGGGCGAATGTGAGCGGCAGCCAGGGCACAAAAGTGAACAACGGCGGTTTTGCGCTGGTGCCGTCGCTGACGCCCTATCGCTATAACACGATTTCCCTGGATGGCACCGGAATGGACAACCAGACCGAGCTACTGGAAAGCCAGCGGCGGGTGGCCCCAATGGCCGGGGCGGCGGTGAAACTGACCTTTGCCACGCTGCGTGGTTATGCCTTGCTGATCACGGTGCCGGGCAACGCGACGCTCATCCCCGGTGAACCGGTGAAGGACGCGCAGGGCAAAGTTATTGGGATGGTCGGACAGGGGAATCAGATCTACGCCAGGGTTGCGCAGCAAGAAGGCACGCTGCATGCGGGCGACCACTGCACGTTGCGCTGGTCACTGACCCAGGCGCAGCTGGCCGCGACGTTGATCCCTTTGAAACTGAGTTGCACACAAGGACGATAACGTCATGAATAAGCTTTTCTGTCTCGCGCTGTGCCTGTACACCGGCCAGGCGTTTGCCGCCTGCGAGTACATCATCTACCCCTGGAAATCAGGCACCAGCGGTGCGCAGGGCACCCACCGGCTGAGCGGTGAACATGACGGCATCGGCAACGACTGGCGCAGCGGTGGGGGAAATGATGCCTGGAACGGGCTGTTGCCAGGCCTGAGCAAATCGGTGGATTTGACCAGCAACAACAGTTTTCAGCCTGCGGGCACCGTGCTGACCTCGGCGGGAGGCATTCCTTTTACCACCTACGCGCACAAGGGCGGAGGTTACGACCCGGAGCAGGTGTTCTTTCGCTGCACACCCGACACCGCCGGGCAGCTGTTTGAGGCCTGGTCCACCAATGGCGATGACCTGCACGCGGGCTGGATGGAGAGCACCGACGTACCGGGAGCCTATCTGACCAAGATTAAAAACGTGGCGCTGCGTCTGACCCATGAAGCCAGCGGCAGCCACTTTACCGACGTCTGGCAGCAGCGCCCGCTGGAGAATCTGGATACTGACAGTGCGGGTAACTTCCTCATCAAGGCCAAGAATTTCTCTGCAATCAGCGCGGAATTAATCAAGACCGCCGACACGCGCTATTACGCCGTGGATGCGCCTTATAACTACAACGTGTTCGTGAACCCGAATGCCTACGTGGTGTTTCGCGGGCCAGGCACCACCTCCTGGGGGATTAACGTCGGGCAGGCGCACCGCAACGGCAACTGGGCGGGCTGGGCCAATGACTGGCCGTCGGTCATCAGCCTGTATGGCAACAACATTGCGGTCAAGCGTTCAGCCATGTGTCAGGTGACTCAGTTCACGCCGGTGGTGGTGCTGCCTCCGGTGACGGCGGCGGCGCTGACGGGTGGCGAATCGGTCTCCTCCCCGTTTCAGCTGGCGTTTGCCTGCGAGTCAACGGTGGTTTCCGGGGTGACGGCCAACAAAGGGCAGGTTGCGTTGGGCTTTCTTGCCAGCGACAGCAGTGTGGCAGCAGCGCAGGGGTTTGGGCTCACCAGCGGCAGCGCCGTGACCTGGCTACTGGACGAAAACTACGGAGCTGCGGGGCGTGCGAAGGGCGTGGGGGTGCGGATTTATCGTGCCGGTCAGGCGATGAACTTTTTGACCTCAAGCGTGGCGGGGACAGGAACCGCGGGGGGATGGACACCGGTGCTGGCGGGGAGCCAGCAGCTGACGGAAACACGAGACGGAATAAATTACTATGATGAAACATTCGAAGCCCGGCTGGCGCGCTTTGGGACTGAACCGGTTACGGCCGGAAGTTATCAGGCGCGTGCGCAAATTTTGCTGCGTATTCAGTAGCCTGTTGCTGCTCAGCCTGCCGCTGCAGGCAGCGGTGAACGTCAATACCACCCGGGTTGTCTTTGCCCATGGGGTACAGCAAAAAACGGTCAGGCTGGCGAATGACGGCGATACCCCGATGCTGGTACAAAGCTGGATAGACGATGGCAACCCGTACTCCACGCCTGACAATGCCCACCCGGCGTTTGTGGTGCTGCCGCCGGTGCTAAAATTGTTGCCCGGTGAACAGCGAGAGATTCGCCTGATGGGCAGCGGAGCCGGGCTGGCGACCGACAAAGAATCGCTATTCTGGCTCAATGTGTACCAGCTCCCGCCGGAACAGGCGGGCACAACACACGCAGAAAAAGTGCGTCTGGCGCTGCGAACCCAGTTGAAAGTGCTGTGGCGACCGAAGGGAATTTCGGATCTAAATATTGATTCTATGAATATGCTGGATTTTACACATAAGTCTGGTGCTATTTATGTTAAAAACAAAACACAATGGAATATAACTCTGTCTGATTTGGTTGTGGAGAATTATTCATCTAATGGATTAATCGTGGCACCTGGTGAGGAACGGGCTATTTTCACAATTAATGCTCCAGTTGCACGAAATAATAAGATAGACTTCGCGGTCATTAATGATGACGGAAATAAGTGGGGGTTATCTGCATTGATAAAATAATGCAGAGGTTTACTGTCCGTTACGTTTATTTACTTTTAATAAAGAATCAGGAATGGGAATGACAAATATTTATTTGTTGGACAATATTGTCAATTTTTTGCCGAATAAAAATTTGCTTATATCTGTGGGCGATGAAACACAGCGTTTGTCGTTGAGCAATCCGGCAACACGTTGTCTGCTCATATTAATTCAGCATCACGGGCAGGTCGTTGAGCGCGATTATTTTTATCAGCATGTCTGGGAAAGTAATGGCGCGCAGGTGACAAACAACGCTTTTTACCAGAATATTTCTTTGCTGCGCCGGGCATTTAAAGAATTTGGCCTCAATGAAGAGTGGATTGTCACCGTACCGAAAGTCGGCGTGAAAATGGAATCACTTCTGCATATTGAGATCCAGCAAAAAGCCGACAGTGAGGACTGCGAAGACATTCCCTTTGCGCCGCCGCGCCCGGTGAGACGCCTGCCGGGAAAGTTTATCGCAACGACCGTGGTTATCATCGCCTCTATTATCACGGCCGTGATGACCTGGCGAAGTGAGTTTGATTCACGTTTCGTTAATTACGCTTCGCTCGGCAATAAAGACGGTTGCTATTATTATGGCAACCCTGATGTGCTTAATCATGATAAACATCAGCGTGTTATCAAAAACGCGTCGCTGGATTGCCAGAATTATCCGTGGTCCTATATTACGCTGTACCCTAACTTTTCACGGGTGTCTGTTTTAATGTGCCGTCAGCAATATAGCCAATGGCGCGAAAATGATTGTGTAACGCGCTATATATTTGTGGAGGATCGCTATGTCCCGGCGTAATGGAATGATATTTATGTTGATCCTCGTGGTTGCAGTAATGTTAAGCTTTATCGCAATCAAAAGTATTCAAATCTGGCAGCGTGGACATTTCGATTGTATGGGGGATTTATCCGTGGAATATCCCTCGATCGAAGGGAATATCTCTATTCGTTATATATTTAACGGCACCAATGGGGTCGCCATCTTACGCGGCGAAATTACGCAAAAAGGGGTGGGATCGGTGCCGGTAAACCACAACGTTTGGTTCTCATTTAACCGCAAAGGACAGGATTATTTTCTGCAATCAGAGAGGGTGTCTGTTAGCACCGGAGAGACGGCGATGAATCCGCTCCTGCCGCGTACCTTGCCTGACTTCTATCTGCGCGAAGGGGTGCCGTTCTACCTCAATATTTCGCGAACGGACGGCAATCACTGGCTGTTGTTCACCAGCCGATCGCCGTCAATTTACTGTAAGGCCTAGCGCAGCAGCGGGCAGTCCGGCGGCAGGCGGCACGTCAGCGCGTTGGGCAAAATTCGAATGCTGAAGTTCTGCCCTTTGAGCGGCTCACCGTCCAGGTTAAAGGTGATGTCGTGCGGGGCGCTGATTTCAAACCAGGCGGATTTGCCGTCAACGATATGCGGGTTGTCGTCCGGCTGGGTCAGGGTGGTGAACAGGGCGGGGAGGATCTCGTCACCGGTAAAAATACGCAGCTCCAGCTGGCCGTCGTTAATCAGCGCCTGCGGGCAGAGCTGCTGACCACCACCGGCCTGACGCCCGTTGCCAATGCCTATCACCAGCGCATCGCCCTGCCAGTGAAAGTTCTCACCTTTGATTTCGCAGCGGTCTGGCTTCACCGTGTCCATGCGCATCAGACCATGCAAGATGTAGGACACGCCGCCCAGTGCCGCTTTGAGTTTTTCCGGGGTTTCCGTGGTTATCCGGGTGCCAAAACCGCCCGTCGCCATATTGATAAAGCAGGTCTTGCCGTTGACCTCGGCGATATCCACCGCCACCGCTTTGCCGACGATAGCCAGTTGCAGGGCCTTATCCAGCGATTCGGGGATCCCGGCGCTGGTGGCAAAGTCGTTTGCGGTGCCGAGCGGCAAAATGCCCAGTGCCGGAATGTGCTCACCCCGGTTGCGCACCAGCGCCGTCGCCACTTCATTAATCGTGCCATCGCCGCCACCGGCAATCACTGTTTCGACCCCCAGTTCAATGGCCTCAGCGACATAACGTTCTGCATCCCCCTTTTCCCAGGTCACCCGGACCTGGATATCCATCCCTTCACTGCGCAGCAGCATAATGGCCTGACGAAGCAGGTCATCACCTGCGCTTTTCCCGTTGAGGATCAATAAACTGCCTGGAAAATTGCTCATCCTTTCTGCCTTATCAGAACACCGTTGGGGAAAGTGTATCTCACGACAGAGAAGTGCGCCTGCGGATGAAAAAAGAGAGGGGGAAAAAATCAGCCTGCGTAAGGGAGATTACGCAGGCTAAGGAGGTGGTTCCTGGTACAGCTAGCATTTATGGGTTATGTTTTTCAGCGAAACGGATAATACCCTTATTAATGGAACCGGTATGTGATCCGATTCTAAGATCTTTCTGAAAGAAAAAATAACGTTACTGAATCACTTAACGTGCGGATTGCGCGTGGTCTGTCCAGTGAAATTACGCATCAGCAGCGCGTATTCCAGCTGTAAATCTTGTGGAACCGGCAACCACACAGTATGTCCATCGCCTGGTGCCACGCCAACTGCTTCACCTTTGCCATTTTCCATATGCTCCAGCGTAAAGTTGATGTTGCCCTGCGGGGTCATCAGTTCCAGGCTGTCACCGGTCATGAATTTGTTTTTGACCGCCACCGCTGCCAGTGGGCCTTTGCGCTCGCCGGTGAATTCGCCGACAAACTGCTGGCGCTCGGAAATGGAATAGCCGTATTCGTAATTCTGGTAATCGTCGTGGGTGTGACGACGCAGGAAGCCTTCGGTATAACCGCGATGGGCCAGGCCTTCCAGGGTGTCGAGCAGCGCCGGATCAAAGGGCTTGCCTGCGGCGGCATCGTCAATCGCTTTGCGGTAGACCTGGGCGGTACGGGCGCAGTAGTAGAAGGATTTGGTGCGGCCTTCAATTTTGAGGGAGTGCACGCCCATTTCGGTCAGGCGCTCGACGTGGGCAATGGCGCGCAGATCTTTGGAGTTCATGATGTAGGTGCCGTGCTCGTCTTCAAACGCGGTCATGTACTCGCCGGGGCGCTGGGCTTCTTCCAGCATAAATACTTTGCTGGTGGGCTCACCGATACCGAGCGTTGGTTCAACGTTCTGCACCGGGATCGGCTCATGAACGTGCACGATGTTACCGACGTCGTCTTCTTTGCCTTCCTGCACCTTGTATTCCCAGCGGCAGGCGTTGGTACAGGTGCCCTGGTTTGGGTCGCGCTTGTTGATGTAGCCCGACAGCAGGCAGCGGCCAGAATAGGCCATACACAGCGCGCCATGCACGAAAATCTCAAGTTCCATTTCTGGCACCTGGGTGCGGATTTCGGCTATTTCATCCAGAGATAATTCACGCGACAGGATCACGCGGGTCAGGCCCATTTGTTTCCAGAATTTCACCGTCGCCCAGTTCACGGCGTTAGCCTGCACGGACAGGTGAATATCCATCTGCGGGAAGTTTTCGCGCACCAGCATAATCAGACCGGGGTCAGACATGATCAGTGCATCCGGTCCCATATCCACAACGGGTTTTAAATCGCGAATAAACGTTTTCAGCTTGGCGTTATGCGGCGCGATATTCACCACCACATAGAATTTTTTACCCAGCGCATGGGCTTCGTTGATGCCCTGCTGCAAATTCTCGTGGTTGAATTCGTTGTTGCGTACACGCAGTGAATAACGTGGCTGGCCCGCGTACACGGCGTCCGCGCCATAAGCGAAAGCGTAACGCATATTTTTCAGCGTTCCCGCCGGGGAGAGGAGTTCCGGTTTAAACATGATTTTCTCTTTCTGATGACAGGTCAGATCCACCTCACCAGGTGAGGCAGCAGGGGGAGTTCCCATAATTTTAGGGCGGGAATTGTAGCGCTGCGGGCTGAGTGAGTAAACCACCTATTCACGCAAGCGAAAACCTCCCTGAACCTATGTTCAATGATCAGTCAGTAAGTCAGGAATTCGGTTCAGATAAGGTCAGGCAGACGAAGGAACAGCGTTCTGTCCTGGGTTAACGACGCGCTGAAACCGTGGTGCAGATAAAAGCGTTTTGCTTCCAGAGAGAGAGCATGGACCATCATGGCCCGGACACCGATGTTATCTGCTACCCGACAGGTACGCAGGATGGCATCCCGAAGCAGGTCAGCACCCAGTCCCGCGCCATGGTAGCGTATATCGACAGCAAGGCGAGCCAGGATAACGACAGGCAGCGGATCTGGCATGTTTCGCCGTACGCCTCCCGGGCTAATCGCGTGACTCACGCTACCGGTCGCCAGTGAGTAATAGCCGACAACCTGTGATGCACTTTCCTCGCAGATAACAAAGGTTCTGGCCGCGCCCGATGCCTGATTTCTTAAGCCACGGCTTCGTATCCACTCATCCAGAACGGGTTCACCGCACTGGAATTCTGAAAGAATATGTGTGGGAGTCAGCGGGGAGGGAGCGGTTACTTTTCCCACTGCGGTTTTCTCGTCAGCAGTTTGTCCAGTGCTGGGTTAGGTGTAACAGGAGCATCCAGCAGATCGATAAACTCTGAATACTGCTCATCGTTGAGGTTGAACATGCGCCTGTCGAGAATGACGTTTTCTGCAGCCTTACAAGCCATTTCAAGAATAAAGTCGGTGCGAGACTTATGCAGGATTTCTGCAGCGGTATCGATCAAGGCCCGCTGAGATTCTTTCGCCCGGAGGTTGAGCTGAACGTCAGATTTCATGGTAACTCCTCATGTATAGCAATCGGTATACGGAGAGTATAAACCACGCGTATAGCAGATGCTATACGCATTCAGCTAATAGAGAGGGATCATTTATTCAGCCATTTATCTGCATTTTTTCACTTACCCGTCAGGGCAGATAACCGGCAATAATGCGGCGAATTTCCGGGGCCTGCGGTAACAGGGCTGCCAGGGTGTCCCGCTGCGGGGGCGTGGGTGCAATGCCCGCGTGATTGAAGCGGCTCACCCACAGGTGGCATTGTGCGTCGCGCTCCCCGGCGCTGATCTGGGCCGTGTTACGCAGCAGCAAAATTAGCCAGTCCCATTTGTTCAGCAGATGCGGCAATCGCCAGTAAACAAAACGGTGAGACGGGGTGGGGGGATTGTCCAGCAGCTGTTGCACTTCATCAGGAGTGAGGATGAGCGATGAACGGTTCAGCACCTTCCATGCCGTGAGGGTCATGGCGAGTTGGGCGTCGGCAAGCGATCCCAGAACCTCGGCTCTGGCATTTTCACCCTTGAGGCTCGCCAGCATGGGCAAGGCAGCTTTACGCAGTGCCAGGGCCTGATGCTGGTACGCCCACTGCGCAAGTTCGGTTATGCCGACGTAGCGACTCTCTTTGAGTCCATACAGCGCCGAACGGCGTTGGGTCAGGGTGAAATGCTCCGATGAGAGCACTTCAAGCCAGAAGGCGGTGGCGTCTTTTTTGCCTTCGAGCATCCGGCGGGTGCGCTGCTGAATCAGGGCGTTCTTGTCCAGCAGCAGCGGGCAGTAAAGCGCTTCTGGCGGCAACTGGCGGTGCTCATCAAGGTAAAAGAGTACCGCCCGACGAATGCGCACCCAGGGATCGCGCAACAAACGTGTTTGCAGGGATGCCGAAAGGGCGCGGTTGTGCGAGAGCCAGTCTTCGACGGCCATCGCCCGCAGGGTGCTGTCCTGGTTTGCCAGCACCTGGAGCAGGGCAGCTTCATCATGAAGCTTGTCGTGCCCGATAAGCGCATGCAGCGCCGCATCGCGGACGTCGCGCCTTGAAGACGCGAGCGCGTGCTGAACAGCGGGCAGATGGTGACTCACCAGATAGTGAGTAATGGTCTGCACAAATTCGCGGTGATCGTAGCGCTTGCGTGCTGCCAGCTGACGAAGTGCCGGTAAATGGGCGATAAACGCCGGAACGTTAGCCGGCGTCAGCAGCGCTTTCACCGCGTCGACGGCGGCAAGATGAATGGGCTTGACCCAGTCATTGACGCAGATGAGCAGGTCACCGAGAGCCGCAACGTCCTGCTTCAGCGCCAGGGCCACCACCGCTTTTTCACGCACATAGCCATTGTGATGATGGGTGAGTTCGCGAAGGGTGTCGACGATGAACTTGCCGTCGCTGCCGGGCGCGACAATACCGTACCAGGGCTTATCCAGTAGCGCCAGAATCTGCTGGTGCAGTTGTACTTCGCGGTCTTGCATAGGCTTTCTTTTCCCGGTGAACCAGTGCGTCAGGAAATGTTTAATGTCCATAGAACTCTGTGCGTTTGTTGCAGCCGCCAGCCGGGTGGCGAACCGCACCCGGCTGACAAGAAGCCCAATACCTGAAATCAGCATCATCCCAGACGACAGGCGTCTGCTTCCCAACGATACCCCACGCCATAGACGGCGCGGATGAAAGACTGCTCTTCGTCAAGCGTCTCTAACTTGCGGCGTAAGTTCTTGATGTGGCTGTCAATGGTGCGGTCGGTCACCACGCGATAGTCGTCATACAGATTGTTGAGCAACTGCTCGCGGGAGAACACTTTCCCCGGCTCACAGGAGAGGGTTTTCAACAGACGGAATTCAGCGGGCGTCAAATCGAGTGGTTGATTGCGCCAGGTGGCCTGGAAGCGGCTCTCATCGACAATCAGCGGGCTTTCATCGTCCATCGCCTGCAGTTCACGCTGCGGCTTGCAGCGGCGCAGAATGGTTTTCACGCGGGCAACCACTTCACGCGGGCTGTAGGGCTTACAGATGTAATCATCGGCACCAATTTCCAGCCCCAGCAGGCGGTCAATCTCTTCGATTTTTGCCGTGACCATGATGATGGGCAGATTGGAAAAACGGCGAATTTCACGGCACAGAGTCAGCCCGTCGGTGCCAGGCAGCATCAGATCCAGCAGTATCATGTCCGGCGGGGTCTGGCGCACATAAGAAAGCACCTGATCGCCATGGTTAATCAGCGTTGGCGCGTAGCTTGCCGCACGCAGGTAATCAATTAACAGCTGTCCGAGCTTCGGCTCGTCTTCCACGATCAGAATGCGTGGAGTGTTTTCATCAATCGGTAGTTCGTTCATACGCTTCTCGCTATCTCTCGTTCCAGCGGCAGTTTTACGCTAATGCTAACCCCACCAAATGGCGAATGTGCCGCACTGACGCTTCCGCCGTGGGCGCTCACTATGTTCATACAAATAGCCAGACCTAACCCGGAGCCACCGCTGGCGCGGTTGCGCGACCCTTCAGTGCGATAGAAACGCTCGAAGAGGCGGGTCAGCTGGAGTTCGGTGACGCCGGGGGCGCTGTCGGCAAAATCGAGTGCCAGCATGTCGTCTTCCAGGCGTCCACTGATGTGCAAACTGCCGCCGCTGTCGGTGTAGCGCAGGCTGTTTTCCATCAGATTATTAAAGAGTTGCATCAGGCGATCCGGGTCGCCGAACACGGTGGCGTGTTCAGGCAGGGCAACGCTGATGGTCAACTGGCGGGCGGCAAAACGCTCACGAAACGCCCCGGCGGCGACTTCCAGCAGTGACACCACGTCGACGCTGGATTTCTGGTAGGCCAGCGCGCCTTCATCCGACATTGACAGCTGATGCAGGTCATTCACCAGTTTAGTCAGCGTGCCCACCTCCGCCTGCAACGAGGCAACGGACTCAGGGGTAAACTGGCGCACGCCGTCCTGGATCGCCTCCAGCTCGCCGCGCAGTACCGCCAGCGGCGTGCGCAGTTCGTGGGAGATATCGGCCATAAAATCGCGGCGCATCTGCTGGTTGCGCTCAAGGGTGCTGGCGAGCTGGTTAAAGTCCTGCGCCAGTTTCCCCAGCTCATCTTCACTACCGGTATTCACGCGGGTGGTGAAATCACCGGCCGCAAGTTTATGGGTGCCTTCCACCAGCCGTTTGACCGGCGCCAGCAGCCCTCGCGCCAGGGGCAGGGTTGCCAGCGCGGCCAGCAGGGTGGCGAGTGCGACAATCAGCCAGCTGGTGCGCTTTTGCTGGCGGTCAAAGTTGATATCGGTGTTGCGGGTCAGTCGCTCGATAGGGGAGGCGATGACCCAGCCGACGGTCTGACTGTCTACCGTCACGGCACGGCGGGAACCGTCCGGTGGCACCGGGCCGCGTGGCCCCACCAGCACGTCGCCGGAGGCATCCGTTACCCAAAACTGGGTGCGCCAGCCGTGGGGCGGCATGCCGTTACCCGGCTCAGGTGGTGGGCCCGGCGGGCCGGGAGGTGGCTCGCGCCCGTCGTCGTTATGTTCATTTTCACGCTCAAACGAGCGCAGGATCTGGAAAATAAACCGGTCGTTGTTGCGTAAAAAACGCCAGCTCCCCTGCTGGGCATACTGTTCGCTCAGGGCATCGCTCAACAGCTGTAGCCGCTGTTCGTTGCCGTGCTTGATGTAGTCGATAAACCCGCGCTCGAAGCTGATACGTACCGCCCAGTGCATGGTCACCAGCAGGACGATGCAGGTGGCGAAGATCGCCAGAAAGAGTTTGGCGGTGATACCGGGACGCCATAGTTTCATGAGTGACTCCTGTTGCGCCGGGAAATGACCACGTTCTGACTGACATCATTCGGGACTCGGGCAAAGATAAAGGCTGGCAGCGCAATAATCACCGCCATGCACAGGTAAGCGTAAAGGAAAACATGGTGGGCCACGCCGCTGTCGGCAGACAGGTGGGACTGGCCGAACATCCCGAGCAGCAGCCCGGCAACGGTGACGCCAATACTCATCGACAGCTGCATCACCATCGACAATAAGCTGTTGCCGCTGCTGGCCAGTTCATCCGGCAAATCTTTCAGCGTCAGGGTGTTCATGGAGGAGAAGCGCATGGAGTTGATCATGCCCTGACAGAAAAGCACCACGGGCAGCAGCCAGAACCAGCCCATTAGCGCGGTTCCCATAAACAGCAGGCAAATCAGTGACAGCCCGAGCGTTGAACAGACCAGCGCGCGGCGGTAACCAAAGCGGTTTACCACCTGCACCACAATGCGTTTCATGCCCATACTGCCCAGCACCATCGGGATCATCATCAGCCCGGCATGAAAGGGGGAAAAGCCCATGCCGATTTGTAAAAATACCGGGGTCATAAAGGGCAACATGCCGCTGCCGACGCGCCCGGCAAAGCTGCCGAACAGGCCGAGCGAATACGTGGGAGTACGGAACAGACGCAGGTTAAACAGTGCGCCGTTGTTACCGCGTGCGTGCAGGAGATAACAGATAATCGCGACTGCGCCAACTGACACCAGCGTCCCCAGCATCAGCGGCGAAATCCCCAGCCCTTTGTGCCCGTCGAGGGCCAGCGTCAGCGTCGCCATGCCGCAGGCCAGCAGCACAAAACCCAGGATGTCGAAACGCCCGGTCTGTAGTTTGTAGTTGGGCATCAGCCACAAAGTGGTGATGGCACCGATAATGCCGACCGGCAGATTGATAAGGAAAATCCAGTGCCAGGAGGCGTACTCCACCAGAATGCCGCCGAGCGCGGGGCCGAGTAACGGGCCGACCTGGCCGGGCAGGGTCACAAAGGTCATCGCCGCCATATACTGCTCACGCGGGACGATTTTCATTACCGTGAGCCTGCCCACGGGCACCATCATGGCACCGCCAATCCCTTGCAGCACGCGGGCCATCACCAGTTCATCGAGCGTATTGGCCTGGGCGCAAAACAGTGAACCTAACGTGAACAGCACGATGGCGGTGAAGAAAATATTACGCACGCCGAGTTTGTCTGCCAGCCAGCCGCTGGCGGGGAGCATTACCGCCACCGTCAGGACGTAGGAGACCACCACCATGTGCATATGCAACGGGCTTTCCCCCAGGCTTCGTGCCATGGAGGGCAGGGCGGTGTTGACGATGGTGGTGTCCAGCGACTGCATAAAGAAGCCGAAGGCGACAATCCATAACTGCCAGCGTACGTTTTGAGGGAGTTCTGTCACTCTGTTACGGGCTCTCTGCGGTTACGCGCGAATCGAAGGCGCAGGCGGTCGAAGAACAGGTACACCACCGGGGTGGTATAGAGGGTGAGCAACTGACTCATCACCAGTCCCCCGACGATGGTTATCCCCAGCGGCTGGCGCAGTTCAGAGCCGTCACCGCCGGACAACACCAGCGGCAGCGCGCCAAAGAGTGCGGCCAGGGTGGTCATCATGATGGGTCTGAAACGCAACAAACAGGCCTGGAAGATGGCTTCTTCCGCGCTCAGGTTGCCTCTGCGTTGCGCTTCGAGCGCGAAGTCCACCATCATGATGGCGTTTTTCTTCACGATACCTATCAACAGCATAATGCCAATCAGCGCAATGAGGCTGAACGGCGCGCCAAACAGCTCCAGCGCCAGCAGCGCCCCGACGCCCGCTGAGGGGAGGGTGGAGAGGATGGTCAGCGGATGCACATAGCTTTCGTACAGAATACCCAGCACGATATAGACCGTGGCGATGGCCGCCAGAATCAGGATCACCTGCGAGTTCATGGTTTCCTGGAACACCTGAGCGGTACCGGCGAAGCTGCCACGCACCGTTGAGGGCACGCCTAGCTGGGTCATGGTGCGGTTAATCGCATCGCTGGCTTCGGAAAGCGACACCCCGGTCGGCAGGTTAAAGGCGATGGTTGAGGCGGCAGACAACCCCTGATGATTCACCGACAGCGGCGCATTGGCCGGCAGCCAGCGGGCGAAATAGGAGAGCGGAATCGGCTTGTCGTCACTGTTAATCACGAACATTTTATCCAGGGCGCTGATGTCCTGGGTATAACGCGGGTCCACCTCCATCACCACTTTGTACTGGTTAAGCGGCTGGTAGATGGTGGAAATCTGCCGCTGACCGAACGCGTTATTCAGCAGGCTGTTGGCTTCCTGAACGCTGATCCCCAGTCGCGACATGCTCTCGCGGTCATAAATCAGATTCATCTCCGCGCCGTTATCCTGTTGGTCAGAGTTCACATCCGCCAGCTCCGGCAGCGAGGCCAGCGCTTTGCGGATTTTCGGCTCCCACTCCCGCAGCGCACTCAAATCATCAGAAAGCAGGGCAAACTGGTAGCTGGCGTTGGCCTGACGCCCGCCGACGCGAATGTCCTGCACCGCCATCAGGAAGAGGTTGGCTCCGGGTTCTTTCGCCAGCTTAATGCGCAGACGGTCAATGATTTGCTGGGCGGTTTCATTACGCACATCGCGGGGTTTGAGGGTGATAAACATCATGCCGCTGTTGACCCTGGAGCCGCCGGTAAAACCGGTGACGTTATCCACCGCCGGATCTTCGCGGATGATCTTCATGAAATCCTGTAGTTTGACGCGCATGGCCTGGAAAGAGATGCTCTGGTCAGCCTGAATACCGCCCATCAGCACGCCGGTATCCTGCTCCGGGAAGAAGGTTTTTGGGATGGTGATGTACATCCAGACGTTCAGGGCAATGGTGCCAATCAGCACCAGCCCGACCAGCCGGGCATGGTTTAGCACCCATTTCAGCGACCGGGCATAGGATTGCTGCAAGGCGACCAGCAGGCGACCAATGCCTTTATTGCGCGTGGGTTCATGCGCTTTTTGCCGTTTGAGCATCCAGCCGCACATCATCGGCGTCAGCGTCAGGGAAATCACCAGCGAGATACCTATCGCCACCGACAGGGTAACGGCAAATTCGCGCAGCAAGCGTCCCGGTAACCCCGCCATCAGCAGCAGTGGCAGGAACACCGCCACCAGCGACACGCTCATCGACAGCACGGTAAAGCCCACTTCACGCGTACCCTGCAGCGCAGCCTGCAGAGGCTTCATGCCCGCCTCAAGATGGCGGGAGATATTCTCCAGCACCACGATGGCATCATCCACCACGAAGCCAGTGGCGATGGTCAGGGCCATCAACGACAGGTTGTTCAGACTAAAGCCGCACAAGTACATGGCGGCAAAGGTGCCAATCAGCGATACCGGAACGGCGACCGCCGGGATCAGGGTGGCGCGACCGGATCGCAGGAACAGGAACACCACCAGAATCACCAGCGCGACGGAGATAACCAGAGTCTGCTCCACCTCCTCGAGCGAGGCGCGGATGGTGGGGGATCTGTCCTGCGCAATTTGCAAATCAATCGCCGCCGGAATGGTGGCCTGCAGCTCAGGCAGGCGGGCGCGAATGCTGTCGACCGTCTGAATAATATTGGCTTCCGGCAGCTTGCGGATCATTAGCAGAATGGCCGGTTTGGCGTTGGTCATCCCGGCGTTGCGCACGTCCTGCACCGAGTCGGTGACGCTGGCGACATCGCTTAAGCGTACCGCCGCGCCGTTTTTGTAATGGATGATGAGCGGCTGGTACTCGGCGGCGGTTTTCAGCGCGTCGTTGGTTTGTACCTGCCAGCGATGGTCTCCGTCTTCAATTGCCCCCTGCGGGCGGCGGACGTTGGCTTCGCTTATCGCGGTGCGCACCGCATCCAGCGAAACCCCCTGATTAAACAGCGCCTGCGGATTTAACCCTACACGCACGGCAGGCAGTGAACTGCCGCCGACGTCCACATCACCTACGCCGTCAATCTGGGCGATGGTCTGCGCCAGCTGAGTGGAGGCGAAATCATACAGCTGGCCCTGGGAATAGGTATCCGAGGTCAGCGTCAGGATCATGATCGGCGAATCCGACGGGTTGGCTTTGCGATAGGTCGGGCGGCTCGGCATGCCGCTTGGCAGCAAACTTTGCGCGGCGTTCAGCGCGGCCTGCACATCGCGTGCGGCACCGTTGATGTCCCTGTCAAAATTGAACTCAAGGATGATGCGCGTGCTGCCCAACGAACTGGACGAGGTCATCTCGCTGACCCCGGCAATACGCCCGAGTGAGCGCTCAAGCGGGGTGGCAACGGACGAGGCCATGGTTTCCGGCGAGGCCCCTGGCAGCGAGGCGCTGATCATGATGACCGGGAAGTCCACCTGCGGCAGCGGAGCCACCGGCAGCAGGCGGAAGCCCAGCACGCCGCAGAGGGTGATGGCGAGCGAAATTAAAATCGTCGCCACCGGGCGGTAAATGAAGAGCGCGAAAAACTTCACTTACGCCTCCTCTTCACGTTTCGGGAAGCGGCTGCGGACATACAGGCCGAGGCGGTCAAAGAGCAGGTAAATCACCGGCGTGGTAAAGAGGGTCAGCACCTGGCTTACCAGCAAACCGCCTACCATCCCAATACCCAGCGGGCGACGCAGTTCGGCACCGACGCCAGTACTGAGCATCAGCGGCAGCGCGCCGAGCAGGGCGGCGAGGGTGGTCATTAAAATCGGACGAAAACGCAGCAGACACGCCTGGTAAATGGCATCACGCGGGGACATCCCCTGCTCGCGCTCTGCGGCAAGCGCGAAGTCAATCATCATGATGGCGTTTTTCTTCACAATACCGATCAGCAAAATGATGCCGATAATAGCAATCACATCCAGTTCGCTGCCTGCCAGCAGCAGTGCCATCAACGCCCCCACGCCCGCCGTGGGCAGGGTGGAGAGGATGGTTATCGGGTGAATAAAGCTTTCATAGAGCACGCCCAGCACGATGTACATGGCCACCACGGCGGCCACAATCAGCCAGACGGTGCTGCCCAGTGCGGCCTGGAACGCGAGGGTGCTGCCCTGGAACTGGGTGGTAATGTCGGTGGGCAGATTCAGCGTGTTCTCGCTGTCGAGGATAGTCTGCACCGCTTCACCCAGCGAGTAGCCGTCCGCCACGTTGAACGAAATAGTGGTGGAGGGGAACTGGTCCAGGTGGTTAATCGACAGCGGCGTAAAGCGCTGCTCCACCTTCGCAATCGCACTGAGCGGGACGATACCGCCGTCGCTGCTGGTCAGGCGAATGGTGTCGAGCGCACCCAGACCGGAAGTGTGGGTGGTGTCATGCTCGAGCACCACGCGGTACTGATTCGCCTGAGTGTAAATGGTGGAGATCAGACGCTGACCGAAGGCGTTATAAAGGGCGTTGTCCACATCGGACATGCTGATCCCCAGACGGCTGGCGCTGTCGCGATCAACGTTCACATAAGCCGCCAGCCCTTTGTCCTGCCAGTCACTGCTGACGTCGGAAAGCTGCGGCAGCGACTGCAATTTTTCCGTCAGCTGCGGCACCCAGGTACTGAGCGCATCAAGTGATGTGGCCTGTAGGGTGAACTGATACTGCGTGCGGCTGACGGTGGTGTCGATGGTCAGATCCTGCGTCGGTTGCAGGTAGAGTGCTGCGCCCGGCACGCGCCCGGCGGCTTGTTGCAAACGCTCAATCACGGCCTGCACCCGATCGTCACGCTCGGACAGCGGCTTGAGGTTGATTTGCAGGCGCGCGCTGTTCAGCGCCGGGTTGGTGCCGTCCACGCCGACAAAGGTCGTCAGGCTCTGCACCGCCGGATCTTTCATGATGATCCCGGCGATTTGCTGCTGGCGCTGAGCCATGCTGGCAAAAGAAGCGGACTGCGGCGCCTGCAGTGTGCCCTGGATAATGCCGTTATCCTGCACCGGGAAGAAACCTTTGGGGATGAAGACCCACAGCATGACCGACAGCAGCAAGGTGCCCAGTGCCACGCTCAGCGTCAGCCAGGGGTGATTCAGGACTCTGGCGAGCAGGCGACCGTAGGCGGCAATCACCTGATCGATGAATTTTTCCGACGCGCGGGAGAAGCGGTTCTGTTTACGCAGAGATTCCGCGCTCAGCATGCGGGCGCACATCATCGGCGTCAGCGTCAGGGAGACCACCGCCGAGATGAGAATCGCCACCGCCAGAGTGACGGCGAACTCGCGGAACAAGCGACCGACAATATCCCCCATAAACAGCAGCGGGATCAGCACCGCAATCAGCGAGAAGGTCAGTGAGATAATGGTAAAGCCGATTTCCCCCGCGCCTTTCAGCGCCGCCGCCAGCGGTTTTTCCCCTTTCTCGATGTAGCGCGAGATGTTTTCGATAACCACGATGGCATCGTCCACCACGAAACCGGTGGCGATGGTGAGTGCCATCAAGGTCAGGTTGTTGACCGAAAAATCGAGGAACACCATGACTGCGAAGGTGCCCACCAGCGACAGCGGTACCGCCACGCCGGGGATAATGGTCGCCGGGATGTTGCGCAGGAACAGATAGATGATCATGACCACCAGGGCGATGGCCAGCATCAGTTCAAACTGGGTGTCGGTGACCGAAGCGCGGATGTTGGTGGTGCGGTCAGAGAGCACTTTCACTTCGACCGACTTCGGCAAACTTTCGGTTAGCGTTGGCAGCAGGGTGCGAATGCTGTCGGCGGTATCGATGATATTCGCGCCTGGCTGACGCTGGACGTTCATCACGATGGCCTGCTGTTGGTTCGCCCAGGCCCCCAGCCAGCTATTTTCAGCCCCCTGGTCGATGGTGGCGACATCCCCAAGACGCACTGGCGCACCGTTCTGGTAGGCAACAATCAGTTTGCGATACTCATCCACCGACTGCATCTGGTCGTTGGCGGAGAGGGTCACTGCGCGCGTCGGGCCGTCGAGGCTCCCTTTGGCGGAATTGACGTTGGCGTTACTGATAGCGGTACGGATGGTCTCGCTGGTGAGGCCCAGAGCCGCAATCGCCTGCGCATTGAGCTTCACACGCACGGCAGGGCGTTGCCCACCGGCAAGGGTGACCAGACCAACACCGGAGACCTGAGAGATTTTTTGCGCGACCCGCGTTTCCACCATGTCTTCCACCTGGGTCATCGGCATGGCAGAAGAGGTGACAGCAAGGGTCATGATTGGCGGATCCGCAGGGTTCACTTTGCTGTAGACCGGCGGATTCGGTAAGTCAGAAGGTAACAGGCTGTTAGCGGCGTTGATCGCGGCCTGTACTTCCTGCTCGGCGACGTCCAGCGGCAGCGTGAGCTGGAATTGCAGCGTAACAACAGATGCGCCGCCGGAGCTTTGCGAGGACATCTGCTTGAGGCCGGACATCTGGCCGAACTGGCGTTCAAGCGGGGCCGTGATGGCTGAGGTCACCACATCCGGGCTGGCACCTGGGTAAAGCGTCACCACCTGGATAGTGGGGTAGTCCACTTCCGGCAGCGCGGAGACGGGTAAGAAGCGATAACCGATGATACCGGCAAGTAAAATCGCCACCATCATGAGGGTGGTGGCGACCGGACGCATGATAAACAGGCGCGATGGCCCGCCGGTTCTGCCTGGCGGTAGCAGCTGCATCAGGACTGCGCTCCTTTCGCCGGGTGTTCACGTTTGGCAGGCATCTGATCGGCATTCTTCGCGTCCACCACTTCCACTTTCGCCCCTTCGGTCAGGCGGTCAATCCCGTCGGTGACCACGCGATCGCCTGCAGAGAGACCAGCGGAAATCACCACTTTCTGGCTGTCCTGAATACCCGTTGTCACCGTGTGTTTGCTGACCTGACCCTTGTCATTCAGCACCCAGACGAAGTTGCCTTCGTTACCCATTTGCAGGGCCGCAGCCGGGATCACCACCGCATCTTGCTGAGTGGAAACCAGCATACGGGCGTTGACGAACTGATTCGGGAAGAGGGCGTCGTCCTGGTTATCAAAGCGAGCTTTCAGCTTGATGGTGCCAGTGGTGGCATCAATCTGATTATCAAGACTTAACAGCGTGCCCGCGCTGAGTTTCTGTTTGTTGGTGCGATCCCAGGCTTCGACGGTGAGCGGCTGTCCAGCTTTTTGCGCCTGCACCACGGTAGCAATCTCATTTTCCGGCAGAGTGAAGACCAGATCGATCGGGTGCGTTTGGGTCAGCACCACAATTCCCGTGGTGTCACCGCTGGAGATTTGGTTGCCGATATCTACCTGTTTTAACCCCACGCGGCCATCAATCGGTGCCGTGATGCGGCTCCAGTCGAGCTGAAGCTGGGCGCTGGCAACCGAGGCGTCATCCGCTTTTACGGTGCCTTCCGTTTCGCTGACCAGCGCCTGTTGGGCGTCCATCTCCTGACGGGAAACCAGATTGGCCTTCACCAGTTGCTGGTAACGAGCAAGGTCGCGGCGGGCGTTAGCGAGGGTGGCTTTGTCTTTTGCCAGCTGTCCCTGCGCCTGAGCGAGGGTGACTTTGAACTGGCTGGGGTCAATTTCTGCCAGCAGGTCACCGGCTTTGACCTGTTGGCCCTCTTTAAAGTGGAGAGCCAGAAGCTGACCGTCGACGCGGCTGCGCACGGTGACCGTATTGGCTGCGGTGACCGTGCCGAGACCGGAAAGATAGCGAGGAACAGACTCTTTGGTTGCCGTAGCGGCCTGTACCGGCGGCAATGCGCCGCGCATACCATGACGGCCACCACCCGGGCCGCCGGGGCCTGGGCGCTGATTTTGTCCGGTGGCGGCGGTAGATGTTGAGGTATCAGCGTGATGACCGAACCCGTACCAGACAGCGGCAATACCCGCTATCACCACTACTGCTGCCGCTATTACCAGGCGGGGAGTGTTTCTGCCTTTCATCGTTCTTCGTATCTCGTCCTGAAACATATGCCTGAATAATACTAGTTTAGTGAGCGTAGCCGTCAGAAAAATGGAGAGAATATGAAGTACTGTCTGGAATCGTCTGACTCCTGAAAGGATTACGAGGCGGCTCGCAAAGCATTGAACGGAAAAGCAGCAAGAGGGATTAAGGATGTTACCGTCAGGAGGTTTAGCAAGGGGCTAAATACAGGAAAGCCCCACCTGACGATGGGGCTTTACAGAAGGAAAGGGTTATGATGAAACACGTCATCATACTGGTGATCCTCTTAGTCATTAGCTGGCCAGCTTACTAAGACACCAGAGGGGGGAGAAATCCTCCCTGACCCTTATCCCTTCACCATAGGTTGAAAAACAGACGAAGTCAATCGGCGCGGCGGGCAAGAATGGCGCTTTGTAACGCCCGTTCCGGCCATTCTCTTTATTACCGAAAGACCACCTGCGCCCAGCGGGCCAGACCGGCGGTGACTGAGCCGAAGTCATCGCCGCCGGCAATGGGAATACCCGGCAGGGCCTGCGCCAGCGCTTTCTTAATAATCGGCGAACGCGCGCTGCCGCCGGTGAGGTAAATCACCTCTGGCGTGGCTTCGCTGTTGTCCAGTGCCAGCTGTACCTGTTCAAGAATACGACGCAGCGGCTGATCCAGCGCGGCTTCCAGACCCATCTGGTCAATATCTGTCGTCAGTGTGTCGCTGATAAACGGCAGTTGCGCCTGAGTTTGTACCTGTTCGGACAGCGCGATTTTGCTTTCTTCTGCACTGCGAACCAGACGATAGCCCAGACGCTGTTTCCACACTTTTAACAGCAGAGCCACTTTGTCGGTATCGCGGGCGTCACGCAGCATATCGTTCAGCTGTCGGCCATTAGCCGTACTGTAGAAATCGGTTTGTGCCGGAACATCGTTAATGGCGATGGCGTTCCACCAGGGGAGAACCGGCAGGGCGATGCCTTTTTCCGTCTGCCCGCCCATGCCCAGCAATGGCATCAGGTTTTTAAACGCCAGCGCGATATCCAGATCGTTACCGCCCACGCGGCAGCCGCTGTGGCCTAACAGGCTGTTTTCGCGGTCCAGACGATCGTGCCACTTTGGCCCCATCAGCAGTAAGGAACAGTCGGTTGTCCCGCCGCCGATATCCACGACCAGCACGCGTTTTTCTTCCTGCAGGGTGGCTTCGAAATCCAGACCCGCCGCAACCGGCTCGTACTGGAACACCACGTCGCGAAAACCGGCGCGTTTTGCCGCGCGCTCAAGTATACCCTGCGCCTGGGCGTTAGCCTCGGTGCCGCCGAGGCCCTGGAAGTTAATCGGGCGGCCAATAACCGCCTGGTTGATGGCGTCCGGCAGCTGCGTTTCGGCCTGCTTACGGATGTGCAGCATCATGGCGCACACCAGATCTTCAAACAGGGCAATTTGCTGCGGTTTTAAGCCGCCGGCACCGAGGAAGGATTTCGGTGATTTAACGAAGTAGACCTCTTCCGGGTCTTCTACGTACTGGCGAAGCGAGCTGAGACCAAACTGGACGCTGGTGGCCTGCACATCAATATCTTCTTCGCGGTTAAAGCTGACGGCACGACGTAACAACGCCTGGGTTTCAGCGCCCGTTGCCGGAACCTCATGATGGCGATAGAGCCATTCGCTGACGGCTTCGCGCGTCGGCGCACAGAGCATCGACGGCAGCAGAGTGCTGTTATTTTCCATTTTCAGCAGCGACGGTTTACCGTCCTGCATCACCGCAATTGAACAGTTGGCGGTACCGTAATCAAAGCCTACAAACACGTTAAATCCCCATGCCGGTGAAGAAGGGGGGCGACTTTAACGGAATGCGCCAGGCAGAACAACCGGAATATCAAAGCAAAGCAGAAATCCACAAACCGTTATATGCTCATGGGCTGATATCACAGGAGACAATATGTACACACTGCACTGGCAGCCGCCTTATGACTGGTCATGGATGTTAGGTTTCTTACAGGCGCGTGCGGTGACAGGCGTCGAAATTATTACGCAGACGCGCTACACGCGTGCATTTGCGCTGGATGAACATCGGGGCATTATTTGTGCACAGCCCGATGAAGCGAACAACGTACTGAACGTGACGCTGAGCGACGGTCTGCAACCGGTCGCAACGGCCTGTTTACAGCATCTGAGCAATTTGTTTGACCTCACCTGCCAGCCGCAGGTGGTCAGCAAGGCGTTAGGCGAGCTGGGTGCCGCGCGGCCAGGGCTGCGTCTGCCCGGCTGTATGGACCCTTTCGAGCAGGCGGTGCGGGCGATTTTAGGGCAACTGGTGAGCGTGGCGATGGCAGCAAAGCTCACCTCGCGGGTGGCGGCGCTGTGCGGCGAACGGCTGGATGACGACTTTGTGCTGTTTCCACAGCCTGCGCAGCTGGCAAAGGCGGACCCAATGGCGCTGAAAGCGCTGGGGATGCCCGTCAAACGCGCCGAATCCCTCATCTTTCTCGCCCGGTCCGTTCTGGACGGCACCTTTCCCCTGACGGCTCCCGCAGACGTCGAACAGGGGGTTAAAACATTGATGACGTTTCCGGGGATTGGGCGCTGGACGGCGAACTATTATGCGTTGCGCGGGTGGCAGGCAAAAGATGTGTTTCTTGCCGATGATTATCTGATTAAGCAGCGGTTCGCCGGGATGACACCCGCTCAAACCCGCCGTTACGCCGAGCGCTGGCAGCCCTGGCGTTCTTATGCGTTGTTGCACATCTGGTACACCGACGGCTGGCAGCCTGAGAAAATCAGTTGATCGCGAAGTAGCTGGTGCTCAGCATCATATCGAGCGGCTGCGGCTGGGAGATGGTGTCCCCGTAGATAAGGTCGATACCGATGCCTGACAGCGTATCCATCATCAGCGGCTGGTTGGTCGGCCCGGCAATGCTTTTAAGCCCCAGACGCTGGGCATGGCCCTGGATAATCGTCACCATCATTTCGTCCATCAGGTTGCCATGCACGTTGTTGACCAGATCCTGCTCCAGCAGGATGTAGTCCGCGGTGTGTGGCGCGAGATGGTTAAAGATCTCAAGATCATGACCAATATGACTCAGGATGATACGGCAGCCCGCATGGCGCAGTTTTTTCAGACTGTCGCTAATGGCTTTCCCTTCGCGCAGCAGTACGTCGGCCTGAATCATCAAATGCAGCAGACGCCCAGGCAGCGGGCCGTGTTCCAGTAAATCGAGGATTTCATCCACCAGTTGGGCGTTGGACAACCCGGCTGAGGAGAGGGGAAGGGCAACACCAAGGCCTTTACCGGCAATCGCCGTAGCGTGATTGCGGAAGAACTCCTGGAACACGCGGCGGTCGAGCGCGCGGATAAGCTCCGGCTCATTGAGGCTTGCGCGGAAGGCATTTTCTTCCATCACTTCCCCTTCGCTGGTCCACAGACGCAGGGTCAGCAGCCAGAAATTGCAGGCTTCCGGCACGCGCGGCGAGGCGACGCCACGGGCAATCATCAACAGATGGTTGTCTTTAATCATCAGCCACTGCTCTTCCAGCGACATCATGCTGCGCCCGTGGTGCATCGTGCCCTGCTGAGCTTCATAGACCGTCACCATGCCACGGCCGTTGTTTTTCGAGGCGTAGCAGGCGATATCCGCCTGGGACATCACTTCGGAGCCCTGGTGGTTGGTTTCATCAATAATGGTTATCCCGGCGCTGGCACCGATGCGATGCATGCGGCCTTCCCACATAAAGTGGTAGTCGTTAATGGCCTGCACGATGCGCCCGGCAATGTAGCGCGCGCTTTCAACGTTGCAGTCCGGCAGCAGCAGGCCAAACTCATCGCCGCCCAGACGGGCGAGGACGTCGGTAGAACGCAGCATGCTCAGCATGAGCGAGGAGATTTCCCGCAGCAACGCATCGCCTGCCGCGTGCCCGGCGGTGTCGTTCACCGCTTTAAAGCGGTCAAGGTCAATAAAGACCAGCGCGTGACGCTGATGCAGCTCCGAAACGGTTTGCAGCAGGCGCTTGAGATGCGTTTCAAAGTTTACCCGGTTTGCCAGGTGGGTCAGGGCATCGTGGGAGGCGCTGTAACTGAGCTGACGCAGCATTTTGCGCGACTCGGTGACGTCCTGAATAACCAGCACTGAGCCGATATTCTGCCCGTCGAGAGTGCTCAGCGGTGTGATGCTGTAATGAATGTCGTAGCTGCCGCCGGTGCGGCAGTGCAGGACGACATCCTGTTCAATCGCTGAACGTGACATATCGCCGCTGTGAATGTTTTCCATTGCCGGGCCGTGATCGCCAAAGGTAATGCGCAGGACGGTCAGCAATGGCTGCGCCATGGCCTGTTCCTGCGACCAGCCGCTCATCTTCTCCGCAACCGGGTTCATAAAGGTGACGTTCATGTTCACGTCGGTACAGAGCACGGCCTCGCCGATAGAATCGAGGGTGATGTGCAGGCGCTCTTTTTCCTGGAACAGCGCTTCGTTCAGCTGTTTGACTTCGGTCATGTCCATATTGACGCCCAGCAGACGCTCCACTTCGCCATTGCGGTTCAGCACCCGGTTCGCGAGGGTACGAATATGGCGCACGCCCTCTTTGACGTTGATGCGAAATTCCAGCTTAAAGGCGATGCGGGCCACCAGCGAATCACGAATGATGCGTTCGGTTTCCGCACGGTCTTCCGGCAAAATTTGGTCGTACCAGAGTTGCCAGGTGGGTTTGATGTGAGACGGAATTTCGTACAGTTCGAACATGCGTTTGTCCCAACTGATGATGTCCGGTTCAAGCTCCCATTCCCAGATACCGATGCCCCCGGCTTCGTTTGCCAGCGTGATGCGTTCCATCAGGCGTTTGTTCACCCACTCGGTCTGTTTGAGATCGTTAATGTCTTCGACCTGGGCGATAAAATAGCGTGGGGTACCGTCTGCATGACGTACCACCGAAACGGCGAGCAGGGCCCATACCAGATCGCCATTACGGGTGTAATAGCGCTTTTCCATGGAGTAGCTGTTGATTTCGCCGCGAACCAGCTGTTCAAGCTGGTCGAGATCTTTGTTCAAATCTTCCGGCCAGGTGAGCTGCTGGAACGTCATCAAGCGCAGTTCGTCCTGGCTGTAGCCGAGGAAGTTGCACAGGGCTTTGTTAGCCTGCAGCCACTGCCCCTGGGTCCCCACCAGCGCCATGCCGATGGCGGAATACTCCATTGCATTGCGAAAACGCTCTTCGCTTTCGGTGATGTGCTTACGCTCTGAGCGAAACGCATACATCACCATGGTCATGATGTTTGCGGGGAGCAAAATCATTAAGAACGGTAGCCAGGGGGCGTTGAGCATCACGCCAGTTTTGGGCGTGACGACAATTGACGGATTGGTTGCCATGAACAGCGACACCATCATCACGGTGATGAGGAAGATGAGGAAAGCTTCCATGCGCGGAAGGCGTATCGCGCTCCACATCAGCAGGACGATGACGGCGGTAAAGGGCCACGGCAGATAGATCAGTGCCAGCCAGCTCAGGGCCAGGGTCACCGCAAGCGTCACCAGCGTTTCAAACAGCAACTGGGGTTTGCGATGGCGCAATAAATAGTGGGGTTTAAACAGCAAACCGATGGGCACCAGCGCCAGCGCGCCGATGGACTCTGAGAGCACCCAGACCAGGAAAGTACGCAGAAGATTGTCGGAACCGCTGACCAGACACACCAACATCCCACCGACCAGCGGCGGAATCAGCGCGCTACCGATAGCCAGTTTGACCCAGTCATTAAGGTTTTGTAATGGGTTATACCAGGGTAACAGTTTGCGCAGCAGGATAGCGCCGGTTGCTGCCTCAATCAGATTGATCAGGGGATACCAGAGATTGATGCTGGTAAAAGAGAACAAAAAACCTGTCGCCACCAGACTGCCTAATGTGCAGGCGGCGGCAATGCCCGGCCACATACGGCCAGCGTGGCGATAAAACGCCACCATCATTAAGGCAGTGGGGAACCACAGCGGTGCAAGAATGGTTCCGAAACGAGTGAGTTCCAGCGAGAATAACGTAAAGATGAACGACAACAGCCCCAAACTAATGAGACGTAGCATAGGGTATGGAGTGGTAATCAAAACTCGCTGATTTTGTTTCTTCATTACCGCTTAATCTGCCGACCCCTGATCCGTCGGGAACGGGGTCCGGACGAGTGAAAGATGAATTCGGGTTATGCTAGTACAAACAATTTACAATTCCTATGCTGTCTGCTCAGAATTTGACATCATAAGGATATTAATTACTTAGTCTGCGAAAAAAAACGTGCGAGCGATGTTATTTTGACCGTTAAAATTTGAGAAAAGTCACGACGAGCCCGTAAAGCGGCTAAGTTTTATCTTATGCGGCAGCGCAAACCTATTCGACTGGTATCATGACCGCGAAATCCCTATAATTGCCGCGTTTGACGCTCAGGCGTCTCCTTCCTTTACATCCAGGTTAATCAGGTCGCTAAATTTATGACTGATAAGTCACATCAGTGCGTCATTATTGGCATCGCCGGCGCATCGGCTTCGGGTAAAAGTCTTATTGCCAGTACGCTTTATCGCGAATTACGCGAACAGGTCGGCGATGAGCATATCGGCGTTATTCCAGAAGACAGCTACTACAAAGATCAGAGCCATCTGTCGATGGAAGAGCGCGTAAAAACAAACTATGACCATCCAAGCTCTATGGATCATAGCCTGCTGTTCCAGCATTTACAGATGCTGAAAAGCGGTCAGGATATTGAATTACCGGTTTACAGCTATGTGGAGCACACCCGCACGCCGGAAACGATTCATATTAAGCCCAAGAAAGTCATCATTCTTGAAGGTATTTTGCTGTTAACGGATGCGCGCCTGCGCGAGGAGATGAATTTCTCTATTTTCGTTGATACGCCCCTCGATATTTGCCTGATGCGTCGCATCAAACGTGACGTAAACGAACGTGGTCGTTCGATGGACTCGGTCATGGCGCAATATCAGAAGACCGTCCGCCCGATGTTCCTGCAATTTATTGAGCCGTCCAAGCAATACGCCGACATTATCGTGCCGCGCGGAGGTAAAAACCGCATCGCTATCGATATTCTGAAAGCCAAAATCAGCCAGTTTTTTGAATAATACATGTTAGGCTGTACCCTTAAGTTAATTTGCTTAGCCCCTGTTTCTTCAGGGGCGTAATGCACGAAAGGAGAAAGTGCCATGCGTCTTTGTGATCGCGATATTGAGGCCTGGTTGGATCAGGGCCGTTTGTCGATTCATCCGCGACCGCCCGTTGAGCGCATTAATGGCGCCACGGTGGACGTTCGCCTGGGCAACAAATTCCGCACATTCCGTGGACACACCGCCGCGTTTATCGATCTCAGTGGTCCGAAAGATGAAGTCAGCGCGGCCCTTGAGCGCGTGATGAGCGACGAGATCGTTCTTCCTGACGGCGAAGCTTTTTTCCTCCATCCAGGTGAACTGGCGCTGGCGGTCACTTTTGAATCCGTGACGCTGCCTTCTGACCTGGTCGGCTGGCTTGACGGGCGTTCCTCACTGGCGCGTCTGGGGTTGATGGTTCACGTGACGGCACACCGTATCGATCCGGGCTGGTCGGGTTGTATCGTGCTGGAGTTCTATAATTCCGGCAAGCTGCCGCTGGCGCTGCGCCCCGGTATGTTGATTGGTGCGTTGAGTTTTGAGCCGCTGTCCGGCCCAGCCGATCGCCCGTACAACCGCCGCCAGGATGCGAAATATCGCGATCAACAGGGCGCCGTAGCCAGTCGCATCGACAAAGACTAAGTGATTCACCCCCACTGAGGCTGCCATGAGAAGAGTATTAACCACGCTGATGATTTTACTGGTCGTGCTTGTCGCGGGCCTCTCGGCGTTGGTCATAATGGTCAACCCCAACGATTTTCGTGACTACATGGTGCGTCATGTAGAAGAACGCAGTGGCTACCAACTGCAGCTTGACGGCCCGCTGCGCTGGCACGTCTGGCCGCAGTTGAGCATTCTGTCCGGCCGCATTACGCTGATCGCGCCTGGGGCGACAGCACCCGTTGTGAAAGCAGATAACATGCGCCTCGATGTGGGGCTGTTGCCGCTGCTGTCTCATCAGTTGCAGGTCAAACAGGTCATGCTCAAAGGGGCGGTGATTCAACTCACGCCGCAGACCCGTCCCGTTGTGCAACAAGATGCACCGGTTGCGCCCAAAGAGAACACCCTGCCGCAGATGGAAGAAGACCGGGGTTGGTCCTGGGATATCGCCCGTTTGCAGGTGGCCGACAGCGTGCTGGTGATGCAGCACGAAGGTGACGAGCAGGTCACCGTTCGCGATATCCGCCTGCAAATGGATCAGGATGCGCAGCACCAGGCAAACCTGGATTTCTCCGGGCGGGTGAACCGTAATCAGCGTGACTTAAGTCTCTCGTTAAAAGCGACGGTGGATGCCAGCGAGTATCCGCGCAATCTCAGCGCCTCCATCAGTGATTTCAAATGGCAGCTTCAGGGTGGCGATGTTCCCGCTCAGGGGATCAACGGACAGGGTTCACTGGCTGCGCACTGGCAGAGTGACCGTCAGCTCCTGACTCTGGACTCTCTGCAACTGACGGCGAATGACAGCGCCTTTACCGGTAAAGGCAGCGTCTCGCTTGCCGGCAAACCGCAGTGGGCGCTCGATTTACAGTTTGATGCGCTGAACCTCGATAACCTTCTGGCTGTTAAAGATAATCCCGCGACCAACGCGGAAAGCACTCAGCAGGGGCAGAAACTGCCCGTCCGTTTGCCGCGTCCGGTCATTGCCAACAGCACCGTGCAGCCCGAATACACGAGTCTGCGTGATTTCTCGGCCAACGTGTCTCTGGCTGCCAAAAGTATTCAGTGGCGCGGCATGCATTTTGCCAATGTGAGCGGTCAGTTCACCAACGATGCCGGATTGCTCAGCATTACCACGCTGCAGGGGAAAATGGGCGAGGGAGACATTTCTCTGCCGGGTACGCTGGACGTGCGCACCGATCATTCCCAGGCGCAGTTCCAGCCGCGACTGGAAAACATTGAGATAAGCTCCATTCTCAAGGCGTTCGACTACCCGATTTCGCTTACCGGTAAATTGTCGATGGCGGGGGACTTCTTCGGTAACCGCGTTGATGCCGATGATTTCCGCCAGTACTGGCAGGGAGATGCCCATGTTGAAATCAAAGACAGTCGCATGGAAGGACTCAACTTCCAGCAGTTGATCCAACAGGCTGTCGCCCGCAGCAGCGATGTCGACGTTCAGCAGAATTACGATAACGTCACCCGGCTGGACACCTTCAGCACGTCGCTTTCACTGGACAACGGCGTGATGACGATGAGCGACATGCAGGGGACGTCACCGCTACTGGCGCTTACCGGTCAGGGTGAGCTGGATCTGGTTAAACAGCAGTGCGACACCCACTTTACGGTGCGCGTACTTGAAGGCTGGAAAGGTGACAGTAAGCTGGTGGAATACCTCAAAAGCATTGAAATCCCGTTAGCGGTCTACGGTGACTGGCAGTCTCTGAATTACAATTTGCAGGTCGATCAGATTTTGCGTAAGCATCTACAGGATGAGGCGAAACGCCGACTCAATGAGTGGGCGGATCGCAATAAAGACAGCCAGAACGGCAAGGATTTGAAAAAGCTGCTCAATAAGCTTTAACTCCGCCGATCAAGAGCAGGACGCCGGGTTGCCCCGGCGTCGGTCACACTTCGTAATCGAGAGAGTCATCCGCATGCAGTGCAATAATCTGCACTTTCTGCACGCGATGGCTTTCCACTTCCAGCGTTTTGAGCACGTAATCACCCACCTGCACCTCTTCGCCCGGTTTCGGGATCCGCTGCAAGTATTCCATCAGAAGTCCGGCAATGGTGTGATACTCGCGCTTCTCATCGACCGGCAGCGGCACAAACTGCACCAGATCCTCCAGCGGCATATGCCCGTTCGCCGTCCAGCTCCCGTCGCTGTTTTTCTGGATATCATGGCGGGCGTCAATCTCTTCCACCTCGTTAGGCAGATTACCGGCGATGGTTTCCATCACATCACTCAGGGTCACAATCCCTTCGACCGAACCAAACTCATCCACCACAAACGCGAAATGGGTGCGTGCACTGCGAAACTGTTCCAGCGCCTGGAGCAATGCCAGGCCTTCCGGGAAGACCAGCGGCTGGCGAATCAGCACTTTCAGATCCAGCGGCTCACCGCGCAGCGATTGTGCCAGTAGATCGATAACGTGCACCACGCCGAGCAAGTCTTCCTCTTCATCCCGGCTGGTGACCACCACACGGGTGTGCTGGTTTTTTTCCAGCAAGGCGCGTATCTCATCTTCCGGTGCATTCAGATCGATATGCTCGATATCATGGCGGGAAGTCATGATGCTGCTCACTGTACGCTGATTGAGGTTCAGTACCCGGCCAATCATCCGCCGCTCCTGCGGATTAAAGATTTGGCTGTCATCGTGGTCCGCGAGCAGGGAGGCTGAATCGGCGTCCAGCTCGGCATCTTCTTTTTTGCCACTTAACAGGCGCATCACTGTTTCAGTGGTGCGCTGACGCAACGTCTGATTCGCTGACAGGAAACGGCGGCGGTTAAAGTTAGCCAGCTGGTTCAGCGATTCAATCATCACCGAGAAGCCGATCGCCGCGTACAAATAGCCTTTGGGAATATGGAACCCGAAGCCGTCTGCAATCAGGCTAAAGCCAATCATCAGCAGGAAGCTGAGGCAAAGGATGACGATGGTCGGATGGTTATTCACAAAGCGGGTGAGGGCTTTGCTGGCAAGCAGCATCAGCGAAATGGCGATGATCACCGCCGCCATCATGACCGCCAGATGGTCAACCATCCCCACGGCGGTAATCACTGAGTCGAGGGAGAAGACGGCATCCAGCACCACAATTTGTGCAACCACGCTCCAGAATTTCGCCCCGCGGCGTTGCGTGGGGTTATCGCTGTCTTTCCCTTCCAGCCGCTCGTTAAGCTCGACGGTGGCCTTAAAGAGCAGGAACAGGCCCCCGACCAGCATGATTAAATCTCGGGCGCTAAAGCTCAGATCCCGGAAAGAGAAAAGCGGTGTGGTCAGCGTCACCAGCCAGGAGATAGAGGCGAGCAGCAGCAGGCGCATTAGCATCGCCAGTATCAGACCCGTCACACGGGCGCGGTCGCGTTCGGCTGGCGGTAATTTTTCCGCAAGAATCGCAATAAAGACCAGGTTATCAATGCCGAGCACCAGTTCGATCACGATTAACGTAACCAGACCTGCCCAGATTGAAGGATCGGCAATCCATTCCATCTTTTGCTTAACACCTTATGTAATATGACAATTGTCATAATGAGATCATGGATAAAGCTGACCTGAATTGCAATGGCAGCCTACGATTTATCTTATTATTGCCCTTGTGGCGGAATATTAATAATTTCATTTCTCCTTAATAAAAGTGAGATTATTATTTTTTTATTTATTTTCGCGCTTTTAGGATATTTCGCAGGTGTAAATGCAGGTAAGGATTTTGTCAATATCGAGATATTCCTAAAAACGTGAATATTTGCGCTTAATATTAATCTTAAAAATCTGTTATCGACAGTATGTTATCTTGCCTGTAATTCGCTTAGCTGCAACAATTCTCCCAGCATGTTTCAAATATACCCATGAAGTTATTTTAAATGCATTTTATCAGCGTTATTTCTTATGCCTGCCGAATCTTCCGTAATCAGGAAAATGCGTGAATAGACTGATGCGCGCGAGGTGTGAATCAATAACTTACTGTTTAATCAGTGGATTGGTAGCTGAAAGCCAAGGGCGGTAGCATGCCTGACAGCGTGTCGAAACGTCTGGATTATTCTGTCAATAGCATGTGGTTGAATAAGCGGATTTTAGGACTGATACCAGTTAATTTAAGTTCCAATTAACTGCATTCTGATTTCGTAGAGGCTCAAGCGCTTATTTAAATACACAGGATAATTACTCTGCAAAAGTGATAATTAATCAATGATGAAATCCAAAACGAAATTGATACCTTTATTGGTGTCTATGACCTTGATGAGTGGCTGCACCGTACTTCCCGGTAGCAATATGTCTACGATGGGAAAGGATGTGATCAAACAGCAGGATGCTGATTTTGATTTAGACCGCATGGTGAATGTTTATCCATTGACTCCACGTCTGGTTGAACAATTACGCCCACGCCCAAATGTTGCTCAACCCAATATGTCGTTAGACCAGGAAATATCCAATTATGAATATCGCGTGGGGCCGGGCGACGTATTGAGTGTGACCGTCTGGGACCACCCGGAACTCACTACTCCTGCCGGCCAGTACCGCAGTTCAAGCGACACCGGCAACTGGGTACAACCGGACGGCACCATGTTCTATCCCTATATTGGCCGCGTGCGGGTGGTGGGGAAAACGCTGGCGGAGATCCGCAGTGATGTTACCAGCCGCTTAGCGACGTACATCGCTGACCCGCAGGTGGACGTTAACATCGCTGCCTTCCGCTCACAAAAAGCCTATGTGTCTGGTCAGGTGGCAAAATCCGGCCAGCAGGCCATCACCAACGTGCCGCTCACGGTACTGGACGCGGTCAACGCGGCGGGCGGCCTGACCGACACCGCCGACTGGCGCAACGTGGTGCTGACCCACAACGGCCAGGAGCAGCGCATTTCCCTGCAGGCACTGATGCAGAACGGCGATCTCAGCCAGAACCGCCTGCTCTACCCAGGCGACATCCTCTATGTGCCGCGTAATGACGACCTGAAAGTGTTCGTGATGGGCGAAGTGAAAAAACAGAGCACGCTCAAAATGGACTTCAGCGGCATGACCCTGACCGAAGCGCTGGGCAACGCGGAAGGTATCGATCTGACGACCTCCAACGCCAGCGGCATCTTTGTGATTCGTCCGCTGAAAGGCGAGGGCAGTGCGAAAGGCAAGATTGCCAACATTTATCAGCTTGATATGTCCGATGCCACCTCTCTGGTGATGGCAACGGAATTCCGCCTCCAGCCTTATGACGTTGTTTATGTCACAACCGCGCCGGTTGCCCGCTGGAACCGTCTCATCAATCAGTTGCTGCCGACCATTAGTGGCGTTCGTTACATGACGGACACGGCACGCGACGTCCACACCTGGTGATACGCGATGTTTAACAAAATTCTGGTGGTGTGTGTGGGGAACATTTGCCGTTCCCCCACGGCGGAGCGGCTGCTGCAAAAATATCAGCCGGCATTAACAGTGGCGTCCGCAGGTCTTGGGGCGCTGGTGGGGAAAAGTGCTGACGCCCAGGCCACGCGCGTGGCCCAGGACAATGCGCTCTCGCTGGAGGGCCACATCGCCCGGCAAATCTCCGGGAAGATGTGTCGGGAATACGACCTGATTCTGGTCATGGAAAAGCGGCATATCGCCGCATTGTGCGAAATCGCGCCTGAAATGCGCGGCAAAGTGATGCTCTTTGGTCACTGGGAGGGGGAACGGGAGATCCCGGACCCTTACCGTAAAAGCCGTGATGCTTTCGAGGCCGTTTACACCTTAATCGACCAGTCTGCCCGTCAGTGGGCACAGGCCCTTAACGCTCAGCAGGGATAACAATGACCGAAAAAACACACCATTCTGCCGCCCCGGCGGTGGGCAACGATGAGATAGATATTGGTCGATTGATTGGCACGGTGGTTGAAGCTCGCTGGTGGGTGCTGGGAATCACCTCACTCTTCGCCGTCGCAGCCATTATCTATTGCCTGTTTGCTACGCCGATTTACAGCGCTGATGCGCTGGTGCAAATCGAGCAGGATTCCGGGAGTTCGCTGGTTCAGAACCTCAACAGTGCGCTGTCGAATAAACCGCCTGCATCCGAGGCAGAGATTCAGTTGATTCAGTCGCGCATGGTGTTAGGAAAAACCGTGGACGACCTGAATCTGGATATTGCCGTGACCAAAAACACCTTCCCGGTTTTTGGCACCGGGTGGGACAGGCTGATGGGGCGACAAAACGAGACGGTGAAAGTCACCCACTTCGTGGTGCCAAAGGGCATGGTCGAGCAGGTCTTCACGCTGACGGTGCTGAGCCCAACACAGTATCAGCTTACCAGCGACGGTGGTTTTAGCGCCAAAGGCCAGGTGGGCCAAACCCTGTCGAAAGACGGTGTGAGCATGGATGTCGCGGGCATTGCGGCGGGGACTGACAGCGAATTTACGGTTACCAAATTCTCCACCCTTGGGATGATCAACAATCTGCAAAACAACCTCAGCGTGACGGAAAACGGCAAAGACACCGGCGTCCTGAGCCTGAGTTATACCGGTGAAGACCGCGAGCAAATTCGCGCCATCTTAAACAGCATCACCAAAAATTACCTCGAACAGAATATTCAGCGTAAATCGGAAGAGGCGGCGAAGAGCCTGGCCTTCCTCGATAAACAGCTGCCAGAGGTACGTGGCAAGCTGGACGTCGCTGAAAACAAACTCAATACCTATCGCCAGGAGAAAGATTCCGTCGATTTACCGCAGGAAGCAAAAGCGGTGCTGGATTCGATGGTCAACATCGACGCACAGCTTAATGAGCTGACCTTTAAAGAAGCGGAAATATCCAAGCTCTACACCAAAGTGCACCCGGCGTACCGCACGTTGCTGGAAAAACGCCAGGCACTGGAAGATGAAAAAACCAAACTGAATAACCGCGTGACCGCGATGCCAAAAACGCAGCAGGAGATTGTGCGCCTGACGCGTGATGTGGAGTCCGGCCAGCAGGTCTACATGCAGCTGCTTAACAAACAGCAGGAACTGCGGATAACCGAAGCCAGTACCGTGGGCGATGTGCGCATCGTCGACCCGGCTATTACCCAACCGGGCGTACTGAAGCCGAAGAAAGCGCTGATTGTGCTGGGCAGCATCATCCTTGGGCTGATTCTGTCGGTGGTGGTTGTGCTGCTGCGCTCGCTGTTCAACCGGGGTATCGAAAGCCCGCAGGTGCTGGAAGAGCAGGGGATCAGCGTCTATGCCAGCATCCCGTTGTCGGAATGGCAAAAAGCGCGTGACAGCGTCAAAACCATCAAAGGGGTTAAGCGCTACAAGCAGAGCCAGCTGCTGGCGGTGGGTAACCCGGCGGATCTGGCGATTGAAGCCGTGCGCAGCCTGCGAACCAGCCTGCACTTCGCCATGATGCAGGCCAACAATAATGTGCTGATGATGACCGGGGTCAGCCCGTCCATCGGTAAAACCTTTGTCTGCGCCAACCTGGCGGCGGTGATAAGCCAGGCCAACAAACGCGTGCTAATGATCGACTGCGACATGCGTAAGGGCTACACCCACGAACTGCTCGGGACGGACAACGTGAACGGTCTGTCAGAGATTCTGGTCGGTAAAGGTGACATTGCGAACTGCGCAAAACAGACCTCGATTCCGTACTTCGATCTGGTGCCACGTGGCCAGGTGCCACCCAACCCATCTGAACTGCTGATGAGCGAACGCTTTGCTCAACTGCTGGCCTGGGCGAGCAAAAATTATGACCTGGTACTGATTGATACCCCACCGATTCTTGCCGTGACCGATGCCGCCATTGTCGGCCGCCATGCGGGCACCACGCTGATGGTCGCACGTTATGCGGTGAACACGGTGAAAGAGGTGCAGACCAGCCTTGGCCGCTTTGAGCAAAACGGCATCCAGGTGAAAGGGGTCATTCTCAACTCTATCTTCCGCCGTGCGACCGGCTACCAGGATTACGGCTATTACGAGTACGAATACAAATCTGACAGTAAGTAACGTGAATCTTTGCCCCTCACCCTAACCCTCTCCCCAAAGAGGAGAGGGAACCGTCAGTGCTCATCTGCCGAAACGGCACTGAACATCCCCCTCTCCCTGGGGAGAGGGTAGGGGTGAGGGGGAAATAACAATCAGTCGGGGAAAAAATGACCACAGAACGTCCATTAATCTCGATTTATATGCCGACGTGGAACCGTCAGCAGCTGGCGATTCGGGCTATCAAATCGGTGCTGCGCCAGGATTATACCCACTGGGAAATGATGATTGTCGACGACTGCTCGACGACCTTTGAGCAGTTACAAAGCTTTGTTCAGGAACTGAACGATCCCCGCGTGAATTACACGCGTAACGCCTTCAACTCCGGGGCGTGCGCGGTACGTAACCAGGCCATTATGCAGGCGTCGGGGGAGTTTATTACCGGCATTGACGATGACGACGAGTGGACCCATGACCGCCTGTCAACGTTCCTTCAACACCAGGAACAACTGAAAACGCGCGCGTTTCTCTACGCCAATGACTATGTCTGCCAGGGCGAGGTTTACTCGCAACCGGCCAGCCTGCCGCTGTACCCGAAATCACCGTTTTCCCGCAAGCTGTTCTACAAGCGCAACATTGTGGGCAACCAGGTGTTTAGCTGGTCCTGGCGCTTTAAAGAGTGCCTGTTCGATACGCAACTGAAAGCGGCGCAGGATTACGACATCTTCCTGCGCATGGTGGAGCAGTACGGTGAGCCGTGGAAAATCGAAAAAGCGACGCAAATCCTGCATATCAATCACGGTGAAATGCAGATCACGTCGTCACCGAAAAAGTTTTCCGGCTACTTCCATTTCTACCGCAAGCACAAGGCCAAATTTGACCGGGCGAGCAAGAAATACCAGCTGTTTACGCTCTATCAAATCCGCAACAAGCGCATGAACTGGCGCACGCTGCTCACTCTCCTGTCCGTGCGTAACGGCAAACGTCTGGCCGATGGCCTTCGGGGGAAATGATGCGTCTGGACGATTTTCGCGCCAATCAATGGAGCCTGCGACCGTGCTGCATGGTGGCGGCGTACCGCATTGCCCACTTTTGCTCGGTGTGGCGCAAAAAGAACGTGCTCAACAACCTGTGGGCTGCACCGGTCCTGCTGATGTACCGCTTTATTACCGAATGCCTGTTTGGCTACGAGATTCAGGCGGCGGCGACCATCGGGCGACGTTTTACCATTCACCATGGCTACGCAGTAGTGATTAACAAACACGTGGTCGCCGGTGACGATTTTACGATCCGTCATAGCGTCACCATCGGCAATCTCGGGGCGAACAGCCTGGCCTGCCCGGTGATAGGTAATAACGTCGAACTCGGGGCCAACGTGGTGCTGCTCGGTGATATCGCCATCGGTAACAACGTGGTCATCGGCGCGGGCAGCGTGCTGCTCGACAGCGTGCCGGACAACGCGCTGGTGGTGGGCGAGAAAGCGCGTGTGAAGGTGAGAACATGAACATTTTACAATTTAACGTTCGCCTGGCTGAAGGCGGTGCCGCCGGCGTGGCGCTGGATTTACACCAGCGGGCGTTACAGCAGGGCATGCACTCACGTTTTGTGTATGGCTATGGCAAAGGCGGCAGGAAAAGCGTCAGCCACGATGCTTACCCGGAGGTGATTAAACAGACGCCGCGTCTGACCTCGATTGCCAACCTGGCGCTGTTTCGCCTGTTTAATCGCGATGTCTTTGGCAACCTGAACAACCTCTATCGCACCGTCAGTCGTACCGCTGGCCCGGTGGTCCTGCATTTTCATGTGATGCACAGCTACTGGCTAAACCTGGCGGATGTGGTGGCATTTTGCCAGAAGCTCAAAGCTCATAAGCCGGACGTCACCTTTATCTGGACGCTGCACGACCACTGGAGCGTGACCGGGCGTTGCGCCTTTACCGACGGCTGCGAAGGCTGGAAGCAGGGCTGCAAGAAATGCCCGACGCTGGCCAACTATCCGCCGGTAAAAGTCGACAGGGCGCATCAACTGGTGGATGAAAAACGCCACCTGTTCAGCGAAATGATAGCGCTCGGCTGCCAGTTTATCTCCCCGAGTCAACACGTGGCCGACGCCTTTAACAGTCTTTACGGAGCAGGGCGCTGCCGCATTATCAACAACGGGATTGATGTGGCGACCGAAGCGATTCTGGCTGATCTGTCACCGATGACGGTGACCCAGGGACGCCCCAAAATCGCAGTGGTGGCGCATGACCTGCGTTACGACGGGAAAACCAACCAAAAGCTGGTGCGTGACGTGATGGCGCTGGGGGAGAAAGTGGAGCTGCACACCTTTGGCAAGTTTTCGCCCTTTGAGGGCGCAAACGTGATCAACCACGGTTTTCTGACCGATAAGCGTAAATTAATGAGCGAACTGAACCAGATGGACGCGTTGCTGTTTACTTCCAGAGTGGACAACTACCCGTTGATTCTGTGCGAAGCGCTGTCGATTGGCGTGCCGGTTATCGCCACTCATAGCGATGCCGCCCGTGAAGTCCTGGATAAATCCGGTGGCAAAACCTTCAGCGATGCAGAGGTGCTTCCGCTGGTGCAATTGCCGAAGGCCGATATTGCCCGGGCCGTTTTTGCGACCTCGCTTGAGGCGTTCAGCGCCCGCAGCCGCGTCGCCTACAGTGGGCAACAGATGCTGGAGGAATATGTCTCGTTCTATCAGAGTCTGTAGTTATCTTTTGCTGCCGCTGATTTATTTGCTGGTGAACGTCAAAATTCTCCAGCTGGGCGAAAGCTTCCCGATAACCATCGTGACCTTCCTGCCGCTGCTGTTACTGCTTTATGTTGACAAGATTAACCTCAAGAAGCTGATGATTGCGCTGGGGGCGGGGGCAGCGCTGACGGTGTTCAACTATCTGTTTGGTCAATCGTTGAACGCCGGTAAGTACGTGACCTCGACCATGCTGTTTGTCTATATTGTCATTATTATCGGTATGGTCTGGAGCATTCGCTTTAAGACCATTTCACCGCATAACTACCGCAAGATACTGCGTTTTTTCTGGCTGGTGGTGGGGCTGATAGTGATGCTGGCGGCAGCGGAAATGGCGCAAATTATCCTCAGCGGTGGCAGCAGTCTGATGGAGATGATTTCGAAATATCTGATTTACAGTAACAGCTACGTGCTGAATTTTATCAAATTTGGCGGTAAGCGAACCACGGCACTTTATTTCGAACCGGCCTTCTTCGCTCTGGCGTTAATCTCAATTTGGCTCAGCATCAAACAGTTTGGTATCAAAACGCCTAAGACCGATGCTATGATTCTTGCAGGAATTGTTCTGTCTGGATCGTTCTCAGGGGTAATGACATTTATCCTGTTTTACCTGCTGGAGTGGGCGTTCCAGTACCTGAACAAAGATGCGATTAAGAAAAAACTGCCGCTGGCGATTATCTCCCTGACGGTATTTTTGGTAGGCGTGATATTTGCCTTCCCGTACATCTCAGAACGTCTGGGTGATTTGGGAACGGAAGGGTCTTCGTCCTATTATCGCATCATTGGGCCACTGGTGATGGTGGGTTATTCCTTAACCCATATTGATAGGGTAGTAAGATTCGGCTCACTTTACGAATATGTTGCATCATTCGGAATCTTTAACGGTGCAGACGTCGGTAAAACCATAGACAATGGCCTGTATCTGTTAATTATTTATTTTTCGTGGTTCGCTGTAATATTAACCGCGTGGTATCTGGCTAAAGTCGGGAAGATGATGTTGAACGCATTTGGTGATAATCAGAATTATCGTGTTCAGCTTTATCTGTTTACGCCTATATCGTTGTTTTTTACGGGTTCGATTTTTAGTCCAGAATATGCTTTTTTAATTGTGTGTCCGTTTATTCTGCGCAAGGCGCTGAATATAACGAACACCTGACGAGGTGCGTCACATGCTGCTAAGTATTATTACCGTTGCGTTTCGAAATTACGAAGGCATTGTGAAAACCTGGGCGTCGCTGGCGCATCTTGCCGAGGCGCATGACCTCAGTTTTGAGTGGATTGTGGTGGATGGCGGTTCGCAGGACGGCACCGCAGAATTCCTCGAAAATCTCAATGGACAGTACCGGTTACGCTACGTTAGCGAGAAAGACAAAGGCATCTACGATGCGATGAACAAAGGGATTGATATGGCGAATGGCCGCTTCGCCCTGTTCCTCAATTCGGGTGATATTTTGCATGAAGACAGCGTTCAGGTCGTACGCCAGCTGGCACAGGCCAGTGACAATGCAATGTATATTGCCGATGCGTTATTAGATTTTGGTGATGGCACGAAAATTCGCCGTGGCGCGAAACACGGCTGGTATATTTACCACAGCCTGCCGGCCAGTCATCAGGCCATATTCTTCCCGGTAAATGGTCTGAAAACCTACCCCTACGATTTACAATATAAAGTCTCTTCTGATTACGCGCTGGCCGCCAGAATGTTCAAAGCCGGTTTTCCGTTTACCCGTCTGACGGGTTTAATATCCGAATTCTCTATGGGCGGTGTGTCAACCTCGAATAATCTGGAATTATGTCGGGATGCCCGTAACGTTCAGCGAAAAATATTACGTGTGCCGGGTTTCTGGGCGCAGCTCTCCTATCTGTTACGGCTGCGTACGACCGGAAAAGCAAAAGCCTTATATAACAAAGCCTGATTTTTATAAATAAAGCGCACTGATATAAGGAAAACCAATGCAAGAGTTACAGGGATTCTCCGTACCAAAAGGCTTTCGGGGCGGGAATGCTATTAAGGTTCAGTTGTGGTGGGCAGTGCAGGCAACATTATTTGCGTGGTCACCACAGGTTATGTATCGCTGGCGTGCTTTTCTGCTGCGTTTATTTGGCGCAAAAATAGGAAAAAACGTAGTCATTCGACCGTCAGTGAAAATTACTTATCCGTGGAAATTAACCCTTGGCGACTATAGCTGGGTGGGGGATGACGCGGTGTTATATAGCCTTGGCGATATTACGATTGGTGCTAATTCCGTGATTTCGCAGAAGTGTTATTTGTGTACCGGCAGTCACGATTATATGAGCGCGCATTTTGATATTTATGCCGAGCCGATCGTGATTGGCGACAAATGCTGGCTGGCGACGGATGTGTTTGTGGCCCCCGGTGTTGGCATTGGCGACGGAACGGTCGTGGGTGCACGTAGCAGTGTTTTTAAGACGCTTGCGGCAAACGTGATTTGCCGTGGCAATCCCGCAGTGGTGATACGCGAACGCGTAGAAACTGAATAATTTCTGATAAGTACAGAGGAATATAATATGTCTAAAGTCGCTCTCATCACCGGCGTAACCGGGCAAGATGGCTCTTATCTGGCGGAACTGCTTCTGGAGAAGGGTTACGAGGTTCATGGTATCAAGCGCCGTGCCTCTTCGTTCAATACTGAGCGTGTGGATCATATTTACCAGGATCCGCACACCAGCAATCCGAAGTTTCATCTGCACTACGGTGACCTGACCGACTCTTCCAACCTGACGCGCATTCTGCAGGAAGTGCAGCCGGATGAAGTCTACAACCTGGGGGCCATGAGCCACGTTGCGGTTTCCTTCGAATCCCCGGAATACACCGCCGACGTTGATGGTATGGGTACGCTGCGTCTGCTGGAGGCGATTCGCTTCCTTGGCCTTGAGAAGAAAACCCGTTTCTACCAGGCCTCCACCTCTGAGCTGTACGGTTTGGTGCAGGAAATCCCGCAAAAAGAGACCACGCCGTTCTACCCGCGTTCTCCGTATGCTGTCGCCAAGCTTTACGCCTACTGGATAACCGTCAACTACCGTGAATCTTATGGCATGTATGCCTGTAACGGCATCCTGTTTAACCACGAGTCTCCACGCCGTGGTGAAACCTTCGTGACCCGCAAAATCACCCGCGCCATTGCCAACATTGCGCAAGGCCTGGAGTCCTGCCTGTACCTTGGCAACATGGACTCCCTGCGTGACTGGGGCCATGCCAAAGATTACGTGAAGATGCAGTGGATGATGCTGCAACAGGAAAAACCGGAAGACTTCGTTATCGCCACCGGCGTGCAGTACTCCGTGCGTCAGTTCGTTGAGATGGCGGCGGCCCAGTTGGGTATCAAACTGCGCTTTGAAGGCAAAGGCGTGGAAGAGAAGGGCATTGTGGTCTCCGTCACCGGCCATGACGCACCGGGGGTGAAACCGGGTGATGTGATGGTGGCCGTTGACCCACGTTACTTCCGTCCTGCCGAAGTGGAAACCCTGCTCGGCGATCCGACCAAAGCGCATGAAAAACTGGGCTGGAAACCGGAAACCACGCTGCAGGAAATGGTCTCCGAAATGGTGGCCCACGACCTTGAAGCGGCGAAAAAACACTCGTTGCTACGAGCCCACGGTTACGAGGTTGCCATCGCGCTGGAGTCCTGAGCATGACCAAAAAACGTATCTTTGTCGCGGGTCACCGCGGCATGGTCGGGTCGGCGATTGTTCGCCAGCTTGAGCAGCGTGAAGATGTGGAGCTGGTGTTGCGCAGCCGCGACGCGCTCGACCTTCTCGACCCGGCCGCTGTTAATGCCTTCTTTGCCACCGAGTCTCTCGATCAGGTCTACCTGGCGGCGGCCAAAGTCGGCGGCATTGTGGCGAACAATTCGTTCCCGGCGGATTTCATCTACGAGAACATGATGATTGAGAGCAACATCATTCACGCGGCGCATACGCACAACGTGAACAAGCTGTTGTTCCTCGGTTCATCCTGCATCTATCCGAAGCTGGCACAGCAACCGATCGCCGAGAGCGAGCTGCTCCAGGGGACGCTGGAAGCCACTAACGAGCCGTATGCGATTGCCAAAATTGCCGGGATCAAACTGTGCGAGTCTTACAACCGCCAGTATGGCCGCGATTATCGCTCAGTGATGCCGACCAATCTGTACGGGCCGAACGATAACTTCCACCCGAGCAACTCCCACGTGATCCCGGCACTGCTGCGCCGCTTCCATGAAGCCGCCCTCAGCAATGCCCCGGATGTGGTGGTGTGGGGCAGCGGGACGCCGATGCGTGAATTCCTCCACGTCGACGACATGGCGGCCGCCAGCATCCACGTGATGGAACTGGATGCCAGCGTCTGGCAGGAAAATACCCAGCCGATGCTGTCGCACATTAACGTCGGGACTGGCGTCGATTGCACCATCCGCGAACTGGCACAAACCCTGGCGCAGGTGGTGGGTTATAAAGGCCGCGTGGTGTTCGATGCCACTAAGCCAGACGGCACACCGCGTAAGTTGCTCGATGTGCAGCGTCTGCATGCGCTCGGCTGGTATCACGAGATTTCACTGGAGCAGGGCCTCGCCAGTACCTACCAGTGGTTCCTTGAAAACCAGCAGCGGTTCCGGGGGTAAACATGTTTTTACGTCCGGAAGATTTTGCCACGGTGGTGCGTTCAACCCCGCTTATCTCTATCGATCTTATCGTGGAGAACGCCAGCGGGGAGTATCTGCTCGGGAAACGTACCAATCGTCCTGCTCAGGGTTACTGGTTCGTGCCGGGTGGGCGGGTGCAAAAAGATGAGCCGCTGGCCGTCGCCTTTGAACGCCTGACGCTCGCTGAACTGGGTGTGCGTCTGCCGATGTCGGCCGGTGAGTTTTACGGTGTCTGGCAACACTTCTACGACGACAACTTTTCCGGCAGCGACTTCAGCACGCATTACATCGTGCTGGGGTTCCGTCTGCGCCTGGAAAGCGACACGCTGGTGTTGCCACCGGATCAGCATGATGACTACCGCTGGCTGACGCCGGACATCCTGATTGCCGACCCGCTGGTGCACGACAACAGCCGTGCTTACTTTCAGGAAGCGCGGGGAGTGCCTGGACTATGAAAATCCTCGTCTACGGAATCAACTATTCGCCAGAACTGACCGGTATCGGTAAGTACTCCGGCGAAATGGTGGAGTGGATGGCGCAGCAGGGCCATGAGGTGCGGGTGATTACGGCGCCGCCGTACTACCCGGAATGGAACGTGTCTAAGCCGTACTCCCGCTGGCGCTATCGCCGCGAGGCAGGGGCGGCCACCGTCTGGCGCTGCCCGCTGTATGTGCCGGCGCAGCCGTCGACGATTAAACGCCTGATTCACCTGACAAGCTTTGCCGTCAGCAGCTTTTTCCCGCTGATGGCCCAGCGTCGCTGGAAACCAGACCGCATCATCGGCGTGGTGCCGACGTTGTTTTGCACGCCGGGCATGCGCCTGCTGGCAAAACTGACCGGGGCACGCACCCTGCTGCACATTCAGGATTATGAAGTGGATGCCATGCTCGGCTTAGGACTTGCCGGGAAGGGCAAGGGCGGGATGGTTGCCAGACTGGCGAGCGCCTTTGAACGCAGCAATCTGCTCAACGTCGACAATGTCTCCACTATCTCCCGCTCCATGATGAACAAAGCGCGGGAAAAAGGGGTGAGTGCTGACCGGGTTATCTTCTTCCCGAACTGGTCTGAAGTCGCCCGTTTTCGTGATGTTGATGCGACACGAGTGGCGCAGTTAAAACGCGAGCTTGGCCTGCCGGACGACAAAAAAATCATTCTTTACTCCGGCAATATCGGCGAGAAGCAAGGGCTGGAAAACGTGATTGCGGCGGCCACATTGCTTCGCGACAAACCCTGGCTGTTTGTCATCGTCGGGCAGGGCGGCGGCAAGGCACGACTGGAAAAACTGGCTCAGGAAAGCGGGCTGGAGAACGTCAAATTTTACCCGTTACAGCCTTACGAGGCGCTGCCTGCGCTGTTGAAGATGGCCGATTGCCATCTGGTTATCCAAAAACGCGGGGCTGCCGATGCGGTACTGCCGTCAAAGCTGACCAATATTCTGGCGGTGGGCGGCAACGCGGTGATCACCGCAGAGGCGAGCACTGAACTTGGTGAGCTTTGCCACGCGTTCCCCGGCATTGCCGTGTGCGTGGAACCCGAATCCGTGGATGCGTTAACGGACGGAATCGAACAGGCGCTGCGGATGCCGCAGACCAACACGGTGGCACGTGAATATGCCGAAAGCGCGCTCGAAAAAGAGAGCGTATTAACCCAGTTTATGACTGATATCTCCCGTCGTGATCCGGTGGCTGGCAAGGCGCGTCCTGCGTCTTCGCAGAGTGAAAACCTGAATTACGAAGGGAATGGGGATAAATCATGAGTCAAACACAATTGTACCCGGTCGTGATGGCCGGAGGCTCTGGCAGCCGTCTGTGGCCGCTGTCCCGCGTGCTCTACCCAAAACAGTTCCTGTGTCTGAAAGGGGATCTGACCATGCTGCAAACCACCGTCTGCCGTCTGGACGGGGTGGAATGCGAAAGCCCGGTGGTCATATGTAACGAGCAGCACCGATTTATCGTCGCGGAACAACTTCGCCAGCTTAAGAAGCTGACGGAGAACATCATTCTCGAACCGGCTGGGCGAAATACCGCACCTGCTATCGCGCTGGCGGCGATGGCGGTGAAACGCCACAACCCAAAAGCCGATCCGCTGATGCTGGTGCTGGCGGCAGACCATGTCATTGCCGATGAAGAGGCGTTTCGCACCTCCGTGCGCCAGGCCATTCCGTGGGCCGAGAAAGGCAAACTGGTGACCTTTGGGATCGTGCCGGATATGCCTGAGACCGGTTATGGCTATATTCGCCGTGGGGCGGTGGCGCAGGGGAAAGAAGACGCAGTGGCGTTTGATGTGGCCCAGTTCGTCGAAAAACCGAATCTGGAGACCGCGCAGGCGTATGTCGCCAGCGGTGAATATTACTGGAACAGCGGCATGTTCCTGTTCCGCGCCGGTCGCTATCTGGAAGAGTTGAAAAAATACCGCCCGGATATCTACAGCGCCTGCGAAAAGGCAATGAACGTCACCGACCCGGATCTCGATTTCATTCGCGTGGCCGAAGAGCCGTTCCTCGCCTGCCCGGACGAGTCCATTGACTATGCGGTGATGGAAAAAACCGCCGATGCGGTGGTGGTGCCGATGGACGCAGGCTGGAGCGATGTCGGCTCCTGGTCATCACTTTGGGAAATCAGCGCGCACACGCCTGAGGGAAACGTGCATCACGGCGACGTCATCAGTCATGAAACGGAAAACAGCTTCGTGTATGCGGAGTCCGGTCTGGTCACCACCGTCGGCGTGAAAGATTTAGTGGTGGTACAGACCAAGGATGCGGTGCTGATTGCTGACCGCAATCACGTCCAGGACGTGAAAAAGGTGGTGGAGCAGATCAAAGCCGAAGGCCGCCATGAACACCACATTCACCGCGAAGTGTATCGCCCATGGGGCAAATATGACTCCATCGACGCCGGTGACCGCTACCAGGTGAAACGCATTACCGTGAAACCGGGTGAGGGGCTGTCGGTGCAGATGCATCACCATCGCGCCGAACACTGGGTGGTGGTCGCGGGCACGGCGAAGGTCACCATTGATGAAGACGTGAAGCTGCTGGGCGAAAACGAATCCATCTACATCCCACTCGGCGCGCGTCACTGCCTGGAAAACCCGGGCAAGATCCCGCTCGACCTGATTGAAGTGCGCTCCGGCTCGTACCTGGAAGAGGACGATATTGTGCGATTTGAAGACCGCTACGGGCGCATTTAGTTCTATCCATCATCTTTCACGCCGCAGGTGTGTTAGCGCCTTTGCTCACCCCAGTCACTTAGTTGACTAAGCTCCTGGGGACTCGCGCAGCCGCTGCCTTCCTGCAACGCGAAATCTGAGGGATATAAGCATTTATTAATTTTGATTAATTCTCCGCACCGGAGAGGGCTAACTGTTGCCTGAAAACGAGGTAATGATGGAAAAATTAACCTGTTTTAAAGCTTACGATATTCGCGGCAAGCTGGGTTCAGAACTCAATGAAGATATCGCCTGGCGCATCGGTCGTGCCTACGGTGAATATTTAAAGCCGAAAACTATCGTGCTGGGCGGCGACGTCCGTTTGACCAGTGAAACCCTGAAACTGGCGCTGGCGAAGGGATTGCAGGATGCGGGCGTCGATGTGCTGGATATTGGCCTGTCCGGCACCGAAGAGATTTACTTTGCGACCTTTCACCTGGGGGTGGACGGCGGCATTGAAGTGACCGCCAGCCACAACCCGATGGACTACAACGGCATGAAGCTGGTGCGCAAAGGCGCACGTCCCATCAGCGGCGACACCGGGCTGCGTGACGTTCAACGTCTGGCAGAAGCCAACGACTTCCCGCCTGTAGATGAAAACAACCGCGGCAGCTACCAGAAAATCGACCTGCGTGATGCCTACATCGACCACCTGCTGGGCTATGTCGACCTGTCGAATTTCACGCCGCTGCGTCTGGTGATTAACTCCGGCAACGGCGCGGCAGGCCCGGTCATTGATGCGCTGGAAGAACGCTTTAAGGCGCGCAATATCCCGGTCACCTTTATCAAAGTGCACAACACCCCGGACGGCAACTTCCCCAACGGTATCCCGAATCCGCTGCTGCCAGAGTGCCGCGACGATACCCGCAATGCAGTGATTGAACATCGTGCGGATATTGGCATTGCCTTTGACGGCGATTTTGACCGCTGCTTTTTCTTTGACGGTGGCGGCCAGTTCATCGAGGGCTACTACATCGTCGGGCTGCTGGCGCAGGCGTTCCTCGAAAAAAGCCCTGGCGGCAAAATCATTCATGACCCGCGTCTGTCGTGGAACACGGTCGATGTGGTCAAGGCCGCAGGCGGCGAGCCGGTGATGTCGAAAACGGGTCATGCCTTTATTAAAGAGCGCATGCGCCAGGAAGACGCCATTTACGGCGGCGAGATGAGCGCTCATCACTATTTCCGTGATTTTGCCTACTGCGACAGCGGCATGATCCCGTGGCTGCTGGTGGCGGAGTTGCTCTGCTTAAAGGGCAAAACCCTGGCGGAACTGGTGCAGGACAGGATGCTGGCCTTCCCGGCAAGCGGGGAAATCAACAGTACGCTGGTGAAACCGGCCGAAGCGATTTCCCGCGTGGAGCAGCATTTCCACGCCACTGCCCTGAGCGTCGACAGAACCGATGGCATCAGCATGACCTTCCCGGACTGGCGCTTTAATTTGCGCTCCTCCAATACCGAGCCGGTGGTCCGCCTTAACGTTGAGTCACGTGGCGATGCGGCGCTGATGGAGGCACGAACACAGGACATTCTGGCGCTGTTGAATCAGTAACTCATATTGCTTCCCTTACTCTGACCCTCTCCCCGTGCGGGGAGAGGGCAGGGAGGAGGGGAGATCTTATAAACAGGTAAGACGATGACAAATCTAATAAAGCGCGACCGGGCCAGAACGAATGCATCGTTAATCTCTATCGTGCAGCGATTTTCAGACATCACCATCATGTTCGGTGGGCTGTATGTGGTCTGCAGACTGAATGCGTTGCCGTTCTTTTATCAGCATCTGCTGATGGCCCTTATTACCCTGGTAGTGTTCCAGATGATTGGCGGCATGACCGATTTTTATCGCTCATGGCGTGGTGTGCGTTTTATGACCGAACTGGTTTTGCTGTTGCAAAACTGGACGCTGAGCTTTGTTTTCAGCGCCGGTCTGGTGGCGTTTCGCAGCGAACTCAACAATACCTTTGCCCTCTATTTTGCCTGGTACATGCTAAGCAGCTCAGGCCTGGTTATCTGCCGCGGCGTCATTCGCTTTGGCGCGGGCTGGCTGCGTAATCATGGCTATAACACGCGCCGGGTGGCGGTAGTGGGCGATCTTCCCGCCGGACAGGCGTTGATGGACAGTTTTCGCAATGAACCGTGGCTCGGGTTTGACGTGGTCGGGGTCTATCATGACGCCAAACCCGATGGCGTTGGCAGCGACTGGGTGGGGAATGTTGAACAACTGGTCGATGACGCTCGTGCGGGCAAGATGCACAACGTCTACATCGCCATGTCGATGAACGACGCGGCCTGCATTAAAAAACTGGTGCGGGATCTGGCGGACACCACCTGTTCGGTCATTCTCATTCCTGACGTGTTTACCTTCAATATTCTCCATTCTCGTATCGAGGAAGTGAACGGGGTGCCGGTGGTGCCGCTGTATGACACCCCGCTTTCCGGGATTAACCGCGTGCTTAAACGTCTGGAAGACATCGTGTTGTCCTCGCTCATTCTGATGCTCATCTCTCCCGTGCTGCTGGCTATTTCAGTGGCGGTGAAAATGACGTCCGCAGGGCCGGTGATTTTCCGCCAGAAACGTTATGGCATGGACGGCAAGCCGATCATGGTGTGGAAATTCCGCTCCATGAAGGTGATGGAGAACGACAAAGTGGTGACTCAGGCTACGCAAAACGATCCGCGTGTGACCAAAGTGGGGAGCTTTTTGCGCCGCACGTCCCTCGATGAACTGCCGCAGTTTATCAATGTGCTGACCGGCGGGATGTCCATCGTCGGCCCCCGCCCGCATGCGGTTGCGCACAATGAGCAGTACCGCCAGTTGATCGAAGGCTACATGCTGCGCCACAAGGTGAAACCGGGTATTACCGGTTGGGCACAAATCAACGGCTGGCGCGGCGAGACCGACACGCTGGAGAAAATGGAAAAACGTATTGAGTTCGACCTGGAGTACATCCGTGAATGGAGCCTGTGGTTCGACATCAAAATCGTTTTTCTGACCATCTTTAAAGGCTTTGTGAACAAAGCGGCGTATTAAGGAAAGGTCATGAGCCTGAGAGAAAAAACCATCAGCGGGGCAAAATGGTCGGCGATGGCAACGCTGACCATTATTGGCCTTGGGCTGATCCAGATGACTGTGCTGGCGCGCATCATTGATAACCATCAGTTCGGCTTACTGACCATTTCGCTGGTGATCATTGCGCTGGCGGACACCCTGTCTGATTTCGGTATTGCCAATTCCATTATCCAGCGTAAAGAGATAAGCCACCTTGAACTGACCACCTTGTACTGGCTGAACGTAGGGCTGGGGTTGGTGGTCTGTGTGGCGATTTTTGCGTTGAGTGGCCTGATTGCCGATGTGCTGAATAACCCGGATCTGGCGCCGCTTATCAAGACACTGGCGCTGGCGTTTGTGGTTATTCCCCATGGTCAGCAGTTCCGGGCGCTGATGCAAAAGGAGCTGGAGTTCAGCAAAATCGGCAGCATTGAGACGCTGTCGGTGCTGGCAGGTTTCTCCTTTACTGTTATCAGCGCCTTTTACTGGCCGCTGGCAATGACCGCTATTCTGGGGTATCTGGTGAATACGGCGGTACGCACGCTGCTGTTCGGCTGGTTTGGACGCAAGATTTACCGCCCAGGGCTGCATTTTTCCCTGCGTTCGGTGAGTTCGAATCTCAAGTTTGGCGCCTGGCTGACGGCGGACAGTATCATCAACTACGTCAACACCAACCTTTCCACCCTGGTGCTGGCGCGCATTCTGGGAGCGAGCGTCGCCGGTGGCTACAACCTGGCTTACAACGTGGCAGTGGTGCCGCCCATGAAGCTCAACCCGATCATTACCCGTGTGCTCTTCCCGGCATTCGCCAAAATTCAGGATGATACGGAAAAACTGCGTCTTAACTTCTACAAGCTGCTTTCGGTGGTGGGGATTATCAACTTCCCGATCCTGCTGGGGCTGCTGGTGGTCTCCAATAACTTTGTGCCGCTGGTGTTTGGCGAAAAATGGGCCAGCATTATCCCTATTCTGCAACTGCTGTGTATCGTCGGGCTGCTGCGGGCGGTGGGTAACCCCATCGGTTCGCTGCTGATGGCGAAAGCACGGGTGGATATCAGCTTTAAATTCAATGTCTTTAAAACCTTCCTGTTTATTCCCGCCATCATTATAGGCGGCCATCTGGCGGGGGCGCCTGGCGTCACCCTGGGCTTCCTGCTGGTACAGATTATCAACACCATTCTGAGCTATTTCGTGATGATTAAGCCGGTGCTGGGTTCCAGCTACCGTCAGTACATCCTGAGCCTGTGGCTGCCGTTTTATCTCACGCTGCCCACCCTGGCGGTGAGCTATGGCCTCGGCCTTGCGCTGGCTGGGCACGTCTCTGTTGCGCCGTTACTGGCGCTTCAGGTGGGGGCCGGAGTACTGGCCTTTGCACTGATGATTGTGCTGTCACGCAATGCGCTGGTGGTGGAGATGAAGCGCCAGTTTTGCCGTAACGAGAAAATGAAAACGCTGCTACGAGCCGGTTGATATTAATTTACCCCCTCACCCCGGCCCTCTCCCCTGAGGGGCGAGGGTGAAAAGACGCACTGTGCAGTCCCCTCTCCCCTGTGGGGAGAGGGTTAGGGTGAGGGGAATTTTTTAAGAGGTCAGTATGAAACTATTAATTCTTGGTAATCACACCTGCGGCAACCGTGGCGACAGCGCCATTCTGCGTGGGTTGCTGGATGCGATTGCCCGCATTGAACCCCAGGCCGAAGTGGACGTTATGAGCCGCTATCCGGTCAGTTCTTCCTGGCTCCTCAACCGCCCGGTGATGGGTGATCCGCTGTACAGCCAGATGAAAGCCCACAACACCGCCGCCGGGCTGGTGGGCCGGGTGAAAAAAATCCTTCGTCGCCGTTATCAACACCAGGTGCTGCTCTCTCGCGTCACTGACAGCGGCAAACTGCGCAATATTGCCATCGCACAGGGGTTTACTGATTTTGTGCGTCTGCTGTCGAATTACGATGCCATTGTGCAGGTGGGCGGCTCCTTTTTTGTCGATCTCTACGGCGTGCCGCAGTTTGAACATGCGCTCTGCACCTTTATGGCGAAAAAGCCGCTGTACATGATTGGGCACAGCGTCGGGCCGTTCCAGGACCCGCAGTTTAATCACCTGGCGAACTACGCGTTCGGCCATTGCGAAGCGCTGATCCTGCGTGAAACCGTCAGCCTCGATTTAATGAAGAAAAGCGACATTACCACTGCCAAAGTGGAGCAGGGGGTCGATACGGCCTGGCTGGTGGAGGACGACGCGAATTTTGTTCCCAGCTATGCGGTGCGCCACTGGCTGGAAGTGGCGGGCAAGCAGAAAACCGTCGCCATTACGCTGCGTGAACTGGCCCCCTTTGATAAGCGGCTGGGGACAACTCAACAGGCCTATGAAGAGGCCTTTGCCGGGGTGGTGAACCGGGTTATCGATGCAGGCTGGCAGGTTATTGCGCTCTCTACCTGTACCGGTATTGACAGCTACAACAAAGATGACCGGATGGTGGCGCTGAACCTGCGTAAGCACATCAGCGACCCGTCGCGCTACCACGTCGTTATGGACGAGTTAAACGATCTGGAGATGGGCAAAATCCTCGCCGCCTGTGATTTGACGGTCGGCACGCGTCTGCACTCGGCCATCATTTCCATGAACTTTGGCACCCCGGCGATTGCGATTAACTACGAACACAAGTCTGCGGGGATCATGAAGCAGTTGGGCATGCCGGAGATGGCGGTGGACATTCGTCATTTACTGGATGGATCACTTGCCGCCATGGCGGCCGACACGCTGGGGCAACTGCCTGCACTGAATCAGCGCCTGGCGGCGGCGGTTAATGCGGAGCGGGAGAAAGGGGCGCTAATGGTCAAATCGGTGCTGGACAGAATTCGGGGGGCGAAATGAAGGTCAGTTTCTTCCTGCTGAAATTTCCGCTTGCCTCGGAAACCTTTGTGCTCAACCAGATTGTTGCCTTTATCAACATGGGTTATGAGGTGGAAATCGTCGCCCTGCATAAAGGGGATTTGAGCAATACCCATGCGGCCTGGCGCGAATACCGACTGGCGGAGAAAACCCACTGGCTGCTCGATGAGCCGGAAGGCAAACTGGCGAAACTCCGCTACCGTGGGCTGGCCATTTTGGCTGGCGCCGGGCGGGCGAGCACCTGGAAGGCGCTGAATATGTCCCGTTACGGCGAGGAGGCGCGCAATCTGATTCTGGCGGCCATTTGTGGCCTTACGCCACGGGTGTTTAGCGCGGATGTGTTTATTGCCCACTTCGGCCCTGCCGGAGTGACGGCGGCCAAACTGCGCGAACTGGGGATGCTCAAAGGCAAAATCGCCACCGTGTTTCACGGAATTGATGTGTCACACCGGGAGGTGCTGAACCACTACACGCCGGAGTACCAGCAGCTCTTTCGTCGCGGTGATTTGATGCTGCCGATCAGTGAACTGTGGGCCTCACGCCTGCTGGCGATGGGCTGCCCGATGGAAAAAATTGCCATTTCCCGCATGGGAGTGGACATCACCCGCTTTACCCTGCGCCCGGTGAAAGTGCCGGGCACGCCGCTACAGATTGTCTCCGTGGCCCGTTTGACCGAGAAAAAAGGTCTGCACGTTGCTATTGAAGCCTGCCGGTTGCTTAAAGCCCAGGGCGTTGCTTTTACTTACCGGATACTGGGAATTGGCCCGTGGGAGCAGCGCCTGCGCACCTTAATCGAACAATTCCAGCTTGAGGATGTGATTGAGATGCCGGGCTTTAAACCGAGCCACGAGGTGAAAGCGATTCTTGATGATGCCGATGTCTTTTTGCTGCCTTCGGTCACCGGTGCAGATGGCGATATGGAGGGGATCCCGGTGGCATTGATGGAAGCGATGGCGGTGGGGATCCCGGTGGTGTCCACCGTGCACAGCGGCATTCCTGAACTGGTGGATGCCAACAAATCCGGCTGGCTGGTACCGGAAAATGACGCCGTGGCGCTGGCGGAAAGGCTGGCGACGTTCTCCGCAATTCGGAGCCAGGATCTGACCCCGGTCGTCGCACAAGCCCGGCAGAAGATTGAGGTCGAGTTTAACCAGCAACGCATCAATCAGCATCTCGCCACGCTGCTCCAGGCGCTCTGAACACGAGGTTTTATGTTTGAACGAAAGGGTCATCCCGTCTTTACGCGACGAAAATTTCTGGCAACCGGCAGTGCGCTGGCGGCACTTCCCCTGCTGCACTCTCCGCTGGTGCGCGCGGCCACCGGCGGTAATGTTGTGGATATTCGCCGTTATCAGACCACCGACTGGCCTGCCGCGCTTAAGCAGGGCTTTAGCGAGGCGCAGACGGTGGAAATTCCGGCGGATCTGGTGTGTGAGAACATGAACACCGGGGTGTTTATTCCACCAGGCAAAACGTTGCTCGTGCGCGGCGCTATCAAAAGCAATGGGCGCGGGCGACTGGTGCTCCAGGATGGCAGTAAAGTTGTCGGTGAGGGAGGCGGGAGTCTGTATAACCTGACGCTGGATGTGCGCGGGTCGAACTGTGTTATCCAGGGGGTCAGCATGAGCGGCTATAGCCCGGTCACGCAGATTTATATTGGCGGTAAACAGCCTGAGATCATGCGTAATCTGCTCATCGATAACATCACGGTCACCAAAGCGAACTATGCGATCCTGCGCCAGGGATTTCATAACCAGGTTGCAGGCGCGCGTATTACGAACAGTAAATTCAGTTATTTGCAGGGCGATGCCATTGAATGGAACGTGGCCATTAACGATAGCGATATCCTGATTTCCGACCACGTTATCGACCATATCGACTGCACGAACGGTAAAATCAACTGGGGCATCGGTATTGGTCTGGCGGGGAGTACCTACGATAACGCTTACCCTGAAGATCAGGCGGTGAAAAACTTTGTTGTGGCGAATATTACGGGCAGTCACTGCCGACAGCTTGTCCACGTTGAGAACGGCAAGCATTTTATTATTCGTAACATTAAGGCAAAAAATATTACGCCGGATTACAGCAAAAAAGCCGGAATCGACAACGCGACTGTCGCAATTTATGGCTGCGATAATTTCGTTATTGATAACGTAAGCATGGTGAACAGCGCGGGCATGTTGATTGGCTATGGCGTAATAAAAGGCGATTATTTGTCCATTCCGCAAAACTTCAAACTCAATGATATCCAGCAGGATAACCGGGAAAGTGATTATAAATTGCGCGGAATTCAGATTTCATCCGGCAATGCAACTTCCTTTGTTGCCATCACTAACCTTAATTTGCGCCGCGCCAGTCTGGAAATACACAACAAACCACAGCATTTGTTCCTCAGAAATATCAGCGTGATGCAGGAGGCAAAAATCGGGCCTGCGTTGACGCTGAATTTTGATTTGCGTAAAGATGTCCGGGGTCGCTTTATGGCGAAGCAGGATACGTTATTGTCACTGACGAATATTAAAGCCGTTAACGAAAACGGTGAAAACTCAGTCGATATAGACCGTATCGATCATCAGACCATTAATGTGGAAAACCTCAACTTCCGCTTGCCCGCACGGCGATGACCTTTTTCATTCCGCCGGAATGCGAAGAATCCTGGTGACTTGCATGCGGTACTGAGATTATATCTACAGCAATTTTTCGACAATCGGCGTAACATCTTTCGCCGTGATTTGTCATGGACTTACTGGCGAAAAAAAGTTGAAGGCCTATAATTTATCAATCATTTACAGGTGGAAGATATAATGATTAATTTGAAAGCAGTTATTCCGGTAGCCGGTTTGGGGATGCATTTGCTACCCGCCACGAAGGCCATCCCAAAAGAGATGCTACCGATCGTCGATAAACCAATGATTCAATATATCGTCGACGAGATTGTGGCTGCCGGGATCAAAGAGATCGTCCTCGTTACCCATTCGTCCAAGAATGCGGTCGAAAACCATTTTGACACCTCCTATGAGCTTGAAGCGCTGCTTGAACAGCGTGTTAAGCGTCAGTTGCTCGCCGAAGTGCAATCCATCTGTCCGCCGGGCGTGACTATCATGAACGTGCGCCAGGCGCAGCCGCTGGGACTGGGCCATTCCATTCTCTGCGCGCGTCCAATTGTGGGTGATAATCCATTCGTGGTGGTTCTGCCGGATATCGTGCTGGATACGGCATCTGCCGACCCATTGCGTTACAACCTGGCGTCGATGGTGGCGCGTTTCAATGAGACCGGTCGCAGCCAGGTGCTGGCAAAACGCATGGATGGCGATCTGTCTGAGTACTCTGTTATCCAGACGAAAGAGCCGCTGGATACAGAAGGTAAAATTAGCCGCATTGTTGAGTTTATTGAGAAACCAGATCAGCCGCAGACGCTGGACTCGGATTTGATGGCGGTGGGGCGCTATGTGTTGTCCGCTGATATCTGGAACGAACTGGAACAAACTGAACCTGGCGCCTGGGGACGTATCCAGCTGACCGATGCCATCGCCAAACTGGCAAGTAAGCAATCTGTGGATGCGGTTCTGATGACCGGTGACAGCTTCGACTGCGGTAAGAAAATGGGCTATATGCAGGCTTTCGTCAGCTATGGTCTACGCAATCTGAAGGAAGGCCAAAAATTCCGTGAGAGTATTAAAAAACTTTTGACACAATGAGTCGTTCCAAAAGTTCACTCAAAACAGATAATTTGCAATAAAAAGCAGCAGTGAGTAGTCATGAAGTGCGGTTGCCTTCAGAACATTCTCACTGCTTTTTTTTTGTTTTTTCTGTCAAATCAATGATTAATAAAAGTGAAAGAGGGACCTTTCTTATTTAAATCTTTGAGATTTTTTCTTGTTTCCAGGACTATAAAAGAAGAAAATAGTTTTTAACATTTCGTGCCGGGCAATGATTAAGATTTAAACAATCCTGCACGCTTTTGAATTGAAGATTGTTACGCATAGCATACTGGTAGCTAATGAGCCAGGGGCGGTAGCGTGCCTTGATGAAACACGCGCACCGACGCACCCGGCATATGCTTTCCAGTGCTACAGATTAAATTGGCAAAAGTAAACGGAATATTCTCGTGAAAATACTGGTCACCGGTGGGGCAGGTTTTATTGGATCTGCAGTTGTTCGTCATATCATTAATAACACGCAAGATGCTGTTGTAAACGTTGATAAGTTAACCTATGCAGGTAATCTTGAGTCATTAACTGATGTTGAAAATAATTCTCGTTATCATTTTGAGCAGGCGGATATTTGTGATGGCGAGGCCATGGCGCGTATTTTTGCCGATCATCAACCGGATGCTGTGATGCATTTAGCGGCTGAAAGCCATGTTGATCGCTCAATCACTGGCCCTGCGGCTTTCATTGAAACCAACATCGTGGGTACTTACGTTCTGTTAGAAGCTGCGCGTAAGTACTGGTCGCAACTCGATGAAGCACGTAAGACAGCGTTTCGCTTCCATCATATTTCAACAGATGAAGTTTATGGTGACCTGCCGCATCCAGACGAAGTCCCTGCCGGTGAGCCTTTACCGCTGTTTACTGAAACCACGCCTTATTCTCCGAGCAGCCCTTATTCCTCCTCCAAAGCTTCCAGCGACCATTTAGTTCGTGCATGGCGTCGTACCTATGGTTTACCGACGCTCGTGACGAACTGTTCTAATAATTACGGTCCTTATCATTTCCCTGAAAAACTGATTCCGCTGATTATTCTCAATGCGTTGGCAGGCAAGCCTTTACCTGTCTACGGAAACGGTGAGCAAATTCGCGATTGGTTATTCGTCGAAGACCATGCACGCGCGTTATACAAAGTTGTCACCAGCGGTACTGCTGGCGAAACCTACAACATTGGTGGGCATAACGAACGTAAAAATATTGATGTTGTGAAAACCATTTGCGCCATTCTGGATGACGTTATTGAGAATAAGCCAGAGGGAATCAGCCAGTTTGAGCAACTCATTACTTATGTGACCGACCGTCCGGGCCACGATCTGCGCTATGCTATCGATGCTAATAAAATTAAAGAAGATCTTGGCTGGGTGCCGCAAGAGACGTTTGAATCCGGCATTCGTAAAACTGTTCACTGGTATTTAAATAATCAGGCCTGGTGGCAACGTGTGATGGACGGTTCTTACGCGGGTGAACGTCTGGGTCTTGCAGATTAATTAAAGGAAATAGTAATGAAAGGCATCGTTCTCGCGGGTGGTTCTGGTACCCGCCTTTATCCTATTACGCAAGGTGTGTCTAAACAGCTTTTGCCCGTTTATGACAAACCGATGATTTTTTATCCAATCTCAGTGCTGATGTTAGCGGGTATTCGTGACATTTTAATTATCACGACGCCTGATGACATGCCTGCATTCAAACGCCTTTTAGGTGATGGCTCTCAGTTTGGCATCAACCTGAGCTACGAAGTTCAGCCATCACCTGATGGTCTCGCACAGGCCTTTATCATCGGCGAAGAGTTCATTAATAACGAACCTTGCGCATTGGTCTTAGGCGACAATATCTATTTTGGTCAAAGCTTTGGCAAAAAACTCGATACCGCTGCGAATTTAACGCAGGGCGCGATGGTGTTTGGTTACCAGGTTCAGGATCCAGAACGTTTTGGGGTTGTGGATTTCGATGAAAACTACAAAGCGTTGTCCATTGAAGAAAAACCACTGAAACCAAAATCCAACTGGGCGGTCACCGGCCTCTATTTCTATGACAAGAATGTTGTCGAGATGGCGAAACAGGTTAAACCGTCAGCCCGAGGGGAACTGGAAATTACCACGTTGAACCAGATGTATCTGGAGCGTGGTGAATTGCAGGTTGAGCTGTTAGGCCGTGGTTTTGCCTGGCTTGACACCGGTACCCATGACAGCCTGGTTGAAGCTTCGCAGTTTATCCATACCATCGAGAAACGTCAGGGGCTGAAAGTAGCCTGCCTCGAAGAGATCGCTTTCCGTAAGGGATGGTTGAGTAAAGAGCAAGTTGCCGATCAGATTAAGATTCTGTCGAAAACAGACTATGGTCGCTATCTTGAGCATTTGATTAGCGAGTGATCCTGACTGTGCTGCGGTTGTGAAAATATGAAGATCTTATTGATAGGCAAAAATGGCCAGGTCGGATGGGAGCTGCAACGCTCCCTTTCTACGTTGGGCGAGTTGGTTGCGGTTGATTTTTTCGACACAGAACTTTGTGGTGATCTCACAAAGCCTGAAGGTATTGCGCAGACCATTCGTAGCGTTAAGCCAGATGTGGTGGTTAATGCCGCAGCACATACGGCAGTCGATAAAGCGGAAAGTGAGCAGGAACTGGCGCAATTGTTGAATGCAGACAGCGTTGCTGTGATTGCGCAAGAAACCGCGAAACTGGGTGCGCTGCTGATTCATTATTCTACGGATTATGTTTTTAACGGGCAGGGTAGCCATTTTCGCCTTGAGAATGAGGAACCTGCTCCGGTAAATGTTTATGGTGCGACCAAGTTAGCTGGCGAAGTTGCCGTCGCTGCGTTTAATCCTCGTCACTTCATTTTCCGTACGAGCTGGGTTTATGCCACCCGTGGCGCAAACTTTGCCAAAACGATGCTTCGACTGGCGAAAGAGAAAGACCAGCTTTCCATTATTAACGATCAGCATGGGGCACCTACGGGCGCTGAATTACTGGCTGATTGTACTGCCATCGCGATACGTTCTGGTTCGACAACATATGGAACCTATCACCTTGTCGCCAGTGGTGTGACGACGTGGTATGACTATGCCAAACATGTTTTTGCTCTTGCCAGAGATAGAGGCGAAACATTAAAAATCAATAATATACTGGGGGTTTCTACCTCTTCTTATCCGACGCCAGCAAAACGACCCCTTAATTCGAGATTATCGAATGAAAAATTCCAGCGTGAATTTAATGTTGTTTTGCCTGCCTGGGAAGTGGGTGTGGAACGTGTCGTTACTGAAATTTTGCAAAAGTAGTCAGGCATTAAGATGAAAATAGTTAAAACAGATCTTCCAGAAGTGATTATTTTTGAGCCAAATGTCTTTGGTGATTCTCGTGGGTTTTTCTTAGAAAGCTATAACAAAGCCATCTTTGATGAAGCCGTAGGGCGTAGCGTTGAGTTCGTTCAGGATAATCACTCTGAATCTCAGCGTGGCGTTTTACGAGGATTGCATTATCAGCTCGACCCGTGCGCACAAGGTAAACTGGTTCGCTGCGTAGTTGGCGAAGTTTTTGATGTTGCTGTTGATGTCAGAAAATCATCACCGACATTTGGTCAGTGGGTCGGGGTTGTTTTGAGCGCTGAGAATAAACGCCAACTCTGGATCCCGGAAGGATTTGCACATGGCTTCGTGACATTAAGCGATCGCGCACAGTTCCTCTACAAAGCAACGAACTATTATGCGCCGCAAACCGAGCGCTGCATTATCTGGAATGACTCATCTCTTAATATTGACTGGCCAAAGATTGCTGAACTGCAATTATCTCAAAAAGATATGTCTGGTAAATCTCTTTCGGAAGCTGAATGTTATAAATAACGAATAGTCATGAAACACCGTGCAAAAATAGATGCATTTGAAAATTTTATTTTTTGCTGTTATTGGCTTGCCTGACTATATGTTTCAACGAGAAGACTTTTAATGACATTTGCAAAAGAACACCGCGTTGCAATTCTTATGGCTACATATCAAGGTGAACGCTATATCAGCGAGCAGCTGGATTCTTTTGAAAGACAATCTTATGGCGACTGGCAGTTAATAGTATCGGATGACGGTTCATCTGATAATACACTCACGTTGCTCAATGATTTTGCTGAAAAAAATACGTCGAAAGTTAAAATCGTATCCGGTCCCGGTAAAGGTTTCGTTAGCAACTTTCTATCGCTGCTTTTCCGGGATGACATTGAGGCTGACTATTTTTCTTTTTCCGATCAAGATGATGTCTGGTTTGAGAAAAAGACAGAGCGTGCTGTAGCCTGGTTAAAAGAGATTCCCTCTGATACTCCTGCGCTATATTGCTCTCGCACTCTTCTCGTTAATAACGATGGGGAAAGCCTCGGCTGTTCCCCTTTGTTTTGCCGTCCCCCTTCATTTTCAAATGCGCTAGTACAAAATATCGGCGGTGGGAATACGATGGTCATGAACCAGGCTGCACGAGAACTTGTGAAACGTGCTGGCCTGGTGGATGTCGTGAGTCATGACTGGTGGATTTACATACTGATTTCAGGAGCAAATGGTGCGATTCGTTATGATCCCGAACCTACGTTGGGCTACAGACAGCATGGGGAAAACTTAATTGGAACTAACCTTGGATTTCGAGCGCGTCTCTTAAGACTCCAGAAGATATTGCAAGGGCAGTATCGTAACTGGAATGCATCGCACATACGTGCACTCGATAAAAACCGTGCGCTTCTCACTGCTGATAATCAGGATAGATTTACCTGGTTTAAAGCGATACATGATAAGTGTGTTTTCGCTCGAGTTTATTACTTCCTTAAACTGGGTCTCTACAGGCAAAATTCTGTAGATACTTTAGCTGTTTTTATATCAGCGATTTTAAAAAAAGTATGATTTATGTTTTACGACATAACTTCAACTTTTTAGGCGTTATCAATAAGGTGTTTTAATGCAATTATTTTCAACAAGCCCATTTGAAATGCTGGCAACTCTTTGGCGAAACAGATATTTAATAAAAACAACGACCATTCGAGAAGTTCAGGGGCGTTACCGCGGTTCTTCAATGGGGATCGTGTGGTCATTGATTAATCCTCTGTTTATGCTGCTCGTGTACACATTCGTTTTTAGTGAAATTTTCAAAGCCAAGTGGGCCGGTGGAAGTGCATCTAAAGGTGAATTCGCGTTGGTTTTATTTGCCGGTCTGATTGTGTTCAACCTTTTCTCCGAATGTTTGAATAAAGCGCCGCAATTAATCCTCTCTAACGTCAACTATGTGAAAAAAGTTGTCTATCCTCTGGAAATACTGCCGGTAGTCGCTTTAGGATCTGCGTTATTCCATACAGTGATTAGCTTGTTTGTATGGATCGTCGCATACTCTGTGTTCTTTGGTATTCCGCATTTGACTGTCCTATATTTCCCACTCATTCTACTTCCACTAATGGTCATTACGTTAGGGGTGAGTTGGATACTGGCTTCTCTCGGGGTTTATTTGCGTGATATCAATCAGTTTATTACCTTGTTTACCACCGCATTAATGTTTTTAAGCCCAGTGTTTTATTCAGCGGATATTCTCCCGCCTGAATTTAGACAGCTTATGTACTTCAACCCCTTGACCACTGTAATTGAGCAAACACGCGACATACTCTATTGGGGAAAAACCCCTGATTTTGGTGTACTTGCTATTTACTGGATTGCTGCTTTTGTTATTGCCTGGATCGGTTTTGCCTGGTTCCAGAAAACGCGTAAGGGGTTTGCGGATGTGCTCTGATTTTGCCATTCAGGTTAAAAACCTGAGTAAATGCTATCAAATTTATGACCGTCCTTCCGATCGGTTGAAGCAATCCATTTATTCAGGACTGCGCAGTCTGGTAGGTAAACAAGCGAAACCTCTTTTTCGCGAATTTTGGGCGTTACATGATATCTCTTTTGATATTGTCAAAGGGGAGTCAGTGGGGATTATTGGACAAAACGGTTCCGGTAAGTCCACCTTGTTACAGCTCATCTGTGGAACACTAAACCCAAGTTCGGGCACCGTGAAAACCCATGGACGAGTGGCTGCATTGCTTGAGCTTGGCTCTGGTTTCAACCCTGATTTCACCGGACGTGAAAACGTTTATATGAACGGTGCTGTTTTAGGGTTAACGGAAGCAGAAATTAACGATAAGTTTGATGAAATCCTGACGTTTGCTGATATCGGCGAGTTTATTGATCAGCCGACCAAGACATATTCCAGTGGTATGCTGGTACGTCTTGCCTTTGCTGTTCAGGTTTGTATTGAGCCTGATATTCTTATCGTCGATGAAGCGCTGGCTGTAGGTGATGCATTATTTCAAAAGCGCTGCTTTGAACGCATGGAAAAATTGCGTACCAATGGCACAACACTGCTTTTCGTGTCACACGATCAAGAATCAGTTCGCACAATGACGAACAAAGCCATCTTCCTTGAGCACGGTGTGGTTAAATTTTCTGGGACATCTGCAGATGCACTGCTGGAATATCGCAAATCGCTGCATGAGATTGAGTCACAGCGCTTAAGCCAGGCCGCACAGCATCTAAAAGAGAAAGCCCGTCAAACGCGCGAAATAATGAATGAAAAAGCGCAGCTCAAGGCTGAACTTGCAGCATCTGAGTCTGCACCGAAGAGTGAAGAAATCCCGGCCGTCATTCCGGAAAGCCAGAACACTGGCGATGAGCAGGATACGCCGAGTTTCTCTGAAAGATTAAAAGCATTCTCATTTGGTGATTTGGATGCGGAAGTCCTGGATGTCTCTCTTTTCGATAGCAAAGGTGAACCTTGCTCGAATTTTGACCCACGCGATCCCGTTACGGTGATAGTGCAATGCCGGACGCATGCACCACTTAAACACCTTAATGTTGGTTTGCGCATCCGAAATAAAGAGGGTGTGAAAATGTATTCCTGGGGCACGCTTAACCAGGATATGGCCATTCTTAATGGTGCCTCTGAAGCGAAGGATGTGTTCTGGCACCGTGAATTTGAGCAAAATGAACTCTTCAGCGTTAAATTTGAATTCATTTGTGGAATGGGGCCTAATCTTTATGAAATTCAGGTTTCAATTAGTGAGGAAGGAAAACCTTATTATGCCGAACAAAGAATGATTCATTGGATCGATGAGGCTGCGTTCTTTACGGTCAATACGGATCCTCAAGCTTATCATTTTGGTGGTGTCGCCGATTTGCGCATGACCAGTGATTTGCTTTAGTCATTAATTAAAACCACAAACGGTTCCTGAAATATACCTGATACATACAGGCTACTTAAATGAAGAATTTTGAAAACGCTGAAGTCATTACTCGTGAAATTTTAAATTCATGCGGTGGACAGAAATACCTGCATATTGGCTCGGGTAACGGAAAAATAGTCCAGGAATTGCTCTCTCTGGGGATGGATGCACACGGCGTTGATGACTCCGCCGAAGCTGTGGCACTTGCTAATAGCATTATGCCTGAGCGGTTCACCCAGGCGAACTTGTCACAACTGCCTTTTGATGACCTTTCTGTTGACACAACGATTGCGCTGTTTTGTCTGGAAGATATTAATCCGGAGCAGCTGGGTGATGTTGTAAAAGAAATGGCGCGAATTACTCGCCGTTCCCTCTATTTGCGCATCGTGACCAGAGCCGCGATGCTGAACGATCAAAGACAAACCGTGCAGGATCGAAATGCGTGGGAACGTTTCTTCTTTGATCACGGGTTCCGCAAACATCCGTCTTATTATTTGATCAACGATTACGAAGCCCTGGGACGTGAAAGCGGTGAGTCAATCATTCTGTTAGAGCGCATCTCACACAATGCAATGACGCGTTATCCGCTTGAAGCGTTGAAAGAAGAGCGTGATTTGCATATGGACATGACCCGTGAAGCAGGGGAACGTTCAGATGCGCATATTGCACGTTACCAGTGGGCGGCGTCGTTCGTTCGCCCTGGTGATACCGTGCTTGATGCGGCGTGTGGTCTGGGATATGGCAGCTATCTTATCCAGTGTGGCACCATGGCCAGGAAGACTCTCGGTATTGATGGCAGTGATTACGCGATAGATTATGCGAGCATAAACTTCACGCCTGAGGTACACAATCTTAGCTTCGAAGCCGGCATGCTCCCTGAGGCGCTGTATGGCATTGCTGATAACTCCGTGGATGTGGTCATTTCGTTTGAGACGCTCGAGCATATCCAGGAGCCGGAAACGGTTCTGAAAGAATTTCAGCGAATCCTGACGCCGGCAGGCCGGGTGATTGTCAGCGTACCGAATGACTGGAGTGACGAAACGGGGGAAGATCCAAACCCGTTCCATTTACATGTTTACACGCTGGATAAAATTCGGGATCAGATTAAAGCGCACTTTGACGTTGAAAATGTCACCGTTCAATCCGCCACGCATTATAAAAAGCACGCGGGCAGCAAAGAATGGGTTCCCGCTAAACGTGAAATTTACAGTATTGATGTTGATGCGAATGAGGCTGAAGCCCCGCCATCGGAGTGGTGGTTAGCTGTAGGTGTGAAATCACCTTTAGCCTCGCAAAACGTTGCGTACCATGAAACACAGCATAAAACCTATGTTTTCCCGGAATGGAATGTGACCGCCTTTGCCAGAGATTACAAAAATCCGTGGTTAGTGCGTGGCATGGTTGATATTGGCTGGCGTCAGAAAAACAAAGCGCTGTTGAATCAGATGACGGAGCAGGTGTATCTCGCAAATCAGGACAGCAGCGCAGATACTGGCGCGGCCATCTGCGTTCAGGGCTATCAGCTGTTAGGTGAGAAAACAGCCGCAACGCTGGATTCCTTAGAAGCTTTTGCTGAACGTGTAGAGAGTTATATTGAGAGTAAACCGACAACACCACATGCTATTCGTTGGATGATTTCATCGAATTTTGTGATGGCCAAATTGTGGCTCAAAGCGGGATTGCACGCTAAAGCCAAAGCGTCCTTTGAGCGTTGTGTTACGACGGATGCGTTGCAATTTAGCCCGCTGCTGGCAAATCGCGTCGTTGAAGCTTACCTCTATCTGGGTGTGCTCAATCTGAATGCGTGTGAGGTGGATGCTGCGCGCCAGTCCTGGTCAGAAGGCATTGCCTTTGCACATCGGGCGTTGAGCGCTGACTGGAAACTCAGCCTGGGTGACTTAAATGACCCGGTTGAATTTGGATTACCTGAACTTTCAACAGTGCTCGATTTTGCAAGCAACTGTGCCTACGCGCTGGCAAACATTGACTGCTTCAAAGATAAGCCATGGTGGTGGCTCCAGTTGACCCGCAGTCCGCAGGCTCAGGCGACCTCGAAGAGTGCGCTGAACGCAGCACTTAACGTGCAGCTATCCGCTTTGGGTGAGTATGCACAATCAATGGAAAAGACCGTTGAAGCATCGCAGGCGTTGCGTCAACAATATGATTCGTTGCAGCAGCAAAAAGAGTCGTTGCACCAGCAAACAGAGTCTTTGCAGCAGGAAGCTGAGTCGCTACACCAGCAAAATGTTTCCTTGCATCAACAAACTGAAGATTATCAATCACTTAAACAAGTTGTTGGCGTGAAGGACTCCACGATAGGAACGCTGAAATCTGTCATTGCTGAACAGAATGCGACGCTCATTGGCATGAATTCAATGGTCGCGGGCCTTAATGATACGATTGCGGATCAGAATGAGACCATTGCAGATCAAAATGCGACGATTAGTGATCAGGGCGCAACGATTGTAGATCAGAGCTCAACGATTGCAGATCAGAGTTCGACGATCGCAGAGCAAAGTTCAATGATTGCAGAGCAGAACGCGACGATTGCCGATCAGCAAGCAATGATTGCCGATCAGCATGGAACTATTGCCGACCAGCATTCGACGATTACGGACCAGCATATTAACGCCGTGGACCAAAATTCGATGGTCGCTGAGCTGAGCACAACGGTGTCCGATTTGAATTCCGCTGTGACTAATCTGATGAATACCCTGCAACTCAAAGATCAGGCTATTGCAGAGCAGGCCACGCATATTCATCAACTGAATGCCATTATGCAGACTCGCCTGATGCGCTTGCGTAACGTCATGCTTTATCAGCCCTGGGGTGCGCGTAAGGTGCTGCATATGGCGTATCTCAGTGCCTCGCTGGCCACACCGCTTGTGCTGCGACGTAAAATGCAGCCACTTTCTCGCTGGCTGCGCACGCGTTTTTCACGTCGACCGGCTGTAGCGCAAGTTATCACACCAACTGCCGTGTCTGCGGACAGCGCTGAAACATCGGTAGCGGTACCTGAAGTCGCGGCGGGCTATCTTATTAAGATGCCGGTAACCAAAGCCGGGGCACCGAAAATCGCCCATATTATTGCGAATTTTATGACCGGTGGTTCTTCACGTTTGGTGGTCGATTTAGTGGAATATCTGGGCCATGACTACGAACAGTTCGTGCTGACAAGCTATGCGCCTAATCCGCCTGCTTACATTGGTATGAGTATTGAAGAGCAGCGTGATTGCAATGACATCACGCCGTTTATCAATTACTTCGAGCGGACAAAACCCGATTTCGTCCATGCGCATTACTGGGGCGATGTGGATGAACCCTGGTACGCGCAGGCGATTGAAGCGGCAAGAGTGCTGGGCATCCCGGTGATTGAAAACGTGAACACCCCCATTGCACCGCATATGTCGCCAGCCGTGAAGCGCTATGTTTACGTCAGTGATTATGTCCGCCATGTATTCGGTCGCCCTGATGACTCCCATGTCACTGTTTATCCGGGGTCTGATTTCTCGCACTTTATGCGCGAGGAAAATGATGAGGTTCCGAAGGATTGTGTCGGAATGGTGTATCGCCTTGAGTGCGATAAGCTCAACGAGCACGCTATCGAGCCTTTCATCGCGATAGCGCAAAAACGGCCACAAGCGAAAATCCTGATCGTCGGGGGAGGGAGCTTGCTCAGTCCATTCCAGCAGGCAGTTAAAGCGGCTGGGGTGGAATCCCAATTCGAATTCACCGGCTATGTCGACTATGACACACTCCCGGATTACTACCGTCGGATGTCGCTGTTCATTGCCCCTGTATGGAAAGAAAGCTTCGGCCAGGTGAGTCCGTTTGCAATGAATATGCGCGTGCCAGTGATTGGCTATGACGTGGGAGCAATTAGCGAAATCGTCAATTCAAAAGCTATGCTGGCCCCGGCTGGAGATGCGAATAAATTGGCCGATATCGCGGTCGAATTACTGGAAAATGATGCTTTGCGTGACGCATTGGGACGTGAGCATCAGCAGCGCGCGGAAGGTCTGTTCTCCGTGCAAGCAATGATCAGTGCCTATGCTGGCCTGTACGCTGAAATGACGGAAAAATAATACGGCGAACTATGAAAATTGTATTTTTTGTACATTGTTTTTTCCCTGACCATTTTTATGGCACGGAAACTTATACGCTGGGTCTGGCAAAACACTATCGTGCCTGGGGGCACGATGTGGCTGTCGTTTCTGCGGTCTTCCAGGGTGAGCCTAAACAGGATGAACTGATCCATCGTTATACCTGGGAGGATATTCCGGTTATCTCGATTGATAAAAACGCGATCCCGCACTCGCGAATTAAAGAAACGTATTACCAGCCTGAAATGCGTGATGTACTGGAAGAGGTCCTCAACGAACTTAAGCCGGATGTGGTTCACATTACCCATCTGATAAACCATACGTCAGCGTTGCTTGAAGTCACCGGGAAATTGCACATCCCGACCTATACGACCTTCACTGACTTCTTTGGTTTCTGTTTTAACAATAAACTGGAAGCTGCCAACGGTGATTTATGTGCCGGCCCTTCTCCTTCAAGGGCCAACTGCGTCGCCTGCTATCTGAAAGAGTCAGCGCAAAATGGTTATGCCAGCGGTTGGCTAAAGAAAGCGGCAATGCCTGCTGCTGCAACGGTTATTGCGAAAGGGCTTGTCGGAACGCACAGAGCAGGGCTTCTCAAAAATGGTCATCTGCAAGGGCTCGCTGAAGACTTGATTCAGCGCCCTGATACGCTCGGTTACCTTTATAATACCTATTATAAAGGTGCGGTTGCTCCGACCGCCTTTTTGAAGAAAGCGTATGAGAGTAACGGCATCAAGGTACCGATGACCAAACTCTGGTTTGGTATGGATATCGATCGCCAGCCGAAGCCTGAACGCAGCAGCGATCATATTCCCGTGATTGGTTATATTGGTCAGATTGCTCCGCATAAAGGTACAGACCTGATCATTGAAGCCTTTAAGCGCCTGCCGAAAAATACAGCAGTGCTGAAAATCTATGGCCCGACTAACCAATCGCTGAGCTACATGGAAGAACTGCGGAAAATGAGTGAGGGTGTTGAAGGTATTTCGTTTATGGGGACCTTTGAACAATCTCTTACCGCTGACATCTTCCGCGATCTCGATTTATTTGTCATACCTTCTCGCTGGTACGAAAACAGTCCATTAGTCCTGTTGAATTCCCTGTCTACCCACACGCCAGTGCTGGTTTCAGACGTTGAAGGCATGACAGAATTTTTAACCGAAGGGGAAAATGGGTACAGTTTCAAACGTGGGGATGCCGACAGCCTCACCGAGAAACTCACCTATATACTGCAAACGCCCGGGTTGCTGAGAAAACTGTCTTTAACGACCGAATATTTGCGTACCACGGAAGTGATGGCGAAAGAAACATTTAGCCTTTACCAACTGAACTAAGAATCAGAACCCGGATGCGTCAACGCACGTCCGGGTTTTACTGTTTTGATGGTGAAGCACTGTAATTCCCCGGAGGGAAAATGAAACTTGTTGTTTTTGGCGGTGGTGGATTTATTGGTTCTGCTATTTGTGAGCGGCTTCTGGCTGATGGGCATGAATTGCGAATTTTTGAGCGTCCACGCGTTCCCCCTTATCGGGTATTTGCAGAAAGCGAAAAGGTTGAATGGACAACCGGCGATTTCAGCAGTACACACGATCTCAGAGATGCGATTAGCGGAATGGAAGGGGTGGTCCATCTGGTTTCTACCACTCTTCCGAAAAGCTCCAATGACGATCCCGTTTACGATGTACAGACCAATATCGTACCGACGATAACCATGCTGAATTTGATGGTTGAGATGAAGGTTTCGCGTATTGTCTTTATTTCATCCGGCGGCACGGTATATGGCAATCCTCAATATATTCCCATTGATGAAAAGCATCCGACCGATCCTGTTGTGTCGTATGGCATCACGAAGCTGGCTATCGAGAAATACCTGCATATGTTCCATATGTTACATGGCATCAAGCCAGTGACATTGCGTGTTGCCAACCCTTATGGTGAGAGACAACGTGTTGAAACCGCACAGGGCGCTGTAGGTGTCTTCCTGCATCGTGCTCTACGTGGGCAACCCATTGAAATCTGGGGTGACGGTAGTGTTCAGCGTGATTATATCCATGTCAGTGATGTTGCCGACGCATTTGCTAAGGCCATTACGTACAATGGAAATCAGGAATGCTTCAATATCAGTTCAGGAACAGGCACCAGCCTTAATGATTTAATTTCGATGCTGGACGACATCATTCCTGAACCACTCAATGTCGAATATAAACCTGGCCGTACATTCGATCTCGATATTAGTGTGTTGTGCAACAAGCTTGCCCAGCAAGAATTAGGCTGGGAGCCAAAAGTAAGCATGCGCGATGGCCTCGCTCGTGCTGCGGGTTGGATGAAGGAAACGCTGGAAAAATAAGCCGGTGGGGATGAAGTAATTTTTAATGCGTATATTATTAACAGTTCATCAATTCTTTCCAGAATTTAAGGCTGGTACAGAGGTACTCACACTGTCTGTTGCGAAGCAATTGATAGCGATGGGGCATGAAGTTCATGTCTTTACTGGGTTCCCGGGGAAAGAAGACACCCCTGAAGACCAGAGACTCGATAATTATACGTATGATGGGGTGAGCGTAACTCGATTTAACCATGCCTACACCCCAATGTTTGGTCAAAAATCGATGATCGAAGTTGGCTATAACAACCTACTCGCACAGCATTTTTTCACTGATTTAGTTAAGGATTTTAAGCCTGACTATGTCCATCATTTTCATTTGAACCGCTTAGGCATCGGTTTAATCGAATATTTGTATCAGAAACGGATACCACAGTTCTTTACCCCTACAGATTTTTGGATGATTTGTCCGACAGCTCAATTGATGTGGGGTGAAGCGAGGTATTGCTCCGGTCCTGATAAGAATGCGGGCAATTGCATTAAACATTTTGCACGTGACAGGTTTAAAAATAATGTCGGTAAGGTAATCGAACTTATTCCTGCTGCTGTTTTTGCAACTGTAGCGAAGGTCACCCAAAAAAACTCGCTTATCCAATTCCCAATGAGCCAGGAAGTGAGTGCTCTTCATAATCGATTGGATAATACAGTTGCAGCATTAAATAAGTTAGATGGAATTGTTGCGCCAAATGAATTTATGCGTGAGTTGTTTATCAATCATGGCGTTAACGAGGAGCTGATCCATCTTTGCCATTTCGGCGTCGATATCAAAGTATCTGATTCAGCCCTGGCAAAGAAAGGCGTTAGCAAAAAACCATGTTATGGTTTCATTGGTACCCTCGCTCCCCACAAAGGGTGCCATATTGCCATTGATGCGATAAATAAACTGCCTAAAGATAGTGCGAGTTTAAAAATATATGGTGCTCATGGAGATTTCCCAGAGTATTACGAGAGTCTTATTAAATTAGCAAGCGATAATCCGGATATCGAATTCTGTGGTACGTTCGATAATAACGAAATTGGCACGGTGATCGCTAAATTTGACGCATTAATTGTCCCTTCAGTATGGTATGAAAATACACCGTTGGTGGTATATTCTGCGCATGCATGTAAATGTCCAGTTATTGCGTCAAATCTTCCTGGTATTGCTGAGGTGGTGAAGGAGGGAGTTAATGGAATACTGTATGAGGCCGGCAATTCAGATGAATTGAGTGCTATTTTTTGTGATGTGTCAAAAAATCCAGAGAAATTAGCTGATTTGAGACATGGGTGTTTACCGCCACTTAGTGTTCAGAGATATACGCTGAAACTTCTTGATATCTGGAATGGTAATTAATTTCAAAAATAGTTACTCAACTATTTGAATAATAAAAGGTGAATTATGTCTTCTACGGCTATCGCTCAGCATAAGCCACGTATTGATGGTCCTGATATACTCCGAGGTATTTCGGCGCTGTCGGTCATTGTTGTACATATAATCGGAAACTCAGGACTTAAGTTCCCTGAGTTTATTGAAAGAGTGGGTGGGCATTTCACCGCGTGCGTGACTTTTTTCTTTGCGATAAGTGCATTTTCAATTGCATATGCTTATGGTGATGATGTTTTTTCACGCAATAAGTTTAGAGATTTTTATCTCAAAAGGATTTTCAGGTTAGCGCCTTTATTCTATCTGGCCTTCGCGGTTGAAGCGACGACAGTATATGTACTTTATAATCATTCACCGAATCCATTTGCTGCGCTGCTTTCTGTCAGTTTTCTGTTCAGCCTGGTTCCGTCCATGCAGGACAGCCTTGTCTGGGCAGGGTGGTCACTGGGTATTGAATGGCTTTTTTACTTAATCTATCCGTTCTTGATTTGTTTTATCCGCACCCGGAAAACCGCATTTTTAGCATGGGCGATAGGTTGTTTTGTTTCGGTTGAAATGCTGAAACTCGATGTTGCTTATACCAGTTTGTATATGAACATATTGAACCATATGCCGTTCTTCCTGAGTGGTATTCTTGCATATTACATGATGCCTGAAGTGGCGAAAATAAAAGAACGATTAGGTACACATGCAAATTGGTGTTCACTGGTGTTGTTAATCGCAATCGCCGGGTATCTTTTGAATTATTTTAACTCAGTGAATAATTCTATTAATCTGTATGTGACTTATTCGGTGTGTTGGTTCTTATTGATATTAATTTCGATATGTGGCTTCCCGGCATTCCTTAATAACAGATTTACGCGCTTTTTGGGCAAGGCAAGCTATAGCATTTATCTAAATCATTCTATCGTGATTCTATTTCTTAAGCTGGCTGGCTTCTTTACATATGTTTCTGCAAGTGTTGCATCAGGCGAGCTGGTGTTCTTCATTTCAATGGTTACGGTTAGTACCCTCACCCTCGGCGTGTCATATTTCACCTATTATTATGTGGAAATGCCTGGAATGGCGTTAGGTAAAAAAATTCTGGTCTATAAAACAACCGCTTTGAAAGGCACTAGCTAATTATTGTACCGATGCCATTCATTGCCACCGGGTCTTAATGCTGGCGATTGTCAGATAGAGCTCAAAAAGTAATTTTCGGCGTAATGTTCTTTTGCTAACCTTAGGTTAATTTACACCTGACAGGAGTATGTAATGTCCAAGCAACAAATCGGTGTTGTAGGTATGGCAGTGATGGGGCGTAACCTGGCCCTCAACATTGAAAGCCGTGGCTACACCGTTTCCGTGTTCAACCGCTCCCGCGATAAAACCGAAGAAGTCATTGCCGAAAACCCGGGCAAAAAGCTGGTCCCTTTCTATACCGTGCAGGAGTTTGTTGAGTCCTTAGAAACGCCTCGCCGCATCCTGTTAATGGTGAAAGCAGGCGCTGGCACCGATGCTGCTATCGATTCCCTGAAGCCTTACCTCGATAAAGGCGACATCATCATCGATGGCGGTAATACCTTCTACCATGACACGATTCGCCGTAACCGTGAGCTGTCTGCCGAAGGTTTTAACTTTATCGGCACCGGTGTCTCCGGCGGCGAAGAAGGCGCGCTGAAAGGCCCGTCTATTATGCCTGGCGGTCAGAAAGAAGCGTATGAGCTGGTTGCCCCAATCCTGACGAAAATTGCTGCGATTGCCGAAGACGGTGAGCCGTGTGTGACCTATATCGGTGCTGACGGTGCGGGCCATTACGTGAAGATGGTTCACAACGGCATTGAGTATGGCGACATGCAGCTGATTGCAGAAGCCTATTCCCTGTTGAAAGGCGGTTTGAACCTGTCCAACGAAGAGCTGGCAGAAACTTTCAGTGCGTGGAACAAAGGTGAGCTGAGCAGCTACCTGATCGACATCACCAAAGATATCTTCACCAAGAAAGATGAAGAGGGTAACTATCTGGTTGATGTGATCCTTGACGAAGCGGCGAACAAAGGCACCGGTAAATGGACCAGCCAGAGTTCGCTGGATCTTGGCGAACCCCTGTCTCTGATCACTGAATCTGTCTTTGCTCGCTACATCTCTTCCCTGAAAGAGCAGCGTGTAGCCGCTTCCAAAGTATTGAGTGGCCCGCAGGCGAAACCAGCCGGTGATAAAGCGGAGTTCGTTGAGAAGGTTCGTCGCGCACTGTATCTCGGCAAAATCGTCTCTTACGCACAGGGCTTCTCTCAGCTGCGTGCGGCTTCTGACGAAAACAACTGGGATCTGAACTACGGTGAAATCGCGAAGATTTTCCGTGCGGGTTGCATCATTCGTGCGCAGTTCCTGCAAAAAATCACCGATGCTTATGCCGAAACACCTGCGATCGCTAACCTGCTGTTGGCTCCATACTTCAAGCAGATTGCGGATGAATACCAGCAGGCGCTGCGTGATGTTGTGGCCTATGCAGTTCAGAACGGTATCCCGGTTCCGACCTTCGGTGCGGCAGTGGCATACTACGACAGCTACCGCGCTGCAGTTCTGCCGGCGAACCTGATCCAGGCACAGCGTGACTACTTCGGTGCACATACTTACAAACGTACTGATAAAGACGGTGTATTCCATACGGAATGGCTGGATTAATTCATCTCGTTTTGAGCTGTGTGTATTAATAATAAGACCATCCGTTAGGGTGGTCTGATTGCAAGAGTACCTTCTTATAGCATTAAAGTTTTGCATGTATTATTAATGTGTAAAGGGAATAACATAAATAACCTCTATTAGGGCATAGATACAGTTATGCGCAAAAATATAATAATTGTGGGCGGTGGTTTCTTTGGCATGTACCTGGCCGAGCAATTTTCACTCCTGGGGCATGGTGTAAAGCTTTTTGAAAAAGAGAAGAACTACATGTCACGCGCGTCATATAATAATCAGGCTCGCGTACACAATGGTTACCATTATCCAAGAAGCATTTTAACAGCATTACGTTCACGTATCTCTTTCCCTCGTTTCGTCGAGGAATTTGAAGGGTGCGTTGACTCAGATTTTGATAAATACTATTTGATCAGTGAAATGCTGGGCAAAGTTTCTGCCAGCCAGTTCCGAATGTTCTGTGAGCGCATTGGGGCTGATTGTGATCAAGCTCCGGCAAAAATTCAGAATCTGGTTAATCCGAAAATGATTAACGCCTGCTTTTCCGTAAAAGAATTTGCATTTGATGCATTTAAACTCCGCGATATTATGCTGCAGAGATTAGACGCTTCTCGTGCTGAATATCATTCAGGCTTTTCTGTTGAGAAAGTCGAACGCCATGATGATGGCATTCATACGCTGGTGCGGGATGTTAACACTGGTGAAGTGCAGGAGCATGTTGCCGATCATGTTTTCAACTGCACTTACTCACATCTGAATTACCTGCTTGATAATTCGGGAATTGAACTGATTCCTCTGAAACATGAAATGACTGAGATGTGCCTTGTTGATGTACCTGATGAGTGCAAAAACGCAGGTTTCACCATAATGTGCGGGCCGTTCTTCTCCGTGATGCCATTTCCGTCAGTGGGGCTTCATTCCTTCAGTCATGTGCGTTATACCCCGCATTACGAATGGCATGATAAACCAGGTGAAAAGTATCGTGACTCTCACGATAAATTTGATACAGACATTAAAACCAGCGCCTGGCAGTACATGATAAAAGATGCTTCTCGTTATATGCCTATTTTGAACGAATGTCGGTATGAACGTTCTCTTTGGGAAGTCAAAACATTGCTTCCGCGCAGCGAAACGGATGATTCCCGACCAATTCTTTTCAGGCCAAACCATGGCATACAAGGTTTTCACTGCATTATGGGTGGGAAAATAGATAACGTATATGATGCATTTGAAGCCATCAAAAATATGAACGTTATATAAAATACTGAGACTAAAAAAGTGAAAAGCGAATCTTTTATTTCCGTTGTTTTAAATACTCATGACTTGTCGGGTGAGCTTACAAATAAGTTACAACAAATCCAGTCGCTACTCGACAGCAATTACACAGATTATGAAATACTTATTGTCTCGAAGGGGCCTTACCGCGATGTGCCCAGAACATCGGCGATCGACAATATTTTGAAAACGATCCCCAGCGTGCGTTTCCTGCAACTCTCGGGATGCGTCCATAACGATGTGGTATGGGCCGCTGGCCTTGAGAACGCGATTGGCGATTTCGTCGTTCTGTACGACCACCTGACTGACCCGGTTGAGGTCATTCACCAGGCTGTAGAAGAATGTAAGTCAGGTTACGATGTGGTTGTCGGTGTCTCTAACCAGTCTCTTCCGTGTGCGTATCGCATCATGCGTGATACAGCTTCACGGATTTTAAAAGCGATTGACTACCACATCCCGAAAAATTCTACCGGTTTACGCTGCCTGAGTCGGCGCGCGGTGAACGCGGTCACAGATACCGGCCGTTTCCATCACCAGTTCTATTTACGCATTCAAAAGACGGGCTATCCCGCCAGCGAACTGGCTTATCAACCGGTCAGCGAGACCCATGTTAAACGCTCAATCACCTACGGCTTTCGCAATCTCGTTCGCCTGATGGTGTTTAACTCTTCACGCCCTTTACGCTGGATGTCAATTGTCGGCACTGTTGGTAGCTTAAGCGCGCTGCTCTTCGCGGTTTACAGCATTCTGGTTAACCTGATTAACGGCCACGTTGTGGAGGGCTGGACAACCACCGTTCTGTTTATGTCTGTCCTGTTTATGCTGCAATTTATTATGCTGGCTTTCTTCGGTGAATATCTCAGTCGATTACTGGATGACCGTAGTGAGCAAGCGGCATACTCCGTGGTATTTGAAAAAAATAGTGCCGTCATGGTTAACCAGGATCGCATTAATGTGTTGAATGATGCGAATGCCGAAGAGGCTAACCTGGTGCAAACCGGACGCGATCGCTAAATAAAGGAGACATCATGGCGAAGGCTTTAATTGGATATACCGGGTTTGTCGGCACAACCTTATTGAAACAAACTCAGTTTGACGATTTCTATCGCTCGACGAATATTGGCGATATCAAAGGTAAAAAATTTGACCTCGTTGTTTGTGCTGGCGCACCGGCTCAAAAGTGGATCGCAAACGCAGATCCAAAGGGTGACCAGGAGAAAATAGATTCACTGATTAGCTGCCTGGACAGCATCGATTGTAAAACGTTCGTGCTTATCAGTACGGTAGATGTCTTCAAAGATCCTACGGGCGTCGATGAACAATCCGCTATCGACACTCAGGACCTTCATGCGTATGGCCTGAATCGCTATCGCCTTGAGCAATTTGTTGCGAAGCGATTCCCTCAGCACCTTATTGTCCGATTACCGGGACTGGTGGGACCGGGGCTGCGTAAAAACATTATTTTTGATTTTCTTAATGATAATAATCTTTCGAAAATTGAAAGCCGCAGTGTTTTCCAGTTCTACCCGATGGTTAACCTGTGGTCTGATATTAATACTGCGCTTGAGAATAAGATTAACCTGGTAAATTTGACGGCGGCGCCTGTGTCTGTCGCGCAAATTGCGCGGGACGGATTTGGTATCGATTTTACTACCCAACAGGCAGCACAACCTGTCGCCTATGATATGCGTAGCCTGCATGGTGAGCTGTTTGGCGGCAGTGAACATTATCAGTATTCGGTCAGAGATACGCTGCAAGCTGTCAGACATTATGCTCAATCGGAACCTAAAAAAGTGCAGGAAGACAAGTCATGAGGATTTCATTCTCCAACCTTGCCTGGGATATTGCTGAGGATGTTGAGGTTGCAGCGCTGCTGAAAGAATTTGCTGTCGATGCCATTGATATCGCGCCTGGAAAGTATTTTCCGGACCCGGCGAAAGCGACAGCGGAAGACATTCTCGCGGTGAAACAGTGGTGGGAGGAGAGGGGCATTAGCATTATCGGTATGCAAGCGCTTCTGTTTGGTACGGCTGGGCTGAATGTATTTGGTAGCGAATCAGTACAAAAAAATCTTCTCGATCACTTCTCTGCTATTTGCCGTATCGGCGCAGGGCTGGGGGCAACACGACTGGTGTTTGGTTCCCCCAAAAATCGTGATTGCTCAGGTCTTTCAGCCAGTCAGGTGCAGGATATTTCACGAGTTTTCTTCCGTAAGCTCGGTGATATTGCTGCAGCACAGGGGGTGATTATTTGCCTTGAGCCGAATCCGGCTATCTATGGCGCAAACTTTATGACGACCAGCCAGGAAACCTGCAATGTCGTCAAAGATATTGCCCACCCGGCGATTAAAATGCAGCTTGATACCGGTGCTGTCATTCTCAATCAGGAAGATATTTCTGCGGTTGTGTCGCAGGCCAAAGAGGTTATTGGCCATGTTCATATCAGCGAGGGACAACTTGCGACTATTGGTGACACCTGGCCACATCATGCCGACCTTGCGGCTGTCATTCGTTCGCAATTGCCCGCGCACCCCGTGACAATTGAAATGCTGGCAACGCAAAATGAACCTCATTTAGTTTCTATGCGTCGGGCGCTTAAGCTCGTGACATCTCTTTATCGTTAAGCAGGTAAAATGACCTTGAAATGGTTAATTCTTATACTGGGTATTGCTTGTAATGCCTCGGCAAGCGTTTTGATCAAAATGGCAATGATGCCACCGCGTAAATTCCCTTCACTGGCAGATCCTTTAGCCTCTTTGAGCAACTGGCCATTCTGGCTGGGACTTGCCCTTTATGGCGGTGCATTCTTATTTTATGCGGCGGCATTAGCCGTTTTCCCACTGAATATTGCCCACCCCGTTCTGACAACGGGAGCGGTTGCCGCAGTCGCGGTGTTATCCGTTCTTGTTTTTAATGAAACCTTTCACTGGACGACGATTGCCGGTGTGGCATTTGTCATCATCGGCGTTGCATTGATTACCTCCAGGGCTGCTTAATAATGGATTTATCTATGAATAATGTTAAAGAATGGGAAGTTCCGGCTCACGATGTACTTCTGTGGACTGATAAAAAACACGATGCATGTGTAGTGATTCCTGTTATTAACGAAGGGAACCGAATCATCAGCCTGCTCACTAAAATGAGCAATCTTAAAATTAATGAGATTGCCGACATCATCATCGTTGATGGTGGAAGCACTGATGGTTCATTAGAGAAAGAACGGTTATTGTCACTCGGCGTTTCCGGGTTGGTTCTCAAAACGGGAGCGGGTAAGCTGAGTGCGCAATTGCGTTGCGGTTATGCTTTTGTTCTTGAACAGGGTTATAAAAACATCATCACTATTGATGGTAACGATAAAGACGATCCAGCACCGATTCCACAATTTATTGAAGCATTAGAACAAGGGTATGATTTTGTTCAGGCCTCACGCTTTGTTAAAGGGGGTGTTGCTGTCAATACGCCCAAATCTCGCGACTTTGCGATAAAATTCATTCATGCACCGGCGTTAAGCCTTGCATCAGGTTTCAAATGGACGGATACAACCCAGGGCTTCCGCGCGTACAGCAGCAAATTACTGCTTGATCCACGCGTTGCACTGTTCCGCAATGTATTTATGACCTATGAGCTTTTAGCCTATCTTTCTTATATTGCGCCTAAGTTAGGTTTCCGCTGCATTGAATTACCTACCTCCCGAATTTACCCTGATGGCGAAGTTCCCACAAAGATCAGCAGCTTTAGCGGAAATCTGGCAGTGCTTAAAATCTTATTTAAAACCTGCCTGGGGCATTACAATAAACGCTGATAGGGAACGTTATGAACTTTGATTACAATCGATTGAAAGCTGTTTTCGAAAGTAAAAAGAGAGAGTTCTATATCTTTTTCTCTCTCTTTATACTGATTTTTTCAATGGTAAGGCTTTATCCTCAGGGTTCAGTGGGGAATGTTGAGCAATGGATAAACCTGACAAATTCGATGTTTGCTCGTAGTCAGGATTTTTTGTTTAGCTACGGCCCGCTGTATTGGTTAGTCGGCGGTGCGACGACACCTTATAGCGCCACCACTTACTGGTGTGCAATATTATTCTTGAGCTTGAATTTTGCATTTTTTTGGACAGTGATGATACTGTTGTGCATTAAGTTCAAGAAATATTTCGTGTTTGGCCTGGCCTTTCTGTTATTCATTTTAACACTGCAAGTTAATAGTGCGTTATTCCTTTGGCCACTGATGATTCTCGCTTATATTGAACTATATAAAGAAAGAGAATCAGCCATTTCATGGCAAGGTTATTTTATCCTCGGGCTTATTGTTGGCTTTGAGTTTTACGTTCGATTCTTTTTTGGATTGGTTGCTTCCGCTATCTTTGCAAGCTACATCGTCAGCCATTTTAGAAACAGAAGCGCAGTGACTTCTTTGGTAGCATTCGGTTCTGCCATTATTCTGTCATATGTCGCCATTGGTCTTGTAATTTTCCATGATGCAATCAGTATCCTGAATTATCTTAAGATCAATATGCAGCTGAATTTCGGAAATTCGGTTGATATGACTCTTGACGTAAGCAATACCGTTTCTACTTACGTATGTGTGTCTATTGTGCTGCTCTGCTTTATTGCGCATTGCATACTGGTAAAACGTTATTTGCTTCTGACTTATGTAGGGCTGTGGGTTATTCTTTTCAAATTAGGATTTGGACGGTCAGACCATTACAATACCTACTTCGTCGTTCCAATGGTCATCATGTCGTTGCTTCTTGCTTGCGACAGACTCCCGCTTGGACGCGTCACATCCAGTATATCACTGCTATCGCTGATTTATCTGGCAAGCCATCAGACCTTCCCTGGTGCAGCTACCATGAATCCTTTTGCGACGGCTTTTAATTTCTCCAGTAGCTATAATGATCGCTTGGTTAATACTTACACGGAATATAAGCTGGATAGTAAGTTTATTGATGAAATAAAAAATTCAACTATCGATGTATATCCTTATAACAATGAGTATTTAATTGCAAACAATCTAAACTACGTCACCAGGCCTTTGTTTCAGAACTATATGACGTTAACACCGGTCTTAGATGGAATGAATAAAGCGTTTTTTGAGTCTAAAGAACGTCCTGAATTTGTTCTGTGGACGGGTGGACTGACATGCTACTCTAAGGATTGTAATATTTTCGAAGGGTTCGATTATAAATACTCGCTAAATGAAGACCCATTGACCAGTACGAGTATTTTGAATAATTACGATATTCATTCTGTTACTAAAGGTCGTGGCGATATTCCTGTTGTGCTAATGAAGGCGAAGCCGGATATTCATCAGGAAGACTATACAACAATTGCTACACAAGAAATGAGCTTTGGTACATGGTATAACATTCCTAAAGGTCATGATGGGATAATTAAAGTTCAGCCTGATTTTGAGTTTACCCTGGCAGGGCGGCTTAAAAATCTGTTATTCCGTGGTGGGATTGTTAAAGTAAAATATAAGCTTGAAAACGGAGAGGTTAAAGAATACCGTTTAAATATTCTCAACGCCTCCAGCGGAGTATGGGCTTCACCACTCCTCACCGGATTGACACCGGATGGCATCCAGGGTGAGAAAGTAAAATCTGTTATGTTTGAAACCAGTTCAGTGTTCTATTTAAAACCTTCGTTCCAGGCGAAATTTATTGCACTGAATAATAGTGATATACAGATTAAGCCGCGGGTCATTAATTATAATAAAGCTGCCGTATTGTCGGGTATCAATTCTGTCACGCCAGTGTTGTGCGACGGTAGCATTGATGAAATTAATAGCAAACCAGCAGCACAAGCCGGTCAGGAAGAGTCTGCCGGCTTGCAGGTTAAAGGGTGGCTGGCTGCCTCTTCGGCTAAAGGTGTGTTATACGATAAATCCTTGTTGGTTCTGAAATCGAAAGAGGGTGAACCGCAATATTTTACAACTGACGTCAGTAACAGACCTGATGTTGCCGATGCGTTTCATCATCCAGTATTGGCAGAGGCAGGTTTCTCTACCCTTGTCGATATCCGAAATATGGATGGTGACTATTCGGTGAGCCTTGCAGGTGTACGTGGGAATCAATTGTTCAGCTGTACCAATACTCATTTTAATTTAAAATTCGTGCATTAATTTAACTGGCAGAGTTTTGCGACTCTGCCCCTTTTCTGGTAGGGATTATTGGGTTTTTTTATGCGCACAGTAATGAAGTTTTTCTCTTTTTTTATTCTTGTGTTAGTTTTGATTGCTAACTTTCAGTTCAACTTTTTCAATATAGTCTCCCCTGGACAATTTTTGACACTGAAAGATGGCTCTGAATCATTAGTGTTTGGGAAGATCTTTGCAGATATCGTTGGCAAGGATACTGAAAGAAGTAATCTTGGGTATATCCAAAAAGATCTAGTTGTGAAAGATCCCGGGGTTTTTGCTGCGGCTAAGCGAATAGAGTATCCAGATGGTGTTTTAACTTCGGAAATCACGGACCAGTATTGGATAAATGGATTTAGCCGCCATGCCAATCAGTTCGTTGTTGACCGCGCTACTAGCTATAAAGAGGGCTATGAATTACGTGATTTCTATCCAGGGCAGCATCTCACGACACCTGATGGTATTTTACGTGAAGTATTAGGGGTAATTACAAGTGACCAATATATTACCGTAAACTACTCTGGAGAGCAGGTTAATACATCATACCTCAATAGTCCGACGAAAATACAATTATATAATCAAGCGTATGATTATGAACCCTATTACCAACAGTATGGTCTACAGGGTAAGGCTCTTTCATTTCTCTTCCAGCATGTTTCTTTCTTAAAATCTGCCGATGATTTGCGCTTTTTATTTAGCGCGCTTCTGGCGATTGTCATTGTGCTGGTGGCTGCCGAGTTAGGTCGATCTTTCTCCTGGCTTTTTGCTGGCTGTTTTTTTGTTTCCATGATGCTCTCGCCACAAATTATAGGCTTTGCCAGGAATCTATATTGGGCGACATTTTTATGGTTTCTGCCTGTATATTTTTCACTGGTCATTTATCGCAAGCGAACCAGTAAAAAAACACAATATTTTTTCTTTCTTCTTTTTGCTCTCAGCGTTGCCTTAAAATGCCTTGCAGGTTATGAATATATCACGACTATTCTCATTTTCTCTGTCTTTATTTATTTTATCGCCCCTTTTACCCCATCACCTGCGTACAGTGTTCGCGATTCAGCCTTGATGGTTAGCAAATTTATCCTGTTTTCAATTGTGGGGTTTATAGTCGCGGTCGCACTGCACCTTGGCATGCGGGCGGATACATTAGCTGCGGGTGTTCACAATACTTTCGCATTTGATGCAATAAAGTATCTTCCTATACCAACATCTGCCAATGCGCATGAAAGTATTTCAATTTTTCCTGTGTTAAAAGAATATATATTTGAATGGAAACTCCCATTTATTTATGGTTTTGATGCTTATTATTGGTTTTCAATAGCATGTTTTATAGTTTTAGGTTTTCTGATAGTCATCAAAGCATTTGATTCTAAATTGTTTGCCCGTGACGTTATGCTTCTGTGTATTACTTTTTTAGCTGCATCAAGTTGGTTTGTTATCATGGTTAAACATGCCAAAATACATGTCCATCTTGATTATGTACTCTGGTATTTAGGATTTATCCCCGCTTTATTGTTTGTGATAGCGCATGGTACTCTGGTTGTCACAAAGGTTATATTCGGGAAAATGAGTAAAATCTGAATGACAGGCTATTTACGCACCGTTTATCTGCACTGGTGTATAATTCTTAAGATCTTAAGGTTTGCGAAGTTTTCTGAATATTGAAAATATTCATCAAACGCAGAACCTATTAGGCTTTTTCTGCGGTAAAGTAGGGCATATCGATTAGCAGCTACGTTCACGCGGCTGCTTTCGCAATGCGAGTAGAGTATTCTCAGGCCAGAGATGATTTTCTAATCATCTCGTAAATCCAAACCACATAAGTTGCTTATCGAATGAAAATAACTATCTCCGGAACAGGTTACGTTGGCTTATCAAACGGCATCTTGATTGCGCAGAACCATGAGGTTGTCGCGCTGGATATCGTGCAGGCCAAGGTGGACATGCTTAATCAGAAGATTTCCCCGATTGTGGACAAGGAAATCCAGGAGTATTTACAGAATAAGCCGCTCAACTTCCGTGCAACCACGGACAAGCATGATGCTTATCGCGATGCAGATTACGTGATCATCGCGACGCCAACGGATTACGATCCGAAGAGCAACTACTTCAACACCTCCAGCGTGGAATCCGTTATCCGTGATGTCCACGAGATCAACCCGAATGCCGTCATGATCATTAAATCCACCATTCCGGTGGGTTTCACTCAGTCGATCAAAGAAAAGCTGGGCATCGATAATGTCATCTTTTCTCCTGAGTTCCTGCGTGAAGGGCGCGCGTTGTATGACAACCTGCATCCGTCACGCATCGTGATTGGTGAGCGCTCTGAGCGCGCCGAGCGTTTTGCCGGGCTGTTGCAGGAAGGGGCCATTAAGAAAGAGATCAATGTGCTCTTTACGGGTTCAACCGAAGCAGAGGCCATCAAACTTTTCGCCAACACCTATCTGGCGCTTCGTGTGGCTTACTTTAATGAGCTGGACAGCTATGCAGAGAGCCTGGGGCTGAACTCGCGTGAGATTATTGAAGGCGTTTGCCTGGATCCGCGCATTGGCAATCACTACAACAACCCGTCGTTTGGTTACGGTGGCTATTGCCTGCCGAAAGATACTAAACAGCTGCTGGCGAACTACGAATCCGTACCGAATAACATCATCGGCGCGATTGTGGATGCAAACCGCACGCGTAAAGATTTTATTGCTGACTCTATCCTGGCGCGTAAACCGAAAGTGGTGGGTGTGTACCGCCTGATTATGAAGAGTGGCTCAGATAACTTCCGTGCTTCCTCTATTCAGGGGATCATGAAGCGCATCAAGGCGAAAGGCGTGCAGGTTATTGTCTATGAACCCGTGATGAAGGAAGATGATTTCTTCAATTCCCGCGTGGTACGCGATCTTGAAGCTTTCAAGCAAGAAGCCGATGTGATTATCTCTAACCGCATGGCGCCTGAGCTTTCTGACGTGGCGGAGAAAGTCTATACCCGAGACCTTTTCGGTAACGACTAATTTGCAAAGCGCATAAAAAACGGCCCCTCGGGGCCGTTTTTTTTTAGACGTGGTAAAACGCGCGATACCAGTCAACAAAGTTCTTCACGCCCTGTTTGACGGACGTCTGCGGCTTAAAGCCAATCACACTGTACAACGCTTTGGTGTCAGCGCTGGTCTCCAGCACATCACCTGGCTGAATCGGCATCATGTTTTTCTGCGCTTCAATCCCAACGGCTTCTTCCAGCGCGGTGATGTAATCCATCAACTCGACAGGGGAGCTATTGCCGATGTTATAGACGCGATAGGGTGCGGAACTGGTGGCCGGGGTACCGTCTTCGACGGTCCAGTTGGCATCGGCCTGCGGAATCACATCCTGAAGGCGAATAATGGCTTCGGCGATGTCATCAATGTAGGTGAAATCACGCTTCATCTTGCCGTAGTTGTAAACGTCGATGCTCTTACCTTCGAGCATCGCTTTCGTGAATTTGAACAGCGCCATATCCGGGCGACCCCACGGGCCGTAAACGGTGAAGAAACGCAGACCGGTGGTCGGCAAACCGTAAAGGTGAGAGTAGGTGTGGGACATCAGCTCGTTGGCTTTCTTGGTCGCAGCATAGAGCGAAACCGGATGATCAACGGAATCGTCGGTTGAGAACGGCATTTTGCGGTTCAGACCATACACGGAGCTGGAAGACGCATACAGCAGGTGACCCACGCGATTATGGCGGCAGCCTTCCAGCACGTTCAGATGCCCGATGAGGTTGGCGTCGGCGTAGGCCAGCGGGTTTTCCAGCGAATAGCGCACACCGGCCTGAGCGGCGAGGTGAACCACGCGATCGAATTTCTCGTCGGCAAACAGTTGCGCCATGCCTTCGCGGTCAGCCAGGTCGAGTTTTTTAAAGCTGAAATTCGCCGATGTCAGCAGATCCAGACGCGCCTGCTTCAGGCTAACGTCGTAGTAATCATTAAGGTTATCTATCCCTATGACCTGATGGCCCGCCTGCAAGAGACGCTCGCTGACATGAAAACCAATAAAGCCAGCCGCGCCGGTGACCAGAAATTTCATCTTCAACCTCAATATTCAGTACTTAACATGCAGCGCTGCGGGGCATGCGCTGAACCATCGGGCGATCATACCTGCTGCGGCGCAGAAAGATAACTGTTTCTTGGGGCAGGAAGAAGGGGAGCGGTCGCCCCCCTGAGGTGTTTATTTGTGGCGGTTACGCAGATTTTCGATAACGGTGGTCAGGTCGAGATCCTGATCCTGCAGCAATACCAGCAGGTGATAAACGAGGTCTGACGCTTCGTTGGTCAGCTCATGGCGGTCATTCACCGTCGCGGCAAGGGCGGTTTCCACACCTTCTTCACCGACTTTCTGTGCGATACGTTTGGTGCCGCTGGCGTACAGTTTGGCGGTATAAGAACTTGCCGGGTCGGCCGTTTTGCGCTCGGCCAGAAGCTGCTCAAGCTGATACAGGAATAACCACTGGTGGCTGGTATCACCAAAGCAGCTTGAGGTGCCGGTGTGGCAGGTTGGCCCAATCGGGTTCGCCAGCACCAGCAGCGTGTCGTTATCGCAGTCAGGTGCAATGCTGACCACATTCAGAAAATGGCCAGAACTCTCGCCTTTGGTCCACAGGCGACCTTTGGTCCGCGAGAAGAAGGTCACCTTGCCGGTTTCCTGGGTTTTTGCCAGCGCGGCTTTGTCCATATAGCCCAGCATCAACACTTCGCCAGACACCGCGTGTTGCACCACGGCAGGCAGCAGCCCGTCGGTCTTTTCCCAGTCCAGTTGGCTGAGTTGAAGCTCAGTTAACATACCCTTATCTCCACACCCTGACTTGCCAGGTACACTTTTAATTCACCAATATTGATAATTTGCTTGTGGAACACGGATGCCGCCAGCGCGCCATCCACGTCCGCATCGCGGAATGCTTCGAGGAAGTGCTCCATGGTGCCCGCACCGCCAGAGGCAATCAACGGCACATGGCACACGTCTCGTACTTTTTTAAGCTGTTCCAGATCGTAACCGTTACGCACGCCGTCCTGGTTCATCATGTTCAGCACGATTTCACCGGCACCGCGCTTCTGCACTTCCTGCACCCAGTCCAGGGTTTCCCACTGGGTCACGCGGGTACGGTTTTCATCACCAGTGTACTGGTTAACGTGGTACTTACCGGTCGCTTCATCAAACCAGGTATCAATGCCCACAACAATACACTGCACGCCAAAACGATCGGCCAGACGGGTGATCAACTCCGGGTCGGCCAGCGCCGGGGAGTTAATGGAAATTTTATCTGCACCGAAGGTGAGAATTTTGGAGGCATCTTCAGCAGATTTAATGCCGCCCGCGACGCAGAAAGGAATGTCGATCACTTCCGCCACGCGCGATACCCAGCTTTTGTCGACCACGCGGCCATCGCTGGAGGCGGTGATGTCGTAAAACACCAGCTCGTCTGCGCCTTCTTCTGCATAGCGCTTCGCCAGCGGGACGATGTCACCAATAATCTCGTGATTACGGAACTGCACGCCTTTAACGACCTGACCATCACGTACATCAAGACAAGGAATTATCCGTTTTGCCAGCATTGGATGGCCTCCGTTACAGTGAATTTACCTTCCAGCAGCGCACGGCCAACAATCACGCCTTGCACACCGGTACCGCGCAGGGCGGCAACGTCATTGATATCGCCAATGCCGCCTGAAGACTGGAATGCCACCTGCGGATAGCGGGCGCAGACTTCTTCATACAGCGAGACGTTGGAACCGGCCAGCGTGCCGTCACGGGAGATGTCGGTGCAAAGCACGTGTTTGAGGCCCACCGGCAGATAGGTTTCGACCAGCGCTTCCAGTGACACACCGGAATCTTCCTGCCAGCCGCTCACCGCCACCTGTTTATTACCTTCAGCATCGATACGTACGTCGAGCGCCAGTACCAGCGCCTCGGCACCAAAACGCTCAAACCAGCCTTTAACCACTTCCGGCGACTTCACTGCCGTGGAACCGACCACCACACGCGCCACGCCTGCATCGAGCAGGGCAGCTACGTCTTCTTCGGTACGCACACCACCGCCCACCTGCACCGGCACATTTACGCCTGCGACCAGGGTTTTAATCAGTGGGATCTGGCGACGCGCCGGATCTTTGGCACCGGTTAAATCCACCAGATGCAGAACCTGCGCGCCCTGAGCGGCATAATCCTGTAAACGGGGCAGCGGGTCGGTACCGTAATCACGTTGCTGGCCGTAATCCCCCTGGTGCAAACGCACGACCGTGCCGTCAATCAAATCTAAAGCGGGAATAATCATTACATCTCCAGGAAGTTTTTCAGCAACTGCGCGCCCGCACGGCCTGAGCGTTCCGGGTGGAACTGCACGCCGTAGAAGTTATCTTTCTGAACGGCGGCGGTAAAAGGCGCGCCGTACTGGCACTGCGCGATGGTGTACGGGTTGACCGGCATCGCATAGCTGTGCACAAAGTAGAAGTATTCGCCGTCGTCGATGCCCTGAAACAGGCGATTTCCGGCTTTCGGGTAGACGCGGTTCCAGCCCATATGCGGCAGAGGCAGACCCACATCGGTCATCTTCGGCACGTCTTCCTCGATGATACCCAGCAGGTCCACACCCTTATTCTCTTCGCTAAAACGTCCCAGCAGTTGCATGCCCAGACAGATGCCGAGTACCGGTTGGGTACAGGCCTTCACCAGATCAACGAGCTCACGTTCACGCAGCTGATCCATTGCCGCCTGCGCAGTACCAACGCCCGGCAGAAACAGTTTGTCAGCGCGCAGGACGATATCCGGATCGCGGCTGACCAGCGGATCATAGCCATGACGCGACACGGCGGATTTCACCGAGTTCAGGTTGGCGCAGCCGGTGTCGAGGATCACCACATTCATCACAGCACTCCTTTTGACGAGGGAAGGGTATCGCCCTCCACGCGGATCGCCTGGCGAAGCGTACGACCAAAGGCTTTAAACAGACTCTCCACGCGGTGGTGATCGTTCTTGCCTTTGGTTTTCAGGTGCAGGGTGGCGCCCATGGTGTAGGAGAGGGAGCTGAAGAAGTGCTCGACCATCTCGGTGCTCAGATCGCCCACGCGCTGATAGGTAAACTCGGCTTTATATTCCAGGTGCGGACGACCGGAGATATCCAGCGCGCAGCGTGCCAGGCATTCGTCCATCGGCAGCACAAAACCGAAACGGTTGATGCCGCGCTTGTCGCCCAGCGCTTTCTTCAGGGCTTCACCCAGCGCCAGACCGGTATCTTCCACGGTGTGGTGATCGTCAATATAGAGGTCGCCGTTCACGGTAATGGCCATACGGAAACCGCCGTGGGTGGCAATCTGATCCAGCATGTGGTCAAAGAAGCCGACGCCGGTTTTGATTTTGCTACCGCCTTCGCGGTCCAGCCAGACCTGCACGTCAATCTGCGTCTCTTTGGTGTTGCGCAGCACCTGCGCATAGCGGTCACGTTGGGTCAGCTGCTCGGTAATCATCGCCCAGTTGAGGGTGTCGCGATTGTAACGCAGGCCGGTGATGCCCATGTTCTCGGCGAGTTCAATGTCGGTCAGGCGGTCGCCAATGACATAGCTGTTCTCTTTATCCAGCGCCTGCTCAACCAGCCAGCGTTCGACCAGTTGTACCTTTGGCTTACGGCAGTCGCAGTTGTCGGCCGGCAGGTGCGGGCAAATCAGCACCTCTTCAAAATTCACCCCCTGAGAGGTGAAAATCTGCATCATCAGGTTGTGCGGGCCGTCAAACTCAGCCTGTGGGAAGCTCGCGGTGCCCAGACCGTCCTGATTGGTGATCATCACCAGTTTAAAACCGGCTTTTTGCAGTTTCAGCAGTGCGGTGATCGCTTCTGGCTCAAAGGCCAGTTTGTCGAAACGGTCAACCTGATAGTCGCTCGGCGGCTCAGAAATCAGGGTGCCATCACGGTCAATAAAAAGGTACTTCTGGCTCATACGGACTCCGCACGTAAAGCGTCAATGACGCGCTGGCTCTCTTCGCGGGTGCCAATGGTAATACGCAGGCAGCCACTTAAGGTGGGTTGTTTGTTTTGGTCACGCAGGATGATGCCCTGATCCCACAAGGATTTAAAGACCGCGCTGGAGGCCACAAAGCGCACGAGAATGTAGTTGGTGTCCGAGTTGAAGACCGCTTCAACGCACGGAATGTCACGCAGAGCGCGCGTCAAATATTCACGTTCTTCCACAATCTGTGCCACGCGCTGGCGCATGGCCACCAGTCCCGCCGGGCTCAGTGCCTGAGCGGCGATATCCGCCACCGGCGTGGAGAGCGGGTAGGGGGCAATCACTTTCATCAACATAGCAATCACGTCGGCGTTTGCCAGCGTGAAGCCGCAGCGCAGGCCCGCCAGCGCGAAGGCTTTGGACAGCGTGCGCAGGATGACGAGGTGCGGGTATTCACTCAACCAGCCGCTCAGCGTCGCCTCAGGGCAAAACTCAATATAGGCTTCGTCGGCAACGACCAGCGCTTTGCCGCGCGTCATTTCCAGCACGTCGCGAATATCCTGCGGGTTAATGATCTGCCCGGTCGGGTTATTCGGGCTGCAAATGTAAACCAGTTTCACGTTCTCAAGCTGGCTGGAAATGCTTGGCAGATCCAGTTGCCAGTCATCACGGGTGAGGGCGGTGCGGTACTCGACGCCAAAAGTCTCGGCGCTAACGCTGTACATCCCGTAAGTCGGCGGGCAGAAGAGAATGGCATCTTTGCCCGGCTCGCAGAAAGCTCGGATCAGCAGTTCAATCCCTTCATCTGCGCCACGGCACACCAGCACCTGGTCGGTATTCAGCCCGGCATAATTAGCATAATTTTCAATCGCCGCTTTTGGCTGACCTTCCGGGTAACGGTTCAGCGTCTGTTGTGACAAATCGAAATTCACCGCCGTCGGGAATTCATTGGCATTCAGCCAGACATCGCCCTTGCCGCCAAGACGACGGGCAGAGAGATACGGGGTCAGGGCTCGAACGTTGGCGCGAGCCAGTTCCTCAATACTCATGCTTGCTCCTTAAGGGCGTTAACACGCAGGGTGACGGCGTTTTTGTGGGCGGTCAGCCGTTCGGCGGCTGCCAGGGTCTCAATGGTGGACGCGAGGGAGGCAAAGCCTTCGCGCGACAGCTCTTGCACGGTCATGCGCTTCTGGAAATCTGCCAGCCCCAGGCTGGAGCAGGTAGCGGTATAACCGTAAGTCGGCAGCACGTGGTTGGTGCCGGAGGCGTAATCGCCAGCAGATTCCGGCGACCAGTCACCCAAAAAGACCGAGCCTGCGCTGGTGATATCATCCACCAGGTCGCGTGCGCTGCGGGTCTGAATAATCAGGTGCTCCGGGCCGTACTGGTTGGAAATCTCGACACACTGCGCCAGATCTTTTGCCACAATCAGGCGGCTGGCAGAGAGCGCCTGACGAGCGGTTTCTGCACGCGGCAGGTCAGCCAGCTGACGCTCAACGGCGTCGGCAACAGCGCTTGCCATATTTGCATCCGGGGTCAACAGAATGACCTGCGAATCCGGGCCGTGCTCGGCCTGAGAGAGCAGGTCAGAGGCGACGAAATCAGGCGTTGCACCGCTGTCGGCAATCACCAGCACTTCGGACGGGCCCGCAGGCATATCGATGGCGGCTCCGTCCAGACGCTGGCTCACCTGGCGTTTGGCTTCGGTCACAAAGGCGTTGCCTGGGCCAAAGATTTTATCGACTTTCGGTACGGACTCCGTGCCAAAGGCCAGAGCCGCAATCGCTTGCGCGCCCCCGACTTTAAACACGTCCTGCACACCGCAAAGCTGGGCGGCATACAAAATCTCATCGGCAATCGGCGGTGGTGAGCACAGCACCACGCTTTTACACCCGGCAATACGTGCAGGGGTTGCCAGCATCAGCACGGTAGAGAACAGCGGAGCAGAACCGCCTGGAATATAGAGGCCAACGGACGCAATAGGGCGTGTCACCTGCTGGCAGCGGACGCCGGGCAGCGTTTCGACATCCACAGTCTGCAATTTTTGCGCGACGTGGAAGGTGTCGATATTCTTCACAGCGACGGCCATGGCCTGTTTGATGTCGTCGCCCAAACGCGCGCTGGCATCGGTAATTTCTTGCGCGGTCACCTTCAGGGCGGTGACCTCGGTTTTATCAAATTTAGCGCTGTATTCGCGCAGGGCGCGGTCGCCGTTGGCGCGGACATTGTCCAGAATCTCAACGACCGTGCGGGTAATGCTTTCGGAGGCAGAAATGGCCGGGCGCATCAGCAGCTCACGCTGCTGCTCAGGGCTGCTGCTGTTCCAGTCGATGATGGTGTTAAAGCTCATAATCGTTTTCCTTTATTGCCAGTGCCTGGTAGGCGACTTGCGTGAAGACTCGTCTGCCCGGCGCAACGACCACCGGGCGCAAAGGCACGTCTTATTCCATCATCTTCTCAATGGGCAGGACCAGAATAGAACTGGCACCTAATGCTTTGAGTTTTTCCATGGTTTCCCAGAACAGGGTTTCGCTACTCACCATGTGCATGGCGACACGCTGTTGATCGCCCGCCAGCGGCAGAATAGTCGGGCGCTCGGCACCTGGCAGCAGGGCGATAACTTCGTCCAGACGCTCGGTTGGTGCGTGCATCATGATGTATTTCGATTCGCGCGCCTGAATCACGCCCTGAATACGGGTCAGCAGCTTGTTGATTAACTGCTGTTTGGCATCGTCCATGTCACCGTCGCGCTGAATAAGGCAGGCTTTGGAGCGGTAAATCACTTCCACTTCGCGCAGGCCGTTGGCTTCCAGGGTTGCGCCAGTAGAGACGAGGTCACAGATGGCGTCAGCCAGGCCAGCACGCGGCGCCACTTCGACAGAACCGTTCAGCAGGCAGGATTTGAAGGAAACGCCTTTCTGGTCGAGGTAGCGTTTCAGCAGGTGTGGGTACGAGGTAGCAATACGTTTACCGTTCAGGGCTGCCGGGCCGTCCCAGACTTCATCCACATTGGTGGCGAGTGACAGGCGGCAGCCGCCAAAGTCGAGGCGACGCAGGGTAAAGTAGCGCGGGTCTTCGCCTTGTGCGCGGCGGGTCAGCAGTTCTTCTTCCAGTACGTTTTCACCGATAATACCCAGATCAACCACACCGTCCATCACCAGGCCCGGGATGTCGTCGTCACGCACGCGCAGAATATCAATCGGCATATTTTCGGCCAGAGCAATCAGACGCTGCGTGTGCAGGTTGATTTTGATGCCACAGCGTGCGAGCAATTCGCGTGAATCTTCACTAAGGCGGCCTGATTTCTGAATAGCTATGCGTAAACGGCTGTTATCTAACATTCTGTTGTCCTCGTTATCCTGCTAAATTCGGTTCAAAAAAAAAGCCCCCGGAAGATGATCTTCCGGGGGCTTTTTTCTGCGTTCATGCACCACTGGAAGATTTTATCGTCTCCCAGCACACATCGCCTGAAAGACTAGTCAGGATGATGGTGATGATGGTGAAGTTTAATTTGAACGCTTGTCATAAAAATCTCGTTGAATGCTTATTCACATTGATGTCGTTTAACCTAAACCACTTTTACCTGCGAAGGCAAGGGCTTTTTTTAATCATTAAATCATTTCATATTCAGGGTATGAATTGTCAGTTTCGCTACGCTGGCGTAGCCTTAAATGGGTTTCAGCGAAAAGTCGGGAGAGACGAATGAAAAAGGTCGCGATTGTCGGTTTAGGATGGCTTGGCATGCCGCTGGCGCTGTCACTTACAGCGCGAGGCTGGCAGGTTGTCGGTAGCAAAACCACCCAGGATGGGGTGGAGGCGGCCCGTATGAGCGGCATTGAGAGCTATGCCCTCAGGCTTGAGCCCGAACTGGTCTGTGATGCGGACGATCTGGACGCGTTAATGCAGGTCGATGCGCTGGTGGTAACATTACCTGCGCGTCGCAGTGGGCCGGGTGAGGAATTCTATCTGCAGGCGATACAGGAAATGGTCGACAGTGCGCTGGCGTACCACATTCCACGCATCATTTTTACCAGCTCCACCTCGGTATACGGTGAGATTGATGGCACGGTCAGGGAAACGTCCCCACGCAATCCGGTGACAGCCAGTGGGCGTGTCCTGAAAGAGCTCGAAGACTGGCTGCATAATCTGCCAGGCACCTCCGTTGATATTTTACGGCTTGCGGGGCTGGTGGGGCCGGGCAGGCACCCCGGGCGCTTCTTTGCCGGCAAAACGGCACCGGACGGTCAGCACGGCGTCAATCTGGTGCATCTGGACGACGTCATCTCAGCTATTACGCTGCTGTTGCAGTCGCCGAAGGGCGGTCATATTTATAATCTTTGCGCACCGCGGCATCCTGCGCGTTCTGATTTTTATCCGCTCATGGCTCGCCAGCTCGGCCTTGCCGCACCGCAGTTTCTTGAAGCCAAAGATAACAGCAAAGGCAAGCTGGTAGACGGCAATCGAATCTGCAATGAACTGGGTTTCGAATATCAGTTTGCTGACCCGATGGTGATGCCGATGGAGTAGTGTTTCTCATGCCCTGGTTTGGGGCGTGTTTTTTAGCAAAAAATGCTGTTTTTTTAATCGCATCATATTCGAGGTGTTAAAAATCAACCGATTGACACAAATTATTGTGTGAGCCGCTTCTCACAGGCTTGTCATTACGCCTCAGTTTGGTGCAAAATATGCCCCGCAAAACAGATATAGCCGACGTGAACACGTCGGTTATTTTTTTGCATTCTTGAAACATCATTCAATACCAAGAGGCCGGGCTTCGTACCGGATAGATATTTACTTAAAAACCGACAGTTGTTGTCGCTGAGGAAACAGAAAAAAATGGGGCAATTTTTTGCTTTTGCGCTGACTTCCGCCGTTCAGGAGGATTCCCATGTCGCATAACGTTACTCCAAAAACCTCTCGCGTGGAATTGCGTAAAACGCTTACGCTGATTCCGGTTGTCATGATGGGTCTTGCCTATATGCAGCCGATGACGCTGTTCGATACGTTCGGCATTGTCTCTGGTTTGACTGATGGTCACGTCGCAACGGCCTATGCCTTTGCACTGGTTGCCATCCTCTTTACTGCGTTGAGCTACGGTAAGCTGGTCCGTCGTTTCCCGTCTGCTGGCTCCGCGTACACTTACGCCCAGAAATCCATTAGCCCGACCGTTGGCTTTATGGTGGGCTGGTCATCACTGCTGGACTATTTGTTCATGCCGATGATCAACATCCTGCTGGCCAAAATTTACTTTGAAGCGTTGTTCCCGGGCATTCCATCGTGGATCTTTGTGGTCGCGTTGGTCGCCTTTATGACCCTCTTCAACCTGCGTAGCATCAAGTCTGTTGCGAACTTCAATACGCTGATTGTGATTCTGCAGATGGGTATTGTTGCCGTTATCGTGGGCCTGATCGTCTACGGTGTGGCGCACGGTGAAGGCGCGGGCACGCTGACCAGCTCTCGTCCGTTCTGGTCTGAAGATGCGCATGTTGTGCCGATGATTACCGGTGCGACTATCCTGTGCTTCTCATTCCTTGGCTTTGATGGCATCTCTTCGCTGTCTGAAGAAACCAAAGATGCAGAGCGCGTGATCCCGAAAGCTATCTTCCTGACCGCACTGATTGGCGGCCTGGTGTTTATCGTGGCCTCGTACTTCCTGCAGCTGTACTTCCCGGACATCTCTCGCTTTAAAGATCCGGATGCCTCTCAGCCGGAAATTATGCTCTACGTGGCAGGTAAAACCTTCCAGTATGGCGTACTGATTTTCTCAACCATCACCGTACTGGCGTCCGGTATGGCTGCCCACGCAGGTGTTTCCCGCCTGATGTACGTGATGGGCCGCGATGGCGTGTTCCCGACCCGTTTCTTCGGTTACGTGCATCCTAAATGGCGTACCCCGGCATGGAACGTGTTGCTGGTTGGCGCGATTGCATTGCTGGCGATTAAATTTGACCTGGTCACAGCGACGGCGCTGATTAACTTTGGTGCGTTGGTTGCCTTTACCTTCGTGAACCTGTCCGTGATTTCCCAGTTCTGGATCCGTGAAAAGCGTAACAAAACGCTCAAAGAACACTTCCAGTATCTGGTGCTGCCGATGTGTGGTGCGCTGACTGTGGGTGCGCTGTGGATTAACCTGGAACAGAGTTCAATGATTCTGGGGCTTATCTGGGGCGCAATTGGCCTGATTTATCTGGCCTGCGTGACCAAAAGCTTCCGCAACCCGGTTCCTCAGTACGAAGATATTCCTCAGTAATCCCGGTGTTGATGAAGAACCGGAGGCCATGGCCTCCGGTTTTTTTTATCCTTACACACTCTCCTGCGCGTACTGCCACAGGGCATTTAACAGCGCCACTTTCTCTTTATCATCTGCATGCTGGGCAAACAGCATCTGCAATTCGTCGGCATAGGCTTGCAGGAACTCTGGCGTAAATACGTCACGACGGTGCTCCATCCAGCGCTGCTGCTCTGTTTCATCGAGCGTGCCGGGGAAGTTACGCGCCCGATAGTTGAACAGTAATTTCTCTATGCGTTTATCGGCAAAGGTAATGTCGAGTGCAGGCAGGTTGCGTGGCTCGGTCTCCAGGACGATGCGCATGGCCGCCCGGTCTGCGTCGCTAAAGAAACCATTGTAGAGCTGGGCATCAACGTTTTCCGAAGGCACAAAGGGCTCCGCTTCGGCAAAGATTGCCACCACTTTTTCGCGCACCTGCGGGTTGTCACGCAGCACTTTGAGATTATCGAGGCAACGTTTGCGGTCGACCCCAAGGCGTTCGGCATCTTCCGGGCGTAACGTTTTTGCCTGCGCCAGCACCGGGCATTTATTCAGATGCACCAGCTTCACTGGAACGGCTGATTTCCCTGCAAGTTTGGCTTTTGGCGTATAAAGGCGCTCACGCAGCTCATCGGCATTGAGTTCAAGCAGCGGCTGAATGTCTCCTGCCAGGTCAACCATAATCACCGCATTGCGGTTTTCCGGATGCCAGGCTAGCGGGGCTACCCAGCTGGTATTGCTGCGATCGGCGCCAAACATGCCAGAAATATGGACCAATGGTGCCATTTGCGGTACGTCGATAAGTGTTGCCAGCTTTTGTTTACTGCGGTGGCTGAGCAGGTAGTCAAACAAGCGGGGCTGGTGGGTTTTCACCAGTTTTGCCATCGCAATGGTGGCGTATACGTCGGCCATCGCGTCATGGGCATTGCTGTGCTCAATGCCGTTGGCTTTGGTCAGATGTTCGAGACGGAAACTCGGCAGGCCCTCGTCATTTTCCGGCCAGTTAATCCCCTGCGGACGCAGCGCATAGCAGGCGCGCATCACGTCGAGCAAATCCCAGCGCGAGTTATTGTTCTGCCAGCTCCATGCGTAGGGATCGTAGAAATTGCGATAGAAGATATTGCGCGTCACTTCATCATCAAAGCGAACGTTGTTGTAACCGAGCACGCAGGTATTTGGCACGGTGAACAGGTCATGAATGCGTTTTGCAAACTCAGCTTCGTTAACGCCGCTGGCTTTTGCCTGCTGCGGCGTAATGCCGGTAATCAACACGGCGCCCGGCTGGGGCAGATAATCATCGGCAGGTTTACAGAAGAAGACTTCCGGCTCGCCAATAATATTGAAATCGGCGTCGGTGCGAATGGCGGCAAACTGCGCGGGTCTGTCCAGCGCCGGGTGCGTACCAAAAGTTTCATAGTCGTGGAAGAGAAATGTCGGCGCTGCCGTGGAATCTGACACTGAGCTTATCCTGTTCATTAATAACCCCAGCATGGTAAACCATCCGCCCCGGTCTGCCGAAGAAAAACCCCGCCCGGAAGGCCTTTTTTCCCGCCGAATGGACCGAAAAATCCGATGCTGGTCACATTTTTTTTCAATTTGTCCGAGTATCGACACATTAAGTTGCGTAAAAAGAACGACGAATTTGACGTAAATGAGGATATTCCATTGAAACGCCGTTTGTTTTTTGCCTTTTCACTTCTGTCAGCCACTGTCCATTACGCGCTTGCCGAGGATATGCCCATGGCACCGCAGCCCCCGGCAATTCAGGCGGGCGCATGGGTATTGATGGATTTCACGACCGGACAGATTTTAACCGCAGGCAATGAACACCAGCAGCGTAACCCGGCAAGCCTCACCAAACTGATGACCGGCTATGTAGTTGACCGTGCTATCGACAGCCACCGCATCAGCGCAGATGATGTGGTCACCGTGGGCAAAGATGCCTGGGCGCGTGGTAACCCCGTTTTTGATGGCTCGTCCCTGATGTTCCTCAAGCCTGGCGACCGGGTTACGGTGCGCGACCTGAGTCGCGGGTTAATCGTCGACTCCGGCAACGACGCCTGTGTGGCGCTTGCCGACCATGTTGCTGGCGGGCAGCCGCAGTTTGTCGCCATGATGAACGACTACGTGAAAAAGCTAAACCTGCAGGACACGCACTTTGAGACCGTGCACGGTCTGGATGCCCCTGGCCAGCACAGCTCGGCTTACGATCTGGCCGTGCTCTCCCGGGCGATCATTCACGGCGAGCCCGCGTTTTATCATATGTACAGCGAGAAAAGCCTCACCTGGAATGGCATCACCCAGCACAACCGTAACGGCCTGCTCTGGGAAAAATCACTCAATGTTGACGGACTGAAAACCGGGCATACCTCTGGCGCCGGTTTTAACCTGATCGCCTCAAGCGTGGACGGGCAGCGCCGTCTGATTGCGGTGATCATGGGGGCCGACAGCCCGAAAGGACGTGAAGATCAGGCCAGAAAATTGTTGCACTGGGGACAGGACAATTTCGACACCGTGCAAATCCTGCATAAAGGTAAAAAAGTGGGCAGTGAGCGTATCTGGTACGGTGACAAAGAGAAAATGGACGTGGGCACCGACGAGGATTTCTGGCTGACGCTGCCGAAAGCGGAACTGCCTAACATCAAAGCACGCTACGTGATGGATAACAAAAACCTGGAAGCACCGATGGCGGCACATCAGCGAGTAGGGGAGATTCAGCTGTATGACCGGGATAAAGTGGTGGCGCACTGGCCTCTGGTGACGCTGGATGATGTGGGCAAGGGCGGTATGTTTTCTCGACTGAGCGACTACTTCCACCACAAAGCGTGATCGACCGGGAGCAGACTGGCGAGTCCGCGAGACTGCTCACATAATTGACCCTTGCCGGATGTCTGGCATCCAGAACTTAACTATACTGTATAAACGAACAGTGTTAATGAGGAGGGTCGCATGGAATACAACGTTAAGCAGGTTGATAAGCGCACTATCGCCGGGTTTCACCTGGTGGGTCCCTGGGATGTCACCGTTAAGCAGGGCTTCGAACAACTGAACATGTGGGTCAAGAACAAGCAAATTCAGCCCATCGACTGGATTTGTGCCTACTACGATAACCCCGACGAAGTACCGGCAGAGAAGCTGCGCTGTGATGTGGTGGTCTCAGTGCCAGGTGATTTTTCTATTCCGGAAAATAGCGAAGGGGTGATGAAGACTGAGCTGCCGGGTGGGTTGTATGCCGTGGCACGTGCCAGGGTTTACAACGAAGAGTTTAAAGAAGCATGGGAGTCATTTTTTGATGCGCTGATTGTAGATAAAAGCTATCAAATGGATTTGCGCCCCTGTTTTGAGCTTTATCTCAACTGTGCGCAGGACGACGGTTACTGGGAAATTGATATGTATATTCCGGTTGCGCCTCAGTCCTGACAGGCTTTTAGCCATCACAACAGCCCCAACACTGGGTAACGGATGAAAACCTGTTCATCTGTTACCTTTTTTTGTCGTAAACAGTGACCTTAGCCGCAGAAAAATCGCTACAATTGCGCCTTCGTCTTTTTGACTGGAGAGCGGGTGTGCGCCCCGACAAATCACTCAGTCCTTTTGAAATTCGGCTTTATCGCCACTACCGCGTGGTTCACGGGGTACGTATTGCGCTGGCCTTTGTCCTGACATTTCTGCTGGTACGTTTGCTCAATATCCCGGAAGGGACATGGCCGTTGATTACCCTGGTGGTGGTGATGGGGCCCATCTCCTTCTGGGGAAATGTGGTGCCTCGGGCCTTTGATCGCATTGGTGGCACCATCTGTGGTTCAGCGCTGGGGCTGGTGGCTCTCAAGCTTGAGCTGATCTCTTTGCCTGTCATGCTGCTGTGGTGTGCGGGGGCCATGTTCCTGTGCGGCTGGCTGGCGCTGGGGAAAAAGCCCTACCAGGCGCTGCTTATTGGCATCACGCTTTCGGTGGTAGTGGGTGCTCCGGCGGGGGATATGGAAACCGCGCTCTGGCGAAGCGGCGATGTCATTTTTGGCTCTCTGCTGGCTATGTTATTTACCGGCATCTGGCCGCAGCGCGCGTTTTTGCACTGGCGCATTCAGATGGCTAACTATGTCACAGCATTTAACCGGGTTTATCAGGCGGGTTTCTCCGTGAACCTGGTAGAGCGACCGCGTCTGGAAAAACACCTGCAAAAAATCCTCAATGACGTGGTCAAAATGCGTGGGCTGATCACGCCTGCGAGCAAAGAAACGCACATTCAGAAAGCCATTTTCGAAGCCATTCAGACGGTGAGCCGCAATCTGGTTTGTATGCTTGAGCTGCAAATCAATGCACATTGGGCCTCTCGCTCCAGCCATTTTGTGATGCTCAATGCGCATACGCTGCGAGAAACTCAGCAGATGACGCAGCAAACGCTGCTGACCATCGCGCACGCGTTGTACGAAGGGAACCCACAGCCGATTCTTGCGAACACCGAGAAGCTCAATGACATTGTGGCGGAGCTGCGTGAGCTGCTGCGCGACCATCAGGGCGATGCGCTGGCGGAAAACTCCATCCACGGTTACGTTTGGTTGAGCATGGAACTGGCGCGTCAGCTGGAGCTGATGTCGCATTTGATTTGCCGGGCGCTGCGCAAATAAGCTTCATCTAATCCCGAAAAGCGGGCGGGTTGTTTCGATTCAGCCCGATTTGAGGTTATGATAGGCCAAAGGATAAAACCATTGTCATCAGCAGCGGCTAAAAGTAAGGTCTACCCTACAGCGGTTGCTTTAACGAATCCGAATCTCACATTATCAGGGGTGTCAAAATGGAAACAACCAAGCCTTCATTCCAGGACGTTCTGGAGTTTGTTCGTCTGTTCCGTCGTAAGAATAAACTGCAGCGTGAAATCCAGGACGTTGAGAAAAAGATCCGTGACAACCAGAAGCGTGTTCTGCTGCTGGACAACCTGAGCGACTACATCAAACCAGGTATGAGCGTTGACGCGATTCAGGGCATCATTGCCAGCATGAAGAGCGACTACGAAGATCGCGTGGACGATTACATCATCAAAAATGCTGAAATCTCCAAAGAGCGTCGCGAGATCTCCAAGAAACTGAAATCAATGGGTGAGCAAAAACCTGTTGATGTGAAAGCCGAATAAGACTTTCGACGGTGAGGGAGCCTCTCTCACCGTCTTTCTCCCCTCTGTTTTTACTGCTCCTTCACGCCCCCTTCGACCATTCGTAACAGATGCTGTTTTGGCCAGTGCACGTGTAATGCCGGTTTTCGCAGCTGCCAGCATACGGCTTCCACATCATGCTTATCCCGGTCAAGAAGCAGTCCCACCACGCTGCCGCTGTGCGCCACGTTGAGGCCATATAGTCCGCACCTTTCAACGAGGGCCAGTAATTCGCGAAAGGCAGGTTTGGGTAACAGGCTCTGGCTTGCTACCGCACTGCGCGTTGCCGCTTCACCCAGCAGTGAAGGTGCGTTCTGCTCGCAGGCCTGCTGCACCAGATGCCACGCCATATCCAGCGCTTGCGCATTGGTTTTCAGCACCTGTTCGCGGGGCAGGCGGTGATAATCTTCCGTGCGCAGCGTCAGAGGGCTTTCCAGCAACAGGATGTCCATAGCCGGAAGGCCTTCGCAGGGAATATGGGTCTCTGCGGTATTGTGATCAAAGAGGGTGAGGTGGCGAAAAACGGTGCTGTCCGTCGGTTCCAGCATGACGCAAAGCCGGGCAAGCGTGGTTTCATCAAGAGAAAAACCGAAGTGGCGAGATGTGGCCACGGCGGTCGCCGCAATATCAGCAGTACTGCTCGCCATTCCCTTGGCAACCGGAATGGTCGAGCGGCAATGAATGCGAATAGCCTGGCTAAGATGAGCGGGGAGCTGCCAGTGTTGCAGCACCAGGTTGACCATGGCCCGAACCAGCGGACGCTCGTCAGCCAGAGGAGAACCGGCTGTAATTTCAACCTCGCTGTACCAGTCGACAGGGCAGGACACCAGTTTTTCACTGCCCTTGACCCAACCCTGAATAATCTCACCGCAGGATGCGGGACACAGTGCCAGCGCCACGCTTAACCTCTCATCAAAAGCCATCACGGTCGGATGGTGTCACGCTGTTACGTTAAAGGCCAGGATTTCCCGTAACGAAACCACTTCCCCGATAACGATCAGCGCCGGTGCATGAAATCCTGCTGCTTCGCTTTTTGCGGCGAGCTGCGACAACGGCGCTGTCAGAACCTGTTGGTCGGGAGTACTGGCACGCATCACCACGGCGGCTGGCGTCCCGGGTGCTTTGCCCGCTTCAACCAGGGCTGTACAGATAGCCTGGATTTGCGCCATGCCCATCAGGATAACCAGCGTCCCGGATAAACGGGCCAGCGCGTCCCAGTCCTGCGGAGCCTTGCCATCCTGCAAGTGACCGGTGACCACATGGAAGCTGGACGCGCAGTGGCGATGGGTGACAGGAATACCGGCAGCGGCAAGTCCGCCGATTGCGGAGGTAATGCCCGGCACCACGTCGACTTCCAGACCCTGCTCACGCAGCGCCTGAGCTTCTTCACTGCCGCGCCCGAAAACAAAAGGATCACCGCCTTTCAGGCGCACGACCCGCAGCCCACGGCGGGCACAGTCCACCAGAATCTGGTTGATCTGCGGCTGAGGAATAGGGTGGCAGTTAGCTTCTTTGCCGACATCGTGAAATTCGCAGCCCGCAGGCGCTTCTTTCAGCAACAGCGGGTTGACCAGCCTGTCAAAAACCACCGCCTGCGCCTCACGCAGGCAGTTCAGTCCTTTCACCGTCATTAACCCCGGATCGCCAGGGCCTGCGCCGACCAGCCAGACTTTTCCACTCATTCTTATGCCTCCGCATATTCAGGCAGGGCGACACGCATCACGTCGCGGGCAATCATCAGCTCTTCATTCGTGTTGATGACGGCCACTTTCACCACCGAGTGTTCCGTCTGAATAAAGGTCGCGTTGCGGCTGTTTTTCTCCGCGTCGACGTCCAGCCCGAGGAAGTGAAGATCACGGCAAATAGCCGCTCGCGCCCGCGCTGAATTCTCACCTATCCCGCCGGTGAACAGGAGCACGTCCAGTCCGCCCATTTGCATAATGTAGCTGCCGATGGTCGCCCGAATACGCTCGGCGAAAAGCGTCAGTGCCAGCGCTGCGCGTTCATTGCCTTCACCCGCGGCCTGTTCCACATCGCGAAAATCGTTTGAGATACCCGAAACACCCAGCAAACCGGACTCATTGTTGAGCAGGAGGTTTAACTGCTGCGGCGTTTTCCCTTCGCGCTGTGCCACCCACGGCAGTATGGAAGGATCGATATCCCCGCTGCGCGTCCCCATCATCACACCGGACTGCGGCGTAAAGCCCATGGAGGTGTTAATGGAGCGCCCACCTTTGATGGCGCACAGGCTGCTGCCGTTGCCCAAATGGCAGGTGACGACGCGCAGGGCACTTAACGGGACGCCCAGTTTTTCGGCCATGAGCTGGCTCACGTACTTGTGGCTGGTGCCATGGAATCCATAACGGCGAATGCCAAGCTCAGCGTAATGACGCCAGGGAAGGGGATAGATAAAGGCGCTTTGTTCCAGCGTCTGATGGAAAGCGGTATCGAAAACGGCCACGGCGGGGGCATGGGGAAGCGCTTGCTTAAAGATACGGATCCCCGCTGCATTCACCGGGTTATGCAGGGGGGCAAGCTCTGCCAGACGCTCAATTTCTGCCAGCGCGTCATCGGTAATTAACGCCGAATCCTTGAAGGTCTCCCCGCCGTGAGCAACGCGGTGGCCGACACCGTCAATCGCCTTCAATGAGGGAATAATGTTGTGAGACAGCAGTTTATCCAGCAGAAGCGACGCGGCCTCTTTATGGTCGAAAATTGCCCGGGTTTCCTGCCATTTTTGTTCTCCCTGTTTCAGGGTGAAAATGGCATCCGGCATGCCAATACGCTCGATCAACCCCTGGCATAACAGCGTTCCGGCTGGCAGGGTGAGCAACTGGAATTTAAGGGAAGAACTGCCGGCGTTAACCGCCATTATAGTGCGGGACATGAAGACTCCTGGGGTTGAAGAAAAGCCATTACCGCCGCAATACCCTGACCGGTCTGCGCGCTGGTGATGAAAAGTTGCTGAGCGCCGGATTGCGTCAGCCATTCACCTGTTTTGTCGATCTGTTCGTGCTCTACCAGGTCTGCTTTGGTGATAATGCCGATGGTCGGGCGGTTCATGGGCAAGGTAAAACCGGGTGAAAACGGGCACCACTGCGCGTCGGCATTCAGCACCAGCGCGACCACATCGGCCTCGCAGGCGCTGGTCAGCAGCGCGCTGTACAGGCAGCGGTTTTCAAGGTACTCACCGGGCGTGTCGATCGTTTCCGGAGACCAGACGATGGCCTGGGTTTTCTGGTAACGCACCGCCTCGCCGCGCAACCGTTGCGTGAGGGACGTTTTGCCGCACTGGCTTGGGCCAATTAACATCATTCGTTTCATGGCATCAGGTCCGGGTCACCTGGCAGGTGGTGAAATGCAGCATTTCGCCCAGCGTTCGGGTGACCTGACGCAGCGCATACTCCACCGAAGAGACATCGCCGGTGAGGACGACGGCACCGGTAAAGCGGTCGATGAAACCTATCTCCACCGCGCCAGATTTGGTGGCGATATCGCAGGCAATGATCGAGGCTTCGCTGGGGGTAATGGTCAAAATCCCGATAGCCGACGCTGTCTCGCTCAGCCCCAGTTTCTTGTAGAGTTCTTTCCCTGGGTTGGCGATGAGGTGAGCCAGCGTCACCTGTTTACCCGGCACGTACTCCTGAATCATGCGTTCTGTTGTGTGTTGTGTTTCCATCAGCCCTCCACAATCTGTCGCCACATGGCTTCATGCGGGCGAGGGATCACGGAGCGATAGACCAGGAGCCCTTTCTCGCCCGCGCTTTCGCTGGCCACGGTCACCGCATTCTCAACATCGGAGATGTCGCCTGCGACCACCATGTAGCATTTTCCCCCAATGCCGAAGGCCATATGTACGCGTACCAGGGTGACGTTTGCGGCTTTTACCGCACGATCGGCCGCACTGATGCAGGCGGCGACACTCCAGGTTTCCACGATCCCCACCGCCTGCCGATGCTCTACGGCGTTGAGTCCGCTGATAGCAGGCAGAACGGCGGCGTGGATATTTGGCAGAACAATACTGTCGACCAGCATCTCTCCCGCCTTGCTGTCGCCGGCGGCAATGGCCTGCTGCACGGCACCGACGTCCCCGCCGATCATCAGCAAAAATTTGCCGGGGCAGAGGGTTTTGCTGACCAGCAGCGTGACGTTGGCGCTTTTCAGCATGACATCGCCAAGCTCCATGCCCTTAGCAATGCTGGTAAGTTCAAGTATTCCAATAGCTTGTGACATGATTATCCTCTTACAACGCTAATCGCCTGATCGGTCACCGATGCAACAACGCCATCGATACTGGCATGCAGCGGCACCCCGAGCGCCCCTTGCGGTACATCCGCAATACACTGACCGCGTGAGACCCGGTCACCCTGTTTCACTGCGGGTACGGCAGGTGCGCCAATGTGTTGACGTAACGGCAGCACGACCTGGGCAGGTTCGATATTCATCTCTTTTATCGGGGCATCCTGGTACCAGTCGCTTAAACCCAGTTTGGTTATCAGGCGTTTCACCGGGATCAGGCGATAGCGCGCCATCTCATCGGCTTCGCGCAGCGGGCCTTCGTAGCGCGCTCCACTGGCGCGCAGCTCGGTTTTCAACAGCCGGTTTACTCGCATTGGCGAAATGCCAACCGGGCAGGCGACGCTTTCGCAGACGTTGCATTCAGAGCAGGTCAATGCGCTGAGCAAGGTCGACGGCGTTGCAACATTCTGATAATTGACTGCCCGCACCAGCAGATGAGGTGAGAGTTCGTGACCAATGATGTGGCGCGGGCATAAATCGGTGCACAGTCGACAGTGCTCGCACACGGTACGGGCGATGGTCAGCACCGTTTTATCGTCCTGCATACGTCGGGCTATCAGGGTGTGGGTTTTAGGCAACACCAGCAGTCCACCGGTGGTTTTGGTCACCGGCGAATCGAGCGACGTTATCAGCCCGCCCATCATCGGCCCCCCGTTGATAAAACCCGGATCATCCACCGTTGCCCCGCCTGCCAGCGCCAGCACGTCGCGCAGCGACATACCGAGCGGCACGGTGACGGTCAACGGATAACGGACGGCACCGTTAACGGTGAGCGTTCGACGTGTGACGGAGTAGTGCTGTTCCACAGCGCGGGCGATATTCAGCACCGTCTGCACATTGTTAACGACTACGCCCACGCTGGTGGGCAACGCGGCAGGTGGAACACGTCTGCCCGTTGCCAGCCAGATGGTGATCACTTCATCTCCCGCCGGGTAAACGTCCGGCAAAATATGCAGCCGGATTTGCGGCGGCAGTACCGGCGTCAGCGCCTCGATAGCGGCGTGGTATTTCTCTTTGAGTGCAATAATGCCCTGCGTGGCGCCGGTAGCCCGCATGCCATACAGGACGCCGCGCACCAGCCGCTCTGCCTGTTGCGGCATGAGTTGCTGATCGACCTTCAGCATGGGCTCACATTCGGCGGCATTGATGAGAAAAATCTCCACCTGAGCCTGCAGTTTGACGTGCGTCGGGAAGCCCGCGCCGCCCGCGCCTACAACACCGGCATTGCGCACACTCTCGCGGATTTCATCTGCCGACGCGGGGCTGACGTCTCCCCACGCGGGTGAAAGAATAGCGGCTTCACTCACAGTAATTCCTCCAGCAGACAGCGAATGGCGCTGGCATCAGCAGGGCGTGGCGTGGTCTTGAGGGTGACATCCGCCAGCGCGGCTTCCACCATCACGGGAATGCGTTCACGGAAACTGTGTAGCGGCGTTTTTAACGCCCCCGACAGTGACGGCACGTTACACTGCTTTTTCAGTTGCTCAATCTGGCGCACGAGGGCATTGACTGCCACCTGCTCATTGGCCGTTGCCGGGCAAAAATGACACGCTTTTGCCAGTCGTGCATAGCGCCGTGCTGCACGCTTATCTTTGGCATTAAATTGAATCACGGCAGTCAGTAACAGCGCATTCGCCAGACCATGCGGCAGGTGAAATTGCCCACCTAACTGGTGGGCAATGGCATGGTTAATCCCAAGACCTGACTGGCTGAACGCCATACCCGCGAGAGTGGCAGCGTTATGCATTTTTCCTCTTGTCGCCAGACATTCGCCGTTGCGTACCGCGACCGGCAGATACTGGAACACCAGCTGTGTGGCTTTCTCCGCCAGCGCATCGGTAAAGTCGCTGGCCTTGGGCGACACATAGGCTTCCAGCGCGTGGGTCAGCACATCCAGCCCGGTGTTTGCGGTAATGGCAGGCGGCACGCTGACCACCAGTTCCGGGTCGAGAATGGCGATATCCGGGTACAGGTCATTATCGAAAAGCGGATATTTAATCCCTTTTTCCGGATCGCTTATCACGCATGCGCTGGTGACCTCAGAGCCGGTTCCGCTGGTGGTGGGGATGGCCACACAGGTTTCGATACCGATGTCGAGCTGTTTGCTGAACCAGACAATCGCTTTGGCCGCGTCTAAAGCAGAACCCCCGCCAAATCCGATAACCACATGTGGCCGGAGCCTGTGCATTTGCTCGATGCCTTGCACCACCGTCGCGATGGTCGGATCCGGGGTGATATCGCTAAAGACACTGATACGGTTATCTTCAGGGATCGCCTGTTTTAACATGTCGATTAACGGTGAATGCGCGAGAAAACCGTCGCAAATAACCCAAATGTGCTTGTCGCGAAAGCGCTTCAGCACGCTGAGACTTCCCACTCCGCTGTAGAGCCGCGTTTGTAGCGAGAATCTGTTCATGGCCACTCCGTTTAACGAATCGAAAAGCCGTTTGTCAGGACACAGCGGCGCGAACGGGCGAACGTTTTCGCTGAGGTGGTGCCCTCGCCGGTTGGGGTCGCAATGGTGAAGGTGGTAAAGCCTTCGCCACCCACGCCGATCCCGGCATAGGACGGTCCGTTTTTCACGAAAATTGACGTTTGCAGGCTGCGGGCCGCGAGGTTTAACCGCGAGACGTTTTGCGAGTGCATGACCGCGGTGTGATGCAGGCCTTCCTCCACTACCAGAGCCAGCGCCAGCGCGGCTTCGAAGTTATCCACGCGCACGACAGGTAGCACCGGCATCAGCTGTTCAGCGGTCACCAGCGGATCATCACCGGCCACGTCGGCAATCAGCAGGCGCGGGGCTTTAGGCGGAACACTCAGTCCGGCGGCCTGCAAAATGGTTGACGGGCTTTTTCCCACCAGTTTTTTGTTTGCCACGCCGTCGATGATGCAGACCGCACGCAGTTTATCGATATCGTTCCCTGTCACACGCAGTGCGCCAAAGGCTTGCATCTGCTGCATCAAGCGGTCAGCGACGCAGTCCACGACAATCAGGCTTTTTTCCGCAATGCAGGGGAGGTTGTAGTCAAAGGAAGCACCGTTAATGATGTCTTCGGCCGCTTTCACCAGATCGGCGGTTTCATCAACGATACACGGCGGGTTACCTGCACCCGCGCCGACCACTTTCTTACCGCTCTTAAGCCCCATCAGGACAATACCCGGCCCGCCGGTGATAGCGAGAAGGGCAATTTTGGGGTGCGCCATCATCTGTTGCGTGGCTTCAAACGTCGGTTCCGCCACGGTCACCACCAGGTTACGGATGCCCGTGTTGCGAAACGCGATGTCCTCAATCATGCGGATCAATTTGAGAGAGACTTTTTTGGCCCCCGGATGCGGACTGAAATAGACGGTGTTACCGGCCGCCAGCATGCTGATGCTGTTATTGATGATGGTTTCTGTCGGGTTGGTGCTGGGGGCCACCGAGCCAATGACACCGAAAGGGGAGTATTCAAACAGCACCATGCCACCGTCGCCGGTTAATGCCGTGGTGGTGAGATCTTCAATGCCCGGTGTGTTTTCCAGCGCGGCTTTGTTCTTCAGGTATTTATCTTCTTTGTTGCCCATGCCGGTCTCAGTGGCGCTCTCATCGGCAAGCGATGCCAGGTGTGATGCGAGTTCCTCACGCAGACTATTAATGATGGCGCTGCGGGTTTTTAACGGGCACTGCTGGTAGCGCAAAAAAGCCTGGTGCGCGGCATCAATGGCCTCTGCAGGGGTAGCAAATACGCCTTTATCGGCACCCTCTTTTTTCTCTTCAACCGGGGCAAGTTGCTCGCTCAGAATGGTGCGAATGAGGGTTTCCAGGTCTGACGAATTCATTGTTTTTTTCCCATGTTTATCGCCGCAAGAGCGGTCTGAGCAATATCCATGTCCTGTTCAACGGTGCCTCCGCTGATACCAAGACCACCAATAATGTTGCCGTCGTGCCAGAGAGGAAATCCGCCTCCAAAGGTCACGACCTTGCCTTCCATATGGGCATCTAATCCATAAAGCGCGCGTCCAGGCTGCACGGCTTCAGAAAGTTCATGGGTCGCTGATTTCATTGCGACCGCCGTCCAGGCTTTTTTCGGTGCCAGGCTGCTGCTCACCAGCAGGGCATCTGGCATGCGCCAGGTGAGCATGTCGATACCGTGCGCGTCGACGACGCTGACCACCACCGGCACACCGATTTCACTGGCACGCGTCAGGGCCGCTTTTGCCAGTTGATGCAGTTGATGAAATGACAGTGTCATGGGGGCATCCTCGGGCCGGGCCATCTGGGGGGCTTGAGTGGCAGCACGGTAGCGGGCCGTCACCTCATGAATCACTTTTTCCTGATGGGCGAGATGATCCTCAAGACGCGCCAGGGCAAACAGACAATCGGAGAGGCGATTGATGTAACGCATCAACACCTGGCGGACGTTAACCTGTTCGTTTAGCTCAACCAGGCGTCTTTCGGCTCGCCGGGCGAGCGTACGGGCAAAGTGCAGCCTGGCAGCGGCTTCGCACCGTCCGGGTAAAATAAAACTGTGTACGCTGTCCACTCTGGACATGGCGTTGTCGATAGCCTGCTCCAGCGCCGAAATTTCTTCCGTGCTGATGTAGCGTTGCTTTGGTGAAGGTGTCTCGCTTTCGCTGGCAAGCTCAGCGCTAAACCAGAAAATTTGCAGCTCAATCGCTTCCAGCAACAGGCGGCTTTCCGGTGAGCGAACGGCGCATGCGCTCAGGCTTAACGCCGAGTTCAGTTCGTCCAGGGTGCCGTAGGTTTCAACGCGCGGGTGGGTTTTACTCACGCGTTGACCGCTAAAAAGGGCGGTGGTGCCGGCATCGCCTGTGCGGGTGTAGATAGCCATCGTTTCTCCTTAGCGCGACAAGGTGTCGACAATGCCCACGATGGCCAAATCGATGGCTTCATTGGGGCCAGAAAACACATGCCTCGCGCTGGAACCGCTGCTCAGCAACACCAGTTCGCCAATGCCTGCGCCCACTGAATCCACCGCGACTTCATCACCCTGGGTAGGATTAGGCGGCAGCTCTCCGTCGGCAGTGACCCGACGCACCAGCAGCAATTTTTTGCCGACCAGCGACGCCGATTTTTGTGTGGAAACCACTGAACCCGTTACCTTTGCGAGATGCATGATTTACTCCTGCTTCACGAGCTGAATGTGCTGCGCCGCCAGCGCCTCACGAGCCAGTGCAGTGATAATGGTTTTGTGTGACGTCACCAGCCAGCCGCCATTCAGGCCCACGATATCCCGGTAACTCAGCACCTTCGCCTTGCACCAGGTGATACGGTTCCCGTGTTCATCTAAGAGGGACAGCGGCAACTTCGCGAGGTCAGAAAGGGGCACACAGTGCAGTAATCGACGGTGGATACTGACATTGACCTTCATCCCAAGAGTCAGCGCTTCAAACAGGTGCGCAACAGCGGTGTTGTCCCGATCGCCATCGGCCAGCTGGCGTAAAAAACAGATATCCGTTTGCTGCACATGCAATGTGTCATGGGTGAGAAAATGCGCCATTGCTGAGGCGTGACGCAGTTCTTCCTGGCTCAGGGTCATGACATTGTCGATGCGAGCAAGCAGACGCGCAGCGATAAGCTCGACGAGGTGCTGCATCTGTTCGCTGTTCATGCCTGCGTGACCAGGCGAGCGTATGCGCCGGGCTCGTCGGCCCCGGACGCATTGGCTTCATCGGTGTCGATATGCATTTCAAGCAGGAGGCCTGGCGAAACACGGATAGCGACATCATCGAAAATGACCCGACGACCGGTACCTTCAAGGGCCACACGCACGTTGTCTCCGTGAGAAACACGCAGCACCAGCGCGTCAAGCGGTGACATATGAATGTGTCGCTGCGCCACAATCACCCCGTTCGGTAATTCGATTTCGGCGTAAGGGCTGACCACCTTGATGCCCGGTGTGCCTGCCAGATTACCGGACATGCGCAGCAGCGCCGCGACACCCAGTGCACGTGCGTCAGTGCGTGAAATCTCAACCTGGCTGGCACCGCGCAAGGGGCCAAGCAGGCGCACGTTTTTTAGCTGGCCTTTCGGGCCGACCAGCGTTACGGTCTGATCTGCGGCGAAATACCCCGGTTGCAGCAGCGCTTTTTTAATCGTCACGGATTGACCCGGAAACAACCGGTCAAAATCCTGTTGTGAAAGATGGATGTGTCGATTCGATATACCCAGTGGGATGGGGCGAGCCCGCATCTCATCCAGCACCTGGGTCACTACATGTTCAACGACCTGCTTATCCATAGTTATTCCCCTCGCTGTCCGCTATGGATGCATAGCGTGCGTGGCTCCCCCTTCTGACGCGGACAGACCGGATCCAGGCAAAGATTGCAGGTGACCAGATGGTTTTGCGTTGCGTCGCTGAGCGCTGCCGATGTTGCTTCTATGGTTGTGGGCGGCTCTGCTGCTACGGTTTCTTCTGGAAGCACTGCACTTTCTTCACGGATCTCTGGCGGTGTTGCGTCGGTGACAACAGTTTTCGGTGCCGCTGGCAACAGACCGTCAGCAGGGCGTGCAATCACTTTCTGCGCCACCAGCCCGTCTCGCGCCCCGGCAAAATGTGCACCGGTGATGATGGCCGATTGAACAGAGGCCACATCACCGGCAATTTTGATGACGGTCCAGCCGGAACCATTGGTTTTTTCCATACCAATCAGCGTGATGGAAGCGGCTTTCGCCATAACATCCGCGCAACTGATGGCCAGTGCCAGACCGCGAACTTCAAGTAATCCCAGTGATTGCTTCACGCTGTGCTCCTTTGGCTGCCGGTCAGACTGATTTAGGTAAAATGGCTTCGACGTCGCTGTGTGGGCGCGGGATCACATGGCACGATTTCACTTCACCCACGGCACTGGCTGCGGCCGCACCAGCATCTACCGCTGCTTTGACTGCGCCCACGTCACCGCGAACCATCACGGTGATAAGGCCAGAGCCAATTTTTTCGTATCCGATTAACTGCACGTTGGCGGATTTCACCATGGCATCGGCGGCTTCGATTGCACCCACCAGACCCTTTGTTTCAACCAGTCCCAATGCGTTGTTCATACTGCGATTCCTCTGTTTATGGATAGATGGGGTTACCGGAACGGTATCCCTTTCACCAGTCTGGCGGCGTTGTTACCCGCGGCTCGCCGGGCCTGGTGGTCTTCATGGTGCATCAGCGAAAAAAGCGGTGCTGATGCCGGTAAATTTCGGTAATGGATAACCAGCTTTTCGCTGTCGCAGGCTACCCCAACCAGCAGCGCGGATTGATTAGCGGCCTGCCAGGCATGGGCAACCACATCCACGCCGGATGCCTGCTGCCAGCGCCAGGGGATGCCTTCTTCTTCGATGCCCCATAGCACGTCCTGCCAGAGCGACTGGCAGTCGGTGAGGGCGGTGATGACGATCACCGGGCTGTCCTGGTTAATGTCCATGGGCGAACGCCTTTTGCCAGGAGAGGATGAGGCCCGTGGCCACCGCGTTACGCGGGCCTTCAACGCCGCGGATATTGCCCCGCCCGGCTACCAGCCGATAATGGGCAAGGGCATCGGTCACCAGCTGTGGCACTTCGAAATCAAGGGACGACCCTCCCACCAGTACAACGAAGGGGATGTCGCGAATGTTGCCGGTAGGGCTGACCTGGCGTAAGGCGCGCAGGGCGTTGGTCACAAAGACTCGCTCTTTGGCACTGCGGCGAATCAAGCGCACTTTTTCCAGCGCCAGATCGCCGGGCAGGGGCACCAGCTCGTCCGGTTTGACCACGCACACGCGGGCAAAAACGGCAGGGGGCAGCGGAGTGGGGAAAAACTGCACGCTGCCGTCTTCATGGCGCAGATGGAACAGGCTTTCGACTTTCGCCAGCGGGTATTTTTTAATTTCTTCGGCCAGATAGCGGTCGTCGAGGCCCAGCTCGCGGGCGATGATCATCGTGACCATATCCCCGGCACCGGCCAGATGGGTGGCGGTAATTTGCCCCTGCGGATTGATAATGGAGGCATCGGTTGAACCTGCGCCTAAATCGAGAATGGCGAGAGGTCTGGAGGTGCCCGGCGTGGTAAGTGCACCAAAAATGGCCGCTTCGGCTTCTGCCCCCCCGACCTGCACATCGACATGCAGTTGCTGTTCGATTTCTCGCGCGATCATGGCCATCTGCAGGCGGTCTGATTTCACCATCGAGGCGATCCCCACCGCTTGCTCAAGTGAGAATTCTCCGGCCAGCCCCCCGGTCACATTGACGGGCACGGCGGTATCAACAGCCAGCAGGTCCTGAATAAAGATATCGCTGCTCGGCTTGTTGGTGAGCTCAGCCATGGTCTGGCGAACGTGCTCAAGCATGCCGCCGATATTGGTTCCTGACTCGCCGGTGACGTTGTCCAGCGCCGGGCATTCGTTCACCGCCTTCATGATGGCCTCTGCCCCGGCAGCAACGTCTACCCGCAGTGTTCTGCCTTTGGCGATAAGCTCAATGTTACCCGCCGGAATGGATCGCGCCTTCACATCGCCGGACGGTGTCTTCACGACCACGGCGGAGCGGTTGCCAATCAGCGCCCGGGCAACGGGGACAATGTTGCGTGTTTCTTCGGCGCTCAGGGAGAACACTGTGGCGATACCATAAGGATTCGAGAGACTTTCAATCACTTTGCCCGGCATGGCGACTTCGATGGCGGCCAGCATGCCCAGCGGAATGCGTTCGATGTATAACACTTCGTCAACGATAGGCACCTGTCTGTCGAGGCGGTTGTTCACCAGCACGCCGTCGTCACGTTGCAGAATAATCCCGTTAATCTGGTAGCCGACTTTCGTGGCGGCGTTCACCATCTGTGCCACATCGGTAAAATCAAAATCGGCGCAGACAACCAGGATGTAAGGTTGCTCCGCCGGATGTGTCAGAAGCTCAGCCGGTGTAATGGTCACCCCCACCCCGAGGCCCAGTCCGCCAGGGGTTTTCGGGTTATGACCAATCATGGTGGATTCCGTGATAATGGTTTCCGTGATGGTTTCCATTGCCACATCACCAATGACCGGCGTGGCTTCGTTAATACGAATGAGCGAAATATCGCTGACAGAGATACCGACGCCTGCAACCACCCTGTTGAGTGCCTCTTTGATGCCAAACACGTTACGCAACGTGCCCTTAATGCCGGTGGTTTCTGCGAGTGAACTGCTCACTATGTTGAGTGCACCCGCATCATCCATCACGGCCAGCGCCACTTCGGTTGATGAGTTTCCGATATCAATGCCAGCGATATAACGCATACGTCATCCTTGTAATTAGTCGTCGCCTTTGAGTTTTTTACGCTCAACGTACAGCGCTGCGGCTTCACGAACGAACGCAGCACAAATGGTGGCTTTGTAACGGCTTTCCAGATCCTCAGCGATATCCAGCAGCTCTTGTTTCGAGGAACGATAAGGGCGCAGAGCGTTGTAAATTTCGAGGATGCGGTCATCCGGCACGGCGGTGAGTTCCGCTGCGCGATCAAAGTTCATTGCCAGGCGGTCGCGTCCGGCATCCCTGGCAATCGAGGCCTGGATGCGCAAAGTTTCCGGGGTGATACGCATGTCCTGAGCGGTGATTTTTCCACTCAGTACGTTTTCAAGCGTCAGTTCATCAAGGGTTTTGTTGGTCGACGTTTTGACCCACTCAGGGTGCTTATTCGCCAGCGGGTAATCGCTGACTTTCGCCTGGTGTACGGCACCGCTCGCAGGCGTTGCCGCGGCTGCAGAAGGGGTGGCCCCCTGCAGACTGTTCATTCGGCTAAGCACATCACGAACCATTGATTCAATTGCATCAGCATTCATGGTGTTATCCTTTTAAAGCGCAACGCGCAGCTCTTGCGGGTTTTTACCCGTCACGACGTATTTGGTTTCCTTAATGTGCAGAATGGCTGACTTGGCCTGATATTTCGGACGCGCCATCTGGTCATTAAGCGTTGGGACGGGCTGCGGAGACTCGCGCTTGGCGTAACGGGCCGCGTTTTTGCCGATTTGACGGTAAGTTTCCAGCGTCAGCAGCGGTGCCTGTGGGAACAGCTCCAGGTTAGAGAGCGGCGGCAACCCTTGCTGGTGGATGACCGTTGTGCCCTTGGACTGAATGCCAACCGAGATGCCGGAACCGCTCAGGCGATTACCTTCCACGGCAACAAACGCCACGTCAGAGGATTTAAAGCAGCGGATAACGCGTGCTTTGACGCCTTCTTCTTCGATGCCCGCAATGACTTCACGCAGAATGCTTTTGTGCGACAGACCGACGATATTCACCGTCTGCGACAGCCCGAATGCTGGCCCCACGGCAATGATCACTTCATCCTGCAAGGTGCCCGGTTTTGCTTCTCCGATCTCGGTCAGAAAGCCGCCGTCAGCGTTTGCCGTGGGTGTTGCCGGGCTTGCGGATCCCGCATTAAACGACACCGGCTTGTCGCTGGTTTGCATGTCTGCCAGTACGCCTTCGATTATCTGGCGCAGCAATTTTTCATTGATTTCCATCGTTCACCCCTTAGCCCAGTTCGTTCGGATCGAGTGCGCCCGGGATGTTCTTGATCTCTTCCCAGCGTTCACCTTGCAGGCGATAACCTGTTGCCGGACCGGCATAGTCGTTCACATCGTTAACCGCAGAGAGCACCAGGCCGTCGCCGACGATGATGGCGGAGGTATGCAGGTAGTCGCCTGTCAGCTTGGCTTTCTGGATGTTAAGCATGTCCTGGGCGACATCTTTGTAGCCACCGTCAGCCAGCGCTTTCACCACTTCAAGACCGTTGCGGTTTTTGTTGATGATTTCCTGCGCGAACTTAATGTCTTCAACAATGTTGCGTTCCGGCATGTCTTTTGAGCCGTGGGCGTAAGTAGCGGCTTCCACCTCTTCATCGGTGATAGGCGGTAACCCCATTCCGGCAAAGACAGCTTGCAGGGCGCGAGCGGCTTTATTGCGAATGGCGATCACGTCTTCTTCGCGCACCGGGCGCAAGCCACCGTCGACTTTCAGGTCGCGCTGGAGCACGTTGTAATCGTCAAAGTCTTCGGCGTCTTCGTTCGAACCGGCGAACATGTTGTCGTAGTTCGGTACGGCCGAGTAACCGGAGGAGATGAAGTCGGTGCCTGGCAGGAACTGCATCAACAGACGTGCGGTACGGCGCATATCCGAGTGAGTAAAGGTCTGGTCGTTGCTGGAGGCACACTCCAGATCCAGTGCGGCGCAAATCAGGTTTTCCGCCAGAATGGCGCGAATGCCCGATGGCACAGCGGAAGGAACCCCTACACAGCTAACGGAACCGTTTTGCAGGCCCTGGACACCGGCGGCTTTAGTGATGTAAATGCAGCGTGCTTCGAGATACAGCATGGATTTGCCTTCGGCATAACCCATCTGCACTTCGGAGCCGGAGCCGGAGGTAAAGCGCATTTTCAGGCCACGAGAGGCATACGAAGAGGCCAAAAAGCCCTTAGACCACGGGGTATCATCCCCGTCGGTAAAGACAGGTTCGGTCCCGTATACGGAAATGGTTTCTGCATAACAGGTGTGACCCAGCATGCCGAGTTTCAGCTCGGTGGCTTCTTCCAGTGAACACTGGGTCAATACGCCAGGGCGTCCAACCTGTGAGCCCACCAGCAGCGCGATGGCGTTGAACGGCGCGTAGCGCGCAACGGCAACTGTGGTCTCCTGCTCGTCAAATCCACGGTAGGCACCTTCGGCGGCATCGGCGGCGATCTGCACCGGGTTGTCTTTGACGTTTGTGACGTGTGCCTGCTGCGATGGGGTACGACGTGCACGCATTTTCTGCATGGACATCATCATCTCCACCACGTTCATGTGCGACACCACTTCCACAATCTTCGCAGGCGTCATCGCCGTGGTCAGCGGCACGATATCGCTGCGCTTCACGTTGGGATCGCAAAGCATGTTGGCAAGCTTCACGGAGTCCATCTTCATCACTTCTTCCGCGCGCTGCAGATTAATGCCGTAGCGGGCAATAAAGTGGTCAATCAGGTCAAATTTGCTGACGGGCTTCCCGTCAAGTTCGGTGACCACGCCGTCGACGATGCGAATAGAGGGTTTAGGATCGTTCGGGCTTTCCATTGCGATAAAGCCTTCTTCGATCCACTCCTTCACAAAACCGTCCTGGTTAACAGGGCGTTTCGCCAGCGCTTCAAATCTTTTCGATCTCATGAAACAGCCTCTCTGTTATCAGATATAGGACGGGCGGTCGTTTTTCGGCTCTGAACCCAGGGTGCCCAGTACGGTTTTCCCGATTTCACGGGCTGAAATGACGGCCTGACGCACGGCACCGGAGTCGCCGGAGATAACCAGAATGGCTTCGTTGCTGTAGCTCGTCCCTTTCGCCGGAGAGCTGTAGGCCACCACTTCGACGTTGGCTGATTTCAGCGCGGTATCCGCCATCAGCAGGCCGACCGAGGCCGGTGCACCCACAATGACGCCGCATGCACGACCTACCGGTGCGCCAAAGGCTTTTTCCAGTGCGTAGCTGGCGCGGGCGGTGTATTGCATTTCGATGTGGCCCGCTTCGTTGGCGTAGACGTCGCCAAAGGTGCGATCGAGCTCTTTCAGAGCCACTTCAATGGCGCGCTTCACGTCGGAGACGTCATTGCCGCCAAACAGAATCAGTGAACCGTGGCCCGCGCCCCCTTTGGTGTCGCGTGGTAGTTCAATACTGATGACTTCCGTATTGGTGGCTTTGACAGCTTCATCGGCCGCCATAATGTGCGGGCCTGCGCCGGTGCGGGCGCCAAGAATGCCGATTGAGCGATAACGTTTTTCCAGTTTCATTGCGTCAAGAAGCGCGCTGTCGACGTTGGCGATAACCAGGCCAACCGTGTCGCCGATCGCCGTGCCGACAAATTCCGTTAAACTGCAGCTTTTTTCTGCCATAGCCGTCTCTCGTGTGGGATGGGTTACAGTGGGGGAGGCCGGTGATGCCGGTGATGACACTTTGGCAATCACCTTCGCCATGATCTGTTCCACCAGGTCATTGCTGCTCATTGGCTAATTCCCTTGGGTAAGATTTTTTCAACATCAGTGTGCGGACGCGGGATGACGTGTACGGCTTTCACTTCACCCACCTGAGCGGCTGCGGCAGCACCAGCATCCGTCGCAGCTTTCACGGCGCCAACGTCACCGCGAACAATCACTGTTACCAGGCCAGAACCTATTTTCTCGTAGCCCACTAACATGACATTGGCGGATTTCACCATCGCATCGGCGGCTTCGATTGCCGCCGTCAAGCCTTTGGTTTCCACCATTCCTAATGCTTCTTGTTGCATAATGACCTCGATAGGGTTGCCCTGATTTTTCGAATATACAAATAAGCGAGGAAAAAGAATGGCTCACTTGAAATTACATTCAAAACTTCCTGGTTTAATTAGGCGAAATAATTGCTATTGATATATTTAACTGCATGATTTTTATTTGTTTTTGTGTTTCCATGGCATGGTAATTTCTTGTTATTTCAATATCATATTTGTATTTTTATAGGTGACAGTAATTGTTCTATGTGTTATTTGCGCGTGTGAAAGCATTTTGTGAGCGAGGCTATAAAACCGTACATTCAAATTCGCAATAAAGTGTTATTCATTAAATGTGAGTGAGTGCAGTAAATAGAGGGGTCGGCCTCCTCTTTTCTTATTTGAATAGCAAGAAAGTGTTATTGGTAAGCGATTTTTTTGGCCTTTGCCCGGTGAGGTTGCCAACACTTTTTGGCAATGCATTTCTATAGTGTGCGGCGTTGTACTCTGCTGCCAGCTTCAGGCGTGCTGGTGAGATCGTGACTCTACCTGGAAGGTGACATATGAATGATTCACTCAAGGCGCAATGCATCGCCGAGTTTTTAGGCACAGGGCTCTTTTTGTTTTTTGGTATCGGTTGTTTGTGCGCCATGAAAGTGGCCGGCGCATCACTGGGATTGTGGGAAATCTGCATCATTTGGGGGCTGGGCATTTCGCTGGCGGTCTACTTGACGGCGGCGATTTCAGGGGCACACCTGAATCCGGCCATTACCATTGCATTGTGGCTGTTTGCCTGTTTCCCGGCCCGTAAAGTGCTGCCGTACATTGTGGCTCAGGTGGCCGGAGCCTTTGGCGGTGCCGCCATTGCCTATCTGCTTTACCATAATCTGTTCCTGGAATATGAAACAGCGCATAACCTGGTGCGGGGAAGTGCAGACAGCCTGCAACTGGCGGGGTTGTTCAGTACCTATCCGGCGGCAGCGCTGAGCGTCTGGGAAGCCGCGCTGGTTGAAATCGTCATTACCTCCATTCTGATGTGTATGATCATGGCCCTGACCGACGACGGCAACGGTGTGCCGCGTGGCCCACTGGCACCGTTGTTGATTGGTGTCCTGGTGGCGGTGATTGGTGCCTCAATGGGGCCATTAACCGGCTTTGCGATGAATCCGGCACGTGACTTTGGGCCAAAACTGTTCACCTTCTTTGCAGGCTGGGGCCAAATTGCCTTTACGGGTGGCCGTGATATTCCTTACTTCCTGATCCCGATTATTGCACCCATTATTGGCGCCTGCGGTGGGGCAGCTTGTTATCGTTATCTTATTGGCAAAAATTTGCCCTGTAACGCGTGTGTGTTAGAGGAAAAAGAGAGCTAATCAATTTGTGGAATATTCCACGCAGATGCGATTACCCCAATAACTTATTTCGTGATCTGCTTTCACGAACGGACGAAATCGTCTCCCACGGATGGGAGACTTTTGTTATCTTGAATTTCGTTTATTGTCTCAGTGTGCTGGCTAACGTGCCGCAATATTAATGACATGTAAACGAATCGGTTTTTTATAACAATAAATTAAAATTAACTGAGAGGTTTTATCATGATTTCTGCGAGTGCCCTCAACTCGGAACTCATTAATAAAATCGCCCAGGATTTTGCACAAGCCACCGGTCTGGCCGTTGTTGTCGTTAATATCCACGGCGAAGAAATTTCCGAGCTTTTTAATTTTACCCCTTTTTGCCAGATGATGCGGCAGAACGCCCAGCATAGCGCCCGGTGCCGTATGAGCGACCGCTGTGGCGGTTTTGAAGCATCAAAATCAAACCAGCCCTGCATCTACCGCTGCCACGCCGGGTTGACGGATTTCTCTATTCCCCTGGTAATTGCCGGGCATCTGGTTGGCTTTGTGCTTTGCGGGCAGGTGCGTCTGCGTGAAGGCGATAGCGTTGAATTAATTAATATTCTTAACATCGATGACCGCTGGCAGGACGATAAAAAACTGATGGACGAGTTTCTTAACGTGCCGGAGATGGACTACTCGCGGGTGATCGCCTCAGCCGATCTTCTTCAGCTCATCGTCGAAAACTGTCTGAAAAAGCAGATCAATTTTGTTGTTATCAAAGATCAGCCGCCTTCTCAGGAAGCCAGCAAAACCAGCCGTAATCAGGGGCCGCATGACAGCAAAATGAAGAAGGCGCTGCGCTATATTGATGCGCATCTTTCCGACGAACTGCGTCTTGAAGATGTTGCCGCGCACGTTTATCTCAGCCCGTATTACTTCAGCAAACTGTTTAAAAAATATCAGGGGATTGGCTTTAACGCATGGGTAAACAGCCAGCGTATGGCCAGTGCGAAAGAAATGTTGTGTCACAGCGACTGGAGCATCGCCAGTATTGCGCGCAATTTAGGATTTTCTCAAACCAGCTATTTTTGCAAAGTTTTCCGCCAGACTTATCAGGTCACACCGCAGGTCTTTCGCCTGCAAAATAATGCAAACTATGACGGCGATTAAATTTCCGATAACAATATTTTGTTATTCACAGACGCAATAAAATCGCCTGAAGGGCTGTTCTGATAAGACCTTAGAGATATTGCCTGGCAATAAATTGTTATAGCGCAACAAATTATTGTCTCCATAGGCATAAACTGAACCAGTTTTTATTTCCCTGATGCGATAGATTGCAGTCAGGGCAAAAATTACCGTTTCACCCGAACCGCTGTCATGGTTTTCGGTGGAAGGTAAACTGAAATGTAAACAACGAAGCCATCAGGTTCGCCGCAAAAATTTTGCGGCAGGGAAGGGGGTGAGAATCCCCCGCAGCCCCCGCTGCTGTGATGCTGACAACCCCGTAAAAGCCACTGACCGCATGGTCGGGAAGGACGGGCGAGGATGACGCTAAGCCAGAAGACCGACCTGACAGGTGACACTCAACAACTTCGGTGGGAAGTCGGTTGCTCAGAAGCGTACAGTCATAGCACTGGGACCACGCGCATCCTGACACAGCCTTTCCACCCTGTACGGGGCTATAAGGTATGTCTGACGGGCGTTGCGCCTTTATTCTTGCCGGTACCGGAAGCGGCTGCGGGAAAACCACCGTCACGCTGGGTCTGCTGACCGTTTTACAGCAGCGCGGTATGCGGGTGCAGCCCTTCAAAGTCGGGCCGGACTACCTCGATACGGCCTGGCACACCGCCATTACCGGCGTCTCCTCCCGCAATCTCGACAGCTTTATGCTGCCTGCTCCCACGCTTAACGCGCTCTTTAGCCAGCAAATGCAAACGGCCGATGTTGGGGTGATTGAAGGCGTGATGGGGCTGTATGACGGCTTCGGCACGGACCCCAACTATTGCAGCAGCGCGGCGCTGGCAAAACAGCTTGGCGTGCCGGTTATTCTGCTGGTGGACGGCAAAGCGGTGTCCACCTCGATTGCCGCGACCGTGCTGGGATTCCAGCATTTTGACCCGCAGTTGCGCATTGCCGGGGTTGTTGTTAACCGCGTCAACAGCGACAACCACTATCAGCTCCTCAAACACGCCATCGAACATTATTGCGGCATTCCGGTGCTGGGCTATGTGCCCGTGACGCCCGGTGTCGCATTGCCTGAACGCCATCTCGGACTGGTCACTGCCCGCGAATCCCTTATCAATACCCAACCCTGGCAGGATTTTGCTGCGCGCATTGTACAGACGCTGGATATCGACAGACTTCTGTCCCTAAGCCAGCTTGCGGCGCTGCCTGAAGGCGAGTGGCCGACGCTCCCCACATTGGGCGCGGGGGAAGGACTGACGCTGGCCCTTGCCGACGACGAAGCCTTCAACTTTTACTACCCGGATAACCTGCAACTGCTGGAAAACGCAGGCGTCAGGATTGTGCGCTTCAGCCCTTTGCATGACAGTCAGTTACCGGAATGCCAGATGCTGTGGATCGGCGGTGGTTACCCGGAGCTGCATGCTCGTGCGCTTGCGGCAAATACCGCCATGCTTGAGGCGATTCGCTCTGCTCATCAGCGTGGCGTGGCGATTTACGCCGAATGCGGTGGCCTGATGTACCTGGGGTCTGACTTGCGGGATGCCGAAGACAACGTTTACACCTTCGCCGGGGTGATCCCCGGTCACAGCGTGATGGGCAAACGGCTCACCCGCTTTGGCTACTGTGAAGCCACTGCACGTCAGCCAACGCTGCTCGCAGACGTGGGTGAAACGCTGCGTGGGCACGAGTTCCATTACTCCGACTTTACCCCGGCGCTGGATGCGGTCATGGACTGCCGAAAAACCCGCGATGGAAAGGTGTTATCGCAGTGGCAGGGCGGCTGGCAGGTGGGCAACACCTATGCCAGCTATCTGCATATTCATTTTGCCCAGCGCCCGCAGATGCTCAACCGCTGGATCAAGACAGCAAGGAGTGCGGCATGACAGTCCTTGCCTGGTGCGTGGCCTGGCTGCTGGACCGCTGGCTGGGCGACCCCCCTCACTGGCCGCATCCGGTGCGCTGGATTGGCGCACTCATCAACCTCTCTCAGCGGGCCGTTCGTCGGGTCTGCCATTCCGATACTGCGCTGCGCATCGGCGGCGGTGTGATGTGGTTGGTAGTGGTTGGTGCCACCTGGGGTGTGGCCTGGGGTGTGTTAGTGCTCACCAGCAAAATCCACCCGTGGCTCGGCTGGTGTGTTGAGGTATGGATGATTTACACCCTGCTGGCTGCCCGCTGTCTGGAAGACGCAGCGCGGGAAGTGGAGCGCGCCCTGCGCCACGGCACACTTGAGGAGAGCCGGGAAAAGCTCTCCAGGATTGTCGGGCGCGACACTTCGCAGCTTGAGGCGCCGCAGATCACCCGTGCGGTGGTGGAAACCGTCGCCGAGAACACCGTAGACGGTGTGATTGCCCCTTTGTTCTTCTTATTGATCGGGGGAGCGCCGCTGGCGATGGCCTACAAAGCGGTCAACACCCTGGATTCCATGGTCGGTTACAAGCACGAAAAATACCGCGCTATCGGCATGGTCAGCGCACGGCTTGATGATGTCGCCAATTTTATCCCGGCACGGCTGAGCTGGCTGCTGCTGAGCCTTGCCGCCGTGTTCTGCAAACATAACGCCAGGCAGGCGCTGCGCATCGGCTGGCGGGATCGCCGCTGCCACAGCAGCCCAAACTGCGCATGGCCGGAAGGGACGGTTGCCGGCGCGCTGGGCGTGCGTCTGGGTGGCCCGAATGACTATTTTGGTGAGCGGGTGGAGAAACCCTGGATTGGCGATGACATCCGCACCGTCTCCGTTGATGACATTTCGCACACAATCCGGCTGATGTGGGTGGCATCCACCCTGGCGCTGGGGTTGTTTGCGCTCACGCACGTTACGCTGGCAGGAGCAGCACTCTTATGAAAACGATGGATTATTTACAGCAGCCACAGGCGATTGAAGACAAGAGTTTTGTCATTATTGGCGACATCATTCGCGAAACACGCCCTGACTACCGTTTTGCCAGCCCGCTGCACGAAGCCATCATCAAACGCGTCATTCATACCACGGCAGATTTCGACTGGCTGGACATTTTATGGTTCTCCCCGGACGCACTGGAAAGCCTCGGCAGTGCACTGCGCAGTGGCTGCACGCTCTACACCGACACCACCATGGCGCTGTCTGGGATCAATAAAAACCTGCTGGCGAAATTCGGCGGTGAAGTGAAGTGCTACATCAGCGACCCCCGTGTGGTGCGCACGGCGAAAGAAAACAGCATCACGCGTTCAATGGCCGCCGTTGACCTTGCGCTAAGTGAAGAGGGCGAAAAAGTCTTCGTCTTCGGCAATGCGCCTACCGCGCTGTTCCGGTTACTGGAGCAAAATGCGCAGGTGCGTGGCGTCGTGGGCGTGCCTGTTGGATTCGTGGGGGCAGCGGAATCCAAAGATGCGCTGGTGGAAAGCGGCTTGCCAGGTATTGCTGCGCTGGGTCGCAAAGGCGGCAGCAACGTGGCGGCGGCCATCATTAATGCCTTCCTGTATTCCATGCGGGAGGCGTAATGAGCGAAGAGGCTTTCGACGCCCCGGTGTGGCACAACGGTAAGGCGCTGCGAAAGGGCTACACCACCGGTTCCTGCGCCACGGCGGCGGCAAAAGTCGCGGCATTGATGGTGCTGCGCCAGCACATCATTCACCAGGTGTCGATTGTCACTCCCTCCGGCGTCACGCTGCGCCTGAACGTGGAGTCTCCTCATATAGAAGGGCAGCAGGCCATTGCTGCCATTCGCAAAGACGGTGGTGATGACGTGGATGCCACCCACGGGATGCTGATTTTTGCCCGTGTCAGCCTTAATGACAGCGGCGAGATTGTGTTGTCCGGCGGCGAGGGGGTCGGCACCGTGACTCGCAAAGGGATCGGTTTGCCCATCGGCAGCGCAGCCATTAACCGTACTCCACGCCAGACCATTGAAGCCGCCGTGCGCGAAGTCATCGGCCCGTTACGCGGTGCAGACGTGGAAATCTTCGCCCCGGAAGGCGACGAGCGGGCGAAAAAAACCTACAACAGTCGGCTGGGCATCATCGGCGGGATCTCGATTATTGGCACTACCGGCATTGTGACGCCGATGTCGGAAGAGAGCTGGAAACGCTCGCTGTCGCTGGAGATGGAAATCAAGCGCGAAGCCGGGCTGGAGCGCGTGGTGCTGGTGCCGGGCAATCACGGCGAGCGTTTTGTCCGCGAACAGATGGGCCTGCCGGGCGACATCGTTGTCACCATGAGTAACTTCGTCGGTTTTATGATCGAAGAGGCGGTGCGCATGGGGTACAAGCAAATTGTGCTCATCGGCCACCCTGGAAAACTGGTGAAAATTGCTGCCGGTATCTTCCACACCCACAGCCATATCGCGGATGGGCGCATGGAAACGCTGGTGGCGCATCTGGCGCTGCTTGGTGCACCGCACGCGTTACTGCTCAAAGTGAGCGAGTGCGATACCACCGAAGCGGCGATGGAACACATTGATGCCGCAGGCTTTAGCCACCTCTATGACCATCTGGCGCGGCGCATCTGCGAACGCGTGATGCTCAATCTGCGCTTTACCCAAAACCCGCCGCAGTGCGACGCCATCATGTTCTCGTTTGATAACCAGATCCTCGGCGCAAGCCGCCCGTTCGCCGCCATTGTGGAGGATCTCAGATGCTAACTGTTGTGGGTATGGGCCCCGCCTCACTGGCGTTAATGACCCCGCTGGCGCTCGACGCCGTGTCTCATGCTGACGTGCTGGTGGGCGGTAAACGCCATCTGGCCCAGTTCCCGGATTTTACCGGGGAGTGCCATCCCCTTGATGCAGACATTCCCGGCCTGATGCGCTGGATAGCGGGCCAGCAGGGGCGACGCGTGGTGGTACTGGCCTCCGGTGACCCGCTCTTTTACGGCATCGGCAAACGGCTGGTGGCGGAATTTGGTATCGAACAGGTGCGCATTATTCCAGGCATCAGCGCCGTGCAGTACCTGTGCGCACAAACAGGCATCGACATGAATGATATCTGGCTCACCAGTTCCCACGGGCGTGAGGTCGATTTCGACGCCCTGGTGCGTTCCAGCAAAACGGCGATGGTGACCGACACCCGGTGTGGGCCACGGGAAATTGCTGCTGCACTGGTGGCACGCGGTGCCGGGGAGCGCTGGCTGGTGATTGGCGAGAATCTGGCAATGGAAAACGAACGCATTCACTGGCGCAAAGCCCATGAAGTCAGTGCTGAGTATGAAATGAACGTGGTGGTGATCCTCAATGAAAGATGAACTGTTTTTACGCGGTGAAAGCGTGCCAATGACCAAAGAAGTGGTGCGTGCGCAGGCGCTCTCCCGGCTGAACCTCTCCGGTGCTCGCCATTTTATTGATATCGGTGCCGGGACTGGCAGCGTGTCCATTGAGGCGGCGGTGTGTCACCCGCAGTTGCAGATCACCGCCATCGAGCGCAATCCGGCGGCGCTGGGGTTGCTTGAAGAGAACTGCCAGCATTTTGGCTGTCGCAATATTTCGATTGTGGCAGGCGTGGCCCCGCTGTTTGTCGAACAATCTGCCGACGCGGTGTTTATGGGCGGCAGCGGCGGCAATCTGACCCAGTTAATTGACTGGTCGCTGGCGCAGCTTGTTCCCGGCGGACGCCTGGTGATGACCTTTATTTTGCAGGAAAACCTCAGCACCGCGCTGAGTCACCTGGCCTCCTGCAAGGTCGCGGCGCTGGACTGCCAGCAAATCCAGGTCTCGCTCCTTACCGCGCTGGGCAGTGGCCACTACTTCAAACCGAATAACCCTGTTTTTGTGATTTCCTGCGAGAAGGAAGAGTCTCATGGCTGAACAATTTGATGCACAAACCGTCTGGTTTGTTGGCGCGGGGCCGGGGGATCGTGAACTGATCACCCTCAAAGGCTACCGGTTGCTGCAACAGGCGCAGGTAGTGATCTACGCCGGATCGCTCATTAACACCGAACTGCTCGACTATTGCCCGGCAGGGGCCGAGTGCCATGACAGCGCTGAGCTGCATCTGGAGCAGATCATCGACCTGATGGAAGCGGGTGTTAACGCCGGCAAAGTGGTGGTGCGCCTGCAAACCGGTGACGTTTCGCTCTACGGCTCGGTGCGCGAGCAGGGGGAAGTCCTCACCGCCCGCGGTATTGACTGGAAGGTCGTTCCCGGTGTGAGCGCGTTCCTTGGGGCGGCGGCGGAACTGGGCGTGGAATACACCGTCCCGGAAGTGTCGCAAAGCCTCATCATTACCCGCCTGGAAGGGCGTACCCCGGTGCCGCCGCTGGAACAAATCGAATCCTTTGCCAGCCACCAGACCTCAATGGCGATTTACCTCTCCGTCCAGCGCATCAACCGCGTGGCAGAGCGGCTTGTCGAAGGTGGTTACCCGGCCACCACGCCGGTTGCGGTGATTTATAAAGCCACCTGGCCGGAAAGCCAGACGGTGCGCGGCACGCTGGCGGACATCGCGGACAAGGTGCGCGACGCCGGGATCCGCAAAACGGCCCTGATCCTCGTCGGCGCATTTCTTGGCGAGGAGTACCACTACTCACGTCTTTATGCCGCGGACTTTAGCCATGAATACCGTAAAGCCTGAATCTATTGCCTTGTTTTGCCTGACGCCGGGCGGCGTGGCGCTGGCGAACCGACTGAAACTGGCGCTGCCGATGACCTGCTACACCAGTGAAAAATTGCTGGAGGAGGGCTTCGTGCCCTTTGAGGGCGGTTTTGCTCAGTGCCTGCGCGACGCCTTCAGCGAGCACTCGGCGCTGGTGTTTATTGGTGCCACCGGCATTGCCGTGCGCGTGCTGGCTCCCCTGGTCAACGACAAGTTCAGCGACCCGGCGGTGATCGTCATTGATGAGCGCGGGCAGCATGTGATCAGCCTCCTGTCCGGCCACTTTGGCGGGGCCAACGAACTGGCCCGGTATCTGGCGGGTGTACTGGGTGCTGACCCGGTTATCACTACCGCCACGGACGTGAACGAGCTGGCTGCGCTCGATACGCTTGCCTGCCAGCTGGATGCGCGCATGGAGGATTTGCGCGGCGGGGTAAAGACCATCAACCACTGGCTGGTCAGCGGCAAACGCATTGGCCTGTGGTGTGACAACGCATTACGCGATGAGGTCGCCCGCTGCGACACGCGCGGATTTGTACCGGTGGATTCGCTGGATGACGTGCCGGATCTGACCGCGCTGGTTTGCGTCACGGTGCAGGCGAGCCTGCCTGAACTGTCGGTGCCGGTTTTCAAACTGGTACCCCGGCGGGTGGTGGCGGGGATTGGCTGTCGTCGCGATACCCCTTTTTCGGTGGTCTCAGGGCTGCTCAACCGTCAGCTGGCCGCTCTCTCTTTTGACCCACTGGCGCTGCGGGCCATCGGCAGTATCACCCTGAAAGAGCATGAAAAAGCGCTCACGCAACTGGCGCAGAGCCTGCGCGTGCCGTTTGAAATTTTTACCGCTGATGCGTTGCGTCAGCATGAACATCGCTTTCCGGCGTCCGAGTTTGTTCGCAAGACAACCGGCGTGGGCAGCGTCTCCGGACCGGCAGCCTGGCTGATGAGTCGCGGGCAACTGGTTGGCGAGACCCTGCGCGAGCAGGGCGTCACCATTACTTTGGGAGTTTCACACTGATGTTAAGCGTAATCGGGATTGGCCCAGGCTCACAGGCCATGATGACCATGGAAGCCGTCGAAGCCTTACAGGCGGCAGAAATCGTGGTGGGCTACAAAACCTATACCCACCTGGTGAAATCCTTCACTGGTGACAAGCAGGTGATAAAAACCGGCATGTGCAAAGAGATTGAACGCTGCCAGGCGGCAATCGAACTGGCGCAGGCCGGGAAAAACGTGGCGCTTATCAGCAGCGGCGACGCCGGTATCTACGGCATGGCCGGGCTGGTGCTGGAGCTGGTGAGTAAGCAGAAACTCGATGTGGAAGTGCGCCTGATTCCGGGCATGACCGCGAGCATTGCCGCTGCGGCACTGCTCGGTGCGCCGCTGATGCACGACTTCTGTCATATCAGCCTCAGTGACCTGCTGACCCCCTGGCCGGTTATCGAAAAACGCATTATCGCCGCCGGCGAAGCGGACTTTGTTATCTGCTTCTACAACCCGCGCAGTCGGGGCCGTGAAGGGCATCTGGCGCGAGCATTTGAACTGCTGGCGGCCAGCAAAAGCGCTGATACGCCGGTCGGGGTGGTGAAATCCGCCGGGCGCAAAAAAGAAGAAAAATGGCTGACCACCCTGGGGGCGATGGATTTCGAGCCTGTGGACATGACCAGCCTTGTGATCGTGGGCAACAAAACCACCTACGTGGCGGACGGCCTGATGATCACCCCGCGCGGTTACGAACTGTGAGTGCAGGGCAGGTGCTGGTCATGGGCGGCACCAGTGATGCGCGTTTGATTTGCCAGCAGCTGGATGCATCCGGGGTGAATTACACCCTGTCGGTCGCCACGCCGACCGGGCAACAGCTGGCGGGCGACATTCTGGGTGAAGTGCGTTGCGGGCGGATGGATTTCGACGCCATGGTGGAATGGCTCACGCAGAACCAGACGCGCTGGGTGGTGGATGCCTCTCACCCCTATGCAGAAGTGGTGAGCGACACGCTCACCCGTGCGTGTCAGCAGGTAGACGTTCTGCTAAGCCGCTACCAGCGCCCGGAGCAGCTTCCTGAGCTTACACACCCGCTGTTACACAAGGTGCCGACCCTGGAAGCCGCATGTGAAGTGGCAAAAGGGATGGGGCAACGCGTGTTGCTGACCACCGGCAGCAAAGACCTGGCGCGCTGGCGCGCGGGGCTTGCTGAGAAAACCCTGCTGGCCCGCGTGCTGCCGGTTGCCGATGTGATGGCGCAATGTGCTGAGAGCGGTTTTGGCGTAACGGAAATTTACGCCATGTGCGGGCCATTCAGCGCGGAGTTTAACGCCGCGTTTTATCGCCAGTGCCGGGCCGACGTGATGATAACCAAAGCCTCGGGTGCGGAAGGCGGTTATCAGGAAAAAGTACAGCCGTGCCTTGATGCGGGCATTCCCTGCATCGTGATTACCCGCCCGGCGCCTGCGGTGTCGGGGGATGAATTACTGGAAAGCCAGGACGCCTTTTCGCAGCGACTGCGGCGCTGGCTCGCGACTCAGTGAGGATAAAAAAATGAAAAAAGCGTTATTGGTTATCAGTTTTGGCACCAGTTATCACGAGACCTGTGAAAAAAATATTGTGGCATGTGAGCGGGATCTGGCAGCGAGTTGCCCGGATCGCACCCTGTTCCGGGCGTTTACCTCCGGGATGATCATTCGCAAGCTGAAGCAGCGCGACAACCTGCACATCGACACGCCATTGCAGGCACTGCAAAAGCTGGCGGAGCAGGGCTATCAGGATGTGGCCATCCAGTCGCTGCACATCATTAATGGCGACGAATACGAAAAAATTGTCCGTGAAGTGCAGAGCGTGCGTCACCTTTTTAAACGCATGGTCATCGGCGCGCCACTGCTCAGTAGCCACGATGACTATATGCATCTTATGCAGGCGCTGGCCCGCCAGATGCCTGCGCTAGCCGACGGTGAAAAAGTGGTGTTTATGGGCCACGGTGCCAGCCACCATGCCTTTGCTGCCTACGCCTGCCTCGACCATATGATGGCGGCTCATCGCTTCCCGGCCCGCGTTGGGGCGGTGGAAAGCTACCCGGAAATCGATGTGGTGATCGACGGCCTGCGCCGCGAGGGCATCAGTGCGGTGCACCTGATGCCGCTGATGCTGGTCGCCGGCGATCATGCCATTAACGACATGGCCTCCGATGACGAAGAGTCATGGAAAACACAGTTTGAACATGTCGGGATTGCCGCCACCCCGTGGTTACAGGGGCTGGGCGAAAACAGCGATATCCGCGCCATGTTCGTCGCGCATCTGCATCAGGCATTGAGCCAACAACTGGAGGAAGCCGCATGAGTGGCAAGCTTTACGCATTAGGGATTGGGCCGGGTGCCAGCGATCTGATTACCGTTCGGGCCGCGCGCATTCTGGGCAAGCTCGACGTGCTCTACGCCCCGGCAGGGCGCAAGGGGGGCGACAGCCTGGCGCTCTCCATCGTGCGGGAATACCTCGGTGAACAGACCGAAATCCGCTGTACCCACTTCCCGATGAGCGCCGACAGCGCCGAAAAAGAAGCGGTGTGGGATGAAGTGGCTGCGGCTTTGAGTGCCGAAGCGCAGGCGGGTAAACAGGTCGGTTTCATTACCCTTGGCGATGCCATGCTGTTCAGCACCTGGGTCTTTTTATTGCAACGGATTGGACGCCCTGACTGGCTGGAGATTGTGCCCGGCGTCACCTCTTTTGCCGCCATTGCCGCCCGCACCCAGACCCCGCTCGCCATGGAGCAACAGTCGCTGGCGGTGGTCTCCTGCACCGCACCAGAAGCAGAAATCAGACAAGCACTGGCAAACCATGAAAGCCTGGTGCTGATGAAAGTGTATGGCCGTTTTGCCCGCATCAAAGCGCTGCTCAGCGAGGCCGGGTTGCTCGACCGTGCGCTGATGATGGCCGAAGCCACGCTGCCCGGTGAACAGTGCTGGCGTGAACTGGCGGATGTGAATGACGATCAGGCCCTGCCTTATTTTTCGACCATCCTCGTGAACAAACAGTGGGAGAGAGTATGAAACTGGAACAACAGCTCAAACGCCTGTCGTTGAGCGGCCTGGCGGCGGCCTTACTGCTGCTCGTGGTGCCGGAGCAGGCGTTTGCCATGCACATCATGGAAGGTTTTTTACCGCCGATGTGGGCGCTGGCATGGTGGGTGCTGTTCTTACCCTGCCTGTGGTACGGGCTGGTTCGTCTGCGTCAGATCGTGGCGGAAGACAGCAACCAGAAGGTGTTGCTGGCACTGTGCGGTGCCTTTGTTTTCGTCCTGTCGGCGCTGAAAATTCCATCGGTGACCGGCAGCTGCTCGCACCCGACCGGTGTGGGCCTGGCCGTTATTCTGTTCGGGCCGGGCGTGGTGGCGATTCTTGGGGCTATCGTCCTGCTGTTTCAGGCGCTGTTGCTGGCGCACGGCGGGCTGACGACGCTCGGGGCCAACGGCATGTCGATGGCGGTCATCGGCCCGGTGGTCGGCTATATGGTCTGGAAAATGGCGGTGCGTGCCGGGTTCCGGCGTGACGTCTGCGTCTTCCTGTGCGCCATGCTGGCAGATCTGGTTACCTACTTTGTCACCTCCGTGCAGCTTGGGGTGGCCTTCCCGGATCCGCAGGCCGGGGCGACGGGCTCAATCGTCAAATTTATGGGCATTTTCTGCCTCACCCAAATCCCGATTGCCATTGCAGAAGGCCTGCTGACGGTCATGATTTACGACCAGCTGACCAAACGGCAGCTCATCACCGCACAAGGACACTAAGATGAAAAAGACACTGATACTGCTGGCGATGGTTATCGCGCTGGTGATTTTGCCGTTCTTTATTAATCACGGCGGCGAATACGGCGGCTCGGACGGCGAAGCAGAAAGCCAGATTCAGGTGGTGGCTCCGCACTATCAACCCTGGTTCCAGCCCCTGTATGAACCGGCCAGCGGCGAAATTGAGAGCCTGCTGTTTACCCTGCAAGGATCGATAGGTGCGGCGGTCATTTTCTACATTCTGGGCTACATGAAAGGCCGACAGCGTGCTGACGAACGGGCTTGACCGGCTGAGCTATCAGAGCCGCTGGTTCAACGTCGCGCCAGAACGCAAGTTTCTGTTCTGGCTGCTGGCGATGGTGCTGGCGTTTGCGCTGCCTGCGCTGGGGCAGGGCATTTTGCTGGTGGTTCTGGCGGCGTTCACCTGCTGGCTGCTGCGCATTTCGTTCTGGCGCTGGTTACGCTGGATGGCGATCCCCATCGGATTTTTACTGGTGGGGGTGCTGACGATTTTGCTGAGCGTCACCCACGAACCGACGCACCTGCTGGTGGGTGTCCCGCTGGGATCGTACTGGCTGGGCGTCATGCCGGAAGGGCTGGCGATGGCGAATACGACCTTCTGGCGCAGCCTGGCGGCGCTGGCGGCGACCTTCTGGCTGGTGCTCAATCTGCCGTTTCCCCAGCTTATCGTGCTGCTGCGAAAAGGGCGGGTGCCACGCCTGCTGACCGAGCAAATCCTGCTCACCTGGCGGTTTATTTTTATCCTGCTTGAAGAAGCCATGGCGATCCACCGGGCGCAGACGCTGCGTTTTGGCTACCGCACATTGCCGCAGGGCTACCGCTCACTGGCGATGCTGGTGGGTCTGTTATTTACCCGCGTGCTGCTGCGTTACAAAGAGATGGCCGTTACGCTGGATATCAAACTCTATCAGGGTGATTTTCACCTGTAAGGAAAGCTATGCTGGCGACCGACGGGCTGTGGTTCAGTTATCAGGATGCCCCTACGCTCAAAGGGTTAACGCTCGATTTCTCCCGCCAGCCGGTCACCGGGCTGGTGGGGGCTAACGGCTGCGGAAAATCGACCCTCTTTATGAACCTGAGCGGCATTCTGCGCCCACAGCAGGGGGCGGTGCTGTGGCAGGGCAAACCGCTGGATTATAGCAAGCGTGGGCTGCTCACACTGCGCCAGCAGGTAGCAACCGTCTTTCAGGACCCTGACCAGCAGATTTTCTATACCGATATCGACAGCGATATCGCTTTCGCCCTGCGCAATATTGGTGTGCCGGAAGATGACATTGCCCGACGAACGGACGATGCGTTGACGCTGGTGGATGCTCAGTCCTTTCGCCATCAGCCCATTCAGTGCCTGAGTCATGGGCAGAAAAAGCGTGTTGCCATTGCCGGTGCCCTGGTGTTGCAGGCGAAATATCTGTTGCTGGATGAGCCGACAGCAGGGCTGGACCCGTCCGGGCGCACGCAGATGATTGCCATCATCCAGCGCATTGTCGCCCAGGGCAATCATGTGGTGATTTCCAGTCATGACATTGATTTGATTTATGAGGTCTGCGATGCGGTGTATGTTCTACGGCGCGGCGAACTGCTGGCGGAGGGTGCACCGGGTGCCGTGTTCGCGCAAAAAGCGCAGATTGAACAGGCCGGGCTGACCCAGCCGTGGCTGGTAAAATTGCACACCGAACTGGGCATGCCGCTGTGCAAGAGCGAGGCGGATTTCTATGCCTGCATGCGGAAAAATCACATTAAGGAGGCGTCATGACGCTGGCAATTATGCTGCAAGGCACCGCCTCAGACGTGGGTAAAAGCGTACTGGTGGCGGGGCTGTGCCGCATCCTGTATCAGGACGGGCTCAAAACCGCACCCTTTAAATCGCAGAACATGGCGCTCAACTCCGGCATTACCCCGGACGGACAGGAGATGGGGCGCGCGCAGATTTTCCAGGCCGAAGCGGCGGGTATCGTGCCGGATGTGCGCATGAACCCGGTGCTGCTCAAACCCACCAGTGACCGAAAAGCGCAGGTGGTATTGATGGGCAAAGTGGCCACCGACATGGACGCCGTCAGCTACCACGAATACAAACCGCGCCTGCGCGAGCAGATAGTCGAGGTTTACCAGAGCCTCGGGCGTGAATACGACGCCATTGTGCTGGAAGGGGCGGGTAGCCCGGCGGAAATTAATCTGCGCGATCGCGATATCGTCAATATGGGCATGGCAGAAATGGCGCAATGCCCGGTAGTGCTGGTGGCGGATATCGACAGAGGCGGTGTCTTTGCTGCCATTTTTGGCACCCTCGCCCTGTTGCAGGAGCACGAGCGCTGGCGGGTGAAAGGGGTCATCATCAATAAATTCCGCGGTGATGTGGCGCTGCTGACACCGGGTATTAAGCAGATTGAAGACCTGACCGACGTGCCGGTGCTCGGCGTGATGCCGTGGCTGGAGGTGGACTTAGAAGACGAAGATGGCGTGGCGCTCCAGCGCGGGAAGTATCTGCGCACGGGTGAGCGGGCCATTGATATTGCCGTCGTCCAGTTGCCGCATATCTCGAACTTCACTGATTTTAACGCCCTGGCAGCCCAGCCGGACGTGCGGGTGCACTACGTCCGCTCCCCTGATGAGCTTCGCAATACCGACCTGGTTATTCTGCCCGGCAGTAAAAATACGCTGGGGGATTTGAACTGGCTGCAGGAGAGCGGGCTGGCACAGGCGGTATTGCAGGCCAGCCGTGACGGTGTGCCGGTACTGGGCGTGTGCGGCGGCTACCAGATGCTCGGTGAAACCATCGTTGATGATGTGGAGTCTGGCCTCGGCACGCTGCCCGGCCTCGGGTTGCTGAACACCCTGACTCATTTTGCCCACAACAAAACCACCACCCTGATTGGGGCAACGGTACAAACGGGCTTGCCCGGTCTGCTGGCGGACTGTGGCAGTCTGGCGCTCAAGGGCTATGAGATCCACATGGGGGAGACTACCTTACAGGCCGGTTGCCGCCCGTTGTTGTGGCTTGAGAAAAACGGCGAGCAGATTGCCGACGGGGCCATCAGTGAAAATGGCCTGGTCTTTGGGACCTATCTGCACGGACTTTTCGACAGCGACGAATTTACCCGTACTCTGGTCAATGCCCTGCGTGCGCGCAAAGGGCTTCCGGCACTGGACATTGCCGTGGACTACGCGCAGTACAAATCGCAGCAGTTTGATCTGCTGGCGGACGCCATGCGGAAACACATCGACATTGACAGGATCTATCAGATTATGCAGCAACATCAGGAGCAGGCATGTTAACGCTGGTCACCGGCGGGGCGCGCAGTGGCAAGAGTCGACACGCTGAATCACTCGTCTGCGGCGCGAAAGACGTTCTTTATATTGCCACCTCGCAGATTTATGACGCGGAAATGGCCGCCCGCATTCAACACCACCGGGACGGTCGCCCTGCGCACTGGCGCACCGAGGAGCGCTGGCAGGATCTCGCGCAGATCATTACCGCCGACCATTCTCCCGCTGAGCCGATATTACTGGAGTGCATCACCACTATGGTCACTAACCTGCTGTTTGCCCACGGCGGTGATGGCGACCCGGATGGCTGGGATTACGACGCTCTGGAACGGTTGGTGCATGAAGAGATTGAAAACCTGATTGCAGCCTGTGCGCGCTGCCCCGCCCCCGTGGTGCTGGTGACGAACGAAGTGGGGATGGGCATCGTGCCGGAAAACCGCCTGGCCCGGCATTTTCGTGATATCGCCGGGCGGGTGAATCAGCGTCTGGCGCAGGCTGCCGATGACGTCTGGCTGGTGGTGTCGGGGATTGGAGTCAAAATCAAATGAAACTGTTGTGGGCGACCTTTGCCTTTATTACCCGGCTGCCGGTGCCCGAGCGCTGGACGCACGGGCTGGAAACCAAAGACTACGTGCGCAGCATTGTCTATTTCCCGCTGGTGGGGTTGACGCTTGGCGCACTGAGCGGCGTAGCCTGGATGGTGCTCGAACCCTGGTGCGGTGCGCCACTGGCGGCACTCTTCACGGTACTGGCGCTGGCGCTGCTGACCGGCGGGTTTCATCTCGACGGGCTGGCGGATACCTGCGACGGGGTTTTCTCGGCCCGTACCCGGGAGCGGATGCTGGAGATCATGCGCGACAGCCGCCTCGGCACCCACGGCGGGCTGGCGCTGGTGTTTGTGCTGGTGGCAAAAATACTGGTCATCAGTGAACTCAGCCTGCGCGGCCTGTCGGTGCCTGCGGCGCTGGGCGCGGCCTGTGCTGCCGGGCGTGGTTGCGCGGTGGTGATGATGTACGGTCACCGCTATGCCCGTGAAGAGGGGCTGGGCAATCTGTTTATCGGCAAAGTCACCTTCCGCCAGACGCTGATAACCCTCGCACTGGCGCTGGTGGTTGCCGTGGGTCTTGAGGGTACAAAAGGGCTGATGGCGTTGATTATCACGACGCTGGCTATTTTGATCCTCGGCCGGATGCTTAAGCGCACGCTGGGCGGGCAGACGGGCGACACCCTGGGTGCCGCCATTGAACTGGGTGAACTGATCTTTCTTCTGGCGCTGCTCTGAGCAGCCCGTTAAATCTGATGAGAATTCCTATGCAAACACTGACTTCGGTACTGGCAGCAATTCCCGCCCTTGATAAAGGTGCGATGGCGCAGGCACAGCAGCATATTGACGGTTTGCTCAAGCCGCCGGGTAGCCTGGGGCGACTGGAGTCGCTGGCCGTGCAACTGGCCGGGATGCCAGGGCTGGGGGGCAAACCGCAGTCCGGCAAGAAGGCGATTGTGGTGATGTGCGCCGATCACGGCGTCTGGCACGAAGGTGTGGCGATTTCTCCGCAGATTGTGACGGCGATTCAGGCCGCGAACATGACCCAGGGCACCACCGGCGTCTGCGTGCTGGCAGCCCAGGCCGGGGCGAAAGTGCATGTGCTGGATGTGGGGATTGACAGCGATCCTATTCCCGGTCTTGTGAACATGAAGGTAGCGCGCGGCAGCGGCAACATCGCGCAGGGCCCGGCGATGAGTGCGGCGCAGGCGCAGGAGCTGCTGCTGGAGACCATTCGCTACACCCGCGAACTGGCCGCCGACGGCGTACAGCTTTTTGGCGTGGGCGAGTTGGGTATGGCAAACACCACCCCGGCTGCGGCAATCGTCAGCGTGCTGACAGGCGTTGCACCGCAAGAGGTGGTGGGAATCGGTGCCAATCTGCCGGAATCGCAGCTGGGGCATAAAGCGCAGGTGGTGCGCCGGGCCATTGACGTCAACCAGCCTGATGCGCAAGACGGCCTGGACGTACTGGCGAAGGTCGGGGGGTTTGATCTGCTGGGAATGACCGGTGTGATGCTGGGTGCCGCGTCCTGCGGCCTGCCGGTGGTGCTTGACGGTTTTCTCTCTTACGCCTCGGCGCTGGCGGCCTGTCGCATTGAACCGAGGGTGAAGGATTACCTGATTCCCTCGCACGTGTCGGCGGAAAAAGGCGCGCGTATTGCCCTGCAAAACCTCGGGCTGGAGCCGTATCTCAATATGGGGATGCGTTTAGGCGAGGGCAGCGGTGCCGCGCTCGCCATGCAACTGGTGGATGCCGCCTGTGCGATGCACAACAAGATGGGCACGCTCGCCAGCAGCAATATCGTGTTGCCGGAGACGAAGTAACAACATATCAGTCCGTCATTGCCCGATGGCGCGTTGCTTATCGGGCCTACAAGCACGATGTCACACACCGTTCGGTCGGTTCCCTCGCTCCTTTGGAGAGAGCAACATACCTGTCAGCCATTGCCCGATGGCGCGTTGCTTATCGGGCCTACAAGTTCGGTGTCACACACCGCTCGGTCGGTTCCCTCGCCCCTTTGGGGAGAGGGTTAGGGTGAGGGGAACACACCGCACCGTACTAAGACTTCCCCTCCCGCATCACCTTCAGCAAGGTATCCAGCAGTCCTGGAAAACGGGCGTCTAAATCCTCTCGCCGCAGCGAAATCATATTTTCTCGCCCCTGCGGACGCTGCCAGATAACCCCGCTGTCACGCAATACCCGCCAGTGGTGGGTCATGGTGGATTTCGCCATCTCTTCAGGCCTCAATGCGTTGCAGCTCAGTTCACTGCCGTCTGCCAGTCGACGAATAATCGACAGACGCAGCGCGTTACCCAGCGCAAAAAGCACGTTTTCCAGCAATATTTGTTCATTTTCAGGGTGATTCGGGATCATGTCGCTCCAGGGGCATTGGGTTGAGCTATATCAACAATCGCTCAATCATTAAAAAATAGTTCGAACATACTCGTACAATAGGACTATTATACTCAACGAACGAACACGCGACCATGGTGGTCGCCACATTTATTACACTGACAGTCATAAAGACTAAGGAAATATCATGCCCCGACCCATCCCCCTCGAACGTTATCGCAACATCGGTATCTCCGCGCACATCGATGCCGGTAAAACGACAACCACAGAGCGCATCCTGTTTTACACCGGGATGAGCCACAAACTGGGTGAAGTACACGATGGCGCGGCAACCACTGACTGGATGGCGCAGGAGCAAGAGCGCGGAATCACGATAACCTCCGCTGCCGTGAGCTGCTTCTGGCCGGGCATGGACGGTGGGTTTGAACCGCATCGCATCAACATTATCGACACCCCAGGGCACGTGGATTTCACCATTGAAGTGGAACGTTCCATGCGTGTGCTGGACGGCGCAGTGATGGTGTATGACTCCGTCGGTGGCGTACAGCCGCAATCAGAAACCGTCTGGCGGCAGGCCAATAAGTACCATGTGCCACGCCTGGCGTTCGTCAACAAAATGGACCGCCCGGGGGCGGATTTCTTCCGCGTGGTGCAGATGATGATTGACCGCCTGAAGGCTAATCCGGTGCCGATTGTTATCCCTGTTGGCGCGGAAGAGCACTTCAGCGGCGTGGTCGATCTCATCAAGATGCGCGCCATTTTGTGGGACGACGCCACTCAGGGCATGACTTTCAGCTACGCCCCGGTGCCGGACGACCTGCTGGCAACCGCGAAGGAATGGCGGGAGAAAATGGTCTCTGCGGCGGCAGAAGCCAGCGATGCGCTGATGGACAAATACCTGGAAACCGGTGACCTCGACGAAGCAGAAATAATCCACGGGCTGCGGATTCGCACCGTGGCCGGTGAAATCCAGCCGATGCTGTGCGGCAGTGCCTTTAAAAACAAAGGCGTGCAGCGCATGCTCGACGCGGTAGTGGAACTGATGCCGTCGCCGCTGGATATCCCGGCGATTCAGGGTGTGGACGAAAAAGGCCAGCCTGCGGAGCGTCACCCGAGTGATGACGAGCCGTTCTCGGCCCTGGCGTTCAAACTGATGACCGACCCCTACGTCGGCCAGTTGACCTTTATCCGCGTCTATTCCGGCGTGCTGAGAAAGGGCGATGCGGTGTGGAACCCGGTCAAAGGCAAGAAAGAGCGCATTGGCCGTATCGTGCAGATGCATGCCAACGACCGACATGAAGTCGACGAACTGCGGGCAGGTGACATTGCCGCCTGCGTGGGGCTGAAAGATGTGACTACAGGCGACACCCTGAGTGACCCGGATGCGGTGATCACGCTCGAACGCATGGAGTTCCCGGAACCGGTGATTTCGCTCGCTATCGAGCCGAAAACCAAAGCCGACCAGGAAAAAATGGGCATTGCATTGCAGCGGCTGGCGTCGGAAGACCCCTCGTTCCGTCTGCACACGGACGAAGAGTCCGGCCAGACCATTATTTCCGGGATGGGCGAACTGCACCTGGAGATTATCGTCGATCGCATGAAGCGTGAGTTTGGCGTGGAAGCGAACATCGGTCGTCCGCAGGTCACCTACCGTGAGACGCTGCGTAAAGCGGTGAAAGAGGTGGAAGGCAAGTTTGTGCGCCAGTCCGGTGGTAAAGGGCAGTACGGTCATGTGGTACTGAGCCTTGACCCTCTGGCGCCTGGCAGTGGCTTCGTGTTTGAAGATGCCACCAAAGGCGGCGTGGTGCCGCGCGAGTACATTCCTTCCGTGGAAAAGGGCTTGCGTGAAGCCATGAACAGCGGCGTGCTGGCGGGTTACCCGGTGGTGGATGTGAAAGCGACCCTGACTTTTGGTTCGTATCACGATGTCGACTCCTCGGAAATGGCGTTCCGTATGGCGGCGATCTTCGGCTTTAAAGAAGGCGCACGCAAAGCGGACCCGGCGATTCTGGAGCCGGTGATGCATGTGGAAGTAGAAACGCCGGAAGAATACGCCGGGAACATCATGGGCGACCTCTCTTCTCGCCGCGGGATGGTGCAGGGCATGGAAGAGCGCTTCGGCAGCCAGATTATCCGTGCTGACGTGCCGCTGGCTGAGATGTTTGGCTACTCCACCACCCTGCGTTCAATGTCGCAGGGCCGCGCCACTTACAGTATGGAGTTCCATCATTATGCGGAAGCCCCGCGCAACGTGGCGGATGCGATCGTTGCCAGTCGTGCAAAAGCGTAAGCAAGCAAAACCCCGCTCCGGCGGGGTTTTTTTTGTGTTTTTTTCCTTCTCCCTCAGAATTGAGGATTCCCCACAAATAAATATGAGCACGGACAGTTCCCTCTACCTTGAGGGAGAGGGTTAGGGTGAGGGAGAACATGCTGCTGTGAGGGTCATTCCGTTCACTTTATGTTCCTTGCTTCTCTGTCACGCCAGAACCCGTGAACGTGCCAGGGCGGTTCACCGCCACCGCCCTGGCGACCCGGGCTCCCGGCCAGGAAAATCGCCGCTGACGCGGTCCACTCAGCGTATGCCTTCAGGCTAATCGGGGACGGGCGGATGAAACGTCCCTGTAAAACCGCCCTCGCCGCGCATCCATGCGCGTCGCCCCGGCCTTGCGGATACGCTTCGGCGATTTTCAGCCGGACCCAGTCATCGCTGTAGCGGTTTTATTCTCATTGCGCAGTGTTATCGCTACAAAACGTGATATTACTGGGGATCACTCAGCCCTTAGAGGACCGGGGCAGGGGGAAACATCCGCGCTACCACTTTCTTACTCACCCGTCGCCACATACCCGATACGGTAATTATCCTGGCCAGGCAGCGGCGCATCACCCACATTGACCTGTAACAACTGCCAGCGGCTGACATCCCAGGCGCAGAGTTGGCCCTCTAACGCTAGCGACGATAAATCGGTATGAGGCAAAATGTGCGTTCTGGTCAGCGACAGCCAGGCGGCGTTTTTCACCCTCTCAACCTCTGGCAACCGTAGCGCAATCCAGGTGTCAATTTCCGGCCAGCCGAAATCTTCGGTCAGTTTTTTAAAACCCGCACTCTGTAAAAAGCGCGCCATCGCCTGCGCGTTTTGCCACACGTACAGCGGGGCGTAACGGTTCTCCGTCACATGTGCATCGTCCCGGCGGGACACGAGATACGTTTTAAACAGCAGGCCGGGAAAGCCATCCAGCTTCGCGCCATTGTGCGCAATACGCTGCTCAATCACTGCCATATCGTAATCGGCGGGCAGGGTAAAACGGTATTGCATGACGATCATAACGCCTCCTCAGAGAGCATGCGCCCGTGGCTGAAACTCCACTCATCGGCGGTATTGAACTGAATCATCACCATCACATCATCTGGTGGAATGCCGATATGCGCATTCAGGCGCGTGCTCAATAAACGAAAGAAGTTCTGCTTCTGTACTTTGGTACGCGGTTTACCGGCGAAGATATGGAACTGGATAAAATCGTCGCTGCGCCCGCCGCTTTTATAGTGCGTGTCGAACACGCGCTGACGGGCGGGGAGCATTTCGAAAACCTGAAAACGGTCGTCTGCAGGTACCGCGAATTCCTCCACCAGACACTGGTGCAGCGTGTCAGAAATCAGCGTGAGTTGCGCGTCACTGTAGCCCTCACGCAGGGTGATACGGGTAAAAGGCATCAGCGTTGCTCCTCATCCAGGCAGCCGAGCGCCGACACCGCGGCGGGCCAGCCTGCGTAAAACGCCAGGTGGGTAAAGGCTTCGGCAATCTCTTCACGGGTCAGGCCATTTTGCCCGGCGAAGTTGATATGCCAGGGCAATTGCTGCACGCGGCCCAGGGCAGTGAGTGCGCCAAGGGTGAGCAGGCTGCGTTCGCGCGGCGAGAGAATGTCTCGCGCCCAGATATCGTTGAACAGCACGTCCTGGCTAAGTTCGGCCAGTTTGGGGGCGACGCGGGCGAGGGTGTTGCGGTCGAGGGATGCTGCCATGATGTTCTCTCCGTGTTGACTGTGAACCGATTCTGGCGCGATAGTTTCATCCTGAAAATCAAATTATCCGCGATTAACCATCCCGTATTTCAGGACGATTATGAACAAGCTCCCCTTAACGCTCGACCTTGATGCACTGCGCAGTTTTGTGGCGGGCATTGAATCCGGTAGTTTCGCGCTGGCGGCGACGCAGCTTTGCCGCTCGACGTCGGCCGTCAGCGCCCAGCTCAAAAAGCTGGAGATGCAGTGCGGGGCAGCACTGGTGGTGAAGCGGGGACGGCATCTGGCGCTCACCCATCACGGCGAGATCCTGATGAGCTACGCCCGCCGTCTTCTCACCCTTAACGACGAAGCGCAACAGGCGATGAAGGGAGAGCTGCTGCAAGGGGAGATCCGCATCGGGATGCAGGAGGATTTCGGCGAGTCGCTGATGCCCGGCATCCTCGGGGCGTTCAGGCGTCATCATCCGGGGCTGCGAATGATCGCCCGCGTGGATCGCAACCAGGCGCTGCTTAATGCGCTTAATGAACAGGCGCTGGATATGGCGTTGCTCTGGCAGCCGGAACAGGATCCCCGCAATGGCAGGCTGCTGGGGCAGTGCGAAATGGCGTGGGTCCGGCACCCGGATCTTGACGTGGCGGCGCTGCTTGCCGGAGGCGAACCCTTGCCACTGGTGATGTTCGAGCAGCCGTGCATGATGCGCAGCCGCGCCACTGCCTGCCTTGATAAAGCGGGCATTGCGTGGCGTATCGTGTTCGTCAGCCACAGTCTGAGCGGCATCTGGGCCGCGGTGCAGGCGGGGCTTGGGATAACGCTGCGCACGCGTATCGGCATGCCGGGAAATCTGCAGGTCGTGAGTTCGATGCTGCCGTCTGCGGGCAACCTCGGCATCACGCTTGCGGAACGACAAGGGGGCGAGGCGGTGAACGGCGCCCGGCAGATGCTGGCAAAACTGATGGAAGAGGCGCTGGCACAGGTGAAGTAAATCAACTTCCGATTCTGCGAGTCGCCTTCCAGAAACTGCCTTGATGTCAGTGACTTAACGCGCTATCGTTGGCCAGCACTTCGAATAGAGGTGCCGGGATTGGGGCCCTGAAAGGCTTCACTCCCTTTTTCGTTCTGGAGGCTGCCAGATTGCGATGATCCTCAACCAGGTTTACCCGCACATGACCCATCACTCTCAGGTTCACCCGGAATTTATCGATCTCGCCAGCGATTGCGACGAGTACGCGTTAATGCTTATCGATAATGACAATGCCACCGAGCGGCGTGTCATTTGCCAGTTTCTGCAAACCGCGTTGTCGCAACTGCGCCCAACGCTTCACGACGCCATTCCGCCGCATCTGGTGGACGCCTTTACCGTGGACACGCTGCCCGAACGTATGCCGTGCTTTGCGCCAGAAACCGACCAGCTTTGCGATTACAGCCTGGCGTTGAGTGCACTGCTGAATGAAAGTACCTTGCCGCCAGCCATGGAAAAAACGCTCCGGGGATTGCTGTGCGAACTGGTGTGGCTGTTTGCTGAAGAGCTGAAAGCGCCCAGGTGGCTGAGAACGCCAGCGGGTGTGAAAGCGATTGTGAACGAGTGAAGAGGCAGGGCGTGTGGCCCTTGTTATGCCAGGTCCTGCTAAGCAGGAATCTAAAACAGAGGACTCTCATCTCCATCAATTAATTTGAATCTTATCGTTAAACAAAGGGTATTTATTCTCATTCGCTAATGCGTAGAGTAGAGGCATGAAAGGCAGCTAAGCCCTCTGCCGACCCTTCCCTGAGAATAAGGATTCAAACGCCATGAAAAAGATCGGTTTTCTGTCATTTGGTCACTGGACGCCTTCGCCGCAGTCTGGCACCCGATCGGCTGCTGACGCGCTCCTGCAATCCATTGATTTGGCCGTCGCTGCCGAAGAGCTGGGTGCGGATGGCGCCTATTTCAGGGTGCACCATTTTGCCCGTCAATTAAGCTCACCGTTCCCGCTACTGGCGGCTATCGGCGCGAAAACCAGCAAGATTGAAATTGGCACCGGCGTTATCGATATGCGTTACGAAAACCCGCTGTACATGGCGGAAGATGCTGGTGCGGCGGATTTGATCTCGGGCGGACGTTTGCAGCTCGGTATCAGCCGTGGCTCCCCGGAACAGGTTATCGATGGCTGGCGTTATTTCGGCTATCAGCCTGCGGAAGGTGAAAATGAGTCAGACATGGCGCGTCACCACACCGAAGTGCTGCTGGACACGCTGCGTGGAGAAGGGTTTGCTAAACCAAATCCACAACCGATGTTCCCGAACCCGCCGGGATTACTGCGCCCTGAGCCGTACTCTGAAGGCTTGCGTGAGCGCATCTGGTGGGGGGCGGGTTCGAACGCGACGGCAGTCTGGGCAGCAAAACTGGGGATGAACCTGCAAAGCTCTACCCTGAAAGATGATGAGACGGGCGAGCCGTTCCACATTCAGCAGGCAAAACAGATTCGTGCCTATCGTGAAGCCTGGGCAGAGGCCGGACACACCCGTGCTCCACGCGTTTCCGTCAGCCGCAGCATTTTCGCCCTGATGGATAACCGTGACCGCGCGTATTTCGGTGGCAGCAGTAACGACAGCGATAAAGTCGGTTTCCTTGATGAGAAAACCCGGGCCATCTTTGGCCGCAGCTATGCTGCCGAACCGGATAAGCTGGTCGAACAGTTGAAGAAAGATGAGGCCATCGCAGAAGCCGATACCTTACTGTTGACGGTTCCAAACCAGTTGGGTGTGGAGTACAACGTGCATGTGATCGACGCCATTTTGAAACACGTGGCACCTGCTATGGGCTGGCGCGACTGATTCATCGTAAATGAAAACGCCCCGCAGGGTTGCTGACTGCGGGGCGTTTTTTTGAATACTGATTATTGCGGTTGTAACTGATAAATCCATGCGGTCACCCGCTGGCCTGCATCGGTGGTCACGGCCACCTCAACGCGATCGTAACCGTCTTCAAATTCATCGAGCATTGGCCAGTGCGCGTTCAGGTTTTCGGATATAAACAGATAACCCTGTACCTTTGGCCCGTTGGCATTCAGTACGATGCCAGGAAAACCTTCTGCTGCTCCCCAGCCCCGATCGTAGAAAGTGCCCGTCACAACACCTGGCAGCCATTCTCCGCCAATCGCTTCCAGAATATGGGCGTTAGCCTGGCCAGGCTGCAGCGTCCCGTAAACAAATAAACGTTCCATTTTTCCCTCTGTCGGTGCGATAGAAACCCAAAACCTGAAGAATAACGTACTGAGCTGATTTCAGAGCATTCGTCGAAGTTCAAGATCCATATATTCATCTACAGCATCGACATCAATGCCACCCGCTTTGTACCATACATGGAGTTCTTTAATCGCCAGCGTGCCAAACCTCGCCCAGCCGATAAGGTTTGTTCTCAGGAGAAACTGAACCATTTCCCCACCTGAACGAAGTGCCGCATCGCCTGCATCCATCAGGCACAGGGTGCCATGTGCAACCAGCAACATCCGTCTGAGTTCAGGGTTATTCGCCGAAGGAATACATTCACCCCAGGCTTTCTGATGGTAGTAGCGTTGTTTCACTGTCCAGGTGATCCGCACAAGTAACTCAGTAATCAGGACGGGGATCGCCATCGCTATTCCATGCCGTAAGTCGTACCCTTTTTCAAATACCTGGACGGCGACGGTCGCGAAAGACTGGCGATGCTGACCAAATTCACCCACGTTAATAAACTGAAGTAATGAAAAGAAAGGAATAGGGATACCGGAGCCTCTCCCGGCTGCACCGGAAGAACCTGCGACATCAGAAAAAAGGTGCCCCAGCCAGTTCACAAATCCACTGAACACTTTCGAGACAAAATTGTTGCCTCTAAGATCAAACGTCTCGGTATCCACGGAAACCAGTTTTCCGTCCGCCACAAAATGTGCCGTGCTGGTAAATTGGTCCAGGATCGAGAAAAATAAACCGACTAAATCCGGGGAGTGAGCGAGACTTTTAATATGGTGATTTGTTGTGCTCATCCTGAACAGACCGTCAACATCGCTGCTATATCGATGGTCATAATTCACCCTGAATTTATCCTCAAGAAAACCGATAGCGCTTTTTGTCGGATTTTGTGCGTTTTTACCTCCCTTCCACCCACATGCTGTGGCGAATTTCTCAACGGCACCCTCCACTGCATTATCTGCGAGCTGGGTCAGTTTTCCTTCACCCGGCGCGCCTACCAGAAAAATATCAATAAGCCCGCCAATAACGCCACAGGTGCCCGCGATCATGTAGTCATATTTGTCGCAGCGGGCGGTCTTTAAGGTAAAGTCCTCCTGAATGCGTTTCTCCAGCGCAATTCTCTGGGTTGGGGACATCAGGGCGCTAAACGGATCGACCGTTAAATCGATATTCTGTTTATGGGCATAGTGCGTGACGGACTGAGAATAGGTTTCCCAGTCCATATCGTCGGTGAACGCGATGGTTTCTATCATCGACAATTTATTGATACCGGGCGGTGACGGGGTTAAACCGGATTCAAGGTAATCGCTGAATTCACGGGAAACTGTTGTGTGGATGGTCTCATCAAAGGTGATACCTGAGTGTTCCAGCACACCATCCATAGCCAGAATCATTTCATCCAAAGCAGCATCGGTATCCGTTTGCAAAGTGCTAAGCGCGTCCAGAGCGGCATCAAGGTCACTCAATTGACGCTCGCTTTGTTCAAGCTGGTGCTTTTGCACCAGCAAGGCCGATACCTGAGTATCCGGTTTTTTCATTATGAGAACAGCCCAGTCAGTTTGCCTTTGATAACGTCCCCCGCTCTGAAATAGCCGATGCCTTCAAAGATGGCGGCAAGTTTTTCTAATTGCTGCGTGGACGCTTCTTCTTTTATCTTGAGTTTTTTCACTTCAACGCTCTTACCATCGTGCTGCTCTTCAACGATACATTCTTCATAGAATGAAAGAACAATATCATGGAATTGTTTTTTGATGGGTTCCCGGGTCAGTGAACTGAGTTTGGCCTCATCAAGATAGACAGGGCACTTAAGTTTGAGCGCACTGTTTTGCATTTTATTCGATTTCTTATTTAATTCATCCGCTGCGCCGGTTAATGCATTCATCATTTTCTGGAGCTTTAGAATTTTTTCTCCTTGCCGATTATGTGCATCCAGGGCGTCGTTAAACTTTCCAGAAATATAATTGAGATCGTTGATCAGCGCGGACAACGTGGATTGTGTCTGTTTGATGACTTCATTAAGCATGAGCTCCCGACGCTTGGTTTTATCAAGTTCATTGGCACCGGTAAGATGCCGAATCCCTTTATAGGCACCCACACCTAATAACACCGCGACACCGATACCTGTTGCCATACTTGAGAATCCCAGTACGCCGCCAAGCCCAAGTGTGGCAAGACCAGAGGTGATGCCCGCAGCAGACATACCGATAACAGAGCCAGAGAGATAGACAGCAGCGAGCGGTACACCTACCGCACCCGCTTTTGCCGTCAGTTCTTTCATGCTGCGTTTCAGCGCATCGTCGGAAAAATCTTCCCGCAACATCTTAAAGTCTTGCTGAATAGCCATCACCGCGAGCTCTATTTCTTCGTCAGTTACGCCCAGCAAGGGCTGCACTTGTTGAAGAAAAGGAAAGTTTTTATATTCGCCGTCATTAACACTCATGTAGATGCTAATCAGGTCTTTAACAAGAGAGATTTTTATTGATTTGTTATGGCTGGGGACGCATTCACGGTCAATGATCGCAATTAATTCTTCAACCGGTATCAAGCTGGATTCTGCACCGATATAGCTACGTAGCGTAAATCGGGATTCGGTCGTTAACTCAAGTCGGGTCATCAGCAAGAGAATTTCGGCAAACTCTTTTTTATCAACCTGATCGTCATCGGAGAACGCCATGTTCACAATGATTTTGACATACGCAACTTTGAGCGCTTCTGACATTTCGGCAAGGGTGATGAGCTGATCTTCTTCTTTGAACTCGTCAAAGTCACTGATGGTGTGCTCCAGAACGTCGCTCAGTTTTTTATAGTCGCACTCCATCAAGCTTTTGAGTTGTTTTACCTCGCCACTTTTTAGTCTGAGGGAAACAGACTCAGTTCGCTTCTCCTTGCCTTTATCATTTACCGTGACATCTTCTATATATTCTACGGCTTCAATATTGTTGTAGAACACGTCATAAGGACTTTCAAATGTTTCTTTTACGACCAGTTTTTCACCGGTAAAAACGATGCCATCTTTTGCACTGCCAAATACCGTGTTGTCATAAATGGCCAGCACAGCATTCAAGTTATCAGCAACATTGAATGCCTTAGCAACGTTATTCAGTTTTTTTTCAGGGATGCCAGGCGCAACAAAAACATTCTTACTGACTGAAGGTAAATTTTCCTTAAGGAAGGTATTGACGTTATTCACAACTTTCTCCTTATTCGTTGCAGTGGATCGACGAATAATCGACCCCGGATATTTTCAAAGCGCGATTATCTCCGTCTGGAGTGTCACATTTTGTCATTAGTGCATGGATATTTGAGTGAAAATATAAAAAGGAGTATGCCATCCGGGCAAGTAAATCATTCATGAAATATTTAAAGGATGCATTGGACTGTTCTATTGTGCGAGACGAGTCAATAGATAACCTTTTATGAATTAACGAACTTAAGTGAAACCGTATGTAGTCATTACGAGATAAAGCGAACTGTATCTGCGAGTTTTACAGGGGTATTCAAATGACATGTTGTTTCGGAAGGAGGAGGATGCAGCGCGCCGTGGGTGTGAGTCAGTCCGCAAATCATCACACTCAGTCAACAACTCAAAAGCAAAAAACCTGCTTAAGTTTCCTTAAGCAGGTTCTTCAAATATGGCTCCTCTGACTGGACTCGAACCAGTGACATACGGATTAACAGTCCGCCGTTCTACCGACTGAACTACAGAGGAATCGGTGTGGAGTCGTATCTTAGCGGCGAAAATTTTTTTGTCAAACCTCATTTCCCAGAGAGTTGTGCAACTGCCGTAAATCACGCCAGTTTGCTGTAATTACCTACAATTTTTTGGAAATGCTTTGCAGGATCAGCTTTTCTCCCCCATCATTTGAAATGAAGTTTCATCTTTCTCTCTCTAAGGTCAATTTTGAACGTCGTCGCCCCTATACGCCAGGCCGTCATGCGCACGCCATGGTACGCCAAACGCAAGAGCTACAAAGTCCTCTTCTGGCGAGAAATCACCCCGCTCGCCGTACCTATCTTCCTTGAAAACACCTGCGTCCTGATGATGGGCGTGCTCAGTACCTTCCTGGTCAGCTGGCTGGGTAAAGAAGCCATGGCCGGGGTGGGGCTGGCGGACAGCTTTAACATGGTGGTGATGTCGTTTTTTGCGGCTATCGATCTCGGGACGACCGTGGTGGTCGCGTTCAGCCTCGGTAAGCTCGATAAACGCCGGGCGAGGGCGGCAGCGCGTCAGTCGCTGGTCATCATGACGCTGTTTGCGATTCTGCTGGCGGCGGTTATTCACTATTTCGGTGCCCAAATCATCGATTTTATTGCCGGTGCGGCCACGCCTGAGGTTAAAGCGCTTGCGCTCACCTATCTGGAACTGACCGTGCTGAGCTACCCGGCAGCGGCCATCACGCTGATTGGTAGCGGTGCGTTGCGCGGGGCCGGGAACACCAAAATTCCGCTGCTGATTAATGGCGGGATGAACATTCTCAATATTGTCATCAGTAGCATGCTGATCTACGGCGTCTTTTCCTGGCCGGGGATGGGCTTTGCCGGAGCCGGTCTGGGGCTGACCATTTCCCGCTACATTGGGGCGGTGGCGATTATCTGGGTGCTGATGATTGGCTTTAATCCGGCGCTGCGCATCACGCTGAAAAGTTATTTTCAGCCGCTCAATTTCGCCATTGTCTGGGAAGTGATGGGGATTGGTATTCCGGCGAGCATCGAATCGGTGCTGTTTAACGGCGGCAAGCTGCTAACACAGATGTTTGTGGCCGGGATGGGCACCAACGTGATCGCCGGGAACTTTATCGCGTTTTCCGTCGCGGCGCTGATCAACCTGCCAGGCAACGCCCTCGGCTCGGCTTCCACCATTATCACGGGTAAGCGTCTGGGCAAGGGGCAACGTGGGCAGGCTGAGCGTCAGCTGCGACACGTCTTCTGGCTGTCAACTATTGTTCTGACGCTGATTGCCTGGGGCACAGCGCCGTTTGCCGGGCTGCTGGCCTCCTTTTACACCCATGAAGAGGATGTAAAAGAGGTGGTTAAGACGCTGCTCTGGCTGAATGCTGCATTTATGCCTATCTGGGCGGCATCCTGGGTGTTGCCGGCAGGGCAAAAGGGCGCACGCGATGCCCGCTTCGCCATGTGGGTGTCGATGCTCGGTATGTGGGGTTGTCGTGTGGTGGCGGGTTACACGCTCGGGATTATGCTCGGTATGGGCGTGGTGGGCGTCTGGCTCGGGATGGTGCTCGACTGGGCGGTTCGTGGCGTGCTTTTCTACTGGCGTATGGTGAGTGGTCGCTGGCTATGGAAATACCCAAAAGTACCGCGCGATCCATCGTAACTGCTTCATTTTCCCACAGAGTGGAGAATAAATCGGCAAACGGTCATTTTTGTGAAATCAGCCTTTGACAAGGGCGGGAGGCATAGATAATATGCGCCTCGTTCACACGATTCCTCTGTAGTTCAGTCGGTAGAACGGCGGACTGTTAATCCGTATGTCACTGGTTCGAGTCCAGTCAGAGGAGCCATATTTAAGAAGCCTGCTTAGGAAACTAAGCAGGCTTTTTGCTTTTTTAGCCTTAGTCTTCCGTTTTGATTTGATAAGTATGAGGCGTGTAATAGCAGCCTTTCGGCGACGGCAGTTGATTCCTGACGTAGTGTATCGATCCGACTACCGGGCTGGCGCTGTTCTCTCTCTTTGTGCAAGCAGCTGTAGCTCTCCTTTCAGCCAGTCCGTTGCGGCCCGCTTGCCGCTGCGCTTGTGGGAATAAATTTTTACCTCGAACGGTGGCACCGCAAAGGGTAAATCAAAGAGGGCAAGCTGCGCCGCACCTTTGAACTTCCCGGCAGCAAATCGCGGAATAGCCAGCAGCAGGTCACTGCTTTCAATAATAAAAGGCGCGCTGAGCATCGAGGGGGTTTTCACCGTCACCTGCCGCGAATAGCCCATCTGTTCCAGCTGTAAATCCAGTATTCCCTGTTTCTCATTCCAGGGCGTCACCACCAGATGCCGTGCCGCAAGATAGTCCTCCAGCGTCAGCCGTGTGCGGGTGCGGTTACTGATGACGACATACTCATCTTCAAACCAGCTGATTTCATCAAGCTCCGGGTGCGCCACATCACCGGGGGCGCTGAACCCGAGCGCCAGGTCAATCTCACCGGCCAGCAGTTCGTTTAACGCCGGGCTATACGGCATATAGCGCAGCTCAAATCGCAGGCCTGGCGCGGTTTCCTGCAGGCGGTTCATCAGGGCCGGAAAGATGCAAAATGCCGTAAAGTCGGTGATGGCAATTTGCACACAATCCGTGCTGGTTAATGGCGCAAAGACGGGTTGTGGCGTCAGTTCCTGATTCAGAAATCTGAGCGAAGAGGCAATCGACGGTGCGAGTGAGGTGGCATACACGCTGGGGCACATCATATGGCCTTCCCGGTAGAAAAGCGGGTCGTTGAGCGTGACACGCAGCCGTGAAAGTGCGTGGCTGAGCGCCGAGGTGCTCATCGCCAGCTCCTCCGCCGCCAGCCTGACGGAGCGATGGCGATAAATAGCATCAAAAACAGGTAACAGGTTTAAATCAAGACGCCGCAAAGCAGAATGCATAATATTCATCGACCAGTGATTTCATTGCACTTAATTCTTTTAACAATAACGCTTATGCTTAGCGCCATCAATTTTTAGCCACCAGAAAAAAGACAGGAAAACGGATGAGTACCACAATTCGCCAGGCCCGCCCGACCGATGCACAAGCCATTTACGACATGATTTACGAACTGGCGGTATATGAAAAAGCCCCCGAAGAAGTGGTCACCACAGCGGATGAAATCCGGGCAACGCTTTTCGATGAAGGCAGCAAAACGGAAGCGTTAATCTGTGAAATTGACGGGAAAATCGCAGGCTATGCGGTGTTCTTCACCAGCTACTCCACCTGGCTGGGTCGCAACGGCATCTATATGGAAGATCTGTATATTTCGCCTGATTTTCGTGGTCAGGGCGCAGGTAAAGCCCTGCTGAAACATATTGCGCAATGTGCGGTTGCGCGTAAATGTGGTCGTCTGGAATGGAGCGTGCTGGACTGGAATCAGCCCGCCATCGATTTCTATCTCAGCATCGGTGCTCTGCCGCAAAGCGAATGGGTCCGCTATCGCCTTGATGGCGAGGCACTGCTGAAATTTGCGCAGTAACGCATAATTGCTCCCCCGCTATGGCAATGCTGTGCGGGGGAGGCGAACGCTAAATCTGGTAGTCAATCACTTCTTCGTCGGCTTCCATCACCTGACGTTTGATGTCTTCCACCGACAGCCCGGCGTTGCAAAGCTCAATGAAACGCCAGACATAATTACGTTGTAGCTGACCGCGCTTGAGCCCCAGCCACACCGTGTTGGCGTCAAACAAATGCCGCGTATCCAGCCGCACCAGTTTTCCCTCTTCGTTCTCACCGCTCGACTGCTCCGCCACCAGCCCCACGCCCAGCCCCAGCTCCACGTAGGTTTTGATGACATCAGAATCCTGTGCGCTGAGCACCACGTCCGGTACCAGCCCTTTGCGACCAAACGCCTCGTCGATGCGCGAACGCCCGGTGATGCCCTGACGATAGGTAATGAGCGGCCAGCGGCTTATCTCTTCAAGCGTGAGCGGCGAGCATTGCGCCAGCGGATGATCCTGCGGCACCAGCAGGCTGTGATGCCAGCGGAACCACGGGAAGGCGGCCAGCGTGCTGTCGTTACTCAGGCGTTCACTGGCGATACCAATATCCGCGCCACCGTTGTGTAACAGCGATTCAATCTCCTGCGGCGTGCCCTGAATCAGTTCCAGGCGCACCTCGGGGAACAGTGCCCGGAAGGATTTAATGACCGACGGCAGGCTGTATCGCGCCTGAGTATGGGTGGTGGCGATGGTTAACACGCCAGAGGTGTCGTTAGTGAAGAGGTCGGCAAGGCGACGCACGTTGCTCGCCTCGTTCAGAATGCGTTCTGCAATCACCAGCAGCGCTTTACCCGGCTCGGTCATGCCCAGCAGCCGTTTACCGCGACGGATGAAAATCTCAATCCCCAGCTCTTCTTCAAGCTCGCGGATATGACGACTCACCCCGGACTGCGAGGTATAAAGCATATTGGCGACTTCGGTAAGGTTGTAATCCCGGCGCGCCGCTTCCCGGATAATTTTTAGTTGCTGGAAATTCACTCTTCCCTCCAGGACCATCAGACATGACGTTATTGTTAAAGTCTGAGGCCTGGGAGAACAAATAATAAAAACCAGCATCTTATTCCGTTATGGAATAATGCTTAACTCACCAGCTGCAATTCACGGTTGTCCATGGCCGGACGACTGACCAGTGACATAAGAATTTCTTTTACCGCTTGCGCCTGCGGCGACAATGACCCACGCGCGGAGACGTTCAACGATAACGGCAGATTCATCGATGGCGTGGTAATGCGGGCCATCCAGCCGTTGGCCGCGCCGCAAAGGGAGCGAGCGGCAGATTCGGGAAGAACCGTCACGCCCATTCCGCTGGCGATGGCGGCGGTCAATGTGGAAATAGACTCGATTTCGCCGATGATTTTAGCGGTCAGGCGACGCAGGGAAAACGCCTCATCAACCCGCAGGCGCACAGCGCTGTAGTCACGCGGCAGGAACAAGTTCATTTCAGCCACAGCGGTTAAATCGACGCTCTGACCTGGGCAATCACGGGTTCCCACGAGATAAAGGTCTTCTTTAAGCAGTGGGAGACTATTGATTCCGGTGCCCGGCGCACGCTCATAAAGAACCGCCATATCCAGTTGACCGTTAAGCAGCTTGTCGTTCAGCACCGCGCCGCTGTTTTCGTGCAGGTACACGGTCACTTCCGGTAGCTCATTGCGAACCGCCTGCAGCAGTGGCATGGTCACGGAAGACGCGGCCGTGCCCGGCGCCAGGCCAATGGACACCTGCCCGCGCAGGCACTGACCGACGTTATTCACGGCCATCTGCGCCTGCTCGCACTGACGAAGGATGGTGCGTGCATGGGTATAGAGAATTTTTCCGGCTTCGGTGGGGGTGACCCCGCGTTTGGTACGAATCAACAGCTGCTGATCCAGTTCCCCTTCCAGCGTCGCAACCTGCTGGCTCAACGCAGGCTGAGCGATATGAAGAACTTCAGCAGCCTGTGTCAGGCTTCCGATATCAACGATTTTTACGAAGTATTTCAGGCGTCTTAAGTTCATTTTGCCTCCTGTTCGGGATACCAGTGCCACCGTGGGCATTCATGTTGTCGGAGGAGTTGCAAGATGCTTGCCAGTTTTAGATAAGGAATTAAATTATGCCTAACAGGCTGGATAATAAGAGATTCTAATCGCATCAGTAGAATTGATTATTGAAACGCAGGTTTGTTATCTGCCCCATAAGAGACTCCTCTGCCTCATCATGGTGCAACATGAGGCAAATTCAGGCTAACTGCTTAACACACCACCGGTTTGCTGAAATAGTCAGCAAACAGTCCATATTGAGCGTTGCACCCTTTGACAAGGGTAAGCTGCATCGCTAATATGCGCCCCGTTCACACGATTCCTCTGTAGTTCAGTCGGTAGAACGGCGGACTGTTAATCCGTATGTCACTGGTTCGAGTCCAGTCAGAGGAGCCATATTTAAGAAGCCTGCTCAGGAAACTAAGCAGGCTTTTTGCTTTCCAGGCGTCCGCGTCAGGTGACAGGCGCGTCCAGCAACAATTGCACATCGTCAATCGCTACCGCTTTTGAGAAATACCAGCCCTGTACCCAGGATCGCGGAAAGCGTTCGGCAAGCGTGCTCAGCTGCGCCTGCGTCTCCACCCCTTCGAAAATAAGTTGATACGGCATCCGGTACAGGGCATTACAGGTTTCCCACACGGGAGAGTGCAGGTTGCGACTGGCGCACAGCGCACGGGTTAAGGCCCTGTCTATTTTGACCTCGGAGACCGGCAGCGCCCGTAGTCGAGGAATGTCAGAACAGCCTTTACCAAAGTCATCGAGCGCAAGGCGAAAGCCTTCCTGAGCCAACGACAGCGCGCCCGCCTTAAGCGCATCAACATCGCTACAGGGCACTTCGGTAATTTCGAGCAAAATCGAAGAGGGGGCGAGGTGGTGTTGCCTGAGCTCAGTCATTAATACGTTCTTAAATGACGCAGAAATAAGATCGGCAGGACTAAGATTAAGACTTAAGAAAATCCCATGCTCCTTTATTAATCCAGCCATCTGGGTAAGTGCTTTTTTAATCACATAAACGGAAACTGTATTCATTAACCCATTGCTGGCCGCCAGTGTGACCAGGGTTTCCGGGCATACCCGGCCGAAATGGGGATCGCGCCAGCGTAATAACGCTTCAAAACCCAAAACTTGTTTGGTGTTTATTGAATAAACAGGTTGGTATTTAAGATGAATATTATCGGTGTGGAGCGCATGCTTTAATCGACAAAGCATTTTAGACTCCACGGCGGATAATCAATGTTTTCTTTTGTGGTATTGGGCAATAAATTCATAGAGTTCCAGTTTATTGTTAAGATTGAATTTATCCATGATGTTCTTTTTATGGCTAACGGCCGTTTTGTACGTAATGCCAATACGGTCGGCGATATCACTCATGCCCAGGCAGGTGTTAAGACCGTAGGCAATCTTCTCCTGGGTGAAGGAGAGCGCCCGGTAATTGCAGTTGATGCACGAATAGGTGTTTTTACTCGAACCTTTGCTACCCTCACGGGCACTGGCATCACCGCGCAGCGTTTTCAACAGTGTGTCATACACGACTGAAGGATCGGCTTTCTGGGGGAAGAAGCGGGCGTCTTTGAAGCAGTCCGGCAGCGTGCGTTTTGCTGGCAGTGTCTCGCTGTTCACAAAGATGAATGTCTTAACAGATTTCTTTCTGTTAATTAAGTCCTTAAAACAGAGAAAATACTCGCCAGCGCAAACGGTCATAAAAATAAAGTCCGCATTATGAATATTTTCTGCAGTAAAGTCGAAACTCACAAAAGGTGAAGTTATATTGCATTCTTTGATGGCGTCATGAATTAAGCCGACGATGCCAGTGGAAAAGAGCGGGTTGTTATCAATCTTTATAAGAAAATTCATTCCCTGAAAACCTCTGGGCATCCTGGTGTTAGCCCGTTTATTTTATATAGCGGCACAAAACAAAAGCAATAAAACTCTTGCTGACGTAACGAAAATAAGAATTAATCAATTTGACTTAGGAAAAATCCTAAGTAAATTAATCGAAATGCCGTGTTTCAGTCAAAACAATAATACCATGCTCTGGGTAAGGCTATGTCAAGAAAGGTATTTCATTACAGCCAGATAATGGGGGATATTATAGGACTGGAGTAAAAATTAAACGAAAGGTCAACGGTCAGCAATATAGAATTAACCCTGTAGCGCCAGTGCGTTACAGGGTTATGGACGGGATTAACCGTTATAAGGTTCCGTTGCGGCAATTAACCAGGCTTGCGCTTGCGCGTCAACACGTGGCAGCAGCGTCTCTCTCACCCGCTGGTGATAGTCGTTTAGCCACGTGATTTCTTCTGCCGACAGCAGTGTGCCTTCAACCTGACGTAAATCAATCGGCACCAGCGTAAGCGAGCGGAAGCGACAGAAGCCAGGGCGGCTTTCCACCACTTCGACCTGATTTTCAATACGAATGCCGTAATGGTCTGCAAGATAAAGTCCAGGTTCGATGGTCATGATATTGCCTGCGACCAGCGGCCACGGGTTGACCTTTTTGGCAATACGCTGAGGTTGTTCGTGGATCAAAAGTTGATGCCCGACGCCGTGCCCGGTGCCGTGATCAAAATCGAGCCCCAGCTCCCACAAGGCGCGACGGGCAAAGGCGTCAATCTGATGGCCCTGGGTGCCGCTCGGGAACTGCAGGGTCAGCATTGATAAAAAGCCCTTCAGCACGGCGGTGTAGTGCAGCCGGTGTTCGGCGGAAAGCTCGCCAAACGAGAGCGTACGTGTGGCGTCCGTGGTGCCATTGTGGTACTGACCGCCGGAATCATTCAGGTAAAAACTCCCTTGAGTGATAGCGGTGTTGGTGGCGTCGCTGGAGTGGTAATGGCACATGGCGGCGTTGGCGGACGACGCCGAAATCGTGCTAAAACTTTGCTGAATGAAGCCCGCCTGCTGCTGGCGGAAACTCAGCTGTTTCTCCTGCGCTTCAAGCTCTGTCAACGGCTGACCAGATGCTTCGCGGGCAGGGGCTTCCCCGGCAATCCACGCGAGAAAGTTAACCCAGGCTGCGCCATCCTGACAGTGGCTGTCCCGATAGCCTTCAAGCTCCACGTCGTTTTTATGCGCCTTGATGAAAGTAATCGGGTCCGCATGCCAGAGGATCTCGCCACCCTGCTGTTCGATGGCAAAACGCAGCGCAACCGGGGCGTTATCTGCGTCGAGCATCACCGTTTTACCGGGGGCGATTTGCTGGCAGTGGGGAAGAAAATTCTGCCACGCCGACAGGCGCAGGGAGGATTTGAGCATCCCGGAGAGCGCATGGGTCTTGTGATGATCGACAAACCACTCGATGTCACCGTCGCGGCTGAGCAGGGCAAAGGAGTGGGCAACCGGGTTCATGGCTACGTCCGAACCGCGAATGTTCAGCAGCCAGGCGATGTTATCCGGCTGCGTGATGGCCAGCAAATCAGCCCCTTTTTCCGTCAGAACGCGGGCGATGCGTGCGCGTTTGTCGAGGCTGCTTTCGCCGCTGACCTCATCCGGCATTTCGTGGATAGCCCCGCAGGGCGGTGCCGGGCGATCCAGCCAGATGGCGTTAAACGGATCTTCGCTGAGGGCGACCAGTTCACAGTGGGTGGCATCGAGAGTGGTAAAGGTGTTGTTGACCATCAGCATCGGCTCATAGGCAATGCGACTGCCTGCGGGGAGCGAGGCGTTAAGCCATTCGGCCAGCGGCTCGTTATGCAGATGGTGAATCTCAAAATCATTGAGATCCACTTCGTTGCGCACTTGCACCTGATAGCGGCCGTCGACAAACATCAGTGCGCGGTCGCGCAGCACCAGCGCCATGCCCGCCGAGCCGGTAAAACCGGTCAGCCAGGCGAGCTTGTCATCGTGCGGGGCGCAGTCTTCGCTTTGGTACGCATCCGCCCGGGGCACAATCATACCGTCGACATCCATGGCCGCCAGCAGAGTGCGCAGCGCGGCAAGAGGGGTTGGGTTATGCATAAAAATCCTTCTCTATTTCTTGATAAGCCACATTAATTAGCGGAACGGGGGTTCATTAAAGGTGCGCAGTTTGCGTGAGTGCAGTTTGTCACCCTCGGCACGCAGCAGGTCAATCGCCCGGATACCAATCTGCAAATGCTCGGAAATGGCCCCTTCATAGAAGCGGTTGGCCTGACCGGGCAGTTTTATTTCCCCGTGCAGCGGTTTATCAGAGACGCATAGCAGCGTGCCGTACGGAACGCGGAAGCGATAGCCCTGGGCGGCAATGGTGGCGCTTTCCATATCAATGGCGACCGCACGGCTGAGGTTGAACCGCAGCGCTGAGGCGGAGTAACGCAGCTCCCAGTTGCGGTCATCGGTGGTGACCACCGTCCCGGTACGCAACCGCTGTTTGACCTCTTCGCCCGGCATCCCGCTCACCTCTTTGGTGGCGTCGTACAGCGCGCGCTGTACCTCGGCAATGCTCGGAATTGGGATGTCCGGCGGCAGTACCGCATCCAGCACGTGGTCGTCACGCAGGTAAGCGTGTGCCAGCACGTAGTCACCAATCGACTGGCTTTCGCGCAGGCCGCCACAGTGACCAATCATCATCCACACGTCCGGGCGCAACACCGCCAGGTGGTCGCAGATGGTTTTTGCGTTAGACGGGCCCACGCCAATGTTGATGAGCGTAATGCCCTGGCCGTCGGCGGTAATCAGGTGCCAGGCGGGCATCTGGTGTTTTTTCCACGCGAGATCGGAGATGGCTTCTTCCGGTGCGTTGGTATCGGCGGTGACCCAGTGTCCCCCGGCGCAGGAGAGTGCAACGTACGGGCTTTCCGGGTCAAGGATCTGGCTGCATCCCCAACGCACAAATTCATCCACGTAGCGGGTGTAGTTGGTAAACAGTACGAACGGCTGGAAGTGCTCAACCGGCGTGCCGGTGTAATGGCGCAGGCGGGCGAGGGAGAAATCAACGCGGCGGGCGTCGAAGTGCGACAGCGGGTACAGCTCGGTCGGGTGGAACAGACCATCGGCGGTTTCATCGCCAATCTGCGCCAGCTCGGTGGTCGGGAAATGGCGCGTTAAACCGGCGCTCATCGAGCGGTCAAGGGTGAGCTCGGAGCCGTCAATGACATAAGGATAGGGGATCTCATGGGCAGAAAATCCCACTTCAATGTGCGCGCCGTAGTCCTGGCAGAGCAGGGTCAGTTGTTCATGGAGATACTGGCGAAACAGTGCCGGACGGGTCACGGTGGTGGTGTAGCAGCCGGAGTGGGTGAAACGGGCATAGGCGCGGGTTTTCGGTGGGTTTGTTGCGCTGCCGTCCCAGCTTACTGAGATCTCCGGGTAGACAAACAGGCCCTTAATTCTGGCTTCAGGGGTGGGAAGCGAACCGTTTTCGATGTAGGCGCCGATGGCATCGCGCAGGTTATTGACCGACTGCTCATAGAGGGCCTCAAGTTTGTTCAGCGCCTCTTCAGGTGTCAGATTTGCACCCTTATTATTCATCATTCACTCCTTGTTTCACGGGTGTGCAGCTGTGAGCAACAGTATGTCACAGCTTTGTGAAACAATAACTCAGCATGATGGGATTCAGAGGAAGCCGAGGTCAGTGGCGGCGCATCCGCCATAAGAACCAGGGGGCGCCAATAAAGGCGCTGAGTAACCCGGCGGAGACCGGCCACGGCCAGGCGATGTTGCGCCCAAGCCAGTCGGCCAGCACCATCAGCAGTGCGCCCACCAGTGCGGCCATCACCAGCTGTCGTCGTAATGCGCGAGCCCCCAACGCCCAGGCAAGCTGGGGGGCAATCAGCCCAACAAAGCTGAGTGGGCCGACCAGCAGCGTGCCTGCCGCCGTCAATGCGGCCGCCAGCAGTAATATCAGCAAATGGCTACGCGTCAGTGCCATACCGAGCGAGCGGGCGGTGCTCTGCCCGAGCGTCAGGAGGGTCAGCCAGCGCTGCAACAGCAGCGTCAGCGGGAACAGAACGGCCAGCGTGACCCCGGCACTCAATGCCATGTCGGCGGTGATACCGGCGGTGGAACCGGTGCTCCAGTTCAGCAACATCAGCGCACGCGGGTCGCCGCTGAGCATCAGCATCATGCTGAGCGCACCGGTCAGACTGGTCAGGCACAATCCGGTCAGCACCAGTCTGGTGGCATTAAAATCAGTGCGCCGTGCAAACCAGAGCAGCGCGACAATCGCCAGCAGGCTGCCGACAAGGGCGGCGGGAAAGAGGCTCAGCGAAGAGGAGATAAAAAAGACGCTGAGCAGCACTGCCAGTGCCGCACAGCTGCTGATGCCAAGAAGCTTGGGGCTGGCCATGGGATTGCCGGTGAGGCGCTGAATCAACACCCCGGCGGTTGCCAGCATCGCCCCGGCACTCAGTGCTCCCAGTATGCGTGGCCAGCGAAAATCCAGCAGTTCGCGGGTCTCTGTGCCAGGCGGCTGGCGATTAAACCACAGCGAGCCGATAACCCCGAGCACCAGCAGCAGTAACATCCACCCCATTGTTGATGACCGCCAGGTGGTCAGATTCGGCGTGTGTGGCGCAGGGAGGGCGCGCTGACTGACAGGCTGGCGTAGCAGCATGACCAGCAACAGCGGTGCGCTAAGCAGGGCGGTCACCGCTCCCGTTGGAATATCACCGGCCGCCGGGGAGAAGCGCTGCGCCAGTTGATCCACCACGGCGAGCAGCAGAGCACCGGTTAACGGTGTCAGGAGCATTTGTCTGGCAAAACGCCGCACGCCCGCCACCTTGACCAGCGCGGGCGCGGCAAGGCCAATGAAGCTGATTAATCCTACCTGGCTGGTAATCAGCGCGCTGATGGCCACGGCAACGCTGAGGGCGATGAATCGAACGCGCACCACCGGGATCCCCAGCGTGCTGGCGTTTTGTGCCGACAGCCCCAGCACCGTCAGCGGTCGCACCAGGCTGGCACCCAGAGCGGCCAGCGGCAGGAGCGTTACCAGCAGAATCAGCGAACTACGCCAGCCGTTCTGGTTCAGCGAACCGGCCTGCCAGCTAAACAGATCGCTAAGATAATCATGATTAAACAGCACCAGCAGCGTATTAAGCGCATTGCCGTACAGGCTCAGTACCATGCCCGCCAGGATAACCTGCAACGGCGCAAAGCGCGAGCCGCTGACCAGCACGGCAAGCAGTAACATCGCAAGCGCGGCACCCACCAGCGCCAGTCCCGGCAGACCAATGACCAGCAGACCCGGCGCAAAGATCAGTGCCGACGACATCGCCAGATTGGCCCCGGCGGCTACGCCAAGGGTTGCGGGCTCCGCCAGCGGATTTTGTAACACCTGCTGGAACAACAGCCCGGCCAGCGCAAGACCTGCACCGCAGAGCAGGCTTATCACCAGGCGGGGGAAGAAACTTTCGTGAAGCAGGAGCCCGGCAAGCGGCGGCGGGAAGCTGCGGGTCAGCAGGTCATAGTTGCCCGCCAGCAGGGCGATAAAAAGGGTGCTAATCAGCAGCAAAGGCAGGGAACGTCGCATCATCGGGCAATATTCACTATGTGTTGCGCCAGATTCAGCGCGGTCTCCAGTCCACCAAAGGGGAAAAAATGCGCAAGTTCGGCGGTCTTTCCCGCCCTGACGAGCGGCAGTTGTTGCCACAAGCCCTGGGGCTGGCGGCGACGCATCAGGCGCGTCATGGTGGTTGGCAGCTCGGTGAAAAACAGGCGGTCGCAGTCAATCAGCGCCAGCTGTTCGATGCCCACTCTCGCGACACCGATGGCGTTCACCGGGCGTTGCCAGGCGTTGGTGAGACCAAGCTGGAACAGTACCGAATCCGCGAGGGTGCCTTTGCCATACACCATGGCGTGTTTGCCGTCCTGGTCGAGCACCACGACCAGCGTATGCTCCGCGCGGTACGGGGAAAGCTGGTCTCGCAGGGTCGACATTCGTTGACGGCTTGCCTGCACAAACTGGCGGGCGTGAGACTCTACGCCCAGGCGTATTCCCGTGTCGAGCGCCCACTGTTGCAATGCACTAAAACGGTCGCCCTGCACGTGCCAGGCACCCACGGTTTCGACCGGGGCAATGGTTGCCATACGGGCTATCACAGGTTTGGGCAGCTCATCGCTGATGATGAGCGAGGGGCGAAGTGCACGCAGCATCTCCATGTTTGGCTCCCAGAACGGGCCGATATCCTGGACGCTTTGCGGTAGCTCAGGAGCGGGAATGCGACGGCGAAAATAGTGGCTGTCGGAGATGGCAAGCGGCGTGATACCCAGGCTCAACAGTATTTCTGCGGCTGACCAGTTGATGGCGACAATGCGCAGGGGATCGGGCTGAGCAAGCCCGGCCCGACTGGCAAAGGGAAACAAAAGCAGCGCCTGCAGGCAGGCGCGGCGGGTGAGGGCGAATGCCATCAGAAGTTCAGTTTCAGCGAGCCAATAAAGGTGCGCTCCTGGCCTGGGTAGCAGCTGGTATCGCCATCACAGGTACCGACATAGTGCTTGTCGAGCAGGTTCTGCACGTTGAAACCGACCTGGATGTTGCGGTTAACCTGGTATTTCACTCCGGCGTCGACCAGCGCGAAATTTTTTACCGGCACGGTATTGGCGTTGTCGCCATACATGCTGCCCACGTAGCGCACGCCACTGCTGAGCATCAACCCATCGAGCATACCGTTATGGAAGCCGTAGTTAAGCCAGGCAGAAGCCATGTGGCGGGGCACGTTGGCCTGCTGGTTACCTTCATCACCGTTGTTGCTTTTCGTGATGTCGGTGTCGGTGTAGGTATAAGACGCCAGCGCGTCCAGGTTATCGGTCAGTTTCGCCTGCGCTTCCCATTCCACGCCCCGCGAGCGAACTTCACCGGACGCGACCTGGTAACCGGTCGCGGTGCCGTTGACGATTTCGTTGGTCAGCACGTTCGATTTGGTTATCTCAAACGCCGCCAGGGTGACCAGCAACTGCGGGTTCGGCTGATATTTCACACCCACTTCATACTGGTGCGCTTTGCTCGGGTCGAAGGTGCGGTTCTGACGATCGGTGCCGCTGTTTGGTACGAAGGACTCCGCGTAGCTGATGTACGGCGCAAGGCCGTTATCCGCCAGATACGTCACCCCGGCACGCCCGGTCCAGGCGTCTTTATCAATCCAGGACGTGGTGTCGGTCAGGTTATTTTCGGTGCGCATTTTCACATCGTCATGACGACCGCCGAGGGTCAGCAGCCAGTGCTCGGTCAGGTGGATCTGATCCTGCAAATACACACCCAGTTGAGCAGTGGTCTGGTCGTTATTGTTCAGCGCATACGTCGGGTCAGGAATGTCGAGGCCGTAGATCGGATTGTTCACGTTCAGCGCCGGAGCCACGGCACCAAAGCGTTTGGCATTACCGTCAAGCCAGCTGTAATCAACGCCCGTGAGCAAGGTGTGATTAATGCTGCCGGTCGCGAAATCCGCCTGTAACTGGTTATCGACGTTGAACGCATTCATATGCTCGTCGAAGCGGATGGCATTACGGGAAACGGTTCCCGCTGTGAAGTCAGGATCCCCTGCCAGCAGGTTATTGAGGATGGTATCGGTCTGCCCGTAGCGCAGGTTCTGGCGGAATTGCAGGCCATCAATAATCTGTTGGCTGAACTCATACCCGACGCTGAACTGCTCCTGACGGAAACGGTTGTAGCTGTAATCGCCGAGCAGGGTGTCGGTGGTCTGGTGGCCCGGTTTGGTCAGCACGGCAATGGTGCCGCCGGAAGTGTCACGCAGGTAGTCGGCGCGCAGCGTCAGGCTGGTATCCGCCGACGGCAACCAGGTGAGCGTTGGGGCAATGTAGAGGCGGTTATCTTCCACTTTCGGCCCGTCACGGTACTGGAACTGGGTGTCGCTATCGCGCGCCAGACCCACCACGCGGTAGAGCCATTTGCCTTCATCGTCCAGCTTATCGCTCATATCAAACTGTGCCTGGCGGCGGTTGAAATTACCGAGCTGGACTTCAACTTCGTGCACGCCCTGCGCGTTGGGCATTTTGCTCACGCGGTTAACGATACCGCCCGCGTCGCCGAGCCCGAACAGCGTTGAAGAAGGGCCTCGCACGATATCAATGCGCTCAAGGGCGTAAGGCTCGGTGCGAAAATAGCTGTAGCTGTTATTGAGCTGGCGCAGGCCGTCACGGTAGTCGTTGGTGGTCAGGGCGTTAAAGCCGCGAATGTAGATCCAGTCATAACCCTTTGGGTCAACGCCGTAGGTTTCCGTTTTTACGCCAGGAACATAGCGCAGCGCCTCGGTGACCGTTTGCACATTCTGGTTATTGAGTTGCTCACGGGTGATGACGGAGACCGACTGCGGTACTTCCAGCAGCGGGGTGTCGGTTTTGGTGCCGCTCTGGGTACGCGCCGGAACAATGCTCGCACTGGTGGTCTGGCCGTTAACGATGATGCTGTCGTCACCCGCCGGGCGTGGGGTGATGGTCACGGTATCGCCGTCAATCTGATATTGCAGGCCGCTGCCTGCCAGCAGGCGATTGAGCGCACCGTCGAGGGTCAAAGTGCCGTTGACCGCCGGGGCGGTTTTCTGACTCAGCGACGCCGGAGCGGAAATCAGTTGCACATGCGCCTGGCGGGCCAGGGCGTTGAGTGAGGCCGCCAGCGGTTGCGCGGGTAAAGCGACGGTTAAGGTTTGTGCTGCCTGCACACTGACCTGCGGCCATGCCAGCATCACTGGCAACAGCACCAGCGCGCTGCGTTTGAGTTTAAAAGTCCGTACCACTGAAAAAAGCGTCATGCATCATCCCCAGAAAACAACGTAATAAGAATCATTCTCTCCTGAAGACGCAGCGGCGGACGAAACCCTGACGTCCGTCCTCCACTTTTTTTACTCTTTTTTTCGTGATGCCGATGATGACGATATAACTATCTGATTATTTTGATTTTTAACTTTAACGGGCAACACGGCAGGCAGGGCTTTGGCAAAGCTGGTGACGCGATTGACATCGAAACTGCCGCTGACACGCAGGCTGGCGGCCTCTTCTGAAGCAATTCGCAGCGGCACGTCGCCGTAGCGGGCAAACTCTGCCAGTGCCATGTCCAGACGGGTGTTATCGAAGACAATACGTTCTTCTTTCCACGCGGCAATGTCGCGGGTCTCAACCGGGGTCAGCAGCTCTCCGTCGGCATCGCTGCGGGTACGCTGGGCGGCATGCAGCACCGTTAAATGCCGTGTTGCCGTGCTGAGATTGAGGCGTTGCATCGTGCGCCACCAGTCATTTTCCCAGCGGTTGCGCGGCCCGACGCGCACGGCACCGTCACGCACCGCGACGTCAACGCCGTCGCCACTCATTGAATGCGGCAGGTAACGCACCTGAAAGGCCGTACCGATAACCGTTGCCCGGGTGGGGCCGCTCAGCACCACGAACGGGCGCTCGGGCAAATGCGTGACGTTAAAAAAGGCCTGACCGCGTTCGAGCACCACTTCACGTCGATGGGCGAAGTAGTTTACCGCCAGCCGGGTTTCGGCATCCAGGTTGACCACCGTGCCATCCGGCAGCGTGACCTGGCGCAGTTCACCCCGTGCCGTTTGCCAGGTTTCGCTGTACTGGGGGCGGGCGAGCGTGTCCTGCAGCGGCGACCAGAACACCAACATCACCAGCGCCAGCGCGCAAAGACCGGCGCTGAGCCGCCAGAAAGGCAGCGGTTTTTTCACCGGTGTCGGGCGCAGGCGCGCGATGTCGGCGGCGGGAATGGCGAGCGTTTCCTGCCAGACGTCCTGCATTTGCCGAAACTCCTCGGCGTGCGCGGGCGTGCTCAGCCAGTGGTTAAAACTCAGGCGCTCTTGCGGGGTTAAGCCTTCCCGGCTTTTCAGTAACCAGCGCGCCGCCTGTTCAGCGACAGTCAGGTTATCCATGGCGGGCTTCCTCAGTATCTGTTGAAGGCGTCACGGCCTGCCACTGCTGGCGACAACGCCGGCAGGCAAGCATGGCGCGAATAATGTGTTTTTCCACCATGTTGGTTGAGATCCCCATCCTGGCGGCTACCTCATTTTGCGACAGTCCGTCGAACCGGTGCAGGATAAACGCTTCCCGACAACGCGGCGGTAGCGCTTCGATGGCGGCCATCAGGCTGTCGATATACTGCTGGTTTTCGGTTATGGTGTCCGGTTGTTCGTGCCCGGGGGCGAGCAGGCTGTCGGCGTCAGGCATCTCATCAGCGGCAAAACGTTGCTGGGGGTCGCGGTATCTGTCCACCAGAAGATTTTTAGCGATGTGGTAAAGCAATGCGCGGTGGGAAGAGACCTGCTGCGTGCTGGAAAGTGCACGGCTGAAGGTCTCCTGGGTCAAATCTTCTGCCAGGTGACGATCGTGCAGTTTCCTGCTCAGGAATCGGAAGAGCTCCGTGTAGTACCGCTCGAACGCAGACAAGTGAAAACCTCAGTGCAGGTGTGGCGCATCAGAATCGTTATTATGCCGCAGAGGTTAAATGATAATGGTTTGCGTTATCAAGATGAAATTGTGAGGACCCGGCGCGTTGGTGCGCCGGGGAAGGGATTAGCCGCTGATTTTGACCAGCGTACGGCCCTGGATTTTGTTGCTCAGGAAGTCGGCGGCGAAGGCCGGAGCCTGCTCCAGACCGATCTCCGTGGAGGCTTGCTGGTAATAGCTTTCCGGCAGGATGCTGGCCAGACGTTCCCAGACGGCACCACGCTCGGCAGTCGGGACCATCACGGAATCCACGCCCTGCAGACGCACGTTACGCAGGATGAACGGCATGACGGTGGTGGGCAGATCAAAACCGCCCGCCAGGCCACAGGCCGCCACACAGCCGCCGTAGTTGGTCTGCGCCAGCACTTTTGCCAGCACCTTGCTGCCAACGGTGTCAACAGCACCGGCCCACAGCTGTTTTTCCAGCGGACGCGTCTCTTCGAACTCGCTACGCGGCAGGATCTCATCTGCCCCCAACTGGCGCAGGAAGTCGTGGGTGGATTCGCGGCCAGTGACTGCCACCACGGTGTAACCCAGTGCTTTGAGCAGGACGACGGCAGTGCTGCCCACGCCGCCGCTGGCACCGGTGACCACCACTTTACCGCTTTCCGGTTTCACACCGGCGTTGACCAGCGCGTCAACACAGAGCATCGCGGTGAAGCCTGCGGTACCGACGATCATGGCGTTACGCGCACTCAGGGTTTGCGGCAGGGAAACCAGCCAGTCGCCTTTAACGCAGGCCTGAGCGGCCAGGCCACCCCAGTGGTTTTCACCCACGCCCCAGCCGGTAAGAATGACGGCCTGGCCTGCCACAAAGCGCGGGTCACGGCTTTCGCTGACGATACCGGAGAAGTCGATACCCGGGACCATCGGGAACTGGCGAATGATTTTGCCTTTGCCGGTGATCGCGAGGGCATCTTTGTAGTTAAGGCTGGACCAGTCGATGTCGACCAGCACATCACCGTCGGCGAGGGCAGGCAGGGCAATCTCTTTTACGGCTGCCAGGGTTTTGTTTTCAATCTGTTCCAGAACTAGAGCTTTCATGACGGAGTTTTCCTCGTCTGACTGTGGTTTTCGGCATCAATGCCGTCCTGTGCAGGTGTTATTTTTGAGTAATGCTGTGCATAAAGAATTCCCAGTACTGATTCAGCGGGTCGGCGGACTGGAAGAGTTTTGCACGCATGACCGCACCCTCCCATCCTGACCAGAACACGCAGGCCAGCTTTTCAGGCGAGGCGTTAGCGGGGATCGTGCCCTGTGCCTGCGCCTCGGAAAAACAGCGGGCTACGCGGATTTCCCACTCGCCAAGAATCATTTTCAACCGTTGGGGGAATTCGTCGGGCAGAAGCGGCGTTTCCTGCAGCAGGTTGCCCACAAGGCACCCGCGGCGGAACTGGTATTTCGCCATCCCCTGACCCGCATGGAGAACAAAAGCCGTCATCCGCTCAAGGGGAGGCATGTCGCCATTGAGCAGATGCTTGTCTAATTTATGCGCAAAAAAGGCACCGTACGCGGCGAGCACCGCGAGGCCAAATTCCTGTTTGCTCTTAAAGCAGTGGTAGAACGATCCCTTCGGCACCGCGATGTTTTTGATCACCTCCTCAATACCCGCCGACAAATACCCCGTCTGCGTGAGTACCTCAAGCCCCGAGCGAATCAGCTCCTGGCGGGTATCGGTAAATTCGCGTTCGACCCTGGGGGGCCGCCCACGACGGGGTTTCTGTACTGCGAGCGTCTCACTACTCATAATTTAGACCGATCGGTTTTAATTGGTTGCAAGCCTACGCTCAATTGAAACAGGGTGCAAGTGGGGGAAGGGGGCAGTCAATTCTGGAAGGACGCTTCAGGTTTTCATTAAAAGGGTGTGTTCCTGTTTGATTCCACTTTCGTCAGCAGTGGGAATGCTTTACATCAACATAGGTTTAAACCTATATTTATAAGGGGCTTCTGTGTGGAAAATTAAAACAACGGATACGTTTGATTCCTGGTTCAGTGCCCAAAATGACACTGACCGTTCATGTGTTCTTGCAGCACTTTTGGTTTTACGTATTAAAGGGCCTGCATTACCACGGCCCTACGCTGATACGATTAAAGGCTCGCGTTTTAAGAATATGAAAGAGCTGCGTATTCAGAACCATGGAGTTCCCGTGCGCGCATTTTTTGCATTTGACCCGCAGCGGGCAGCTATCCTGCTTTGTGCCGGGATTAAACGAGGAAATGAAAAGCGCTTCTATGATGAAATGATTCCGCTTGCTGACCGAGAGTTTGCATATTATCTGGAAATGTTAAAGAACGGAGAATAGCACTATGGGTAGAACGCTGGAGCAACTCCTCGCGAATGAAACACCAGATGTCGTGGCGAAAGCTGAGTTGATGGCGACCGAAATCCTGCTCAATATTCATTTGGCAGAGTTGCGTGAAAAAGTACAAAAAACCCAGACCGAGATGGCGAATGCGTTAGGAGTGCGGCAGCCAACGGTTGCAGAGATGGAAAAGCGCGGTCGCGACCTCAAACTTTCCACACTCAAGCGGTATGTGGAAGCCACCGGTGGCAAATTGCGCCTTGATGTCGAATTACCGGATGGAACACATTACGCATTCAGGGTGTAGCCCGTTCCTCTTAGAGAGAATGCGTGCAAAAAACGCTATGATTACCTCACGCCTGTCGCGTTTGAGGAAAGGAAATCATGGGTCGTATGAAATTGTTTTATGGACTTTGTATGCTGGCAGCGAGCCACAGTGCGCTGGCTGTCAGTTACCCGCTACCGCCACAAGGGAGCCGCCTGGTGGGAAGCACGCAGGTGATTACCGTCCCGGACGGTAATATACAGCCGCTTGAGGCTTTTGCCGCGCAATACGGTCAGGGGCTCAGCAACATGCTGGAGGCCAACCCTGGCGTCGATCCTTTCCTGCCGAAAGCCGGTACCCAACTGACCATCCCACAGCAGATTATTTTACCGCCCACCGTGCGCGAGGGCATTGTGATTAACGTGGCCGAGATGCGGCTGTATTACTACCCGAAAGGGAGCAATACGGTCGAGGTGTTGCCGATTGGGATCGGGCAAGCGGGCCGCGAAACGCCGCGCAACTGGGTGACCTCCGTTGAGCGCAAACAAGAGGGACCCACCTGGTCCCCGACACCCAATACACGGCGCGAATATGCCAAAGAGGGGATAACGCTACCGGCGATGGTGCCTGCCGGCCCGGATAATCCGATGGGTCTGTATGCCATTTACATCGGCAAGCTGTATGCAATTCATGGCACCAATGCCAACTTTGGTATTGGGCTTCGCGTGAGCCAGGGCTGCATTCGTTTGCGTGCGGATGACATCAAATACCTGTTCGATAATGTGCCGGTTGGCACCCGGGTGCAGATTATCGATCAACCGGTGAAAGCCACCGTCGAGCCGGATGGCAGCCGTTGGGTGGAAGTTCACGAGCCGCTGTCGCGTAACCGTGCCGAATATGAGTCTGACGATAAAGTGCCACTGCCGATAACTCCGGCGCTGCGTGCGGTGATTAAAGGTGAGGGGATCGATGCCAGCTATGCCAGTGAGGTGCTTGAACGCCGCTCCGGCATGCCGGTGAATCTGGCAAAGCCCACTGACGGTAATCATTTGCTGTAAGGGGCGAAAAACAAAAAAGCCCGCAGTGTAGTTTGCGGGCTTGCGCTCATATTTTGCCGGATGGTGCTGGACAACAGGCGTTGAACGCCATCGGGCAAACCTGATTATGCAGTGGTATTGATGTTACGACCGATTGCCGGATTCGAAGGCAATTGGGGGATCTGATTGATCAGATCGGCTGCCGCCGTTTCCTGCGCGTCCAGCGCTTTTCTCAGAACCAGCGTACTGACCTGACTGTTTAGCTGGTATGAACTGAGACTGGTAGATAATGATGCGATTTGCGAGCTATCCATTTCGATCATCCTATTGTTATGAAACAAAAAATCTAACAGCGTGAGGACGGAACCTCATTACAGTATCGACCATTTTGGCGAAAACTTTAAATAAAGGGTAAGTGTGGTTAATCAGTCCGCCGAACAGCGGGCAGGCACCAAAAGCAAATCTGATGTTCCTGGGGCGCAGAACATATACGGAAGCTGCGCCGCATTTCGTTTATCTGATCAGTGATAGTACTTTGAACCACTAAAACAGTTTTCTATTATCGGCCTTCTTACCACGAACTAACCTCCCGCCTGCCCGAAATGCTTCATGACCTGCAAGAAGCGCCTGATGTATCAGGAGGGTCGCCGTTTTACCGGCAATGCCGTCTTTGAAAAACTGCCGGATACGTCCTTCGATGTATTAAGGCTTTTTTCACGTCTTATTACGCTAAGGAAATTACAATGAATCTGATGAATAATTGTGCATCGTCCACTGCGGATGTTATATTAAAATATAATATCCGGAGGTGCTCTATGTATACCACTCGCCTGAAAAAGGTTGGCGGATCCGTCATGTTGGCGGTTCCTCCTGCCGTGCTGAAAACGCTGGCGCTGTCGACGGACAGTGAAGTAGGTATGACCATTGAGAATGGCTGCCTGATTATTGAACCCCAGAAACGGCCCCGTTATTCGCTTGAGGAACTGCTGGCGCAGTGCGATCCGCACGCCGAAACAACCGAAGAGGATCGTGAATGGATTGATGCGCCTGCGGTGGGCAAGGAGATCCTGTAAATGGACAGAGGGGAAATCTGGCTCGTTTCACTGGATCCCATTGCCGGACATGAGCAAAGTGGAAAACGTCCGGTGCTTATCGTATCGAAGGCACCGTTTAACAAGCTAACTCGGTTACCCGTTGTCGTTCCCGTCACCAGCGGCGGAAACTTTGCCCGTGCAGCCGGTTTTACGGTCTCACTGGACGGCGCGGGAACAAAAACAACGGGCGTTATTCGCTGTGATCAGCCCAGAACCATTGATATGGGAGCCCGAAATGGTAAGCGGCTGGAACGTATACCCGACGCTGTCGTGAATGAGGTACTGGCCAGGCTGGAAGCCATTCTGACCTGATGCTTTTAACCCAGACTCAGAAAAGCAAAAAGCCCGCTTAAGTTGCCTTAAGCAGGCTCTTCAAATATGGCTCCTCTGACTGGGATCGCCTTAGCCATTAACTGGCTAATAACCAAGCTAAACCTCGCTCATCCTCTTGTCAAGACCACCAATATGACCACCAACTTTTTGTGTTGAAATACTTATAGCAATCTCAAGATAGCCAAAGGTCTGGGCATATAGGGAAAAATTCAAAATAGGACCCCTATTGCGGATGCTAATGTTTACTGTGTCGTGAAACATCTAAAACGAAAACATCAATTAAACCACGGAGATCAACCGGTAACTCTGCTTCAATACTAATTTTAAGCTCTTGGGCGGTTTTTACTCCGTGGTTCTTGCGGCCTGCAACGGTCTCACTCTCTCCAAACCATATTACAAGGAAGATACCTTGTTGTTCAGCATCTGGGTGGATGGAATAACGGTCATAGAGTTGTGCTGAAGCGGCAGAATATAACTCTCGGTGCCACTGGCCTTTGACTTCCGTAACCAGTAGCCGTCTTCTTCCTCTAATCAACTTAGATGCCGTGAAATCACTCCTGTTTTTCCCTTTCAACTGATGCTCAGGGGTTATAGATATGTCCTGAGGCTGAAGTCTTAAATTGAGGCGTTCAGCAATAATTTCCGTGGACTTTACCTCATCAAGGCGTTCATTTTTCTCATAGAAACGATTTGCCGAGTTAAACTCTCCGCCATCAATCGCTTTCTGGAAAACTGAATCGCCACGGGTTTAACAGACACCTCAGAGTCATTTAAGATGGCTTAA
>CAUSEC010000003.1:0-218421 GCA_963530515.1 uncultured Enterobacteriaceae bacterium | reverse complement strand
ACCGCTCTGGTCGAAAAAGCGAAAGCAGCACTGGCATAAGCCAGTTGAAAGAGGGAGCTTGTCTCCCTCTTTTTCGTTTCAATATCATCATTACGTTGACATTTACCCGGTGAGCCTTTTCAATAAGGTTGTTCGGTTTTCTGACCACACAAGGTAACGCAAGCATGAATGCTGCTATTTTCCGCTTCTTTTTTTACTTTAGCACCTGAAATCGGGAGGCTAGTGCGTGAGAAAAGAAACGGAAAATTAACGCCAAAAGCCTCCAACAGGAGGCTTTTTTTGTGTCTGAATTTTAAGTAAAAAGTCCAATAACAAGGACATAACGAGGAAAATTATGTCACATCTCGCAGAGCTGGTTGCCAGTGCACGGGCAGCCATTAATGACGCCTCAGATGTCGCCACGTTAGATAACGTACGTGTTGAATATCTGGGTAAGAAAGGGCATTTGACCCTTCAGATGACTACCCTGCGTGAGCTGCCGCCAGAAGAGCGCCCGGCTGCCGGAGCGGTAATTAACGAAGCGAAAGAGCAGGTTCAACAGGCATTAAATGCGCGTAAATACGATTTAGAAAACGCAGCGCTGAATGCCCGTCTGGCCGCCGAGACCATTGACGTTTCCCTGCCGGGCCGCCGTATCGAAAATGGCGGTTTACACCCTGTCACCCGTACCATCGATCGTATTGAACACTTTTTTGGTGAGCTTGGTTTTACCGTGGCAACAGGCCCGGAAATTGAAGATGACTACCACAACTTCGATGCGCTGAACATTCCGGGTCACCACCCGGCACGTGCCGACCATGACACCTTCTGGTTTGATGCGACCCGCTTGCTGCGCACACAGACATCTGGCGTGCAGATCCGCACCATGAAAGACAAACAGCCGCCGATCCGCATCATCGCACCGGGCCGCGTATATCGTAACGATTACGACCAGACCCACACTCCGATGTTCCATCAGATGGAAGGCCTGATTGTCGATACCAACATCAGCTTCACCAATCTGAAGGGCACGCTGCACGATTTTCTGAGCAACTTCTTTGAAGAAGACCTGCAGATCCGCTTCCGTCCGTCTTACTTCCCGTTTACCGAACCCTCCGCAGAAGTGGATGTCATGGGTAAAAACGGCAAATGGCTGGAAGTGTTGGGTTGTGGCATGGTGCACCCGAACGTACTGCGCAATGTCGGCATTGACCCGGAAGTCTACTCTGGCTTCGCATTCGGCATGGGAATGGAACGTCTGACCATGCTGCGTTACGGCGTGACCGATTTACGTGCATTCTTCGAGAACGATCTGCGTTTCCTGAAACAGTTTAAATAAGGGCAGGACAGAATAATGAAATTTAGTGAACTGTGGTTACGCGAGTGGGTTAACCCGGCGGTCGACAGCGAAGCGCTCTCCGACCAAATCACCATGGCGGGCCTGGAAGTTGATGGCGTCGAGCCTGTTGCCGGTGCCTTCAACGGTGTGGTTGTGGGCGAAGTGGTCGAGTGCGGTCAGCACCCTAATGCAGACAAACTGCGCGTAACAAAAGTGAATGTGGGCGGTGAACGTCTGCTGGATATCGTCTGTGGCGCGCCAAACTGCCGTCAGGGGCTGAAAGTGGCTGTCGCGACCGTTGGCGCTGTCCTGCCGGGCGATTTTAAAATTAAAGCAGCCAAACTGCGTGGTGAACCGTCAGAGGGGATGCTGTGTTCATTCTCTGAACTGGGTATTTCTGACGATCACAGCGGCATTATCGAGCTGCCTGCGGATGCGCCTGTCGGTACTGATATTCGTGAATTCCTGAAGCTTGATGACAATACCATCGAAATCAGCGTCACGCCGAACCGTGCTGACTGCCTCGGGATCATCGGTATTGCCCGCGATGTGGCCGCGTTGAACAAAGCGCCGCTGGTTGAACCTGAATTTACCCCGGTTACCGCCACCATCGCCGACACGCTGCCGATTCGCGTTGAAGCGGCTGATGCGTGCCCGCGTTACTTAGGCCGCGTGGTTAAAGGCATCAATGTGAAAGCGCCAACGCCACTGTGGATGAAAGAGAAGCTGCGTCGCTGTGGCATTCGCTCCATTGATGCCGTTGTTGACGTGACGAACTACGTGCTGCTCGAACTCGGCCAGCCGATGCACGCTTTCGATAAAGATCGTATCGAAGGTGGGATCGTCGTCCGTATGGCGCAAGAGAACGAAACGCTGGTGCTGCTGGATGGCTCCGAAGCCAAACTGAAAGCCGACACGCTGGTTATTGCAGACCATAACAAAGCGCTGGCAATGGGCGGTATTTTCGGTGGCGAGCATTCCGGCGTGAACGATGAGACGCAGAACGTACTGCTTGAGTGCGCCTTCTTCAGCCCGCTGTCCATTACCGGTCGTGCGCGTCGCCATGGCCTGCATACCGATGCTTCACATCGCTATGAGCGTGGTGTGGACCCGGAACTGCAATATAAAGCAATGGAGCGCGCCACTCGCCTCTTGATCGACATCTGCGGTGGTGAAGCCGGTCCGATTATCGATGTCACCCACGAAGCCACACTGCCGAAACGCGCGACCATCCGTCTGCGTCGTAGCAAACTGGATCGCCTGATTGGTCACCATATTGCTGATGAGCTGGTTACCGACATCCTCAAACGTCTGGGTTGCAAAGTGACTGAAGGCCAGGACGAGTGGCAGGCCGTTGCCCCTTCCTGGCGTTTCGACATGGAGATCGAAGAAGATCTGGTGGAAGAAGTTGCCCGTCTTTTTGGTTACAACAATATCCCGGACGCGCCGGTTCAGGCGGGTCTGGTCATGGGTTCACACCGCGAAGCCGATCTGTCTCTCAAGCGCGTGAAAACGCTGCTGAACGACAAGGGTTATCAGGAAGTCATCACCTACAGCTTCGTTGACCCGAAAGTGCAGCAATGGGTGCATCCAGGTGAGGAAGCCCTGATTCTGCCAAGCCCGATCTCCAGCGAAATGTCCGCTATGCGTCTGTCGCTGCTGACCGGTTTGCTGGGCACCGTTGTTTATAACCAGAACCGCCAACAGAGCCGTGTGCGCATTTTCGAAACCGGTCTGCGCTTTGTTCCTGATACTCAGGCACCGTTGGGCATTCGCCAGGACGTTATGCTGGCTGGCGCAATGTGCGGAAACCGTTATGAAGAGCATTGGGATCTGGCAAAAGGCACCGTCGATTTCTTCGATCTGAAGGGCGATCTGGAATCGTTACTGGATCTGACGGGTAAACTGTCGGCCATTGAATTCCGCAAAGCGGAGAATCCAGCGCTCCATCCTGGTCAATCTGCCGCGATTTATCTGAAAGATGAATATGTTGGTTTCATTGGCGTGGTGCATCCGGAACTTGAACGTAAGCTGGATCTGAACGGTCGCACTCTGGTGTTTGAATTGTTATGGAACAAGGTCGCAGACCGCGTGGTTCCTCAGGCTCAGGACGTTTCTCGCTTCCCGGCAAACCGTCGTGATATCGCTGTCGTGGTGGCTGAAAACGTCCCTGCGGCGGATATTTTGAACGAATGTAAGAAAGTTGGCGTAAATCAGGTAGTTGGCGTAAACTTATTTGACGTGTACCGCGGCAAGGGCGTAGCAGAAGGTTTCAAGAGCCTCGCTATTAGCCTTATCCTTCAGGATACCAGCCGTACACTCGAAGAAGAGGAGATTGCCGCTACCGTCGCCAAATGTGTAGAGGCATTAAAAGAGCGATTCCAGGCATCATTGAGGGATTGAACCTATGGCGCTTACAAAAGCTGAAATGTCAGAATATCTGTTTGATAAGCTTGGGCTTAGCAAGCGGGATGCCAAAGAACTGGTAGAGCTGTTTTTCGAAGAGATCCGTCGTGCTCTCGAAAACGGTGAGCAGGTAAAACTCTCCGGTTTTGGTAACTTCGATCTGCGTGATAAGAATCAACGCCCGGGTCGTAACCCGAAAACGGGCGAGGATATTCCCATTACAGCGCGGCGTGTGGTGACCTTCAGACCCGGCCAGAAGTTAAAAAGCCGTGTCGAAAACGCTTCGCCTAAAGAAGAATAATCTGATCTAACTAAAAAGGCCGCTTAGCGGCCTTTTTTCTTTCCAGCCTGCCTTATCATCTTTAAAATCAACTGCCTTAACGACTGATTAACGACATACCATGCAGAGATATGCTCAACGTCAGCGGTGTCGTAATCGCCAATGGCTGGCGGGTCTGACGCTGCTTTTGCTGCTCGCGACCATGATAAGCCTGTGCGCCGGCGATCGGTGGATTGCCCCTGGAAACTGGTTTAGTGCCAACGGGCAATTATTCGTCTGGCAAATACGTATGCCGCGTACACTGGCCGTGGTGTTGGTGGGTGCCGCGCTGGCGCTCTCCGGGGCCATTATGCAGGCGCTGTTTGAAAATCCGCTGGCCGAGCCCGGATTACTGGGCGTGTCTAACGGCGCCGGGGTCGGCCTGATAGCGGCGGTGCTGCTGGGTAGCGGTAAATTGCCTGAGTGGTCACTGGGACTCTGTGCTATCGCCGGTGCGCTTGTCGTCACCCTTATCCTGCTACGCTTTGCGCGCCGCCAGCTCTCAACCAGCCGTCTGCTGCTGGCTGGTGTGGCCCTGGGCATCATTTGCAGCGCGCTCATGACCTGGGCTATCTACTTTTCAACCTCGTTCGATCTGCGCCAGTTAATGTACTGGATGATGGGCGGATTTGGGGGTGTGGACTGGCGGCAAGGCTGGTTGATGATGGCATTAATGCCGGTGATGGTCTGGGTCTGTTTTCAGTCCCAGCCGCTGAATATACTGGCCCTGGGCGAGACGTCGGCCCGCCAGCTCGGATTGCCGCTTTGGCTCTGGCGCAACCTGCTGGTGGTGGCGACGGGCTGGCTGGTGGGCGTGAGCGTGGCGCTTGCGGGCTCTATTGGCTTTATCGGGTTAGTGATACCCCATATGTTGCGACTCTGTGGTCTGACCGATCACCGTGTTTTACTGCCCGCCGGGGCGCTGGCGGGGGCGATTGCGCTACTCTTTGCAGATGTGGTGGCACGCCTGGCGCTGAACGCGGCGGAGTTGCCTGTCGGTGTGGTGACAGCAACGCTGGGCGCACCTGTTTTTATCTGGCTATTATTAATGTCCAGGGCCGGGCGTTAAGACCCGAGACCTGTCTCCCAAACTGAGAGGATGCTATGCACCAGGATATTTTGAACACTGAGATTACCACGATTGATGGCGAACATATTTCGCTGGAAAAGTACCGGGGCAAGGTTTTGCTGGTTGTGAACGTCGCATCAAAATGCGGTCTGACGCCACAGTATGAACAGCTGGAGAACATTCATAAGGCATGGGAAAAAGACGGCTTCTCCGTTTTTGGCTTCCCGTGCAATCAGTTCATGGGGCAGGAGCCTGGCAGCGAAGAGGAGATTAAAACCTTCTGTAGCACAACCTACGGCATAACCTTCCCGATGACAGCGAAAGGTGATGTGAACGGTGAGAACCGCCACCCGCTCTACGCGAAATTGATTGCCGCTGCACCCACGGCCGTTGCGCCAGAAGGTAGCGGTCTGTATGAGCGCATGGTGAGCAAAGGGCGCGCACCGCTTTACCCGGACGACATCCTGTGGAATTTCGAGAAATTCCTCATTGGCCGTGACGGTCAGGTTATCCAACGCTTTTCGCCTGACATGACGCCAGAAGATCCTATTTTGATGGAAGCTATCAAGCTGGCACTGGCAAAATAATGACCTTGCTGCAGCTTCATGATGTTGAGGATGCAGGCAGACTGGGGCCGGTAACGGCCTCGGTCACGCAAGGTCAGATACTGCATCTTGTCGGACCGAACGGGGCAGGGAAGAGCACGTTGCTGGCTCGAATGGCGGGAATAACCCGCGGTGCAGGTGACGTTATCTTTAACGGGCAGAAGATAGAAAGCGTGCCCGCGCCCTTGCTGGCGCGCCAGCGCGCGTATCTGGCGCAACAGCAAATGCCTCCCTTCGCCATGCCCGTCTGGCACTATCTCTCTTTGCACCAGCACACTCACCCGGATGACGAACTGAGCGGCAATATCGCACGGGCACTCGGCCTTGATGACAAACTGGGGCGGACGGTGAACCAACTCTCTGGCGGCGAGTGGCAGCGTGTTCGTCTGGCCGCAGTGATTTTGCAAATTCATCCGCAGGCTAATCCTGAAGGGCAACTCCTGCTGCTGGATGAACCCATGAACAGTCTTGACGTTGCACAGCAGGCCGCACTCGATCGACTTCTCAGCGAGCTGGTACAGGTCGGCATCACGGTCATCATGAGCAGCCATGATCTGAATCACACGCTACGACACGCGCACCACGCCTGGCTTCTCAGGCAGGGAAAAATGATCGCCGAAGGGGCGAGGGACACCGTCATGACACCGCAAAATCTCACGCGCGCCTATGACATTCCGTTCCGCCGTCTCGATATGGCGGGCCATCGAATGCTCATCCCCGAGATATAACGCGAAACCTGACTTGCACGATAGTTAATTCACGCGCTAAATTATTCCTGCATAACGATAAATGAGGTTTTCCAGAATGCGCATCTGGTTTCTTTTAGTGGCGGCGTTGATCCTTGCAGGATGTAGCAGTCATCGCGCACCGCATCCTAACGCACGGCTCTCGGATTCCATCACTGTGATAGCTGGACTCAACGACCAGCTTCGTGCCTGGCGAGGCACACCGTACCGCTATGGCGGGATGAGCCGAAATGGTGTGGATTGTTCCGGATTTGTCATGATGACGTTTCGCGACAAGTTCGATCTGGTGCTGCCCCGTGATACGCGCTCGCAGGCAGATATTGGCACCCGGATCGACAAAGACGATCTGCTGCCCGGCGATTTGGTGTTCTTCAAAACCGGCTCCGGTGAGAATGGCCTCCATGTCGGCATTTACGACACGGATAATGCGTTCATTCATGCCTCCACCAGCCAGGGGGTGATGCGTTCCTCACTGGATAATGTCTACTGGCGGAAAAATTTCTGGCAGGCCCGCCGCATCTGATTCTCCCCTCCCCGAAGAGTAAACGGCAGGTTGCTTTACCTGCCGTTTAATTGAACTAAACGCAAATTTAATTAAACATTCCGCGTAAAATTCATCATTTCTCCAAGATTTCTTATTTAACTGTTGGTTACCGAAAAGAGGCCTCCCGGGAGAGGGCGCCGCTAGCGGGAACGATATATCCAGGATAAGCTGAAAGAAGTCGTAGGGGATTTTTCAAAAAATAATGGAAAATGATGAAGCCTGGCTTATTAAAATCAACTACGTTGAGAGTGTTCGCATTTATTTTTTAATGCCGGATCTCACCCATAATACGGGGCTGGCGCAATGATCGTATCTTTAGATGACACATACTGCTCAGAGCTTTCTTTTATGCCGGCTCGTAGTGGGTTCGGTATGCTGGTAGGGCTGGAAATAGTCGCTAATTTCCCAGGGGTATCGAGCAATGTGCGCGCCCCGGTCGAGCTTATTTTACCGCGCCTGAATGCGGCGGATGCTCTGGCATTGTTCAAAGAGCAACTGGCGCTTGCTGAGTCGTGTAAGCTATTTTTCATTCAGCATCAGCTTATTGCCTGGATAAATATTTCCCCGGAAATCGTCGATGCACTCATCTCGGATGAAGAACTTGCTGCAACCATTGCCAGACTGCCGTTTCTTGAACTCACTATTAATGAAAACTTTCCCGGTTTAAATAACGGCCGAGAAAATTCTCAACTTGCGCGCTTGTGCGAACATTATTCCGTGGTACTGGCGAATTTTGGCGCAGGGACGATTACCTCAAAAGCCATTTTTGACGGCCTGTTCAGCCGGGTCGCGCTTGATAAAAACTTTGTTCATCAGCGTCTGAACTCACGCTCTTTCGAACCTTTCATGCGCGCTATCGTGTCGCAAATTGCGCCATACTGCCGCTCGGTCATGATTGCCGGTATCGACGATGAGAAAACGTTAAAACGCGTCGCCCCTTACCAGTTCAGCGCAATGCAGGGAAATTTGTGGCCTGCCGTGACGGTTCCCATGATAACCAGCCTGGTCCACGTTTGAAGCGGAGTTTAACCCCTTTTTAACATTCCCTAAACACTCTACAATAAAAGGCAGGAGGAACCATGACCCTGTCTTTTATTACCCGCTGGCGCGATGAGCTGCCAGGATTCTATACCGCACTGTCCCCAACCCCTCTGCACAATGCCCGGGTGCTCTGGCACAACGCCTCACTGGCAGAAACCATGGGGATCGATCCCTCGTTGTTCACGCCCCCCTCCGGGGCGGGTGTCTGGGGCGGCGAAACGCTGCTGCCCGGTATGTCACCGTTGGCACAGGTCTATAGCGGGCACCAGTTTGGTGTCTGGGCCGGTCAACTGGGCGACGGGCGCGGCATTCTGCTGGGGGAACAGCAACTCGCGGATGGCACCACGCTTGACTGGCACCTTAAAGGGGCGGGCCTGACGCCCTATTCACGTATGGGTGACGGCCGTGCGGTCCTGCGCTCGACGTTACGTGAAAGCCTGGCCTCTGAGGCAATGCACGCGCTGGGGATCCCCACCACCCGTGCGCTGTCGGTGGTCACCAGCGATACGCCAGTGTACCGGGAAAGCACAGAATCCGGCGCCATGATGATGCGCATCGCTCAGAGCCATATTCGCTTTGGTCACTTTGAGCATTTCTATTACCGCCGCGAACCGGAGAAAGTCCAACAGCTCGCCGATTTTGTTATTCGACATTACTGGCCACACATCGCGAATGATGCGGACAAATACTCGCTTTGGTTCAGTGATGTTATCAAACGCACGGCCCGGCTTATCGCGCGCTGGCAGGCGGTGGGATTTGCTCATGGGGTGATGAATACCGATAACATGTCGATTCTGGGCCTGACCATCGACTACGGTCCCTTTGGTTTCCTTGATGATTATCAGCCGGACTTTATCTGCAATCATTCTGATTACCAGGGGCGATACAGTTTCGAGAATCAGCCGACTATTGCGCTGTGGAACCTGCAGCGACTGGCGCAGACCCTCTCGCCATTTATCAACGTTGATGCCCTCAATACGGCACTGGATGGCTATCAGCAGGCGTTGTTAACAGAGTACGGCATCCTGATGCGTCAGAAGCTGGGGTTCTTCACACAGCAGAAAGCGGACAACGAACTGTTAAGTGAGCTGTTTGCCCTGATGGCGAGTGAAGGAAGCGATTACACGCGCACGTTCCGCTTGCTGAGCCACACGGAGCAGCAGGATGCGCAATCGCCATTGCGCGACGAGTTCATCGACCGCGATGCGTTTGACCGCTGGTACACACGTTACCGTGAGCGTTTGCTGGGGGAGCAGGTTGATGATGCGGCACGTCAGCAGGCAATGCAGAGCATTAACCCTGCGGTAGTGTTGCGCAACTGGCTGGCACAACGCGCCATCGAACAGGCAGAGCAAGGGGATACGCAAGAGCTTTACCGCCTGCATGCGGTACTGCGCGAACCGTATCGCGACAGAAGCGATGATTACAGCAGGCGACCACCAGACTGGGGGAAACGCCTTGAAGTGAGTTGTTCGAGCTAAACCACGCTCACTTCGTGAGGATGAGTTTGCCCGCCTGGGTCTGACGCAGCAGGTATTCCTGACCCTGATGCACAATCACGATACGGGCGGATTCACCCAGCAAATGTTGACTGCTGATGCGGCGATCGTCGGGCAGGATACTGGCGGGGTTTGTCTTCACTGGCGGTGGCTCAGCCTGAGCGGCGGTCTTATCCCTGTTCAACATTTTGGATCGCAATGAGAGTCAAGTTACATTGATAATCATTATCGATAATTGATTGGGCGACAGCAAGTCTTATTCATAGAAATGATAAGGTTAATGAACCGGTGAGAGACGCCTGCCACGGTTGCGGCAGGCGTGGGGAGAATTAACGCGTGGAAACGGCGGCGGCGAGTCGAGCCAGCAGCGTTTCGCTGTCTTCCCAGCTCAGGCAAGGATCGGTAATGGATTGCCCGTATACCAGAGGCTGGCCGGCGACAATTTTTTGCGTCCCTTCTTGCAGGAAGCTTTCGACCATCACGCCCGCAATCGCGGTTGAACCGGCACGAATTTGCTGGCAAATATCATCACACACATCCAGCTGTCGACGGTGCTGCTTCTGGCAGTTACCGTGGCTGAAGTCGACGACCAGCTGCTCGGGAAGATTGAATTCGCGCAGGGTGTCACAGGCGCTGGCAATGTCTTCGGCATAGAAATTGGGCTTCTTACCGCCGCGCATAATGATATGACCGTAAGGGTTACCGCTGGTCTGGTAAATGGTCATCTGGCCGGTTTTGTCCGGCGAGAGGAACATGTGGCTGGCGCGAGAAGCGCGAATCGCGTCAACGGCAATCAGGGTGTTGCCATCTGTACCGTTCTTAAAGCCGACCGGGCAGGAGAGGGCGGAGGCCATCTCACGGTGGATCTGGCTTTCCGTAGTGCGTGCGCCAATGGCTCCCCAGCTGATCAAATCCGCAATAAACTGACCCGTCACCATATCGAGGAACTCGGTTGCCGTCGGAACACCCAGCTCGTTGACGTCCAGCAGCAGCTTGCGCGCCAGCTCAATACCATGATTCACTCGGTAGCTTCCATTAAGATCCGGATCGGAAATAAGCCCTTTCCAGCCCACCACCGTGCGCGGCTTTTCAAAATAGGTGCGCATCACAATTTCGAGTTGCGCACTGTGTTTCTCGCGCAGCCCTTGTAAACGACGGGCATAGTCCATGGCGGCATCCAGATCGTGGATGGAACATGGGCCAATGATCACCAGCAGACGCGTGTCTTCACCATTCAGGATTTTTTCGATACGGCGTCGGGATTGCATAACATGCTCCGCGACCTCAGGGGTCACGGGATGGCGCTGCGCAAGCTCGGCTGGAGTCACCAGACTTTCGATGCGCGCAGTGCGAAGTTCATCGGTTTTGTTCATCAGAATTCTCAAAAATTTTTTGCTCAAACGGCCAAATGCCGGAGGCGATGCCACACCTTAAACCAATCCCTGCTTAATTCAATAGCAGGTTGTGATAGGTGTTACATTCAGGGCCTGCATGATAGCAAAAACATTACTCATGTACTAGCTTGTTAGTACATGCGGCGACTGAGCCCCATAATGTCGAGAATTTTGGTAGCGATCTCCTCTACAGAGTAATTGGTGCTGTTGAGCCACGGGATCTGATTTTTACGATACAGCGCTTCGACTTCGGTGACTTCCATGCGGCACTGGCGCATAGACGCATAGCGGCTGTTCTCCCGACGTTCTTCGCGAATAGCGGCTAAACGCTCAGGATTAATGGTCAGACCAAATAGTTTGTGTTGAAGCGGCTTTAAGGAGGCAGGTAAAACCAAATTATCCATGTCATCAGCAATGAACGGATAATTCGCTGCGCGAATGCCGAACTGCATTGCCAGATAAAGACTGGTGGGTGTTTTCCCGCAGCGTGAAACGCCGAGTAAAATCACTTGTGCCTGGTCGAGGTTGCGCAACGAAATACCATCATCATGCGCCAGGGTGTAATCAATGGCAGCAATACGGGCGTCATATTTAATCAGGTTGCCTGGATTTAACCCATGTGTGCGATGCGCAATAGGCGTGGGGTCTAATTTTAATTCTTGCTGCAAAGGTGCAACCAGTGCCTGAACGATATCCTGACAGAATCCCTCACTCTGTAAAATAATCGTGCGGATTTCTGGCAACACAATGGAATAAAACACCAGTGGTCGTATGCCGGATTGCTGATAGATGGCATCAATCTGGTCTTTGACTGCTCTGGCGCGGCTTTCATTCTCAACGAACGGCAGCGTAATGCTGTTAATGGATACCGGAAATTGCGACATCACCGCATGGCCTAATACTTCTGCTGTGATAGCGGTACCATCGGAAATATAAAACACTTGCCTGTCAACTACGCTATCCATTTTGCTCGTCCTGCGGGTCATGGGTAATTATCTGAAAGCATAAATTAAAGTCTGGTCTCTGCGTAGAGGCTTTTTTCTTTTTTTAAAATGAAACGGTATTTTTATTTTAACTGAAAAGTATAGTTCACTTTTATTAAGGGCTTAGCAACAGAATGGTTTTGTTGCTGCGATGATAATCAATACCTTAAAAAGCGGCGGTAAACTGTCCGAAAAGGCAAAAAATAAAATTGCTTGAACGATTCACCGTTTTTTTCAGCGGAATAATTATGCCAGGATGATTTCGTAGTCCGAGCGTTAATTACCCATTCAAATATCACAAAAGGATTGTTTCGATGTCCAATCATGGCTCGTCTCCGCTGGTGCTTTGGTATGACCAACTCGGCATGAATGATGTAGACAGAGTTGGGGGCAAGAATGCCTCCCTTGGTGAAATGATTACTAACCTGTCAGGCATGGGCGTTTCCGTGCCAAACGGTTTTGCCACCACTGCCGATGCCTTTAACCAGTTCCTGGAACAAAGCGGTCTCAACCAGCGCATCTATGAGTTGCTGGATAAAACGGACATCGACGATGTGACCGAACTGGCGAAAGCCGGTACACAGATCCGCCAGTGGATTGTCGATACCCCGTTCCAGCCTGCGTTTGAAGAGGCTATTCACCAGGCGTATGCAAAACTTTCCGCTGATGACGATCAGGCTTCTTTCGCGGTGCGTTCTTCGGCAACGGCGGAAGATATGCCGGATGCCTCCTTTGCCGGTCAGCAGGAAACCTTCCTCAACGTGCAGGGCTATGATGCCGTGCTGGTGGCTGTGAAACACGTGTTCGCCTCGCTGTTTAACGACAGGGCGATTTCCTACCGTGTTCACCAGGGCTACGATCACCGTGGTGTCGCGCTCTCTGCGGGTGTGCAACGGATGGTGCGTTCGGACATCGGGTCTGCGGGAGTCATGTTCTCCATTGATACCGAATCCGGTTTTGACCAGGTGGTCTTCATCACTTCGGCCTTCGGTTTGGGTGAGATGGTGGTGCAGGGCGCGGTTAACCCGGACGAGTTTTATGTTCACAAACCTACGCTTGCAGCCGATCGTCCGGCCATTGTGCGCCGCACGATGGGATCGAAAAAGATCCGCATGGTCTATGCCCCGACTCAGGAGCATGGCAAACAGGTGCGTATTGAAGATGTTGAGCAGGCCGAGCGCGATCGCTTCTCCCTGACCGATAGCGAAGTGCAAGAACTGGCGAAGCAGGCCGTGCAAATTGAAAAGCACTACCAGCGTCCAATGGACATCGAATGGGCGAAAGATGGGCACACGGGCAAGCTGTTTATTGTCCAGGCGCGCCCGGAAACCGTTCGTTCCCAGGGTAAGGTCATGGAGCGTTATACGCTGCATGCGCAAGGCAAAATCATTGCTGAAGGCCGTGCGATTGGCCAGCGTATTGGTGCCGGCCCGGTAAAAGTGATTCACGATATCAGCGAAATGCACCGTATTGAGCCTGGTGATGTGCTGGTAACTGACATGACCGACCCGGACTGGGAACCGATTATGAAAAAAGCCTCAGCGATTGTCACCAACCGTGGCGGCCGAACCTGCCATGCGGCGATCATTGCCCGTGAGCTGGGGATCCCGGCGGTCGTCGGCTGCGGCGATGCAACTGACCGCATCAAAGAAGGTGAGAAAGTCACTGTCTCCTGTGCGGAAGGCGACACCGGCTATGTGTATGCCGATGTGCTGGATTTCAGCGTCAAGAGCTCCAGCATCGATGAGATGCCGCCGCTGCCGTTGAAAATCATGATGAACGTCGGCAACCCGGACAGGGCGTTTGATTTCGCCTGCCTGCCCAACGAAGGTGTAGGCCTGGCCCGTCTCGAATTTATCATCAACCGCATGATCGGCGTTCACCCGCGCGCATTGCTGGAGTTCGACGCTCAGGACGCGAAGCTGCAAAACGAGATTCGTGAGCTGATGAAAGGCTACGATTCGCCGAAAGAGTTTTACGTTGGCCGTCTGACCGAAGGGATCTCCACGTTGGGGGCTGCGTTCTACCCGAAACGGGTGATTGTGCGCCTCTCTGACTTTAAATCGAACGAGTACGCCAACCTGGTCGGGGGGGAGCGTTACGAGCCAGAAGAAGAGAACCCGATGCTGGGCTTCCGTGGCGCGGGCCGTTACGTGGCTGACAGTTTCCGTGATTGTTTCGCCCTGGAGTGTGATGCGGTTAAACGCGTGCGCAACGAAATGGGCCTGACCAACGTCGAAATCATGGTGCCGTTCGTCCGTACCGTCGCGCAGGCCAAAGCGGTGGTGGAAGAGCTGGCACGCCAGGGACTTAAGCGTGGCGAGAATGGCCTCAAACTCATCATGATGTGCGAGATCCCATCCAACGCCCTGCTGGCGGAGCAGTTCCTTGAGTACTTCGATGGTTTCTCCATCGGCTCAAACGACATGACGCAGCTGACACTGGGCCTGGACCGTGACTCCGGCGTGGTTTCTGATCTGTTCGACGAGCGTAACGAGGCGGTAAAAGCGCTGCTGTCCATGGCGATCCGTGCCGCGAAGAAACAGGGAAAATACGTTGGTATCTGCGGCCAGGGGCCTTCTGACCACGAAGACTTTGCGGCCTGGCTGATGGAAGAGGGAATTGACAGTCTCTCTCTGAACCCGGACACCGTGGTGCAAACCTGGTTGAGCCTGGCAGAACTGAAAAAGTAAGTTTTACCTAAAAACCAGCCCCATCTCTTTACGGAGGTGGGGCTTTTTTATGTCTGAACACTGCCGTTATTGAAAGCATCGAACATTTTTCCAGGTGATACAAAGTGTGTTTTAGCACACTTACCTTAGTGAGTGGTTGGATTTCAGCATTACCATTCGGTCACTTTTTGGAGACTTTTTGTCTTTTGAAGAGAAATATTGCGGCCTGTTTTCATCTGGACGAAGGGTCTACGCCCAGGGGCAACATGATGAACGGCTGCTGAACGTTTTAGCGTTCCACGCGAGAAAAGGTGAGCACATGCATTTCTATCAGGTCGACAATCTACAGGCGATTATTGCCAGGCTCGATGAGATAAAAGCGTCAGAGCAGCAATACTCCCAGGCGCTATCCCACCTGTGTGAAGCCGGAAAGTGCGCGATGCAGGCAAATACTGAAACCGCTTACAACGCCTTTATGGATAAATGCGGGGCCGCAATAGCAAAAATGAACGTTGAGATGTGAACGGGAACAAGGTGAGTTGTCACGAATTTCACAGAAAAAAAAGCCCATCGTGGGAGATGGGCAAAGACTACACACAGCAATTCGTTGTTTCACTCAGGGGATTTCCATGCTTATAAATCAATGCGTTGATTTATAACCGTGAGCTAATAGTAGGCATCTCGATTTTTTGCGTCGATCAGATTCGTCTCATTAGTTAAACGTCTGTAAAGAATTTGCGGAAGAGAAGGCGTTGCCTGGCGGGGAAAGGGCGCTAAAACACACTGCGGATGTAATAATTGATTAGCGCTGCTTAATATTCCGTGAAAAAGGCGGGTTTCCCCGCCTTGCTATCAGTGTTGTCGACGGTCGGCGTCGTCTTCCACAGGGTCTAACGTATCGTTGAGCCCGGGACCAGGCGCCGGGACTTCATTGACCCAGGCCGAAAAGAGTCGCCAGCTTACGGCGAGCAGGACCGGGCCGATAAACAGCCCAATCATCCCGAAGGCCACCAACCCGCCAATGACGCCGGAGAGGATCAGAATCAGCGGCAGATCCGCGCCCATGCGGATCAGCATCGGGCGAATAAAGTTATCCAGCGTACCCACCACGCAGCTCCACACCAGCAGCACCGTCCCCCAGGTTGAATCACCGCTCCAGTAGAGCCAGATAACGGCAGGCACCAGCACGATAAGTGGCCCCAGTTGCACGAGGCAGGTCATCAGCATAATGACCGTAAAGAGCGTTGCATAAGGGATGCCGCTGATGGCCAGACCAATCCCCCCCAGCACCGCCTGGACTAACGCCGTCACCACCACACCCAATGCGACGGCGCGAATGGCCTGCCCGGCGAGCACGACGGCCGCATCACCGCGCTGTGCGGCAAGGCGGAAGGCGAAGTGACGTATCCCTTCTGCCACGCGTTCACCACGCCAGTAGAGCAGGGCGCTGAAGAGCAGCATCAGACCGCAGTGGAGCATAAAACGGCCAATGTGCGCCGCCTGCCCAACAAACCACGTGGTCGTCGTGCCCACGTACGGGCGCACCTTCGCGAGAATGGCACTGCCACCCATATCAAGCAGGCTGTGCCAGCCGCTGTACAACTTATCGCCAAACAATGGAATGCTGTTGAGCCAGTCGAGGTCCGGTGGGGTCAGTTCGCCGGACGTTACGGCGTTGATAACCGGTCCACTGCTGTCCACCAGACTGTTCACTAATAACGCGACCGGAATAATAAACAGCAGCGTTAACATGATGGTCATGGCCAGGACCGCCAGCGAACGGCGGCCAAAAAGCACACGCTGGACGCGAATGAGCACCGGCCAGGTGGCAATAACGACGGTACCCGCCCAGGCGAAACCAAGGATAAAGGGCTGAACTACCCATAAACAGGCGACGATCATAAGGGCTAAGAACAGTACCGACAGCATGACCTGCGGCACATCCCTGGATTGCTGTTGAAAGGCCATAAGACGTATTCACCATTGAAAGGGTTATGTGAAATCACTCAAGACAATGATTAATGATTTCAGCGATTTTGGACAGTCGGATTCTGCCCATAATTCTGGTGGGCGTATAAGAAAAAAATGTGATACAACCTTGGATGCTGCAAGCAAACGATTAACTATTCACAACTCTAACAGTCAGGCAGGGTCAAGAGTAATGATCCCACAGATTTCTCAGGCACCAGGCGTCGTTCAATTGGTGCTGAATTTTTTACAGGCACTGGAGCAACAAGGTTTTACAGGCGACACCGCCACGAGTTATGCCGACAGGCTGACCATGGCGACGGACAACAGTATTTATCAATTGCTGCCCGATGCGGTCGTCTTTCCCCGTTCCACTTCTGATGTCGCGTTAATTGCACGTCTTGCCACGGAATCGCGCTTCCAGTCTCTGGTCTTCACCCCGCGTGGAGGCGGAACTGGCACCAATGGTCAGGCGCTGAATCAGGGCATCATCGTTGATATGTCGCGCTACATGAACCGCATCATGGAAATTAACCCCGAAGAAGGGTGGGTGCGGGTCGAAGCGGGCGTCATCAAGGATCAGCTTAACCAGTATCTTAAACCGTACGGCTATTTCTTTGCCCCGGAACTGTCGACCAGCAACCGCGCAACGCTGGGTGGCATGATCAACACCGATGCCTCCGGGCAAGGGTCACTGGTCTATGGGAAAACCTCCGATCACGTGCTGGGCGTGCGTGCGGTGCTGCTGGGGGGCGACATTCTTGACACCCAGCCGGTGCCGGTTGAGCTGGCTGAGACCCTCGGTAACGCCAATACGGCCATTGGGCGGATTTACCGGACGGTGTTCGAGCGCTGTCGCGAAAATCGCGAGCTGATCATTGAAAAATTCCCCAGGCTAAACCGCTTTTTAACCGGCTATGACTTGCGTCACGTCTTCAACGACGAGATGACCGAGTTCGATTTGACCCGCGTGTTGACCGGCTCCGAAGGAACGCTGGCCTTTATTACTGAAGCGCGTCTCGACATCACTCGCCTGCCAAAAGTGCGTCGTCTGGTCAACGTTAAATATGACTCCTTTGATTCTGCACTGCGTAACGCGCCCTTTATGGTTGACGCCCGCGCGCTGTCGGTCGAAACCGTCGATTCAAAAGTCCTCAACCTTGCACGGGAAGATATCGTCTGGCATTCGGTTAAAGAGCTTATCACCGACGTTCCGGATAAAACCCTGCTCGGCCTGAATATTGTCGAGTTTGCCGGGGACGACCTTGCGTTGATTAACAGCCAGATCGATTCCCTTTGCGAACGCCTCGATGCATTAATGGCACAGGGTGAAGGCGGGGTTATTGGCTGGCAGCTTTGTGATGACCTGGCGGGCATTGAGCGCATCTATGCGATGCGTAAAAAAGCGGTCGGTCTGCTCGGCAATGCTAAAGGGGCGGCAAAACCGATCCCGTTTGCGGAGGATACCTGCGTCCCGCCGGAGCATCTGGCGGACTACATCGTTGAATTCCGCGCCTTGCTGGATGGCCATGGCCTGAGCTACGGCATGTTCGGGCACGTGGATGCGGGTGTATTACACGTGCGCCCGGCGCTCGACATGTGCGACCCGCAGCAGGAGATCCTGATGAAATCAATCTCCGATGATGTGGTGGCGCTCACCGCCAAATACGGTGGCCTGCTCTGGGGCGAGCACGGTAAGGGTTTCCGTGCGGAGTACAGCCCGGCCTTCTTTGGCGAGCAACTCTATGCTGAGCTGCGCAAAGTTAAAGCCGCTTTTGACCCGGATAACCGTCTTAATCCCGGGAAGATTTGCCCGCCCGAAGGCGTCGATGCCCCGATGAAACAGGTGGATGATGTCAAACGCGGCAACTTCGACCGACAAATCCCCATTGCCGTGCGTACGTCATGGCGTGGCGCGATGGAGTGTAACGGCAACGGCCTGTGCTTTAACTTTGATGTGAAGAGCCCGATGTGCCCGTCGATGAAGATTTCCGGCAACCGCATTCATTCACCGAAAGGCCGTGCCACGCTGGTGCGTGAGTGGCTGCGTTTATTGGCTGACCGTGGAATTGACCCGGTCAAGCTCGAGAAAGAGATGCCGGAAAAACGCGCCAGCCTGCGCACGCTGATTGAGCGTACCCGCAACAGTTGGCATGCGCGCAAAGGGGAGTACGATTTCTCTCACGAAGTGAAAGAGGCGATGTCTGGCTGCCTGGCCTGTAAGGCCTGCTCAACGCAATGCCCGATCAAAATTGACGTGCCGGATTTCCGCTCCCGTTTCCTGCAGCTCTACCACACCCGTTATCTGCGTCCGATGCGCGATCATCTGGTGGCAACCGTCGAAAGCTATGCGCCGCTGATGGCCAGGGCTCCGAAGACGTTTAACTTCTTCATGAGCCAGCCGTGGGTGCGCACGCTGTCACAAAAACACATTGGTATGATTGACCTGCCGTTACTCTCGGCCCCGTCATTGCAACGCCAGATGGTCGGTCATGCGACGGCGAATCTCACCCTTGAGCAGCTTGAGTTGCTCAGTGATGAGCAGAAGGCGAAAACCGTGCTGGTGGTGCAGGATCCTTTCACCAGCTACTACGATGCACAAGTGGTGGCCGACTTTGTTCGCCTGGTTGAAAAACTGGGTCTGCAGCCGGTGGTATTACCGTTCTCACCGAACGGGAAGGCGCAGCACATTAAAGGCTTTTTGCATCGTTTTGCGAAAACCGCGCAAAAAACCTCGGACTTCCTCAACCGCGTTGCCCAATTAGGTATGCCGCTGGTGGGTGTCGATCCTGCGCTGGTGCTCTGTTATCGCGATGAGTACAAGCAGGTGCTGGGCGATAAGCGCGGGGATTTCCATGTGATGCTGGTGCACGAATGGCTTTCCACGGCGCTTGAAAACCTCGACACGAGAGAAGTGAGCGGTGAGCCATGGTATTTATTTGGACACTGCACGGAAGTCACCGCACTGCCCACCTCACCAGGGCAGTGGGCGGGCATCTTTGCTCGTCTGGGCGCAAAGCTGGAAAACGTGAGTGTGGGCTGTTGCGGTATGGCCGGTACCTATGGGCATGAAGTGAAAAACCACGCCAATTCGCTCGGGATTTATGAGCTTTCCTGGCATCAGGCGATGCAGCGTCTGCCGCGCAGTCGTTGTCTTGCCGCAGGGTATTCCTGTCGTAGCCAGGTGAAGCGTGTGGAAGGGAATGGCGTGCGCCATCCTCTGCAGGCCTTACTGGAGATTATGGGATGATCTGGAAACGTGCGGTCACGCTTGAAGCCCTCAACAGTATGGGTGAGGGCAATATGGTTGGCCTGCTGGACATTCGTTTTGAGCGCATCAGTGATGATGCGCTGGAGGCGAGCATGCCGGTGGATAAGCGTACTCACCAGCCTTTTGGTTTACTGCACGGTGGCGCGTCCGTGGTGCTGGCGGAAACCCTGGGGTCGGTGGCGGGTTATTTATGCACGCAGGGAGATCAAAATGTGGTGGGCCTGGAGGTCAATGCTAACCACGTGCGTTCCGTAAAAAGTGGGCGTGTGCGCGGGGTTTGCCGCGCCTTGCACACTGGCGGGCGTCATCAGGTGTGGCAGATTGATATCTTCGATGAGCAGGGCAGACTTTGCTGCTTATCTCGTCTGACCACTGCGGTTATTTAAACCTGTTACGACAGGTAATACCTGTCGTAAAAATTCATACTATCTTCATCATTCTTTACACGTCACATTATCCGAACGTGCTATATTGCGCGCTGAAACACCCCATAGCACCACCATCTATTGGAGTGAGACGCTGTAACGCATAAAGACCTGATGATGGGATTCATTGTTTCCTTAAGCGCTACTCCTATCGGCTTTAAGGTATTCACTATGCGTAGTTCATTTAAACTGGCGTTTTTACATCCACGTCACTGGGTCACCTGGGCTGGACTCGGTCTGCTCTGGTTGCTCGTACAGCTTCCTTATCCTCTTTTATCCCGTCTGGGTGAAACCATGGGAACATTTTCCCGTCGTTTCCTGAAGCGCCGCGAACGTATTGCTCGTCGTAATCTGGAATTGTGTTTCCCGGATATGACGGAAGAGATGCGTGAAGCGATGATCGAGAAAAACTTTATGTCATTAGGCATGGGGTTATTCGAAACGGGCATGGCCTGGTTCTGGCCGGACAAACGTGTCCGTCGCTGGTTTGATGTAGAAGGCTACCAGAATCTGGTTGAAGCGCAGGCCAATTACAAAGGCGTGATGGTCGTTGGGGTTCATTTCATGTCACTGGAACTCGGTGGCCGCGTGATGGGGCTGTGTCAGCCGATGATGGCGACCTACCGCCCGCATAACAATGCGCTGATGGAATGGGTGCAGACCCGGGGCCGCATGCGCTCCAACAAATCGATGATTGACCGCCGTAACCTTAAGGGGCTGGTGAGCGAGCTGAAAAAAGGTGAAGCAGTATGGTTCGCACCCGATCAGGATTACGGGCGTAAAGGCAGCACTTTCGCGCCGTTCTTCTCTGTCCCGAATGCCGCGACCACCAACGGTACCTATGTTCTGTCGCGTTTGTCTGGCGCCAGCATGCTGACCGTCACTATGGTGCGTAAAGCCGATCGAACGGGCTACCAGCTGCATATCGGTAAAGCGCTTACCGATTATCCGGCCAAAGATGAACATGAAGCCGCACGTTACATCAACAAGGTTATTGAGCGTGAAATCCTTCGTGCGCCGGAACAATATTTATGGATCCATCGCCGCTTTAAAACCCGACCACAGGGTGAAGTGTCACTGTATCGATAAGTCAATATATCCAGTCTGCGCCATGCGGGCTGGATAACCCGCCAGATTCTCTCCCTAACATTCAGATATCCCTTACCCTTCACCCCGATAAAAAAATCCCGGCATTAAGCCGGGAGGTGATTATGTATTAGCCTGTTTTTAAAAGCAGTGGCATTGCTATCATCATCAAAAGGGTAACAACGTTTAAAGACGACTCACCGGGTATGAGAGTCCGTCGTATGGCGCAGGGGTATTAAACGCGAGAAATATAACGCCTGTGTGACAAGCGCACACATTGTTAAAAATGAATATCAGAAAACCCAGCCGCGTGGTGTTTTCTGTGACGCCGTGACCTCAGTCGAGGGCAGGAATGGCCATGCTTTTGAGCTTAATGACGAAGTGATTATCGTGACGGCTTATCTTTGCCCCGCCATCGCAATATTCTGCGGAAAGCTGAAAAAACGTATCGGCATCAACGTCAAACGCCAGTTCAACTTCCTTCTGCTTGCCGGAATTTAACATCTGATACGCCTGACTCAAGCTGTGTGCTTTAACAATAGACATGAAAATGACCTCATCATAAGCGCTGAAATGGTTAAAACGTAACCACCTGTTTATAGCAGGCCATCGCGAAATTTCCACTACATTCATCACGGCTATAAATTGCCCCGTTCAGTCTATTGATATGGGTTATGTTATAATATAACATTCGCAACTCATTAATATGAAAGAGGGTCATATTTTGGTACGTCATTTTGCAAAATTAGCAGTAGCTCTGGGTACGATTCTGGTCAGCGGCCAGGCACTTTCTCATGCACATCATTCGCACGGTGCGCCTTTGACCGAGAAAGAGCAGAAGGCGGCGAACGGAGAATTTGATGACAAAGATGTAAAAGACAGAAGCCTGTCCGACTGGGAGGGGGTGTGGCAGTCAGTGGCACCTTACCTTGAAAGCGGCGATCTCGATCCGGTATTTAAAAAGAAAGCTGAAAAAGACAAAAGCAAATCTTTTGATGAGATCAAAGCCTATTACCGCAAAGGCTATGCCACGGATGTGGACACCATCGGCATCGAGAATGGCGTGATGGAGTTTCACGTGGGTGATAACGTCAGCAGCTGTAAATACGATTACGCCGGTTACAAAATTCTGACCTACGTGTCGGGCAAGAAAGGCGTGCGTTACCTGTTCGAATGTAAGGATGCCAGCAGTAAGGCACCGAAATTTGTGCAGTTTAGCGATCACACCATCGGGCCGCGCAAATCAGCGCACTACCATATCTTCATGGGGAGCACCTCTCAGGCTGCACTGCTTGAAGAGATGGATAACTGGCCGACGTACTATCCTTACCAGTTGAAAAAAGAAGAAGTGGTCGACGAGATGTTGCATCACTAACAGGCTCACTCTGGATTCAGATGAAGCTCGCTGCGGCGGGCTTTTTTTATTCCCGGGCTTTATGTAGCATAGGCGCCCAGTTAAGACCCTAAAGGTATCTCAAGGAGGAAATGTGTTTGCCGAATATGGTGTGATTAGCTTCTGGTCCTATTTTATCGGTGCCATTTTCATTATTTTGGTTCCAGGACCCAATACCTTTTTTGTCCTTAAAACCAGCATTGCCGGTGGCCTGAAAAATGGCTATGTCGCGGCGGCAGGTGTCTTTCTTGGCGATGCCATTTTGATGTTCCTGGCCTATGCCGGTGTGGCGACGCTTATCAAAACCACGCCCGTGCTGTTTAATATCGTGCGTTATCTCGGGGCGTTCTACCTGCTCTGGCTCGGACTTAAAATGCTCTGGAGCACGCTGTTTCGTCGCGCGCAGGCGAGCGAGGAGCATGAGGTTCAGAAAGGTGACATCTTCAGGCGTTCGCTGATTCTGAGCCTGACCAACCCCAAAGCAATCCTGTTTTATGTGTCGTTCTTTGTGCAATTCATTGATATCCACTACACCAACCCAGGCATGTCGTTCTTTATCCTTGGGGTGACGCTGGAGATGATCAGCGTCTGTTACTTCAGCTTTTTGATTATCTCTGGATCTTATGTGACGCAGCTGGTGAAGACGAAAAAGCGTCTGGCTAAGCTGGGTAATTCCCTGATTGGTTTGCTGTTTGTGGGCTTTGCGGCCAGGCTTGCGACCCTGCAATCCTGATGCCCGTTCAAAAGTGACAAAAGGCTCGCTCAGGCGGGCCTTTTTGTTTTGAGCCCCGGGGCATTATTAATATCACTGATAATGCAGGGAAAGTGCTTTGCGCGGGTTTTTAAAGCTGCTATTTCTAAGCAGCAAACTCGTCACCTGATGCCAACCCTGAGGAGCGCTACATGCTGGAGTTAAGACCGGGCTGTGAATGCTGTAATACCGATTTACCCGGCGACAGTGCCGATGCGCTGATTTGCTCCTTTGAATGTACGTTTTGTCGCAATTGTGCCACAAAACTCGACATGCGTTGCCCCAATTGTGGCGGAGAACTGGTCAGCCGCCCTCGTCGTGCGCGGGAAAAACTGGTCAATAATCCGGCATCCACGGCGCGCATCTTTAAGCCTCAGGGCTGTGCTTGAAACCAGTAATCCCCGCCTCTGATTTCACTATCCCCTTCAAAAAGAAGGGGAATGACTGTCCACTCCCCGCGATAATTTTGTGACACAGATATCTTTTTGTTGCGACGGCGCATCCTGGCCACACAGATTTTTTACCTGGCTATCTTAAAAATAGGCATTGATTATATTAATCGTGCCTAACTAATTGTTATGAAAGATATTAATTGGTAATCACTTAACGGCGGGGGCACTATGGGGACATTCCGGCAAATTTTCGGTTCAAAATGCCTACCTGGTCCTTGTCCATATCACCGATCCACTTCGAATAAACGGTGTATACCATTTTGGCATTTTCGTGCCCCATTTGACTGGCGATGAACGAAGGATTAGCGCCAGCAGAAAGTGACCAGCACGCGAATGTGTGTCTCGACTGATAGGGATCACGCTCGCGTAACCATCTTTTCAATACTGACGATGATTTCGACGACATCATTGTTGAGCTACCGCCGCCGTGGGCGCCATGGCTGGATATTGTCGTTACCGGATATCCTGACAACAGAGATCCAGAATCAATTCCGAGGGTGCCTTAATGCCGAGCTTTAGGGAGTACAAACAGCAACGCCCGACGCGCGGTCTTTTCGATACCATAACCTTCTACCACCCCTCATTCGGCTATGTCCGCCTGGTTGATAAGCAGTTTCTTGCAAAGACGCTGGGCGGCGAGACGTACACGCCAGCACGCTTCGAAATAGAAGAGAGCCAGCAGAGCGGCACGCCAATTATCGACGCTACGGTGAAACTCGGTCGCCTGTCTTCTGATGTCAAAGCGTTGATGAAGCAGTGGAAAGGGGCGGCGCGGCTCACGGCGATTACGGCCACGCGGCAGATTTTCGACAGTGGCGACGTGTCGGTACCAATAAAATCGTGGCAACTGTACGTCAAAACGGTGGATATCGACGCCGACTCAGCATCGGTAACGCTGTCGCTGATCAATCCACTCAACAACAATATCGGGAGGCTCTATGACCCTACGGAATATACCGGTCTGCAGTACCTCTGATTTTATCCGAAAGGTGATCGGTGTGCCGTGGGCTAACCGGGCGTGTTCCTTCGAGGCGGTCGACTGTTGGGGGCTGGTGGTCCTGTATTACCGCCATGTCACTGGTATCGAACTGCATCAGACGCCGGACTACGAAGCCGGGGCGGACTTCTTCACCTGCTACCATGGTGACGTCGTGTTCTGGCACCAGGTCGACAACCCGGTCGAGGGTGGAATATTCGTCGGTTACCGCGGCGCGCAACCGGCACACGTTGGCCTGGTGCTGAACCGGCAGGCTTTGCACTCGCGCGGTGAGAATGGAAGCGTGCGCCTGGACTCGCTGCTGGTTATTCAGCGGACATTTACAAAAGTGGAGTATTTCGTTTATGGCGTTGATTGAGGTTCAGCGTTTCCCGGGAACGCCAAAAGAACGTTGCAGGGTGCCAGACGGCACCCTTTTTTATGACTGGCTGGCGGCCAATGATGGCAACTTTCACCGCGACCTGCTGATCGTCCGCAATGGCGTGCAGCTTGGAGAAGCTGACGATCTGGCGTTCGAACTTTGCGAGCGGGACGTCATCCAGATTTTCGACCAGCCAAAGGGCATTATTGGCGACATTATCAGCCCCATATTTAAGGTGATCAGCTCGGTTTTCTCGTTTCTGGCTCCGAAACCTGCAATCGCAAATACCGGTGGCAATACCGTTGACTCGCCGAACAACAGCCTGACCGGGCAGACCAACACTGCGCGCGTGTACAAGGCCAAACCCGACATTTACGGCCAGGTGCGCTCATTCCCGGATCTGATTCAGGAATCACTGTTTGAATACGTGCGCCAGAGCGACACGGATGGCGGTCTGAAATACGTGACTGAGTGGATGTGCGTCGGTATCGGGAGTTACACCTATGAGTCGGTGCGTTATTCAGAATCCAGCCTCGGCAGCATGGCGGGTGCTGAGTTCCAGTTTTACGAGCCGGGCGAGGTGATACCAACCATCAACGAAGGTTACGGCTTCGACGACGTCGACGGGCAGGAGGTGCCAGGGCAGAACGAATCTGACAATTTCCCGATAGAGACGGCCACCGCAAACACAGTTGTGAGTGGCACGTATTCTGGCGGCCAGATAGCGATGAAGATAGTGAAGCAGGGCGAATTCGATTATTTCATGGGCCTGGTCCTGCCGCATGCTGTCACATTCACTATTAACGTCACCTACAGCACCCCAACCGGTACCGTCACGGAGGATGTCGATTTCTCCGGGACGCTGATTTCAGCAGTGCAGACTAACGACGGCGCGGTAATTAACCCGGTCCAGTGGTACACATTCACCATGGGCGACCTGACCGGGCCCCCTGACGTTCCGGCCACTGCCACCATCAACACGGCGAAATTTATCCTCAACGACAACGAGGCTCTGGTGGTCGGCCCGTTCTTCTCGCCTGTCGAGTCAGCGCAATTGTGGCTGCACACTCAGGTGCAACTGGGTGGAAAAAAATCTGCAGACTGGAAAGTCACGATCTGGAAAATTGACGATGACTACAACCAGGTGCCGGGGACCCAGCAGACATTCACCTATCATCAGGGAACGCCGCACAAATCGTCTAGCGAAGTATTTTACCGCACCGACAAGCTGACGCCGATCGGAGGTTTTGGTAAATATGCCATTAACTTCCAGCGCACCGATAACTCGAGTGATGCTTCTATCCTGAAGGTTGAAGAGGTTCATTCGGTCAACGTCAGAACCAATGTCGTTCATCCGACTGATACCCTGGTGCGCGTAAAGGTAAGGGCGACGGAAAACGCGCTGGGCAGCCGTGAGCGTAAATACAACGCCCTGGTGACCCGTAAGACCATCAGTTACAACCTGACGACTCAGTCGGTTGAGTACACATTGCGATCCTCACGGTCATTCGCTGATGCGGTGGCGCACACCTGGCTCATCATGGGCACTCAACCGGTCGGCAGTATTGACCTGTACGGGCTGTATTCGATCGCTGAAAGCTTGCCGGATATTCGCCTGGGATACTTTGATTACACGTTTGACGACGAGAATGACTCCCTTGGTGACCGCGTGCAGGCGATCTGTAATGCGGCATCCGTCTTGGCGTACTGGGACGACGGCGTGCTCACTTTTACCCGTGATCAGAAAGTTGCCTACCCGGCGGCTGTATTCAACCGGGCCAACATGAAGACGGATGAGTACAAAATCACATACGAGGCCACTCTTCCAGGCGGTTACGACGGCGTGCAGGTCTCCTACGTTCACCCGACAACGAACAACAAAACCTACATCAATTACCGCGTGCTGAACGGCGTCATCATAGAGCAGGAAGCGGAGAACCCAAACAAGCTGGAGATCGCTGGTTTCCGTAACGAGTATCAGGCGCGGGAGCGCGCACTGCGTGAAACGAAACGGCTTATCTACTCGCGGGCAAAGATGAACGCAAAAGTTTTTGAGGACGGAATTATTCAGGTAGGCAGCGTCATCCAGATGCCGGACATCTACGACAGCAACCAGCAGCAGGGTTATGTCACTGGCCGTTCCGGGAATAACTTTGATACCAGCGAGCCGATCACGTTTACCGGTTCGATGTATGTACTGGTGACCGACAGCCTGGGTAACCCGACCTTGCGCTATCCGGCAGCGGCTCGCAGCGACACCCCTTACGGCTTCACTGCTGCTGTTCCCGGCATTCAGCTCAATATCTGGAACGGTGACACGGTTCAACTGCCCTCGCGCTATCTGATTGCCACTGTCGAGGAACTGGATAGCCAGCTCTGGACGGTCAATTCAATCAAACCGAACACTGATAACACGGTCTCTCTGACTGTCGCGGAATACAGCGAACAAATTTATCCATAAGACGCTTCCCATCCCCCACAACCCGGCCACTGAGCCGGGTTTTTTTATGGAAAAAAACATGACTACCACCCCAACACACAACGCGGTGCCGAGCGAATCTCCACGAGACCTGAAATTTAACGCCGGGAAAATTGATGAGTTTGTTACGTCACGCAACCTGTCATATCTGGATCGATTTGGTGGCGAGCACTACACCATCGACGGGCTGAAATCTCTGGCCCTGCAGCAAATTTATAATCTGGGCTGGAATCTGGTCGGTTCGTTTCAGGCAGGCGCAACGCTCAATGCCGCTGGTGACATTATCCAGGACACATCAACTGGACTGTGGTATCGCTGGGATAACCTTGCCACCCTCCCTAAAGTTGTCCCAGCCGGTTCCACTCCGGCCAGCACTGGCGGTGTAGGGGTAGGAGCCTGGCAGCCTGTAGAAGTAACTGATGTTCTAAGAAAAGACCTCGCCAGCTATCTAAGCACAAAGGGTTCTTCACTGGTATCATTTGCGGGGTTTGGCGAACAACCGGGGACTGTAAAGTCAAAATTAGAGGAATTTATTGATCTGGCAGACTATGCGCCGGGCAGGACACTGGATGCATCAAACACCCTGGCTGGAGCGACTGCAAACACAGATACAATGAACAGAGCAACAGCTGCCGCCGCACTTCTTGGTAAAGCAGTTCGTGCGCCATCAGGAACATTCTTGTTTCTTCCATTCTCTCTCCCAACAGCACTAAAGGGTTTTGTCGGGAGAGGGAAATATGCTACTACGATTAAATTTTTCAGGCAGTCATACTCTGATGGGTCGATCCTGTTAAATGCTCAAAATAACACTGGCATTGAGATGGGTGACTTTACAATTGACTGCGATGACCCTGTTTTCCTGGTTCAGTATTTGGCAGTGTTACCTATTACAGGAACAAACAACTCCGTACTGAGGAATATTCGTATTGTTGGTCGTGGTGATTCTGCAATTGTAACGCTAAATAGCAAAAACCTTCGAATTGATAACTATACCTGCGATGCAACTGGGTCAACAGGAACAACAGATGTTAACAAAACATTTGGTGCAGCATTCTATGGAACAAATTGCGAAAACGTTATTGTCACAAAAATGAGGACAACTGGTTACCCACGCTATTCCGGGCAAATGGGTGTGTCGTCGCATTCAGTTTTTTCTGAATGTTATTCAGGTGGAACATCTGGCGGATTTGGCTACGGATTTGGGCTGTCATCTCATTGTTCATTGATTTCATGCAGTACAAAAAATACCTCTCACGAAGCTTATCAATTTACTGAATGTTTTTCATGCGTGATGGCGCTAAACCATGCTGAATGGGAAGGATTTAACGGTCAAGACGCCGGGATGTCGATATCAGGTGGAGCAACAAATTCATCGAGAATGTGCGTTGCTATCGCTAACACTTTTGTTAACTCGTATGCAGCTGGATTAATGGTCGCAGGAAATACGCAATATAACGTTGTGGCGTTTAATACTGTAAAAGATTGCGCGACTCGCGGAACGGCAGCAGGTGGGGCAGGAACAAACGGTTGTGCTATCGGTATGTACACTGATCTGGCAAACCAGCAGTGTATCGGCAACAAATTTATCGAGAACACAATACTGACAGAGGCGTCACCAGGCACCTACTACGGTTATGCCGAGTTTAACAACGGCTCTGGAGCGACCATTGCCGGTACTCAGTTGAGATTTAACCAGTTCGCTGGGACAATTTTGACAGCTCGCTATCTGGCCCCGTCTGCAAAACGCAATATCTGGGACACCGACTCAGTAACGTTCACGCCAACCATAACCTCGCAGGGCGGCACCCTCTCAGGTGTGGCAGTGCAATCTGCATCTTATCATCTGGATGGCCCATATGCCGATTTAAGTCTGGAATTCACAATCACGAACGCAGGAACAGGGACGGGGAGCATTAATGTTAGCTATTCTCCGGCACCAACAGCGGAAACTAACCACGGAACCATAATTGGCAGAGAGGTTAATGGTATCAATAATAAAATGCTGATCGGACTAACATCTGGCAGCTCTGTAGGCTTGGTATCAGCTGATGGAACCACGGTTATAGCCACTGGTGCACGTTATGCTGTTAGCGGGCGGTACAAAATAGCAGCATGATATGTTTAGGCCCCAAAAAGGGGCCTAAATAGCATCACTTTAGTTTTAAAATTCAACCAATAGATGTAAGATGATGTAAATATCAAATTAGTTGTGTGGATGATGTGAAAATAAATTTAAATTTGTTTTACAAAAATAACTGCATCTATGCCGTCTGGTTGGTGCTGTTGGTTTTTTTGTCGTTAACATATGCTGCTCAGCAATCAATATATATACCACTGGTGCAAATGGATGGAGCATTTCAGACGGCCAGCGGTCTATTCAGAATAAATGATGGATACATGCCAGGCAGGGATTTTTATCCATATCTGGGATTATTGTTGACGTGGGTTTTATATCCTATATTTTGGCTAAGTGGTGCAGATCTAAGCTCAACAGTTTTTGCATCGCATTTCATGGTTTTTTTTGGTACGTCTTTTTCTGTTTTTTCTTTTTGTTATTTCAGTAGAGATAAAAACTTAATTATATCATTGATTTTCTCAATATTGTTTTCATTTATTGTTGCCTGCGCGTATGAAAGACTGAATATAGTTTTGCTGGAGAGGGTAACCCCAGGAAACAGTCTAAGGCCATTGCGTGCGTTTGTCGCTCCACTTATTTTAACGCTGGTTTTCCTTTGCATTGAAAAAATAAAATCACTTCGCATTCAAATTCCAACGGTGTCATTGCTTTGTGGTGGGGCATTGCTTTGGAGTAATGATTTCGGTTACCCCACGGCCATGGTTGCAGGCGTCTTATACTTATATTGCCTGCGCAGGAAGTCTGCTATGACCATGGCGAACGTAGCGATATTCGTCATCTTATCAGGGCTCTCTTTCTTCTTTTTGTCAGCAATATTGACCGCCGGGAATCCATTATCTATGTTGATGTATAACATAGATATAGCCAGAGACCAGAGTTGGTATTTTTCGCCTGGAGATGAAAGATTTCACATATATACGCTATCTGGATTGTTTTCCGCATTCATCATTCCATTTATTGGGATTAAAACCCTGGCGCTTCCATTGCTTATTGTTGCTTACTTAAGAACAAAAAAAATAAAACTTCTTTTCCAATTTTCAATTGGTTTTGTTTTCTTCTCTGGAGCAATCATTTCAGCAGTTGGAGGTAGGATAGATCCAGCTTACGCCGGTGCGTACAACTTTTGGGTGTATTCTTTGGTTTTAATATATGCGGTGAATTTCATTGTTTTGATTATTAAATTCAGGGAGAGATTTATTGGATTTGACGGTGTTTACAAGTACTCACCTATTTTTTTAATGTTAATAGGATCTCTGGTTCTCAGTTACAGAGTAAACGTGATACGAGATGATATTTTTGCTGCGCAAAACAATAATGATTACACGTATGATGCAAAATTAGGTGGGTTTATTCCCTGGTCATGGGGAGACTATCTGAAGGACGCGCTTCGTGATGACAGGCCTGCAATTGAGGATTTTTGGGGTATTCGGAGCGCTTACCAGCACTCATACGCTAATGCACCTACCGACGCGGTCATTCACGCCCTTGGCAGTAAACGTGAAAAATTCAATGCCGCTGCGAGAGGTTCTGACGTGATAATTACCGCGTCACCGGCAGTCGCGGGAGCGTTCATGGACTGGCTGGTAAGCGTCAACTGGGTTTTTTACTCCAACATATTAGAAAATTACTCCCTTGAACGTAGATTTATTTACAGTGATAAATGGGTTCGTAGCGACAAGAAGTTATGGCCTGCTCAGCCCTGCTCAGTAACGAATGCCGGGATATCGCTTCCGGGTGCTAAACCTGGTTATTATGACGTGAGCATCCTGTTTGATCGTTCGGCGATCACTGGCGCAGGGTTCTATACAATTAAAAATAATATCAATTTCACGTATGCCGCAAATGGCTACGTGCCAGTGAACCGCTATGTAGATACATTTCGGTTCCCGGCTGCTGTCATAAATACCCCGGAAAATGATGTCGAGTTCAACACTGGGAAGGTAGGGGTCGTGAACGGTTTGGCAATTTCCTCATGTTCAGCCAGGAAAATTGTCGGCGTAGACGAATTTTGGTTCCCTGAGATAGACCCTGGCAAACTTGCGACACCGTATGGGCTCACTGATATGAACTGGACAAACGGAGTTAGCAACACTTCGGCTGCATTCTTCCTGTTGAAAACACCAGTCATAAAAATTATCCCTGGAGACCACATTACATTCAAAAATGGAGACGTGAGGGAGGTTGTGAGCGTTACTGAGTCAGGTCAATACCTGAACGTCAATTTGACGGGGGATAAACTGGACGGAAACTCAGTTGGCTATCCAAACAAAATTGCGATCAGTCACAACTAAATTTTCCTGTCTTTGACAGCACAATTTATTCACCAGCCGGCCGCAACGCAACGCGCGCCGGCGATATTCATTACCGTTGTCGACAGGAGGTATTACCTGGTGATGAAGATTCTGGAGAGGTGTTTGGCGTGATCACTTACATAATTAACGATGCGCGGTTGGGCGAGTTCGACGATTGTCCGGTGATGTAAATTGCATGGGGTTGTGGGGGCATATTGGGGGCATTTGAAAGGCTGGGGGCAGATTTGGGGACACGAAAAAGTTCGCATTTGTCCTCTATTGTCTGTTTTGTGATGCAGGTAACTATTTGATAATGGTTTAAGTTACTGATTCAGAATTTTTTTACTCTCCTATCTTAAAAATAGGCATTGCCTATGCATCTTTACTTCTTTTCCCTTTTTCGAAATTCGGCAAAAAATAGCCATTATTTATCAATTCATTAAACAATTCTTCACTTGCCTGTAAAGCCTGCAGACAGGGTCTATGCTTAGTACAGGAGTCTAAAAAACAGCCAGAGCATCAATAACCCTTCGGAATAGAGGTTGAAGTGATAATCGTTATCACTAACATAGTGTTATGCCTTTAAGGCTTCATGACATGAGGTAGACCCATGGAATCGCAATCAGAAACGTTTAACCCGGCCGATTTTACCTGGCGTGGTTTGACCCTGACCCCCGCGGCGGCGGAGCACATTCGTGCGTTAACGCGCAAACAACCCGACCTGCTGGGCGTGCGTCTTGGCATCAAGCAAACCGGCTGTGCTGGCTTTGGTTATGTGCTCGATACGGTCAGTGAACCAGATAAAGACGACCTGCTGTTTGAAAATGAGGGCGCACGACTCTATGTGCCGCTTCAGGCGATGCCGTTTATCGACGGGACTGAAGTGGACTATGTGCGTGAAGGGTTAAACCAGTTATTCAAATTCCATAACCCGAAAGCCCAGAACGAATGTGGCTGCGGCGAAAGCTTTGGGGTATAGGCGGTACTATGTCTCGTAATACTGAAGCAACTGACGATGTCAAAACCTGGACCGGGAACCTCAATTATAAAGAGGGGTTCTTTACCCAACTCAATACGGATGAACTGGCCAAAGGCATCAATGAAGATGTCGTGCGCGCCATTTCTGCCAAACGTAATGAACCTGAATGGATGCTGGAATTCCGCCTGAACGCGTTTCGCGCCTGGCTGGAAATGAAAGAGCCGCACTGGCTTAAAGCCGAATATGAGAAGCTGGATTATCAGGATTACAGCTACTACTCCGCGCCGTCCTGTGGCAGCTGCGACGACACCTGCGCCTCGCAGCCGGGTGCCGTGCAGCAAACTAACGCCAATGCCTGGTTGACGGAAGAGGTTGAAGAGGCCTTTAACCAGCTCGGCGTGCCGGTGCGTGAAGGCAAAGAAGTGGCGGTGGACGCCATTTTTGACTCCGTCTCCGTCGCCACGACCTACCGGGAAAAACTTTCGGAACAGGGGATCATTTTCTGCTCTTTCGGCGAGGCCATTCATGACCACCCGGAACTGGTGAAAAAATATCTCGGCACCGTTGTGCCTTCAAATGACAACTTCTTTGCGGCCCTGAATGCTGCCGTGGCGTCTGACGGCACCTTCATCTACGTACCGAAAGGGGTACGTTGCCCGATGGAACTGTCCACCTATTTCCGTATCAATGCGGAGAAAACCGGGCAGTTCGAACGCACCATTCTGGTGGCGGATGAAGGCAGCTACGTAAGCTACATCGAAGGCTGTTCTGCGCCGGTACGCGACAGCTACCAGCTGCACGCAGCGGTGGTGGAAGTCATTATCCACCGCGATGCGGAAGTGAAATACTCGACCGTGCAGAACTGGTTCCCTGGCGATAACAACACCGGTGGCATCCTGAACTTCGTCACCAAGCGTGCGTTGTGCGAAGGCGAAAACAGCAAGATGTCCTGGACGCAGTCCGAAACCGGCTCGGCAATCACGTGGAAATACCCCAGCTGCATTCTACGCGGGGACAACTCTATCGGTGAGTTCTTCTCTGTTGCATTGACCAGCGGTCATCAGCAGGCGGATACCGGGACCAAAATGATCCACATCGGTAAGAACACCAAATCGACGATCATCTCGAAAGGGATCTCGGCCGGGAAGAGCCAGAACAGCTACCGTGGGCTGGTGAAAATCATGCCGAGTGCGACCAACGCGCGTAACTTTACCCAGTGCGACTCCATGTTGATTGGTGCGGAATGCGGTGCCCATACCTTCCCGTATGTGGAATGCCGTAACAATAGCGCCCAACTGGAACACGAGGCGACCACCTCACGCATTGGCGAAGATCAGCTGTTCTACTGCCTGCAGCGCGGTATCAGTGAAGACGATGCCATCTCAATGATCGTTAATGGCTTCTGTAAGGACGTGTTCTCCGAGCTGCCGCTGGAGTTTGCCGTCGAAGCGCAAAAACTGCTGGCTATCAGCCTTGAACACAGCGTCGGTTAAGGATTAAGGAACAAACATGTTAAGTATTAAAGACCTGCAGGTTAGCGTTGAAGATAAAGAGATTCTGCGAGGCCTGAGCCTGGAGGTTCGCCCGGGAGAAGTGCATGCCATCATGGGGCCAAATGGCTCGGGTAAAAGTACGCTGTCGGCGACCCTTGCCGGGCGTGAAGATTACGAAGTGACCGGCGGAAGCGTCGAGTACAAAGGAAAAGACCTGCTGGAACTGTCCCCTGAAGATCGTGCGGGTGAAGGCGTGTTCATGGCGTTCCAGTACCCGGTAGAAATTCCGGGCGTCAGCAACCAGTTTTTCCTGCAAACGGCGCTGAACGCGGTGCGTAAATACCGTGAGCAGGACGAGCTGGACCGCTTTGATTTTCAGGACCTGATGGAAGAGAAGATCAAACTGCTGAAGATGCCGGAAGACCTGCTGACCCGTTCGGTGAACGTGGGCTTCTCCGGCGGTGAGAAAAAACGTAATGACATCCTGCAGATGGCGGTGCTGGAACCCAACCTGTGCATTCTCGATGAAACCGACTCAGGCCTGGATATCGATGCCCTCAAAATCGTTGCCGACGGGGTGAACTCCCTGCGTGACGCGCAGCGCTCATTCATCATCGTCACCCACTATCAGCGCATCCTTGACTACATCAAGCCAGACTTCGTGCACGTGCTGTATCAGGGCCGTATCGTCAAATCCGGTGATTTCACGCTGGTTAAGCAACTGGAGGAGCAGGGGTATGGCTGGCTTACCGAACAGCAGTAACGCACTGCAGCAGTGGCACCACCTGTTTGAAGTGCAGGGTGGGGCACGCTCTGAAGAGGCCCAACAGCATCTTCAGCAAATGCTGCGTCTCGGGTTGCCGACGCGTAAGCATGAAAACTGGAAATATACCCCGCTCGACGGGCTGCTCAACAGCGAGTTTGTCGCCCGTAAAGGCGAGTTGACTCAGGCCGGTTGCACGGCGCTGGCGCTGCCGGTTGACGCGCTGCGTCTGGTGTTTATTGATGGCTATTTCAGTGCCGAGCTGAGCGATGACACCACCGGCTCAGGTTTTGACATCACCATCAATGACCAACGCTCGCCGCTGGCGGCACCGGTTCAGCCGGATGTGTTTCTGCACCTGACCGAAAGTCTGGCGCAGACGGTGACCCATATTCAGGTCGCGCGCAACCAGCGCCCGGCAAGAACCCTGCTTCTGATGCATATCACGCAAGGCGTGGACGGCGAAGAGATGAACACGGCGCATTACCGCCACCACATCTCACTGGCTGAAGGCGCGGAGGCCACGGTGTATGAGCATTACGTGAGCCTTAATGACCATCGTCATTTTACGGGCGCGCGTTTTACGATGGATGTGGCGGCCAATGCCCAGTTGCATCATTTCAAGATGGCCTTCGAAAACCCACAGTGCTATCACTTTGCCCACAATGACATTCGCCTTGCCGAGGATGCATCTGCGGACAGCCACAGCTTCCTGCTCGGCGGCGTGGTACTGCGTCACAACACCAGCACGCAGTTGAATGGTGAGAACACCACGCTGCGCATGAACAGCCTGGTGATGCCGGTAAAATCGGAAGTCTGCGACACCCGTACCTGGCTTGAGCACAACAAGGGCTACTGCAATAGCCGTCAGATGCACAAGGTCATTGCCAACGATAAAGGGCGTGCGGTCTTTAATGGTTTGATTAAAGTAGCGCAGCATGCGTTGAAAACAGACGGACAGATGACCAACAACAACCTGTTGCTGGGGCGTTTGTCTGAAGTGGATACCAAGCCGCAGTTAGAGATTTACGCCGACGACGTGAAATGTAGCCACGGTGCGACCATCGGGCGCATTGATGACGAGCAGATGTTCTACCTGCGCTCCCGCGGCATCGACGAGCAGGCAGCGCAGCAGATGATCATTTATGCCTTTGCCGCCGAACTGACCGAAGCGATTGGCGACGAAGTGCTCAGGCAGCAGGTACTGGCCCGTATCGGCCAACGCCTTGCGGGAGGCATTGCATGAGTTTTTCCGTGCACAACGTGCGCGCCGACTTTCCGGTTTTGACGCGTGAAGTTAACGGTGTGCCGCTGGCCTATCTTGATAGTGCGGCCAGCGCACAAAAGCCAGCTCAGGTTATCGATGCCGAAGCGGAGTTTTATCGCCACGGTTATGCTGCGGTTCACCGTGGCATACACACGCTGAGCGCCGAAGCCACGCAACGTATGGAAAACGTCCGTGAGCAGGTGGCACGTTTTCTGAATGCCCGTTCGCCGGAAGAGTTGGTCTTCGTGCGTGGTACGACCGAAGGGATCAACCTGGTAGCGAACAGCTGGGGCGACAGTCAGGTCGGTGCGGGCGATAACATCATCATCACGGGCATGGAGCACCACGCCAACATCGTGCCGTGGCAGATGTTGTGTGAGCGCGTGGGGGCGGAACTGCGCGTGATCCCGCTTAACCAGGACGGCACATTGCAACTGGATGTGTTACCGGGGTTGCTTGATGCACGTACGCGCCTGTTGGCGGTGACCCAGGTCTCCAACGTGCTCGGCACGGAAAACCCGGTCGCGCAGATGATCGAACTTGCTCATCAGCATGGCGCGAAAGTGCTGGTGGATGGTGCGCAGGCGATTATGCATCATCAGGTCGACGTGCAGGCGATGGACTGTGACTTCTACGTGTTCTCCGGGCATAAGCTGTATGGCCCGACAGGGATTGGCGTGCTTTATGTGAAAGAGGACATTTTGCAGGCCATGCCGCCGTGGGAAGGGGGCGGCTCGATGATTGCAACCGTCAGTCTGACGGAAGGGACGACCTACGCCAAAGCGCCGTGGCGCTTCGAAGCGGGAACGCCTAACACGGGCGGCATTATTGGCCTCGGTGCGGCCATAGAGTACGTCAGTGCGCTTGGGCTGGATAATATCGCCCACTATGAGCAGTCGCTGATGGACTACGCCTTACGGGAGCTTGCGGAGGTGCCGGATTTGACCTTATACGGCCCGGCCAATCGTCTGGGAGTCATCGCGTTCAACCTGGGCAAACACCACGCTTATGACGTGGGCAGTTTCCTCGATAATTACGGCGTCGCCGTACGAACCGGGCACCATTGTGCCATGCCGCTGATGGCCTTTTACAATGTGCCGGCGATGTGTCGCGCGTCACTGGTGATGTATAACACGGAAGAAGAGGTGGATCGTCTGGTTGCTGGCCTGAAACGTATTCATCAGTTGCTGGGCTAAGAGAGGCGAACATGGCTGTATTACCGGATAAAGAGAAACTCCTGCGCAATTTTGGCCGCTGTGCCAACTGGGAGGAGAAGTATCTTTATATTATTGAACTGGGACAGCGGTTATCGCCGTTAGACGAAAGTGCACATATTCCCGCCAATATTATCCAGGGGTGTCAAAGCCAGGTGTGGATTGTCATGCACCCTAATGATGACGGGGTCATTGAATTAACGGGGGACAGCGATGCGGCCATCGTTAAAGGGCTAATTGCGGTGGTGTTCATTCTGTATCAGCAGATGACGCCGCAGGACATTGTGGCCTTCGATGTGCGGCCGTGGTTTGAAAAGATGTCCCTGACTCAACACCTTACGCCTTCGCGTTCGCAAGGGCTTGAAGCGATGATTCGCGCAATTCGTACCAAAGCGGCTAACATTAGCTAAACTCAAAAGACAGCTTTCATCCTGTTACGCGAGGTGTTTTTACTGCCTCGCTGGTTTTTCAGCTTTCGGCCTCTGCCGTGAATACAGGAGCTTTAGCATGAAACGCGCGTCTCTCATCATAATAAGTCTTATCGGCGCGTACAGCGCCATCCAGAGCGCCTGGGCGGTGGATTATCCGCTCCCTCCGGCAGGCAGTCGCCTTATCGGGCAAAATCAAACGTATACCGTACAAGCAGGGGATAAAAACCTCCAGGCTATCGCGCGCCGATTCGATACCGGCGCAATGCTTATTCTGGCGGCGAATAACACCATTGCGCCCGTACCTGGGCCGGGCACCGTGGTGACGATTCCTTCGCAAATGCTGCTGCCGGATACGCCACGCGAGGGGATCGTGGTGAATCTTGCCGAGCTGCGGCTTTATTACTTCCCGCCAGGTAAGAACATTGTGCAGGTCTTCCCGCTGGGTATTGGGCAACTGGGGCTTGAGACGCCGGTCAGCGTGACGCGTGTCAGCCAAAAAATCCCGAATCCGACCTGGACACCCACCGCTGGTATCCGTGCGCGCTCGTTAGCCAATGGCATCACGCTGCCGCCGGTGGTGCCCGCTGGGCCAAATAACCCTCTGGGACGCTTTGCACTGCGTTTAGGTATCGGACATGGCGAATACCTCATCCACGGCACCAACGCGCCTGACAGTGTCGGTTTGCGGGCAAGCTCCGGGTGTATGCGAATGAACGCAGCAGATATCGAGACACTGTTCTCGCAGGTCACAACAGGAACGCGGGTGGCTATCGTCAATGAGCCGGTGAAGTATTCGGTTGAGCCTGATGGCCGACATTACATTGAGGTTCATCGTCCGCTTTCTCAGACGCTGGAGGAAAATCCGCAGACGCTGCCTATATCTTTCTCCGCCACCCTCGCAGGGGCAATAGAGCAGGGCGGAGGCGACAGGGCGCTCATTGATAAGGCGCTGGATCGTCGTGCGGGATATCCGGTTGCTATTCCCGCCAATAAAAATGGTCAGGCCGTTGTGCAGAGTGTGTTGTCGGTACAGAACAGCAGAGAAGCAAAGCCGGTGACGCAGGAAGATGATGAGGGCGCAACGGTCACGCAGTAAATCAGGGTAGAGGTAAATTGCAGGCAAAAAAAATGGCGCACTATGTGCGCCATTTCAACACAGGTACTATTACTTACGGTATTTAGTAGCCTGGTTGTCCAAACGCTGGTTAGCGCGTGCTGCGTCGTCTTTAGCAGCCTGAACGTCGGAACGGATTGCGTTCACGTCGTTGCTCAGCTGGTCAACTTTAGCGTTCAGAGTCTGAACGTCAGAAGACAGCTGATCGATTTTAGCGTTGCTGGAGCAACCAGCCAGCAGAGTAGAACCCAGGATTACCGCGCCCAGTACCAGTTTAGTACGATTCATTATTAATACCCTCTAGATTGAGTTAATCTCCATGTAGCGTTACAAGTATTACACAAAGTTTTTTATGTTGAGAATATTTTTTTGATGGGAATCCACTTAAATTTGATCGTTCGCTCAAAGAAACAGCGACTTTGAATAAAACGTTAAAAAAAGTGTGATAAAACAGCAAGCTTCCATCGGATTCATCTTAGATAATAGGCAGTTTAAATAGTGAATTCCGATTTGCTTTTTTTTGTTCGAACTGATTTCAGATAAATAAAAAAAGCGCCCTGAGGCGCTTTTTTTATCACGGAAAATTGTCCGGTTATTATTACAGCACGTGCACGGAAGCCGTGTTAGTGGTGCCGCTGGAAACCAGTGCGCCAGAAACCATCACAACCACGTCACCTTTCTGTGCCAGACCGCTCTGTACGGCCAGCTCTTTACCCTGACGGTAGAAATCATCAGTAGAGGCGATTTCTTCAACCAGCTGCGCCACAACGCCTTTGCTCAGTACAAGCTGACGCGCGGTGGTTTCGTTGGTGGTCAGCGCGAGGATGGTCGCATCCGGGAAGTATTTACGCACTGCGCGAGCAGATTTACCGCCCTGGGTCGCAACAACGATCAGCGGTGCATCCAGCTTCTCAGCAGTTTCAACAGCGCCACGGCATACGGCTTCAGTGATACGCAGTTTGCGGCTGTCGTTGTTGAAGTCCAGACGACTGGTCATCACGCGGTCAGTACGTTCGCAGATGGTGGCCATGATGGTCACTGCTTCCAGCGGGTATTTACCTTTTGCGGATTCACCAGACAGCATCACGGCATCGGTACCGTCGAGGATGGCGTTCGCCACGTCACCAGCTTCTGCGCGGGTCGGACGTGGGTTTTTGATCATGGAGTCAAGCATCTGCGTTGCGGTGATAACCACTTTACGCGCGCGGATACATTTCTCGATCATCATTTTCTGCGCGAAAATAACTTCTTCAACCGGAATCTCAACACCCAGGTCACCACGAGCAACCATGATGCCATCGGATGCTTCGAGGATTTCGTCGAAGTTGTTCAGGCCTTCCTGGTTTTCGATTTTGGAGATGATCTGGATGTTTTCGCCGCCGTGCGCTTTCAGGTGCTGACGAATTTCTTCAACGTCAGAACGCTTACGGATGAAGGATGCCGCAACGAAGTCCACGCCTTGCTCGCAACCAAAGATCAGGTCTTGCTTATCTTTTTCAGCCAGTGCTGGCAGTGCGATGGAAACGCCTGGCAGGTTAACGCCTTTGTTCTCGCCGAGATCGCCGTTGTTCAGTACCTTACAAACAACCTTGTTGCCTTCGATAGCCGTGACTTCCATGCCGATCAGACCATCGTCGACCAGAACGGTGTTACCCACCTGCAGGTCTTCGGTAAAGCCAGCATAGGTGACAGCAACAGTTTCATTGTTACCCACAACGGTTTTGTCGGTGGTGAAGGTGAAAGTCTGACCCGCTTTCAGCGCGACGTCATTACCGCCTTCCAGTTTGATGGTGCGGATTTCCGGACCTTTGGTGTCCAGCAGAATCGCCGCTTTTTTACCGGTTTTGCTCATCACGTTGCGCAAGTTCTGGATGCGCTGGCCGTGTTCAGCATAGTCACCGTGAGAGAAGTTCAGACGCATAACGTTCATGCCTGCGTCCAGCATTTTGGTCAACATCTCTTCGGATTCGGTTTTCGGACCGATGGTGCAAACAATTTTGGTCTTTTTCATGACAGTTTTAGTCTTTAAGTTGAGAGAGGGATATGGAAATCACGCTCCGGTGAGCGCATAGCGCCGGAGTAAAGCCTGTAGTGCGAAAATTGCGATGCCACAGCATAAGAATAGGTGACATCAAAAAAGCGTGCAGAGTAATAACGTGTGACCGAGTTTCAGCCCAACCGGGAAGATAGCGATGTGATGTAAGAATTTTACAGTTCAATGAGCTGAAACCATTCAAGAGTGAATAGGCGGTCATTATACGACGAAAAAGAAGCAAAAGGAAAATGAAAACGCTGTTTCAAAAGTCATCTGTGCAGTTTCACAACGAAGTGTTATCAACGTGTTAAGTTCGCACAAATTTGAATTTAGGGGATTGACGGCAAACTAAATCGGCTACCTTCAAAAAGGGCGGTTCAGGTAACGGAAGTTCTTGTAACGCCGCCGTTTCTTACTGCCAACAACAATGAAACAAATGCAGTGAAAACGGCGGAAAAAGTCGAATAGCTTAAACGATTTAGCTGTTCAGAATACGCAGTGCTTCCTCGTGTAACCGCGGGCAACCGGAAGCAAGAATTTTTCCGCCGGATTCCGCGCGATCGCCACTCAATGTGGTCACGACACCGCCCGCCTGCTCAATAATGGGAATAAATGCGACAATATCATAAGGTTGCAGAGCATATTCCAGGCACAAATCAATTTGCCCGGCTGCCAGCATCGCCATGGCGTAGCATTCCCCACCGTAGCGGGTCATCAGGGTTTGATCGTCGAGTGCAGTAAAGTTGACGTCCGTATTGCCGCTAATTGGTTCTGGCGATGTGGTATGAAGAATCGCCTGTGCGAGCGGAATGTCTTTGCGAGTCTGCATTTGCGCAAGTCCCTGGGGGCCGTTGCGCCACGCCTGTTTACCATCACCCCAAAAACGCTCGCCGGTAAAAGGTTGCCCCATCATACCAAGTTGCCCCTGTCCCTCAACCGTTAAGCCAATCAGCGTGCCCCACACCGGTAAACCACACAGGAAAGGGCGCGTGCCGTCGACCGGATCAAGCACCCACTGCAAGGGACCGGAGCCGGTGATGCCAAATTCTTCCCCCATAATAGAGTGGTCAGGGTAGCGTTCGTTGATGATGGCTCGCATGGCACGTTCCGCTTCCCGGTCGGCATCGGTGACCGGATCAAAGCGGTAACCTTCCTTTGGCTTGCTGCCCACGTGCAGGTTCATTTGCGAACGAAAACGCGGGAGCGTTTGTTTGTCAGCCGCATCCGTCAGTTCATGCAGAAAGGCAATATCCGGGATCGTATGGGTCATCTTACTGTCCTTATAAATGTCACATTACGGGAAAAGTGATTGCTCGGTTGTGCTCGATATTGAATGTTTTTGTTCACTCTTTCAAGCAACAGAAGAAAACCATACCCGCCTGAGAATGACAGAAAGTGCAAAGCGTTTTCTGATGCGGCAACCGATACTGACTTGCACCACACTTAACGGCAGTTTCCGTTATCCAATGTGACAGAAGAGGAAGTGAGAAAAATGACAATTAAAGTCCTGGGTTATGCTGCTCAATCGACCAAAGCCCCACTGGCGCCCTTCTATTTTGAACGTCGGGATCCGCGTGCTGATGATGTCGTCATTGATATTCTTTACTGCGGCGTGTGCCACTCAGATCTTCATCAGGCAAGAAACGACTGGGGATTCAGTCAATATCCTATTGTGCCAGGTCATGAAATTATCGGCCGGGTCATCAGCGTCGGGCCGCAGGTCAGCAAGTTTAAAACCGGCGATCTGGTGGGGATTGGCTGTATGGTGGATTCCTGTCGTGAGTGCGCGCCCTGCAAACAGGGGCTGGAGCAGTACTGCGAAGAGGGCAACGTGCAGACCTATAACGGGGTAGACAGGCATGACCATCTGCCGACCTACGGCGGCTACTCGCGCTCCATTACCTGCAGCGAAGATTTTGTTTTACGCATTCCTGAAAACCTCGACACCAAAGCCGTTGCACCGTTGCTTTGCGCGGGGATCACGACATGGTCACCCCTGCGTCACTGGGGGGTGAAAGCCGGAAGTAAAGTGGCCGTGATTGGGCTGGGTGGCCTGGGGCATATGGCGCTGAAACTGGCGCACGCGCTGGGTGCGGATGTCACATTGTTTACTCGTTCACCGGGCAAAGAGGCGGATGCACGCCAGTTGGGTGCACAGCATGTGGTGTTATCGACCGACCCCGCACAAATGGAAGCAGTGAAAGGGCAGTTTGAGCTCATTATCGATACTGTCCCTTACGCACATGACATCAACCCGTATATGCCAACGCTGACCCTGGACGGCACCCTGGTCTTCGTTGGGCTGCTGGGGGATATCGAGCCGGCGGCCAGCACATTGTCTATGGTGTTAGGACGACGTTCGATTTCGGGATCATGCATTGGGGGCATCGCTGAAACTCAGGAAATGCTCGATTTCTGCGGCAAACACAACATCACCGCCGATTCAGAAATCATCCGTATGGACGAGATCAATGACGCGTTTGAACGTTTACTGAAAAGTGACGTGAAGTATCGGTTTGTGATTGATATGCAGACGTTAACAGCGTAAATCACGATGATGAAAAGGCTTCGGTGAGAACCGGGGCTTTTTTGTATCTGGATTGAAGAAGACAGAACAGAAACTGCATGAAATGGTGCGTCCGAGTGGACTCGAACCACCGACCCCCACCATGTCAAGGTGGTGCTCTAACCAACTGAGCTACGGACGCAGAATGGTGCGTTCAATTGGACTCGAACCAACGACCCCCACCATGTCAAGGTGGTGCTCTAACCAACTGAGCTATGAACGCATTGTTGTGCCTGACAACGGGGACGAATATTAGCGGCAGGCCGCAGATGTGGCAAGCAGAAAATGGCAATTTTCTTGCAGAAGACACGCGATTGCAGAACTTTTATACATAAACGACATAGTTTACTGATGTTTAAGAAGAATTTTTAGCCAAAATGGATTTTGTCGCTAAAAACGGGGGGCTGAAAAGGTTTTCTCTTTTCGCCGCGAGTTTACGGCAACCAGGAAATATTAACGAACATCTGATTTTTGTTTCTACCCCCGAAGGTGGATACACTATCACCCTCCTGAAGACTACCCAGCTAAAATCCAATGACTGACCGCCCCTCCTCAGATGTACAGATGCCCGATTCAGAACGTGGCAGAAAGAAAATGTTGCGTGCCTTACTCTACAGAGACAAAACACCTTTAGCCGTCCTGTTTTGTGCAGGTGTCGTGGGTACCCTGGTGGGGGTGGTCGGCGTGGCGTTTGCGCGCGCGGTGTCAGCGGTACAGCATCTGCGTGTCAACACTCTCTCGCTTTCTGCGGTGCCGGGATGGGGGCTGTATCTTGCCGCATTTATCCTCTCGGGCATGCTGGCAGCGGTGGGGTATTTTCTGGTTCGCCGATACGCCCCGGAAGCGTCGGGTTCGGGGATACCGGAAATAGAAGGCGCGCTTGAGGATTTAAGGCCCGTGCGCTGGTGGCGGGTGCTGCCAGTGAAGTTCTTTGGCGGCATCGGCACGCTGGGGGCCGGTATGGTGCTTGGCCGGGAAGGGCCGACGGTGCAGATCGGCGGCAATATTGGCCGGATGGTGACAGATATGCTGGGGGTCAAACAGGGCGATGCCCGTCACTCCCTGCTGGCGACCGGTGCCGCTGCGGGTCTGGCGGCGGCGTTCAATGCGCCTCTGGCTGGCATTTTATTCATTATCGAAGAAATGCGTCCCCAGTTTCGCTACAGCCTGATATCCATCAAAGCCGTATTTATTGGCGTGATCATGGCGAGTATTGTTTTTCGCCTGTTCAACGGTGAAACCGCAGTGATTGCCATTGGGCAACTGCCGGGCGCACCGGTGAACACGCTCTGGCTTTATTTGATTCTGGGCATGGTTTTTGGACTGGTCGGCGTACTGTTTAACCGCTTTGTCTTTATATTCCAGGATGCCTTCAAGCGTCTTTATGCTGGCCGTACCTGGCGTGCTGTCGCGACGGGGGCTCTGTTGGGGGGCGTATGCGGCATGCTGGCGCTGTTTTACGCACCGGGGGCGGGTGGCGGGTTTGAGCTGATCCCTGAGGTTGCAAAGGGTGATATTCCACTCACTGCGCTGCTGGTCATGTTCCTGGTCAGGCTGTTTACCACCTTGTTATGCTTCTGCTCAGGCGCACCGGGTGGGATTTTTGCGCCGTTACTGGCGTTAGGGACAGTGCTCGGCACCGCGTTTGGTGTGGCGATGAGCGCGCTGTTTCCACACTATGGGCTGGATCCTGCGACTTTCGCCATTGCCGGAATGGGGGCGTTATTTGCCGCCTCAGTGCGCGCACCGCTCACGGGTGTCGTGCTGGTGCTGGAAATGTCCGACAACTATCAGCTGATATTGCCGATGATTATTACCTGTCTCGGGGCGACGCTGCTGGCGCAATTTGCCGGTGGGAAACCGCTCTATTCCTCGATTCTTGCCCGTACACTGGCCACCCAGCGTGAGCAGTCTGCTTTGAAGTGAAACAGAGAAACAAACATAGCCGCCATCAGGCGGCTACTAAGGTTTAGCGTGCGGCGCGCTGCAAAATGGTTGCCGACGGCTGGCGTTGCAGAAAGCGCATTCTGAGCATCATCAGAATAGCCGCTGAGGTCAGACCGATAATAAAGCCCATCCAGAATCCTGCCGGTCCCATACGGTCAACCACCAGGTCAGTCAGCGCCAGGACGTAGCCTGAGGGCAGCCCCAGCACCCAATAGGCGGTGAAGGTAATAAAGAAGATCGAGCGCGTATCTTTATACCCACGCAGAATGCCGCTGCCGATAACCTGAATCGAATCCGAAATCTGATAAATAGCCGCGAGCATCATCAGCTGCGAGGCCAGAATGACCACCTCAGGGTTATCGTTGTAAAGCAGCGCAATATGTTCGCGTAGCGACACGGTAAAAATCGCGGTGATAACCGCAAGGCAAACCCCGACACCCAGCCCGGTTCGTGCGGCAACTTGCGCATCCAGCGTTGATCCCTGACCGAGACGAAAGCCGACGCGAATAGTGACCGAGGCGGCAAGGGACAGCGGCAACACGAACATCAATGAACTGAAGTTCAGCGCAATCTGATGCCCGGCCACATCCACAATACCCAGTGGCGAAACCAGCAGGGCCACGACCGCAAACAGCGTCACTTCAAAAAACAGTGCCAGGGCAATCGGTAAACCTAACTGGACGAGCCGCGTCAGCACCACAACGTCGGGTTTACCATAGCGACTGTCATTACGAATATCGCGCATTGAGCGGGCGCGTTTCACATAGGAAAGCATGCAGGCAAGCATCACCCAGTACACAGCGGCCGTGGCAACACCACAACCGACACCGCCCAGCTCCGGCATACCGAAATGGCCGTAGATAAAGACGTAGTTGACGGGAATGTTGACCAGCAGGCCAAGAAAACCAATCACCATACTGGGTTTGGTTTTCGCCAGCCCCTCGCACTGGTTACGTGCGACCTGGAAAAAGAGATAGCCGGGCGCACCCCACAGCAGCGCGCGCAGGTAGCCAACGGCTTTATCTGCCAGTTGCGGATCAATGTTATGCATGGCGCGAATAATATGCCCGGCATTCCACAGTACGATCATGATCAGGACGGATACCACACCAGCCAGCCAGAACCCCTGGCGCACCTGGTATGCGATGCGATCGCGACGCCCGGAACCATTCAGTTGCGCAATGGTAGGCGTCAGTGCCAGCAAGAGGCCATGACCAAAAAGAATGGCGGGAAGCCAGATAGAGGTTCCGATAGCGACGGCTGCCATATCGGTGGCGCTGTAACCACCGGCCATTACGGTATCGACGAACCCCATCGCGGTTTGGGCGATTTGCGCAATCATCACCGGGATAGCCAGCGCTAATAACTGGCGCGCTTCTGTGAAGTACTTCTGCACTGCGAACACCTATATATTGTTGTTATTGGAGAGATAAAAAACGCCGCCTTTACTGGCAGCAAGAGGAGGAGCAGGGGAATAAGCCAGACTATTGTAGCGGGGATTAGCCAATTATCTAGTGAAAAAAGTGCCTGCGGGGGAGCAGGGCTGGCAACATGAATTTCCACCTGTTATTGTGCATTCAGAAAACGGTTACACCGTGAAATTGGAATACAGGAGTGGTGGCATGTTTACTGGTATTGTACAGGGCACGGCAAAACTGGTGTCTGTCGATGATAAACCGAATTTCCGCACGCATGTTGTTGAGTTACCTGAGCACATGCTGGACGGCATTGAGACAGGGGCTTCTATTGCCAATAATGGCTGTTGCCTGACCGTAACGGATATTAAAGGCAGTCATATTAGTTTCGACTTAATGAAAGAAACGCTGCGCATTACCAATCTGGGTGATTTAGCGATTGGTGATGCGGTGAACGTTGAGCGGGCAGCGAAATTCAGTGATGAAATTGGTGGCCATGTTATGTCCGGCCATATTATGACCACCGCTGAAATTTCCAAAATTCTGACCTCCGAAAATAATCGCCAGATTTGGTTCAAGGTGCAGGATCCGACCTTAATGAAATACATCCTTTATAAAGGATTTATTGGCATTGACGGTATCAGCCTGACGGTCGGAGAAGTGACAGCGACACGTTTCTGCGTGCATCTGATCCCCGAGACGCTTCAGCGCACAACGCTGGGCGCCAAAAAGCTCGGCCATCGGGTGAATATTGAAATCGATCCGCAAACCCAGGCAGTGGTCGACACCGTTGAGCGTGTACTGGCGGCCAAAGAAGCGGCTGCCGCGATGACGGCGGCGAGCGACGAATAAGAGATAAAAAAAATAAACCCCGACTTGTCGGGGTTTATTGTTGAATTAACGTGCTACGCGTAAGCCTTCTTCTACACCCCGGCTAAACACAACCTGCCAGAGTTGAATATCCCGCGCACGAAATGCACCCGCGCAGGCGTTCAAATAATAGCTAAACATACGTTTGAAGCGTTCTGAATAGTTGTCCGCAATATCCGGCCAGCTTTTAAGGAAACGTTCGTACCAGGCCATCAGCGTTTTATCGTAATCCGCACCAAAATTATGCCAGTCTTCCATAACGAAATGGGACTCGCTGGCCGTCGCAATCTGGCGAACGGAAGGAAGACAACCGTTCGGGAAGATATAACGATCTATCCAGGGATCAACGCTAAGGTCGGTTTTTTTCGAACCGATGGTATGCAGTAAAAATAAGCCGTCGGGTTTGAGATTACGGTCAACCACGGCGAAATACGTGGCGTAGTTCTTCGGCCCTACGTGTTCAAACATGCCGACAGAAACAATACGATCAAATTGTTCATTGAGATCGCGATAATCCTGCAGCCGAATGTCCACATCAAGACCAGAACAGCGTTCCTGCGCCATCTTTTGTTGCTCTGCGGAAATGGTGACACCTACTACACTCACGCCATAACGCTGCGCCATAAACTGCGCCAGCCCACCCCAACCACAGCCGATATCCAGCACACGCATGCCAGGCACAAGCTGCAGTTTTTCACAAATAAGGGTGAGTTTCGCGATTTGTGCCTCTTCAAGCTCACCGGCATCCTTCCAGTAGGCGCAAGAGTATTGCATCTGCGGATCCAGCATTCGGGTAAAAAGGTCATTACCCAGGTCGTAGTGCTCTTTGCCAACGATCCATGCACGTTTTTTTGTTTGCAGATTAAATAATCTTGCCCCGGCAATCCGCAGGGTGTCTTTCAGATGGTGTGGAAGTTGACTTTCCAGGCCTGCACGCAGCACCTTGTTAAAAAAAGTATCCAGCCGGTCACACTCCCACCAGCCGTCCATGTAGCTTTCACCAAGCCCAAGCGAACCCTCTTGTAATACACGTTTAAAAAAATCCGGATGCTTAACCTGGATGTCCGATGCCGCTGAACCGTTAACCTGAATACCGGCGCGACTCAATAGCTCGCTTGCTATACGGAACCAGTTATCATCCCGTACGCTAACTTCGTCTATACACGATGAACTCATAACTTCTCCATCACCTGCAAGTGATTGATCCCAACAAATTATGCGTTGCCGCCTTTGGGGTGTGAGAAATATCACGGTTGAACCGTGAGGCTGATATCCGACGTAGAACAGAGGAAGGGAGATAGCCCTTGCCAGAAAGGCCTTCCATGGTGAAACGGGAGCAATCCGGCTCCCGTTAACGCTTGCATAATTTTATTTTAGAACAGCCGAAAATGAGTATAGGCCTCAAAATCGGCTGAGACAACCAAAAACGATTAGCAAGCTAATCACATAATTGTCACATAATCGCGAAGGCAATTACGCGTGCGTTGAGGACTCAACAGCCTCTGCATTGTGACGAGCATCACTTTCGCGACGCTGCATCACGAACCCCAGAGCCGACAGCAGAACCGTCGATAGCATCACGCTGGTGGTGGCCAGCAGAGGGAAAGCGATCAGTGCCGATACGACAAGGCTTGCGATAAAGCACAGTCCCAGCTGAAGCGTATTTTGCAGTGCGGCTGCACGACCCGTTGCATGAGGGAAGGGACGCAGGGCTTCTGCTACCACGATAGGGTAAATTGCCCCGTTCGCGACGGCCATCAGGCAGAAGGGGATCAGTAGCGCGGTGAGTGAAGCTCCTGGCATCAGGCCGACAGCCCAGGTGGCAATCACGCTGATGGCAAAGGCGACCAGCAGCCACGGCAGCAAACTCGCACCTGACCATTTTTGCAGCGCCCAGCGGCAGCTGTAACCCCCTACGAGGAAGGCGATAGTCTGCGGAACATAGCTCAGGCCAATAATGGCCGGGCCGTAGCCCATCTCGTGCAAAATAAAGGGCGAGCCAGTCAGCCAGGCGAAGAAGCTGGCGGAGCAAGCGGCATAAATCAACACGTTGCCTCGGTAGGCTTTGTCACGCAGCAGCGTGGTGAAGGTCACCGGCTGGCTGTCCGGGGCCGCTTTACGTGGAACGGCGCGCAGGCGCAGCGCGGGGATCATCAGCACAACGGCAATGGCGAACAGCGTGGCGAAAATAGCCTGCCAGGAGAAATGTGCGAGGATCCAACTGCCAAGCAGCGGCGCGAGGGCCGGAGATAACCCCACCAGCGGCATGATAGTGGCAAAAATGCGGTTAGTACGCTGCGCCGGATAATGGTCGGTCACCAGCGCCTGCCAGGTGACGGCGGCAGCACACACGCCAATCGCCTGAATAAAGCGCAATACCAGCAGCCAGCGCGCATCCTGCACCCAAAGCATGCCCAGACAACCAAAGGCAAAGATCGCCAGTCCGCTCAGCAGAATGGGTTTACGTCCATAGCGGTCAGAGAGGGGCCCCCAGACCAGCTGCGCGACGGCAAAACCGGCGAGGAACAGGCTCAGCGTCGCGCTGACGACTGCGGGGGAGGTGTTTAAATCTTGCTGAATGTTGGCGAAAGCAGGCAGATACATGTCGGTGGCAAGGAAGCCCAGTACGCTTAATCCCGCCAGCCAGACTAAAAATCCTTTTCCTGGTTGCATGGCAATATCTCTTTATTGTGCAGGTGAACAGGGAAACAGAGTCTAGGGAGTGAAACTCGCGTTGTGAAACGCTAATATTTGCGCACTGGTTTCAAATTTTTTGCAGGCACAATATGTGGTCAGAATATTCCCTTGAAGTGATAGATGCGGTTGCGCGTAATGGCAGCTTCAGCGGTGCTGCACAAGAGCTACACCGGGTGCCCTCTGCGGTCAGCTATACCGTACGGCAACTCGAAGAGTGGCTCGCCGTCGAGCTTTTTCAGCGCAGGCACCGGGATGTGGAACTCACCCCTGCTGGCGCACTTTTTTTAAAAGAAGGGCGTTCTGTTATCAAAAAAATGCAGATCACCCGGCAACAATGCCAGCAAATCGCTAACGGCTGGCGTGGGCAACTGGCCATCGCCGTGGACAATATCGTGAAACCGGAACGGACCCGGCAGATGATTGTCGATTTCTATCGCCACTTCAGTGATGTTGAGCTGCTGGTGTTTCAGGAGGTGTTCAACGGCGTCTGGGACGCGCTGGCGGATGGCCGCGTTGAGCTGGCGATTGGCGCGACGCAGGCGATCCCCGTAGGGGGGCGCTACACCTTCCGTGATATGGGCATGTTGAGCTGGAAATGCGTGGTGGCAAGCCATCATCCGCTGGCCAGAATGGCGGCCCCGCTCAGTGATGAGACGTTGCGCAACTGGCCCTCACTGGTGAGGGAAGATACTTCACGCTCTCTGCCCAAACGTATTACCTGGCTGCTGGATAATCAGAAACGCATCGTTGCGCCGGACTGGGAGTCCTCTGCTGCCTGCCTCTCTGCCGGGCTTTGCGTGGGGATGGTGCCATCGCATTTCGCGCGCCCGTGGCTGGACAAAGGGGAGTGGGTGGCATTGACGCTGGAAAATCCGTTCCCGGATGCGGCCTGCTGCCTGACCTGGCAACAAAACGACGCGTCACCGGCGCTGAACTGGCTGCTGAGCTATCTGGGTGACAGCGAAACGCTGAATCGGGAATGGTTGTGGGAGCAGGATTGACCGGCTCCCACCGGCAAAATTAACGGCGATAGTCGCGGAACGGACCATCGGCAACCGAACGACGTTCAATCAGACGCGGATGCACTTCAATGGATTGCGAAACCTCGCGCTTATTGACGATGCGATCCAGCAGCATGTTAAACGCGGTTTCCCCCAGCGAATCTTTTGGCTGATGGATAGTGGTCAACGCCGGGGTGAAGAAGCGTGAGTTGCGCACATTGTCATAACCAATCAGTGAAATGTCCTGCGGCACGCGCAGCCCCATTTCGTCTGCCGCACAGAGCGCGCCCATAGCCATGATGTCGCCGCCGCAGAAAATAGCGGTAGGGCGCGGCGACTGCGCAAGGATTTGCTGCATGGCGCGATAACCAGATTCCGGCTCAAAATCCCCCTGCACGATCCAGTTTTCTGGCACCTTGATGTGGGCTTCTTCCATGGCTTTCATAAAGCCAGCCAGGCGACCGGCGCCGGTATTTCGCTCAAGCGGGCCTGGAATAACGCCAATGTCACGGTGACCGCGTTCAACGAGATAACGCCCGGCCATATAGCCGCCTTCGAACGCGTTATCAATAACGGTGTCCGTAAAATCGGCTTTCGCTTCACCCCAGTCCATCACCACCATCGGGATATGGCGGTACTCGCCCAGCATGGTAAGCAGAGATTCCGGGTACTCTGAACACATCACCAGCAGACCATCAACGCGCTTTTGCGCCATCATCGACAGATACGCGCCTTGTTTTTCAAAATTGTTCCAGGCGTTGCCCAAAATGAGGGTATAGCCCTTCTGGAAACAGTTTTTCTCTACGGCTTCGATGATCTCGGCAAAATAGGCCGCTTCGCTGCTGGTAGCCAGCAGACCGATAGATTTGGTGTGATTCACCTTCAGGCTACGGGCGACGGCACTTGGCGAATAGTGAAGCTCTTTGATTGCAGCCCACACCGCATTACGTGTCTCTTCAGCCACGAATCGCGTCTTGTTAATTACATGTGATACGGTTGTGGTGGAAACGTTTGCTCGCTTCGCTACGTCTTTGATCGTTGCCATCAGATGTCACTCCATGCCATATCATAAGCTCCTGAAATTACTTAAGGTAAACGTTTGCCTGCCTTCACCCTTTTCCCACGCGAGGGACTGTATTACGCCGGGAAAAAGACACTGGACGTCAGGAGGGGAGTCAATGGCCGGTACGCTAATAAATTTAGCGTCGAATTTTGTCTTATCTTGACCAAAAGGGGAAGAGCTAAAACGTATATCAATCTAAATCCTGCAAGATTTTTACGTTTATTTATGCAAAAATGCGCTATCTCACTTTTTGTGGGGAAATGAGAAAGGAGAAAAATTGATGAGCACCGACCTGAAGTTTTCTTTAGTGACCACCGTAATTGTGCTTGCCCTGATTGTTGCCGGTGCAATGACTGCGGCTCTGCATTGATTGACCCCGAGGGAGAGTCTTCTCCCTCGCTGTTTTATCCCGCCATTATCCCTGATTTAGCAATACTCTTTTCGCCATTCCCTCACTACTGTTTTTTGTGATTGATGTCATACTTTTGCCTTCTGTGACGGTGTCGGCTAACGACACGGCATTTCCGGAGTCAATAAATCATGAAAATTAACTATCCACTGCTTGCCCTGGCGATTGGCGCTTTTGGCATCGGTACCACCGAATTCTCCCCGATGGGTCTGTTGCCAGTCATCGCACGCGGTGTCGATGTGTCGATTCCGGCCGCAGGTATGCTGATCAGTGCCTATGCGATTGGCGTCATGGTGGGGGCGCCGCTCATGACGCTGCTGCTATCTCACCGCGCACGCCGCAATGCGCTGATCTTCTTAATGGCGATCTTCACGCTGGGTAATGTGCTATCGGCGATTTCACCTGATTACACCACCCTGATGCTGTCGCGTATTATCACCAGCCTCAACCACGGCGCATTCTTTGGTCTGGGTTCGGTGGTTGCCGCAAGCGTAGTGGCAAAAGAGAAACAGGCGAGCGCGGTCGCGACCATGTTTATGGGGCTGACGATTGCCAATATCGGCGGTGTCCCTGCTGCCACCTGGCTTGGTGAAACTATCGGCTGGCGCATGTCATTCCTGGCCACGGCGGGTCTGGGTATTATCGCGATGGCGAGTCTGTATTTCTCCTTGCCAAAAGGCAGTGCAGGGGAGCGACCCGATGTACGCAAAGAACTGACCGTGTTGATGCGCCCGCAGGTGGTTTCAGCTCTGCTCACTACCGTGCTCGGCGCGGGGGCGATGTTTACGCTTTACACCTATATCTCCCCGGTGCTGCATAACATTGCTGATGCAGGTCCGGCATTCATCACCGCGATGCTGGTGCTGATTGGCGTGGGCTTCTCGCTGGGGAACTATCTCGGCGGCAAACTGGCCGATCGCTCAGTAACTGGCACACTGAAAGGCTTCTTACTGCTGCTTATTGCCATCATGGTAGCGATTCCCTGGCTTGCGCGCAGTGAGTTTGGGGCGGCAATCAGCATGGTGGTCTGGGGTGCGGCGACCTTCGCAATCGTGCCGCCGCTGCAAATGCGAGTGATGCGAGTGGCGCATGAAGCGCCAGGGCTCTCGTCGTCGGTCAATATCGGGGCGTTCAACCTTGGTAACGCGCTGGGTGCGGCGGCAGGTGGGGCGGTAATTTCCGGTGGACTGGGCTATGCCTTTGTTCCGGTGACAGGGGCCATCATTGCCGGCCTGGCATTCCTGCTGGTGCTGTTGTCCGGTCGTCAGGCCACAGACCCCGCCTGTGCTGCCACGGACTGAGAATAAAAAAAGCAGGAGGGTTTCCCTCCTGCCTTTTACTTGATGCATTGATTATCCTGAACCCCTGAAACATTACCTGCCACGATGGCGGCAGTTGAGGGGCTATCGGATGGTTTTAGGCGTGACCACACGACGTGCGCCAACATAATGACGCTGCCAGTAATCTTCGCTTAAAGACGTTATTTGAATATCCTGACCGCTACGTGGAGACTGGATGAATTTGCCGTTGCCGACATACACACCCACATGGTCAGCCGTACCGCGTCCCTGAGTACGGAAAAACACAAGATCGCCGCTTTCCAGTTCCGCAACGTTGACCGGAGAAGCATCACGCAGGTGATACATTTCGTTCGCAGTGCGGGGAATACGGAATTTCACGAGGTCTTTATACGCGTAATACACCAGTCCACTGCAGTCAAAACCGGTCATCGGAGAGGTGCCGCCCCAGTGATAAGGTTTGCCAATCTGATTCATCAGCTTCGACATTGCGGTTTTCTGAATCTTTTGGATGCGAACTTTGTGCGCTTCAGAAATCGCGACAGGTTTGCCCCCTTTAACTTTTACACACTGCGCTTTATGCCCTTTACGCTTGGTGCATTTTTCCGTCATAGCAACAACCGGAGCGGGAGTTTTGCTGGATTTACTATGGCGGGAGGTATTCTTGCTGGTTTTACTGCTGGAGGTTTTTTTGCTGACGGTCGACGTTTTCTTTGTCGCCGTTGATTTTTTGTTTTCGGCTTTTGCCGTTGCCTTTGAGGCGGTGCCACTGCTTTTCTTTGATGTTTTTTCTGTCGGGCTGGTTTTTTTGTGTTCGGATGCTTTCACTACATGCGTCTTGTGTACGGCCGAGCCTCGCGTCTGCTCGGAAGCATTAGCTAAAGGCGTAAACGTGAGCGTAGTGAACAACAAAGCACAGAGCGTGATTGAAGCTGTATTAATTCGCGCCACTGAGCAATCCCCTGGTAAGTGCAGGCATTCAATAATGCTTGCGTATGATTTAGATCCGCGTCGATTCTAATCTATAAAAAGCAGAAAAGTTAATAGGCTTTTTGCATCTAAAACTTTGTTTCGTTACCAAGCGCAAAAAAAATCATCAATTGTGTGTTGAACAAGGTCAATTGTTGAACTATCACGCAGTTACGGGAGAGGGTAAATGATATTCTGAATGAATCTTTTGGCAACAGACGATAAAATAATGAGTGGTGAACAAAATGTTATTTTCTGTTGCTTGCCTGAACCGTTACAATGACAGTTATCTGCCGAAAAGAAGTTGAAGGAAGCAAGACAATGAGCACGACTTTAGAAAAAATCCAGACCCAAATCGCTGAGAACCCGATTCTGCTGTACATGAAAGGTTCCCCAAAGCTGCCAAGCTGCGGTTTCTCCGCGCAGGCCGTACAGGCGCTCTCCGCCTGTGGCGAACGCTTTGCTTACGTTGATATCCTGCAGAACCCGGATATTCGTGCTGAGCTGCCGAAATACGCTAACTGGCCGACCTTCCCGCAGCTGTGGGTTGACGGTGAGCTGGTCGGCGGTTGCGACATCATCATCGAAATGTATCAGCGTGGCGAACTGCAGCCGCTGATCAAAGAGACGGCTGCGAAGTACAAATCTGAAGAGCCGGGCGCAGAGTGATGCCTCAGCGCTAAAAAAAAGCGACCCTCGGGTCGCTTTTTTTATGCTTGCTCATCGGCGATGGGCAAAGGCCAGCCACCAAGGCGCTTGAAGCGGTTCACAATCTCGCAGAATAGCAGGGCCGTTTGTTCCGTGTCATACAGTGCAGAGTGCGCCTGAGTGGCATCAAAATCGAGGCCCGCTGCGGCACACGCCTTCGATAATACAGTTTGCCCCAGCGCCAGCCCGCTTAAGGACGCAGTATCAAAGGTCACGAAAGGGTGAAACGGGTTGCGCTTCAGTGAGGCGCGCTCTGCGGCTGCCATCATAAAGCTATGATCGAAGGTCGCGTTATGGGCCACCATGATGGCGCGGTTACAGTTGCTGTCTTTAATGCCTTTACGCACCATTTTGAAAATGGCGTGCAGCGCGTCGTACTCGTTAACAGCGCCGCGCAGCGGGTTGCTCGGATCAATGCCGTTGAACGCCAGTGCCTCAGGTTGCAGGTTTGCCCCTTCGAAAGGCTCAACATGGAAATGCAAAGTCTCGTCAGGCATTAACCAACCGTCCGAATCCATTTTCAGGGTAATCGCCGCGACTTCCAGTAAGGCATCAGTTTTGGCGTTAAACCCGGCGGTTTCAACATCAATAACAACAGGGTAAAAACCGCGAAAACGGTCGCACAGACCGGTGAGTTGAGCGTTATCGGACATCTGAGTCTCTTGGTATGGGAAAATGGCAGCGCATTATGGCAAATTTTGGGAAGGGATGGAAACGACGGGCGCGCAGGGGCGCCCGTAAAGATCAATTGCCCAGACCACGCCCGGCGTCTTTGGCTTCAATCAGCTCAACTTTGTAACCGTCTGGATCTTCAATAAAGGCGATAACCGTGGTGCCACCTTTAACCGGGCCCGCTTCACGCGTTACGTTGCCGCCGTTCTGGCGAATACGCTCGCAGGCTTCGGCGGCGTTATCCACTTCCAGCGCAATGTGCCCATAGGCCGTGCCCAGCTCATAACTGTCTACGCCCCAGTTATAGGTCAGTTCCAGCACCGCAGTTTCCGATTCCGGGCCGTAGCCAACGAACGCCAGAGAGTATTTGTACTCCGGGTTTTCGCTGGTGCGCAGCAGGGACATACCCATCACTTTGGTATAGAAATCAATGGAACGCTGCAGGTCGCTAACGCGAAGCATGGTATGAAGAAAGCGCATAATATCCTCTTTTGCGTGAGTGAATTCTTATTCGAAACAGAGTTTTAGTATAGCGGCGAATCCTTGCCGCTATCAATCGAGGGATTATAAAGAAGGGTAATCGGTATAACCTTCAGCGCCGCCGCCGTAGAAGCTTTCCGGGCGCTGCGGGTTCAGTTCCGCTTTATGTTTCAGGCGCTCGACCAGGTCCGGGTTGGCAATATAGTCACGGCCGAAGGCCACGGCGTCGATCAATCCTTTGCTGATAAGGTCTTCTGCTTTCTCGAGCGTGTAGGCACCCGCACCCACGATAGGCCCATGGAAGCGCTCGCGCACTTTCTGACGGAAAGCTTCAGTGTAAGGCTGACCGCCTGCCCAGTCCGGCTCGGACATATGCAGATAGGCAATGCCGCGTTTACCCAGCTCTTCAATCAGGTACAAGGCATCCGCTTCTTCGTTCGGGCCGTTGTCGGTGTTCTGGAAAGAGCCAATCGGAGAAACACGAATACCGATACGATCGGCACCCCATGCCTCACTGACGGCATCAACCACTTCCAGCACCAGACGTGCGCGGTTTTCAACGCTGCCGCCGTACTGATCGGTACGATGGTTGGCGGACGGAGAGAGGAACTGGTGCAACAGGTAGCCGTGGGCGGAGTGCAGCTCAACCAGGTCAAAACCGGCCTCACGGGCATTGATAACGGCCTGACGGAAATCGTTGACGATCCCTGGGATCTCTTCGGTCTCCAGAGCCCGCGGCACTGAGGTGTCTTCACGGGTAGGGTTACCGTTTGCATCACGCAGGGAAGTGCGCGTACCCGCAGCAATCGCGGAAGGGGCGACCGGTGCCTGACCACCTGGCTGCAATGAATTGTGGGAGATACGACCGGTGTGCCACAGCTGCACGGCAATGCGCCCGTTTTCAGCGTGTACGCCATCGGTGATTTTTTTCCACGCCGCAATTTGCTCCGGGCTGTGCAGACCTGGCGCACCGGCATAGCCTTTTGCCTGTGCGGAAATTTGCGTGGCTTCGCTGATGATCAAACCTGAGCTGGCACGCTGGCGATAATACTCGGCCATCAGCGGTGTTGGGATATCGCCCGGCTCAATGCTGCGTAAACGCGTCAGTGGCGCCATAAAAACACGGTTTGGCGCGGTAATGGCGCCCACTTTCAGCGGGCTAAATACGTTACTGGACATAAAATCTCCTGAATAGACCGGTCGACTAGTAATAAGTGAAATAAAAACGCCCGTCAGACAGGCGCTGCAATAATGGCCTGCGCATGGGCCAGTGCGCTTTCCAGCGGCACGGCACTGCGCGAAATCTTGGCTTGTAGATTGGCGCCAAGCCAGAGCGCATAAAGCACCTGGGCCTGGGTTTGTGCATCGCCGGGGAAGGTCAGACAGTTTTCCGTCCGTCCGTTTTCCAGCGCACTCGCCAACAATGCAATAATCTGGCTTGCGCCCCTGTCCATCGCCGTGCGCATGGTTTCGGACAAGTCACACACCTCAGCAGACAGTTTCACCGTCAGGCAACCGCTGATAATGCCCTGGTCGCAAAACTGCACCAGTGTATGGCGATAGTAGGCCAGCAGGCGATCGCGATAATTCCCTTCACCGTGGGCGAAATGCTCAGCCAGACGCTGGTGGTAACCGGCGTAATGCCGCTCCAGCAAGGCCACGCCAAACGCTTCTTTTGAGCGAAAGTAATGGTAGAAAGAGCCTTTGGGCACTTCCGCCGTTTTCAATAGTTCGCTCAACCCCATCCCGGTGAAACCACGGTGCATGCAAAGCCGCTCGCCGGTGGCCAGGAGGTGTTCTCGGGTATCGTGTTCGCTGTTTCTGCTCATGGAAAAGCACTCTACTAGACCGATCGGTCTGGTGCAAGTAGCAATAGATGCCCTTATTGAACTTGCAGGTTCGTGCCAGTCCGTCTTCAATAAAGGTATCAGAAAGAAGAGAGGGGCGAGGCGTGGCAGAGCAACTGGAATTTTTCCCCGTTCAAAGCCCGTGCCGGGGAATATGCCAGTCGGACGAACGGGGATTTTGCCGCGGCTGTATGCGCAGTCGCGATGAGCGCTTTAACTGGCAAAACATGACTGACGGACAAAAGCAGGACGTTCTGCGTCTCTGTCGCCAGCGGCTGCTGCGCAAATTACGCGCGAATAAAGCAACCCCGCCTGAAGAACCTCAGCAACCTTCACTGTTTTGACGCCATAATTGCGTATACTCACCTGAAATTATTGTTGAGGAAGTGGTTATGGTTCAGCGAATTACCCTTGCACCGCAAGGACCAACGTTCTCCCGTTTCGTGATGGGCTACTGGCGTTTAATGGACTGGAATATGTCTCCCCGCCAGCTGGTCAGCTTTATTGAAGAGCACCTGGATCTGGGTGTGACCACGGTCGACCATGCCGATATCTACGGCGGTTATCTGTGCGAGGCGGCTTTTGGTGAAGCCCTGAAACTTGCGCCACAGCTGCGTAGCCGGATGGAAATCGTCACCAAATGTGGTATCGCGACGACCGCGAAAAAAGAGCACGCTATCGGGCATTATATTACCGACAGCTCCCATATTATTGCCAGCGCCGAGCAGTCTCTGACTCACCTGGCGACCGATCACCTTGATTTGCTGTTGATACATCGCCCGGATCCGCTGATGGATGCTGACGAAGTAGCAGAAGCTTTCCTGCATTTACACCAGAGCGGCAAAGTCAGCCACTTCGGGGTATCAAACTTCACGCGTGCCCAGTTCGCGCTGTTGCAGTCACGCCTGCCGTTCACCCTGGCCACTAACCAGGTTGAGCTTTCGCCGGTGCACCAGCCGCTGCTGCTGGACGGTACGCTCGACCAACTCCAGCAGTTGCGCATTCGCCCGATGGCCTGGTCTTGCCTCGGTGGTGGTCGCTTGTTTAATGATGCTGAATTCCAGCCGCTGCGTGATGAGCTGGCGCAGGTAGCGCAGGAACTGAATGCGCAAAGCATTGAGCAGGTGGTGTACGCCTGGGTGATGCGTTTGCCGTCACAGCCGCTACCGATTATCGGCTCCGGCAAAATTGAGCGTGTGCGTTCTGCACTGGTGGCTGAAGGGCTGAACATGACGCGCCAGCAGTGGTTCCGCATTCGTAAAGCGGCACTGGGTTACGACGTCCCCTGATTGCCGATGAGTCCGACTTTCCGGCGGATCTTTTCTCCTGCGTTAAACTTACAGGTGAAAAGTGAACACCGGAGGTCTTATGAAGCGTTTTAGTCTGGCAATATTGACACTGCTCGTCTGCGCAGGGGCGCAGGCGGCCAGTGAAAAAGTTGAGATGAACCTTGTTACACCAGAGGGTTCTGGGCCGTCAATCGGTACTGTTTCCATCACTGAATCCGACAAAGGGCTGACGTTCACGCCCGATCTTAATGGCCTTCCTCCCGGCGAGTATGGCTTTCATGTTCATGCTAAAGGTTCCTGCGAACCGGCAATAAAAGAGGGGAAACCTTCTGCAGCCGAAGCCGCGGGTGGTCACCTCGACCCGCATAGCACCGGCAAACATGAAGGGCCAGAAGGGATGGGGCACCTCGGTGATTTGCCCGTGCTGGTGGTCAACAACGACGGTAAAGCCACGGATGCGGTAGTGGCACCGCGACTGAAAAAACTCTCGGAAGTGAAGAATAAAGCACTGATGATCCACGTCGGGGGTGACAACATGTCTGATTCGCCGAAACCGCTGGGCGGTGGTGGCGCACGCTATGCCTGCGGCGTAATCAGGTAGTGACGTTGTCAATTGAGCCTGCAGCAGGAGCCAGTTCCAGCTGTGACAGAGAACAGTGCAGACGCCAGATAACCGCCGCGAGTTCGCGGGCGGCTGGTTGATGATGGCGGGCGAGCGTATCGCAAATGCGCTGAAGTTCGGTAAGCGTAACGCTGAGTGGACGTTGCTGGACGCCACGTTCGCTCATCACATCACGTAGCAGGCTCAGACACAGATCCCGCACCTGGCTTAGCGGATCGGAGCGCGCTTCCCATTTACGCAATTGCCAGACCACGTGCGAACAGTTCAGCAGCACCACCCCCCAGCGTAATAACCAGCGCCGCGCCAGTGCATCCTGACTGTTACTCAACTGGCTGATATGGTGATACACCACGGACTCAAATTCATGCTCATTTCGCGACGGCCAGCGACTCAGCTGATCGACAAACTCCCGACGCAACGCCCGTATCTGGCGACGACTTTTGCGCGCATCGGAGCCGGGACGCAGAACGGCAAAAGCCAGCCAGGTTAAGGCTACGCCGAGTATTTTCGCCAGATCGTCGTTCAGGAAGTCCGCCAGATCGTAAACCGGGGGATTGCTCACTGAAATAAACGATCCCATAAAGACAATCAATTGCCCCCAGAGCCCGGCCTGTTTGGGTATCTGCAATTTAAACAGCTGCATGGTTGCCAGCAACGGGAACAGAAACAGCAGAAAAACACCCAGCTCGCTGATTTGTACCATCAGGCCGAATTTAACCACGAAGCTGAACAGGGTGAGCAAAAACAGCGTCTGTAGCAGCAGCGTCAGGGAGCGGAAAGGTGCTGGCGACACGGAGTAGAGCACCGCACTGATGGCGGCTAACGTCAGGGCCGCTGAACCGGATTCCCACTGGGCCGAAATGGTCCAGGCACCGACCAGACTTAACGCACAAAAGCTGCGTAATCCGCTCCACAGTGCTTCAGTGTTGTCTGTGTAGCGAGTAAGACTGGTCTGGTGGGGTAACTGGTGCTCGGTCACCGGCGTGGCATTTTCGACACGCGCCAGCCAGCGGCTGCTGTTGAGGTAAAGACGGCAAAAATAACGCAGGCGCTGCCAGAACGCATGATGTTTATAGTCGTTGTCGTCCTGGGGGGCCAGTGGGGCGATAATCCTTGCCACCGTATAAAAATCGGTTTGCGGCTTCGCAAGTGCTGCAACTAACGCGTCGATGACGGTGCGCGTGTTGGCTGGCGCTTCCGGCCAGTTAACCAGCATACGGCGCAGGCTGGAGATAACGCTGGTCAGGCGTAGCTGCTGATGAAGTAAATAGTTGAGCAAGGCATTCTGGCGGCGGAAACGGTAATGACTCCAGAACGCCTGGATGCGCAGCAGATTCATCGTCAGGATCTGACCAATAACGCTTTCATGGGCCGTGCGAATCGCATCCGTGGTCTCGGGTTGCCACAGCAGACTGGCGTGCTCCAGCAAACGGGCGTGCATCTTCTTCAGTGCCGCCAGTAAGGTGGTGCCGTCCGAGGTGCTGGGCAGGATCATCATCATCATGCCACCGCATAAAATACCCAGCATAACTTCGCAGACGCGGGCCTGGGCCATGTCCCAAAGCTCGGTGGTATCGGTGATATTGATAACCGGGAAGGCGATAATGGCCGCGGTGTAGCCCGCGAGCTGAAAGGCGTAGGCCACGTTATTACTGAACTGCGCACACGCCCAGGTGCACAGGCCAATCCAGCCGGCCATCGCGAAAAGGAAAAGCCACGGATCGTTAAGCGTATGCCCGGCAATAATCAGCGCTGCACAGGCACCCATCAGACTGCCCGCGACGCGCCCCAGGCTCTTGCTGATAACTCCGCCGACGGTGGGGAAACTCACCACCGCTGCGGAGGTCATCGCCCAGTAGGGTTCATCCAGGTCGAGGTAATAAGCGATAGTGAGGGCCAGACACATGGCCACGCTGTTGCGGATGGCGTAGCGCCACTGACCCGCCGTTGCCGTTGACCAGGGAAAGGGAATCGGACCTTTCACACTTACTGACCAATCGAGACGGTGCAGGTGGTGCCGGAGATCAGTGTGACGTTATCCGGCACGGCATCAAACTGGATACGCACTGGTACGCGTTGCGCCAGGCGAACCCACGGAACATTCGGTTTGATGTCCGGGACCAGTCCGCTGTCTGTTTCGACACTCTGATCGTAGATGGCACGCCCGATGCTGGAAACGTGACCCTGTAACGTAACGTTGCCGCTGTATAACACGATGTTTGCCGCATCGCCTTCCCGGATATGGCGCAGTTTTGTCTCTTCGAAATAGCCCACGACATAAAACGAATGGCTGTCGACCAGCGCGAAAACCGGCTGCCCGGCGGTGGCATAGTTGCCGGTGCGCGTGGAGAGATTCGTCACCCAGCCGTCAACCGGCGCTTTCACCGTGGTTTGTTCCCGCTGCCACTGGGCTTGCTCCAGCTGAGCCTGCGCGACAGCCACGCTTGCCTGCATGGCTTTGACGTTAATATTGGCCGTATCCAGATCTTCCGCAGAGATATAGCCCTGCGACAGATGGCGGCGGCGATTGGCTTCATTATTGGCTTTAGACAGGTCGGTCTGTGCCCGCGCCAGCTGTGCCTGCGCGTTGAGCACGGCAATCTCGTAGGGCGTTTCGTCGATACGAAACAAGACGTCACCCGCCTTCACAAACTGATTATCTTTGATATTCAGCGCTGTGATGCTCCCGGACACCTGTGGCGTGATGCTGACCTGTTCAGCCCGCACCTTTCCGTCGCGTGTCCATGGCGATTGCATGTAAAAATTCCATAGCCACCACCCAGCCACAATAGCCACCGCCAGAACCAGCAGTGTTGAAAAATACTTCAAAGACTTCAGTTGCATAATCAAAACGCCATCAGAATTGCGAGCGAAGCGCCGATCGCAATCACGAACAGAGAAAGGTCCATTAAAATGGGGTGCCAGATATCGCCAGCGTACATCCAGTCACGCAGCAGTCGGTGGGCAACCAGCCAGAGTAAAAAACCCAGGATGACCGCTTTAAAGATCGGCGGAAAATAGACCGATGCGCCGAATATCAGGTCTTGCAAGGGCAGTGCAGGGGAATGGAAGGGTAACGTCACGCGTTTTCATCCTTTTAAAGCATCACTGCTACGTTTCTACAGCATAGATTCATCGCATGAAGGAGGAAAGGAAGCAGTGGCGACGCGAACAGAGCAATGCATTTGTTTTAGCAATATAAATGCTGCACACTATTCTAAAATCAGTATAATAACTTAGCAAGCTAATTATAAGGAGATGAAATTGGAATCGCCATTAGGTTCTGATCTGGCACGCTTAGTGCGCATCTGGCGTGCATTAATTGACCATCGCCTGAAACCTCTGGAATTGACGCAAACGCATTGGGTTACGCTGCATAACATTCATCAGCTTCCGCCCGATCAGTCGCAAATTCAACTGGCAAAAGCGATTGGCATAGAGCAGCCTTCGCTGGTGCGCACTTTGGACCAACTGGAAGAGAAAGGCCTTATTTCTCGACAGACGTGTGCCAACGATCGCCGTGCAAAACGGATCAAATTGACGGAAAAAGCTGACCCCATCATTGAAGAGATGGAAATGGTTATTAAGAAAACGCGGGGGGAGATTCTCTCCGGGATTTCTGCCCAGGAGCTTGAACTGTTGATTGGTCTGATTTCGCGCCTGGAACAAAATATTATTGAACTGCAGTCGAAAGACTAAAACGCAAAAAGCCTTGTTGATACAAGGCTTTTTTTTGCGCTTAACTTAACGCGGAGAGACGGTAACCTGACGACCGTTGGTTGCCAGTGCAACACGCTGGCCAGCGGCGAAACGAGAGTTACCTTGTTTCTGCACGACCATAATGCTGCTGCCATCGTCTTTACGAATTTCCAGCTCGACGCCCTGGGATTTGTTCATGGCACCCTGCACGCCCTGACCGGCGACACCGCCTGCCACAGCACCCGCTGCGGTTGCGAGTGAACGCCCGGTACCACCGCCTACGGTGTTACCCAGGAAACCGCCCAGTACAGCACCACCCAGCGCACCAATCACGTTGTTTTCATCGCCGCCCTGAATCTGCACCTGACGAACATTGACAATGGTGCCGTAAGTGACATTTTGCACCTGTTTGGCTTCAGAGGCGGTGTAAACGTCTCCGGAGAGAGAATTATCGTTAACACAACCCGCCAGAGTGAAACCAACCAGCGTAACTGCCAGTGCACGTAACATCATTTATGAATCTCCTGTTCACCAAAACGCGCTCGGTTGAGCATCCGTCATGATTAAATTATATGGCATCTCGCCATTCCTGGTCATGTCTTCTGCCAAAACGTGACAGAAATAATACCTGCACCGGGTTTAACCATGTTTAAACGAGCCGATTATATGCCAGAGGCGGCAATTTACGACGGGATAAAGTCTGACTTGATTGTTAAAAAGTATTTGTAATCGATAGTCATGCCCACCATTTTATGGTGGAGTGATATCCCTCAGTTTCGCAACGAAGGAAGACGTATGAAATCGGGTCGCTACATTGGCGTGATGTCGGGAACGAGTCTGGATGGCGTAGATGTGGTTCTTGCGGCGATTGACGAACGGATGGTCGCGCAACAGGCAAGCCTGACCTGGCCTATGCCTATCGCCATGAAAGAGGCGATTCTGGGTGTTTGCCAGGGGCAGCCGCTTACTCTGTCGCAACTGGGGCGACTGGACAGCCAGCTAGGCAAACTCTTTGCCGACGCGGTACAGGCGCTAATGACGCAAGAGCATCTTAGTGCCAAAGATATTGTGGCGATTGGCTGCCACGGTCAGACCGTCTGGCATGAGCCGGTGGGTGACGAGCCGCATACGATGCAAATTGGCGACAACAACCAGATTGCTGCCCGTACGGGCGTGACCGTGGTCGGGGATTTCCGCCGCCGTGATATTGCACTTGGCGGGCAGGGCGCACCGCTGGTGCCTGCATTCCATCACGCCTTACTGGCCCACCCGACTGAGCGGCGAATGGTGCTCAATATCGGCGGTATCGCCAACGTCTCCTTACTCTTCCCGGGCAAACCTGTCAGAGGCTATGACACCGGGCCGGGCAACATGCTGATGGACGCCTGGATCTGGCGTCAGCTCGGCAAGCCCTACGATAAAGACGCTCAGTGGGCGAGCGGAGGCAAAGTCATTATCCCGCTGCTGCAGAACATGCTGAGCGATCCCTATTTTGCTGCCGCGGCCCCCAAAAGCACCGGGCGGGAATATTTCAACTATGGCTGGCTGGAACGTCATCTTGCCCACTTCCCGGCGCTGGATCCTCGCGATGTGGGAACCACACTGACCGAACTGACTGCGGTGACCATCTCTGAGCAGGTGCTGCTGAGCGGTGGCTGCGACCGTCTGTTGGTCTGCGGCGGTGGCAGCCGTAATCCTCTGGTAATGGCGCGTCTGTCCGCCCTGTTACCGGGTACGGAGGTCACCACCACCGATGAGGCGGGCATTAGCGGTGATGATATGGAAGCGCTGGCCTTCGCCTGGCTTGCCTGGCGCACGCTGGCGGGTTTGCCGGGTAATTTGCCATCGGTGACCGGCGCGTCACAACCTACCGTGCTGGGGGCTATTTTTCCCGCCAATCCTCGACAGAATCAGAGTTAACTGACTTTCAGGCAGGCAACGTACCGCTAGACTCCGGGTTTTAGGGAGGATGTTCGTCGCATTCTCCAGACCTGGACCGTCGTGGATACGCCGCATGAAAAAAATACTGATCGCTTGCCTGCCCGCCCTGCTTGCCGGGTGCAGTTACTACAATCAATTCGTTGAAAGAATGCATACCGATACGCTGGAATACCAGTGCGAGGAAAAACCGCTCAGCGTGAAGCTGAATAAAACCCGCCAGGAAGCACGTTTTGTCTATGACGATAAGTTATTGACCCTTGAGCAAGGGCTGTCAGCCTCCGGTGCGCGATACACCGACGGGGTGTACGTCTTCTGGTCAAAAGGGGACACGGCCACGGTCTACAAACGCGACCGCATCGTGCTGAACAACTGTCAGCTACAGAATCCGCAGCGTTGAGATTTTTGCAGGGGGGGCGCACAATAGCCCCACCTAATGACTGATTTCGCTAACGCCATGTCTGATAACGATCAATTGCAGCAAATCGCGCACCTGCGCCGTGAATACACCAAAGGCGGACTCCGCCGAAACGACCTGCCCGCTGAGCCTTTGCCACTTTTTGAACGTTGGTTGGGACAGGCATGTGAAGCCAAACTGGCTGACCCGACGGCCATGGTGGTCGCCACCGTAGATGAAACCGGGCAGCCGTATCAGCGTATTGTCCTGCTCAAGCATTATGATGAGCGCGGGCTGGTGTTTTACACCAACCTCGGCAGCCGCAAAGCGCATCACATCGAGAAAAACCCCGCGATTAGCCTGCTTTTCCCGTGGCACATGCTGGAACGTCAGGTCATGGTCATCGGCAAGGCGGAGCGCCTTTCCACACTGGACGTGGTGAAGTATTTCCATAGTCGCCCGCGTGACAGCCAGATTGGTGCCTGGGTCTCACAGCAATCCAGCCGCATTTCTGCTCGTGGGATCCTGGAAAGCAAATTCCTTGAACTCAAGCAAAAGTTCCAGCAGGGCGAAGTGCCACTGCCGAGTTTCTGGGGAGGATTCCGCGTCAGTATCGAGCAAATGGAATTCTGGCAGGGCGGTGCCAACCGTCTGCACGATCGTTTTTTGTATCAACGCGAAAACGACGCCTGGAAAATTGACCGACTCGCGCCGTAATCCCTGAAAAAATGTTGTGCTAAGCGCTGGTGCTACTGCATCCGGCGCTTTATTCTATGTAGCTTTCGTAACTGGCGAAAAGTCGTGTACCGACAGAGGTGCAGTCGTTTTAAATGGAGAATTTGATGGCAAGCAGTAACTTGATTAAACAATTGCAAGAGCGCGGGCTGGTAGCCCAGGTGACGGACGAGGAAGCGTTAGCAGAGCGACTGGCGCAAGGCCCGATCGCGCTCTATTGCGGCTTCGATCCCACCGCTGACAGCTTGCATTTGGGGCATCTTGTTCCTTTGTTATGCCTGAAACGCTTCCAGCAGGCAGGTCACAAACCTGTTGCACTGGTCGGCGGCGCAACGGGTCTGATTGGTGACCCAAGCTTTAAAGCCGCAGAGCGTAAACTGAACACCGAAGACACCGTGCAGGAGTGGGTGGACAAAATCCGCAAACAGGTTGCCCCGTTCCTCGACTTCGACTGTGGCGAAAACTCAGCGATTGCGGCCAATAACTATGACTGGTTTGGCGGCATGAACGTGCTGACCTTCCTGCGTGATATCGGCAAGCACTTCTCTGTAAACCAGATGATCAACAAAGAAGCGGTGAAGCAGCGTCTGAACCGTGACGATCAGGGCATCTCGTTCACCGAGTTTTCCTACAACCTGCTGCAGGGCTATGACTTCGCTTGCCTGAACAATCTGCACGGCGTGGCGTTGCAAATCGGCGGTTCCGATCAGTGGGGTAATATCACCTCCGGTATCGATCTGACCCGTCGTCTGCACCAGAATCAGGTCTTCGGTCTGACCGTTCCACTGATCACCAAAGCGGATGGAACCAAATTCGGTAAAACCGAAGGTGGCGCAGTCTGGTTAGATCCGAAGAAAACCAGCCCGTACAAGTTCTATCAGTTCTGGATCAACACCGCCGATGCGGACGTGTACCGTTTCCTCAAATTCTTCACCTTCATGGACATCGCAGACATTAATGCGCTGGAAGAAGAAGATAAAAACAGCGGTAAAGCGCCACGTGCACAGTATGTGCTGGCGGAGCTGGTCACGAAACTGGTGCACGGTGAAGAAGGTCTGGTAGCGGCAAAACGCATTACTGAGAGCCTGTTTAATGGCACCCTTAGCGATTTGAGCGAAGCAGATTTCGAACAGCTGGCGCAGGATGGCGTGCCAATGATTGAAATGGAAAAAGGTGCTGACCTGATGCAGGCGCTGGTGGATTCTGAGCTGCAGCCGTCTCGCGGCCAGGCTCGCAAAACCATCGCCTCGAATGCGGTGACCATTAACGGTGAAAAACAGGCTGACCCGGAGTACATCTTCGCGGACAGCGACCGTTTGTTTGGTCGTTATACGCTGCTGCGTCGTGGTAAGAAGAACTACTGCCTTGTCTGCTGGAAATAAGCGGGCGGGGGAGTGATGAAAGGGAGTGAGAAATCACTCCCTTTTTTTATGGCGAAGGTTAAATCCCCTCTGCTGCCATGGCTGCAGCCACCGCCGGGCGAGCCGCGACGCGCTGCATATAGGCCGCGATATTGCCTGCTGCCGGCATCGTCAGTTTCACCGCAACCGCCCAGCGCAGCACTGTGAACAGATACCCATCGGCAATGGAGAAGTGCTCGCCGCTGATCCACTGCTGGTTTGCCAGCGTATCGTCAACGTACTGCAGTTTTTTCTCAATCAGTGCACGTGCAGTCGGCTTGAAATCTTCCGGGGTGTCCGGGCGGAACAGTGGCGTAAACCCTTTGTGCAGTTCGGTCGCAACGAAATTCAGCCATTCCAGCGTCTTGTAACGCGATAAGTCACCCACCGGTGCCAGTAGCTGGCTCTGCGGCGCGCTGTCCGCGACGTACTGCATAATCGCCACGCCTTCGGTCAGCAGGGTATCTGCGTCAATCTGCAGAGCAGGGATCTGTCCTTTCGGGTTGATAGCAAAAAAGTCGTCACCGTTTTCCAGGCGCTTTTTCATCAAATCCACGCTCGCCAGTTCAACGTCTTTACCTGCTTCACGCAGGGCAATATGGGAAGCCAGTGAGCAGGCACCTGGTTTATAAAACAGTTTCATTCTTCACTCCTTTTAGCTGATTTCCGGCATAGATTATTCTCCTCAGGCATAAAAAAAAAGCCGTTAACGAAAAGTTAACGGCTTAATTAATATCTGCTTACGGAAAAGATTACGCGTTCACGCTTTCCGCTTCGATAGCATCGTTGCTGTCATTCTGCGTCATACGATTCAGCTTCGGTGCAGCGACAATCATCAGCACGGAGATGACCGCCGTGACGATACCGATTTGCAGGAAGACGTGACCGTAGATTTCCAGTGACATCAGCGGGTCGGTGACGTTTTCAGGGATCGCCATCTGATTAGCAACGTAGCCAGCGATGATGTTGGCACCGGCGGTGGTCAGGAACCAGCTGCCCATGATGAAGCCCATCAGGCGCTGAGGCACCAGCTGTGCGACCATGGCCAGGCCCAGACCCGAGATCATCAGCTCACCAATACTTTGCAGACCGTAGCTTGCGACCAGCCAGTTAACGGAAACAATACCGGCGTCTGAGGCAAACTTGGTACCCAGTGGCAGCACCAGGAATGCCGCAGAGCACAGCACCATACCAATGGCGAATTTGTGCGGCATTGGCAGGGTATCGCCCATCTTGTTATAGATAGCGGCCAGAATCGGGCTACCAATAATGATCCAGAATGGGTTCAGGGCCTGGAACTGCTCCGGCTCGAACGCAATACCCAGCAGGGTATGTTCCACGTTACGGATAGCGAAGAAGTTCAGAGAGGTTGGCATCTGGCTGTACAGCACGAAGAAGACGATAGCCTGCAGCATCAGAATGAACGCAACGATCATTTTGCGGCGAGCGGCGCCCTGCAGTGCAAAGGTTTCTTTTGCAAAGATGCAGATGATACCCAGTGCGACCACGCCCAGAACCATACGTGCGATGCCCTGGTTGTGCAGCAGCCAGGTCGCGATGGTGACCAGTACCACAACACCGACGATGGTGGCCAGCAGGTAGCCCATACGTACCGGTTCGAAGTCTGGTTTGGAACCGTAATCTTTAACCCAGCGTTTGCAGAACGCGAAGTTCACGATGGTGATCAGCAGGCCCACGACGCTCAGCGCGAAGGCCACGCTCCAGCCGAACTGTGCCGCCAGCCAGGGGGTTGCCAGCATAGAGAAGAAAGAACCCACGTTAACGGACATGTAGTACATGGTGAATGCACCGTCCAGGCGTGGGTCATCTTTGGCATAGCATTTTGACAGCAGGGAAGAGGGGTTGGCTTTGAACAGGCCGTTACCCACGGCAATGGCTGCCATCCCCATGTAAACGATGCCCGCATCGTGCCCGGACCAGGCAACCAGCGCATAGCCAATGGCCAGCACGATGGCACCCAGCATAATCACACGCTTGGTACCGAGGATTTTATCGCCTAACCAGCCGCCGATGGCGACGAGACCGTACACCAGCGCACTGAAGGAAGAGAACAGTGTAATAGAATCAGATTCGGACATACCCAGTTGCTTAACCAGGTAAACCGCCATGATCCCTTGCAGGCCGTAAAAGCCGAAACGCTCCCACAACTCGATAGAGAAGATCAGGTAAAACGCTTTTGGTTGTTTGAAAGCGTTCAGACTCACGCTTTCTGTTGGTTTATTGTTTGCAGTAGACACAAATACCTCTTTTTTTACATCCCATATTAATGGGGTGAATCGATACGCGATTCCCAGTATTTATCGCGCTTATAATTATTGCGGGAGGGAAAACGGCGGGTAATGTTCCCTATCCGGGGGGCTGAGGCAATACCTTTGCAATGATCTGTTACATTTATCTTTAGCGATATTATAATCCGTTGCGACAAATGTTATTCAGCGTTAAATTTTGCCGCTTACATAATGGCAGTTTATTTCACTATCCCTAAGGGGTGAAAAAGGCTTAATGGTTATATGTTCTGCTGTTTTGCTTTAATTGCAGTTTATCAGACTATATCTATGTAATTTAGTGGTGGTATGTGTTGGTTTTCAACGTGTAGCAGAGATTGCTCCGCAAACGTTATCGTCAGTAAGATCCAAAAATTAACATCGTGCTATCAATGTGATAATAATCACGTTGGGGTAGAATTTTTTTTGCATAAAAAAACTATTCGCCAGGATAAATACTAATAAGTAACATGAATGGGAATGAATGACAGGTATGGCGGGATAATACTCGACAAGTGAAAGACATTGCAGTGTCTAAGGGTTCAGGTCGCTGTTTTTCCCCATATTGATGTCCATGCCGGGCGCCCCTTCCCTGGCAGGGCCTGCCGCAGATCAATGTTTTTGCGGATTTTTTTGTTCGCTTATCAGTAGTCAATGACAGCCCAGGCCGACGCTGTCAGACTTCATCTCTCGTATTTTTTTCGGAGTTTACCCATGAATTTACATCCATGGCTCAATGCCATGCACATCATTGCGGCCATCATCTGGATTGGCGGGATTCTGGTCATGGCCGTTGTGGTCGGCTGGTGCAAGCATCTGGTGAAGCAACAGGCTTCGCTCCCGACGGCGATGCTGGAGTTTGTCCGACAGTGGAGCCGTAAAGTCACGTCACCTGCTATGGTACTGCTCTGGCTGATGGGGATTGCGATGGTTGTCCTGCACGGGAAGATGCCGCATCTCTGGCTGGTGCTGAAAATCCTGGTGGTGGTTGGGCTTTCCGGGATCCACGGCGTGCTCACCGGTACATTACGCCGTCTGTCGACCGGCGCCTCCACGCGTATTCCGGGGATGGTGTCTCAGGCCACTGCGCTGGTGGTTGGCGCCGTGGCGCTGATTATCCTGCTTGCTATTCTCAGGCCGTTTTGAAAGAACGCGAATTCAGAGCTCTGTTTTGCTGTCGAATTCGCACAGATCTTCGATAATGCAGGAGCCGCAGCGCGGTTTGCGCGCAATGCAGGTATAGCGGCCATGCAGGATCAGCCAGTGATGGCAATCGACCTTAAACTCCGCCGGGACGACGCTGAGCAGTTTATCTTCTACCTGCTCAACGTTTTTGCCCGGCGCGAAACGGGTACGGTTACACACCCGGAAAATATGGGTATCCACGGCAATCGTCGGCCAGCCGAATGCTGTATTCAGCACCACGTTGGCCGTCTTGCGTCCAACGCCGGGCAGGGCTTCCAGTGCCGCTCTGTCTTCCGGCACTTCACCTGCATGCTGTTCCACCAAAATACGGCAGGTCTTAATCACGTTTTCTGCTTTGGTATTAAACAGGCCAATCGTTTTGATGTAGCCTTTCACACCGTCAACGCCAAGCTCCAGCATTGCCTGTGGCGTATTCGCAACCGGATAGAGCAGGGCGGTCGCTTTGTTCACGCTCACGTCAGTGGCTTGCGCTGAGAGCAGCACGGCAATCAGTAGCTCGAAAGGAGAATTGAAGTTCAGTTCTGTCGTCGGGTGCGGATTGTTATCCCGCAGGCGGGTCAAAATTTCCCGCCGCTTCACTTTGTTCATCAGGCCTTCCCGGGCACGGTTTGAGTGGGCTCGCCGGCGGCCACCGCAGCGCGGCGTTTTTTCGAGCGTTCATCAATCAGATACTTAATCGCCAGCAGCATGCCCAGGCCAATAAACGCCCCCGGTGGCAGCATAGCCAGCAAGAAAGAAGAGTCAGTATGGAAGACTTCCACGCGCAGCACTTTCGCCCAACTGCCCAGCAGGCTGTCTGCCCCGTCAAACAGGGTGCCGTTACCAAGGATCTCGCGAATCGATCCCAGCGCAAACATGGTGCAGGTTGCCCCCATGCCGATGGAAAAGCCGTCCAGTGCGGAGAGCCCAGGCGTATTTTTGGCGGCAAAGGCTTCGGCACGTCCGACCACGATACAGTTGGTCACGATGAGCGGGATAAAAATCCCCAGCGACTGATACAGGCCGTAGGCATAGGCATTGATCAACATCTGCACAATGCTCACGACGGAGGCGATGATCATCACGTAGATAGGAATACGAATTTCTGACGGCGTCCAGCGACGTACCAGCGAGATGGTCAGGTTGGTCAGGGTCAGCACCAGCGTGGTTGCCAGTCCCAGGCCCAGGGCGTTAGTCGCGGTAGACGTCACGGCAAGTAGCGGGCACATACCCAGCAGCTGCACCAGTGCGGAGTTATTTTTCCACAACCCCTGGACGATAATGTCTTTAACTTCGCTCATGGTTACTCCCCACAGGTCTGCAGGCTGGAAAGCTGGGCGGGCAGCGTCTGGGCATACAGACCCGCGCGTTTGACGGCATTGACCACCGCACGAGGTGTGATGGTCGCACCGGTGAACTGATCAAAATCCCCACCGTCTTTCTTCACCGCCCAGTGTGTATCGTTCGCCCCGTCGATTTTCTTACCGGCAAACCCGTTGATCCAGTCAGAAATACGCAGTTCGATTTTGTCACCCAGGCCCGGTGTTTCATGGTGTTCCGTAACACGGGTACCCAACACCGTCCCGTTAAAATCCGCACCCACAAGCAACTGAATGGCACCGGAATAGCCGTCAGGCGCGGTGGCTTCAATGACGACGCCCACCGGGGTGTCATCTTTGCGGGCGATATAGACTTTGTGTTTGCCTTTTCCCAACTCTGGCGCGTCGACCAGGTAACAGCTGTTCTGCAAGGCATTATTATAGCTGTCGGCAGGCAACACCTGGCTGAACAACGCCTTTTGTTGCATCACGGCCTGTTCGGCAATGGTGGATTTTGTCAGCTGGTTAATGGCTGCGGTCATGCCGGTTGACGCCGCGGCGAACAGCGTCAACGTCATGCCATATTTACGCATGGTATCTAGCATGGCGACTCCTTAACGATGGCCGTACACGCGCGGGCGCGTGAAGTAATCGATCAGCGGCACGGTAATGTTCGCCAGTAACACCGCGAACGCCACGCCATCCGGATAACCGCCAAAGCTACGAATCAGCCACACCAGTAACCCTGCCAGCGCACCAAAAATCAGACGACCTTTATTGGTGGTCGATGCGGTAACCGGATCGGTAAGAATAAAGAACGCACCGAGCATGGTCGCACCGGAGAGGAGATGCAGCTGCGGCGACGCCAGGCTTTCCGGGGAGAAAATCCAGCCCAGAGAGGAACAGACAGCCAGTGACACCAAAAAGCTCACCGGAATGTGCCAGCGGATGGTTTTTTTTGCGAACAGGAACAGGCCGCCCAGCAAATAACCCGCGTTGACCCACTGCCAGCCCGCACCCGCCAGGACGCCGCTGTAAATCGGGTAGTTAAGAATATCGCTGACGCTATGCCCGGCATGCAGCGAGGTTTTGAAGGTGTCCAGCGGCGTGGCCTGGCTGATGCCGTCAATCCCCATGCGCAGGCTGTCCATCGTATGACCTGTCGCGGCATGTCCGGTGAAAATAATCTGCACCGCATCCATCAGGCCGGGCACGGTTTTGGCAATCTCAAACGGCGGTAACCAACTGGTCATCTGCACCGGGAATGAGATGAGCAGCACCACGTAGCCTATCATCGCTGGGTTAAACGGATTATGGCCCAGTCCGCCATAAAGCTGCTTGGCGATGATCACCGCAAAAACAGTGCCCAGCACCACCATCCACCAGGGGGCGAAAGGCGGAATACTGATAGCCAGTAAAAGCCCGGTGAGCAGGGCGGCGTTATCCGCCAGAATACCTCTCACATTTTGCTTACGCAGATGCAGCACCAGTGCCTCAGAGGCGAGTGCTGTGGCAATGGCAATGACGATTTGGACCAGCGTTCCCCAGCCGAAAAACCACAGTTGAGCGGCGATCCCAGGCAGGGTCGCGAGCACAACCAGCATCATAATGCGCGATGTCTGGCGCTGGTTATGGGTGTAAGGGGAACTTGCGATTCTGAAAACCATTTAATCCTCGTTAACAGCGTGCTGTGCGGCTTTTTTTGCCTGAACCCGAGCGATAGCTGCCGCTACTGCCGCTTTTCGGGGATCGTCATTGGCAGCGTCCACGGGCGTGGCCTGCTGTTGTAATTTTCTGGCTTTCGCCCGGGCAATCGCTGCTTCCACGGCGGCTTTGCGCGGGTCAACCGGCTCGGCAACAGGTGGAGTTGGAGCATCAACTGCTGTTGGTGATTCTGTCTCGCCCTGTTGCTGGAGTTTTCTGGCTTTTGCCCGGGCAATGGCCGCTTCCACGGCGGCTTTGCGCGGGTCAACCGGCTCGGCAACGGTTGGGGCAGGGGCATTAACCGGGGCAGGAGATTCCGCCTCACCCTGTTGTTGCTGTTTTCTGGCTTTCGCCCGGGCAATGGCCGCTTCCACGGCGGCCTTGCGTGGGTCAACCGGTTCTGCAACGGTTGGGGCAGGGATATCAACCGGAGCCGGAGATTCCGCCTCACCCTGCTGTTGCTGTTTTCTGGCTTTCGCCCGGGCAATGGCTGCTTCTACGGCTGCTTTGCGTGGGTCAACGGGTTCGGTCGGGGCGGTGTCAGCCACCACGGCCGGTTCTGACTGTAAGGCTTTTTCAGCCTGACGCGCGCGCGCCTGCGCTTTGCGTGCTTCACGAGCGGCAATCACATCGCTGTTGTCCGGCGTGCTACCGGCCTGCACCACAAGGGTGGATGTGGCTGATGCCTGTTTTTCGCGTACGCGCGCCAGGGCGGCATCAATGGCCTGCTGATCTTTGGCGGCAGGTTGCACGGCGGCCTGCTTGTGACGTTCCGCACGGGCGGTTTTTTCACGTTCAAGACGCGCCTGACGTGCCTCAAAGCGGGCTTTGGCTTCGGCGTTGCGTTTTTCTTCCTGGGCGATGGCGTAGATTTCCGCCTTCTCCTGACGGAAATACTGCACCAGCGGAATACTGCTCGGGCAAACCCAGGCACAGGCACCGCATTCGATGCAATCGGAGAGATTATGCGCGGTGGCTTTGTCATGCTGCTGGCCTTTACTGAACCAGTAAAGCTGCTGCGGGAGCAGGTCAGCCGGGCAGGCATCGGCACAGGCGCTACAACGAATGCAGCCTTGTTCTTCGGGCTGCTCACCCATTTCGCTGGCGGAGGGGGCAAGCAGACAGTTGGTGATTTTCACCACCGGCACATCGAGCCATGGCAGCGTGAAGCCCATCAGCGGGCCGCCCATGATGACCAGCTGTTCTGCCGAAGAGCAGAAACCGGCATTGTCCAGTAAATGGCGCACCGGGGTACCCAAACGCGCCCAGACATTGCCCGGCTGGCTGACGCTTTCACCGGTCAACGTAACCACACGTTCCGTCAGCGGCTCACCGTCGATAATGGCGCGCTTGATAGCATAGGCCGTGCCGACGTTCTGCATCAGGACGCCAATATCGGATGAGCGCCCACCGTGCGGAACCTGTTTGCCGGTCAGGATTTGCGTGAGCTGCTTGGCGCCGCCGGAAGGATATTTGGTCGGAATAACGCGCAGCTGGATATCGTGCGCGTTCGCCAGTACCGCGCGCAGCATGGAGATGGCCTGAGGTTTATTGTCCTCAATCCCAATCAGCACCTGGCGTGGTTGCAGGATGTGCATCAGGATGCGCACCCCTTCAATAATTTGTGCCGCGCAGTCCTGCATCAGGCGATCGTCCGCGGTGATGTAGGGCTCGCACTCGGCGGCATTGATAATCAGTGTTTCAATAAGGTCGCCGCCACCTTTGAGCTTCGCGCCGGTGGGAAAGCCTGCGCCGCCAAGCCCGGCAACGCCAAACTGGTGAATACGCTCAATCAGCGCCGAACGCTCGCGGGTGCGATAGTCACTCCAGCCATCACGCTCAATCCACTTGTCTTCGCCGTCGGCATCAATAATGACGCTCAACTCCGGCAGTGCAGAGGGATGCGCGGTAGAGTGGGGCGCAATGGCGGCAATGGTACCCGAGGTTGGCGCGTGTACCGGCAACATGCGGCCACGACCACGGGTCAACGGCTGCCCACGCACGACATGATCGCCCACGGCGACGCACAGCTCACCTTCGGCACCAATATGCTGTTTCAGCGGAATAACAAAGCGTGTCGCCAGCGGTAACTGACGCAGTGGCGTGCTGTTTGACTGCGTTTTCATCTCCGGCGGATGAATACCACCGTGAAAATCCCACAGTTTGTCTTTTCGAAAAGCGGAGAATAACTTAAGCATGTTGTTCCACGGGAATAATACGCACCGGAATCGTGTGCAGGTCCCATTTCCAGCTGGCGGTGGTCGTTTCAACCGGACGCAGTTCAATACATTTCGTCGGGCACGGATCCACACAGAGATTACAGCCCGTACACAAGTCGCTCATGACCGTGTGCATTGCGCGGGTTGCGCCAACAATGGCATCGACAGGGCAAGCCTGAATACATTTGGTGCAGCCGATGCAGTTTGCTTCGTCGATAATAGCGAGCATACGCACAGGTTCAAGGGCGACGTCGTCACCGTCGATGGGCTGCGGGTCGATGTTTAGCGTTTCGGCGATTTTCAGCATCACCGCTTCGCCGCCGGGCGCGCAGCGGTTGATTTTCTCACCCTGTAAGCCGACGGCTTCCGCATAGGGGCGACAGCCAGGGTAGCCGCACTGGCCGCACTGGCTTTGTGGCAGCAAATCATCAATTTTTTCGACAACCGGATCGTCCGCAACGGCGAAACGGCGCGACGCATAACCAAGAATGACGCCAAACAGCAGCCCGAGTACGCTCAGGGCAACAATGGCAATCCAGATTGCATTCATTACAACTTCACCAGACCACTAAAGCCCATAAAGGCCAGTGACATCAGACCGGCGGTAATCAGCGCGATGGCATTACCGCGAAACGGTGCGGGCACATCGGCAACGACAAGACGTTCGCGGATGGCGGCAAACAGCACCATGACTAACGAGAATCCGACGGAGGCAGAGAAGCCATACAACGCGGATTGCAGGAAATTATGCCCAAGGTTGATGTTGAGCAGGGGCACACCGAGCACGGCACAGTTGGTGGTGATCAGCGGCAGGAAGATCCCCAGCAGGCGATAAAGCGCCGGGCTGGTTTTACGTACCACCATTTCGGTGAACTGCACCACCACGGCGATAACAAGGATAAACGCCAGCGTGCGCAGATAGACCAAATCCAGCGGGATAAGCAGCCAGGTATCGATAATCCAGGCGCAGATGGAGGCCAGAGTGATCACGAAGGTGGTGGCAAGTCCCATCCCCATGGCGGCTTCGAGTTTTTTGGACACACCCATAAATGGGCACAGGCCAAGAAACTTTACGAGCACGAAATTATTGACCAGAACGGTTCCGATAAAGAGCAGCAGATAGTCTGTCATTAGAAGGCCTGAAATAAAAAAAGCCGCCTATTATCCGTCAAACAACAGCAGGCGACAACAGAATAACTGTAAGGTTATTACGGGTTCACGAACGTCTGTTTAACGCGTTCAGAGCGTTTGAAATAAGGGACGATAAGTGCGGTGGCGGCCAGGGCGAAAAGCAGATCGCGAACCGCTATTTCATCGGCGACCGGCAAGAAAGCAAAAGATTTCAATGCCAGCAGCAACGTAATGAGCAGCCAGACAATCATCTGTTTTAAGACGCTGCGGCGGCGTTTAAAAAAGGCAACCACCAGCCACAGCGTGTAACACCAGACTCCGGACGCAAAGGCGAACGAAATAAACCAAATGAGTAAATTCGCAACCGGTACTGCGCCAATAGCGGCAATGAACTGCGGAAATTGCAATCGAACGGCATAGGCCAGGCTAATTGTCTGTCCTAACAACGAGACCAGCAGCCAGGCAAGAGGGGCAAGAAGCCAGCCTCCAATTCTCTGCGCATATATCGTTGTCATACTTTTCCTCGTAGGCCATGGCTGTTTTACCGGCCAGGAGTATAAAGCATTATTAAGCGAATGCTACTGCACATAATGCCAGACTGACTTAGGGACACAGCCGATGTCGAACAGACGGCCACCCGACACCAGTTCAGCCCGGCGATGATCGGCTGCACGATACATGTTAATGATTTCCTGGTTGTCGGTAAGCGTGTAGTTGAGGTGATCGAACAGTTTTTCCAGACTTTCAAGGGAACTGATTTTGCGAAATTTTAATAAATAGTCCTGAACTGTCATGTTAAGCGTTATCCATATAATAGAAAGACAATAAAACATTCGCGGGTAATTCGGTCGAATAATAAACGGGCTTATCTGCACATCATTGTCGCGGTGTGCACTACCATTTATTTAGGAATTTTCTTTAAGGGTGTTGCAGACACCAGGACGGTGCCTGGTGATGAAGATTAACGCGCTTCGTTACGGCTGGCAATACGCAACTGATTGCCATAATTAAGGGGCGTATGTAACCGTTGCGCTTTATTTTTTCTGCGCGACGATACTCTGCTCTGGCGGCTGGTAATTATCAATATGACTGGCGAAGACTAAAAGAATGGTCGAAACCCCCAGCACCACCCAACCCATTAATTCAATGATACGGTTAAAAATTAACGCCATACGTTCACAACTCCCTGGTACATCTTCCTTATTAGCCACGGGATGTTACCGATGAGCGTGAAAAACGACAAGATACCGCACGTGTTTTTCAGCAAATTCCGCCTCCGGCACCCGTGTATTGCGATTATTCCTGGTACTGAGGCAAAGGAGAAGCACTAACAAGCGGTTGTGAGTGAAAGGCAGATGGTGTGAAATACGTGTTCCAAAGACAGGAGAGCTTAAGATGAGTGACATTATCCGCGTCGGATTAATCGGCTATGGTTATGCCAGCAAAACGTTCCACGCGCCGCTTATTGCCGGCACGCCGGGCATGGAACTGGCTGCAATTTCCAGTAGCGATGCGTCAAAAGTGAAGGCGGACTGGCCGAGTGTGCCGGTTGTCTCTGAGCCGAAGCACTTGTTTAACGATCCTAAAATCGACCTGATTGTCATTCCAACGCCGAATGACACCCACTTCCCGCTGGCGAAAGCGGCACTCGAAGCGGGCAAACATGTGGTGGTGGATAAACCCTTCACCGTCACGTTATCACAAGCCAGAGAGCTGGATGCGCTAGCCAAAAGCCTGGGACGCGTGCTGTCCGTCTTCCATAACCGCCGTTGGGACAGTGATTTCTTAACCCTGAAAAGCATTTTTGCCGATGGGGCGCTGGGTGAAGTCACTTATCTGGAGTCGCATTTCGACCGTTATCGCCCGGAGATCCGCAATCGCTGGCGTGAGCAGGCGGGTCCTGGCAGCGGTATCTGGTACGATCTGGCACCGCACTTACTCGACCAGGCCGTCAATCTCTTTGGCTTGCCGGTTTCCCTGACGGTCGATCTTGCTCAGCTTCGCCCTGGTTCCCAGACCACGGATTACTTCCACGCCGTACTGGCTTACCCGCAGCGCCGGGTGGTATTGCATGGCACCATGCTGGCGGCCGCCGAGTCAGCGCGTTATATCGTGCACGGCACTCGCGGCAGCTTCGTCAAGTTTGGTCTCGACCCGCAGGAAGAACGGCTGAAAAGCGGTGCACGACTGCCACAGGAAGACTGGGGTTATGATATGCGTGACGGTGTGCTGACGCGTGTGGAAGGCGAAGAGCGGGTGGAAGAAACCTGGCTGACCGTGCCAGGCAATTATCCGGCTTATTATGCGGGGATGCGTGATGCGCTGAACGGCGTGGGGGAAAACCCGGTTCCCGCCAGTCAGGCCATTCAGATTATGGAGCTGATTGAGCTCGGTATTGAGTCGGCGAAGCATCGGGCCACGCTCAGTCTGACCTGACAAAAACGCCGCTCATTCGAGCGGCGTTTTTATATGGCACTGGCAATATTACCCCTGCAAGACTTTTGCTTTGAGCGCCTGCTTCTCGCTTGCGCTCAGGAACGCGATTTCAAGCCCGTTGATCTGTGCCTGACGAATCTGTTCGCGGCTCAGCCCTGCGGCCAGAGCGGCAACCTGATACTCATGCCCGATATCCACACCCTGAACCGCTGGATCATCGGTATTGATTGACGCAAGCACGCCATGTTCGAGGAACGCTTTGAGCGGATGGCGTGCCAGAGAAGCAACGGTGCTGGTCTGAATGTTAGACGTCAGGCAGGATTCAATACCGATACGCTGCTCGGCAAGAAATGCCACCAGCGCCGGGTCGTCAATGGCTTTCACGCCATGACCAATACGTTCAGCACCCAGCTCACGAATGGCCTGCCAGATGCTTTCCGGCCCGGCGGCCTCACCGGCATGCACGGTAATGTGCCAGCCAGCATCGCGGGCGCGGTTGAAATGCGGCAGGAACAGGCTGCCGGGGAAGCCCAGTTCGTCGCCCGCGAGATCAAGCGCCGTAATGCCATCGCGGTGGGCCAGAAGAGCGTCCAGCTCCTGCTGACAGGCGGCTTCGCCAAAGGTACGGCTCATGATGCCAATCAGACGTGCTTCGACGCCAAAGGCTTTGCTACCCTCACGCACACCGGCAATGACCGCTTCCACCACACCCGCCACGGGCAGGTTGTGGGTCATCGCCATATAGCCCGGAGAAAAACGCAGTTCGACATAGTGCAGGCCGTTACGCGCAGCATCCTCCATGTTCTCAAAGGCGACTCGGCGACAGGCATCTAGAGACGCCAGGACTTTTACACCCCAGTCGAGTTTCGACAGGAAGCTCACCAGATCCGGCTCATTGGCGGAGACCTGCACGTGCGGCAGCAGTGTATCAAGGGTATTTGCAGGGAGGGTGAGGTTAAACTCACGGCCAAGATCGAGGATGGTTTGTGCCCGAATGTTGCCGTCCAGGTGGCGATGAATATCAGTTAAAGGCAGGTTGGTATCAATCATGGTCGCACTCTTGTTTTAGGTAAAGTGCGTAACATTATAAGAAGAAACCAACTCAAAAAGCCATGTTGCGCAAAAACAATGTTATTTGCGCAACATGCGACTTAGCGAATCGCGTTTATTCCGGCAATCAGCCGTGCCACGCCCTGCTCGAGTTTTGAGCGTGGACAACCGGCATTGAGGCGAACAAAGTGCTGAAAGTCAGCACCATAGGTCGCGCCCGGCATAATAGCGACCTTCTGCCGGTGAATCAGCTCCTGCTGTAAGGCGGTATCATCGATGCCCAGAGGTGAGAGGTCGATCCAGGCGAGATAGGTGGATTCCGGGGGCTGCCAGGCAAGCTGTGGAAAGGCGTGATTGAGCGCATCGGCGATAAAACAGAGGTTACTTTTCAGGTAACGGCGAAGCGCATCCAGCCAGGGGGCACCTTCCTGATAAGCGGCAATATGCGCCACTAATGCCAGCACGGCAGGTGAGGAGAGGCCATCCCTGCTTTTCAGTGCGGTCAGGTAACCTTCACGTGACGGCTCATCGGCAATAAAACCGTAGGCGCCGGTGAGTGCCGGGATATTGAAACTCTTGGACGCCGACGTAAACAGCGCCCACGGGCTGCGTGCGACCTGATGCCAAGGTATGTGCTGATGCTGGCTCCAGACCATATCCATATGAATCTCGTCGCTAATCACTTTCACCCCGTGGCGTTCGCACAATGCGGCCATTGTGCTGAGCTCGTCCCGCGTCCAGACCTTACCGGTGGGATTATGCGGACTGCACAGCAGCAGCACTTTGTTCTGCGGTTGGGCCAGCGCGGACTCCAGTCGTGTCATATCGCACTGCCAGCCTGAGGGATGGTGTTCCAGCGCCACGGGAACCAACTGGCGCTGATTACCGGCAATGGTTTTATAAAACGCATCGTACGCCGGGGTATGCACCACAATGCCGTCACCCGGTTGTGACCACTGACGGATCATTTCAGCGACCATGTAGATAACAGAAGGGCCATACACCAGTGCGTTGCTGTCAGTAGGGGTATTAAAACGTGTAGTAAACCAATGGCTTATCGCGCCACTGAAGTCGTCATTCTTCCAGCGGCTGTAGCCCAGCACGCCGTGGTTCAGACGCTGCTGTACGGCAGAAAGTACGCAGGGGGCGGTCGCAAAGTCCATGTCGGAAATGGTGAAAGGGAGCAGATCCGCCTCACCGAAGCGATCGGCGACATAATCCCACTGCGTGCACCAGGTGCCGTGACGGTCAACCGTCTGTGAAAAATCAAACATGCATCCTTCCTTATGACAAACGCCCTCACCGGGGTGAGGGCGGTAACACTATGGCGAGCACTACGCGTGAACGGAGTTCATCAACTCAGTCATTTCGTCTTTGACTGACTGAACCTGTGGCCCAATGACCACCTGCAGGTTGTGCTGATTTATCTGGATGATGCCAATGGCCCGGTTGGCTTTGAGGGCCTCGTTATCCACCAGAGACATCTCTTTGACCGACAAACGCAGGCGGGTGATGCAGTTATCCAGGCTGGTGATGTTCTCGCCACCCCCCAGAGCGGCAAGGATAGCCGGTACGTTATAACCTGATTTGCCTGTTGCCCCGCTGACGGCTTTCTCAACACTGCTTGTGGTTTCAGACTCGCGACCCGGCGTTTTGATGTTGAAGCGCAGGATAGCGAAACGGAAGATAGCGTAGTAAGTCGCAAACCAGACGGCGGCGACGACAGGTACCAGGTACCACTTGGTTGCCAGCCCGTGCAGGATGCCGAACACCACGAAATCAATCACGTTACCGTCGGTATTGCCGATGGTCACACCCAGAACCGCCATCACGGTGAAGCCAAGCCCGGTCAGCAGTGCGTGAATGGCATACAGTGCCGGCGCAACGAACAGGAACAGGAATTCCAGAGGTTCCGTCGTCCCGCCGACCACACAGGCAATCACGCCGGAAATCAGCAGCCCTTTAATTTTGTGTCGGTTTTCAGGTTTTGCACAATGGTACATTGCCAGCGCCGCACCCGGTAAACCGCCGAGGAAGGCCGGCATTTTACCCTGCGACAGGAAGCGAGTGGCGCTCTCGGAGAAGCCGTGGGTCGTCGGGCAGCTCAGCTGCGCCTGGAAGATAGTTAACGCACCGCTGACGCTATGCCCGCAGACGTCCATTGTCCCGCCCGCTTCGGTGAAACGGATAATCGCCACCAGAATATGCTGCAGGCCGAAAGGCAGCAGCAGACGCTCGCCAGTACCAAAAATCATCGGCCCGAAGTTGCCCGCGCCGTTAATGAGGTTGCCAAGCCCGGTAATACCCATCGCAAAGTACGGCCACACCAGCGGAATAACCAGCCCTACCAGGCCCATCACCACGCTGGTAATGATAGGGACGAAACGGGTGCCGCCGAAAAAGGCCAGCGCATCAGGCAGACGAATCGTGTTAAACCGCTCGTGCAGGTTCCAGATGATAATCCCGGCGATCACCGCGCCCAGGATCCCCGTATCAATAGACTGGATCCCAAGGACGTTCTGAATATTGTTGGCCTTGAGCACCGCGGCGTCAGTGGTCGGCAAAATGCCTTTGGCGGTCAGCCAGAAGTTGACGGCCAGGTTCATGACCGCGTAGCCGACGAAGCCTGCGAAGGCTGCCACCCCTTTGTTCTCACGCGCGAGACCCAGCGGGATAGCGATACAGAACATAACCGGCAGGAAACTAAAGGCAAAGGAGCCGACTTTCCCCATCCAGATAAAAATGGCCTGAAGAATCGGGTGACCCAGCGCCGGCAGGAGCGTTACCACGCTCTGGCTGCTCAGCGAACTGCCAATCCCCAGCATGATCCCGCAGAAGGAGAGCAGGGCAACCGGCAACATAAATGTCTTTCCTAATTGCTGGAAAAACTCCCACAACGAAATTTTTTGCCGCTTTTTACCGGGCATGCGAACTCCTGATTTTTATGATGAGGGTGAATGCAGCAGAAAGATAAAACGTTTTACCTAATTTTAGTGCGAAATAAATCACATAATTAAACCAAGCTATGGTTTATAAATATCACCATTGATAAATCGTTTTATCTGGCTTTTCCATTCTCTATGTCGACAGCAAAAAAAATCACGATCAACGATGTGGCGCTGGCCGCCGGTGTCTCCGTTACAACGGTGTCGCTGGTGCTCAGTGGCAAAGGACGCATCTCCGCCCAGACCGGGCAGCGTGTGCATGAGGCCATTGAAGAGCTGGGGTTTGTGCGTAACCGACAGGCTTCTGCATTGCGTGGCGGGCAGACGGGGGTCATTGGCCTGATTGTTTGCGATCTCGCGCAAACCTTTTATGCCGAGGCGACGTCCGGGCTGAGTGAAGCACTGGAAAGCGAAGGGCGAATGGTGTTTCTGCTGCACGGTGGGCGTGACGGAGAACATATGCAGGCGCGCCTGAATACGTTGCTCGCCCAGGGCGTTGATGGCGTGATTGTCGCAGGTGCGCCGGGCGAACAGGGCGCAGCGCTACGTGAGCGGGCTAAGGAAGCTGGCATACCGCTGATTTTTGCCTCCCGCGCCCATCACCCCGATGACAACGATACCGTGCGCCCGGATAACACCCTGGCCGCCCAGCGGGTGACCGAACATCTTATTCAGCAGGGGCATCAGCGTATTGCCTGGCTCGGCGGTGAAAGCTCGTCGCTCATACGCGCTGAGCGAGTGGGCGGGTATTGCGCCACACTGCTGAAGTATGGCTTACCGTTTCACAGCGAATGGGTGGTGGAGTGCGATGCCAGTCAGAAGCAATCCGCAGAAGCTGTGCAGCTGCTGTTGAGCCGTAACCCCACTATTGACGCCATTGTCTGTTTTAACGGGCCGACGGCGGTGGGGGCCTGGTTTGGTCTGATGCGCGCCGGGCGACTGGCAGGTTCTGGTATCGATCGTTACTACGAACAACAGGTGTCGCTGGCGGCGTTCGCCGACGCCTGGGAGCAAGGGCAGTATGATATCCCGGTCACCTGGGCCACGTTGTCAGGTAAAGAGATGGGGTATCTGCTGGCTGAGCGGATTTTACAGAGGATTGAAGAGCCCGAGCGCGCACTGCACAATGTTGTGCTGCTGCCAGGGCTGGTGCCGAACACATAAAAAACCCCTCGTGAGAGGGGCTTGCTGTTACTGCTGAGGGACAGCGGGAGCCGCTGGTGCTGCGGGATCTGCAGGAGCCGCGTCTTCCGGCTCGTCCGCACCCGGTGCGCCCAGCGCAGGCAGACCGAACATACCGACAAACTCTTCCAGAGACATTTTCTCGCCGTTTAGCGTCACCTGACCGTTGGCGTACTGCAGGCTGGTGCCAATGGTGTTGTTTTCCAGCGTCGTGATGCGGAACATCTGGCCCATCGCGGCCAGGCCTTTCACCTGTTGATTCGCCAGTTTCTCGGCTTCCGCTTGCTGGTAGCCTTCAAGCTTCGCCACCTGAGTCATAAACTCAACCGCCATATCCATCGGGATGGTCAGTTTGCTGTCCAGTGATTTCACGCTGCGATCCACTTCCTCTGCCAGCGTTTTCGCCGGCTCAGTGGTTTTCGTCGGATCTTTCAGGAACAGCGACAGGTTAAAGGCGGTCTCGCCTTTGGCATTTTTCCAGCTCAGAGGCGCGACGGTGATGACCGGTTCACCTTTGAGCAGCAGCGGTACAGCGCTGAAGAAGGCTTCGGCGGCTTTTTGTTGATACAACACCGGATCTTTCATCACCTCAGGCTGCGCCAGCAATGCCTGAGACTGGGCGTTGTACTGCTGGCTAAACTGATGCCAGGATTCACCGTCAATCTGGCCAATTTTCAGGGTCAGCTTACCGCTACCCATATCCTGGCCCTGAACTTTCAGGCTACCAATTGTGTAATCCACCTGGCTGTCGATGTTTTTCTTGTCGCCAGAAACCTCGGATTTCGCGTTCAGGTTCATGCCTTCCAGCACGGCCATCTCTTTGTTTTCAACCGCAATCGCCAGCTTATCCAGCGTCAGTTTCTGGTTGCCCACGCGTTCATTAAAGCTTGAAAGCTCTGTGGTGCCTTCTGTTTTCAGATTGTTGAACGAGAGCTGAACGTGCTGGTTGTATTCGTTGACGGCATCGACCAGCGCACTCTGAGCCTGACCGCTTAAGGTCACCACATTGCCGTCTTTATCGGCGCTGAGGCGGAACTCACCGCCGCTGAAAGCGACTTTCTCACCCTCTTTTTCTGAGTTCAGCGGACGCAAAGAAATGTCGCTGCGTGAATCACCGCCATAACCAATGCGGGTTTCGACCACAATCGGTGATTCGCCTTTGGCGATATCAAACAGCGGCTTCGTCACCTCGTTGTTCACAAGCGTTGAATGAACGGATGCCATTGACGGGATCAGGCTGAAGGATTTCAGCTGAGCCAGCGGGAAGGGACCATGATCGACGTTTTCATGCAGCACAATGCTCTGCCCAGGCTTAAGCCACGGATTTTCTTTGCCTTCGACCGGTTTAATCACCAGTTCCAGTTGGCTGGAGAACAGGCCACGCTGGTAATTTTGCGAGGAGATGACCACGCTTGCTTCGGGCGCAACGCGGGTAATCTGGCTATTTGCTTCGCTGACCATCTGAGCAAGACGGCCTTCAAGTTGTTTCCCCGTATACCATGATCCCCCGGTCCAGACCACACCCAGAGCAATCACAACGCCTGCAGCAACCAGCGATTTTTTCATTCGGTTTATCCCTAAAAATAAAACCAGGCGGGATAAGCCGCCTGGATAGATGAAAAGGCTGAATAAATCTTAGCAACCCTTGCTAAAAAGTTCAGTAACTTAGTTCAGCTTATTATAGACCCTCGCCACACGACCCACACCGCTCACGCTCACTGGTGACTCATCGGCGCCAACAAAAGCGGATTCGCCGGGCTTAAGCACCAGACGGCTGTCGTTTTTGCTCAACACGGCTTCCCCTTCCACGCAGAAGATGATTGCCGCACTTTGTTGTGCAAGCTCTGCCGGTTGAGTGCTCAGGTCTTGCAGAGAAAAGGCAAAATCGTCGACCGGGATCGGGAAGTCCAGCGTGGTGCCACTTTTTACCGGCTGCGTCAGCAATTCGTTCGCCGGTTTGGGTTCGAATTTGACGTTGGCGACCAGCTCCGGAATGTCGATGTATTTCGGAGTTAGCCCGGCACGCAGCACGTTGTCCGAGTTGGCCATGACCTCCAGCGCAACCCCTTTGAGGTAAGCATGAGGCGTTTCTGCGAACAGGAACATGGCCTCGCCAGGATTAAGTTTCACCACATTGAGCAGCAGAGGTGAGAACAGGCCGCTGTCATCCGGGTAGAACTCAGAAATGACGCGAATGGTTTCCCAGGGTTCCCCTTGCTGGCTGTTCAGAGCGGCTTTCAGCACCGCCAGCGCACGGGATTTCTCGTCGCCTTGCATATTGAGCAGGGCTGCAAACAGCTGGCTGAGCCTTTCCGCACCGGGTTCCTGAAGAAAATGGGCGATGGACGTATGCGCCCCCGCCACCGGCTGCAGAAGCGAAACAATGTCTGCAAAAGGGCGGAAAGCATTCATGGCAAGGAAAGGCGTGAGGGCGAAAACCAGTTCAGGCTTATGATTTGGGTCTTTGTAATTGCGCTCGGCGGCATCCAGTGGAATGCCTGCCGCGTTCTCTTTCGCAAACCCAATCTCGGAATTGTGTTTGTTCGGATGCACCTGAATGGACAACGGCTGGTCAGCGCAAAGCACTTTAAACAGGAACGGCAGTTCGCCAAAACGTTTCGCGACGGCCGCACCCAACAGCGTGGCTTTGTCATTCTCAATCACCTGGCGCAGTGACCGGGGTGTACCTGTTGCATCCTGCACCTGTGAGCTGCTCTTCGGGTGTGCGCCCATCCATAATTCTGCCATCGGCAGGTTGTCTGGATTAGCGATACCGTAGAGATCCGTTAACGCAGTTTTACTTCCCCAGGCATAGTTTTGCACTGAGTTGATGAGTTTTTGCATTATCCCGCCCTTAATCATGTTCAACGTAAGTGCGGGTATTAAAGCAATAAATCTGAGCGATGTAATCAGCGCATATAAAAAGTCGTACTAGTCTCAGTTTTTGTTAAATAATTGTGTAGGATATGCGGACTCGCTTTTTTGTGGCAGATGGATGTCCTGCCGAATAATAACCAGATCGTGCAGTAAGTGAGAGAACAATGTCGACTAAAACCTTTACTTATCAAGATCCTTTTCCGCTGAAAAAGGACGATACCGAGTATTATTTACTCAGCAGTGACTATGTTTCCGTGGCCGAGTTTGATGGTCAGGAAATCCTCAAGGTAGATAAGAAAGCGCTGACGCTGCTTGCTCAGCATGCTTTTCACGATGCCTCTTTCCTGCTTCGTCCTGCCCATCAGCAGCAGGTTGCCGATATCCTGAGCGACCCGGACGCCAGCGAAAACGACAAGTATGTTGCCCTGCAATTTCTGCGCAACTCTGAGATAGCCGCCAAAGGCATTTTGCCCACCTGCCAGGATACCGGCACGGCGATCATCATGGGTAAAAAAGGGCAGCGCGTCTGGACGGGGGGAGGCGATGAAGCCGCATTGTCTCAGGGCGTCTACAACACCTATATCGAAGATAACCTGCGTTACTCACAAAACGCCGCATTAGACATGTACAAAGAGGTCAACACCGGCACCAACCTGCCGGCGCAAATTGACTTGTACAGCGTCGACGGCGACGAATATAAGTTCCTGTGTATCGCGAAAGGCGGTGGCTCAGCGAACAAAACCTATCTTTACCAGGAGACCAAGGCGCTGCTGAGCCCGGGTAAACTGAAAAATTATCTGGTGGACAAAATGCGTACTCTGGGTACGGCGGCCTGCCCACCGTACCACATCGCATTTGTGATTGGCGGGACCAGTGCCGAAGCGACCCTGAAAACCGTGAAGCTGGCCTCCACCAAGTACTACGATGGCTTGCCGACCGAAGGGAACGAGCACGGACAGGCCTTCCGTGATGTACAGCTTGAAAATGAGTTGCTGCTTGAAGCGCAGCAGCTGGGGCTGGGGGCGCAGTTCGGGGGGAAATACTTTGCCCACGACATTCGCGTTGTCCGCCTGCCGCGCCACGGTGCCTCCTGCCCGGTAGGGATGGGCGTCTCCTGTTCTGCTGACCGGAACATCAAAGGCAAAATTAACCGCGATGGCATCTGGCTGGAAAAGCTGGAGCAAAATCCCGGTAAATTCATTCCCGAATCCCTGCGTGCGGCGGGTGAGGGTGAGGCCATTAAAGTTAACCTCAACCGTTCAATGGAAGAGATTCTTGGTCAGCTTAAGCAATATCCGGTGTCAACGCGTCTGTCGCTGACCGGCACCATTATCGTTGCGCGCGATATTGCCCACGCCAAACTCAAAGAGTTGATGGACGAAGGCAAACCGCTGCCGCAGTACGTCAAAGATCATCCTATCTATTACGCAGGCCCGGCCAAGACGCCGGAAGGGTATGCCTCCGGTTCACTGGGGCCAACCACGGCTGGCCGCATGGATTCCTATGTGGATCAGTTGCAGTCACAAGGTGGCAGCATGGTGATGCTCGCGAAAGGCAACCGCAGCCAACAGGTGACGGATGCCTGCCATAAACATGGCGGCTTCTACCTTGGCAGCATTGGCGGCCCTGCGGCGATTCTGGCGCAAAACAGCATTAAGAGTCTGGAATGCGTGGCTTATCCTGAACTGGGTATGGAAGCCATCTGGAAAATCGAGGTCGAAGATTTCCCGGCCTTTATTCTGGTGGATGACAAAGGCAACGACTTCTTCCAGCAGATCCAGTCGGGCCAGTGCGGACGCTGTGTCAAATAATCATCACCGCCCTTCGGGGCGGTTTTTTTGCGCCCCTTTTAAGCGCACGAAGCAATAAACGTCGTCATAACAAGCATCAATACTTAAAGCTTTGTTTGCAGGTGAGCAACGTCGGTACTCAACATCACTTCGTAACAGGGAGAAAGTAATGACAACGCATCGTAGTGAGAAAGACTCGATGGGCGCGATTGACGTCCCGGCAGATAAACTGTGGGGAGCGCAAACCCAGCGGTCTCTTGAGCATTTTCGTATTTCGACGGAGAAAATGCCGGTCTCGCTGATTTACGCGCTGGCACTGACCAAACGGGCGGCCGCGAAAGTTAACCAGGATCTGGGCCTGCTGGCATCCGAGAAGTCCACGGCGATTATCGCCGCCGCGGATGAAGTCCTCGCCGGAAAGCACCCCGACGAATTCCCACTGGCTATCTGGCAAACCGGCTCCGGTACGCAGAGCAACATGAACATGAACGAAGTGCTGGCGAACCGGGCCAGTGAGCTTTTGGGGGGCGAGCGGGGGATGGCGCGTAAAGTGCATCCTAATGATGACGTCAACAAAAGTCAGAGTTCGAATGACGTGTTCCCCACAGCCATGCACGTCGCAGCCATTATCGCGCTGCGTGAGCACCTCATTCCTGAACTTCACGTCCTGAAAAAAACGCTTAATGAGAAAGCCATCGCCTTTGCGGATATCGTCAAAATCGGGCGAACCCATTTGCAGGATGCCACGCCGCTGACGCTGGGGCAGGAGATCTCGGGCTGGGTGGCGATGCTCGAGCATAGTCTCAGGCACATTGAGCATAGCCTGCCGCACCTGAGCGAACTGGCGCTGGGCGGGACGGCGGTCGGCACCGGGCTGAACACCCATCCTGAGTATGCCAAACGCGTGGCCGATGAGCTAGCGTCCTTCACTCAACAGCCGTTCATCACCGCACCGAATAAATTCGAAGCGCTGGCCACCTGTGACGCGCTGGTGCATGCCCATGGCGCGCTTAAAGGTCTTGCGGCTTCGCTCATGAAGATTGCCAACGATGTCCGCTGGCTGGCATCCGGGCCACGCTGTGGCATCGGTGAAATCTCCATACCGGAGAACGAACCGGGCAGCTCCATCATGCCGGGCAAGGTCAACCCGACGCAGTGTGAGGCTATGACCATGCTTTGCTGCCAGGTGCTGGGCAATGATGTGGCGGTCAACATGGGCGGAGCGTCTGGCAACTTTGAGCTCAACGTCTTCCGTCCGATGGTCATCCACAATTTCCTGCAGTCGGTGCGTTTACTGGCCGATGGCATGGAGAGTTTCAATGAGCACTGCGCGACGGGTATTGAGCCGAATCGCGAGCGGATCGACCAGTTGCTCAATGAGTCACTGATGCTGGTCACCGCGCTGAACACGCACATTGGTTACGACAAGGCTGCGGAAATTGCCAAGAAAGCGCACAAAGAGGGGCTGACCCTGAAAGCCTCGGCGCTGGCGCTCGGCTACCTTACGGAAGCCGAGTTTGACAGCTGGGTGCGTCCTGAATCGATGGTCGGCAGTATGAAACCGGCTTAATCGGCGAGGTAGAGGTGCAGCCGGGGAATGATGAGCGTCAACGGCTGTGCCTGGGGTTTGTAGCGATGCTGGACGTTGTCGGCCTGATAGTTGAGCAGCTCGCCGATGTCCGGCACTTTTCCTCCCTGTTCTGCAGAGACCAGCGCAATCAACGGCGTGGGGCAGGCATACTGCACCTGTTTTTGCGAGCCGGAATACCAGACGCGCGCGATGGGCTGCACCTTCACGGGCCGTTTGATCTTCAGGCGTGCATTCTGCGGCAGGGCGGCAATGTCCTGATACTCCTGCTCCAGACGTGCCTGCCACTGTTCCCGCGTCCAGGGGGCGACGGCACGCGGCGATTTCCTGCTCTTGTCGAGCATGGCCAGCACCTCATCGCGGGTGAAATTCTTGATGATATGTTTGTTCGCCCAGCCAAAGCGCAGCGTTGCCGGGTCGCGAATGACGGTCAGTGTGCGGTAGGCATTCAATGTGATAAGACCTGGCAGATGGCGGTGTACCCACTCAAAACGTGCGGTAGAAGGAAGGCCGGAGTCAAGGGTAACAATACGCTCGAAGGTCATTTTCAGCGCATTGATCGTACTGACAGCGGTTTCCAGCCGGGTGCGCGCTGCGGCATCAACCTGAAAGCAAATCACCCCAGGCAAACGCACGGCAGCTTTGCTGCTGCGCTTTTCTGATTGCTGCTGAATAAAGAGGTGTGAGTAATGTTTGAGGGCCAGTGCTGCGGCCTCTTGACCGACATGCTGTTTCACCTGAATAGCAGGCAGTGGGTCGTGCTCTGCGCCTTTTTCCACATCCGGGAGGGAAAACACCCGGCCTGCCAGTAACCGGCATTCAGCAAGGTCAGCATTAAAATCCGCCAGTTGATGTTCAAGCTGACGGAAGGTACTGTTCAGCCGTTCAATCAGGTCATAGTCTGCCATCATTAGGTCCAGTTAGTTACAACATACTTTTATATAGCACGTTGGCTTCAAGCTAGCCAGCGGAGCCGGGTCGCTTTTCAGGGCAGGTCGATTAAATGATAAATCGGCCAGCGGAAACTGAAATGTGCGCCGCCAGCCTCACTCTCGCCGCAGGTCACCTCGCCGCCCATGGCCTGCGCGATCGAGTGGACAATGGCAAGACCCAGCCCGCATCCACCGGTGGCGCGATCCCGGCTGGGATCAAGGCGAACAAAGGGTTCGAACACGCGCTGTCGGTCTTCTGCCACAATGCCCGGCCCATCGTCTTCCACGCTCAGCACCGCGTGGTTGCCATCGCGCAGCAGATTCACTTTCACCGTGGTTTCGCAGTAGCGAAGGGCGTTGTTGACCAGATTGTCCAGCACGCGTTCCATCAGGCGCATATCCAGCGCACCATAATCGGCGGCTTCATGGTCGAGCAGCAGCGTGTGCCCTGGGTTAACGATGCGGATGTCTTCCATGTATCCGGCTATCCAGGCCGAGAAGTCCGGCGTGGTGAGCTTCAGTTCGTTTTGCGGACGGTCAAGACGGGCGTAGGTCAGCAGCTCTTCAATTAGCGCTTCGAGCTGACCGATATCGCGATTTAACGCGGCGCGTTCGCTGTCACTCAGGTTATCGCTCATCTCCAGGCGATAGCGCAGCCTGACCAGCGGGGTGCGCAATTCATGGGCGATACCGTCAATCAGCTGTTTCTTGCTGGCAATCAGCGCATTGATGTTATCCGCCATCTGGTTAAATGCTATCCCAAGGCGCTCAAAGCTGGACGTACTGTCGAAGTGGATGCGTTCTTCCAGATGCCCCTCGCCAAACCGCTGCGCCGCCGATTCCAGCCGCAGCATCTCCTGCCAGTGTGGGCGCATCCAGATGAATACCGGAAAGGCGAGTGAAATGGCGATAAACACCATCAGCGTAATATCAAGGATGCGCATTTCGTGCATATAAAACAGGTACGGCACCGGTCCCACCGCCAGAACATAGTGGCTGCGGGGAATGCGCTGAATAAAGGTGTATTCCGAGTCCAGCGCCACGATGTCACCCTCCCGCATCCGCTGGTCGGCTGGGGCGTCCAGCGTGTATTTGCTCATCGGTTCAATGCGAAGATTGAACGACAGATTCAAATCCAGGTCTTTGAGCGTCTTATTCCACTGGTGCGGGGGGATCTCACGCAATTCGCTGCGCATCAGGTAAAGCGAGCTTTTCATCAAGTCGTCGAGCGACTGTCGGCCTGCACGTTCGGCGGTGAATTTGTACACCAGCCCGACCAGCATGGTCATCACCAGAAAGCAGACAAACAGCAGCAGATAAAACTGGACGAAAAGCTTTTTCATGAAGGCACCCGCGAATGAAACCGGACTCAGTTATCCCAGGCGTGTGGGGCGAAAAGATAGCCTTTATTGCGCACGGTTTTGATGCGATAGGGCTCAGTGGCGCTATCGAGCAGCTTTTTACGCAGGCGGGAAATCGCCACATCCACGCTGCGGTCCATCCCGTCGTAGGTGACGCCGCGCAGATTTTTGAGTAGTGCGTCGCGGTCCATAATTTGCCCGGCGTGGGTGGCAAGCTCCCACAGAAGATCGAAGTCTGCCGTCGACAGAACGATGTGCTCGCCGGTCAGGGTCACCTGACGGTTAACCGGATCTATCGACAGACTGCCGAAGCGCAGCGCCTTGTGCTGTTTCAGGGCCGGAGCAGGCTCTTGCTGAGTAACTTCCGCGCGCTGGCGCAAGTGCAGACGCAGACGGGCGAGCAGGACGGCTGGCGGCGTGGTTTTGAGGATGTAATCGTTGGCCCCCATTTCGAGGGAGAGAATATGGTTCATATCACTGTCGAGGGAGGTGAGCAGCACAATGGGGCCCGTCCACTGCTTGCGTAAATCCCGACACAACGTCATGCCATCTTTACCCGGCAGCATAATATCCAACAGTACCAGCTCAGGATTTTCGCGTGCGATGACCTCTTCGGCGCGGTCGCCACGCGGTTCAACAATGACATCCATATCGTGTTTGCCCAGGTAAGCGGCAATCAACGCGCCGACTTCCGGGTCATCTTCCACAAAAACGATCTTATTCATATGCCATCGTGGTGAGTCGAAAAGGAAAACATACACTGCCTTGCGGGAACCTTCCATTAATCTTTTCTAAACGAAAGGGGTTCCGTTATGCTGTAGGTTGTTGTTGTCAATGAATTATAGGGAAAACTATGGGGTTGGTGATTAAAGCGGCGCTGGGTGCGCTGGTGGTACTGCTTATTGGCGTGCTGGCGAAAACAAAAAACTATTATATTGCCGGGCTGATTCCGCTATTTCCGACCTTTGCCCTGATTGCTCACTACATTGTTGCCACCGAGCGCGGCGTCGAAGCGTTAAGAATGACCATTGTGTTTGGGATGTGGTCAATTATTCCCTACTTTATCTATCTTTTTTCCCTCTGGTATTTCACCGGTTTTATGCGGGTCGGGCCGGCGCTGGGCGGGGCTGTGCTCTGCTGGTGCCTCAGCGCCTGGGTACTTATCTTTTTCTGGAGCCGTTTCCACTAACATTTGTGTGAGGACATCGGGCAGGCGCGCTTATCCCATCAACATCCAGGTGGCCGGAACGGCGGCAATCAGCAGTAAGCCAATCAGCACTCTTTCCTGGCGTTTAAGTACGCTATTGATTTCATGCGTACGACGGGCATACATAAAGACCAGCAGCCCTGGTGCATAAAGCACAACCGATAACAGCAAATGCATGGGACCGGAAGCATACAGCAGCCACAGCCCGTAGACACATGCGCCCACGGCGACCCCTTTATGTAAGGGCTGACGGGCGATTTTGAATAAGAATGCACCCACCAGGAAATAAGGAACCAGAATCATCTCGGACGCAATGGTCAGCAGCGTGTTGTAATCCGAACCTGTGAGCCAGATCAGCACCAGGCAGACCTGAACTCTGATGTTAGTCAGCCAAAGCGATGCGGCCGGTGCGTTGTTTTTATTCTGTCGGGCAAAAACACGTGGGAAAGCTTTATGGGTTGCTGCCAGGAGTGGGACTTCGGCAGCCATGATCGTCCAGCTCAGATAAGCGCCGCACACGGAAATGATAAGCCCGGCGGCAATCACCACGTCGCCCCATGAACCCATCAGTTTTACCATCAGACCCGCCATCGACGGATTACGCATTTCCGCCAGCTCTGGCCGTGCAATGACCCCGACGGAGAGCAGGGTGACCAACAGATAGACGCTGAGTGCTGCCAGCACCGCCATCAGCGTGGCGCGCCCAACGTCTCGTTTATTACGTGCACGGGCAGAGACGACAACGGCACCTTCCACGCCAATAAACACCCACAGCGTAATCAGCATGGTGTTTTTCACCTGCTCCCACACCGGCACGCCCAGTGCGATGCCGGAGAAGTCGAGGCGGAAGGTGTCAAGGTGGAATGCAACGGCTGCCAGCACGATAAACAGACCGAGCGGCACCAGCTTCGCCAGCGTCGCGGCGAGATTGATGCTGGCGGCGGTTTGCACACCACGCAGAATAAGGGCGTGCACGACCCACAGCAGGGCGGAGGCCCCGACAATCGATTGCCAGGTGTTGCCATCACCAAACAGGCGTAACTCAGGCGTATCGGTAAAGAAACTCAACGCGGAAAAAACAATCACCAGATAGGAGACGTTGGCGATAACCGCGCATAACCAATAACCCCACGCCGAACAAAACCCGATCAGCTCACCAAATCCCTCACGGGCATAGGTAAAAATTCCACCGTCGAGGTCAGGACGAATGCGGGTTAAAATCAGCATCGCAAAAGCAAGCAGCAGGATCCCGACGCCGGTGATGGCCCAGCCAATCAGCAAGGCTGCAGGGCTGGCGACTTCGGCCATATTTTGCGGAAGGCTGAAAACGCCTGCACCAAGCATTGAGCTAAGAACCAGCGCAGTTAAAGCGCTCAGGCCAAGTTTCTTTTCCATGGGTATCCTGTCAAGAAAGAACTCAATCCAGAATAATTATTTTGCATAAGCGCATAAAAATGGTGGATATCACTAAGGCGCGGGATTTTACGGAGAGTCGTCAGGGCATGCAATGCAGGACGGCATAAATTTGCAGAAAAAATAAAAAAAGGCGGCCAGAGCCGCCTTTTGAGAAGGGATTACTTATAGAGATCGGCGCTGATGGTGATATTGCTACCATTTTCCTGCCACTGGCGGGTGATGTGGTAGTACTTGGCACCTTTCTTAGCAGCACGCTTCGCAACCTGATAGGAGATCTCTGTCAGGTTGCCATAGTTACCCGTGAACTTGACGCTGTCGAACGGTACCATCTGGGCTGCAGTGATTTTATTCACTTCTTCGACTTTCGTGCCATCCGGCAGGGTAACGGTGTAACGACCTGCTTTTGAGCTTTGGGTTTCGAAGAAACGACCGACTTCATAGCTTGGTGTTGCGCTGGTGGCAACGCCTGGAATTTCGACTTTCTTGGCTTCTTCGCCGCCTTTCGCCAGCGCAGCGCGACCTGCTTCAGAATCACGTGGAATGGCATCCGGGCTCTGCAGAACACGTTTTTTAGCGTCTTCTTTATAAATGTACGCAGTGACTAACTGGTTACCGCCTTCGTTGGCATCCACCTGGCGGACGATGTAGAAGGAGTACGCGCCTTTTGCTTTCGCTGCTTTCGTCACTGCATCATTCACATCAGGCTGACTGCGGAAGAAACCCTGCACCGTGACGGTATCAAAAGGTTCCAGCTCGATAGCTTTATCTTTCGGGAGTTCAGTAATACCGTTAATTACACGGAATTGAACGGCATCGGCCTTAGGCGCATCGGCTTTGTACAAATCGGCGCTAACGCGCTGGTTGCCGCTGTTGCCGAAGTCAGACATATCCACAACATAAAATGAGGCCGCGCCTTCTTTGTCTGCGCGGGCAGAAACAGCGCTGACGGCATCGCCAATGGAATTGTAACGACCGGTAATAACGACGCGATCGTAAGGTTTTAACGCTGCCGCTTGCTCCGGCGTTAACTCTGTTGAGGCATTTGCTGACAGAGTCGCTACGGACAGAAATGCTGACGCCAGGAGGGTAAACTTATGCTTCATAAAAATAATCCTTCGCCTTGCGCAAACCAGATACTGGTGTGGTTGTTGTCAAAAAATGTGGCTGATTATTGCATTTAAACAACACGGCTGTCTGCGTCATTTTTCACTGTGTGTGCTACCCGTGAGGCCTTTTGCAATAACCTTTAGTGATATGTTGAAAAAACACGCGCTTGACCAGCAAAAGTCATAAAGCATACGCATTTTTTAGGTTAATACATTGTTAAAAGCGTGTTTATCGATGGAGATTAATCGTGTTTTGCCGTGCCGCTTGAGCGGAATATCGGCCTGTTCTGGCGAAATAAAGGGAAATAACCATGCCAGCTTGCGCTCACGCCCGGTTTTCACAGATAAAAAAAGAATTTCTGAAATCTCGCGCTAGATCACAAGCGTAATTTTCAGTAGGTTATAGAAAGTTTGTTACTGTTTTATTTTTCGGGGCGCCAGTGGCCGCTGCATGCAGCGTTGTGCGTTCCCCGGACATCACTGACAAACCATCATCTAAAATCGATGGAAGGGAAAATTATGCGTATTGGTGTACCAAAAGAACGGTTGGCCAATGAAACCCGCGTTGCCGCGACGCCGAAAACGGTTGAGCAATTGCTTAAATTGGGTTTCACCGTCGCGATTGAAAGCGGCGCCGGTAAACTGGCTAGTTTCGATGACCTCGCGTTCACCGAGGCAGGTGCCACGGTTGTGGACGGAAATGACGTCTGGCAGTCAGATATCATTCTTAAGGTGAATGCGCCTGGCGATGATGAAATCGCACTGCTCAACCCGGGTACGACGTTAGTCAGCTTTATCTGGCCTGCGCAAAATGCAGAGCTGATGGAAAAACTCGCTGCACGCAACGTCACGGTAATGGCGATGGATTCGGTGCCGCGTATTTCACGTGCACAGTCCCTGGATGCGTTAAGCTCCATGGCGAACATTGCTGGCTATCGCGCCATTGTGGAAGCGGCACACGAATTTGGTCGCTTCTTCACCGGTCAAATCACGGCTGCTGGTAAGGTTCCACCTGCGAAAGTGATGGTGATTGGTGCGGGTGTTGCGGGTTTGGCTGCTATCGGTGCGGCGAACAGCCTCGGGGCGATTGTTCGCGCTTTCGATACCCGTCCGGAAGTAAAGGAACAGGTCCAGAGTATGGGTGCTGAGTTCCTTGAGCTCGATTTCAAAGAAGAAGCCGGTAGCGGCGATGGCTATGCGAAGGTGATGTCAGAAGCCTTCATTAAAGCAGAGATGGCGCTTTTTGCCGCGCAGGCGAAAGATGTCGACATCATTGTGACTACGGCACTGATCCCCGGTAAACCTGCACCGAAACTTATCACCCGTGAAATGGTTGACTCCATGAAGTCAGGCAGCGTGGTGGTAGATTTGGCCGCACAAAACGGTGGTAACTGTGAATACACGGTCGCTAACGAAGTGGTGACCACGGCCAACGGTGTGAAAATTATCGGTTACACCGATTTGCCTGGTCGTCTGGCGGCGCAGTCTTCCCAGCTTTACGGCACCAACCTGGTGAACCTGCTGAAACTGCTGTGCAAAGAAAAAGACGGGAATGTTGCCGTTGATTTCGACGATGTGGTTGTGCGTGGCGTGACGGTTATTCGTGATGGCGAAGTGACCTGGCCGGCACCGCCGATCCAGGTTTCAGCTCAGCCTCAGGCTGCGGCAAAAGCAGCGCCAGTTGCAAAAGCAGAAGCCAAACCGACGTCACCGTGGGTGAAATACGGCATCATGGCGCTGGTTATCGTGCTGTTTGGTTGGTTAGCTGACGTCGCACCGAAAGAGTTCCTGGGGCACTTTACCGTCTTTGCTCTGGCCTGTGTTGTCGGTTACTACGTGGTATGGAACGTGTCACACGCGTTACACACGCCGTTGATGTCTGTGACCAACGCCATCTCCGGCATTATCGTGGTGGGCGCGCTTTTGCAGATCGGCCATGGTGGATGGGTCAGCTTCTTAAGCTTTATCGCTGTCCTGATTGCCAGCATTAATATTTTTGGTGGTTTCACCGTCACTCAGCGCATGCTGAAAATGTTCCGGAAGAACTAAGGGGTAGCAAATGTCTGGAGGATTAGTTACTGCTGCATACATTGTTGCTGCGATCCTGTTTATTTTCAGCCTGGCGGGGCTCTCGAAACATGAAACGTCCCAACAAGGTAACCGCTTCGGCGTTGCCGGGATGGCGATTGCGCTGATTGCCACCATCTTCGGGCCTGACACCGGTAACGTCGCGTGGATTCTGGTCGCGATGGTTATTGGTGGTGCAATTGGTATTCGCCTGGCGCGCAAAGTTGAAATGACCGAAATGCCGGAGCTGGTTGCCGTTCTGCACAGCTTTGTGGGGCTGGCGGCGGTGCTGGTAGGTTTCAATAGCTATCTGTACCACGAACCGGGCCTGGAACCGATTCTGGTGAACATTCACCTGACAGAAGTGTTCCTCGGCATCTTCATTGGTGCGGTTACCTTCACGGGTTCCGTTGTGGCGTTTGGTAAACTGTGCGGCAAAATTTCGTCTAAGCCGCTGATGCTGCCACATCGCCATAAACTGAATCTGGCTGCGCTGGTGGTGTCGTTTGTACTGCTTGTGGCATTCGTTCGCACTGAGAGCGTGGGCGTTCAGGTTCTGGCTCTGTTGGTTATGACGGCGATTGCTCTGGTCTTCGGCTGGCATCTGGTGGCATCCATCGGTGGTGCAGACATGCCGGTTGTGGTCTCTATGCTGAACTCCTACTCCGGTTGGGCCGCGGCCGCTGCAGGCTTCATGCTGAGCAACGACCTGCTGATCGTGACCGGTGCGCTGGTCGGTTCTTCAGGTGCGATCCTGTCCTACATCATGTGTAAGGCGATGAACCGTTCGTTCTTTAGCGTGATTGCGGGTGGTTTTGGTACCGATGGTTCTTCTACTGGTGCGACTGAAGAAGTGGGCGAACACCGTGAAATCAATGCGGAAGACACGGCTGAAATGCTGAAAAACTCGCACTCGGTCATCATCACCCCAGGCTACGGCATGGCGGTAGCGCAGGCACAATATCCGGTTGCAGAGATTACTGAGAAACTGCGTGCACGTGGAATCAAAGTGCGCTTTGGTATTCACCCGGTTGCAGGACGACTGCCAGGCCACATGAACGTACTGCTGGCGGAAGCGAAAGTGCCGTACGACATCGTGCTGGAAATGGATGAGATCAATGATGATTTCACCGATACCGACACGGTACTGGTGATCGGTGCGAACGATACGGTCAACCCGGCGGCGCAGGATGATCCGAACAGCCCAATCGCTGGCATGCCGGTACTGGAAGTGTGGAAGGCGCAGAACGTCATTGTGTTTAAACGCTCCATGAACACGGGCTACGCGGGCGTGCAAAACCCGCTGTTCTTCAAAGAGAACACCCAGATGCTGTTTGGTGATGCGAAAGCCACTGTCGATGCCATTCTGAAAGCGTTGTAATGTGTTAGTCGTAAGTAAAGCCGCTCGGGCATAATGGGCGGCTTTTTTTTGCCCAAAATTAGGGAAATGGAACAGCGTAATCAGGGATGAAGGTAAGAAGTTTTTTGCGAGATAATAATAGATGGAGATAACGAGGAAGTGATGGTGGTGGGGGAAGGATTCGAACCTTCGAAGTCGATGACGGCAGATTTACAGTCTGCTCCCTTTGGCCGCTCGGGAACCCCACCAGGGGTAATTCAAATTTTGAGGTCATGCTGAGAGATGGTGGTGGGGGAAGGATTCGAACCTTCGAAGTCGATGACGGCAGATTTACAGTCTGCTCCCTTTGGCCGCTCGGGAACCCCACCACGGGGTAATGCATGGTACTACTGGCCTGCTTCCGTATCGGGAAGCGGGGCGCATCATATCAAATGACGCGCCGCTGTAAAGCATTCCTTTCGAAGAATTGAACCGTTTGCGTACTTTTCACTCGTAACGCATTAAACCTAATCAATTCATTCCATTAGCTATCAAAGAATAATCGTTCTGTTGCCATAAACGAAGACACGCTGAGCGAGCACCTGGTACAACGCACGGCTTAAGACGTTCTTTTCGACGTCACGGCCCGCACGCATCATATCCTCAGCGGTATACGTGTGATCAACGTGGATAACGTCCTGCATGATGATGGGGCCTTCATCCAGATTGTCATTAACATAGTGCGCGGTGGCACCAATGATTTTTACCCCACGTTCATAAGCCTGGTGGTAAGGACGGGCACCGATAAAGGCGGGCAGGAAGGAATGGTGGATGTTAATGATTTTATTCGGGAAGCGTGACACGAAACTCGGCGTCAGTACGCGCATGTATTTTGCCAGAACGACGTAGTCAGGCTGATGTGCCTCAATCGCCTGCGCCATTTGATTGTCGTGCTCTTCACGGCTCAGACCTTCATGGCTTACCAGTTCAAACGGAATATCAAAACGTTCAACCAGCGTGCGCAGCGTTTCATGGTTGCCGATGACGGCTGCAATCTCGATATCGAGACCGCCATAGTTGGCCTTCATTAGCAGGTCGCCGAGGCAATGTGCTTCTTTCGTTACCAGAATAACCACGCGGCGTTGGCCCGCTGGATTTAATTCGCGTACGGAGCCTTCCGGTAAAGCGCTGTCGAGATCCGCCAGCAGAGTGGCATCGTTAAAAATGCCCTCCAGCTCGGTGCGCATGAAGAAACGCCCGGTGCGGTGATCAACGAACTCATTGTTCTGTACAATATTCAGTTCGTGCTTGTAGCAAATATTGGTAATTCGCGCGATAAGACCTTTTTGGTCAGGGCAAATAGTGCGCAGTATTTTACGTTGTAATGAATGCATTGCCGGGTAAATCCTGTTGATTGTGTTTGCTATGGGGTGACGCTGAGCTTACTGCCCGCAGCACTTCTTGAATTTCTTTTGCGATCCACATGGGCAGGGATCGTTGCGACCGAACACGGGGCGCTTGCCGTCAATATAGTACCACCGACCGTTCTCTTTTAAGAATCGGGAGCATTCGATAATCGCACCTGATTTACCTTGCTCATTGAAACGCGCAACGAAACTGACGTAACCTTCATTCTCGTTTTTTCCCGGTGCTGTCTCAAAGACGGTCAAACCCTGCCATTGCGTGCGTGCGAAACCTGATTCAAGATCCTCGCGAAACGCAGCGGCCTGGCAATCCGGGTGCCAGGTGTTGATCAGATAATCAGCCTGCTTTAACACAAAGGCGGTATAGCGAGAACGCATAAGATGTGATGGATCTGGCGCTACCTGCGTGCCAGACAGATAAGGCTGACAACATAGGCTATACTCCACTGCGCTACCGCAGGGACAGAGTTGAGACACAATCGACTTCCTGAACAAAGAGAACGGCATCATAAGCCTGGGTAGCAATATGTTAACTGAGCTGTGGCGTTGTGGCTATGCCAGTCGTTCCGGGGGAAAGAAATCCAGGTAATGAGAAGCATAAAAATTGGGCTGGCTTTAGGCTCTGGCTCTGCCAGAGGTTGGTCGCACATTGGCGTTATAAATGCACTGCAGCGCGCAGGCATACAGATTGATATCGTGGCAGGGTGCTCCATTGGTTCACTGGTCGGCGCTGCCTACGCATGCGGCAAATTACCGAAACTGGAAACCTGGGTACGTTCTTTCAGCTATTGGGATGTCCTCAAGTTGATGGACGTATCATGGCGACGCGGCGGATTGTTGCGCGGCGAGCGGGTATTCAACCATTACCGGCAGATACTTCCCGAATCTTCATTCAGCGATTGCCAGCTAAAATTTGGCACCGTGGCAACGAACCTAAGCACCGGCCGCGAGCTCTGGTTTACCGAAGGCGATTTGCACCTTGCGGTCCGTGCCTCGTGCAGCATACCTGGTCTGATGGCACCCGTTTCTCATAACGGTTACTGGTTGGTTGATGGTGCGGTGGTCAACCCCGTTCCCGTTTCTCTGACCCGCGCACTGGGTGCCGATATTGTTATTGCAGTTGATTTACAACATGACGCTCATCTCATGCAGCAGGATTTACTGTCCGTAAGCCCGGTGGAAAATGACGATGAGAACGGTGAGACGGCGGGGGAGAAACGACAATGGCACGAGCGTATACGTGAACGTATTAGCACGATGACGACACGTCGCGCGGTTGTTGCTCCCACTGCGATGGAAATCATGACCACGTCTATTCAGGTGCTTGAGAACCGTCTCAAGCGTAACCGTATGGCGGGCGACCCTCCGGATATTCTTATCCAACCGTTATGCCCTCAAATTTCAACGCTTGATTTTCATCGTGCCGAAGCGGCGATCAACGCCGGGCAATTAGCTGTTGAGAAGAAAATCGATGAGTTGTTACCGCTCGCGAGGACGACCTCGTGAACATCCTCTTTTTATGTGACTTAAGTAAAATCTGACAGGCGATTATTGATAGAACATGCCACTATTTATTTATCGTTGGTCAGGGGAGATAAGATGACGCAGCCGTTAGCAGGAAAACAGATAATGATCGTAGAAGACGAGCCCGTCTTCCGTTCTCTGCTGGATTCCTGGCTTTCATCTCTGGGCGCGAATACGTTACTGGCTGAAGACGGGCTTGATGCGCTTGAAAAACTGGAAAGCGCCTCGCCGGATCTGATGATTTGCGATATTGCGATGCCACGAATGAATGGTCTTAAACTGGTTGAGCAAATGCGCAATCAGGGACTCCAGCTGCCAATTTTAGTTATTTCAGCGACTGAAAATATGGCCGATATCGCCAAAGCTCTGCGCCTTGGCGTGCAGGATGTATTGCTAAAACCCGTAAAAGATTTTAACCGCCTGAAAGAGACGGTTTTTGCCTGTATCTATCCCAATATGTTTAATTCGCGTGTGGAGGAAGAAGAGCGGTTGTTCCAGGATTGGGACGCGCTGGTTGAAAATCCGCAGGCGGCGGCAAAACTATTGCAGGAGCTGCAGCCGCCGGTTCAACAAAAAATGTCCGGGTGTCGGGTAAATTATCGCCAACTTGTTTCTGCCGATAAGCCTGGGCTCGTGTTGGATATTGCTCCGATCTCCTCAAACGATCTTGCATTCTATTGCCTGGATGTGACGCGTGCCGGGAATAATGGGGTACTGGCCGCACTATTACTGCGTGCGCTGTTCAATGGCTTGTTACAGGAACAGTTGTCACATCAACATCAAAAACTCCCTGAAATGGGGAGTCTGCTTAAACAGGTCAACCAATTGCTGCGCCAGGCTAATTTACCCGGACAGTTTCCTCTGCTGGTTGGTTATTATCATAGCGAATTAAAAAACTTAATTTTAGTTTCGGCAGGGCTTAATGCCACATTAAATACGAGTGAACACCAAATTCAGGTCAGCAGCGGCGTGCCGTTAGGTACATTAGGCAATACTTATCTCAATCAATTAAGCCAACGCTGTGATGCCTGGCAATGTCAGGTTTGGGGATCGGGTGGCCGTCTACGTTTAATGCTGTCTGCGGAATGAGCAATCGAAACGTATTTAACAGATACCTTTACCTACGCGTTTCCGCCAGTGGTACTATCGCCACAGTTTTGCGTATTAGTCCTAATTAAACGTTACCGCGTCCTTTTCAGACCAGTGAGTTGCAGTGGTACTGATATACTCAGTCGCGTGTAAATTCATGAGCATGCTCAACGCGTGAACAGATCAGGAGATTTTCAATGGCTGCCTTAAATTCAAAAGTAACAAAAGCAGTTATCCCCGTCGCGGGATTGGGAACCAGGATGCTGCCAGCGACAAAGGCTATTCCTAAAGAAATGCTGCCGCTGGTTGATAAGCCATTAATTCAGTATGTCGTGAATGAGTGTATTGCTGCGGGTATTACCGAAATTGTGCTGGTAACGCACTCGTCAAAAAACTCTATCGAAAACCACTTCGATACCAGTTTTGAACTCGAAGCGATGCTGGAAAAACGCGTTAAGCGTCAGCTTCTGGAAGAAGTTCAGTCCATTTGCCCGCCGCATGTGACCATCATGCAGGTGCGTCAGGGACTGGCAAAAGGCCTTGGCCATGCAGTGCTTTGTGCACATCCCGTTGTTGGCAACGAACCGGTTGCGGTTATCCTGCCGGACGTGATTCTGGACGAGTTCGAGTCCGATCTCTCTCAGGACAACCTGGCTGACATGATTAAGCGTTTCGATGAAACCGGAGCCAGTCAGATCATGGTTGAGCCAGTTGCGGATGTGACCGCCTATGGTGTTGTGGATTGCAAAGGTGCACCACTCAGCCCGGGTGACAGCGTCCCGATGGTAGGTGTTGTAGAGAAGCCGAAAGCAGATGTTGCGCCATCTAACCTTGCGGTCGTTGGGCGTTATGTTCTGAGCGAGAATATCTGGCCGTTGCTGGCTAAAACCCCTCCTGGAGCCGGTGATGAAATTCAGCTGACGGACGCTATCGATATGCTTATCGAGAAAGAAACCGTTGAGGCCTACCATATGAAAGGTAAAAGCCATGATTGCGGTAATAAACTCGGTTACATGCAGGCTTTCGTAGAATATGGTATTCGCCACAATACGCTGGGTGAAGAATTCAAAACCTGGCTGGAAGGTCAGGTCGGTGTGACCAAAGCTTAATCAGCGTGGTTTCAGGAAAAGCCGGGAGTTTATCTCCCGGCTTTTTTATTACCAGGATACGGTAAATGACTCATGGCGCTGTATGCCACGCATTTCAAGGGGTAAGTAAATAAGACGAACAGCGTAAGTGTGAGCAAATTGCATCAAGGATGCACAATTATCATCAGGCGCTGTCTGTATTTACGGAACATGAGGTAAAAAAAATCCCGCCATCAGCGGGATTTTTTTAATGAGTTGGATTACTCACTGATCAGGAAGTCGTCCAGCTGTTTGCCGCTGTCATCCATTGCTTTTTTGATAACGGCTGGAGTACGGCCCTGGCCTGTCCAGGTTTTGGTTTCGCCGTTCTCATCAACGTAGCTATATTTAGCCGGACGAGCAGCACGTTTAGCTTTGGTACCGGTTTTAGCGGCTGCCATGCTATTCAGCAATTCATTCGGATCAATACCATCAGCAATCAGCATTTCGCGGTATTGTTGCAGTTTACGGGTGCGTTCTTCGATTTCAGCAGCTGCAGCGCTTTCTTCTTCACGACGTTCGTTAACAACAACTTCTAATTTTTCCAGCATTTCTTCGAGCGTTTCAAGGGTACATTCTCTTGCCTGTGCACGAAGAGTACGGATGTTGTTCAGAATTTTAAGTGCTTCGCTCATTTTTGTAATCTCAAACTTATATTGGGGTGGTTTGTTGGGCTAATAATAGAGCGTTAATTTGCCCAGTGCAATAGGTGAGAATGTAAGGAATTCAAATTTCCTCTTTATTTATCTCATTTATAAAAAGCGCTAACTTAAATTTCATACGAAGAATCATGCAAAACTCACTTATACCTGAGGTATTAAGATGCAAAGTTAAAGCGCATTTTTTGGAAAATGTCGCCGATTAATCTCATGCGAATTATAGTTTCTGTGGATAAATATCAACCTTTTTTATTAGATCTGAATTGGGGACATACAAACGTAAAACATTAATAATTTCCGAAGCCTGGCGTCAGAAATGGCGGTATCTAATACTGTGTCAGTATCATCCCGAGCTTATTGCGTGTTTCTTTGGCAGCGACAGGGGACGTCAGATATAAGTTGATTCTGTAATGGAGTAAACACCGAAAATCATCTTTAGCCGCTTGTCATAAGGCTTTAGAAGCCAAAAGTTAAAATATGATACAATCCTCACCAGTAATATCACACTTTGATTGAGGTTTTGCGGGCAATGGCGCAACTTTATTTCTATTACTCAGCAATGAATGCCGGGAAGTCAACGGCGCTGCTGCAGTCTTCCTACAATTACCAGGAGCGTGGCATGCGGACGCTTGTCTACACGGCCGAGATTGACGATCGCTTCGGTGCAGGCAAGGTTAGCTCACGAATCGGCTTATCGTCGCCTGCGAAGTTGTTTAATCAGAACACGGTGCTTAAAGATGAAATCAGCGCAGAACACGCACGTGAGCCGATTCATTGCGTGCTGATTGATGAAAGCCAGTTTTTGACTCGCCAGCAGGTTTATGAATTGTCTGATGTTGTTGACGATCTCGATATTCCGGTTTTGTGTTACGGCCTGAGAACTGATTTCCGTGGTGAGCTGTTTATCGGTAGCCAGTATCTTCTCGCCTTATCCGATAAGCTGGTCGAGCTGAAAACAATCTGTTTCTGCGGGCGTAAAGCGAGTATGGTTCTGCGACTAGATCAGCAAGGTCGACCTTATAACGAAGGTGAGCAGGTGGTGATTGGCGGCAACGAACGCTATGTCTCGGTCTGCCGTAAACATTATAAAGAAGCTCTGGCTAAAGGCTCACTGGCCGAGATTCAGGCGCGGGTGAGGGGATAGTCAGGCTGGCATAAAAGCGCGTCTTGAATCCATTAACAGCACGCATAAAAAACCCGCCATCAGGCGGGTTTTTCATTTAAAGGAAAGACTTAAGCGGTTTTCTTCGCTTTTTTATCTGCTTTCGCTACATCAGTTTTCACTTCGGCAACGTCACCTTCTTTGAACTCACGTCCGTAGAACGTATCCAGCAGGATTTGTTTCAGTTCAGAGATCAGCGGATAACGCGGGTTAGCACCGGTACACTGGTCATCGAAAGCATCTTCAGACAGTTTATCGACATGTGCCAGGAAATCAGCTTCCTGAACACCCGCTTCGCGAATGGATTTAGGAATGCCCAGTTCAGCTTTAATGCTCTCCAGCCATGCCAGCAGTTTCTCAATTTTCGCAGCAGTACGGTCACCGGTAGCGGTCAGGCCCAGGTGGTCAGCAATCTCTGCATAGCGACGACGAGCCTGCGGACGGTCATACTGGCTGAACGCAGTCTGTTTAGTCGGGTTGTCATTCGCGTTGTAGCGAATAACGTTGCAGATCAGCAGGGCGTTGGCCAGGCCGTGCGGAATGTGGAACTGAGAACCCAGTTTGTGCGCCATTGAGTGACACACACCGAGGAAGGCGTTAGCAAACGCGATACCTGCGATGGTTGCAGCACTGTGAACACGTTCACGAGCAACCGGGTTTTTAGACCCTTCGTGATAAGACGCTGGCAGGTTTTCTTTCAGCAGTTTGAGAGCCTGCAGAGCCTGACCGTCAGAGAACTCAGATGCCAGTACAGAAACATAGGCTTCCAGTGAGTGCGTGACCGCATCCAGGCCACCGAATGCGCAGAGCGATTTCGGCATATCCATGACGAGGTTCGCATCGACAATGGCCATATCCGGCGTCAGTGCGTAGTCTGCCAGCGGGTATTTCTGGCCTGTAGCATCGTCTGTTACGACGGCGAACGGCGTCACTTCAGAACCGGTACCGGAAGTGGTGGTGATAGCAACCATTTTTGCTTTCACGCCCATTTTCGGGAACTTGTAGATACGTTTACGGATATCCATAAAGCGCAGCGCCAGTTCTTCGAAGTGAGTTTCAGGATGCTCGTACATCACCCACATAATTTTCGCGGCGTCCATCGGGGAACCACCACCCAGCGCGATAATCACGTCTGGTTTGAAGGAGTTGGCAAGCTCTGCACCTTTACGAACGATGGTCAGCGTTGGGTCTGCTTCAACTTCAAAGAAGACTTCAGTTTCCACGCCAGCGGCTTTCAGAACAGAGGTGATCTGGTCAGCATAGCCGTTGTTGAACAGGAAGCGGTCAGTCACGATCAGCGCGCGTTTGTGACCATCAGTAATCACTTCATCCAGCGCGATTGGCAGTGAGCCACGGCGGAAGTAGATAGATTTCGGAAGTTTGTGCCACAACATGTTTTCAGCTCGCTTAGCAACGGTTTTCTTGTTGATCAGGTGTTTTGGACCAACGTTTTCAGAGATGGAGTTACCACCCCAGGAACCACAACCCAGAGTCAGGGAAGGTGCGAGTTTGAAGTTATAAAGGTCACCGATACCACCCTGAGAAGCCGGGGTGTTAATCAGGATACGGGCAGTTTTCATTTCCGCACCGAATTTCTGAACGCGAGCAGGCTGGTTATCCTGGTCGGTGTACAGGCAAGACGTGTGGCCGATACCGCCCATTGCTACCAGTTTCTCAGCTTTGACTACCGCGTCATCAAAATCTTTCGCACGGTACATCGCAAGGGTCGGGGACAGTTTTTCGTGAGCGAAAGGTTCGCTCTCGTCAACTGCAGTCACTTCGCCGATCAAGATTTTGGTGGATGCAGGGACTGTAAAACCTGCCAGTTCAGCGATTTTGTATGCCGGCTGGCCGACGATGGCTGCGTTCAATGCCCCATTTTTCAGGATGATATCCTGAACAGCTTTCAGCTCTTTACCCTGCAACAGGTAGCCGCCGTGGCTGGCGAAACGCTCACGCACCGCGTCATATACGGAATCAACAACAACAACAGATTGCTCGGAAGCACAAATTACGCCGTTATCGAAGGTTTTAGACATCAGAACAGAGGCAACAGCACGTTTGATATCAGCCGTTTCATCAATAACAACCGGTGTATTACCCGCACCTACGCCGATAGCAGGTTTACCGGAGCTGTATGCTGCTTTAACCATACCTGGACCACCGGTCGCGAGGATCAGGTTAATGTCAGGGTGGTGCATCAGCGCGTTGGACAACTCAACGGAAGGTTGGTCAATCCAGCCAATCAGATCTTTTGGTGCGCCTGCCGCAATGGCAGCCTGCAGAACGATATCTGCTGCTTTATTGGTGGCATCTTTCGCACGTGGGTGCGGAGAGAAAATGATAGCGTTGCGCGTCTTCAGGCTGATCAGCGATTTGAAGATGGCAGTAGAAGTCGGGTTAGTCGTTGGAACGATACCGCAAATGATACCGATAGGTTCAGCGATGGTGATGGTACCAAAGGTGTCATCTTCGTCGAGGACGCCGCAGGTCTTCTCATCTTTATAGGCGTTGTAGATATATTCGGAAGCGAAGTGGTTTTTGATCACTTTATCTTCGATGATACCCATGCCAGATTCGGCAACGGCCAGTTTAGCGAGAGGGATACGGGCATCAGCAGCAGCCAGGGCGGCGGCGCGGAAGATCTTGTCAACTTGTTCTTGAGTAAAGTTGGCATATTCACGCTGGGCTTTTTTCACGCGTTCTACGAGTGCGTTAAGTTCAGCGACATTAGTAACAGCCATAATGCTCTCCTGATAATGTTAAACTCTTCTAGTAAACCAGCTAATCGCTACGACAGTATAGACAGGCCAGTTGCAGGTTGCGTAAATTACAGAAAAACAATAAGTTAACGCCTTCCTGCCCCACTGATTTACTGGAAGAGTCTCAACAAAACATCATTCATATTGATGATTCGGGGACCCTGACGACGTAACCAAGAGTACTCACTTCTGAGTACCGATTACGTGATCTAAATCAAGTTTCAGCGAAGCTGACACCTTTCAGCACGCTGTTTTTGGGCATTTGTATCAAATGTTAATGATAAAAGGGCGGCGCCAACTAAGATTATCATAATTAATACAAATGCATAACATGCCGAAAGATCGTGCGAAAGGCTGTATTTATGGTGAGCTATGCTGTGATTAGGCGTATATTTAGCATGGTTTTACTGCTCGTTTTATGACTCTTTGCCTTGCAACGCTGTGGAGCGCCACGTGATTCAAACCGTCTTCGATTTTCCTACCTGGTCTAAATTCTTTATTGGTCTTTTTGCCTTAGTTAACCCCATCGGCATCATCCCGGTTTTTATCAGCATGACGAGCTACCAGACGGCAGCCGCGAGAAATAAAACCAATCTGACGGCCAACCTTTCTGTGGCGATTATTCTGTGGACCTCGCTGTTTCTCGGCGATGCCATCCTGCAACTCTTTGGCATTTCTATCGACTCCTTCCGCATTGCCGGGGGGATCCTGGTGGTGACCATCGCGATGTCGATGATCAGCGGTAAGCTGGGCGAGGATAAGCAAAATAAGCAGGAAAAATCAGAGTCGGCAATAAGAGAAAGCATCGGTATGGTTCCCCTTGCATTGCCATTAATGGCAGGCCCGGGTGCCATCAGCTCGACCATTGTCTGGGGAACGCGTTTTCATACCGCAGAATATTTAGCGGGTTTCACAGTGGCCATCGCACTCTTCGCCCTGTGTTCATGGGGATTGTTCCGTATCGCGCCCTGGTTGGTGCGGCTATTGGGGCAGACCGGCATCAACGTCATCACCCGTATCATGGGCTTATTGCTGATGGCGCTGGGGATTGAATTTATCGTGGCGGGCGTGAAAGCCATATTTCCTGGATTGTTACAGTGAAATCATTTCATATGAAAATGATTTCACTCGCTACGTTTCTTACGCCGCATTATTAGTAAAACGTATAAATATTGCCGGAAAAAAACGTAAATATAATAAATCAAACTGATTAAGATTAATGTCTTGATTTCAATGAATTACATTTTGTTGCAGGATTTTCTGGCGATAAATTAATCCCTTTATCTTGTTATTTTACTCACATGATACTCTGGGGGTTGCTGTCAGATAATTGAAATGTTATTAGTAATTTCCTCGTCCAGACAGACAAATGTGCTAGATAATAATCAATTGTTGATTTTTTGTGTAAAAAACAACCAGCGATGAGTTGTGCCAAACGTCCGGAACGGGTTTTTCCACATTTAGTTGATTTTTATAGAAAATATTTGATTTTTTATACAGGTGTGATGAGCTGACTGCTCCTACCGACAGAAATAAAAGAGAATTGGTTAACAAATTTGCAAATTGTATTGGCGGTGAATATACGCATTTGGTACTTTCCGGCCTTATATTTACCAATGAATAAATGCGGATGAGAATTATTTTCAAATGTGATTCTTGTCTCAGGCTGTATAAAGCGCGTCGCGACAGGGTGGCGCGCTCGATATCGACGTAAGGGTGCCGTTCGAGCGCCTCGTAATAAAGACAAGTCGGTGATAGCAAGCAGTAAACGATGCCTGGCAGTCGCTAAAGCTCCTGCGCTGACCGGGTACCCCGTAAGGGAACAAAACAGCTGGTATTAATGCCAGTAATTATAATGAGTGGAGTATCAACACAATGTCCATCATCACAAAGAAAAGTCTGGTAGCCGCAGGGATTTTCACTGCGCTAATGGCCGGTAATGTAGCCATGGCGGCTGACGTACCGGCAAATGTTAAACTGGCTGACACGCAAACGCTGGTCCGCAACAACGGCTCTGAAGTGCAATCTCTCGACCCGCATAAAATTGAAGGGGTACCGGAGTCCAACGTGAGCCGCGACCTGTTTGAAGGGTTGCTGATTTCCGACGTAGAAGGGCATCCGAGCGCGGGTGTGGCTGAAAAATGGGAAAACAAAGACTTCAAAGTCTGGACATTCCATCTGCGTAAAGACGCAAAATGGTCCGACGGCACCCCGGTAACGGCGCAAGACTTCGTATACAGCTGGCAACGCCTGGCCGATCCTAAAACGGCATCCCCGTATGCAAGCTATCTGCAGTATGGTCACATCGCCAATATCGATGAAATCATCGAAGGTAAAAAACCGGTCACCGATTTGGGTGTAAAAGCTATCGATGACAATACATTTGAAGTGACCCTGAGCGAACCCGTTCCTTATTTCTACAAACTGCTGGTGCACCCATCTGTTTCACCGGTTCCAAAAGCCGTTGTGGAAAAATTCGGCGACAAATGGACTCAGCCTGCGAACATCGTGACCAACGGTGCGTATAAGCTGAAAGACTGGGTCGTCAACGAACGTATCGTTCTGGAGCGTAATACCAACTATTGGGATAACGCCAAAACGGTCATTAACCAGGTGACTTACCTGCCAATTTCTTCTGAAGTGACAGACGTTAACCGCTACCGCAGCGGTGAAATCGACATGACTTATAACAACATGCCGATTGAACTGTTCCAGAAACTGAAGAAAGAGATCCCGACCGAAGTTCACGTTGATCCGTATCTCTGTACTTACTACTACGAAATCAACAACCAGAAAGCACCGTTCAACGATGTGCGCGTGCGTACTGCTCTGAAACTGGCACTTGATCGCGACATCATTGTGAACAAAGTGAAAAACCAGGGCGACCTGCCAGCATACAGCTACACCCCGCCATACACTGACGGCGCAAAACTGGTTGAGCCGGAGTGGTTCAAACTGTCTCAGGACAAACGTAACGAAGAAGCGAAAAAACTGTTGGCTGAAGCCGGTTACACCGCGGATAAACCGTTAACGTTCAACCTGCTGTACAACACGTCTGACCTGCATAAAAAACTGGCTATCGCCGTTGCCTCTATCTGGAAGAAAAATCTGGGTGTGGATGTGAAGCTGGAAAACCAGGAATGGAAAACCTTCCTCGACAGCCGTCATCAGGGCACCTTTGATGTGGCGCGTGCTGGCTGGTGTGCTGACTACAACGAGCCGACCTCTTTCCTGAACACCATGTTGTCTGATAGCTCAAACAACACTGCACATTATAAGAGTGCCGAGTTCGACAAACTGGTTGGCGACACGTTGAAAGCGACCAGCGAAGAGCAACGTACCGAACTCTATACCAAAGCAGAACAGCAGCTCGATAAAGATTCTGCCATTGTTCCGGTTTATTACTACGTAAACGCCCGTCTGGTGAAACCGTGGGTAGGTGGTTATACCGGTAAAGACCCGATGGATAATATCTACGTTAAGAACCTTTATATTATCAAGCATTAATGGCAATGAGTGGGGCAGGGTTATCCTGCCCCACAGTGTCTTATTTCATCGCACTACAAAGGCACAGGCCAGAAGGTACGGGCAATGTTGAAATTTATCCTACGTCGCTGTTTAGAAGCGATTCCAACACTCTTTATTCTTATTACGATCTCCTTCTTTATGATGCGTCTTGCACCGGGTAGTCCTTTTACCGGTGAGCGCACGCTGCCACCTGAAGTGATGGCAAATATCGAAGCGAAATATCATCTGAACGATCCTATCCTCACGCAGTACACCAGCTACCTGAAACAGCTGGCGCATGGCGATTTTGGTCCATCGTTTAAATACAAAGATTACACGGTGAACGATCTGGTTGCGGCCAGCTTCCCGGTATCGGCGAAATTAGGTGCGGCTGCATTTTTAATGGCGGTCATTTTTGGTGTCGGGGCAGGAGTTATTGCCGCGCTGAACCAGAACACCAAATGGGATTATTCGGTGATGGGGCTGGCAATGACCGGTGTGGTTATTCCCAGTTTCGTGGTGGCACCGTTATTGGTGATGATCTTCGCGATTACCCTTAAATGGCTGCCCGCCGGCGGCTGGAACGGGGGCGCGCCGAAATTTATCATTCTGCCTATGGTGGCGCTCTCTCTGGCGTATATCGCCAGTATTGCGCGTATTACCCGTGGTTCCATGATTGAAATTCTCCATTCGAACTTTATTCGTACCGCTCGTGCGAAAGGGTTACCAATGCGGCGGATTATTTTCCGTCATGCCCTTAAACCTGCCTTGTTGCCGGTGCTTTCGTATATGGGGCCTGCCTTCGTCGGTATTATTACCGGTTCGATGGTCATCGAAACCATTTATGGTCTGCCTGGTATCGGTCAGCTGTTTGTTAACGGCGCGCTTAACCGTGATTACTCCCTGGTATTGAGTTTGACGATACTGGTAGGGGCACTCACTATTTTGTTCAATGCGGTTGTTGATGTGCTGTATGCCGTTATCGATCCGAAAATTCGTTATTAACACTGGAGTTCGCCATGATGTTAAGTAAGAAAAACAGCGAGGCGCTGGAAAACTTCAGTGAACAACTGGAAGTAGAAGGTCGCAGCCTTTGGCAGGATGCGCGACGCCGCTTTATGCATAACCGTGCAGCAGTCGCAAGTTTGTTTGTGCTTTTGCTGATTGCTCTGTTCGTGACGCTTGCGCCTATGGTGTCGCAATTTGCCTATTTCGATACGGACTGGGGCATGATGTCCAGCGCGCCAGACACGGCATCGGGTCACTATTTTGGTACTGACTCCTCCGGTCGCGATCTGTTAGTGCGTGTTGCTATTGGTGGGCGTATCTCGCTGATGGTCGGTATCGCGGCAGCGTTGGTGGCAGTGGTACTCGGAACACTTTACGGATCGTTGTCAGGCTACCTCGGCGGCAAAATTGACTCCGTGATGATGCGTATTCTGGAAATCCTCAACTCCTTCCCGTTTATGTTCTTCGTTATCCTGCTGGTCACCTTCTTCGGGCAAAATATCCTGCTCATTTTCGTGGCAATCGGGATGGTCTCCTGGCTTGATATGGCGCGTATCGTGCGTGGCCAGACGTTAAGCCTCAAACGTAAAGAGTTCATTGAAGCGGCTCAGGTTGGCGGTGTCTCTACCGGCAATATCGTGGTTCGTCACATCGTGCCGAACGTCTTAGGTGTGGTTGTGGTGTACGCATCGCTACTGGTACCCAGCATGATCCTGTTTGAATCCTTCCTGAGTTTCCTGGGTCTTGGCACGCAGGAACCGTTAAGCAGCTGGGGTGCACTGTTAAGCGACGGGGCAAACTCCATGGAAGTTTCACCGTGGCTTCTGATGTTCCCGGCGGCATTCCTGGTCGTGACGCTGTTCTGTTTCAACTTTATCGGCGATGGCCTGCGTGATGCCCTCGACCCGAAAGATCGTTAAGGAGTGCTGTAATGAGCATGCATGAAACCTCATCTGCGCCACATGCGCAGCAGCAATCAGACATCCTGCTGGACGTCCGCGATCTGCGTGTCACCTTTACCACCCCGGACGGCGACGTCACGGCGGTAAATGACCTGAATTTTAATCTTCGCGCTGGCGAAACTCTGGGGATTGTCGGTGAATCCGGTTCGGGTAAATCCCAGACTGCTTTTGCGTTAATGGGGCTGCTGGCTTCAAACGGTATCATTGGTGGTTCGGCGAAATTCAACGGGAAAGAGATCCTCAATCTGCCGGAAAAAGCACTCAATGCGCTGCGTGCAGAGCAGATTTCAATGATTTTCCAGGACCCCATGACCTCACTGAACCCCTATATGCGGGTGGGTGAGCAGTTAATGGAAGTCCTGATGCTGCACAAAGGCATGAGTAAAGCAGAAGCCTTTGAAGAGTCCGTAAAAATGCTCGATGCGGTCAAAATGCCGGAAGCGCGTAAGCGTATGCGCATGTACCCACATGAGTTTTCAGGTGGTATGCGTCAGCGCGTGATGATTGCGATGGCGCTGCTGTGTCGGCCTAAACTGCTGATTGCCGATGAGCCGACAACGGCGCTGGACGTGACCGTCCAGGCACAGATCATGACGTTGCTCAATGAGCTGAAAAGCGAGTTCAACACGGCAATCATCATGATCACCCACGACCTGGGCGTTGTTGCGGGCATCTGTGACAAAGTGCTGGTGATGTACGCCGGACGTACGATGGAATATGGCCATGCACGCGATGTGTTCTATCATCCGGCTCACCCTTACTCCATTGGTCTGCTGAATGCGGTTCCGCGTCTGGATGCTGAAGGGGAATCGTTATTGACTATCCCTGGCAACCCGCCGAACCTGCTGCGTCTGCCGAAAGGCTGTCCGTTCCAGCCGCGCTGTCCGCATGCAATGGATATCTGTTCAAGTGCTCCACCGCTGGCGGAGTTTGCCCCAGGTCGCTTGCGCGCCTGCTTTAAGCCGGTGGAGGAGTTGGTATGAGCGCCGTGACTGACGAAAGAAAAGTTCTGCTCGAAATTGCTGACCTGAAGGTGCATTTCGACATCAAAGATGGCAAGCAATGGTTCTGGCAGCCGTCGAAAAGCCTGAAAGCGGTTGATGGTGTCACACTGCGTTTATACGAAGGTGAAACCCTCGGCGTCGTTGGGGAATCAGGTTGCGGTAAGTCAACGTTTGCCCGCGCCATTATTGGACTGGTGAAAGCAACGGACGGCAAAGTGGCCTGGTTAGGCAAAGACCTGCTGGGAATGAAGCCGGACGAATGGCGTAAAGTGCGCAGCGACATCCAGATGATTTTCCAGGATCCGCTGGCGTCGCTTAACCCGCGTATGACCATCGGTGAGATTATCGCCGAGCCTCTGCGGACCTATCATCCGAAGATGTCGCGCCAGGATGTTCGCGAGCGCGTCAAAGCGATGATGCTGAAGGTGGGTTTACTGCCGAACCTGGTTAACCGCTATCCTCATGAATTCTCAGGCGGCCAGTGTCAGCGTATCGGCATTGCGCGTGCGCTGATCCTTGAGCCCAAGCTGATTATTTGTGATGAGCCGGTGTCCGCGCTGGATGTGTCCATTCAGGCACAGGTGGTGAACCTGCTGCAAAAACTGCAGCGGGAAATGGGGTTGTCGCTGATCTTTATTGCGCACGATCTGGCGGTGGTTAAGCACATTTCCGACAGGGTGCTGGTGATGTACCTGGGCCATGCAGTGGAGTTGGGTACCTATGACGAGGTGTACCACAATCCACAGCACCCTTACACCAAAGCGCTGATGTCGGCGGTGCCGATTCCTGATCCCGATCTGGAGAAAAACAAAACTATCCAGCTGCTGGAAGGGGAACTGCCTTCGCCGATCAACCCGCCGTCAGGATGTGTGTTCCGCACACGTTGTCCGATTGCCGGACCCGAATGCGCGCAGACACGCCCCGTGCTGGAAGGCAGCTTCCGACACGCCGTTTCCTGCCTGAAGGTTGACCCGCTGTAATGCACGAAATAAAAAAGGCTGACGGAAGTCAGCCTTTTTTATCTTACTCGCGCCAGAGGATATGGCAGAGCTTATGATCTTTTTCCCGGCATAACAGCACGCGGGCAAAGATATCATTAATTTCACCGCCGTCCGTTTCAGCCAGTCCAATAACCACCTCGGCAAAGAAGTCCGGGTTCAGGTCGAAATCAACATGTTCGTGCCAGTCTTCACTGGGATCGAACAATTCTGCGCCGCCACGCTCTTCGAACTGCAGGTTGAAGAGGATCACGTCTGCCGGGTCGAGGTTATCGACGGCCAGTTCGAGAAAAATGTCGTAAGCCTGTTCCAGCGTCTCATCTTCGGTCAGGCGATTGTTCAGATCCATTTCCATAATAACTACCTGTTTAACGTCAATTGGGCACGTTTTACAGCAACGGGCTGAAGAAGTAAAACAGTCGTTCAGCGATTCGATGCCAGAACGGGCGTTTTACCCACAACCGGGCATCGAGCAGGCGAGAACGGGAGATATAGTCATCCTGCACGGCCGCAAGATCGCCGCCAAAGCCGGTATCATCAATGACCAGGGTTATCTCAAAATTGAGCCACAAACTGCGCATGTCCAGGTTTACGGTTCCCACCAGACTCAGCTCGCCATCGACCAGAACGCTCTTGGTATGCAACAGCCCACCTTCGAACTGGTAGATCTTTACACCTGCCGCCAGCAGCTCAGTAAAGAACGCGCGGCTGGCCCAGCCCACGAGAACGGAATCATTGTGACGAGGCAAAATAATGCTGACGTCCACGCCGCGCTGTGCTGCGGTGCATATTGCATGCAGCAGATCATCACTCGGCACCAGGTAGGGGGTCGTCATGATGAGATATTCACGTGAAGCGTAGACAGCGGTGAGCAACGCCTGATGAATCAAATCTTCAGGGAAACCGGGACCAGAGGCAATGGTATGGATGGTATGGCCACTCGCCTGTTCAAACGGCATGATATTGGCATCAGGTGGTGGGGGAAGAATGCGTTTGCCTGTTTCGATTTCCCAGTCGCAGGAATAGACCACGCCCATTGCTGTGGAGACCGGGCCTTCCATCCTTGCCATCAAATCGACCCACTGCCCAACGCCAGCATCCTGTTTGAAATAACGCGGATCGACCATATTCATGCTGCCCGTGTAGGCAATGTAATTGTCGATCAGGATCATTTTGCGATGCTGACGCAGGTCCATGCGGCGTAAGAATACACGCATCAGATTGACTTTTAAGGCCTCAACCACCTCGATGCCCGCATTGCGCATCATATCGGCCCAGGGGCTGCGGAAAAACGTCACGCTGCCAGCGGAGTCGAGCAGCAGTCGACAATGAACGCCACGGCGCGCCGCGGCCATTAAGGATTCCGCAACCTGATCGGCCATGCCGCCGGGATGCCAGATATAGAACACCATCTCGATATTATGACGGGCAAGCTGGATGTCACGGATCAGCGCCTGCATAACGTCGTCGGAGGTGGTCAGCAACTGAAGCTGATTACCTTTTACCCCGGCAATGCCCTGACGGTGTTCGCAAAGTTTAAACAGGGAAGAGGCGACGCTGCTGTTTTCGGTCGCAAAAATATGGTGATGTGCTTTGAGGTCTTTCAGCCATTTCGCCGTAGAGGGCCACATCGCTCTGGCGCGCTCGGCGCGGCGTTTACCCAGATGAAGTTCACCAAATGACAGATAAGCAATGATCCCGACCAGCGGCAGAATATAGATGATCAACAGCCAGGCCATGGCTGAAGGGACCGCGCGACGTTTCATGAGGATGCGTAACGTCACCCCCGCAATAAGCAGCCAGTACCCTAAAACGACCAGCCAACTCACAACGGTGTAGAAGGTTGTCATAAAAAATCCTTTTCAAAATCATCTTTAACGAGTTTACGCATAAGGATTCATCTGGCAAATAAAAACGGTTCGCAAAAGCGCTGGTATGGCGTCAGCTTGGGTCTATAATGGCGCGTCAGTATTAGAAAAGAGTCGTCATAATGAAGCGTAGTAGAACGGAAGTGGGGCGCTGGCGCATGGCTCGACAGACCAGCCGTCGCAAGGCGCGCTGGCTGGAAGGACAGTCGCGACGTAATATGCGCATCCACTCGATAAGAAAATGTATTCTTAATCGGCATCGCAACGCGTTAGTGTTTGATTTTTACGTGTTCTGATGACCCTGGGCACCTTTTGGGTGCCCATTGTTTTGCCGCAGTGCCACCCCAGACTCAATCATACAAACGTCATATCACCGCTTTAAATTAGGCAGGTTTACTCTTTGCCAGGCGTCTGTACTTTTCTTCAGTGGAATCACATGAATAAAGAAGCGTTGCTCTTTTTAGCGGTTGCGATCATCGTCGAAGTGATTGCGACCACCGCGTTAAAATCGTCCGACAGCTTCACCCGCCTGATCCCAAGCGTCATCAGCATCGCCGGATATTGTATTGCTTTTTGGTGTTTGACCATTCCTATGCGCACGATACCGACTGGCATTATTTACGCTATCTGGTCAGGGGCGGGGATTGTGTTGATTGGCATTGTAGGCTGGCTGGTGCATGGGCAAAAATTAGATGTTCCCGCTATGTTGGGCATGGGGCTGATTGTTGCCGGCGTCATTACGATAAATCTGTTTTCAAAAAGCGTCGCGCATTAATCCTGTCCGGTTATACAGGGCCAGCCCAGGGAGAAATCCGCTGGCCCGCGTGGCATCGACAATATCAAAATACTTTCTTGAAGGGCTTCACTGTCACGTTCTGATACACGCCAGCGGCAACATACGGATCGGCCTCAGCCCAGGCGTTTGCCGCTTCAAGCGATTCAAATTCTGCAATGACGGTGGAGCCGGTAAACCCAGCAGCACCCGGATCGTTGCTGTCTACTGCTGGCATCGGACCGGCGGTCAACAGACGGCCTTCATCACGCAGGAGTTGCAGTCGAGCCAGATGGGCAGGGCGGACGGATAAACGTTTCTCAAGCGAGTCGGCGATATCTTCAGCAAAAATAACGTAAAGCACGGGGATAGCTCCTTTTCATCAGAAAACACCTACGTTATGTGAATCATCTGGCTGCTGCAATGTAAAGATGGAATACCCACACCATCACTGCTTTTGCTGTGCTGTTTTTAGGCATTTGCGGATCGAAATCAACGATAGATGTGATGTCTAGTTGAATATGATTGCTATTTGCATTTAAAATCGTGGTTTGTTTTTTCAACTGAAACGATTATGACTTCAATGACCCTTGATTTACCTCGCCGCATTCCCTGGGCAGCGATGCTGTCTGTTGGCATCCACGGAGCCGCTGTTGCGGGTTTGCTGTATATGTCGGTACATCAGGTTATTGAATTGCCAGCGCCTGCACAGCCTATTTCTGTGACCATGGTGTCACCGGCTGAACTGGAGCCGCCTCAGGTCGTTCAACCGCAGCCAGAACCCGTGGTTGAGCCAGAGCCCGAACCTGAACCCGAGCCGGTCCCGGAACCACCGAAAGAAGCGCCAGTGGTGATCCAAAAACCTGAACCTAAGCCGAAGCCCAAACCAAAGCCTAAGCCAGAGAAAAAGGTTGAGCAGCCGAAGCGCGACGTTAAACCGGTTGAGAAGCCTGCCGCAGCACCGATCCAGAATGCGCCGGTTCGCACGGTGACAAACACCACGCCTCCGGCATCCACGACGCCAGCGCCTTCCGTGCCAACAGGTCCACGTGCGGTAAGCAGAAATCAGCCGACATACCCGGAACGTGCCCGCGTATTACGCATTGAAGGGCGTGTTCGCGTGAAGTTTGATGTGACGATGGATGGGCGTCTGGATAACGTGGAAATCGTCTCCGCACAACCGTCGAACCTGTTTGAACGTGAAGTAAAATCGGCGATGCGCAGATGGCGTTATGAAGCGGGCAAACCGGGCAAAGGCATCTACGTGACTATCGTGTTCCGCATGGACGGCACGTCAACCATGGAATAATGCCATAACAAAAAAGCCTCCATAACGGAGGCTTTTTTTATGCCTGAGGGGGAAGCTGGCGCGGTTTACCTTCGCTGTCCACGGCAACATAAATAAACAGTGCTTCCGTGGCTTTATAGCGCTGTCCAATCGGCTCTGAGGCCACTTTTTTGATCCAGACTTCGACGTTAATCGTCACGGAAGTATTGCCGCGTTTCACACAGCGGGCATAGCAGCAAACCACATCGCCAACGGCTACCGGGCGCAAAAAGCTCATGCCGTCTACACGAACGGTGACCACGCGACCGTGCGCAATCTCTTTGGCCTGTATCGCGCCGCCCATATCCATTTGTGACATCAGCCAGCCGCCAAAAATATCGCCATTCGCATTGGTGTCCGCTGGCATAGCCAGGGTGCGCAGAACCAGCTCGCCCTGAGGTGCATCTTGGGTGTTCGTCATTATTATCTCAGTAATGAATAAGGGGTTTCTGGCGGGATGCTACTATGGATTTATTGCAGATAACAACGTGATAACGCAGCTGAAATAAAAAAAGCCAGGCGAACCTGGCTTTTTGCTGTCAGGACTTGTCGTCCTGCGGGATGTGGCGATAAATATACACGCCACTGAGCACGGTAAAGAGAAGCGTCAGCGCCGTCAGGCCAAAGACTTTGAAGTTGACCCAAATGTTCTGCGGCAGCCAGAAGGCGATATAGATATTGGCCAGCCCACAGAGAATGAAGAACAGCGCCCAGGCCAGATTCAGGCGAGCCCAGACCGACTCCGGCAACGTCAGCTCTTTACCCAGCATGCGCTGAATCAACGGCTTTTTCATCACCCACTGACTGAACAGTAATGCACCGGCAAACAGTCCGTAAATCACCGTTACCTTCCATTTAATAAATTCATCGTTATGGAAGAAAATCGTCAGACCACCAAAGACGGCCACCAGAATAAAGGTGATGAGCGCCATCTTTTCGACTTTGCGATAACGCACCCAGCTATAAATAAGTACAATCGCCGTAGCCACAATCAGCGCAGTGGTGGCGGCATAAATGTCATAAAGCTTATAAAACGCGAAAAAGACGACCAGCGGGAGAAAATCAAGAAACTGCTTCATTCTACGATTCCGTTACAGATTATCGCCTGCGGGCGGCAAGCCGCGCAGGCAGAAAAAGTTACTGACGAATCAGCATGTACAGGCGGAACAGATAAATGAGCAGAGCTACAGTTATCATGTTACTCACCATATTGGCGATCACGGCGCCGACTTCTGCCGTCAGGAATGCGAGGTTATGGGCATACATCAGCAGCACTATTTTGGCGAGGATCCAGCCGATCACTGCCGGTGCTACCACCCGCATGTTCGCCCAGCTCAGGCGCAGGCTATTACGCATGGCTGTAAACACCCCGACTTTGTCCTGCACCAGCATAATGGGCGCAAAAGCAAACAGGATAGCAACCATCACGCCAGGCACAACGACCAGCATGATCCCAAACTGCGTCATAAACATCATGAGCATCAACAGGATGAATAAAGCGGGCAGCACCGGTGCGCTGGCACCAATCGCGCGCAATGCACTCACCCGGTGGCCTGCAGAAATCAACTGAATCAATGCCAGGGTGCCACCCACCAGCAGGGTGTTACCAATCAGGCCTGAAAAGGTTGAAGCCGCTGAAGCACGCAACAGAACCTGTTGCTGTTCAGGTGTCATATTCTGCACAAGATCAAATAACCCTGTGCTGCCTGCCAGGTTATCCCCTTCACTCATGATGGCAAGCTGTGCGTCACTTGGCATAAAGACGCGACCCAACAGCACTGTAACCAACGCACACAACAGAGTAATCAGCAAAATAGTAACAAACTGATTACGAAAAAAATTCCCCGTGTCACGGTAAACGGATTTCGCCGTGATAGACATGCACTCTCCTTGAGTTCTGCAATGTTAAATTCGCGCAATTGTACCCTGGTTGACCCGTTGGTGGCAGCATCAGCACGCGTATGGAAAAGCATATCTTTGTAAAGTGGCGGTCATCGATAGCGAACACAAGCGTTAACGCGAACATAGTTTCATAAGGAAATTGATGTGATTACGTAAATTGGCAGCGATAGGTGAGGGTGAAAATTAATGTAGATCAATAAATGTTAAATTCCCGAATGGAATGTGATCTCTGATGGATCACTTTGTACCTATTAGTGGTTATATTCACGGCGCCTATAAAACCACAAACATGGAGTGGATATGAAGAAGAGAGCCGTGGCAGCATTGATCCTGAGCAGCGTATCTGCAGGCGCGTTGGCACATGACGCAGGTGAGTTTTTCATTCGTGCGGGTTCCGCGACCGCCAGACCAACGGAAGGATCGGATAACGTTTTAGGAAGTCTGGGCAGTTTTAACGTCAGTAATAACACCCAACTCGGCGTGACCATGACATACATGGCCACCGAAAATGTGGGAATTGAATTACTGGCCGCGACGCCGTTTCGTCATAAGGTAGGGACGGGCCCAACCGGAACCCTTGCCACCGTCCATCATCTTCCTCCCACGCTCGTTGCGCAGTGGTATTTTGGTGACGCAACAAGCAAGGTACGCCCGTACGTCGGCGCGGGGATCAACTACACGATGTTCTTTAACGAGAAATTTAACGACACCGGTAAAGACGCGGGTCTCTCAGATTTGAGCCTGAAAAACTCGTGGGGAGCGGCGGGTGTTGCAGGGCTGGATTATCTCATTAATCGTGACTGGCTGATTAATGCCTCGGTCTGGTACATGGATATGGATACTGACGTGAGATTCAAAGCTGGCGGCGTGCAGCAGAGTGTGAGCACGCGTCTTGACCCTTGGGTCTTTATGTTCTCAGCAGGGTATCGCTTCTGATGAGAGCAGCCTGTTCTGGCCGCACTGCGGCCAGTTCTGGCACGTTTTGTCGGCTAAAGCAGTTTGCGTAAATCAGGATAGCAGCCCCAGTTGATGATCATGGCGGCAAGCGCGCCCACGAGCCAGGGAATGCGTGAATCGCCAAAAAACTGGTGACCAATAAAAATGCCGAGGGTGAAGCAGGTAAAAATAGTGGTGATGGTAAACCAGCCTCTTATGAGTGCGGCCTTGCTGAACATACGGACATCCTTACCCAAATCAATGCCTGATTTAACGAATGTTTCAGGCATCAGATAGCCTGCCTGCATCCGTTACCCTTACTTCCTGTGGCATTATTGGGCGAAATATAAGCAATGGCAATGATAAGTTAGGGGTATTTCTGGCGGGAAAAGTGATTAATGATCCCGATCACACCTGCCGCCAGACGCGGCGTCCGACAGCAGGTGAGAAGGGCAATTACTGACGCGTTGCAGCTTTCATTGCGCGCACAAATGCGCCGAGTTCTTCAAGCATCACGGCAGGTTTATCGAGGTTATTCTCAATAATTTTAACAATAGCCGAACCGGAAATCGCACCCGCAGCGCCTGCGCCAATAGAGGCTGTCACTTGATCGGGTGCGGAAATCCCAAAGCCTTGCAGTGGCGGAGCGGCATGGTATTCCGTCAATTTTTCAATCAGATGGTGTAACGGCAGAGCGGCACGGTTTTCCGCGCCTGTTACACCCGCACGTGAGAGCAGGTAGGTGTAGCCGCGACCGTAAGAGGCAATCTGGCGCAGAAGGTCATCGTCCGCGTTGGGCGGGCAGATAAATATCGGTGCCACGTTATGACGCAGAGCCGCCTGACGGAACGGCGCGGACTCTTCCACCGGCACGTCAGCAATCAGGACTGAATCCACACCGGCTTTCGTACACTGGGCGTAAAATTCATCAATCCCACGGCTGAAGACCAGGTTAGCGTACATCAGCAGCCCAATCGGAATCGTTGGGTGCTTCTGGCGAATCGCCGTCAGCATTTCGAAACACTGAGTCGGGGTGACGCCGGATGCAAAGGCACGCAGCGCCGCGTTCTGAATGGTCGGGCCGTCAGCCAGCGGATCAGAGAACGGAATACCCAGTTCGAGTGCGTCAGCGCCCGCATCGATTAACGTGTCGATGATTTTCAGCGACTGTTCCGGTGACGGATCGCCTAAGGTCACGAAGGGAACAAAAGCGCCTTCCTTGCGTTCCTGCAACTGTTTAAAAAGCTGTTCGTAGCGTTCCATCAGATTTCCCCTCGCGCTTTCAGAATGTCGTGTACGGTGAAGATGTCTTTGTCGCCGCGGCCAGACAAGTTAACCACCAGCAACTGCTCTTTCTCCGGGTTCTCTTTCGCCATTTTCAGGGCGTGTGCGAGGGCGTGAGAGGATTCCAGTGCCGGAATAATACCTTCGCTTCGGCTCAATGCTTTAAAGGCATCCAGCGCTTCGTCATCGGTAATGGAAACATAATCCGCACGACCAATACTGTTTAGATAAGCGTGCTGTGGCCCGACAGACGGGAAGTCCAGCCCGGCGGAAATGGAATAAGACTCTTCAATTTGTCCTTCATCGGTCTGCATCATGGGTGATTTCATGCCGAAATAGATGCCCACGCGGCCGTGTTTGAGCGGCGCACCATGCTCACCGGTTTCAATACCGTGGCCTGCCGGTTCAACGCCAATCAGGCCAACATTGGTCTCTTCAATAAAATCGGCAAACATCCCGATAGCGTTAGACCCGCCGCCAACACAGGCGATAACGGCATCCGGCATACGGCCTTCTTTGTCGAGGATCTGCGCTTTGGTCTCTTCACCAATCATGCGCTGGAACTCACGCACGATGGTCGGGAACGGGTGTGGGCCTGCGGCAGTACCCAGCATGTAGTGTGCGGTGTTGTAGCTACCAGACCAGTCACGCAACGCTTCGTTACAGGCGTCTTTCAGGGTGGAAGAACCGCTGTGTACCGGGATCACTTCCGCACCCATCAGGCGCATGCGGAACACGTTCGGGGACTGACGCTCAACGTCTTTGGCACCCATGTAAATGCGGCATTTCAGGCCCAGCAGGGCACTGGCCAGCGCCGATGCCACGCCGTGCTGACCGGCACCGGTCTCAGCGATAATCTCTGTTTTCCCCATCCGTTTTGCCAGCAATGCCTGGCCCAACACCTGGTTGGTTTTATGCGCACCACCGTGCAGTAAATCTTCACGCTTAAGATACAGCGTGGTTTTGGTTCCGGCGGTCAGGTTCTGGCATTTGGTCAACGCTGTGGGACGGCCTGCGTAGTTTTTCAATAAATCGGTAAACTGGGCCTGAAATTCCGGGTCTTTTTGTGCGCTGACAAAGGCCTCTTCGAGCTGGCGCAGTGCGGGCATCAGGATCTGCGGTACATACATACCGCCAAACTCACCAAAATAGGGATTTAATAAAGTCGTCATTGTCTTCTTCCTTAATAAGCTCGCAGAGTACGGAATACCGAGGCCAGCTTACTGGCATCTTTTATTCCCGGCTCAGACTCTACGCCTGAATTGAAATCAAGTCCGGAACACCCGGTTTTCGCCGCGTCGACGCAGTTATCTGCGCCAAGACCTCCGGCCAGCAGCACGTTATTCAGCGTCTGGCCTGCCAGCAGTGACCAGTCAAAACGCTGGCCCGTTCCACCCTGGCCGTTATCAAACACGTATTTGTCGACGTGCTGTAAGTCGCGGGCTGGCAGAGACTCTTTCACGCTCAGGGCCTTCCAGATTTTTACGGCCTCTGGCAATGTGCCGCGTAAGTCATCGATGTAGCCCTGGTCTTCACTGCCGTGCAACTGAACCGCGACCAGGCCCAACTGTCTGGCGGTGTCGACGACGTCGTCAACCGACGCGTCACGGAACACACCGACATACTGCAGTGGGGCGGCGGCCATAACGACTTTTGCCTGCGCAACGTCGACAGCGCGTGGCGATGTGGGCACAAAAATCAGCCCGCCATAGATTGCTCCGGCCTCGTGTGCGGCCTGCGCATCCTGCGGACGGGTTAAACCACAGACTTTGTTCTCACCCAGCAGCACACGCTTCACGGCAGCATCCAGATCGCCGTGCGACATCATTGCTGAGCCGATCAAAAAGCCGTTGGCAAAATGGCTGAGCTCGCGCACCTGGGCATAGGTGTTAATGCCGGATTCGCTGATCACGGTAACACCCGCGCCAAGGCGTGGAGCCAACTGGCGGGTACGATTCAGGTCGATAGACAAATCGCGCAGGTCACGGTTGTTAATGCCCACCACTTTGGCGTTGAGAGCAATGGCACGCTCAAGCTCTTCTTCATTGCTGACCTCGGTCAACACACCCATGCTCAGGCTATGTGCGACGGCGGAAAGCTGGCGATACTGCTCGTCGTCGAGGACTGACAGCATCAGCAGGCAGGCATCCGCCTGGTAGAAACGCGCCAGATAAATCTGGTAAGGGTCAATAATAAAGTCCTTACACAGTATCGGCTGGTGGGCGATTCCGCTCACGATGGGCAGAAAATCAAAACTGCCCTGGAAATATTTCTCGTCGGTCAGAACAGAAATCGCGGAGGCATGATGCTTATACACGTGCGCAATGCGCGCCGGGTCGAAATCATCACGAATAACGCCTTTCGACGGGGACGCTTTTTTACACTCAAGAATAAAGGCGGTGCGTGTTCCCTGCAGAGCATCGTAAAAACGGCGTGAGCTTGGCACCACATCGTTCTGAAAACTGGCCAGCGGTTGTTGTTCCTTACGGGCAGCTACCCAAATCGCCTTGTCCTCGACGATTTTCGCTAAAACGGTCTGCATCATTTATCCTCTTGCCGCAAGTTGGGCGACTTTGTCGTACGCGGTACCGCTATGAAGCACATCCAGTACCTTCTGAGCGTTAGCCTGCAAATCTTCTTCACCGTGCAAACGCATCAACATCGCAACGTTTGCTGCAACGGCAGCCTCATGGGCGGCGTCACCTTTACCTTGTAATAAGCGGGTCAGAATGTCACGGTTTTCTTCCGGCGTGCCGCCTGCAAGCGCTTCCTGATGGTAAGGTGTGAGGCCAAAATCAGCCGCGGTCAGTTGGTAGCTCTTAATTTCACCTTCATGCAGCTCCGCCACAACGGTCGGCGCATGCAGAGACACTTCATCCATCCCGCCACTGTGTACCACCGCTGCACGTTTGTAACCCAGCACGCGCAGCGTTTCTGCAATCGGCAACACCAGCTCAGGACTGTAAACACCAATCAGCGCCAGTGGCGGGTGCGCCGGGTTAATCAGCGGGCCGAGCACGTTAAAAAGCGTGCGGGTTTTCAGCTGCTGACGCACCGGCATTGCATGGCGGAAACCGGTGTGATATTTGGGCGCAAACAGGAAGCACACGCCCAGTTCGTCCAGCGCCGCGCGGGATTTATCGGCATTCATGTCCAGATTGATGCCGAACGCTGCCAGCAAATCGGACGATCCAGAACGGCTGGAGACGCTACGGTTGCCGTGTTTGGCGACCTTCAGCCCGCAGGCGGCGGCCACGAACGCGCTGGCCGTCGAAATATTGATGCTGTTGCTGCCGTCGCCGCCGGTGCCCACAATGTCGGCAAAGGCATAATCCGGACGGGGGAAGGGGGCTGCGTTTTCCAGCAACGCCGTTGCCGCCCCGGCGATCTCGTTGGGATGCTCACCGCGTACCTTCATGCTGACCAGCGCCGCCGCGAGTTGCTCTGGCTTCAGTTCGCCGCGAACCACCGCGGAGAAAAGCTGGTGGCTTTCCTGCTGGCTCAGGGTTTGCGCCTGATACAGTTTTTCCAGAATCGGTTGCAGCGTGTTGGTCTGCTCCAGCTTCTGCAACGCCCAGGCCAGAGTCTGCTCTAACAGACGCGCACCCTGTGCCGTCAGGATAGATTCCGGGTGGAACTGGAATCCACATACGCGGTCAGCGTCGTGACGAACGGCCATCACCATGCCATTAAAGTGCGCGTTAATGGTCAATCCTGCCGGAATGTTGCTGCCCACCAGCGAGTGGTAGCGTGCAACCGGCAGCGGGTTTGGCAGACCGGCGAACATCGCCTGATTATCATGTTCTATGCTGGACGCTTTACCGTGCAGGATTTCCCCCGCCTGGCCAACATAGCCGCCGTAGGCTTCAACAATCGCCTGATGGCCAAGGCAAATGCCGATAATCGGCAGTTTGCCGCGCATGCGGGTCAGCAGCTCCGGCATACAGCCCGCTTCTGACGGCGCACCAGGACCCGGCGAGAGCATCAGCACCGGATTTTTCATGGTGCCCAGGCGATCAATCAAGGTCTGGGCAGGCACGTGGTTACGGTAAATCACCACATTATGGCCGCTCGCACGCAGTTGATCGGCGAGGTTATAGGTAAAGGAATCGATATTATCGAGCAACAGAATGTCGGCCATCAGAACGTCTCCTCGGCGTTATGCGCTTTAGCAATGGCGCGCAGAACAGCGCGGGCTTTATTACGGGTTTCATCAGCTTCAGACTGCGGAACGGAGTCCAGCACCACGCCAGCACCGGCCTGAACGGTGGCGACGCCATCCTCGACCCAGGCGGAACGAATCACGATGCAGGTATCGAGATCGCCGTGAGCGGTGAAGTAGCCCACCGCGCCGCCGTAGCTGCCACGGCGTGAACCTTCTGCATGGGCAATCAGTTGCATGGCGCGCACTTTTGGCGCACCGCTCAGGGTGCCCATGTTCATGCAGGCACGGTAGGCGTGCAGCACATCCAGATCGTGACGCAGCTCACCCACCACGCGGGAAACCAGATGCATCACAAACGAGTAGCGGTCGACTTTGGTCAGGTCTGCGACGTAACGGCTGCCAGGGGTGCAGATGCGCGCCAGGTCGTTACGGGCCAAATCCACCAGCATCAGGTGCTCAGACAGCTCTTTGTGATCGGTACGCATGTCCAGCTCAATACGGCTGTCCAGGTCGCGATCCAGCGTACCATCTGCATGGCGGCCGCGTGGGCGTGTGCCGGCAATCGGGTAGATCTCAATCTGGCGGGAGGTGGCGTCGTATTTCAGTGAGCTTTCCGGGGAGGCACCGAACAGGGCGAAATCGGCATCCTGCATAAAGAACATGTACGGGCTTGGGTTGCTCTTTTTCAGCACTTCATAGGCTGCCAACGGAGAAGGGCACGGCAGGGTGAAGCGGCGGGACGGTACAACCTGGAAAATTTCACCGGCGCGAATGGCTTTTTGCATCTGACGCACAACGGCACCATATTCTTCATCGCTCTGATTGCATTCAACGCGCATATTGCCAACATTCTCGACCGGCAGCGGAACCGGCGGTTCATTCAACTGCTGGCGCAGTGTTTCAACACGTTGTTCGAGGCGCGCTCTCTCCTCCACATCGTCAGAGAAAACGCTGACCTGAATGCGGGTCTGCTGTTTCTGGTGGTCGATAACCAGCAGGCTTTCCGCGAGGTAAAAGCAGTAATCCGGGCAACGTCTGTCGTGATTCAGCGCCGGTAAATCTTCAAAGCCGGCGACCAGGTCATAAGCGAACAGGCCGCCGAAGAACATGGCTTCGCGCTCATTTTCCGGCACATTCACGAGATCCTGCAGCAGACGGAAGGCGTCAAAAACAGAAAGCGAGCACAGGCGAGCATCTTCATCCAGCAGCGAGCTTACCGGTGGAAAGCGCAATTCACGGCCCTCAGAAGTGACGGTATTGTCCACTCCTGCCGGGAGGGCGGCATCCAGTAACGTCAGCAATGACGCGCCGTTGGCCGTTAATGCCTGAATAGTGACGGTGTCACCTAATGCGGTAATACGCAGCGCGCTGTCGACGAGCAGCAGGCTTTTCAAATCATTTTTGCTGTCGATATCGGCCGATTCCAGCAATAAAGTTGCCGGACGTGCGCCGCAAAGTTGATGGAACAATGCGGTCGGGTTTTCCCGGTAAAGTGCATTGCTGGTCAGCAGTTCGAGTGTCGGTTTTTGCTTTTGCATCATCGCTCTCATTTATTATGTTCCATAAAAAAGCCCGCTCAAATGGCGGGCCAGGTATCGGTGTGCTGAATACGCACGGAGACACAGCCCGTTTCAGGGAGTGCGCCACCAGCGGTTATTCAGGGAAAAGTGCGTATTCATGGTCGATACCTCGTTGAGTGAACTTGCGTACTAGTTAACTAGTTCGAGGGGCGAATGTCAACCCTGATTTCAGAAAATCATCATGTAACGTTATGATAGCGCGCAAACTCTGATTCACCCCGTACTGGAGCCGCTTTTGAGCGACACGAATTACGCTATTATTTATGACCTGCACAGTCACACTCTTGCGTCTGATGGGCTTTTGAGCCCCGAAGCACTGGTGCATCGCGCCGTCGAAATGCGCGTTGGCACGCTGGCCATCACCGATCATGACACCACGGACGGGATCGTCGCTGCACGTGAAGAAATTGCCCGTGCCGGACTTAACCTGCGCCTGATAACTGGCGTTGAGATTTCGACCGTCTGGGAAAATCACGAAATTCACATTGTGGGTTTAAACATCGATATTGAAAATCCGCTGATGCGTGAGTTTTTACAACAGCAGCATGAACGTCGTCAGTTGCGGGCGCAGCTTATCGCAGAGCGTCTTGAAAAAGCGCATATTCCCGGCGCATGGGAAGGCGCACAACGTCTGGCTCAGGGCGCGGCAATTACGCGTGGCCACTATGCCCGTTTTTTAGTGGAAATGGGCAAGGCTAATTCGGTTGCTGATGTATTCAAAAAATACCTCGCGCGCGGGAAAACCGGCTACGTTCCGCCACAGTGGTGTACAATAGAACAAGCTATTGAAGTGATTCATCATTCTGGCGGAACGGCAGTACTGGCTCACCCAGGTCGCTATGATTTATCCGCTAAATGGTTGAAAAGATTGCTGGCGCATTTTGCTCAAAGCGGCGGTGAGGCAATGGAAGTTGCCCAATGCCAGCAGGCTCCTAACGAACGTAAGCAGCTTGGTGAATATGCCCGTCAGTTCGGTCTACTGGGTTCACAAGGGTCTGATTTCCATCAACCCTGCCCGTGGATTGAACTGGGGCGCAAGCTCTGGCTTCCGGCTGATGTCGAAGGCGTCTGGCTTAAGTGGGAGCAGCCGCAACACTCTACAGAGAGGGAAGTATGAGTCAGTTTTTCTATATTCACCCGGATAACCCGCAACCACGCCTGATTAACCAGGCGGTGGACATTGTCCGCAAAGGTGGGGTCATCGTCTACCCGACCGACTCCGGGTATGCACTGGGCTGTAAAATTGAAGATAAAGGGGCAATGGAGCGAATTTGTCGCATCCGCCAGTTGCCGGACGGGCACAATTTCACCCTGATGTGTCGCGATTTATCCGAGCTGTCGACCTACGCGTTTGTTGATAACGTGGCGTTCCGCCTGATCAAAAACAACACGCCGGGCAACTACACTTTTATTCTTAAAGGCACCAAAGAAGTTCCGCGTCGTCTGCTGCAGGAAAAGCGTAAAACCATCGGTCTTCGCGTACCTGCCAACCCGATTGCGGTCGACCTGCTGGCAGCGTTGGGTGAACCTATGCTGTCAACGTCGTTGATGCTGCCGGGAAGTGAGTTTACGGAATCCGACCCGGATGAAATCAAAGATCGCCTGGAAAAGGTGGTTGACCTGATTATCCACGGGGGATATCTGGGGCAACAGCCGACAACGGTTGTCGATCTCACGGATGATGCGCCAATGGTGATTCGCGAAGGCGTCGGCGACGTTAAGCCTTTCTTATAATCCAGCAAGTCGCTATACTACGCGGCCATTTCACAGGCGCCGCTGCGGCCTGATGACCTTATTCGACGCCTGTGAAGGCGACACCCGAGGAAAGCTCTATGAGCGAGAAGTTACAGAAAGTGCTGGCGCGAGCTGGCCACGGTTCCCGCCGTGAAATCGAAACCATTATTGAAGCAGGCCGCGTGAGCGTTGACGGTAAAATTGCCACGCTCGGCGACCGCGTTGAAGTGACCCCGGCACTGAAAATTCGTATCGACGGTCATCTTATCTCCGTGAAGGAATCCGTTGAGCAGATCTGTCGCGTACTGGCGTACTACAAACCAGAAGGCGAGCTTTGCACCCGTAACGATCCGGAAGGGCGTCCGACCGTGTTCGACCGCCTGCCGAAACTGCGCGGTGCGCGCTGGATTGCCGTAGGGCGTCTGGACGTTAACACCTGTGGTCTGTTGCTGTTCACCACCGACGGTGAGCTGGCTAACCGTCTGATGCACCCAAGCCGTGAAGTTGAGCGTGAATACGCCGTACGTGTTTTTGGTCAGATTGATGAAGCGAAGCTGCGCGATCTCGGTCGTGGTGTGCAGCTGGAAGATGGCCCGGCGGCGTTTAAAACTATCAAGTTTAGCGGTGGTGAGGGGATCAACCAGTGGTACAACGTGACCCTGACAGAAGGCCGTAACCGTGAGGTTCGTCGTCTGTGGGAAGCCGTTGGCGTGCAGGTCAGTCGCCTGATTCGTGTGCGTTACGGTGACATTCCGCTGCCAAAAGGTTTACCACGTGGTGGTTATACCGAACTGGATCTGGCGCAGACCAACTACCTGCGCGAACTGGTTGAGCTGACGCCAGAAACGGCATCGAAAGTGGCGGTCGAAAAAGATCGTCGCCGCATGAAGGCGAATCAGATTCGTCGTGCAGTGAAACGCCACACCCAGGTCACCGGCAGTCGTCAGGCTCCGGGTGGTCGCCGGTCGAGCAGCCGTAACAACGGTAACGGTCAATAAAAAAAGGGCGAAAGCCCTTTTTTATTGTCTTGAACAACACCTCGATTCAGTAATCAATCCCGATCTGCGCCTTCACGCCGGCTTCAAACGCGTGTTTCACCGGGCGCAATTCACTGACCGTATCGGCCAGCTCCAGAATATCCCGGTGGCAGCCGCGACCCGTAATGATCACCGTCTGGCTGGCGGGGCGATTTTTCAGTGCTTCAAGAACTGATTCCAGCGGCAGGTAATCGTACGCCACCATATACGTCAGCTCATCAAGCAATACCATGTCCAGAGTGTCATCGGCCAGCATGCGCTGCGCATGTTCCCAGACTGCCAGACAGGCTGCTGTATCACTCTCTTTATTCTGCGTTTCCCAGGTAAAACCGGTTGCCATGACCTGGAATTCCACGCCCAGCGGTTCCAGCAGGTTACGCTCGCCGTTTGGCCAGGTTCCTTTAATGAACTGGATGACGCCCACTTTCTTGTCATGCCCGACGGCGCGGGTCGCCGTACCAAAAGCCGCCGTGGTTTTTCCCTTACCGTTGCCGGTGAAAACGATAATAATGCCGCGCTCATCCTGGGCAGCAGCCACGCGCGCATCCACTCTGTCTTTTACCCGCTGTTGGCGTTGCTGGTAACGTTCTTCACTCATTGTGATATCCCCGGTTTCCGTCCTGGTTGGGCGTCAAAGGTCATGCCTGTTTTACGGCGGCTGTCATCACCCATCAGCCATAAATAGAGCGGCATGATATCAGCCGGTGTTTTCAGTTTTTGTGGATCTTCCGACGGAAACGCGCTCGCACGCATCCCCGTTCGGGTCCCGCCAGGATTGATACAGTTAACCCGCAGTCTGTTTTGATACTCTTCCGCGAGTACCTGCATCATGCCTTCAGTGGCAAATTTTGATGCGGCATAAGCGCCCCAGTTTGCCCGGCCCTGGCGGCCCACGCTTGAAGAGGTGAACACCAGCGAACCGTTTTCCGCTTTGAGTAATAAAGGAAGAAGTGCCTGGGTCAGATAGAAGGTGGCGTTAACGTTCACCTGCATGACTTCATTCCAGACATCGGGTTTTTGCTGATCCATGGGGCAAACATCCCCGAGTAATCCGGCGTTATGCAGTACGCCGTCCAGTCGGGGGTACTGGTTGGCAAGATGCTCAGCAAGGGCATGGCAATCGTGCGGCGTACAGGTTGCCAGGTCGAGGAGGTGAACACTGGCGGCCTGACCGCCATCCTCGGTTATCTGGTCTGCAACGAGGCGAAGTTTTTGCTCATTGCGGCCAAGCAGAATGACGCGGGCACCGTAGCCTGCGTAAGTCAGCGCGGCCTCTTTGCCGATGCCATCGCTGGCACCGGTCACCAGGATAATGTGGTTGCGTAGCAGGTCGCGTTGTGGCTGGTAATGCACACTGACTCCTTGGTCTGCGCGGGTTTGTCTTATGTTGGCTTTATGCCTCAAACCGCTACTGATTTCAATCAGTCTGGCGGAGAGTCGCAGCCAGGGGCGGGTAATTGATGTGAAACCAGCCAGTTACCGGGCATTCGCAATGGGAGACGCGCCGAAAAGCCTCATGTACACTGGGTATGAACGTTAAGTGGCTGAACCAAGGTGGAATGCGTGGAATTACTGTCTGAATATGGTTTGTTTTTGGCCAAAATTGCGACTGTCGTCGTCGCGATAGCCGTTATTGTTATTCTCGTTGTCAATCTGACACAGCGCAAACGTCAGCGCGGTGAATTACGAATTACCCGTCTGAGCGAACAATATAAGGAAATGCAGGAGGAGATGGCTGTTGCACTACTGGACGAACAGCAGCAGAAACTCTGGCATAAAGCCCAAAAGAAAAAAGCAAAGCTGGAGGCAAAGGAAGCCAAAGCCAAAGCGAAACACGGTGAGTCGACGTCCACGACAAAACCCCGTATTTACGTACTGGATTTCAAAGGCAGTATGGACGCCCACGAAGTGGGGGCGTTACGCGAAGAGATAACCGCAGTACTGACTATCGCCAAAGCTGGGGATCGTGTGGTGCTTCGCCTGGAAAGTCCGGGCGGCGTGGTACACGGTTACGGGCTGGCGGCTTCACAGTTGCAGCGTCTTCGCGATAAGCACATTCCGCTCACCGTAGCGGTAGACAAAGTGGCTGCCAGCGGCGGTTACATGATGGCCTGTGTGGCAGATACTATCGTTGCTGCGCCGTTTGCCATTATTGGTTCGATTGGCGTTGTCGCGCAGATCCCGAACTTTAATCGCTTCCTGAAAGGCAAAGACATTGATATCGAACTGCATACCGCAGGACAGTTCAAACGTACCCTGACGCTGCTGGGGGAAAACACCGAAGAAGGGCGGCAGAAGTTCCGTGAAAGCCTGAATGAAACCCATGATTTGTTTAAAGGTTTCGTTCACCAGATGCGCCCGCAGCTGGATATCGACCAGGTGGCAACAGGTGAACACTGGTACGGCACTCAGGCGCTGGAAAAAGGCCTTGTCGATGCAGTAGGGACCAGTGACGAACTCTTGCTGGGGCTGTTCGAAAAACATGAAGTGATTGGTCTGCGCTATCAGCAGCGTAAAAAACTGATGGACAGATTTACCGGCAGTGCGACAGAAAGCGTCGATAAACTGCTGATGCGCTGGTGGCAGCGCGGTCAGAAACCGCTGCTGTAAACAAAAACGCGAGGTGAGAGCCTCGCGTTTTCTGCTTTAATCGGTCAGCGTATACTTTTCTGACAGCTCATGGGCCAGGTATTTGAACATGTTAAAGACCGCTGTACTCTTCCCGGTTGGCAACCCTTGCTCGTCAAGATAATACTCGCCGCTAAACACCAGAATACCGTTACGCTGAGTCACACCTGTGGCGACGATACCCGACAGGGTGTCTTCATGATCGCGGATCATTTGATTGGCCAGTTCCAGCAAAGATGAACGGTCAATAGGTTGCGCTGAATCTTGCATTTCGCTCCTCCTGAAAAATTTAACAAGTTTACGCCCCACACCGCGTGTGGGCAAATTTTCCCTGCCTGAGCAAAGGGTTTGGGTCTATTGTGATGCTGGCGCGTTTCGAAAATGCGTGCTAATAAAGTTGCGTAACAAATTTTATCAGGTACAGTGTGACGCTTTCGTCAATCTGGCAACAGATTTGCTTGACATTCGACCGCAAGAGCGTTGTGTTGTACCGCAGGCAGGATAAAAAGCCTGTCAACTCAGTCACCTGATAGCGATATGTTTTGCTTATGGTTGTAAAAACGGTTGATATCCATTGTCGCCGCCACTCTATATTTGGCTCGTCGCCAGTGGAAGGTGAAGCAATGTGCGACGAATTCCTGGAAGAATTTTATTAGGTAAAGGTGAATATGGGTAAAGCTCTCGTCATCGTTGAGTCCCCGGCAAAAGCCAAAACGATCAATAAGTATCTGGGTAATGACTTCGTGGTGAAATCCAGCGTAGGTCATATCCGCGATTTGCCGACCAGTGGCTCAGCACCTAAAAAGAGCGCGGAGTCAGCCTCCGCCAAACCGGCTAAAAAGCCCAAAAAAGATGAGCGCGGCGCGCTTGTCAATCGCATGGGTATTGATCCATGGAACGAGTGGGACGCGCACTACGAAGTGCTCCCGGGCAAAGAGAAAGTGGTCTCTGAGCTGAAATCTTTAGCTGAAAAAGCTGACCATATCTATCTCGCAACCGACCTTGACCGCGAAGGGGAGGCCATTGCATGGCACCTGCGGGAAGTGATCGGGGGCGATGAATCACGCTACAGCCGCGTGGTGTTTAACGAAATTACCAAAAACGCCATTCGTCAGGCGTTTGAGAAGCCGGGCGAGCTAAACATTGACCGTGTGAATGCTCAACAGGCGCGTCGCTTTATGGACCGCGTGGTGGGGTACATGGTTTCCCCTCTGCTGTGGAAGAAAATTGCCCGCGGCCTGTCGGCAGGGCGCGTGCAGTCCGTGGCCGTGCGTCTGGTGGTTGAGCGTGAGCGCGAGATTAAAGCGTTTGTGCCGGAAGAATACTGGGAAGTGGATGCCAGCGCAGCCACGCCGGGCGGTGATTCACTGCCGCTTGCGGTGACCCACGAAGGGGATAAACCTTTCCGTCCGGTTAACCGCGAGCAGACCATGGCGGCGGTCAGCCTGCTGGAAAAAGCGCGTTTCACGGTCGTCGATCGCGAAGACAAGCCGACCAGCAGTAAGCCAGGTGCTCCCTTTATTACGTCCACGCTGCAACAGGCGGCCAGTACTCGTCTTGGCTTCGGCGTGAAGAAAACCATGATGATGGCTCAGCGTCTGTACGAAGCGGGTTACATCACCTATATGCGTACGGACTCAACCAACCTGAGTCAGGACGCTGTTAGCATGGTCCGCGACTACATTGGCGACAAATTCGGTAAGAAATATCTGCCGGAAAGCGCCAATCAGTACGCCAGCAAAGAAAATTCACAGGAAGCGCACGAAGCGATTCGTCCATCAGACGTGGGCGTTGAAGCCGACTCTCTGAAGGACATGGAAACGGACGCGCAGAAACTGTACCAGCTGATTTGGCGCCAGTTCGTGGCCTGCCAGATGACCCAGGCGCAGTATGACTCCACCACCATTACCGTGGGTGCCGGTGATTACCGCCTGAAAGCGCGCGGTCGTATTCTGCGTTTCGACGGCTGGACCAAAGTTATGCCGGCACTGCGCAAAGGCGACGAAGACCGTACTTTACCGGCGGTCAACACCGGTGATGTGCTGTCGCTGATCGAACTGACGCCAGCCCAACACTTTACCAAGCCGCCTGCGCGTTTTAGCGAAGCGTCTTTGGTTAAAGAACTGGAAAAACGTGGTATCGGCCGTCCGTCGACCTACGCGTCTATCATCTCGACGATTCAGGACAGGGGATATGTTCGTGTTGAAAACCGTCGTTTCTACGCAGAAAAGATGGGCGAAATTGTCACCGATCGTCTCGAAGACAACTTCCGTGAGCTGATGAACTACGATTTCACCGCTCAGATGGAAAACCGCCTGGACCAGGTGGCTAACCACGAAGCGGAATGGAGAAAAGTCCTGGATAGCTTCTTTGGAGATTTCTCGCGCCAGCTCGAGCAGGCGGAAAAAGATCCGGAAGAAGGCGGGATGCGCCCGAATCAGATGGTGCTGACCAGCATCGACTGCCCGACCTGTGGTCGTAAAATGGGTATTCGTACTGCCAGTACCGGCGTTTTCCTCGGTTGCTCCGGCTATGCACTGTCACCGAAAGAGCGCTGCAAAACCACCATTAACCTGGTGCCGGAAAACGAAGTCCTGAACGTGCTGGAAGGTGACGACGCTGAAACCAACGCCCTGCGTGCAAAACGCCGTTGTGGCAAGTGTGGGACGGCGATGGACAGCTACCTCATCGATCCGAAGCGTAAATTGCACGTCTGCGGTAACAACCCGACCTGTGATGGCTACGAAATCGAAGAAGGCGAGTTCCGCATCAAGGGCTATGACGGTCCGATTGTTGAGTGTGAGAAATGTGGTTCTGAAATGCACCTGAAAATGGGGCGTTTCGGTAAGTACATGGCGTGCACCAACGACGACTGTAAAAACACGCGTAAGATCCTGCGCAATGGTGAAGTTGCGCCGCCGAAGGAAGATCCGGTGCCATTACCGGAACTGCAGTGTGAAAAATCGGATGCGTATTTCGTTCTGCGTGACGGTGCTGCGGGTGTCTTCCTTGCTGCGAATACTTTCCCTAAATCGCGCGAAACCCGTGCGCCGCTGGTCGAAGAGTTGTATCGCTTCCGAGATCGTCTACCGGAGAAATTACGCTACCTGGCTGACGCACCGCAGCAGGATGCAGAAGGCAATAAAACCATTGTGCGTTTTAGCCGTAAGACCAAACAGCAATATGTTGCCTCGGAAAAAGACGGTAAAGCAACGGGCTGGTCAGCCTTCTTCATTGATGGCAAATGGACTGAAGCGAAAAAATAATTCCTGTAAATTAACAGGTTATAAGAAGGGCCGGTTATCCGGCCCTTTTTTTATGCAGCGGTTATTATTTTTTGTTCAAATCTATACACGGAAGATATAAATGATATAGTGGTTATAGTAAACCCACTTTTTATTATGAAATCGTCTTAAGCGATTGCCTGTTTGCGCGAATTCGGATGGTCTTTCATGAAACTACAGCAGCTCCGTTATATTGTTGAGGTGGTGAACCACAACCTCAACGTCTCCTCTACCGCCGAAGGTCTCTACACTTCACAACCGGGCATCAGTAAGCAGGTTCGCATGCTGGAAGATGAACTCGGGATCCAGATTTTCGCCCGCAGTGGCAAACACCTGACTCAGGTCACCCCCGCAGGGCAAGAGATCATTCGTATTGCCCGCGAAGTCTTGTCCAAAGTTGATGCCATTAAATCCGTTGCCGGTGAGCACACCTGGCCGGATAAAGGTTCGCTGTATGTTGCCACGACTCACACACAGGCGCGTTATGCACTGCCTAATGTGATTAAAGGATTTATCGAACGTTACCCGCGCGTGTCCTTGCATATGCATCAGGGCTCCCCTACACAAATTGCTGAGGCCGTTTCTAAGGGGAATGCGGATTTTGCGATCGCCACTGAAGCCCTGCATCTGTATGACGATCTGGTCATGCTGCCTTGCTACCACTGGAATCGCTCGATTGTGGTGACGCCGGATCATCCGCTGGCGTCAAAACAGTCGGTGTCCATTGAAGAGCTGGCCCAGTACCCGCTGGTCACCTATACCTTTGGCTTTACCGGGCGCTCTGAACTGGATACCGCATTCAATCGTGCCGGACTTTCCCCGCGAATTGTCTTTACGGCGACAGATGCCGATGTGATTAAAACCTACGTGCGTCTGGGTCTTGGAGTGGGCGTGATCGCCAGCATGGCCGTCGACCCTGTTTCCGACCCCGATCTCGTTAAACTTGATGCGCAGGGTGTTTTCAGCCACAGCACCACCAAGATTGGTTTTCGTCGCAGCACGTTCCTGCGCAGCTACATGTATGATTTCATTCAGCGCTTTGCGCCACATCTGACGCGTGATGTGGTTGATGCCGCAGTGGCATTGCGCTCGAATGAAGATATTGAAGCGATGTTTAAAGACATCAAACTTCCCGAGAAATAATCGGTAAAAGGGTATCTGTAACCGTGAGCAGATGCCCTTTAAACTTTCCTAAGTAGAATTATCATTATCATTCTCTTATCCAAATTCATACTTTCCCGCGATTGACTCCTCCGTAAAATGCCTAATCAGCCGTAATTTCGCGACAAACATAGAAAGCAAAATGTCACTTCGCAAATTTCATACTTCAATAATTTATTTCAGGTCAAAAGATTAAATAATTCGTTGGAAACAGAGCGTAAATTCACTAGCTTTTCAGCTAAAGTTTCTTTAGGATTTGTCTCATCTCATGATTAATTGTACCTATTGTTGGTGCCGAAATGATAAGTGATGTCGATTGTACGAGGTTAGCAATGCCATCAGGAAGTGAACAGCCGCAAAGGGATCCAGCATTGAAGCGCAAAGCCTGGCTGGCGGTGTTTCTGGGCTCAGCCTTGTTCTGGGTCGTGGTGGCTTTCGTTATCTGGAAATTCTGGGGTTAAAATGGCGGTAACAGGTCAGTCAGTAACCGTTAAACAAGTATGTCAGCGACATGACAAGCCGCAAAACACAAAACCGCAAACTGAAACCTCGGTTCCTGCGTCATGGAAACTGACGCCACAACAGAAAGACTTTATTGATAGCTTCGCGCAAGACGACGCATCTAAAAAATAATTAATCATTAGAATAACCAAGGGAAATTACCCGGTTATTCTTGCATGTACTTATGTACTGCTTAATAAATACATCACAGCAAATAATGAACTGCGTTATTACGCAGATTTGATGAATACATTTTCTGGTGTGAATTGATGAATAAGCGTTGTTCGGTTAAATACTGGTCGTGGATGAGTGCTTTTTCTGTCTCTGCGTTGCTCTGGGGACAACTTCTCTGGATCCTGTTACGTTAATTATTTGAAAAACCTCGCGCCTGCGGGGTTTTTTATTTTCTGCTTTTTTCTCCTGCCACTCCTCTGACAACGGTTTCGCCACTTTTAGCGATTCGGGTTGTTATCAAAACGTTACGACATGTTTGTGTTATCTTTAATACAGACCCTGATAACAATCAGGGTTTCGCAATCCCTGAAATTAAGGAGGAGCATATGTCGTTGACCCTACGCGAAGCCAGTAAGGACACGTTGCAGGCAGAGAATAAGACGTATCACTACTACAGCTTGCCGCTGGCCGCAAAGGAACTTGGGGATATTGCGCGTCTACCCAAGTCGCTAAAAGTGTTACTGGAAAACCTCCTGCGCTGGCAGGATGAAGACTCAGTGACCGAAGAAGATATTCGCGCCCTGGCCGGATGGCTCAACACTGCTCATGCAGACCGGGAAATCGCTTATCGTCCTGCTCGCGTATTAATGCAGGATTTTACCGGCGTACCCGCGGTTGTTGATCTTGCTGCGATGCGGGAAGCCGTTAAACGTCTTGGCGGGGACACCGCCAAAGTAAACCCTCTTTCTCCGGTCGATTTGGTTATCGACCACTCCGTAACCGTCGATCACTTTGGTGACGACAATGCCTTCGAAGAAAACGTGCGTCTCGAAATGGAACGCAACCATGAACGCTACCTGTTTCTGAAGTGGGGCCAGCAGGCGTTCAGCCGTTTTAGCGTCGTGCCGCCGGGCACCGGCATTTGCCATCAGGTTAATCTCGAGTACCTGGGTAAAGCCGTGTGGAGTGAGCTGCAGGATAAAGAGTGGGTTGCGTATCCGGATACGCTGGTCGGTACCGATTCCCACACCACCATGATCAATGGTCTGGGCGTGCTGGGCTGGGGCGTCGGCGGGATTGAAGCGGAAGCCGCCATGCTCGGTCAGCCGGTGTCAATGCTCATCCCTGATGTCGTAGGCTTCAAGCTGACGGGCAAACTGCGTGAAGGGATCACCGCAACCGACCTCGTGCTGACCGTAACACAGATGCTGCGTAAACACGGCGTGGTCGGCAAATTCGTTGAGTTCTATGGCGACGGGCTGGATTCACTGCCGCTCGCTGACCGGGCGACCATTGCCAACATGGCACCGGAATACGGCGCCACCTGCGGATTTTTCCCCATTGACGGCGTCACGCTTGAATACATGCGTCTGAGTGGACGTAGCGAGGAGCAGGTTGTCCTGGTGGAAGCCTACGCGAAAGCGCAGGGGATGTGGCGTAATACCGGCGACGAACCGGTGTTCACCAGCAGTCTGGCGCTCAACATGGACGACGTTGAAGCCAGCCTTGCAGGGCCAAAACGCCCACAGGATCGCGTGGCACTCGGCGATGTGCCAAAAGCCTTTGCGGCCAGTTCTGAGCTTGAACTTAACACGGCGCAAAAGGACAGGCAGCCCGTAGAGTACGTTCTGAAGGGCGAAAAACATCAGTTGCCTGATGGTGCCGTGGTTATCTCCGCAATTACCTCATGTACCAATACCTCAAACCCGAGCGTATTGATGGCGGCGGGGTTGCTGGCGAAAAATGCGGTTAACGCGGGGCTAAAACGTCAGCCCTGGGTCAAAGCATCGCTCGCGCCCGGCTCGAAAGTGGTGTCGGATTATCTGGCACAGGCAAAATTAACGCCTTATCTCGATGAGCTGGGTTTTAACCTGGTCGGCTACGGCTGTACGACCTGTATCGGTAACTCAGGGCCGCTGCCTGAACCTATCGAGCAGGCTATCAAACAGGGTGACCTTACCGTGGGGGCAGTGCTGTCGGGCAACCGTAACTTCGAAGGTCGAATCCATCCGCTGGTGAAAACCAACTGGCTGGCCTCACCGCCGTTAGTCGTGGCCTATGCGCTGGCGGGAAACATGAACATCAATCTGGCGACTGATCCGTTAGGTCATGACAGAAAAGGCGATCCGGTTTATCTGAAAGACATCTGGCCTTCAAGCCGGGATATTGCCCGCGCGGTTGAGAAGGTTTCCACCGAGATGTTCCGTAAAGAGTACGCCGAAGTCTTTGAGGGCACGCCAGAATGGAAATCCATCCAGGTTGACCGCTCCGATACCTATGGCTGGCAGGATGACTCGACTTATATCCGTCTCTCGCCATTCTTCGATGACATGGAGGCGACACCGAAACCGGTGGAGGATATTCACGGGGCGCGCATTCTGGCGATGCTAGGGGACTCGGTGACCACGGACCATATCTCTCCCGCCGGGAGTATCAAAGCCGACAGTCCTGCGGGCCGCTACCTGCAGAGCCATGGTGTGGAGCGCCGTGATTTTAACTCCTACGGTTCGCGTCGTGGTAACCATGAGGTGATGATGCGCGGGACCTTCGCCAACATTCGTATTCGTAACGAAATGGTGCCCGGCGTGGAAGGGGGGATGACCCGTCAGCTTCCCGGTGATGAAGTGGTGTCAATCTACGACGCCGCCATGCGTTACCAGCAGCAGGGGACGCCGCTTGCCGTTATCGCCGGTAAAGAGTATGGCTCGGGCTCCAGCCGTGACTGGGCGGCCAAAGGGCCACGTTTGCTGGGCGTGCGAGTCGTGATTGCCGAATCATTTGAACGTATTCACCGCTCAAACCTGATTGGCATGGGGATTTTGCCGCTGGAGTTCCCGCAAGGGGCGACGCGTAAAACGTTAGTGTTAAGCGGGGAAGAGAAGCTGGATATTGCGAAACTGAACCAGCTAAAACCAGGTGCGACCATTCCGGTGACCCTGACGCGGACGGATGGCACGCAAGAAATCCTGAACTGCCGCTGCCGTATCGATACCTCAACGGAGCTAACGTACTACCAGAACGACGGTATTCTGCACTACGTGATTCGTAATATGTTGCACTAAGACTGAACTGGCCGCGGGAGGTTCTCTCGCGGCCAGTATTCTTTTACTCGCTCAACAAATGGCCCATCTTCGCCGCTTTGGTGTCGAGATAATGGGCATTTTTCGGGTTGCGGCCCACAATCAGCGGCACACGTTCCACAATATTGATCCCCGCTTCAGTGAGGATTTCCACCTTTTTCGGGTTATTGGTTAACAGCCGCACTTCATCAACCCCTAACAGCTTGAACATATCAGCACAAAGGGTGAAGTCACGTTCGTCGGCGGCAAAGCCGAGCTGATGGTTGGCTTCGACCGTGTCGTAACCCTGATCCTGCAGCGCGTAGGCGCGAATTTTATTCAGCAGGCCAATGTTACGGCCTTCCTGACGATGATAAAGCAGCACGCCGCGACCTTCTTCTGCAATGTGGGTCAGCGCGGCTTCGAGCTGGAATCCGCAGTCACAGCGCAGGCTGAAAAGCGCATCGCCCGTCAGACATTCAGAATGGACGCGCGCCAGCACCGGCGTTTGCCCGGAAATATCCCCATAAACCAGCGCCACGTGATCCTGACCGGTTGCCAGTTCTTCAAAACCCACCATCAGGAAATCGCCCCATGGGGTTGGCAGTTTGGCTTCTGCCACGCGTTTAAGCTGCATGTGATTCTCCAGGATTATATTGGCTGCTATCGGGCAGCCTTATGTATCCGCCTATTTTGCCACAATGCGCTTTACATCACTAACCACCTGCAGACACATCGCTGATTAAACGCACAAATGCGGCAGTTTCCCCGGAAATGTTATTTTTCGGTTATGATTGTGGCTCGAACGAAAGGAGAATGCATGCGGGCTATTGCGAAGCGTACCATGGCAGGTGCGGGAATATTGATGGTCATGCCGGTACTGGTCTGGATTTCTGGCTGGGGCTGGCAACCGGGGGCGAACAGCGTATTTCTGCGCATGGCGTACTGGATAACCGAAACAGTGACCCAGCCCTGGGGCATTATTACCCATGTTGCGTTGTGTGGATGGTTTCTGTGGTGCCTGCGTTTTCGACTCAAAGCGGCGCTGATGCTGTTTGTGATCCTCGCCTGTGCGATTCTGGCCGGGCAGGGGGTGAAATCCTGGGTGAAGGACCGCGTGCAGGAACCTCGTCCCTTTGTTGTCTGGCTCGAAAAGGCCCATGATGTCAAAGCCGAGGACTTCTATAGCCTCAAACGCAAAGATCGCAGCCATCTGGTAAAAGAACAGCTGGCCGATCAGCAGAATATTCCGGATTTTCTGCGTCAACACTGGCAAAAAGAGACCGGTTTCGCTTTTCCTTCTGGCCATACGATGTTTGCCGCCAGTTGGGCGTTGTTAGGTGTTGGGCTGCTGTGGCCGCGTCGGCGGACATGGACAATCGCGCTATTACTGCTCTGGGCGACAGGTGTGATGGGCAGTCGTCTGGTTTTGGGCATGCACTGGCCGCAGGATCTTGTGGTGGCCACGTTAATCTCCGCGGTGCTGGTGATGATTGCGACCTGGCTTGCTGAAAAGCTATGCGGACCTTTAACGCCGCCTGTGGAAGAGAAGCAAGAAATAGCCCAAAGGGAGCAGGAGAGTTGAAATCTGCCAAAATGCCCCTAAATCGCTATGTGGCATCACGCTTTTCCGTTTCGCACCAGGCGCTAAAATGGTAATTTAGAAGGCTGGATGCAGTCGGTTGAATATAATTTACTCGCTCACAACCACATAACGGGAAGTAATGTGAAATATCTGCTCATTTTCTTACTGGTCCTGGCGATTTTTGTTGTTTCCGTCACGCTGGGTGCTCAAAACGATCAGCTGGTGACCTTCAATTATCTGCTCGCTCAGGGTGAATATCGGATCTCTACGTTGTTGGCCGTGCTTTTTGCTGCGGGTTTTGCTATCGGCTGGCTGATTTGTGGATTGTTCTGGCTGCGGGTACGTGTATCCCTGGCGCGTGCTGAACGTAAAATTAAACGTCTGGAGCAAAAACTTGCCCCGGAAGCGACCGTTCCGGCACATTCCGGTACCTCCGTGGTGAAGGAATAACCGTCTATGTTGGAGTTGTTGTTTCTGCTGCTACCGGTTGCCGCGGCATATGGCTGGTACATGGGACGCAGAAATGCTCAACAAACGAAGCAGGATGAGGCTAACCGGCTGTCACGTGATTACGTGGCCGGTGTAAACCTGCTGCTGAGTAACCAGCAGGACAAGGCGGTTGACCTGTTCCTCGACATGCTTAAAGAGGATACCGGCACCGTTGAAGCCCACCTGACTCTGGGAAACCTGTTCCGCTCCCGTGGCGAAGTCGACAGGGCCATTCGCATCCACCAAACCTTGATGGAAAGTGCTTCCCTCTCTTACGACCAGCGCCTTCTTGCCGTGCAGCAACTGGGCAGGGACTACATGGCGGCTGGCATGTATGACCGTGCGGAAGACATGTTCAATCAGCTGGTGGACGAAACGGATTTTCGCATCGGCGCTTTACAGCAGCTGTTACAAATTTATCAGGCCACCAGTGAATGGCAAAAGGCCATCGATGTCGCTGAAAAGCTCGTCAAACTTGGCAAAGACAAACAGCGTGGTGAAATTGCGCACTTTTACTGTGAGCTGGCGTTGCAGCAGATGGGTAACGATGAGCTTGATCGTGCCATGGCATTGCTGAAGAAAGGCGCAGCTGCAGACCGGGAAAGCCCCCGCGTATCCATTATGATGGGGCGCGTGCACATGGCGAAAGGCGAATACGCTAAAGCGGTAGAGTCTTTGCTGCGGGTAATTGACCAGGATAAAGAATTGGTCAGCGAAACCCTCGAAATGCTGCAGGTGTGTTATCAGCATCTGGGTAAAAATGATGAGTGGGCAGCGTTCCTTCAGCGTTGTGTTGAAGAAAATGCCGGGGCAACCGCCGACCTGATGCTGGCTGAAATCATGGAGCACCGTGAAGGTCAGGACTCCGCTCAGGGATATGTGACCCGCCAGCTCCAGCGCCACCCGACCATGCGCGTCTTCCATAAATTAATGGACTATCACCTCAATGAAGCGGAAGAAGGGCGCGCGAAAGAGAGCCTGATGGTGCTGCGCGAGATGGTCGGCGAGCAGATCCGCAGCAAGCCGCGCTACCGCTGCCACAAATGCGGCTTTACCGCTTATACCATGTACTGGCATTGCCCTTCATGTCGCGCGTGGTCAACCGTGAAGCCCATCCGTGGCTTAGACGGTCAGTAATCTTTTAAAAACGCCTGCATTAGTTACAACATACTTATAGGTTTCTGCATTATTCGCCCACCACCGTGCGCGCATTGATGGGCAGGGCGTAATGGAATCTGTCAATTCGGCCTCCTCGCAGGTAGAATGCTCGCCGTTTATTCATTGCGCCTGAGCGGGTGCCCTTATCTCAGAAGGTCTCACCATGACGACTACAGCTCCATCTGTTTCCCGCGCTAAAACGACCTCTCCGGTTGTTGTTGCCCTTGATTACGATAATCGCGACAACGCCCTCGCTTTTGTTGACCGTATCGATCCCCGCGACTGTCGCCTGAAAGTCGGCAAAGAGATGTTTACGCTTTTTGGTCCCGATCTGGTGCGTGACCTGCAGCAGCGCGGTTTTGATGTGTTTCTCGACCTTAAATTCCATGATATCCCTAACACCGCTGCACACGCGGTAAAAGCGGCCGCCGACCTTGGCGTGTGGATGGTAAATGTGCATGCCTCCGGCGGTGCACGCATGATGACGGCTGCTAAAGAGGCGCTGCTGCCGTTTGGTAAAGACGCGCCATTGCTGATAGCGGTCACTGTTTTGACCAGCATGGAGGCCAGCGACCTTGCTGGCTTAGGTATCACGGCAAGTCCGGCTGAACATGCTGAGCGCCTGGCGGCGTTGACGCAGCAATGTGGTCTTGACGGCGTTGTCTGCTCCGCACAGGAAGCGGTGCGTTTTAAAGAGGCCTTTGGGCAGTCGTTCAGGCTGGTTACGCCAGGTATTCGCCCCGCAGGCAGCGCGGCAGGCGATCAGCGTCGAATTATGACCCCAGAGCAAGCGCTGGCGGCAGGCGTTGACTACATGGTCATCGGGCGCCCGGTTACGCAGTCGGCCGATCCGGCCCAGACCCTGCGTGACATTAACGCCTCACTGGTACGGAGTGCATAATGAGCGACAACAACAGCCGGCTGGTGTATTCCACCGCCTCGGGCCGTATTGAGGAAGAAAAAAAACCGATCGAGCGTCCGAAAGGGGACGGCGTGGTGCGCATTCAGCGCCAGACCAGCGGCCGCAAAGGGAAAGGCGTTTGTCTGGTCACCGGCATTGACGCCGATGATGCGACGCTCAATGCGCTGGCCGCAGAACTTAAGAAGAAATGTGGTTGCGGCGGTGCGGTAAAAGACGGCGTCATTGAGATTCAGGGCGATAAGCGCGATCTGATCAAAACGCTGCTGGAAGCCAAAGGGATGAAGGTCAAACTGGCGGGCGGCTAAGCGCGAAAGTCGCTGAATGAAAGCCATAAAAAAAGGGTGACGGTTTACGCGTTACCCTTTTTCACTCAATGCTCAGACCTGTAAGAAAATGTCGTTATAAAAGTGTAGATGCCGTATAAAACTAATTACTTACCAACCTGGTGACCAATAATCCCACCAACAGCTGCACCGCCCAGCGTACCCAGTGTGCTGCCGTCTGTTAAGACTGCGCCACCCAGTGCACCAGCACCCGCACCAATTGCGGTATTACGATCGCGTTTTGACCAGTGTCCGCATGCGCTAAGGGACATGGCGAGAGTGATTGCCAGCATAGCAGCAGCGACTTTTTTACTTGATAACATCATCATACTTTCTCCTGAATGAGTGATTCACGGAAAAGTGTTCTCTTTAAGTATAGCCCCTGTGGGGTGCCTGAAAGACTTTCCGCAAAACCTTTGTTGCGCAGGTGTTACTAAAATCACGCGAGTGATAGTCACTTCCTGTTATATCGCTACAAATAATTTTACGTTTGAACCCGCGAGGCGGCAGGGTAAAAAGTCTTAATTAAAAGGTCGGAATAATCTCAGATATGAAGGGGATAGCCCGCCTGCGCGGGCTTTGTTACTTAGGCAGAAACAGCGCTCTCAACGATATTGACCACCAGGCCTGCTTGTTGCAATTGTGTATGCGCGTCGGCGGGGAGTCGGGCATCGGTGATGACCCGATTGAACGGGTTGCCGGTACCTAATGTGTACGGATGCACCGCGCCAAATTTTGAACTATCGGTCAGCACAATGGCTTCACAGCCCTTTTCGAGCACCGCATTGACCACATCCGTCCGCATCATGTCGCGCCCGGTAAACCCAGTCTCTGGCTGCCAGCCATCAATACCAATGAAGGCTTTGCTGAAGTGCACCTGCTGGACGAACTGGCGCGTCAACGGGCCGACCATGCTCTCGCTCTTCTTCTGATAGATCCCACCCAGAAGGATCACATCGCACAGTGCGTCTTTCAGCAGATGGGCGATATAGCTGCTGACGGTAATAATCGTGATATCACGCTGCTCACCCAGGCGGCGGGCAAGCAGGGCGTTGCAGCTACCGTTCTCAATAAACACCGTTTCACCTTCGCTGACGAGCGATGCGGCAAAATCGGCCAGCTCGCGCTTAACGGTGTAGTTATTCATCATGCGCGTTTCAACGTCATCGCTGTCCAGCGGGACGGCATAGCCATGCGTACGTCGCAGGTAGCTCTCTTTTTCGAGTGTGTTCAGATCCTGGCGAATAGTGACTTCGGACACGCCGGTCATTTTGGCCAGATCGGAAACACTCATTCGTCCTTTATCAATGACCGTCTGCAGAATACGTTGTTGTCGGGAATTCATAGGCACTACTTTTCGTGTTATTAGAATCAGGATTGAGGTCAGTCATTATGGTGAACATCTCCGCTCACGCGATAAAGACAGAAGAATAATTACACTTCCCAGGGGGTTTTAGGCGACCCGCTAGCGCTATCCTGCCCGGCGCTTTCAAATTGCTGTAATTCCGCTTTGAGGATCTCGAGGTTACGAATGGCGGATTGGTAATCACCGGCAACCAGAATATCCAGCACGGTATCAATCCGCCCGGTCAGCTGCTTTACGTCAATGTCGGCCATATCTTCACCTTTATGTTTGAAAATTAACAAAATGAATGATGCAGAAAACAGTGTAAAAAGAGAAGCGGAAAAACGAAATCTCAAAATATTCTAAGCAGCAATTATATATTCATTAACTTACATACTGCCCGGTTGATGGCTGGATTAGTCTTGCTCTGCGCACTACGCGCTTTTATTTCCGGAGGATCAAGTCTATGACAGTTATCAACCAGGCTACGTGTAAACTTTTTACCGATACTGAACGTTTTACGCAACTCTCCTGCTATTACGAAGAAGAGCGCCGCACGGTATGGATGATGTTGCGAGCGCAGCCCCGACCCTGTTTTAACCACGTGTTAATTGAAGAGATCATGAATGCGTCCTGGCTTGTGCGTCAGGCTGGATTCGCCGTTGATTTCTGGGTCACGGGCTCACTGGTCCCCGGGATGTACAACACAGGCGGCGATCTGCGTTTCTTTGTCGAGTGTATCCAGAACGGCCGGCGGGAAGCGCTGCGCGCCTATGCACGCGCTTGCGTGGATTGTGTGCATGCGGCTTCCCGGGGGTTCGATACCGGTGCCATTTCACTGGCGATGGTCGAAGGCAGCGCGCTCGGTGGAGGTTTTGAAGCGGCACTGGCGCACCATTTCGTGCTGGCGCAACGTGATGCCCGTCTTGGCTTTCCTGAAATAGCCTTTAATTTGTTCCCGGGTATGGGCGGTTATTCGCTGGTCGCCCGTCGGTCGGGAATGAAACTGGCTGAGGAGCTGATTTATAAAGGGGAGTCGCATACGGCCGAATGGTATGAACAACACGGATTGGTCGATCAGTTGTTTGAACCGGGGCAGGGCTATCTGGCGGTCAGAACGTTTATTGATACGCTGCAACCCCGGCTCAACGGCGTACGGGCCATGCTGCGGGCGCGTCAGCGGGTGATGCAGTTGCCGCGCAGTGAATTAATGGACATCACCGAAGACTGGGTGGACGCCGCCTTCTGTCTGGAGCCTAAAGACATTGCCTATATGGAGCGTCTCGTCCAGTTACAGAATCGGCATGCCTCCACCAGTCTGAGTAAAGCCAGTTGATTCATTTGCGTGACTGATAGCGTTTGTACCATCGCTCGAAGACGGCGGCGGGCATGGGCTTAGCAAACAGAAAACCTTGCCGTTCATTGACGCCGTTCTTGGTCAGAAAGGCGTCTTCTTTCGCACTTTCCACCCCTTCCGCAATCACCTGTAAATTCAGGGCCTGCGCCACCGCAACAATCGCCCGCACCAGCGACTGCGAGACCGATTGTTTATGAATATCTTTGACAAACGACTGGTCGAGCTTAATGGCATCGATCGGGAAACGGGCCAGCTGCGAGAGCGAAGAGTAGCCGGTGCCAAAGTCATCAAGGTGTACCTGCGAGCCGAGCTTACTGAACTGCTGAATCACCGACAGCGCCAAATCTTCGTTCTCAATCAGGCAGCTTTCTGTCAGCTCAACATCAATCGGGCAGTACTCGAAATTAAGGTCGCTAAGGGCCTGTTTCAGGTCACTGAAAATCGTCTGGTCGGCGAGCTGACGTGCTGACACGTTAACCGCCACACGCAGGTTAATGCCCTTATCACGCCACTTCGCGACCTGGCGCACCACATCCAGCATGACCCAGCGTCCCAGCGGAACAATCAGCCCGGACTCTTCGGCATAGGCGATAAAATCGAGCGGGGGAATCAAACCGCGCTCCGGCGACTGCCAGCGCACCAGTGCTTCAACGCTGCGTACTTCACCACGCCAGGTGACTTTGGGCTGATAGTGAATCACCAGTTGGTCTTTATCGAGCGCCTTGCGCAGGTTGGTATCCAGCCACAGATATTCAAAGACGCGCTGATTCATCTCCGGCGTAAAGACGCAAAACTTACCGCGCCCGTTTTCTTTGGCGATATACATTGCCGTGTCGGCGTTGCGAATAATACTTTCGCGATCGTTACCATGCTGCGGGGCGAGGGAAATACCCAGCGAGCAGCCGGTATACACTTCAATAAGACCGATACGGAACGGCTGACGTAAGCGCGTAATAATCCGCGACGCCATCGCTTCTAATGCGCTTTGCGACGAGTCGGTCGCCAGAACGATAAATTCATCGCCGCCCAGTCTTGCCAGCACCTGGCCCTCATCCAGACAGCTTAAAATCGCCAGAGCAACGGCCTGTAAAAGCTGATCGCCAAACATATGCCCATAGGCATCGTTGACCTTTTTAAAATTATCCAGGTCGAGGTAGACAATGCCTATTTGCGTATCACCCCGGTTATCAATGGCGGTGGTGATTAATTCATGAATCGCGTTACGGTTGGGTAAACCGGTAATGGTGTCGGTATTGGCCAGCACGCGTAAACGTTCCTGCGCACGCCGCTCTTCCGTAATATCCGTGCCTGAACAAATGAGGAAAATTTCATTTTTACCGCTGCCGCTGTGCACGAATTTATTGCGAAACAAAAACAGGCGCTGCCCTTTGCGGGTTTTAATCCAGCGCTCCACTTCATAAGAGGCGCCGTTGCGGAAAAACTCACTAATATTTTGCCGGGACGCTGCCGCTTCCTGCTCATTCATAAACAGCTTAAAGACGTTCTGCCCGATAACCTCATGCTCTTTCAGGCCGGTATATTCTTCACACAAGCGGTTAAAACGCTGAATACTGCCGTGGCGGTCAAGAATAACGATAACGGAGTTCGCTTCTGAAACGACCTGTTCGGCAAAAGAGAGGCCCTGCACCAGATCGCGTGCCACTGAGGAAGTGTCATTCCAGGCAGATGCGGTGCCCGCCCATTCATATTTACTGATTTTCCGCCCGACAAGATGCACGGGGACGTCGTCACCAAAGAGCGAAAGATGCATCGTCAGACTGGACGTAATCACCGTCATCTGGCGAAGCAATGAAGCTTGATCATCACTGAGTGTAACGACCTGGCTGATGTCAGAATCTTCATCAGGTGCAAAGTGCAGGGCGTTGCTGTCTGCACTCAGTCTCCAGAAGGGGCTGTTGGAGCCCAAATAACGAAACAGCAAGTTCTGTTCCTGCAAGTCTTTCATGCTATCTCCCAACCCACCAAAAAGCGCAACGGAAACTCATTTAAGGACGGATTAACCATCTGTACACAAGGGGGAACCAGGGGAAAACGTATTGTTTTTATTTACAATCTCATAATAAAACGAGTCCCGTTTAAAAATATAGCGGGTGCGTAAAATTTGCATAGTTAATGACTGACGTTGCGCGCAGTTATTTTTTTATTGTGGCTGTTTTACACGTTTTGTGGGGGAATTAGAGAAAAAATGCTTGTGGAATCGCATCCACGAAGGGAATGTCGCTCCCCCCAAATTTCAGGGGGGGAGCGAAGCAGACAGCAATAATCAGACGGCCGGTCGGGCAATAACGCTACGTGTTTCCATACGCACTTCAGCAATGGTCACATCAATAACGTCCGTCACTTTAAATACGGCTTCACCTTTAATCTGCACGGTGCCGGTTTCCTGGCTGCACACCAGTTCATCGCGTACAGCATGAATAAACGGTGCCGGAATAAAGGCCACGGCGCCATTATCCACCAGACGTACGCGCATACCGCCGCGGCTGATATCAATAATTTCAGCCGCAAAACGCACATCGGTGCCCGCTTTGTCCTGCAGGTAGCGAGCATACAGCCAGTCACCGACATCGCGTTCCGCCATGCGGTTCAGACGGCGACGATCTGCCATTTGTACCGTGGTGTCTGCCTGCGGACGTTCGATGGCTTCACCTTTAATGATGGCTTTCAGCAACCGGTGGTTAACCATGTCGCCATATTTACGGATAGGTGAGGTCCAGGTGGCATAGGCTTCCAGGCCAAGGCCGAAGTGCGGACCCGGATCGATGCTGATTTCAGCAAACGACTGGAAGCGGCGGATGCGGCTGTCGAGGAAACCAGAAGGCTGTGCGTCCAGTTCACGACGCAGTTTACAGAAACCGTCCAGCGTCAGCACTTCTTCGGCATCAACATGCATGCCGTGGGTTTTTAACAGGGCGGCTAACTGCTCGCTGCTGGCCGGGTCAAAGCCCATGTGAACGTTGTAAACGCCAAAGCCGAGTTTATCGCGCAGCACGCGTGCCGCGCAGATGTTCGCCGCAATCATCGACTCTTCAACAATGCGGTTGGCAATACGGCGAGGTTCCGCAACGATATTTAGCACTTCGCCTTTTTCACCGAGGATAAAGCGATAGTCCGGGCGGTCTTTAAACACCAGCGCGTGGGTCTGACGCCACTGCGCGCGAGCCAGGCACACGCGATGCAGCAGACGAATCTGCGCGGCAATTGCGTCACTCTGCGGCTGCCAGCTACCGGTATTTTCCAGCCAGTCAGAGACCTCGTCATACACCAGTTTGGCTTTGGAGGTAATGGTCGCGGCGAAGAACTCGATGTTGTCTTCAATGGTGCCTTCGCTGTCGATGGTCATGCGACAGGCAAGGACCGGGCGAACTTCATTGGCACGCAGCGAACAGAGGTCATCAGACAGTTCACGCGGCAGCATGGGAATATTGAAGCCCGGCAGATAGTTGGTGAAGGCACGAATTTTGGCGTTATTGTCGATAGCGCTGCCTTCAACCACCCAGGCGGTCGGGTCGGCGATGGCCACGGTCAGCTGAAGTTTGCCATCGGCGGCTTCTTCAACAAACAGCGCATCATCCATATCTTCCGTGCTGGCGCTGTCGATGGTGACAAAGGCCAGTTCGGTCAGGTCAACGCGTGCGAGGCCTTCATCCAGCATCTGGGTGGCCACGCCGTTCGGTGCTTCTTTCTCAAGGTTATGACGCGCCAGCGTCACCCACCAGGGAACAAAATGATCGTCACCGAAGGTAATAAATTGGGTCAGCTCGGCGTAGAACGTGCGATCGCCTTTGAGCGGATGGCGGCGCATTTCCGCCACGGCCCAGTCACCGTCTTTAAAATCATGGGTGACGTTCCGGTCCGCGCGGCACGGAATCACGTCTTTGATTAACGGGTGATCGGGAACAATAGAAAGACGGTCGTCTTTACGCTGAATTCTGCCGACAAAACGTGACAGGAAGGGTTCAACAAGCTCTTCTGGCTCTGCGGATTCCCGGTCTTTTTCAGTATGGATAACGGCGACAATACGATCGCCATGCATCACTTTTTTCATCTGCGGCGGTGGAATGAAATAGCTTTTTTGCGCATCGACTTCGAGGAAACCAAAGCCTTTTTCCGTGGCTTTCACGACACCTTCCGCACGAGGTGTTTGGGAATGAAGTTGCTGTTTTAGCTGCGCGAGCAGCGGGTTATCCTGAAACATAGTTTTCTATTTTCGTGGCTGAAAGAGCGGCTGACAGTTTTACTCGAATCCGGGGGTCGCAGCAAGCGCTCTTTGGGCAAATTCGCCTGCGCAGGCATCGCATTTCACCTCCTGCGGATAAAAAACGTCAGGCCACATCACCGAGGGCAATTTTCAGGCGATTAAGCCAGCCGCATAACGCGCACCAGGCCATCAGACCGATGGCTGAAGGGGCTGCAAAACCTTGCGCCAGCAGGGCAGAAAAATGTGCGGCACTAAAGCGATCGGGCGCACAGGTCAGCACCTGCACCGCCTGGGCAATGGCGCCTTCTCTGGCGCGAGTCTGCCCGAGCCGTTTAAGCACCCGGTCACCATGACGTACAGCTTCCGCCAGCTCATCGGCGGCTGTCCAGTGTTGCCAGCTTTCATTAAAGCAGTGCACGCTGCCGTTAATTCTTGCGCTATAAAGCGCGATGAGTTCAGCGTCTTCATCATTAATAATCCCGGCGCGCGTGCCGCTGTAGATGTCCCCGAGCTCATCCAGCGACGGATATTCATGGGCGAGAACCGGTGCCAGCAGGCGAAATGCCGCAAGCGGTTGCCAGGCGGCGAGGGATTCGAGCTGGCGGGCGCTGGCGATGCGTAAATCAACGCCGTCAATGCCGGCGATCCACTGACTATGAGGTTCGGTAAACTTCACGGCTGCCGCCTCCTGCTGCATCTCCATACCCGGTATCAGTCGCACGGGCTGGCCGTTCAGCGCCTGGAACCCGGCCACCGTGCGCGCCTGAAATCCAACATAACCAATGATCTGTGTCATCAGGACGGTGTCGTATTCCGTCAACCCCACATCTTCAAGCTGTTGACGGGCGCGGGCGTCAATGACTTCCGGCGAGGCGGCAAGCTGGCGGGCAAACTGGGTCATTTGCGCCAGGCGGCGATTGCTCTCACGCGAGGAATCGGGGCCTGACAGTGGAGCAAGTCGCGCGGCATAGTGGTTACACAGACGCTGCACGCCATACACCTGGGCGACGGTCAGCGCGGTGCTCAGCCGGTCATAGATGTTCAACGTACGCAGACGGTTGACCGTGACACGCTGAGGGAAAAGGAGGCCATAGAGTTTTCTGGCAGGCGTAAGCCAGCGGCTACACGCCTCAATGACGTCGGCGGGTAATGAAAGATCGAGAAGAAAGTGGTCGTCCACGCGTGCGGCTTCCGGCACGAGGGGTAACGTCTGATGCTGACGTGCGCTCGACTGGGTTTCATGATACCAGTGGCTTTTGCCGGAAAAACGGCGTTGTTCCATGGTCGTTCCTTGTCTGAAAGTGGCGATCCGGACACGTCGTTACATCGATACGCGGGATCTTTTTCGCTGCTTTATCCTGGCGTATGCGGGGGAGGGGATGAAAGATTGTTAGGTGATAATAAATATCAGAAAGGCATATAAAAACAGTGCCCCCTCTGGAAGGGGGCACAGGGGGATTATTTCAGTTCCAGCTCGTTCATTGCAGCGATGCTGAAACCGCCGTCAACGTGTACCACTTCACCGGAAATACCTGCGGACAGGTCAGAACACAGGAAGGCTGCGGAGTTACCCACATCCTCGATGGTCACAGTGCGACGAATCGGGGTAACCGCTTCGCAGTGCGCCAGCATTTTACGGAAATCTTTGATGCCAGAAGCCGCCAGCGTGCGGATTGGGCCTGCAGAGATGCCGTTAACACGAATGCCTTCAGGACCCATCGCGTTCGCCATGTAGCGTACGTTGGCTTCCAGAGAGGCTTTTGCCAGACCCATCACGTTGTAGTTAGGGATAGCGCGCTCAGCACCCAGATAAGACAGGGTCAGCAGAGCAGAGCCTGGGTTCAGCATCGCGCGGCAGGATTTTGCCAGCGCCACGAAGCTGTAAGAGCTGATGTCGTGTGCGATTTTGAAGCCGTCACGGGTGACCGCATTCACATAGTCGCCGTCCAGCTGGTCGCCTGGTGCGAAACCGATGGAGTGAACAAAACCATCAAATTTCGGCCATACTTTAACCAGTTCGCTGAACAGGTTTTCGATGCTCTCATCTTCCGCAACGTCACATGGCAGCACGATGCTGGAACCCAGTTGAGCGGCAAACTCTTCTACACGGCCTTTCAGTTTGTCGTTCTGATAGGTGAACGCCAGCTCAGCGCCTTCGCGGTGCATAGCTTGCGCGATACCGAAGGCGATGGAAAGTTTGCTGGCAACGCCCGTTACCAGAATGCGCTTACCGGTAAGAAAACCCATAGCTTTTAATCCTTATAGTCACTGTTATGCGATCGACGTTAACACGCGGATCGTTATTAAAACGCGGCGATTCTAACATGACTCGCCGGATGAGTTAATCCGACCACTGAATGGCACTCGGCCTCAGCGATCCTGCCGCCATGCATCGGCGGTCAATGCTTCACCAAAATGTCCGGCAATCAATCGTTTAGTCAGGTCGTGCAGCGGGGATGCCAGTACGCTGGCGGTGCTGCCGCGCTCGACCACTTCGCCCTGGTGCATCACCAGAACCTGATCGCTGATGTGTTTCATCATGCCGATATGCTGGGTCACATAAATATAAGCGATACCCTGTTTTTCCTGTAATTCCAGCATCAGATTTATTAATTGCGAGCGCATCGACATATCCAGCGAGGCCAGCGCTTCGTCGGCAATGATCACTTTCGGGCGCAATATCAGCGCACGCGCCAGCCCCAGACGCTGTTTCTGACCTGGCGCGAACATGTACGGATAATAGCTGGCGTGATCCGGCAGCAACCCGACCATCCGCAGCGTTTCGTAAATGCGTTTCTGCCGCGCCTCCGGCTCCAGGTCGGTATTCAGGCGCAGAGGAAAATCGAGGATCTGCGAGATGCGTTGACGCGGGTTAAGCGACGTAGACGGATCCTGAAAAATCATACGAATACGCTGGCTACGGAAGGAATAATCACCATATTGCAGCGGATGATCGTCAATCAGCAGTTCGCCGGTGCTGGGCTCGGTCATGCCCGCCAGCATTTTTGCCAGGGTCGATTTTCCCGAGCCGTTCTCGCCAATAATCGCCAGCGTCTGTTTTTCCCGCAGGGTGAAGCTCAGCGGCTTCACGGCTTCTACGGTCTGCTGACGGAACCAGCCGGTGCGGTAGCGGAAGGTCTTACTCAGATTACGCACTTCGAGCAGGGTTTCGACCATCTCACTCTCTCTCCATATTCAGCGGGAAATGACAGGCATACAGATGGTTTTTCGCACCCGACAGCAGCGGTCTCTCAATACATTTTCGCTGGGCATAAGGGCAGCGTGGCCCCAGGCGACAGCCAATCGGCAACTGCTCCAGCAGTGGGATGGCCCCCGGCATGGTATTCAGGCGACTTTTGTGCGGCATCGCGCTGCCAAAATCCGGGATCGCGCGAATCAACGCCTGGGTATAAGGGTGGTGCGGTGTGCTGACCAGCTCTTCGCTCGGTGCGGTTTCCACCGTCTGGCCGCAGTACATGACGTTGATGCGATCGGCCCATTTGCTCAGCATTTGCAGGTCATGGCTGATGAGCAAAATGGTGGTGTTGTTATTCTGGTTGAGCCGCGTGAGCAGGCGGAAAATCTGCGCCTGCGTGGTGGGTTCCATGGCGTTGGTCGGCTCATCGGCAATCAGCAGACGTGGCTGATTCGCCAGCGCGATAGCGATCATCACCTTCTGGCACTCACCGTCGGTCAGCTCATACGGGAAGCTGCGCATCGCGTCTTTATGGTCTTTGATCCCCACGCGGTGCAGAAGCTCAATGGCGCGGCGTTTGCGCCAGCCGAAACGCTGGAAGAGGGTACCTTTCCATGTCCAGCCGGGGATGTTTTGCATCAGTTGCTTGCCAATGCGCTCGGACGGGTCGAGACAGGACTGCGGCTCCTGGAAAATCATCGACACGTTGTGGCCCAGCAGTTTACGCCGCTCGCGGGGGGAAAGGCGCATCAGGTCGATATCGTCAAAACGCATACGGTCAGCGGTCACGCGCCAGTTCTCTTTGCTGACGCCACAAATCGCTTTCGCAATCAGGCTTTTGCCTGAGCCTGATTCACCCACCAGGCCGCGGATCTCGCCCTCAGCCAGCGTCAGGCTGACCCTGTCGACGGCTTTAACCCAGTCCTCACCGGTTTTCACTTCGATGGTGAGGTTTCGAATATCCAGCAGCGGCATTATTCCACCCCCGCGTTAATAGCGCGACGTATGCCATCGCCCAGCAGATTGACGAGCAGCACGCTCAACATAATCGACGCGCCGGGCAGCATGACCGTCCAGGGGGCGACATAGATAAGCTCAAGAGCATCACCCAGCATAGCGCCCCATTCCGGGGAGGGGAGTTGCGCGCCGAGATCGAGAAAACCGAGAGCGGCGATATCCAGAATGGCGACCGAGAGCGAGCGGGTAATTTCTGTTACCAGGCCGGACGTCATGTTTGGCAGTACCGCAAACCACAAAATGTTCAGCGTGGATGCGCCATCAAGACGGGCGGCAATCACGTACTCTTTTTCCAGCTCATCATGAACCATGCTGTACACCGAGCGCACAATACGCGGCAAAATTGCCAGCCAGACGGCAAACATCGCATGAGAAAGGTGCGGGCCGGCAAACGCCACCACAATAATGGCGAGCAGCAAGGACGGAATCGACAACAGGGTATCAAGAATATGGTTAAGCACGGCAGAGCGCAGACCGTGCGTCGCCCCGGCAATCACTCCCAGCACCAGGCCAAAGACGGTGGCGGCAAGCGTCACCATAAAGGCGCCGCCCACGGTCGGTGCCGCACCGCTGAGCAGGCGGCTTAACACATCCCGCCCCAGATCGTCGGTACCGAGGAAGAAGGACACTTCGCCATAGCGTGACCAGGACGGTGGCAGTAGCTGATAACCGAGGAATTGCTGATCGAGACCGTAAGGCGCAAACCAGCCGCCAAACACGCACAGAATCACCAGCCCTGCACAGCCGTACATCCCAATCATCGCAGGCGTGTCGGCGTAGAATTTGCGCCAGACGGTACGCAGCGCGCCTGGGGGGCGCTTCTCGCTGTAGACATTATCGTAAGGCATACCATTCCTTATGTTTCAATGGGTTCGCCAGCGCGCCCAGGATGTCTGAGAGCACGTTTACGATAATCACCAGGGAGCCAATCACCATGACACCCGCCGAAATCGCCGCATAGTCCTGCTGGCGGATGGCGTTAATCATCCAGCGCCCCAGCCCTGGCCAGCTAAAGACCATTTCCGTGATCATTGCCAGCGTCAGCATGGTCGAAAATTGCAGGCCCAGACGCGGGATGACCGGCGGCAGGGCGTTATGCAGGACGTGGCGACGCAGAATGGTCAGACGCGACATGCCACGGGTTGCCGCCGCTTTGATGTAGTTATGGTCAAACACTTCAATGGTGCTGATGCGCATTAAACGGATAACTTCTGTGGTTGGGGCGACGGCCAGGGTCAGTACCGGCAGCACCATGTGTCGCACGGCGCTCACGATCATCTCTTCCCGCCACGGCGAGTCAGACAGCCAGGCGTCGATGATGGCAAACCCGGTCACATTCTTCACTTCATACAGCAGGTCGAAGCGCCCGGACACCGGCAGCCAGCCCAGCGTCAGCGAGAAGAACAGCGTCAGCAGCAGGGCAAGCCAGAAGACCGGAATCGAAAAACCCAGCAGGGCGAGGGCGCTGATGAATTTGTCCTGCCATTTATTACGCATGATGCCCGCCAGCATGCCAACCGGGATACCAATCAGCAGGGCGAAACCAAACGCCAGAATGCAAAGCTCCATGGTGGCCGGGAAGACCTCTTTGAGCTGCTCAGAGATGAGCTGCCCGTTGATGCTGGAAACACCAAAATCCCAGTGCAACAGGCCGGTAAACCAGAATACCCAGGCGTTCCACAGTGAAGCCCCCTGCAGCGGGGCGTGAGGCGTGAAATAGCTGAGGCTGAAGCCGACAAAGGTCAGCAAAAACAGCGTCATCACCAGCAGCAGAAGACGGCGCAAGGTAAAGATAATCATGGCTTTTTCACCTCTTCTTTTTCACGCGAAACCCCGGCAAACGACGCGCTACCGAAGGGGCTCAATACCAGCCCTTTAATATCATAGCGGTAGGCCTGCAATCGGAGTGAAGACGCGAGCGGTAAAACCGGTAATTCATCAGCCAGAATTTTTTGCGCTTCATCGTAAGCGTCAATGCGGGCTGAAAGCTGCTGAGAGGTCAGCGCTTTTCTGAGCACGCTGTCAAAATCGCGGTTACACCAGTGGGCAAAATTGGTCTGCGAGTCAATGGCCGCACAACTCAACAGCGGGCGGAAGAAGCTGTCGGGGTCATTACTGTCGGTGGCCCAACCGGACAGTGTGATGTCATGATTCATGTCCATCAGGCGGGCTTCCTGGAAGCGACCCTCGACCGGCACAATGACCACTTTCACGCCCACCTGGGCCATATCTGCCTGGATCAGCTCTGCGGTTTTAAGCGGGCTGGGGTTCCATGCCTGAGACGTGGTGGGGACCCAAAGCTGAAGTGTCAGGTTTTCTACGCCCAATGCTTTCAACCGTGCCCGTGATTGTTCGGGATCGTAAGCGGTGACTTTTGCTTCGCCGTCATAGGCCCAGGAGGCGCGCGGCAGAATGGACGCTGCGGTTTCGGCGGTGCCGTAGTAAATCGACTGCATCAGGCGTTGGTTATTAATCGCCAGCGCCAGTGCATGGCGCACCTGCGGGTTATTCAGCGGCGGTTTGTCGGTGTTAAACGCAAGATAGGCGATGTTCATCCCCGGACGCAGGGTCAGGCGCAAACGCGGATCGTCACGCAAAATCGTCAGCTGGCTGGCGGCAGGCCAGGCCAGTACGTCGCACTCGCCGGTCAAGAGTTTCGACAAACGCCCCGTTCCGCCGGAGCCTAAATCCACCACCACCTGAGGCATCAGCGGGGTGCCGCGCCAGAAACGGGGGTGGCGTTGCAGGCGGACGTACTGCCCGGCCCGGTATTCAGCGAGCTGGAAAGGGCCGGTGCCCACCGGCTGGCGGTCGAGCAACTCTTCACGATCGTTTTTGGCCAGCGTATTAGCATATTCCGCCGACATCACTGAGGCATAGTGTGTGGCTAAGTGCCATAAAAACGAGGCATCCGGCTGGCGCAGACGGAACTCGACCGTGCGGTTATCCAGCTTGCGCACGCTCTGTACAGAATCAGCAAACTGGAGACTGTCGAAGTAGGGGAACGCGCTACCGTTGACGTTATGCCACGGGTTTTCACGATCAAAGATGCGCTGGAAGGTGAAGACGACATCGTCGGCGTTCAGCGTCCGGCGCGGAGTGAACCAGGGAGTGGTCTGGAAATTAACGCCTTCACGTAAATGAAAACGGTAGGTCGCGCCGTTATCCAGCACTTCCCAGCTGTCTGCTAATTCTGGTACCAGGCGGTAGGTATAAGGGTCGACGTCCAGTAAGCGGTCATACAATTGCGCCGCCAGCGTATCCACAATCAATCCGCTGCCCGCTTTTTGCGGGTTAAATGTGCTGACCTGCCCGTTCACGCAGTAAACGAAACCGCTGTCGCGAATATCGGCACTGGCTGACAGGGGCGATGCCGCAAGGGCACCACCTGAGAACAGGCTCGCGGTTAACAGCAGAAAGGGGAAAACCAGACGCATGATTTATTCAACGTTTTTAGATTCATGTGCAAAGTGTATCGCACTTGCCAGGGCTGCGTACAAAACTCTGATCGTGACTGCTGCTATTGTCGGCGATTTCAGCTTATCTGGTGTTTTTTCAGCAGCGCCCTGAACTGGTGATAGGTGAGACCTAACAGCTCAGCGGCCCGTTTCTGGTTGAATTTTGCCTGCTGAAGGCTGTCGACCAGCAGTTCATTTTCCTGATGATGCTGGAAGGCGCGCAGGTCAATGGGAAGCGAAGGAAGGGAGGGCGTTGTGTGCGGCACATCCGGCATAACGGGCGTATTGCGGTTAAAGGGATCGATGATGATGTCATCCAGCGGCGTTTCGCTGGTGCCATGACGATACACCGAGCGTTCAACCACGTTTTTCAACTCACGAATATTACCCGGCCAGCGATGATCCAGCAGGGTTTCCTGTGCTCTGTCGCTAAAGCCCGGGAACAGAGGCAATTTCAGTTCGCGGCACATCTGAATAGCGAAATGCTCAGCCAGCAGCATGATATCGCTCTGGCGCTGGCGCAACGAGGGCAACTGCACCACATCAAACGCCAGACGGTCGAGCAGGTCGGCGCGGAAGGTGCCTTTATAGACCATCTCCGGCAAATCGGCATTGGTGGCGCACACCAGTCGCACATTGACCTGCAGCGGCTGATTGCCGCCCACGCGTTCGAGCTCACCATACTCAATCACGCGCAGCAGTTTTTCCTGCACCAGCATGGGCGCGGTGGCCAGCTCATCGAGAAACAGGGTGCCGCCGTCCGCACGTTCGAATCGTCCGGGATGGCGTTTCTGCGCGCCGGTAAAGGCTCCCGCTTCGTGACCGAACAGTTCGGTATCCAGTAAGTTTTCATTTAACGCAGCACAATTGAGCGAAATAAACGGCCCCTGCCAGCGGGAAGAGAGATAGTGCAGGCGGTTGGCAATCAGCTCTTTGCCGGTGCCACGCTCGCCAATCACCAGTACGGGCTTGTCCAGAGGGGCGAGCTGTGAAACCTGCTCGAGCACTTCCAGGAAGCTGTTCGCTTCGCCGAGCAGGTTGTCTTTTTGTTCAATCATGATGAATTTCACTACTTGTTAGCGTTATTCACCACTGTAGTCTAAAAAATCGAAACGGTAAAATTCGGAGTATCGAATTAAATCAATGAGTTAAAAGTTGGCACGAAGATTGTAATAGTCAAACAGCAGGGCAGTGCCCGATTACAGAAATCAAGAGGAACCGATTATGGGTATTTTTTCTCGTTTTGCCGACATCGTGAACGCTAACATCAACTCACTGCTGGAAAGAGCAGAGGACCCGCAGAAGCTGGTGCGTCTCATGATTCAGGAAATGGAAGACACGCTGGTGGAAGTCCGCTCCACCTCCGCCCGCGCACTGGCGGAGAAAAAACAGCTGACCCGCCGCATTGAGCAGGCGAACGCGCAGCAGGAAGAGTGGCAGGAAAAAGCCGAACTGGCGCTGCGTAAAGATAAAGACGATCTTGCGCGTGCGGCGTTGATCGAAAAACAGAAAGTCACCGACATCATCAATACGCTTGAGCAGGAAGTGACGCTGGTGGATGAAACTCTGACGCGCATGAAAAAAGAGATCGGCGAGCTGGAAAATAAACTCAGCGAAACCCGTGCCCGTCAGCAGGCGTTGACGCTGCGCCATCAGGCGGCGAGTTCGTCCCGTGACGTACGTCGCCAGCTCGACAGCGGCAAAATTGATGAAGCCATGGCGCGTTTCGAATCCTTCGAGCGCCGTATTGATCAGATGGAAGCCGAAGCGGAAAGCCACGGTTTCGGTAAACAGAAAACGCTGGATCAGCAGTTTTCCGAACTGAAAGCCGACGACGAAATCAGCGAACAGCTGGCGCAACTGAAAGCCAAAATGAAACAGGATAACCAGTAACGTTATTTGTGCGGCATCGGGAGATGCCGCCCCATTGTCATCTGTAAGGAGTACACATGAGCGCGCTTTTTCTGGCTATTCCCCTGACGCTGTTCGTCCTGTTTGTTTTGCCGGTCTGGCTCTGGCTGCACTACAACAACCGTTCTGCTCACGGCGAACTTTCGCAAAGCGAGCAGCAGCGGCTGGCGCAACTGACCGATGATGCGCGACGCATGCGCGAACGCATTCAGGCGCTGGAAGATATTCTTGATGCGGAGCATCCCAACTGGAGAGATCGCTGATGGCAGGTTTAAATTTGAATAAAAAACTTTGGCGCATCCCACAGCAGGGCATGGTGAAAGGTGTTTGTGCCGGTGTGGCGCACTATCTGGACGTGCCGATCAAACTCATTCGCCTGATAACCGTGCTGGCCATGTTATTCGGGCTCTTTTTCCCGGTTCTGGTGGCATACATCATCATGACCTTTGTCCTGGATCCCATGCCGGATCATATTGATGAAGGCGACATTATCCCCACCAGCAGTGAATTACTGGACAGGGTGGATGCGGAGTTGAGCGCGGGTGAACAACGCTTACGTCAAATGGAGCGCTATGTCACCTCCGATACCTTCTCACTGCGTAGCCGCTTTCGACAGCTGTAATTAAGAGGTTTATCACCATGGCGAAATGGCAACAGGCAACACAAAAAATCAAACCGGGGATGAAAATCGCCGGGAAACTGGCCCTGCTGGCGGCGCTGCGTTTTGGCCCGGCAGGTGTGGCGGGCTGGGCGGTAAAATCTGTCGCCCGTCGCCCGGTAAAAATGCTGCTGGCCTTCGCTCTGGAACCCTTACTGAATCGAGCGGCCAACAAAGTTTCAAAACGCTTTATGAAACCCTAAATCAGACACTCCGCACGGCGGCGCTTTCATCGCGTCGCCTTGATTAGTCCCGTTAAAACCCTTACTTATTGATCCTGACTCTGGATTTTCACCTTTCATGGCGGCACGGAATGGCGATTGAACGTTGGAAAAATGAACTGAATGCGCTGGTTAACCGGGGCATGGACCGTCATTTGCGACTGGCGGTGACGGGCCTGAGCCGCAGCGGAAAAACCGCATTTATCACGGCGATGGTGAATCAGTTACTGAATTTACATGCAGGGGCGCGGCTACCCTTGCTGAGTGCCGCGCGTGAAGAGCGTCTGTTGGGCGTCAAGCGTGTCCCGCAGCGGGATTTTGGTATTCCGCGCTTTACCTACGATGAAGGGCTGGCACAGCTGTACGGCACGCCGCCCGTCTGGCCCACGCCGACGCGTGGGGTGAGTGAAATACGTCTTGCGCTGCGCTTCCGCTCGCAGGATTCGCTGCTTCGCCACTTTAAAGAGACTTCCACACTGTACCTGGAAATCGTCGATTATCCGGGAGAATGGCTGCTGGATTTACCGATGCTGGAACAAGATTACCTGAGCTGGTCCAGACAAATGACCGGTCTGCTGCAGGGCCAGCGTGGTGAATGGTCGGCAACGTGGCGAAAGCTCACCGATGGGCTCGATCCTCTTGCCCCGGCTGATGAAAACCGGCTGGCGGACATTGCCGCTGCCTGGACTGATTATTTACATCAGTGCAAACGCGAAGGGCTGCACTTTATCCAGCCGGGGCGTTTCGTGCTGCCGGGAGATATGGCCGGTGCGCCCGCGTTGCAGTTCTTCCCCTGGCCGGATGTGGACGGCAGCGGCGAAACGCGACTGGCACAGGCCGGGAAGCAGACCAATGCTGGCATGCTGCGCGAGCGCTTCAATTATTACTGCGATCACGTGGTGAAGGATTTTTACAAAAACCACTTTCTGCGCTTTGACCGCCAGATTGTCCTGGTGGACTGCCTGCAACCGTTAAACAGCGGGCCACAGGCCTTCAATGACATGCGCCTGGCCCTCACTCAACTGATGCAAAGCTTCCATTACGGGCAGCGGACGCTGTTCAGACGCCTCTTTTCGCCCGTTATCGACAAACTGCTGTTTGCGGCCACCAAGGCTGACCATGTGACGGTCGATCAGCATGGCAACATGGTGTCGCTGCTCCAGCAACTGATTCAGGACGCCTGGCAAAATGCCGCCTTTGAAGGCATCAGCATGGACTGCGTGGGGCTTGCCTCTGTTCAGGCCACGCAGAGCGGTTTGATTGAGGTGAACGGTGAAAAGATCCCGGCCCTGCGGGGGCATCGCCTGCTTGATGGCGAACCGCTGACGTTCTACCCCGGCGAAGTGCCCGCAAGGCTACCGGGGCAGGCATTCTGGGATAAACAGGGCTTCCAGTTTGAATCCTTCCGTCCGCAGGCGCTGGACGTGGATAAACCCTTGCCGCATATCCGGCTGGACGCCGCGCTGGAATTTTTATTGGGAGATAAATTGCGATGACCGAACCGCTCAAACCGCGCATTGATTTTACCGGGCCGCTGGAAGCGGAAAGCGAAGCCCGTTTTAAGGCCGCGCAAACCTTCAGTACCGAGCAGGCCGACAACTTCGCGCCCGTCGCGCTCGACGAGCTGCGTGATGACGGGCAGGTCGAGGCCGTGGTGGACGCGGCCCTGCGACCCAAACGCAGCCTGTGGCGCAAGATGGTGCTGGCCGGGATGGCCCTGTTTGGCGCAAGCGTGGTGGGGCAGGGTGTGCAGTGGGCGATGAACGCCTGGCAAACCCAGGACTGGGTGGCGATGGGCGGATGTGCGGCCGGGGCGTTGATTATTGGTGCTGGCGTGGGCTCTGTCGCGACAGAGTGGCGACGTTTATGGCGTTTGCGCCAGCGCGCGCAGGCCCGTGATGAAGCACGAGACTTACTCCATAGCCATGGTACCGGCAAAGGACGGGCGTTTTGCGAACATCTGGCCCATCAGGCGGGTATCGATCATGCTCACCCTGCATTGCAGCGCTGGTATGCCGCCATTCATGAAACCCAGAACGATCGTGAAGTGGTCTCGCTGTACGCCCAAATCGTCCAGCCGGTGCTGGACAGCCAGGCACGGCGCGAAATCAGCCGTTCTGCGGCAGAATCTACGCTGATGATTGCGGTCAGCCCACTGGCGCTGGTGGACATGGCGTTTATTGCCTGGCGTAACCTGCGCCTGATTAACCGCATTGCCGCGCTTTACGGTATTGAGCTGGGCTACTACAGTCGCCTGCGTTTGTTCCGTCTTGTGCTGCTCAATATCGCGTTTGCGGGTGCCAGTGAAATGGTTCGTGAAGTGGGTATGGACTGGATGTCCCAGGATCTTGCTGCCCGCTTGTCTGCCCGCGCCGCACAGGGGATTGGTGCCGGACTGCTGACCGCCCGTCTGGGTATCAAAGCGATGGAGCTTTGCCGACCGCTACCCTGGATGGATGACGATAAACCCCGGCTCGGTGATTTCCGCCGCGAGCTGATTGTGCAGGTTAAAGAGACGTTGTTGAAAAATAAATCTGCATAAAGTGAAGTTTGAAAAGGGAAGATTAGCAGGTTACATGAGTCCCAGTTTGGGATATGATTTGCCAGAGTCCCAGGATGGGACCAGGATGATAAAATGAAGATCATTTCTGTTAAGACCTTGAAGGATTACTGGGAAAAATTTCCTCAGGCTGAACAGCCGCTTAAAGCCTGGCATGATGAAGTTATCCGGGCAGACTGGAAAACACCGGGCGACATTAAAGCGCAGTTCAGGAATGCAAGTATTCTCAAAAACCGACGCGTTGTTTTTAATATTAAGGGTAATGATTACCGGCTCATCGTCGCAATTGCTTACCTGCGCGGGTGGGTATTTGTAAAATTTATCGGCACGCATAAAGAATATGATGCGGTTGATGCAGAGACAGTAGAGCGAGGTTGACCACATGCAGATTAAGCTGCTTAAAACAGAGCAAGATTATCAGGATGCATTGAACGCCATCGCACCCATGTTCGACAACGAACCTGAGCTGAATACGCCTGAGGGGGATTATTTCGAGGTCATGTGTCTGCTCATCGAAGAGTACGAAAAGAAACACTTCCCCATTGACCCACCCGATCCCATCGAGGCTATTAAATTCAGGATGGAGCAGCAGGGGCTTACCATAAGCGATCTTGAATTCGCTATTGGTAAATCAAATCGCGTTTACGAAATTTTGAATCGGAAACGCAATCTGACGTTACCCATGATTAGACGCTTACACAGTCAATTTGGCATCTCTCTGGAAAGTCTGATTGGGCGTTGAAGGAGAAGTGATCCAACAAGCGGGCCTGCGCGCTTAACTTTACAGCACAGCGCCCGTTTTTCCCGCAATCTGTCAATAATTGTTGACAGATATCTTCCTGCCAGGCCCGAACTGACATATCATCGCGGCATTAGTCGATAATGTAGGGTGATGTTTCCATGCGTCTTGAAGTATTTTGTGAAGACCGACTGGGTCTGACTCGCGAACTGTTGGATTTACTGGTGTTGCGCGGTATCGACTTACGTGGCATCGAGATCGATCCCATCGGACGGATCTACCTGAATTTTGCCGCGCTGGCATTTGATTCATTCAGCAGCCTGATGGCTGAAATACGCCGTATCCCTGGCGTGACGGATGTGCGTACCGTGTTGTGGATGCCGTCCGAACGCGAGCATCGCGCCATGAGTGCGGTGCTGGAAGCGTTGCCGGAGCCGGTACTGTCCCTGGACATGAAAAGTAAAATTGAGCTGGCAAACCCGGCCAGTTGCCAGCTGTTTAGCCAGGATCAGGACAAACTGCGTAACTTCAACGCGTCGCAGCTGATTTCCGGTTTTAACTTCTCCCGCTGGCTTGAAAGTAACCCGCACATCTCCCAGAGCGAACATGTGGCGATTAACGGCCAGAATTTCCTCATGGAAATGACCCCCGTGCATCTGGAAGGGGAAACCGGCGAATCGGTTCTTACGGGCGCGGTCGTGATGCTGCGTTCCACGGCGCGGATGGGGCGTCAGTTACAAAATCTCTCCCAGCAGGATTTGAGTGCTTTTAGTCAGATTGTGGCGGCCAGTCCAAAGATGAAACAGGTACTGGAGCAGGCGCGTAAACTGGCCAATTTAACGGCACCGCTGCTGATTGTAGGTGATACCGGTACGGGCAAGGATTTGCTGGCCCACGCCTGTCATCTTGCCAGTCCGCGCGCGGCAAAACCTTATCTGGCGCTGAACTGTGCGTCTATCCCGGAAGATGCTGTGGAAAGCGAGCTGTTTGGCCACGCACCGGAAGGGAAAAAGGGCTTCTTCGAGCAGGCAAACGGCGGCTCAGTCTTACTGGATGAGATTGGTGAAATGTCGCCGCGCATGCAGGTCAAACTGCTGCGCTTCCTCAACGACGGGACGTTCCGTCGTGTCGGTGAAGATCATGAAGTGCATGTGGACGTACGCGTGATTTGTGCCACCCAGCGCAACCTGGTCGATCTGGTCCAAAAGGGGATGTTCCGTGAAGACCTCTATTATCGTCTTAACGTACTGACTCTCAATTTACCGCCACTGCGCGATCGTCCGCAGGACATCATGCCGCTGACCGAGCTGTTTGTGGCCCGTTTTGCCGACGAGCAGGGTGTTCCGCGTCCGAAACTCGCTCACGATCTCAATCAGGTGCTGAGCCGCTACAACTGGCCGGGCAACGTCCGCCAGCTCAAAAATGCGGTCTATCGTGCCCTGACTCAGCTGGACGGGTATGAGCTGCGCGCGCAGGACATCATTTTGCCGGATTACGATGCCGCGACCCTGGCGGTGGGCGAAGACGCGATGGAAGGCTCGCTGGATGAAATCACCAGCCGTTTCGAACGCTCCGTGTTGATTCAGCTCTACAGCAGTTTCCCGAGCACACGTAAGCTGGCAAAACGCCTGGGCGTCTCGCATACGGCGATAGCCAATAAGCTGCGTGAGTACGGGTTAAGTCAGAAGAAGGGCGACGAGTAAACGAGGCAGAGAGGCGGCCCGGTAAGACACTTACCGGGCACCTTGAGAGGGATTAACCTTTCAGTACTTCCAGCGCGGATGCATAGTCCGGCTCATTGGTGATTTCGTTGACCAGCTGGCTGAAAATCACGTTGTCATTCTCATCAATCACCACCACTGCACGTGCTGCGAGGCCTTTCAGTGCGCCTTCCGCAATACCCACGCCGTAGTCTTTCAGGAATTCCGGGTTACGCAGGGTAGACAGTGTAATCACGTTGCTCAGGCCTTCTGCGCCGCAGAAGCGAGACTGGGCGAACGGCAGGTCTGCAGAGATGCACAGCACCACGGTATCGTTGATTTCAGTCGCCAGTTCGTTGAACTTGCGTACGGATGCCGCGCAAACGCCGGTATCAATGCTCGGGAAAATATTCAGTACTTTACGCTTGCCTGCAAACTGGCTTAAGGCCACGTCAGACAGATCTTTGGCAACAAGAGAAAATGCAGCGGCTTTGCTGCCCTGTGCTGGGATCTGACCGGCAACGGAAACGGGATTACCCTGGAAATGGACAAGTTGTGACATATATATCTTCCTGTTTACATATAGTTAACTTCGGCGCTAGTTTATGCCGAAAGCGTCGAGCACGGCAAACCTAATTTCGACACTATACTCGTAAGGATAACGCCAGAGGAGCAAGGGATGAGAAGTGTGAAGGTGTACGAAGAAACCTGGCCGCTACACACGCCGTTCGTGATTTCACGCGGCAGCCGCAACGAAGCGCGGGTCGTGGTGGTGGAACTGGAAGAGGATGGCGTTAAGGCAGTCGGCGAGTGTACGCCCTATCTGCGCTACGGTGAAAGTGAAGCATCGGTGATTGCCCAAATCATGGCTCACATCGCCCAACTGGAAAATCGCCTGGATCGCCATGCGTTACAAACGCTGTTGCCCGCTGGGGCCGCACGCAATGCCGTGGATTGTGCCCTCTGGGATCTCGAAGCCCGTCGCCTCAACAAAACCCTGACCGACTATACCGGCGTGGTGCTGCCGTCGGTGGTCACTACCGCGCAAACCGTAGTGATTGGCACGCCGGAGCAAATGGCCGCCAGCGCTGCGGCGCTGGTGGAAAACGGCGCACAACTCCTGAAAGTGAAACTGGATGACCATCTCATCAGCGAACGGATGGTCGCGATTCGTGCTGCCGCACCCGATGCGACCCTGATTGTGGATGCCAACGAAGCCTGGCATAGCGAAGGGCTGGCGGCACGTTGCCAGTTACTGGCGGATCTGGGGGTTGCGATGCTCGAACAGCCGTTACCTGCAGGTGAAGACGATGCCCTGACGAATTTTATCCACCCCTTGCCGATTTGTGCCGATGAAAGCTGCCATACCCGGGCGGATTTACCGGCTCTGGTTGGGCGCTACGACATGGTTAACATCAAACTGGATAAAACCGGGGGGCTGACGGAAGCGCTGGCGCTGGCAGATGAGGCCAGTGCCCTCGGATTTGGCCTGATGCTGGGCTGCATGATTTGCACGTCACGGGCGATAGGCGCTGCATTACCCCTGGCGGGCAACGTCCGTTTTGCCGACCTGGACGGCCCCACCTGGCTTGCGGTGGACGTGGAGCCTGCCTTGCAGTTCACGCCCGGGCAGCTTCATCTTTCCACGTCATGATGTAAAAGCGCGGTCATCGCGCCGAGGTATTTCTCGCTGGCTTCATCGGATGAAACCGGCGGGAATTCGAGTGTGATGCAGTGCAGATGCATGTCCGCGCACCAACTGCCGAACGACCCTGGTGTTTCATACCCGACGCTGCTCACCAGCGGCAGAGCAAACTGCGCAGAAAGCCATTCACCGAACGCGCTGTGTTGAGGGTCTTCCACACAACCCAGCGGGTCGTGAAACGACACCACCCAGGCCGGGCGAATCTGATGGATTAGTGTGCAGAGTGCCTGGGTTTCCGTCTCTGAACCGGGCCGCTCCCCGGTTGACAGCACCACATCGCGCTCCGTAGCCGCACTGTTCCAGCGATAGACCGTCTCTCCGGCTTTCCAGTTTGCCGCCGGGAAATTACGGTTCAGATCGACGCCGCTGGCATTGGCCCGTAATCCTAACTGACAGCCGTCCGGGTTGACGGCCAGCACCACATGGTGGCGTCGTAGTTCGGGCCGAAGGGTGCGCAGCGCGCAGGAGAGCGTCACCACGGAGGAATTTTCATCACCATGGGTGCCAGCAATAATCAGCCCGCTGGCGGGGGAAGCCTGAGGTGCCGGGAACCAGATAAGCGGTGCACCCAGCAGCGAGTGACCGTAAATTTCGCTACCGGAAGGAAAGGCTCCGCGTTCCTGTCGTGGTCGTGAAAAGGGCATAATCATCCTTTTTTAAAATTAGTCTGCAGTAAGTGTCGGGCATTTTGTCGGGCCCGGCAAATCCGGCGGCGGCGTTTAACCTGGATTTTCGTCAATATTCCGGCGACAGGAATTTGCATTCCCCCGTTTTAAAACAAATAATTACCTCATCTTTCGCTTTGCTACAAAATTAAAGGGGATCACATGAAGCATCCTGTGACACTGATCGGTTGTGCGCTTTATTTGTGCGGTTTCACTTCACTGGCTTGGGCCGCAGACGTTCCACCCGGCACGCAGCTTGCGCAAAAGCAGGAGTTGGTTCGCCATATTAAGGATGAACCTGCGTCGCTGGATCCGGCAAAAGCCGTCGGTTTACCGGAGATTCAGGTGATCCGCGACCTCTTCGAAGGGCTGGTGAATCAGAACGAAAAGGGCGAGATTGTGCCAGGCGTCGCCACGAAATGGCAGAGCAACGACAACCGTGTCTGGACCTTCACGCTGCGTAACGACGCGAAATGGTCAGACGGCACACCCGTGACGGCTGAGGATTTCGTTTACAGCTGGCAGCGACTGGTTGACCTGAAAACCACCTCGCCGTTTGCCTCGTTTGCCGCGTTGGCGGGTATCACCCAGGCGCAGGCGATTATCGATGGCAAGGCGACGCCAGACAAACTTGGCGTGACAGCGGTGGACGCCAAAACCCTGCGTGTCCAGTTGGATAAACCCCTGCCGTGGTTTGTGAATATGGCGGCGAGCTTTGCTTTTTATCCGGTGCAGAAAGCCAATGTTGAGAGCAGTCAGGACTGGACGCGTCCCGGCAATCTTGTGGGCAACGGAGCCTATGTGCTGGCCAACCGGGTCGTGAATGAGAAACTCGAATTTACCCCAAATACACACTACTGGGACAATGCCAAAACCGTCATTCAGAAAGTGACCTTTGTGCCCGTTAACCAGGAAACAGCTGCCACCAACCGCTATCTGGCGGGGGACATTGATATCACCGAATCCTTCCCGAAAAGCCTGTATCAGAAGCTGCTGAAAGATATTCCCGGCCAGGTGTACACGCCGCCGCAACTGGGGACCTATTATTACGCACTGAACACGCAAAAAGGGCCAACCGCCGATCAACGTGTTCGTATGGCGCTGAGTATGACTGTTGACCGCCGGATCATGGCGGACAAGGTGCTGGGCACCGGGGAAAAACCGGCATGGCGCTTTACGCCGGATGTGACGGCAGGGTTCCACCCGGAACCGTCACTCCTTGAACAGCAAAGTCAGGCCGAACTGAATGCGCAGGCGAAAATGTTATTACAGGCGGCAGGCTACGGCCCGCAGCGCCCGTTAAAGCTGACGCTGCTGTATAACACGTCCGAAACGCACCAGAAAATTGCCATCGCCGTGGCATCGATGTGGAAAAAGAACCTTGGGATTGACGTTAAGCTGCAAAACCAGGAGTGGAAAACCTACATCGACAGCCGTAACACCGGCAACTTTGATGTGATCCGCGCCTCCTGGGTCGGGGATTACAACGAACCGTCTACTTTCCTGTCGCTGCTGACGTCAGGGCACAGTGGTAACATCACGCGCTTTAGCGATCCGGCATACGACAAGGTGATAAACCAGGCCTCGCAGGAAACCCAGGCCAGTGCGCGCAACGCGGATTACAACGCCGCTGAGAAAATCATCGCTGAAAAAGCACCTATCATCCCGATTTATCAGTACACCAACGGGCGCCTGATCAAGCCATGGCTGAAGGGGTATCCGATCAATAACCCTGAGGATGTGGCGTACACCCGTACCATGTACCTGATTAAGCATTAAGACAGAGGGCCGCCGTCAATGACGCGGCCTGAAAGGAAAGAATCTGCGGCGCATTTCGATTAGTATGTGTTTTTGCAGGTCATTATGAGGAAGGAAGAATGTTAGAAGCCTATTTTGGTACTGCTGCAACGGATGAGCAAAAGAAACGACTGCTCGCCGTGCAGGCTGCCCTGGAAATTTCGAAAGCGTCGGTTTCAGCATCCACCGCGAATTCAGGCATTCGCAGTCAGATGGACTTGCGAAATGTGTCTCAGGAGGTTTCCTCTCTAGCTGATGCCATCCAGGATGCACTCGAAGACTACGAGTAAGTCTGCGGTTCAGGCAAAAAAAAGCCCGCTTCAGAGAAGCGGGCAAATAATACTGGAAGCAATGTGAGCAATGTCGTACTGAATACCTGACTGTTTAAGTCAACTATTCAGTGATGAGAAAGATAATCTTTATCATCTTGGCGATCAACCCCTTTTTTTGTGTGTTCTGCACAAAATTGATCCTGGTAAACAAAAATCATTCGCATACTTCAACTTGCCCCTTAAATGATGTATTTATAATGCATCTTTTAACGGGGGATTGAACATGAGCGTGAGCGAGAAAGCAGGGCATACGTTTTTAGCGAGCCTGGGGAAAACACGTTTGCGTCCGGGGGGCGTTGAGGCCACCGAATGGCTGATGAGCCAGGTACCGCTCAATGGCGGGGTCAAGGTGCTGGAAGTGGCCTGTAACATGGCGACCACCTCCATTGAGCTGGCCCAGCGTTTCGGCTGCCAGATTTGTGCCATTGATATGGACAAACAGGCGCTGCAAATCGCCAGCCAGCGTGTCAAAGAGGCGGGGCTGAGCGATAAGATTGAAATCCTCGAAGCGAATGCCACAAAGCTCCCCTTCCCGGATGAGAGCTTTGACGTGGTCATCAACGAAGCCATGCTGACCATGTACGCGGACAAAGCCAAATCGAAGCTGGTGAATGAATATTACCGCGTGCTGAAAAAAGGCGGCTGTCTGCTGACCCATGACATCATGCTGACCCGGGGTGAACTGGCCTCCGGTTCTCATGGGCAGCTACAGAATGTGGTGAAATCCCATGTCAGCCCGATGAGCCATACGGACTGGCGTCAGCTGTTTCTCGACAGCGGGTTTACGCGCGTGGAAACCCATAACGGTGCCATGTCCCTGATGTCACCCGCCGGGCTGATTCGTGATGAAGGGCTGGGAAGGGCGCTAAAAATTGTCTTTAACGGCATGCGAACGCGAGAAAACCGCGTGCGTTTTACCGGTATGTTCCGCTATTTTCGCGCGCACCGTAAGCAACTGAATTACATCGCCTGTTGCTCAAGAAAATAAGATTGTAAGCGAGACGGTGGGGGTCATCTTACCTGGTTTAGGTCAAAATTTGTGCAGAGAATTGTGTTATAGTGGTTAAACATTCACCACTAAAGAGGATGCTATGCAGAACGAATTAGACCCCACCCAACTGGCTATCGAATACTTACGCCGTGACAAAAGCACAATGACACCTGCGCAATATCTCAAAAAACTAAAACAGCTCAGTCTGGAATTTGCCGACCTGCTCACGCTCTCACACAGTGAGTTAAAAGAAGAGATCGATTTTGCCTGGCGGTTGGGTATCCACTAATGCCCCGTGCGAAAAGACGCGCCCACAACCGGGCGCTTTTTTGTGCCTGTTTTCAGGCCGCCAGCACCTTGTTACGCCCGTCATTTTTGGCGCGATACAGCGCTTCATCAACGCGTTTAAACAGCGTATCAAGACTTTCATCAGGCTGATGGCGAGCCACTCCGATGCTCACGGTGAAGGGGGGAAGGTCGGCAAGCGCCAGATTTTCCAGCGTCAGCCGGATATCTTCGGCAACGTCCAGCGCCGTGTCCAGTGAGGTTTGCGGCAGCAGCAGCAAGAATTCTTCGCCTCCCCAGCGGAAGACAAAATCCCCTTTGCGCGACTGTTGTTCGAGGGTACGGGAGAGCTGAATCAGCACCTCATCGCCTTTCTGGTGACCAAATCTGTCGTTAATGTGTTTGAAATGATCGGCATCCACCAGCAGCAAACTGAAATCCATTGCCGTCGGCATGATGTGCTCCGTCAGATGATAAAACTGGCGGCGGTTGAGCAGACCGGTTAGGGAGTCGCGGTGTGCGGCATATTCAAGTTCCTGCTCCAGCCGTTTTTGCTCGGTGATGTCGTGGATAATGCACAACATCAGACGGTCGTTATAAATCTCAATCGGGCCTGCGTAGGTCTGCACATGGCGTGTGGAGCCATCCGCCAGCACGTGCACGAAGTTAAGGGGTTTATGGCCACCGGGCAGGCGGGCAATTTCAGCCATCACTGGCAAAATGCCGCGTCCAAGCGTGTTGATTTCCCAGGTATGCCGCTGACACATATCTTCGTAGCGGTAGCCATAGAAACGGAGTGCCGCCAGATTGGCATCCACAATCAGACCATCACGTGCCGGGTCGATGAGCAGAATAGGGGCAGAATTGGTGTAAAAGAAGCGTGCGTAAAAACCGTGTTTACGCGGGCGATAGGTGGTGGAGCGGCTGGCTTTTAACCCCGAGGCGGTGTTGAGCGGTAACCCTTCAAACACAATCACATCACCGACGTCTTCAAGGGTGCGAAGCTGCGCTTTGCAACTGAGCGTGATGGCCTCACCGTTGGAGTACACGGTCCAGACTTCAACAATGTCATCGCGGTTTTGCAGGCCGGGAATGTACATCGCGAGATGCAGATGTGCATAAGCCGAATATTTTCCCGTGCGCATATCGCGCAATGAGCTGTTGGCTGCCAGCTTTTGCGCCTGCTCATTAGCAAAGAGAACTTTTTCGGTCTCTGCTGAGACAACCCAAATCGGTGAGGTCAACAGATTGAGCGCATCCAGGTGATGTATCAGCATAGGCTATTCCCCCTATCGTGCGCATGGCATCCGGTGTTATTGGTAAGTTGCGAATTTTTACCTGTTTTTAACTTACCTGATAATACCTTTTTCGGCATGTTATTCATGCAACTTGAGGGGATTCTGGACGCAAATTCAGTGATTTTTTTGCAAAAGAGGAAATGAAGCGAGACGTTATTGTCCCATTGGGATATCAGACAGATAAACCGGGGTGTTGGCGGCAAGTTGTTCCATGGCCGGATGCCAGATTTCCCAGCCGTTACGTCCTCTCTGCTTGACGTTATACATGGCCGCGTCGGCTTTAAATTTCAGGTCCTGCGCGCTGTCGCCGTGGGACGGGAAAAAGCTGATCCCCACGCTTAATGAGACTTTGATGACATGGCCAAGCTCGTAAAACGGAATATGTACGGACTCGACCAGATGCTCAGCAAGCACGCCGATGTCATCCTCGTCACTATCAGGGATCAGCAAAATGAACTCATCGCCGCCCAGGCGTGCGAGGGTCATTTTTGAACTGATGCACGCCAGCAATCTTGAAGAGACCGATTTTAAAAGCAGGTCGCCGACATGGTGACCCCAGACGTCATTTACCTCTTTAAAACGATCCAGATCCATAAACAAAAGAGCGAAACGGGAGTGCGAATGCATCGCGTTGTTCAGGCATTTGTCGAGACGATTATCAAACTGCAACCGATTAGGCAGGTCGGTTAATGGATCAAACCAGGCCTGTTTTTCCAGCTGTGCATTAAGCTGGCGTAAATTGTCGGTCAGACGTGACGTCCGTATCTGCGAATCAATCAGTGAAATAAACAACATGATGCCCAGCACAATCAGCGTTGAGGTTGAGACCCAAATAGAAAGCCCGGTCTCACTGACGCTGGTGCGCATTGCAGCATGGCTGGCACTGCGAATCATTATCCCCATTCCCTCTTTGCCGTCAGTAAACTGTACCGCACTCATGGCGAGGTAATGCATGGAGCAAATGGTGATACCCATGACCAGTGCGGCGAGAACATGATTGATAAAAGCATGATGGCGCATCAGTTTGCGACCAAAGGCCAGCCACAGTGCCAGACCCGAAGCAAAAAAGGCGATCACAATAGAGGAAACCAGGCGGGGTATGCTCCAGGTCAGTGTGACGTGATCGGATAAGGCCATCATGCCTAATGAATGCATGGTGACCACACCCCCACTCATTAACAACGTGGCGAGTATCAGACGGCTTAAGGGAAGCTTTTCTTTACTGACGGCGACATTCAGCGCAAGCGTGGCGGCAATCAATGCCACCACAAAGGAAGCGATAGTGAAGACAATGTCATAGTGCATGACGATAGGCATTTTCATGGCCAGCATGCCAACAAAATGCATCGACCAGATCCCCATACCCAGGGTTGCACCGCCGCAGAACCGCCAGAACAACGCACCGCGTAAAGTGGATGTGCTTATTTTAGTCGCGCTATCCAGCGCAACAAATGAGGCGATGAAAGCCACTAAAAAAGAAATACCGATCAGTATAGGGTCCCACGATACATAAAGCATTATGCATTCCACGTCAGCGTTAAAGACAAAAGACAAAGGGAAATCCTGAGTATTATTTTAGCAGCTAACCTGATGAATTTAGTGGGTAGATGAATTTAATTATTTTAATAATGACGTTTATTATGAATGTCTCAGGAAGGTTATCGGCGGGAACAGTAAAAACTTTAATGGAATGCGTAATGGGATGAATCATTTTAGCCATGCTTAAATATTAATTAGGGCTTGTCAGTTAATTAATTAGCGGTTAATTTGTTAGGTTTTTATATGATATATCCTTAAAATCCATCGCCTGTTTTTGGCTTAAAATACCAAAATACTTATTAGTAGTGGCATTTGAATCCTTTTAAATTGCACTTAACTAAAATTGTGGAGATAAATGACTGAACATCTTGCACCGTCAATTTGGGGGTGAAAAAGTGCATTTCGAATGCTATAAGAATAATACCCCTCTGAGTTGTATTGTTGGTGTCGCTATGCTGAAAAATATTAGTGTAAGGACTTTTATAATATTATTCCTGACGTGCTCTTTTTTAATCACAGATGTTTTAGTGACTGTTGTCGCAAAAAATATGGCGTTAACCGCAGCCGTGACCCTTTTCTTGCTGGCGACGTTAGGGCTACTTTGGCTATATATGACCCATTATTTAGTCACACCCATTAACACGGTTAAAAAAAGTATCGAAGAAGTAACCTCCGGAAATCTCTCCATCACTATTCCTGTTTTCGGTAACAACTGCGCAGGTCGATTAATCCCCGGTATCAATAGCCTGTCGAGCAGTATCGCGACGCTGGTCGGAGAAATTCGTTCTTCGTCCCAGACGGCTCTGGATCTCTCTGATGAGCTGGCTTCCCGTAGCGGTGAGCTGTCGGTGAAAACGGAAGAACAATCTGCTGCACTGGTGCAGACGGCTGCCAGTATGGAGCAAATGGCCAGCAGCACAAAAAACAACGCCGAAAACACGCGCCTTGCCAGCACACGGGCCAGCGATGCCAGCACCAGCGCCCGTAAAGGCGGTACTCTGATGGGGCAGGTGGCGCAAAATATGCAATCGATCACCGATTGCGCTAATCAGATGACGGAAATCATCGCCATCATCGACGGCATTGCGTTCCAGACCAACATTCTGGCGCTGAATGCAGCGGTCGAAGCGGCGCGTGCCGGGGATCATGGTAAAGGTTTCTCGGTGGTTGCCGGCGAAGTCCGTAGCCTGGCCCACCGCAGCGCGGAAGCCGCTAAAAATATCAAATCACTGATTGCCGTCACGACGGATAACGTGACCCAGGGTGCGACAGTGGTGTCTGAAGCTGAGAAGAATATGCACGAGATCGTCTCCGGGGCGAGCGTGGTCAGCAAGTTAATGGATGAAATTGCGGTATCGACGCTGCAGCAGGAGAAGGGGATCTCGCAGATTACTCTCGCGCTTTCTGAACTGGAAAAAGTCACTCAAAGTAATGTCAGCATGGTGGATGAGCTGGCTGGTTCATCAGATATTCTGAAAAATCAGGTGCTTGAGCTTCAACAACGCACCAGCAAATTCCGCCTTGCCGGGCAACAGGCGGTACAACCTGCCGCACCCGTGGTGCAACCGCAGACCGCACAGGACAAGCGCCCGTCTCGCCTGGTCAGGCCCGTCCTGCGCAACCAGGAAAACTACTGGCACTCATTCTGATACACCTTCTGTAGGTGTCCCTCCACTGGCCCGCTCTGCGGGTCTTTTTTTTACATTTATTAACGAATTCAGCATGATGGTTGCGTAACGCGCCCGGAGCGCTAGACTGACAACAACGCTTAAGTTGATTGTGGAGTCTCTGTGGAAGCGATTAAAGGGTCAGACATTAGCATCCCCGACGCGGTGTACGCGTGGCAACTGGATGGTAAAGGGGGCGTCAAGCCACTTGATAACGACGACGTTATTGATGCGCAGCATCCCTGCTGGCTGCATCTGAACTACACCAGCCCCGAAAGTGCGCAATGGCTGGAATCCACCCCCCTCCTGCCTAATGCGGTACGCAATGCCCTCGCCGGAGAGAGCCTTCGGCCCCGTGTTTCGCGGATGGGAGAGGGCACGCTGATTACCTTACGTTGCATCAACGGCAGCACTGACGAGCGCCCGGATCAACTGGTTGCCGTGCGCTTGTACATGGATGAACGCATGATCATCTCCACGCGTCAGCGCAAAGTGCTGGCACTTGATGACGTGGTATCGGATTTAGAAGAAGGCACGGGCCCAACGGACTGCGGCGGCTGGCTGGTGGATGTATGTGATGCGCTGACCGATCACGCCAGCGAATTCATTGAAGAGCTGCACGATAAAATCATCGACCTCGAGGATAACCTGCTGGATCAGGAAATCCCGCCGCGAGGGTTCCTGGCCTTACTGCGCAAGCAGCTGATTGTGATGCGTCGCTATATGGCGCCTCAGCGCGATGTCTTTGCCCGCCTTGCCAGCGAGCGTTTGACGTGGATGAATGACGATCAGCGTCGACGGATGCAAGATATTGCCGACAGATTAGGGCGTGGCCTTGATGAAATTGATTCGTGTATTGCGCGTACCGGCGTGATGACCGATGAAATTACCCAGGTGATGCAGGAGTCGCTGTCACGCAGAACGTACACGATGTCATTAATGGCAATGGTATTTCTGCCGAGTACATTTTTGACGGGGCTTTTTGGCGTCAACCTCGGCGGTATTCCAGGGGGCGGGTATCAGTTTGGATTCTCGGTCTTTTGTATCATGTTGGTGGTTCTGATTGGCGGTGTTGCCTGGTGGTTACATCGTAGTAAATGGCTGTAAAATTTCACTTTTTTAACAAAAAATGAACATAATTTCGTGATTTAAATTGAGCCATATCAATATACGTGGCGTCGGGAAGAGGCAATATTCATCTCGCAGGTGAATGCAACGTCAAGCGATGGGCGTTGCGCTCCATATTGTCTTACTTCCTTTTTTGAATTACTGCATAGCACAATTGATTCGTACGACGCCGACTTAGAAGAGTCGGCTTTTTTTTGCCTCTTTTTCAGCCCGGTCTACCCTTAAAGGACGGAGACCCTTTGACCGGAGGCAAATATGCACACGTCGCACCTGTTGCACGTTAACGAACCGATTCCGAACGATCCCGTCCCGATCCCTGACCCGATTCCCCGACCTCAGCCGTTACCCGATCCGCCTGACCCGGACCCGCGGCCTATCATCGATCCGCCGCCGCATCGCTAAAAAAAAGCCCTCTGAGAAGAGGGCGTTCGCTTATTTGATTTCGAGGATGTCCAGTCGCGTGGCGCTAAAATCGCCATCGTCTTCATCCGGCTGCCAGCCTGCTGGCTGAAGCGGCATCTCTTCGCGGTCGAAGGCCAAATCCCCGCCATCCACGACGTCTGCGCCATGCTGAATGCCTTTAAAGTCGAACAGCGAGGTATCGCTCAGATGTGAAGGCACCACGTTTTGCATGGCGCTGAACATGGTCTCAATACGGCCTGGGTAGCGTTTATCCCAGTCGCGCAGCATATCGCCAATCACCTGGCGCTGCAGGTTAGGCTGCGAACCGCAAAGGTTACACGGAATGATTGGATAGCCTTTGGCATCTGCAAACTTCACGATGTCTTTCTCGCGACAGTAGGCCAGCGGGCGAATCACAATGTGCTTACCGTCATCGCTCATCAGCTTCGGCGGCATACCTTTCATTTTGCCGCCGTAGAACATGTTCAGGAACAGGGTCTGCAGGATGTCATCGCGGTGGTGACCCAGAGCAATTTTGGTGGCGCCCAGTTCAGTTGCGGTGCGGTAGAGAATGCCACGGCGCAGGCGGGAACACAGCGAGCAGGTGGTTTTCCCTTCCGGGATTTTTTCTTTAACGATGCCGTAAGTATTTTCTTCGACAATCTTATATTCAACGCCAATCGATTCCAGATAAGCAGGCAGAATATGCTCCGGGAAACCGGGCTGCTTCTGGTCGAGGTTAACCGCCACCAGACTGAAGTTGATAGGGGCGCTCTGCTGCAAATTGCGCAAAATATCCAGCATGGTAAAGCTGTCTTTACCACCAGAGAGGCAAACCATGATGCGATCGCCTTCTTCAATCATATTAAAGTCGGCAATCGCTTCACCAACGTTACGGCGCAGGCGCTTCTGAAGTTTGTTCAGGTTGTAGTGTTCTTTCTTTGTAGTTTCTTGATTCTGCGACATTTATTCTGTACTCAACTCTCAAATGGGGCACGCTGGGGCAGCGGCATCTTAAAAGGCCAATCTGGTGTTCAGCACCGCCACCTGCTCACTATTCATTGATTGATGCCATGAAGCATAGATTTCATACACTGTCTGCGCATTTTCGTGCCCCCTCTGATCAACAATAAAAGACGGGTTAGCGCCTGCGGATTCAACCGACATGCGAAAGTGTGCCGTGTATGGTACGGATTGCGGCGACGAAAGCCAGCACGTTTTACAGCAGACGGGCAGCGACGTTCACTTATGGGTTCCATTTTGTTATTTTGCTGCGCATATAAAAGTATCGGTGGATAAGAAAAATGAGATTGCCGACAAAGACGGAAATCGTCAGCAGCATTGTCGCTGCGCTATGGGTTGCGTGGTTATTTTGGCTGCGCGGATATACACAGCAGGCTTATTTGCTCGAAGGTTACCGCCTTAAACAGATGATTGTTGCGCTTGCCTGCGTCATCGGAATACTTGCCGCGTGGCGCGTTTTCAGGCGGGGAACGCTCCCTGGTCAAATGAAAGGGGGGCCCATTGCCGCTTTCTTTATAGTGGCTGGGGCAGTGGGAAGCTTATTCTGGAACGTGCCGGAAGCCATCATGGTGGCGAATGCCCACCAGAGGGTGAGTGACAAGTACAGGTTCAGGATGGTGTATCCTGGACCTTCGTGCGGCAGACACTGCAAATGCAAGGCGGGCGTGATTTATTACGACACCTTCCTGCAGCGCGAAATCGAATTTTGCCACAACGATGATGCCTCAACCTTCTTCTATACCGATTATATGCGCGTGGATAAGCTCATTTCGGCGCAGGGTGGGAAAATTCTCGGTCATGAAGCAATTCATTAACTGAAAAGAGGCGCACTCAACCCGGTGTGGCATAACCCCCGACCACAAACCAGGTCAGAAATGCAACGGCAACGATGAAGACCAAAATCGGGAAGGCAATACCAATTCTCATAACGGCGGGGTTCCTGGCGAGTTGAAATCAAACGGATACTCCTTTTATCCGAAATGACCGCAAATCACCAGCAACTTATCATTAACCGGTTGTCGTAAAAAGTTACGGTGTCACGCTGTGCCCGGCAGATGCGCTAAGAAAAACGTTTGGAGAAGATAAGACTGAGAGGGACTTTGCCGTTACGCGTAGGCAGACAGCATAACGGCTTACGGAATAGAACAGGTCAGGCTCTGCGGTTGGTCAACACCAGGCTGAATTTCTTCCACTCCTGGCTGTCGCGTTTGCGTTGCAGGCTCCAGTGGATCTGCATTGTGCGACGGTTTCTGCTTTGCTTCATGCGGTTATCTCATTTTTCTGGGGGTAACGGGCGAGACGACAATAACGCCTTGCCTGCGAGCAGTGTCGCGCAGAAGTTTGACAGTTTTATAACAGCGAAATGGCAGAACGAAGATGGGTTGCAGGGCGGAACTTTACACTCAGGCCACTTTCTTTTCCGGGTATTTGCCTTTCACTACGCCGTCGTAATAACGGCCCTTTGAGACCACAGTCAGAAATACGGTAAAAATACGCGGGGGAACGTTCTGGTATTGCCAGGTGCTTTTGTCGTGAAAGCGCACTTCCAGAATACGGCTTTTTTCCTCGTAGCCGACGGATGAAATACGTGATGATTTAACAGGATGATGTTTCATGATGCGTGTCCTTTACTGCACGGCGCGAGGAAAGATTATCATCCACTAAGAAAGTGGGTCCTGGCAAGCGGCAAAGGCATAAAAAAGCCTGCAAATATGCAGGCTTTTATCAGTGTATCTTATTATTCTGTCGAACTTTTTTCCGCCTTACCTGCCATCTGGGCCAGGAAGTCGTAGCGTTTTTGCAAATCCGCAGCGGCATCTTTCCACAGCTGTTCGGCCACTTCCGGCTGCTGGGCATTGAGGCGACGGAAACGCTGCTCGTTGAGCAGGGTATCTGCCAGCGCATCAGACGGTGGACGAGAATCCAGCGCCAGCGGCAGTTTGCCTTCATCCTCACGGCGGGGATCAAAGCGGTACAGTGGCCAGAAGCCGGTGGCGGTAAGCTGACGCATCTGATCGTGACTCAACGCCAGGTCGTAGCCGTGCTCCTCGCACGGGCTGTAGGCGATGATAAGCGACGGTCCCGGATAGGCTTCCGCCTCCTGAATCGCTTTCACCGTCTGGTTAAGCTGTGCGCCCAGCGAAATCTGCGCCACATAAACATGCCCGTACATCATCATGCTGACGCCAAGATCTTTACGCGCTTTCCGCTTACCGTGCTCGCCGAACTTAGTGACCGCGCCGAGCGGGGTAGCTTTCGAGGCCTGACCACCAGTGTTGGAGTAACACTGGGTGTCGAGCACCAGAATATTGACGTTTTCCGTCAGGCTCAGCACATGGTCGAGACCACCGAAGCCGATATCGTAAGCCCAGCCATCGCCGCCAATCAGCCAGATGGATTTGTCCACCAGCGCGTCCGCGTCGGTTAACAGTTCTTTTGCCTCTTCCACGCCAGCCAGGTGCTGGCGCAGGGCCGCGACCTGTTCACGACGCACCTCAGGTGTCGCCTCGGCGTGCAGAGCCTCGTTCAGTTCTGCTGGCAGCTTATCGGCAAACTGCACCAGCAGACGCATCACACGTTTACGGTGCTGATCGACGGTAAGACGGAAGCCCAGTCCGAATTCGGCATTATCTTCGAACAGCGAGTTAGCCCATGCCGGGCCGCGCCCGTTGATGTCGGTCGTGTACGGCGTTGACGGCAGGTTGCCGCCATAAATTGACGAACAGCCGGTGGCGTTCGCAATCAGCATACGGTCGCCATACAGCTGGGTCAGCAGCTTAATGTACGGCGTTTCACCGCAGCCGGAGCAGGCCCCGGAATACTCAAACAAGGGGCTTATCAGCTGCGAGGTACGAATGTCGATACGCTCCAGTTTGCTGCGATCGATTTCTGGAAGATTCAGGAAGAAGTCGTAATTCACTTTCTCTTCTTCCACGTGCTCAAGGCGGGACATCATATTGATGGCCTTGATCTCCGGGTTCTGCCTGTCTTTTGCCGGGCAAACTTCCACGCACAAATTACAACCGGTGCAGTCTTCCGGGGCGACCTGCAGAACATATTTCTGCCCACGCATATCGCGGGATTTCACATCCAGCGAATGCAGGCTGGCCGGCGCGGCATCCATCGCGTCGGGCTGAACCACCTTGGCGCGGATCGCCGAGTGAGGGCAGGCGGCAACGCAGTGGTTACACTGGGTGCAGAGATCTTCTTTCCAGACGGGGATCTCTTCGGCGATATTGCGTTTCTCCCAACGCGTGGTGCCGACAGGCCAGGTGCCGTCCGGCGGCAGGGCTGAAACGGGCAGGGCATCGCCGAGACCCGCGAGCATGGCGGCGGTTACGGTTTTCACGAAATCAGGTGCGGCATCGGAAACCACCGGCGGGCGCTGGGCGCTGCTGGCATTGACCGGCTGTAGCGGCACCTCAAACAGCGACTCTCGCGCCATCGCCAGCGCCTGCCAGTTGCGCTCGACCAGATCCTGGCCTTTGCTGCTGTAACTTTTAGCAATGGCGCCCTGAAGCTCCATTAATGCGCTGTCGCCCGGCAGGATCCGGGTCAGATGGAAGAACGCCATCTGCATAACGGTGTTAATGCGTGCGGCCAGGCCGCATTCGCGGGCAATTTTCGCCGCGTTGATCACATAGAAATGGGCGTTTTTCTGGTTCAGCGTGGCCTGAACTTCCTGCGGCAGGCGATCCCAGACTTCATCGGCGCTGTAGGGGGTGTTGAGCAGGAAGATACCGCCAGGTTTCAGGCGCTCCGCCATCTCATATTTGTCGATAAACTGCAGCTGGTGGCAGCCCACAAAATCTGCCTGAGACACCAGATACGCCGAGTTGATCGGGTGTTCGCTAACGCGCAGATGCGAAACGGTCAGGCCGCCGGCCTTTTTCGAATCGTAGACAAAGTAGCCCTGCGCATACCACGGGGTAGAGTTACCAATGATCTTGATGTTGTTCTTGGTCGCCGACACGCTACCGTCGCTGCCCAGACCGTAAAACAGCGCTTCGAGTTTCGCACGAGACGGCAGGGTGTTTTCCGGCAGCGGCAGTGACAGGTTGGTCACATCGTCATAGATACCGACGGTAAAACGCGGCTTTGGTTTTGCCGCCCGCAGTTCGTTGAACACCGCCAGCACGCAGTCCGGGCCAAACTCTTTTGAGGACAGGCCATAGCGCCCGCCAATTACTCGCGGCAGGGTTTCGCGTTCGCCCTGATTAAAGGCTTCTGCCAGCGCGGTCATCACGTCCAGATAAAGCGGCTCCGCCAGTGCGCCCGGCTCTTTGGTGCGATCGAGCACGGCCACGGTTTTTGCCGTTTCCGGCAGGACGGCCAGCAAATGCTGCGCGCTGAACGGGCGGAAAAGACGCACTTTCAGCACGCCCACTTTCTCGCCACGGGTCAGCAGCTCATCCACCACCTCTTCGCAGGTGCCGATTGCCGAGCCCATCAGCACAATCACCCGGTCTGCCTGCGGGTGGCCATAGTACTCGAACGGTTTGTACTGGCGACCGGTCACGGCGGCGAAATCATCCATCGCCTGCTCAACGTGCTCAAACACCGCGTTGTACCACGGGTTGGTCGCTTCACGAGACTGGAAATAGGTATCCGGGTTGGCCGAAGTACCGCGAATCACCGGATGTTCCGGGTTCAGGGCGCGTGCGCGATGCGCATCGATTTCTGCCTGCGGAAGCAATGTGCGAATCGTGTCGTCCGACAGCGGAACAATCTTGTTGATTTCGTGCGAGGTACGAAAACCATCAAAGAAATGAATAAAGGGCACCCGGCTTTTCAGGGTGGCAACGTGGGAGATAAGGGCAAAATCCTGCGCCTCTTGCACGCTACCTGCGCCCAGCATGGCACAACCGGTCTGGCGGATAGCCATTACATCGGAATGGTCGCCAAAAATCGACAACGCATGGGTGGCGACGGTACGCGCCGCAACGTGCAGCACAAACGGGGTTAACTGACCGGCCAGTTTGTAGAGCGTGGGGATCATCAGCAGCAGACCCTGCGATGAAGTAAACGACGTGGAGAGGGCGCCGGTTTGCAGCGCACCGTGCACGGCGGCAATCGCCCCGGCCTCGGACTGCATCTCGACCACGCGAGGCGTGTCACCCCAGACATTCAGCAACCCGTTTCCGGCCCAGGCATCGGCCTGCTCAGCCATCGTGGAACTGGGGGTGATGGGGTAAATGGCGATAACTTCACTGGCACGGAACGCAACTGATGCGACCGCACCATTACCGTCAGTAGTAATCATAATGTGCTCTCATTGCTCAACGATAAGATTCGTATGGTTTTTTTCGTGCCCGGCCTGGCTGTCCCTCAAGGGGCTTTCCTGTTTTTTTGTTTTCGACCCGAAAGGCGAAAATAGGCCGTGACAAAGACTTCTTCCAGTATAGACAGCCCGTGCTCAGTGGTTTTTGATCTCATGGTGATTGCTGTCATTTATCTGTCTGGTCAATGCATTGTGTGCACTGTTCTGACCCTGGAACGTTATTTTGAGGAAAATACAGCAAAACGCCCTGCGGCATTTTCCCTTACGTAGCACTTGCATGAGAGCGGCTGTCGATTTGCGGCCAGGCAATCTCACCTCGCTGAAGGCCTTAGGTAATTGTCTGAAAACCGGTCTGATAGCGCTCCTAAAAGCCGTCCACTGCGGTTCACGCGCCGTGTCGATTGTTTATAGTGGGAGTCCGAGAGCAATAATGGAAAGGACGATGCCATTAAAAACATTTCAGGCGTACGCCGAGCATCTGAAGAAAGTGGTTGAGGATGAGCGTGAGGAGTGCGTCGTCGAAAAGAAGCTGGTACTGACTGCCGCTGCCGCCATCGAAGAGTTGGTTAACGTGGTTATAGAACAGGAAAACGCGCTAACGGAGGACAAAGCCATTATCGAAGAGCTGACGCAGGGTATTGCAGAAAAGAAGCGGGCGTAACTATTCACCAGGGCTGCCAAAGGGCAGCTTTTTTATTGCCCCTGTCTCATTTCCCGCGTGGAGGTTTTAGGCCAACGTATTCGTCTTACATCTACAACGCGTGGCCATTGCGCAAAAAATCGCTTCAAAATGTTGCGAAAGCGCATAAAGGTGCATTTGTGCTCTCGACGTACCGGGCTGCGCTGCCTATGATGCTTAGGTTTTGCAAAATTCATGGGGGATGAGAAATGCGTTCAGCGTTTTGGGTGGGATGTGCCGCGTTATTACTTTCTGCGTGCAGCAATGAGCCGGTTCAACAGGCAACCGCTGCACACGTGGCGCCAGGGTTAAGAGCGGCGATGTCCAGTGGCGGAGAAGCCAACTGTGCGATGATCGGTGGCGCGTTATCGGTTGCTCGCCAGCTGGATGGCACTGCCGTGGGCATGTGCGCACTTCCCAACGGCAAACGTTGCAGCGAACAGTCGCTTGCCGCCGGAACCTGTGGAAGTTACTGAGCCTCGTCCGCCAGTTTATAAATCAAGGTCTGATCTGCCGTCGTCAGCGTTAGCTGACTGTCTGTGAGATCAACCTGTGCGCCTGCGCTCAGCATGGCTCCAATGGTGTTATCCAGGGTATTACGCTGCGCATCCACGCACATCATGCGCGTCATCGCCATGTTCTTCACGGTCAGCTTCCCTTCTGCCACTTTGCCCTGACCGGTAAAACGGTTGCACATGCTGCCAGAGACGTTCATCTCTTTATCAAAGCGGATTTCCGCCGGGTGTTCACCTGGGGCAACCGCCTGCCCATTTGCGGTTTCCAGCACAAAACGGTGTTGGGCCAGTTGCTCAGCTTTCACTGACACATTATTGGCGCCGCTACGCACACAGCCGGTCAGCAAAACGCTTAAGGCCACCAGGGTAATGATTTTTTTCATCTCGTCCTCTAAGACTTTTCTAACGTAACGGCGGGATTTTAACAGGCGAAGCGAGGTTGTCATCGGGGATTTTCTGAAACAACTCCCCTCAGGAGAGGGGAGCTGACAGATTAAAACAGGGCGTTAGGGCAGGCTTCCCCGCGCTCCAGCTGGCTCAGGTTGCCCAGCGTGGTCTCGGAAATGCTGATCAACGCTTCTGCGGTAAGGAAGGCCTGATGACCGGTAAACAGCACGTTGTGACAAGCTGACAGGCGGCGGAAGATGTCGTCCTGAATCACATCGTTGGATTTATCTTCAAAGAACAGGTCACGCTCGTTCTCATACACGTCCATGCCCAGCGCACCGATTTTCTGGTTTTTCAGCGCTTCAATGGCCGCCTGAGAGTCAACGAGACCGCCCCGGCTGGTGTTGATGATCATCACGCCGTCTTTCATCTGATCAAACGCCGTCTGGTTCAGCAGGTGGTAGTTTTCCGGCGTCAGCGGACAGTGCAGGGAGATAACATCCGACTCGGAGAACAGAGTGGTCAGGTCGACATACTCCACGCCCAAATCCAGCGCGGCGGCACTCGGGTAGGGATCAAACGCCAGCAGGCGCATACCGAAACCTTTCAGGATACGCAGGGCAGCAACGCCAATTTTCCCGGTACCGATCACCCCGGCGGTTTTGCCGTACATCGTGAAACCGGTAAGACCCTCAAGGGAGAAGTTGGCATCACGGGTGCGCTGGTAAGCGCGGTGAATGCGGCGGTTGAGCGCCATCATCATGCCAATCGCATGCTCGGCAACGGCTTCCGGGGAGTAGGCGGGTACGCGTACCACCTGTAAACCCAGCTCTTTTGCCGCGTCCAGATCGACGTTGTTAAAACCGGCACAGCGCAGGGCGATAAATTTAACGCCATGCTTTTTCAGCTCTTCGAGCACCGGGCGACTGCCATCGTCATTCACAAAAATACAAACGCCTTCGCAGCCGTTGGCCGTTTTCGCTGTTTTTTCAGTGAGCAGAAAGTCGAAAAATTCGAGTTCAAAGCCAAATTTCTCGTTCACGTGCTGCAAATACTTTTTATCGTATTGCTTTGTGCTGTATACCGCGAGTTTCATAAGACTTTCTCCATCAGGTTTGTATCCACATTAACATAATTCAAATAATCATGTAAATTATAAAAAATATTTTATAAACAGAGACATATACTTCATTCTAAAACATCTACGCTTAAAGCGGGCAGCAACTTTTTTTGCCAGGCTAAACATGCAACAATACCGGCCAGAATCGGCTTAATCATATGCAAAATCAGGATATTAACTGCCCATGAAGGGTAAATATAAAGCCGCACTCGCGCTGATACTGCTTTTTATACTGCTGCCGTTGACGCTGCTCATGACGCTCGCGTACTGGGTGCCAACGCTTGTGGGGATCTGGTTGCCGGTAGGGACCCGCATCGCCATGGAAGAAAGTCCGCGCTTTACCCGGCATGCTTTGCGAATTCCCGATATGCGCTATCTGATTGATGATTGTCCGCTGGCGCTCATCAAGGGCGCGCAGCTAACCCATCCCAGCCGCTGGAAGCTGGATATCGGTTCCCTGGACATCAACACCGCCTGTCTGAACAAGCTCCCCGCAACAGAATCGTCACCCGCCGCCCCCAAAACCCTGGCCGAATGGCAGGCTATGCTGCCCAAAACCTGGGTTAATATCGACCGTCTGACTCTCACCCCCTGGCAGGAGTGGCAGGGCAAGATCTCACTGGCTTTATCTGAAGAACGCCAGACGCTGCATTACAACGGCGATAAGGTGTCCGTCGCCGCCACGCTGCGAGGGCAGGTGCTGACCCTTGAGCACATGCAACTGAGCCTGCTGGAGAACCAACCGCCCGTGACCTTAGGCGGCGAATTCACCTTACCCAATGTGCCGCAAGGCGTGCCGGTAAACGGCCACGCGCAAACCACCTTGACTCTGCCGGGTAATCCTGGGCTGGTCGATGCCGACATAGACTGGCGTGACAACGAAGGGCAGTTGATCGTGATGGCGCGGGATAACCCGGAGCCGATTCTTGATTTGCCCTGGCAGGCCACGCCGGAGAGATTAACCATCAGTGACGGGCGCTGGAACTGGCCTTATCAGGGTTTTCCTTTAAGCGGTCGCGTCGGGCTGCGTATTGATGACTGGCAAAAAGGGTTGCAACGCGCCCAAATCAGCGGGCGACTGAACGTCCTCACCCAGGGCGACGCGGGCAAAGGCAACGCGGTCCTGACCATCGGGCCTGGGCGTCTGAGCATGACAGACAGCGACATGCCGCTGCAGCTGACAGGTGAAGCCAAGCAGGGAGAGATGACGCTCTATGCCGTGCTGCCTGCGGTGCTCACGGGCGGATTGAGCGATCCACAACTGGCGTTCACCCCCGGTGCGCTGTTGCGCTCACGTGGGCGGGTCATTGACGATCTGAATATCGATGAGATCCGCTGGCCGCTGGCGGGCGTCAAAGTGACCCAGCGTGGCGTTGACGGGCGTTTACAGGCTATCCTGCGCGCCCATGAAAACAGCATGGGTGATTTTACCCTCCACCTTGATGGCCGGGCGCACGACTTTTTGCCGGACAACGGACTGTGGCAATGGCGCTACTGGGGCGACGGCAATTTCACGCCGATGAACGCCCGCTGGGACGTTGCCGGACGGGGAGAATGGCGCGATAAAACCATCGAACTTAGCGAACTTTCTACCGGTTTTGACCAGTTGCAGTACGGCACCATGCGCGTCAGTTCGCCGCGTCTGGTGCTCAACGAACCCATTCGCTGGCTGCGGGATGACGATCATCCGTTCTTCGGTGGCGCGCTCACGCTGGATGCCGGGCAGACGACGTTCAGCGGAGGCAGCGTGCTGCCGCCGTCTACCCTCACGTTTAGCGTGCAGGGAAGTGAACCGACGGTCTTCCAGTTCAAAGGCGATTTACACGCCGATAAGATTGGCCCGGTGCGGGTGAACGGGCGCTGGGACGGCATGCGGCTGCGCGGGCGGGCCTGGTGGCCGCGTCAGTCATTAACCGTGTTCCAGCCGCTGGTGCCGCCTGAGCTGAAAATGAACCTGCTGGATGGCGAGCTTTACGCCCAGGTGGCGTTTTCCGCCGCCGCCGGGCAGGGGTTTGAAGCGGGCGGGCATGGCGTGCTGCGCGGTGGCAGCGTCTGGATGCCGGATAACCAAATCTCCGGCGTCGATTTTGTGCTGCCGTTCCGTTATCACGAAGGAATCTGGCAACTCGGTACCCGCCGACCGGTGTCGTTGCGCATTGGCGAAGTCGTCAATCAGGTGACCGCCAAAAATATTGCGGCCGACTTGCAGGGCAGCTATCCCTGGAGCGAAGACAGCCCGCTGCAGCTCAGTGATGTCAGCATAGACGTACTGGGAGGCAAAGTGACCCTGCGTCAGCTGCGCCTGCCGCAGCATGACCCGGCGCTGCTGCGCTTGCAGGGCATCTCGTCAAGCGAACTGATCTCGGCGATTAACCCCAAGCAGTTTGCGATGTCCGGGCCTTTTGATGGCGCGTTACCGCTGTGGCTGGACAATAATAATGACTGGATTATCAAAGACGGCTGGCTGCACAATCCCGGCCCAATGACCCTGCGTGTGGATAAAGACACCGCCGATGCCTTAGTGAAAGGCAATATGGTCGCTGGCGCGGCGATAAACTGGCTGCGGTACATGGAAATCTCGCGCTCCTGGACAAAACTGGAGCTGGACAGGAAAGGCGTGCTGAAAATGCAGGCTGCGATAAAAGGCACCAGCTTCGTTGAAGGGAAAAGCAATACCGTGAACCTGAACTATAACCATGAAGAGAATGTCTTTGAATTGTGGCGTAGCCTGCGGTTTGGCGACAACCTGAAATCGCAGCTTGAGCAAAACGCCACCTTGCCCGGGGTGCCCTGTGCAAATGGAAACGTGTGTGAGGATAAACGATGAAATTTCTGCCAGTGATAATGATGACCATGACGCTGGCGGCCTGCACGCCGCGCATTGAAGTGGCGGCACCGAAAGAGCCGATCACCATCAACATGAACGTGAAGATTGAACACGACATCAACATTAAAGCCGATAAAGAAGTGGAAGCGCTGCTGGAGAAACAACATCCCTGAGCCGTGATGAGAGCGGTGGCAGCGACTGCACGATTAACAGGATATCAGACCATGACATCAACGCTTACGCCCGAAAAACTCCATGCCCGCTGCCACTGTGGGGCGGTGGCCTTTACCGTTCAACTGAGCGATGGCTTCAATACTGTCCGTCGCTGTAACTGCTCGTTTTGCCGCATGCGTGGGGCGGTGGCGGTCTCTGCGCCGTTGTCCGGCATTACCGTGACGCAGGGGCAGGATAAGCTGACCGAGTACCGGTTTAACTCCGGTGCCGCCGTGCATTTCTTCTGTTCAGTCTGCGGGATTTATACTTTCCATCAGCGGCGCTCGAACACCGAACAATATGGCGTCAACGTGGCCTGCATTGAAAATGTGTCACCGTTTGATTTTGCAAGCGTTGCGGTGATGGACGGCGTCAACCATCCCAAAGATGGGACAAGCCACGGCGTGGTGGGGTATTTGCGCTACGAAGAAGTGAAGGGAGATAAAAGCGAATAACCCTCCCACCGAAGCGGAAGGGTAACCGAACTTACGCAGCCACCAGGCTGTCGATAGCGGCTTTTGCGTCGGTCTGTGCCTGAGTAGCCACTTCCGGGCCATACGCAATGCCTTCTGCGAACACGAAGTTCACATCGGTAATGCCGATGAAGCCCAGGAAGAGTTTCAGGTACGGTGCAACCAGGTCAGTCGGGGTGTCTTTGTGGATACCACCACGGCTGGATACGATAACCACACGTTTGCCAGTCACCAGACCTTCTGGTCCTTTCTCGGTGTAACGGAAGGTCACACCAGCGCGAGCCACCAGGTCAAAATAGTTTTTCAACTGGGTCGGGATGTTGAAGTTGTACATCGGGGCGTTGATGACGATAACGTCATGGGCATTCAGTTCGGCGATCAGTTCGTCGGAGAGAGCCAGTGCTTCCTGCTGACGCGGAGTCAACGGAGCATCAGAAGGACGCAGCGCGCCGACCAGTTCGCCATCCAGTACCGGGATTGGGTTAGCCGCCAGGTCGCGAACGGTGATTTCATCAGCGGCGTGTTTTGCTTTCCACTGATCAACAAAATAGTCAGCCAACTGACCAGACTGCGAGTACCCTGCCAGAATACTGGATTTAAGAACTAATACTTTGCTCATGGGTGTATCCTTGTTATTTGAGATGGGGTGTAGCCCCGTTGTTAGGTGACACTCTATTCACAAAACTGCTGCGTGAATAGCGCAATATATCGAATCCTATGTTCGAATTTCTTGAACAAGAAATGAAATAACGCGTTGTGGTATTCTACGCCCATTCCGATAAAGAGAAGTTTTCCGGCAGTGCTCTGCCCGATAAGATTATGACAGAACAACAAAAATTGACCCTCGCCGATCTTCATCGCCAGCTCGATACCTTGATGCTGCGTGACAGGCAGCGCTTCGCCCGCCGTCTGCAGGGCGTGAAGAAGGTTAAAAATCCTGAATCACAACAGGCCGTTTTCCAGACGATGAGCCGGGAGATCGCCGAAGCGGCACAGAAAGTTCTGCTACGCGAGGCCTCACGTCCGACGATCAGCTACCCTGAAAATTTGCCCGTCAGCCAGAAAAAGCAGGACATTCTCCAGGCCATTCGTGACCACCAGGTGGTGATCGTGGCGGGCGAGACCGGCTCCGGTAAAACCACCCAGTTACCCAAGATCTGTATGGAACTGGGGCGTGGGGTAAAAGGGCTGATTGGTCACACCCAGCCGCGTCGTCTGGCCGCGCGCACCGTCGCTAACCGTATTGCCGAAGAGCTGCAAACGGAGCCGGGCGGTTGCATCGGGTATAAAGTCCGTTTCAGCGATCACGTCAGCGATAACACCATGGTCAAACTGATGACCGACGGGATCCTGCTGGCCGAAATTCAGCAGGACCGCCTGCTGATGCAGTACGACACCATCATCATCGATGAAGCGCATGAACGTAGTCTGAACATCGACTTTCTGCTCGGCTACCTGAAAGAGCTGTTGCCGCGTCGCCCGGATCTGAAAATCATTATTACCTCGGCGACCATCGACCCTGAGCGTTTCTCGCGCCACTTTAACAATGCGCCGATTATTGAAGTGTCTGGTCGCACCTATCCCGTTGATGTTCGCTATCGCCCGATTGTCGAAGATGCCGATGACACCGAACGCGACCAGTTGCAGGCCATTTTTGATGCGGTTGATGAGCTGGGGCGTGAAGCGCCGGGTGACATCCTGATTTTCATGAGCGGTGAACGTGAAATCCGCGACACCGCTGATGCGCTCAATAAACTGAATCTTCGCCATACCGAAGTGCTGCCGCTGTATGCGCGTTTGTCCAACAGCGAACAGAACCGCGTGTTCCAGTCCCACAGCGGGCGGCGCATCGTGCTGGCGACCAACGTCGCAGAAACCTCTCTGACCGTGCCGGGTATTAAATACGTCATCGATCCGGGCACGGCGCGCATCAGCCGCTACAGCTACCGCACCAAGGTCCAGCGCCTGCCGATTGAACCGGTCTCCCAGGCATCCGCGAACCAGCGTAAAGGCCGCTGCGGCCGCGTGTCGGAAGGGATCTGTATTCGTCTCTACTCGGAAGATGATTTCCTGTCGCGCCCGGAATTTACCGATCCGGAAATTCTGCGCACCAACCTGGCCTCGGTTATTTTGCAGATGACCGCGCTGGATCTGGGTGACATCAGCGCGTTCCCGTTTGTGGAAGCGCCGGACAAACGCAACATTCAGGACGGTGTGCGCCTGCTCGAAGAGCTGGGGGCAATCACCACCAATGAACAGGCGACCGCCTATAAACTGACGACCCAGGGTCGCCAGCTGAGCCAGTTGCCGGTGGATCCGCGTCTGGCGCGCATGGTGCTGGAAGCGCAAAAGCACGGCTGCGTGCGTGAAGCGATGATCATCACCTCGGCACTGTCGATTCAGGACCCGCGTGAGCGCCCAATGGACAAACAGCAGGCCTCCGATGAAAAACACCGCCGCTTCCATGACAAAGAATCCGACTTCCTGGCCTTCGTGAACCTGTGGAATTACCTGGGCGAGCAGCAAAAAGCGCTGTCGTCGAACGCGTTCCGCCGCCAGTGCAAGGTGGATTTCCTGAACTACCTGCGCGTGCGCGAATGGCAGGACATCTACACCCAGCTTCGTCAGGTGGTGAAAGAGCTGGGCATCCCGGTCAACAGCGAACCGGCCCAGTACCGGGAAATTCACGTCTCCCTGCTGACGGGGCTTTTGTCCCATATCGGGATGAAAGACACCGACAAGCAGGAATTTACCGGTGCGCGCAACGCCCGTTTCTCCATTTTCCCAGGCTCTGGTTTATTTAAAAAACCGCCAAAATGGGCGATTGTCGCCGAACTGGTGGAAACCAGCCGTCTTTGGGGGCGCATTGCCGCCCGTATCGATCCTGAATGGGTCGAACCAGTGGCGCAGCATCTGATCAAACGTTCGTACAGTGAACCGCACTGGGAACGTTCGCAGGGTGCGGTCATGGCGACAGAAAAAGTGACCGTCTACGGTCTGCCGATTGTGGCGGCCCGTAGCGTGAACTACAGCCAAATCGATCCTGCGCTCTGCCGCGAGCTGTTTATTCGTCATGCGCTGGTGGAAGGGGACTGGCAGACCCGTCACGCCTTCTTCCGCGACAACCTCAAGCTGCGCGCGGAAGTTGAAGAGCTGGAACATAAATCCCGTCGCCGAGACATTCTGGTGGACGATGAGACCCTGTTCGAGTTCTACGATCAGCGCATCAGCCACGATGTGATTTCTGCCCGTCATTTCGACAACTGGTGGAAAACCGTCAGCCGCGAGACGCCGGATCTGCTCAACTTTGAAAAGAGCATGCTCATCAAAGAGGGCGCGGAGAAAATCAGCAAACTGGATTACCCGAACTTCTGGCATCAGGGCAACCTCAAGCTGCGCCTGAGCTATCAGTTTGAACCGGGTACCGATGCGGACGGCGTAACGGTGCACATTCCACTGCCGCTGTTAAATCAGGTGGAAGAGGCCGGTTTCGAGTGGCAAATTCCCGGTCTGCGCCGCGAGCTGGTGATTGCACTGATCAAATCGTTACCGAAACCGGTACGCCGCAACTTTGTGCCTGCACCAAACTACGCCGAAGCCTTTTTGGGCCGTGCGACACCGCTCGAACTGCCGTTGCTGGATTCGCTTGAGCGGGAACTGCGCCGCATGACTGGCAACACCATCGACCGCGATGACTGGCACTGGGATCAGGTACCCGATCACCTGAAAATCTCGTTCCGCGTGGTGGATGACAAGAACAAGAAATTGCAGGAAGGTCGTGACCTGACGGCGCTGAAAGATGCATTAAAAGGTAAAGTGCAGGAGACCCTCTCAGCGGTCGCCGATGACGGCATTGAGCAAAGCGGCCTGCACATCTGGAGTTTTGGCTCTCTGCCTGAAAGCTACGAGCAAAAACGCGGTAACTACAAGATGAAAGCCTGGCCTGCGCTGGTGGATGAGCGCGACAGTGTGGCCATCAAACTGTTCGATAATCCGCTGGAGCAACAGCAGGCCATGTGGCGGGGTCTGCGTCGTCTGCTGCTGCTTAACATTCCATCGCCAATCAAGTATCTGCACGAAAAGCTGCCGAACAAGGCCAAGCTGGGGCTCTACTTCAACCCTTACGGCAAGGTACTGGACTTGATTGATGACTGTATCTCCTGCGGCGTCGACAAGCTTATTGACGAAGCCGGAGGCCCGGTCTGGACGGAAGAAGGTTTTGCTGCGCTGCATGAGAAAGTACGTGCGGAGCTGAACGAAACCGTGGTGGTGATTGCGAAGCAGGTCGAGCAGATCCTGACGGCGGTGTTCAATATCAACAAACGCCTGAAAGGGCGTGTGGACATGACCATGGCGCTCGGGTTATCGGATGTGAAAGCGCAAATGACCGGGCTGGTCTATCGCGGGTTTGTTACCGGCAATGGCTTCCGGCGTCTGGGCGACACGCTGCGCTATTTGCAGGCGATCGAAAAACGTCTGGAGAAACTGGCGGTCGATCCTCACCGTGACCGCGCGCAAATGCTCAAAGTGGAGCAGGTGCAACAGGCCTGGCAGCAGTGGCTGAATAAACTGCCGCCCGCGCGCCGTGAAGACGAAGACGTGCAGGCCATTCGCTGGATGATTGAAGAGCTGCGCGTCAGCTTCTTTGCTCAGCAGCTGGGCACCCCGTTCCCGGTTTCCGATAAACGCGTGTTGCAGGCGATGGAACAGATCGTCGCCTGATCCCGGCGGCCTTACGTGACGATGCGATTTACAGGCCCGATAAGCGTAAGCGCCATCGGGCAGGTTCGTACACATTGCCGGATGACGGCGTTGCCTTATCCGGCCTGGATAATGATGTAATCCGGACGAGGCGTGCGCCTACGCGTTCACATACGCCAGCGTAAAGCCATCCCAGCCTTTCATGCCCACGGTCTGTAACGCCGTCACCGTCAGACGCGGATCGTTACCCATCATCTCAATAAACGTTCGTACACCCTGCACCCGGTCGTCATCGCTGTGCGGGTTCGTCACCTCACCCTCGCGCACCACATTGTCACCAATAATCAACGTGCCAGGGCGGGAATAACGCAGCGCATGGCGCAGGTATTCCGGGTTGCTGGGTTTGTCGGCATCGATAAAAATAAGGTCAAAGGGCGGGTGGTCCCCCAGCTGTGCCAGCGACGCCAGCGCAGCACCTTCGCGTACTTCAATTTTGTCGTCCAGCCCGGCCAGTTGAATGTTCTGCCGGGCAACCCGCGCATGTAAAGGGTCGGCTTCGAGGGTGATTAACCTGCCGTCCGGCGGCAGCTCGCGTCCCATCCAGAGGGTGCTGTAGCCACCGAGCGTACCGATTTCGAGAATATGTCTGGCACCGGTCATGCGGACAAACAGTGCCAGCAACTGGCCCTGATTGGCTGCGACATCAATGGCGGGCAGTCCGGCGCGCTGGTTGTTTTCCAGCACCTGTTCGAGAACGTCATCTTTTGGGATCAATTTTTCAATCAGATAGTTATCTACAGCTTCCCATCGTTTTTGCATTATTTTCCCCTTCGTTAGCCATGTACGTCAGGTGCTGACCAGCCGCCTCCCAACGCCTTGTACAAATCGATTTGTGCCAGTAACAAATTGCTTTTCGCCTGCACCACGCTCAACTGTGCCGAGAACAGGGTGCGGCGGGCATCCAGCTCATCAAGGTAGGAGGAATACCCGTTGCGATAGCGATTTTGTGCGATGCGCAAGGTTTCCTGAGCCACCTGCGCCTGAGCCTGCAATTCAACAAGTTGCTCCTGCACACGGGTAATGGCGTCCAGGCTGTCGTTCACCTCTTTGAACGCATTTCTTACCGTTTTTTCATAGGTATAGAGCGCCTGATTGCGTTGTGACGCTGTCACGTCTACCTGCGCATTCAGCGCCTGACTGTTAAGCAGTGGCGCTAAAATACTGCCGCCCAGGCTCCACAGCTGCAGCGGATTATCGAGCAGGCCTGGCAGGGTACGATCCTGCACGCTGCCTGTTGCCGTGAGATTAAGCGACGGCAACAGGCTGGCGCGAGCGGAGGCCAGCGTGGCGTCGGCGGCGACCAGCTGCTGCTCGGCCTGGGCGATGTCCGGACGGCGATTGAGCAACGTCGAGGGCAGGGTCGATGGCAACGTCAGCGGCGTCAGGGCATCGAGCCCATGGGTGCGGGCCACGCTGCCCGGATTGGCCCCGAGTAACAGGCTCAGCGCATTTTCCTGCTGGCTAATCTGATGCTGTAAACCCGGGATCTGTGCCCGGGTGGAACGCACTTCTGAATCCGACTGCATCAGTTCAAGACGCGAACTGTAGCCGGTCTCAAACTGCCGCTGTGCCAGCTTCAGCGCTTCTTCCCGTGCCTGGAGCGTGTCCTGGGTGACTTTCAACTGATCGTCCAGCGACAACAGCGTGATGTAGCCCGAAGCGACGGAAGAGGCAACGGTCAGGTCTGCCGCCGCCGCTGCGGCTTTTTGAGCGGCCAGTGACGCCCGCGCTGCATCGGCGGTGCTGCGGTTGACACCCCAGATGTCCACGTCATAGCTGGCGGTCAGGCTGCCCTTATAAAGCGTGCTGTAGACGGGCAAACCGGTGGCGGCGGATTGCGCTCTGGCGCGTGTTCCGGTGACGCCCGCGTCCAGCGACGGAAACAGGCTGCCTTCTGCGCCATACACCCGCGCCTGGTACTCGTTGACGCGCTCGCGGGCAATCAGCACATCGCTGTTAAAGCGCAGGGCCTGATCCACATAGCCGTTCAGGGCGTTATCGTGAAAACTGCGCCACCAGACTTTGTCCACGCTGCTTGCCGGGCCGACGGCCGAACGCCAGGCAGCGGGGATTTGCAACGAGGGTTTTGCGGGTTTGACGTCCACCGACTGGCAGCCCGCCAGGGCCACACACACGGCAACCAGCATCGGGCGAACGATCATTGTTTCGTCTCCCGGGTATCAATATTGACCTGCACCGACATCCCCGGACGCAGGCGCGCAACGTCTTCCGCTTTGCCTTCCACTTCAATACGCACCGGAATGCGCTGGGCGATTTTGACAAAGTTACCGGTGGCGTTGTCCGGTGAAATGGCGCTGAATTCCACGCCGGTCGCCGGGGAAATGCTCTGGACCCGGCCCTGGAAAGCCTGGCCGTCAAGGGCATCAACGGTGAAACGCACCGGCTGCCCAATGCGCAGAGTCGCGAGCTGCGTCTCTTTGATATTGGCAATCACCCAGTGCTGAGCCGGCACCAGCGAGGTGAGGTGCGTCCCGGCGGAAACATACGCACCTAGCCGCACGCTAATCTGCCCCAGCTGCCCGTCACGCGGGGCCACAATGCGGGTGTTTTGCAGGTCGATTTCTGCCAGTTCCAGTGCGGCTTTAGCGTTCTCGACATCCGCTTCCAGCGACGCGCGGTTCACAATGGTGGTTTGCAGATCCTGTTGTGACACCTCCAGCGTCGCCTGCGCCTGAGCAATGCTGGCATTACCCTGCGCGGCGCTCGCCAGTGCGGCATCCCGCTCGCGTATCGACAGCGAGCCATCAGACGTCAGGGCTTTGACGCGCTTGAGGTCGGCCTGCGACTGCTGGTTCAGCGCTCTGGCACTGGCCAGCGCCGCCTCGTTACGTTTGATAACGGCCTCGGCGCTTTTTCGCTGCTGGATATTATTGTTCAGCGCGGCAATTTTCATTGCCAGCTGCGCCTGCGACTGGTGCACCTTCTGGCGATAAATACGATCGTCAATCTGCATGAGCAGGTCGCCTTTTTTCACCTGAGCAAAATCCTGTACCGGCACCTCGGTGATATAGCCATTCACCTGCGGGCTAATAAAGGTCGTCAGCCCGCGCACATAGGCGTTATCGGTAAACTGACTGTGCCGGGTAAACGGCGGCAATTGCCAGGCGTAAAGAATCACCAGTACCCCCACCAGACCGATGGCGGCAGCGGCAAAAATTGACACAATGCGCAGGTTACTGCGGGTATTGGCCCGCTCTTTGGCGGCGTCCTGCTGACTCATAGTTGCTCCAGTAAAAATTTCACGCTTATGACTTCGTTCCCGTTGCCCGACGCAAGGCGATGCGCGCGGTAATACGTAACCGCAGCAAACGCCAGAGGATCCACACCAGGGTGGCGGTGGCCACCGAAGCGGTTAAAAGATAAGTATCGTTGTAAGCCAGAATATTCGCTTCCAGCGTGCTGACGTTTTGTAGCTGCAACACTGCCTGGGTATTGAGCAAGGTGCTGTCACCGAGCATGCTCTGGTACATCTGGGTGTAAGCCTGAAGCCGATCATTGACCAGCGGATTGAGGCTGGTGAGCTGCTCGGCAATCAGCGCGGAGTGGTATTTTTCCCGCCAGGTCTGGAAGGTTCCCAAAATGGCCGATCCCAGCAGGCCGCCGATGTTTTGACTCATACCGAACAACACCGAGAAACTCACCAGATTGCGCGGGTCGGCGACCACACCGCCAATACCTGCCAGCATCGCCGGGGCGAGGAAGAAAGCGCTGCCAAAACCGAGCAGGAACTGGCTGACCATCAGCTGGTCGGGGCGGGTCAGGCTGGTGGACTGGCTGTCCATCAGCGAGGCGATAATCATCAGCATCAGGGCGGTGACGATGGGCCATGCCAGTCGCTGGGGCTTAATGGTCAAACAGCTGGCGGTAATGCCGCAGACGATCCCGGCGAAGATTGACCAGGCCAGGTGGGTCATCTGCTCATTTTGCAGGCCGACGTACTGCAGCCAGCCGAAGACTCCGGTGTTTTGCTCCGCCAGCACGATGCGAATAAGCAGCATGATAAGCCCGAGGCGCACAATACTGCCGCTCGATAACCAGCGGGTGTTGAGCAGAGGATTGCTGCGGTTATGCTCAAACAGAATCGCACTCACGATAAGCACCACCGCCAGCGCCAGCGACCAGCCAATCCACGGCGCTTCAAACCACCAGTCCAGACGGCCGAGCGACAGCACCGCACAAATCAACGCCATGCCAGGTGCCAGCAGGAAGAAGGTAATAAAGTCTTTTTTCTCAAAGACTTTTTTCCGATCGCCAGGTGGCAGTTTCAGGCAAATCACGCAGGCCAGTGAAATTAACGCCAGCCCAAGTTCGAAGAAATAGAGCCCGCGCCACTCATCCAGTTGCAGCAGTTCGGTAGAGAAGAGGCGGGCGATGGGGATGGCCAGCGACGAGCCGGTGATCCCGATAGTCAGCGCTTTGAGCCGGTGCTTCGCCGGCCATGCCTGAATCTGGTAGTAAATGCCGAGCGAACTCAGTGCGGCGGCTACCATGCCGTGCGCGGCGCGCACCAGGAGTGCGGAACTGAGATCGTTCACAAACAGGTGGAAGAAGGTCACCAGCACATAGAGGACGAGGAACCCCTCGGTGAAGGCGCGCAGGCCAAACTGCTGGCGAAACTTCACCAGCAGCAGGTTGATGGAGACGTTGGTCATTACGTAGACCGCCGGAAGCCAGGCGATTTCCGTGGACCAGGCGGCGAAGGTGCCCTGCAGGTTTTGCAGGTTCGCGGTCACCATGGCATTGCCCAGCGCGCCGGTCATGCATACCAGCAGGCCGACGATCCCGTAGGCGATGCGCCGGGGCGTGCTGTGAAACGGCGTCGAGGGCGACCCCAGCAGCATCGGTTTTTCGTGGGGCGCCCATTCACGTGGCGCATAAGGATCGCTTTTGGGCAGGCGCATTACTTCTTCTCAACCTCGCGCAGCAGCTTTTCCAGCACGAGACGGGCTTGCGCCTGTTCTTCCGGGCTGATAACCGAAAGGATCTCCTCGCGCAGAGAATCTGCCACCGTTTTAACCTGGTGATACAGCGCCAGGCCTTGTTCCGTTGCCACCAGCAGGCGCTTGCGCTTGTCCTGCTCGGTGAGCACGCGCTGCACCAGTTGTTGTTCGACCAGGCGGTTAATCAGCGGCACCAGGGTGGCATTTTCGACCCCCAGCTCCTGCGCCAGTTCACTTTGCGACAGGGGCGTTTCGTTGCGGGCAATCGCTGCAACCGCCACCCAGCTTGCCTGGCTCATCCCCAGCCCTTTCAGGCGGCGATCGACCGCCAGTCGCCAGTGGTGTGCGGTTAGATAGAGCAAATGGGAGAAGGTGAGGTCGCGGTTATCCATACATTTTTCTGATAAATAGTTAGAGCTCTAACGAGTTTACCGTTAGCGCGGTGAATAATTCAAGTGTATTAGATAGCGGGATTTTTGGCGGCAAAGCGGCGGTCATGGCGAAGACAAGCTGAAAAGCGGCATAATAGGCGGTTAAGGTGGACAGGGTTTTCCATGCTTCCTCTCTCGCACTTTACGATGTAGCAACGCTTAACTAAGCTGTATTGTTGCTTAAAAAAGGAGATCATTATCCATGACGATTTTTCCCTGCTTACCTGAACAGACCCTGAAGGCCGCCAACACGCTGGGCCATTGGCTTGCGCAGAATGACTTCGCCAGCAAGCCCGATCCGGTACGTGCAGACGCGGTCATTCTTGCGGGTAATGCGGTGATCCCGGTCATCGATGCCGCTTTTGATATCGCTTCCCGTCAGGATATACCGCTGATTATCAGCGGCGGTATCGGCCACTCTACAACCTTCCTTTACCATGCGGTGGCCAGCCATCCGGAGTACAACCCGATTCGCACGACCGGGAAAACGGAAGCCGCGATCCTGGCGGACATCGCTCAGCGATTCTGGTCGATTCCGGCCAGCAACATCATCGTTGAAGACCAGTCAACAAACTGTGGCGAAAATGCCCGCTTTACCCTCGATGTGGTCTGCTCGCGCAGCATGAATCTCACCACCGCGTTGGTGATGCAGGACCCGACGATGCAGCGTCGCACCATGGCGACCTTTTCCCGCATCAGCCAGGGGTGTGACAGTGCGCCACACTGGCTGAGCTATCCCGGTTTTACCCCGGAACTCATCAATACCAGTGATGGATTGACCTTCCTGCCGCCTGCCGATGGGCTGTGGCCGGTCGCACGTTATATGTCGTTAATCCTGGGAGAGGTGCCGCGCCTGCGCGATGATGCCCAGGGCTATGGCCCGAATGGCAGGGATTTCCTCGTGCATGTGGATTTCCCGGATAACGTCGAAAAAGCCTGCCAGATTTTGCAGGCTGACGAGGTTCTGCTGTCGGCCATGCACAGCCGTGCGTTAGGCTAAGTCGATGCCCGTTTGCGTCAGGGAAAACGCAAACGGGCAGTCACTGTTGAAGTAATGTTATCCCTCTGTTGCTTAAAAGCATTTCTTTTATGAGTTAACTCACAAATCCTGGCTGTCATCCTGGGAAATGCCCCGTGCGCTTGTAGATTTTTAACAACGAATTTACTTGTTAAAAACAATGTTATTACAGGAGCAGTTCATGACAGCACCCGTACAGCACCCGATGTATATCGATGGCCAATTTGTTACCTGGCAGGGCGACGCCTGGATTGATGTGACCAACCCGGCGACCGAAGAGCTACTGTCGCGCATTCCTGACGGCACGGTGGAAGATGCTCGCCGCGCCATTGATGCCGCCGACCGTGCGCAGCCTGCCTGGGAGGCGTTACCGGCCATTGAACGTGCGGGTTGGTTACGCAAAATTGCGGCTGGCATTCGCGCCAGAGCCAGCGAAATCAGCGCGCTCATCGTGGCGGAAGGCGGGAAAATCCAGCAGCTGGCCGAAGTCGAAGTCAACTTTACGGCCGACTATATCGATTACATGTCCGAGTGGGCGCGTCGCTACGAAGGTGAAATTCTGCAAAGCGATCGTCCTGGCGAAAATATTTTTGTCTTCAAGCGCCCGTTGGGCGTGACCACCGGGATTTTGCCGTGGAACTTCCCGTTCTTCCTGATTGCCCGTAAGCTCGCGCCTGCGCTGATTACCGGCAACACCATTGTGATTAAGCCGAGCGAATTCACGCCGAATAACGCGATTGCCTTTGCGCAAATTGTCCATGAAATTGGGCTGCCGAAAGGGGTCTTTAACCTGGTGCTCGGTCGCGGTGAAACCGTGGGGCAGGAGCTGGCGGGCAACCCGAAAGTGGCGATGGTCAGCATGACCGGTAGCGTGGTGGCGGGTGAGAAAATCATGGCGGCGGCGGCGAAAAACATCACTAAGGTGTGCCTTGAGCTGGGCGGTAAAGCGCCAGCCATCGTGCTGGACGATGCGGATCTGGAGCTGGCGGTGAAAGCCATCGTGGATTCTCGGGTGATCAACACCGGGCAGGTGTGTAACTGCGCCGAGCGCGTGTACGTGCAAAAAGGCATTTATGACCGCTTTGTGAACCGGTTAGGCGAGGCGATGAAAACCGTGCAGTTTGGCAATCCGGGCCAGCGTAACGATATTGCGATGGGGCCACTGATCAACGGCGCGGCACTTGAGCGCGTGGAAGCCAAAGTGGCGCGGGCGGTCGCGCAAGGAGCGCGCGTGGTGCTGGGAGGCAAAGCGGTGGAAGGTAAAGGCTATTTCTACCCGCCGACGCTGCTGCTGGACGTGCGCCAGGACATGGCCATCATGCATGAAGAGACCTTTGGGCCGGTACTGCCGGTGGTGGCGTTCGACACCCTCGAAGAGGCGCTGGCGATGGCCAACGACAGCGATTACGGGCTGACATCATCGGTCTACACGCAGAATCTGAACACCGCGATGAAGGCCATTAAAGGGCTGAAATTCGGCGAAACCTACATCAACCGCGAGAACTTTGAGGCGATGCAGGGGTTCCATGCGGGGTGGCGTAAATCCGGCATCGGCGGTGCCGATGGCAAGCACGGCCTGGAAGAGTATCTGCAAACCCAGATGGTTTATTTGCAGGCGTAAGGGTGAATGCGCCGTCCGTTTTGTCGGATGGCGCTTCGCTTATCCGACCAGGAAAACGACCAACGCAGGCCGGATGGACTTGAACGCTGCTTTGTAGGCCGGATAAGGCGTTTTACGCCGCCATCCGGCATTGTCTGTTACACCTTCGTCTCAATCCAGTTCATCATCAGTTCCGGCCACACCGCCGCGGGCAACCCCTGAGCATCGCGGATTCCAAAGCCGTGCGCCCCTTGCTCAAAGAGATGCATCTCAACGGGCACGCCCAGACGCCTGAGTGCGCTGAACATCACCACGCTGTTCTCCACTTTCACCGCCGGGTCGTCAACGGCATGCAACAAAAACGTCGGTGGCGTATCGCGGCTTGCTCGTTCTTCCAGCGAATAATGGCGGATTTGCGCCTCATCAGGATCCGACCCTATCAGTTCCTGGCGAGAGCCGGGGTGATCGATTTCGCGGTGCATGGTAATCACCGGGTACACCAGCGCCATAAATGCCGGGCGGGCAGGGAGGGCGTCAATCTCATCTTTATGCGGGTAAACCGGTTCATCAAAACGCGTGCCCAGGCTGGCTGCGGCATGACCTCCGGCTGAAAATCCCAGAATCCCCATACGCTCAGGGTCGAGTTTCCACTCCTGCGCCCGCGCTTTTAGCGTGCGCATCGCCCGTTGCACATCCGCCAGTGGCGCATTCGCCCCCTCCGCGTGACCATCGCCCGGCAGGCGGTAGCTCATCACAAACAGGGTGTACCCCCTGGCGTTAAAAAACGGTGCCAGTGCGCTGCCTTCTTTGTCGAGCACCACCCGACGATAAGAGCCGCCGGGTGTCACCAGAATGCCGACGTCGTTGGGTTTTTCCGGGGCGTAGACGGTGATGTGCGGCGCACGCACGCCGGTGACGGAGCGATCAAAATCAGACGAACCGGTGAGGTTCTCTTCCAGCCGAAAGCTGACAAGGCTGGTTGCTGCACCCGGGGCTTCACCCTGGGGCCAGACGGAAAAAGTGACGGCGTTCGCCACGGCGCTCTCCATCATCGTGACTAATTCTTGCTCACTAACAGGTTTCACGTCGGATCTCCACCAAATTGAAACAGGGGTTTATATCACAGGGGGCGGGGAGAAAGTGTGGGGGCGGTGGGAAAAACGGGTGGCAGCCCACCCGTGTGCAGATTACAGCTTGCGGTATTTTTCCAGGACGCGAATCAGCTGGGTCACAAAGCCGTACTCGTTATCGTACCAGGAAACGGTTTTCACCAGTTGCAGGTCGCCCACTTCGGTGATCTCCGTCTGGGTGGCGTCGAACACGGAACCAAAATGGCTGCCGATCACGTCGGAAGAGACAATCTCTTCATCGGTGTAACCGAAGGATTCGTTGTTCTCGGTGGCTTTTTTCAGCGCCTGATTGATTTCATCGGCGGTCACTTTTTTACCCAAAATAGAAACCAGTTCGGTCACCGAGCCGGTTTTCACCGGGACGCGCTGGGCATGGCCCTTCAGCTTGCCGCTAAGTTCTGGAATCACCAGCCCGATGGCTTTTGCCGCGCCGGTGGTGTGGGGGATGATGTTCTCGGCCGCCGCACGCGAGGCGCGTAAATCTTTGCCACGCGGACCGTCGACCAGCGCCTGCGTGCCGGTATAAGCGTGGATGGTAGTCATGGTGCCGACTTTAATGCCAAAGCTGTCGTGCAGGGCTTTTGCCATCGGTGCCAGGCAGTTGGTTGTGCAGGAGGCCACGGAGATGATGGTGTCCTGGGCATCAATGGTGTCGTCGTTGACGTTAAAGACCACGGTTTTCATCTCGCCTGCTGGCGCGGAAATAAGGACTTTCTTAGCGCCTGCGTCGAGGTGAGCCTGGGATTTTTCAGCAGAGGTATAAAAGCCGGTACATTCGACGATGATGTCAGCCCCGGCGGCCTTCCATGGAATGTGTTTTGCCTCTTTCTCGGCGTACACGGTGATTTTTTTACCGTCGACAATGAGCGCATCTTCGGTGAAATCCACGCTCCATTTGAACGGGCCGTAGTTGGAATCGTACTTCAGTAAGTAGGCCAGTACTTTCGGCGAGGTCAGGTCGTTAATCGCCACCACATCGGCATCGCTGCCGGTTTCCAGCAGACGACGCAACACCAGGCGACCAATACGTCCAAATCCATTAATGCCAATTTTACTCATCACGTTACTCCTGTCAGGATCGGTTTTTTTGCACTTCACCAGGAATAGCCTGTCTTGAACTTAACGGCAAATGATTGCTTTTCATGACAGCGTAAGCAGTTGAAAATTGATAAAGAAAAGTTAATGAATTTTTAAGAAAAGCCCGGTATGTTGGCGTTTTCGACCTCGTTTCAGGATTAGCTTATGCGCAGTAAATATTCCGGGCTTCAAATCGCCATCCACTGGCTGGTATTTCTTCTGGTCGTCGTGACGTATTGCGCCATGGAATTTCGTGGTTTCGCGCCACGCAGTTACCGCCCATATTTCAATATTGTCCACGTCTCCTGTGGCATCACCATTCTGGTATTGATGGTGACCCGTTTGCTGGTGCGTCTTAAATCACCCGCGCCGCCTATCGTACCCAAGCCCTCACCGATGATGACCGGCATGGCACACCTGGGTCACCTGGTTATCTACCTGCTGTTTATTGCGTTACCGATCATTGGGTTGCTGATGATGTACAACCGTGGGGGCAACTGGATTGCCTTTGGCGTAATGATGCCCCATGCCGCCGAAGCGAACTTTGACCTGGTGGATATCCTCAAGGAATATCACGTCACGCTGGCGATGCTCGGGTATTACGTTATTGGATTGCACGCTTTTGCCGCACTCGCGCATCATTATTTCTTCAAAGACAACACGTTATTACGCATGATGCCGAAAAAGCGTGTATAAAGTATGACGCGATAGCGGCGCTGTATTGCCGTTATATTTTAAGCCTCGCTATGTGCGAGGCTTTTTTTATTCCGTCACGCGTGTCAGGCGTCGCTGAATAACGCGTTCACGCAGCACATCATAGCCCCAGTTGAAAGCCATGGTGTAGGGCAGGAAGAACAGGAAAAAGCCAATTTCCAGCAGGAATGCCGCCACCAGGCCAATCCCCAGCACCAGGGAGGCGATGGTGACACCAATCACGATAAACCCACCTTCAAATCCCAGCGCATGCAACACGCGCACGCGGGCGGTTCGGGTCACCCGATGCACCGGCCACAGGCGGTCAAATATCGCGTTATAGATGACGTTCCAGATCATGGCGGCGGTCGCCAGTAACAGCGTGAGTCCACCCATTTCGAGTACCGGTCGCTGCATGATCCAGGCGCTGGCCGGGGCACAGATGGCGGTGGCAATGACTTCGAAACTCACCGCATGGAAAATTCGTTCGGTTAAGCCGCGACGCTGTACTGCATGCTGTTGCATGTTGAGATCCTCTTTCCTTTCTTATCGCGCAACGTTAAGTGCGCCGGGATGAGGATTTTCATCGCTTATTAAGATAAATTAAAGTTAGATACCATCGATAAAATAGATACTTCTATGCGCTATTCACCCGAAGCACTGACCGCCTTTGTTGAAACCGTGGCCTCAGGATCGTTCTCCGCCGCGGCCCGAAAGCTGCGTAAAAGCCAGTCGACAATCAGCTCTGCGATTGCCAACCTTGAAACCGATCTTGGCGTGGTGCTCTTTGATCGCTCATCACGCCACCCGGTGCTGACCCCAGAGGGCGAGAGGGCGCTCAGCTACGTGCAGGCGATCCTGGCCGCCAGCGACCGTCTTGACGAACTGGCCGTATGGCTGGCGGGAGAGATGGAAACTCGCCTGACGTTTGTCCTCTCCGATACGCTGCACCCGGACATCCTCGCCGACCTGCTCGGTGCCTTTGATAAACGCTACCCGCACACCGAATTTGAGTGCCTGATTGGCGAAAATGAAGACGTGATTGACCTGCTGCAAAAGGGACGTGCTCAGCTTGGGCTGACGGAAGCCCAGACGCACTATCCGACGGATATCGGGGCCATGCGTCTGCCGATGCAAAGTGAGATGGACATCTATGTCGCGAGCAGTCATCCCCTGGCGCGTGAAGGCATGTTGCTGGAAGAGCAGCTACGCAGCTGGCGCGAGCTGCGGCTCAATACCTACCTGGAAAACAGCAGTATGGTGGCGCGCGGCCCGGTGTGGTCTGCACCCAACTACCTGATGTTGCTCAGCATGGCGGAGCAGGGTTTTGGCTGGTGTGCGCTGCCCTGCGCGCTGGTGGAGGAGTTTTCCGGTTCTAAGAAGCTGACAAAACTCAACGTACCCGGCTGGCCACGCAGCGTGTTGATTGATTTGCTCTGGAACAAGCGCACGCCCCCCGGTGTGGCGGGCAGCTGGTTGCGTCACTATTTGCAGCAGTGGCGGGAAACACCGGCGAAAAATCGATAACAAAACGCCCGCAAAAGCGGGCGTTAATCAGACGGGCGTTGACGACGCGTTAGTCATCTTCGTCATCGAGTTCGACAGGGGTCTGATAATCATCAGGCTTAATCACCAGCAGGTCACAACGCAGGTGGTCGATAACCTGTTCCGCCGTGTTGCCGAGGAACGCGGCGGAAATTCCGGTGCGGCCCACCGTGCCGAGCACTACAATCCCTGCCTGCAAATGTTCAGAAAGATCCGGGATCACTTCTTCCGGCAAGCCTTTCTCCACGTGGGTCATCTTCTCGTCGATGCTGAATTTCTGGCGCAGCGCTTTCATGGCAATCAGATGCTGACCGCGAATGGCATCGTTATACACGCTCGGATCGAATTCCGGCAGTTCAATGGCGATGTTAATCGGCGTGACGGGATAGGCTCCCACCAGGTGTACTTCGGTGTGGTTGACCTGCTCAGCCAGCAGCAGCGTCTCTTTTACCAGCTTTTCATTGAGCGAATTATGGTACAGCTCTTCACTCGCCAGATTCACCGCCACCAGCGCTTTACCCGATTCCGGCCACGGCTGATCTTTTACCATCCACACCGGGCACGGACATTTGCGCAGCAGATGCCAGTCGGTCGGGGTAAAAATAACGGATTCGAGTTTGTCGTGCTGGTGGGTCATTTTCAGCAGCAGATCGTGCCCACCGGCGATCACTTCCTGAATAATGGCTTCGAAGGGGCGGTTATGCCACACCACTTTGATGTCGATTGGCACACCGCTGTCCATATAGTACTTCGCCTGCTCACGGATCCAGGCGGTACGCTGGCTAATCACGCCTTGCCGCATGGCAGTGCGTTCGTCAGGGGACAGAAGGGTGGTCATTTCATACGAGAAATCATAGATGGGCAAAAAGGCTTTAATGCGCCCACCAATCCGTTGATGCAAATACACGGCACGTCGTAATGCGGGCTGATCGTCCTGATTAGGATCGATGGCGACCAACATGTTCTGATATCTAGCCATACAGGGTCTCCTTACATCTGTCACCACAGTCTGTAACTACAAGATAACCCATAAGTACTGAATGAAACAGGGGAAACCTTTTGCCAGATCAATAAATCAGAAAAATTAAACGACCGGGCAAAAGGTAAAAAAGACGGGAAAAAAATCAGGCGACGTTGCGCGAATGACCAGCAAGTTGCGACAGAATATCGCTGTTTTCGATAGTGATATATTTGCCTTTTACCGCCAGCATGCCGCTTTTCTGGAAACGACCGAGCAGGCGACTGATGGTTTCAACCGTGAGGCCCAGATAGTTACCGATATCACCACGGGTCATCGTCAGACGGAACTCACGCGGAGAGAAACCGCGCTGGGCAAAGCGACGTGACAGGTTGTAAATGAAGGCCGCCAGGCGCTCTTCGGCGTTTTTCTTCGACAGCAGCAGGATCATGTCCTGATCGCCTTTGATTTCGCCGCTCATCAGACGCATCATCTGCTGACGCAGATTCGGCATTTTGCCTGACAGGTCATCCAGTGTTTCAAACGGAATTTCGCAGACCATAGAGGTTTCCAGCGCCTGCGCAAAGCTTGGGTGGTGTCCGGTGCCGATAGCATCGAAGCCGACCAGATCGCCCGCCAGATGGAAGCCAGTGATCTGCTCATCACCCTGTTCGGTGATGGTATAGCTCTTGATCGTGCCGGAACGAATTGCGTACAGCGATTTCAGTTCATCACCCGCTTTAAACAGCGTCTGGCCTTTCTGGATCGGCTTTTTACGCTCAATAATATTGTCGAGCTGATCCAGCTCGTGCTCATTGAGTGTGAAAGGGATACAAAGCTGGCTGATGCTGCAATCCTGGCAATGGATAGCACATCCGCCTGACTGAATGCGTCGTATAATTCGCTTTTCCGGGATCATAGGTCTACTCAAGCCTTAATTGATTTTAGTCAATTTTACCATCTTTTTAGGGTGTGCGTAAGCCTGGCGAAACGTCAATTCAGTAGAATTAAAACGGGTATTGGAAACGACGGGACTCTGATGCTAAGCATCTTATTGATATTCCATCGTTTCATTGTGGATTTAGATCGGGGATGCCGCGATAAAACGTACGAAATTGCACCTGTTCGCGCAATCGCCAGCCCTACAACAGCAAATAACCTTCATGACGTAACAGCCACTCTTTGCGCTGTACGCCACCCGCGTAGCCGGTCATGGTGCCGTTACGCCCAATCACACGGTGGCAGGGCACAACGATACTCACCGGGTTGGAGCCATTGGCTGCACCCACAGCGCGTGCGGCGCCATTGCGGCCCAGGGCTTCAGCCAGTTGACCGTAATGCATGACGTGTCCACAAGGAATATCCCGCAGCGCCTGCCACACTTCCCGCTGGAACGGCGTACCGGCCGTGGCGGTAGGTAGGGTGTTAATAATGCCCAGATCGCCAGCAAAGTAGTCCTGTAATTTCTGGCTGAGCCCGCCGGGATTACGGCTCGCTACGCGCGTGTAGCCCTCATGGCGATAGTGGATCTCAAGCAGTTGTTCCATGCGGCTGCTGTGCTCTTCCCACTCAACGGCGCGCAGGTGAAAAGTGTCGTCACAAATCACCCACAGAGGGCCAAGCGGGGTATCGATTTTATCTTCAAGAAGGGTGAGCATCGGAGGTCCTTTTTATCGTGCTGCTGGTCTGTGCGAGCCAGCAATCTAGGGAAGGTGCGAACAAGTTCCTGATATGAGATCATCATATTCATCCGGAGC
>CAUSEC010000002.1:0-289145 GCA_963530515.1 uncultured Enterobacteriaceae bacterium | reverse complement strand
TTTATTAATATAGAATGGCATTGAATATCCGGCATTGTATTCATTACTTCAATAGTATTTTTATTACTATTCCATCCATTCTTATTTAAACTTTAACACCCTGTCAGCAGGGTCGATATTCTGGATCAAACAGCCTAAATTGACCGCGCCAGGTTTCGCTGGTCGGGTTGATTCGACATATAAAAGGGTGGCATACTTCATATTGATTTCTCTGGCATGGATAAAAATGTAAAAGGACAGACTATGAGAGAAGACGAGTTGATTGTTTTGATGAAAAAATCAGGGTTCAGCAGTCGTGATATAAAAAAGGTCAGGGAATTGTCCATGATAAATATCACCACAATGGTAAATGCGCTTTATGTGTTATCATCTATGTATTTTAAGTTAATCAAAGTTCATGTAGTCGTTGTAATTGTAGCATGTCTTTTTTTTATAATAGGGTATATTGATCACAATGGCATTTCCTATGAAAATCTTTCATCACTAGCCATAACGTTTGTGCCTGGTCATTTAGCCGCAAGACAAGTCGGCCCGTTACGGTTAGCCTTTAAGGCGCGCAGGATGTTAAAAACATTACAAAAAAACAGTAAAACACACCATTAACTACGACTTACGTTTGTCCTGGCGCACCGGGTATTTATTAATATAGAATGGCATTGAATATCCGGCATTGTATTCATTACTTCAATAGCATTTTTATTACTATGCCATCCATTCTCATTTCAACTTTTACCCTTTCATCAGCACCAAAAACTCGGATAAACAGTCTTAAATTGACCGCGCTAAGTTTCGTTAGTCGGGTTGATTCGATATATAAAAGGGTGGCATACTTCATATTGATTTCTCTGGCATGGATAAAAATGTAAAAGGACAGACTATGAGAGAAGACGAGTTGATTGTTTTGATGAAAAAATCAGGGTTCAGCAGTCGTGATATAAAAAAGGTCAGGGAATTATCCATAATAAATATCACCACGATGGAAAATGCGCTTTATATGTTATCATCTATGTACTTTAAGTTAATCAAAGTTCATGCGGCAGTTGTAATCGTAGCATTTATTTGTTTTATAGTTGAGTATAACAACATTGATGATAGAATATTTGTATCTATTGCCATAATATTAATATTTGGTCATTTAGCCATGAGAAAAATCGGCTCACTACGTTTAGCCTTCAAGGCGCGTAAATTGTTAAGAAAAATAAGAAGGCAGCAATAAACCCCTTCATTAAGTAGTGTGGTTTACTGCTGTCCTGACGCGTTTATTTATTATTGATGGGGAATGGTATTGAAAATTGATTTTCCGGTGTTGTATTCATGGCGTCCTTAATATTTTTTATCGTCAGGGTGTCTATGCCCATTTCGATTTTCAACGACCCCTCTTTAGCCATTTTTTTGAAGCCGCGGATTGAGTCATTGTACATGTAATGATAAAGCCGCCCCTTATCAGGAAGAAGCACTGACCTTGCGAGCGTATATCCAGATAGAGCCAGGTCCACACCGCCATAAAGTATATCTCCTGCCGCAGCAGTATACCCCAGGCTTGTAGCCGCCAGGTGATATCTTTCCCTTAAATAGCCTATATAATCCCTGTCGTCTTTTGCAAGCGCCCATAAGTTCTCTTGTACAATTCCAGCCCCATGGATAATCAAAGCAACTCCAGCCACATTCCCTACCACCGCTCCGGGGCCTGTCGCGTAGCTGGCACCAACCAACGATCCGCCAGCAAGTATTTGCAGGTATCCCGCATAAATACCGACGCCTCTAAGAACATAATAACCGACAGTTTCACTGATCAACTCAATGCTGATTGAGATGATTTTAATGGCCCTGCCGTATTTAATATCAAAAATTTGATCAGATAAATAAATGTGCTCTTGCTTTAAATAATTCATAGCCTGGAGTTTTTGAGCAGCGGAGGTATCACCATCCAGTACGTCCTTCTGGCTTTCAATAAATGCTGTAATATTATTTCTAAAATCAATTTTTACTCTGGAATCATAAAGATGACCAGAAGCAATGATAGCTGTTTCCGCAAGAACTCTGGCAGCCAATCCACCTTGTGTCTTGTAATAATCCCTTGCGCGCTCTTCTTCTCTGTTGAATACATACACATCCATATCAGAAAACCCTTTCTTCCCAAATGCTATACCCACTGGTACCCGCCAGAACATGCTCACAGGTTATGCTTTGGTATTTTAAAGAGACCGTTTCAAAAGGTTGAGCGTCGTTGTGCGTTAAGGCATTAGGGAACGAGGTGGTAATATCGGAAATCGTAGCTTTAATTATTTTAACCCGAAAAAACACCACCTGAGCACCAGACAAATCTGTCCGGTTATATTCAAAAACGGCATCAAATTCCTCATTATTTGAAATGGCTGAAAGGAGTAATGGCGTTGACTTATCGATGGGTTTTTTAAACGTTATTGGATGGTGAGAAACGTGCTGTTCACGCGTAATGGAATGATTTACTTCCTGAATCAAAATTTGATCTTTATGTCCGCTCTGGTAAGCATTGCCGATGGAGTCAGCAGTTGAGCACCCCGCCGATACAAGTCCCTGTATTTTTCCGGTCAGCGTCAGATAGATATTATTAGCCAATTTTTACGTCCTCTGTATTGAATGGTGGCGAATTATCGAGCTAAACACACAAAAAAGTAAAGGATTTAAAAGCAGGGCATTTCACCCACATCTTCAGACGCCAGAATCTAACCAATACTGTTTTCCCTTTCCCCAACTGAACTCAATAGCGCTTTTAACTCCGGTAGACATGAACCGCAGTTGGTACCGCAGCGCAGCTTGTTGCCAAGCGCAGCGGTACTGTCACAGCCTCCGGCAATCGCCGCGCGAATCGCCTTCTCTCCCACGCTAAAACAGCTACAAATGGTACGCCCCGGTTCGGGTGCATCAGCGGCCGCCTTGCCCGCCAGCAAAGCATGGCGCATCGTCGGCGTCTGCGGCGGCATGGCAAAAGCGGTGGTGATGGTCTGATGTGACACATCAGGCAGATTCGCACTGCCCCAGAACCCGAGCATGAGCCTGTCGTCCTGCCAGGCCAGCAGCGTGAACACCGTGCCTGCGCGCAACTGCTGCATCTGCCAGCCGCGTACCCGGCACTGTTCGATGAGCCAGGGCGCAATATCACGCTCTCCCGCGAGGGTCAGATGGGTTAACGCCCCCGCGGCTTTTCGCGTCCAGTGAAACGCGGCGGACGGCGGCAACGCCTCGCGGCTGTACAGTTCCCCTTGCCACGCTGGTTGCCAGCGGGCGATGCGCACCGCCGTTTGCTTGCTTTCAGGCTGCCCGGAGTGCGGGCAGCAGAGGCTGTCCACCAGCGTGTTCACCTTCCCCTGGCGGGCGAAACAGTGGTTCCAGTGCATGGGCGTGAACAGCACGCCGGGCCGCTGTCCGCTGTGTACCTTCGCCCTCGCCACCATCACCCCACGTGGGGAACTGATGCGCACCAGCCCACCTTCTCTAATCGAGAAGCGCTGTGCATCATCGGGGGAGATTTCAACGAACGGCTCAGGAATATGCTGCATCAGTTTTTCCACATTGCCGGTGCGGGTCATGGTGTGCCACTGGTCGCGAATGCGCCCGGTGTTGAGCAACAGCGGGTAGAGCCCGCTCACCTGCGCCTGAGTGGCAGCGGGCAGCACCGGCACCATGCGTAACCTGCCCGATGACCGCCAGCCGGTGTGTAATGCAAGGGATCTGATGGGCCATTGCACCGGTTCAAGCGCATCCCAGGCCTCACGTCTGAGCGTGGCCAGCGCGCTGATATCAAACGCGCGGGCGCCGTTATTTTCATAGCCCGAGAGGGCTGCATGCTCAGAGAACACCTCGTGCGCGTGCTGCCAGCCAAAGGCCTGCCCGTGCCCCAGCTCGGCTGCCACGCGGGCGATAATCCACCAGTCAGCTTTCGCCTCACCCGGCGGTGGCAGGAACGCCCGCTGGCGCGAAATTCGCCGTTCGGAGTTGGTGACGGTGCCGTTTTTCTCCCCCCACGCCAGCGCCGGAAAACGGATATGGGCGTAGCGGCTGGTGTCGGTGTCTGCCGCCACTTCTGAGACGATAACCAATGGGCATGCTGCCAGCGCCGTACACACCGCGTGGCTGTCCGGCAAAGATACGGCCGGATTGGTGCCCATCACCCACACGGCTTTCACCTCACCGCGACCGATAGCCGCAAACAGATCCACCGCCATCAGGCCCGGCGTTTGTGCCAGCCGTTCAGTGCCCCAGAAACGCGCTACACGTGTCAGGTCGTCCGGCTCAAAGTTCATGTGTGCCGCCAGCTGATTCGCCAGCCCACCCACCTCACGCCCGCCCATCGCATTTGGCTGCCCGGTCAGCGAAAACGGCCCGCATCCCGCGCGGGCAAATGTGCCGCTTGCCAGATGCACATTGATGATGGCGTTGCATTTGTCGCTACCGCTTGCGGACTGATTAATGCCCATCGTGTAGAGCGTGATGGCGCGCGGCGCGCGCAGGAACAGGTCAAAAAAGGTGCTGACAGTCTCTGGCGGCAAGCCGCAAAAGGCGGCCACTCTTGCCGTTGTCCATTCTGCGGCAGCTGCCAGCGCCTCCCCCGCATCATCAAAATCGGCGTTCAGGTTGCCGCCCGTCGCAATCGCATTGAGCAAGCCAACAAACAGCCCTGCGTCGCTGCCCGGTGCCAGCGGAAGGTGCAGGTCGGCGATGTCGCAGGTGGCAGTGACGCGTGGGTCAATCACCACCACGTTCATCGCCGGGTTGTCCCGCTTTGCCTGCACAATGCGCTGATAGAGCACCGGATGGGTCCAGGCCGCGTTGGAGCCGACCAGAATCAGCAGATCCGTGTTTTCCACATCCTCATAGCTGCACGGCACCACGTCCTCGCCGAACGCCCGCTTGTAACCCGTGACGGCGGAGGACATGCACAGCCGGGAGTTGGTGTCGATGTTGGCGGCCCCGATAAACCCTTTCATCAGTTTATTGGCGGCGTAGTAGTCTTCGGTGAGCAACTGACCTGAGGCGTAAAACGCCACCGCCTGCGGACCGTGCTGCGCAATAATTGCCTTCAGCCGTGCTCCCGCCGCCGCCAGCGCCTCATCCCAGCCCACGCGTCGGTTATCAAGTTCCGGGTACAGCAGCCTGTCGCCAATGCCGGTGGTCTCCCCCAGCGCCGAGCCTTTGACGCACAGCCGCCCAAAGTTGGCCGGGTGCCGCGCATCGCCTTTTATGCTCACGCCCGTTTCGCCTGGCTCAGCCAGTACACCGCAGCCCACACCGCAGTAAGGGCAGGTCGTCCGGGTCACGCTCATGACGCCTGCGCTCGCATCAGTAATGCCTGATTGCCCACCCATACGCTGCCGCCCTCCACTTTCACCGGCCAGGCGCGCACCGCCGGTTCGCCGTTGTCCATGCTGCAACCGTCCCGCAGGCGGATACGCTGTTTGTAAAGCGGTGAAATAACCATCGGCTCACCGTTGCTGTCACCCAGCAGACCACGGGACAGCACCCAGGCCTGGCTCCCCGGCTCGCGGTTATCCAGCGCGTAGACAGCATCGCCAAAGCGGAACAGCGCAATTTGCCGCTCGCCGAGACGCGCGCCAATCCCCGCCTGCTCCGGGATCTCCTCAAGCCGACAAATGGCCTGCCACGGACGGGGCGACACGGCCCCTTCCTGCCACTCGACGTTGCCCGCAAGCTGCGGCTGTTCGCGCACGGTTTCCCGGTGAACAGCTTCGTCAGGTGTATCGCTGTTCACATACGAGCGGAAAAGTGCCATGCGGTCAGGGCTGTTGAGGGTGGTCTGCCATTCGCACTGGTAGCTGTCCACCACCCGCGCCATCTCCTCTTCCAGCTCGCGGCCAATCTCAAGGCTGTCGTTAAGGATAACTTCACGCAGATAGTCGATTCCGCCTTCGAGATTATCGAGCCAGGTACTGGTGCGTTGCAGGCGGTCGGCGGTGCGAATGTAGAACATCAAAAAGCGGTCGACGGTGCGAATGAGCGTCTCTTCATCAAGATCGCTGGCAAACAAATCAGCATGCCGCGGTTTCATGCCCCCGTTGCCGCATACATAGAGGTTCCAGCCTTTGTCGGTGGCAATCACCCCCACGTCTTTGCCCTGGGCTTCGGCACACTCCCGCGTGCAGCCGGAGACCGCCATCTTGATCTTGTGCGGCGCGCGCAGCCCTTTGTAGCGATGCTCAAGAGTCACCGCCAGTCCGGTGGAGTCCTGCACCCCATAGCGACACCAGGTCGAGCCGACGCAGGATTTCACCGTCCTGAGCGACTTGCCATAGGCGTGCCCGGTCTCAAACCCGGCCGCCACCAGTTCAGACCAGATAGCGGGTAGCTCTTCAAGGCGGGCACCAAACAGATCAATACGCTGCCCGCCGGTCACCTTGCTGTAGAGCTGGTAGCGTTTGGCTATCTGCCCAATGGCGATCAGTCCGTCCGGGGTGACTTCTCCGGCGGGCATCCGCGGCACGATGGAGTAAGTCCCGTCTTTCTGGATGTTGGCGAAATAGCGGTCGTTGGTGTCCTGTAGCGGCAGATGGGCCGGTTTGAGCAGGTATTCATTCCAGCAAGACGCGAGAATGGACCCCACCAGCGGTTTGCAGACTTCACACCCGTGACCTTTACCGTAACGGCTGAGCAACTGGGCGAAGGTACGAATGTGGTTCACACGCACCAGATGGTGAAGCTCCTGGCGTGAATACGGGAAGTGCTCGCAGATGTCTTTTTTGACCTCGACACCCTGCTGCGCCAGCTGGTACTCCATCACCTGTTTAACCAGTGCGCTACAGCCACCGCAGCCGGTCGCCGCTTTGGTGCAGCTTTTGATGGCCCCCATGTTGGTGGCACCCGATGTCACCGCCGCACAAATATCCCCTTTGGTGACGCTATGGCAGGAGCATAACTGCGCGCTTTCCGGTAGCGCCGCAACGCCCAGTGCTTTTGGCGCACTGCCTGTAAGCGAAGGCAAAATCAGGCTCTCCGGCTGGGCGGGCAGCGCCATGTCGTTGAGCATCATTTGCAGCAGAGTGGCGTATTCGCTGGCATCGCCCACCAGCACGCCGCCGAGCAACCGTTTGCCGTCTTCGCTGACCACGATTTTTTTGTAGATTTGCGCGGGGCCGTCAGTCCACTGATAGCTAAGGCTGCCCGGCGTACGCCCGTGGGCATCACCAAACGACGCCACGTCCACCCCCAGCAGCTTCAGTTTGGTGCTCATGTCCGCGCCGCTGAATTCAGCCTCTTCACCGGCAAGACAGCCTGCTACCACGCGTGCCATCTGGTAGCCTGGTGCCACAAGACCATAGACTTTGCCGTCCCACACCGCGCACTCGCCAATGGCGAAGATGTTGTTATCGGAGGTGCGACAATGCCCGTCAATCTGGATGCCGCCACGTTCACCCAGCTGCAAACCGCTGCTACGCGCTAACCCGTCCTGCGGGCGAATGCCGGCGGAGAACACCACCATGTCCGTGGTCAGGCTTTCACCGTCAGCAAAATTCAGGGTCAAGCCATCGGATGACGTGACAATGTCACGCGTCGATTTGCTGGTATGCACCTGCACACCCAGTTCCGTTACCTTCTGGCGCAGCATTTTGCCGCCCTGTTCATCCAGTTGAACGGCCATCAGCGCGGGCGCAAATTCCACGACGTGGGTTTCCAGCCCCAGCTGTTTCAGGGCGTTTGCCGCTTCCAGCCCGAGCAAACCGCCGCCGATGACCACGCCACGGGTGGCGTTTTTGGCACGAAGGGCAATCTCATCAAGGTCATCAAGGGTGCGGTAAACAAAGCAGCCCTCACTGTCATGCCCCGGCACGGGCGGTACAAACGGGTAAGATCCTGTCGCCAGCACCAGTTTGTCCCAGTGGGTTTCGTGTCCTTTGGCATCCCGCACCACGTTCAGATCCCGGTCAATTTCCACCACCTGACGTGAGAGATGCAGCTCGATGCCGTGCTCAGCGAAGAAATCCCCTTGCACCATCGAAAGCGAGTCCGCACTGCGCCCACCGAAGTATTCAGACAAGTGCACGCGGTCGTAGGCGGCATACTGCTCCTCGCCAAACACCACAATCTGGTACTCACGGTGAAGATTACGACTGACACATTGCTCAAGAAAATGGTGGCCGACCATGCCATGCCCGACCACAACCAGCGTAGGTTTTGTCATCATTGGAATTCCTGCAGCCTCTGGCTGCGCTGTAAAGTTGTCGAATAGCCAGTCTGCCTGCGGCAGTTCTGGCGTATTGAGTCGTTCGGTCAGTGCCGCGGCGCTGGTGCAATCGCCCATCAGCAGCACGCCCTGAAGTTGTCCGTGACGGATCAGTAAGCGGCGGTAATGGCCGCTGAGCGGGTCGAAGGTGCTCCAGATGTCATCATCAGACGTGGCCTGCACCCGGCCTGCGCTGAAAAGATGGATGCCGGTGACCTTGAGGCGCGTCCCGCTGTCCTGCCAGTAAAAATCCACTTGTGCCTCACCCAACAGGCGCGCCGCCAGCACCTGTGCCTGCTGTAAACAAGGCGCGACCAGTCCCCAGGTTTGCCCGTCGATTTCGCAGCACTCGCCGATGGCGCTGACGCCGCCCACCGCCGTGCGCATCTGCCCGTCCACGACGATGCCGCGCGAGCAGGGAATGCCGCAGGCTTCGGCCAGGGCAATCGCCGGGCGTACCCCGGTTGCTATCACTACACGGCTTGCAGGGATAACCTCTCCGCTGGTGAGTGTGACGTGGCTTTCGCCTATCGCGCGAATGCCCGCTGACAGCGCACAGGTAATGCCGCGCGAGTACAGTTGTTCCGCCAGCAGTGCGCCTGCCTGCGCGTCCAGTTGCTGCTCCATCAACCACGCAGAACGATTCACCAACGTGACATTGTCACCTCTTCGCGCCAGCGCGGCCGCCGCTTCAACGCCCAAAACACCGCCGCCCAGTACCACCGCCGGGCCGCTGCCCGCCAGGATGGCGTTAACGTCATCCTGCGTGCGGAAAGCCTTCACGTGGGGTAAATCGTGCCCCGGCACCGGGGGCATAAAGGGCACGGAGCCGGTGGCAAACACCAGTTCGTCCCAGTCCAGCAGACGGGCGTTGGTTCTGAGCTGGCGAGCAGTGAGATCCACGTCGCAGACCCGTTCTGCGCGCAACACGGTAATGTTCCGCTCGGCGTACCACTGCGCATCGTGCAGCAGGGTGTCAGCAAAGGCTTTCTCGCCGCTCAGTACCGGCGAAAGCTGAATGCGGTTATAGGCGTGCGTCGGCTCGTCGCCGATAATCGTGATGGCGAAGCGGCCATTGCCAGACGCTGTGAGCGTCTCGACAAGGCGTGTGGCCGCCATGCCGTTACCGATAATGACCAATCGCGTCGTCATCACGCCTCCTTAGGCCGCTTTAGGCTGTTTTTCATAGAGGAACTGCAGGATCTGCTGGCGCAGCGCGTGATAGCGGCTGTCGTCCGCCAGTTGCACCCGGTTACGCGGCCGCGGAAGATTAACGTCAAGCACTTCCCCCACCGTCGCCGCCGGGCCGTTGGTCATCATCAGCACCCGGTCGGAGAGCAGCACCGCTTCGTCGACGTCGTGGGTGATGAGCACGATGGTGGTGTTGAGCGACTGCTGAATCTGCATCACCGTGTCCTGCAAATGGGCGCGGGTGAGCGCGTCCAGTGCACCAAAAGGCTCATCCATCAGCAGCACCTTGGGTTTCATCGCCAGCGCACGGGCAATGCCCACACGCTGCTTCATGCCGCCGGAGATTTCGCCAGGCCGTTTATGCAGCGCATGGCCCATCTGTACGCGCTCCAGATTGTGCTCAATCCATTCCCGGCGTTCGGCTTTGCTCATAGTGCGGCGAAACACCTGATTAACCGCCAGCGCGACGTTGTCAAAACAGGTCAGCCACGGCAGCAGGGAGTGGTTCTGGAACACCACCGCGCGCTCGGGTGCTGGCCCGGCGATTTCCCGGTTATCACACAGCAACCCGCCTTCGGTGGGCAGCGTTATCCCGGCAATTAAATTCAGTAAGGTAGATTTGCCGCAGCCGGAGTGGCCAATCAGGCTCACGGTTTCCCCTTCATGGATATCAAAAGAGACGTTTTGCAGCGCCACAAAGTCGCCACCGGCGGTGGAAAAACGCTGGCTGACGGCCTGCACCTGAATCAAGGGTTTTGCGTTCATGACTATTTCTCCTGCCAGCTAAAGCGGCGCGCTACCAGCATCAGCCCCTGCTCGAGCAGCAGGCCGACAACGCCGATAATGACGATCGCAATCAGAATGTTTTCTACGTTGAGGTTGTTCCATTCGTTCCAGATCCAAAAACCGATGCCTAAGCCCCCGGTCAGCATTTCGGCGGCGACGATCACCAGCCAGGCAATGCCAATCGACAGGCGTACACCGGTCAGTACCGCAGGCAAAACCGCCGGAAAGAGGATGCGGCGCATCACCGTCCATTCGGAGAGTTGCAGCACGCGGGCCACGTTGAGGTAATCCTCCGGGATGCGTCGGACCCCTTCGGCGGTGTTAATCACCATTGGCCAGATGGAGCAGATGAAAATGGTCCAGCTGGAGGCCGGTTCTGCTTTCTGGAACAACAGCAGGCCAATCGGCAGCCAGGCAAGCGGGCTAACCGGGCGCAGCAGTGCAATGAGCGGGTTAAACATGCGGGCAAAAAAGACAAAGCGGCCAATTAAAAAGCCCAGCGGAATGCCGACCAGTGCCGCCAGACCAAAACCGATGCCCACACGTTGCAGGGAGGCCAGTACGTTCCAGCCAATGCCCATATCGTTCGGCCCATCACGGTAAAAGGGGTCAGCAAACAAGGTCATGGCCGAATCCAGGGTGCTGAGCGGCGTCGGGAAGCCTTTGCTGTTAATGGCCGCAAATTGCCAGGCCACCAGCAGCAACCCTAACCCGAGCAGGCCGGGTAACAGGCGCTCTGCGACAGCGCGTGCCTTTCTCGACCAGGCGGGCGCGGTGCGACGAACCTGTACGGGAGGCATCACGAACACCTCGGCGGTTGCGGTTGGCGTTTCAACCTGCTGTAGTTTGTGTGCGTGTTTCATCTCAGACCCCTGTTCGTTGAATGGCAAAGCCTGTTGCGTACTGTTCCGGCGATTCACCGGTCCAGCGTGTGCCGTCCATCAGCGTGCTGGTACGCAGGCTGCTGTTCGGTAATGGGATGCCGCCGATAGCGGTCGCCGCGTCTTTCCAGACGTCGATGCGGTTAATACGACTGGCAATGGCGGTGTAATCCGGCGCGGATTTGAGCAGCCCCCAGCGGCGGAACTGGGTTAAAAACCACATGCCGTCGGAAAGCCACGGGTAGTTCACCTGCCCCTCGTTGAAGAAGCGAATGGCGTGGGCGTCCTGCCAGTGCTGACCCGCGCCGTTGTCGTACTCGCCCAGCATGCGCCCGGTGAGGTACTGCTCTTTGGTGTTAAGCCAGGCACGACGAGAGAGGATGCGTGCGGTTTCGCGGCGGTTGTCCGGGGAGGCGTCAATCCAGCGCGCCGCTTCCATTACCGCGCACACCAGCGCACGGGCGGTGTGCGGGTTTTGTTCGACCCAGGCGCTGCGGGTGCCGAGGATCTTCTCTGGGTGATCCGGCCAGATGGACTGACTGGTGGCAGCCGTAAAACCGATGCGGTCGTTGATGGCGCGGGCATTCCACGGCTCGCCGACGCAAAAGCCGACCATGTTGCCGATGCGCATGTTCATCACCATCTGCGGCGGCGGCACCACCACGGTGCGGATGTCGGTGAAGGGGTTGATGCCCCCGCTTGCCAGCCAGTAATAGAGCCACATGGCGTGGGTGCCGGTCGGGAAGGTATGGGCGAAGGTGTAAGTGCCAGGCTCACTTTGCCCGACCAGGGTTTTCAGGCTCTCCACGCTGGTCACCCCTTTCTCGAGAAGGTCGGTTGAGAGTGTGATCCCCTGCCCGTTCTGATTGAGCGTCATCAGGTTGGCCATCGACTGCGGTTTACCGGCAATCCCCAGCTCCAGCCCGTACAGCAAGCCATAAAGAATATGGGCGGCGTCCAGTTCGCCGGAGACCAGCTTGTCGCGCACGGCGGCCCAGCTGGCTTCTTTGGTGGGCACAAGCGTAATGCCGTATTTTTTATCAAAGCCTTTTAGCGCCGCAATCACCAGCGGCGCACAGTCGGTTAGCGGAATAAAGCCGACGCGCACCGTCGTCAGCTCCGGTTTATCCGAACCTGCGGCCCATGCAGCCTGCATCACCCCTGGCAGTAACATTGCCCCGCCCAGTGCCGCCCCGGCTTGCAGAAAACGTCGCCGCGATAATGAAACCGTTGAATCACCCATATGCACTCCCAAAGCAAAAAAAAAGCGCCCGCCGATGCTTTCGCACCAGAGGACGCCTTTATCCATGAAGCCGGTTAACCGCCGTTGGTTACCCGCTTCTGTTGTCTGAATCTCTTGATAGATAATGCAACGGGTGTGCCAGAATTTTTCTCACACTTTTCGCCGCTTTTACGCCTGTTTGTTCCGGCTTTCGCACGCTCGTTGTGCAGCAAATGCCCATAGACCGTGCAACTACTCCTTTGGTGTTACTGCCCACAACGCGCGCACGGTAAGCAGCGCACGGGCGATCTCTACCATTCGCTGGTTTTTATCCATTGCCATTTTGCGCAGGCACTGCCAGGCCTGCTCTTCGCTCATGTTCTGGTGATTCATCAGCACGTTTTTGGCCTTGTCGATAATCTTGCGTTCTTCAAGCGTGTCTTTGAGCGAAGCCAGTTGCTGGCTGAGCTGTTCTATTTCCTGCGCCTGCTGGCGTACCAGCGGCAACAAGGTTTTATCCTGGTAGAGAAGCGTTGCGTCTGCGGTGAGTTGCTGAGTATGCAGCGTTATGACCTCGTCATCTTCACCGAGCAGACGATCGGTTTCCCGGTTAAGGGCGTTAATCAGCGTTTCTTCCAGCGTGCGCAGGTATTCAAGGCGCTGAGTTTGCAGGGAGAACCAGCGCAGTGCGTTATCGCCGTTATCTGTGGGCGGCGTGCGGGTGCAGGCCAGGCGGCGCATTTGCTCAATCTCCAGCCCCGCGCCGCACTCCTTGCTGAAAAGCGCGGCATGTGTGGGTTCAGAGAGCGACAGGAAGGTATCGAAACACGGCTGCTGGCCGTCAATCCTGTCGACCAGCGCCTGACGCTGACCCGCGCTGAACATCCCGTGGGTAAAGCCAATGGCCCCCAGCGCCCGCTCCTGCCCCACCAGTTCTTTGCCCTGCATAAAGCTGTAGAGCGCCACCAGCCGGGCAGCAATGGCGGGATCATCAATGCTGTCGTTAAGCTGGGGAATAATGCTCAGCAGCTGGCCGATGGTGCGGCTAAACTGCGCCATTGCCTGGTCGGCATCAATGGCCAGCTCTTTAATTTGCGCTCTGAGTGCAGGAAGTTGTTCCAGCCCCGCAACGGCGGCGGCAATTCGGTGGCATAATGCGCTGCTGGTCAAGGGCTTAAGCCCTTCAAACACGGGCATCAGCGTAGTCATTTGCTCATCGGCCAGCGCACTGCTGGCACGGCACTCCAGTGCGTACAGTCGCCCGCGAGAACAGAGCCAGATATTTGACGCCCCTCGCTCGCACTGGAGCATGTGGGTCAGATGACTGATTTTCCCGGCCAGCACGCCCAGTTGGGCAAGCTGGCGAAGTTGATGTTTTTGGATGTGGCGCGCGTAGCGAAACCAGCTGCTGGCGTCGGTCCGTTCATTCATGCTGACTCTCCGTTTCATTCTCTTAACGGCGAGTTGCAATAACCATGCCCCCTCGAAGGAGTGAAGATGCAAAAGATTGTGATTGTCGCTAACGGTGCGGCCTACGGCAGTGAAGCATTGTTTAACAGTCTGCGCCTGGCCATCGCCCTGCGTGAGCAGGACAGTGAGCTGCAACTGCGCCTGTTTTTGATGTCTGATGCGGTGACCGCAGGGCTACGCGGCCAGAAACCGGCGGAAGGCTATAACATTCAGCAGATGCTGGAGATCCTCACCGCGCAAGGCGTTGTGGTCAAATTATGCAAAACCTGCACCGATGGCCGGGGGATCACCGCCCTGCCGCTGATTGACGGCGTGGCGATTGGTACCCTGGTCGAACTGGCGCAATGGACCCTCGACGCCGACAAAGTGCTGATCTTCTAATTATCACGCCGCTTTAATATTTTTTTCTTATGGATGCCTGCCCGGCATCAAGTTTGCCTGCTGCGTTGCCGATAGGGATTAAAGACAACACAGCAGGTACTATAAATATGTTTAGATCCATTCGCGCTCGCATCATTGCAGCGACGGCGGGCTGTCTCGCCATTGCGCTGCTTCTTAACACCGTAATTAATTACCAGGTTACCAGCCAGCACAACCAGGACGCTCAGCAAGATATTCTCTCCAGCACCAGCGGCAGTCACAGCCTTGCCATCACCGACTGGGTGAGCAGCAAAATGACCGCGATTTCCTCATTACAAAAAGTCGCGTTAACGGATGACCCTGTTCCGGTCTTTACTCAGGTAGCGCAGGCGGGTGGCTTCATCAACGTCTACGTGGGTTACGCGACCAAAACGGCGAAATTCTCTAACCCGGACGGCGTACCGGCGGATTATGATCCGACCATTCGCCCCTGGTATCAGCAGGCCCTGAAAGCCGATGCGCCTATTGTGACAGCCCCCTATGTGGATGCGGGCAGCGGCAAGCTGGTGGTGACGTTCGCCGTGCCGGTGAAGGAAAACGGCACCCTGAAAGCGGTGGTGTCGGGCGATGTCTCGATGGACAGCGTGGTCGCCAACGTTCATGGCATTAATCCCACACCTAACAGCAGCGGTTTGTTGCTCGACAGCGATGGCACCATTATTGCCGCCAGTGACGCGAAACTGACGCTCAAACCCTTTACCGATGCCATAAGCGGCGTGGCGCTAAACGATTTGCTGTCGGGTAAATCGGTTCACGGCACCCTCGCGGATGCGGATAAAGAGTTCCTCGCCAGCAAAGTGAAAGGCACCAACTGGCAGCTGGTGGTGGCCCTTGATAGCGCCGACTCCACCACCGGCCTGCGTGCGCAGCTTAAAGCCTCTGCTATCTCGCTGATCGTGCTGGTGCTGATTGCCGGGGCACTGATGCACTGGATTGTGGCAACGATGCTCAAGCGCCTGGTCACTATTCGCGATGCGATGAACGCCATCAGCAGCGGAACCGACGACCTTTCCCAGCGTCTGCCGGAACAGGGTAACGATGAAGTGGCGCAAATCGCCCATGCCTTTAACGCCTTCAGTGACAAGCTGTCGGTGGTGATGGTGAAACTGCGTGACTCCAGTACCTCCGTACAGCAGGCGGCGCAGGAAATTGCTGCCGGTAACCGTGACCTGTCCGGGCGTACCGAGCAGGCCGCTTCTAACCTGCGCGAAACCGCCAGCGCCGTGGAGCAGATTACCGCCTCCGTGGCCCAGTCGACGGATTCAGCGGCACTGGCGAATACCCAGGCGCACACCGCCTCGGAAGCCGCCTCCCGTGGCGGCCAGGTGGTCTCCCAGGCCATTAGTACCATGCAGTCCATTGAAGTCGCCTCCGCCAAAATTGGTGATATCACCAGCGTGATTGACGGCATCGCCTTCCAGACCAACATTCTGGCGCTCAACGCTGCTGTAGAAGCGGCGCGTGCGGGTGAACAGGGCCGTGGTTTTGCGGTGGTCGCGGGTGAAGTGCGTAGCCTGGCCAGCCGCAGTGCGCAGGCGGCAAAAGAGATTAAAACGCTGATTGAGTCAACGACGGAAAGTGTGGCGACCGGCTCGCGCTATGTGCGCCTGGCGGGAGACAGCATGGGCGATATCGTCTCCAGCATCGACAGCGTATCGGTCATCATGCGTGAGATTACCGTCGCGACCAACGAGCAGATGAAAGGGATTCAGGAAATCAATCATGCGGTTATCGATCTTGACCGTATGGTGCAGCAGAACGCCGAGCTGGTTATCCAGTCTGCCGCCGCAGCCGGAGCGCTGCAATCGCAGGCGGGTGAGCTTGCTGAAACCGCAGGACATTTCCGCATTTAATCTTCTGTCGGCGCATTTTTTCCACGATTTAATGCGCCGACCTATTCCCCCGCCGAATATTGTCATTTTTGTTGAATCGTTACGACAATAGTTGATCAAAATCAGCATCTGACCCGCTCTCGTTTGGTGTTATGCCATGAGTGATTTGTGAACGACATCACGCACGGGAACTTCCCGCAGGGAGTGCGTTGTTTATTACGACGGGGTTGAAAATGGCGTTGGTAAAAGCAAGTTTGAAGTTATTTGGTGGGGATACAGTAGTAGTTCGGTGTTCTGAAAATTGTCACATTCATCTGATGAGCGAGAAGAGCAATACCTCCGCCGCTCAACGCGATGTTCTTAGCGTCCAGAATCGCGCCAGCGCGTATCTGGCCGTGCCGTACAGCGGTATCTGGAACGTGCTGATCGACAGCCACAGCCAGACGCTGGAGCACTCAATCAGCTACGTTCCGGCATAATCGCCTGTTCAGGCAAAACCAGGCTTCAGTTCCGGGCCTGGTTTTTCTCCTTCCAGCAGTCCCCGCACGCGCCCTACCAGCTCATTCAGGCAATCGTCCTGCATGCCCAACTTGATCAGTTCTTGCTCGAGCGAGAAAAGGTACTGCGCATTGGTGCCGAGCGGCCCCGTTGCGGATGCGATTAACGGCGCAATAATCTGCGCACGGGTATCAGACTCGTAAAGGGGATGGCGGGGATCCATGATAAACACCAGCGCGTTCACCGTGCGACCGTCGTCAAGTTCCAGCTTGCGCCAGCTTGGCAGGTAACAACCGGTGATCATTTCACGCTTCCACAGCAGCATCAGCTCCTCACCGAGGTCTTCCTGCGGCAGACGATAAGCCACCCCGGTTGTGCGCCCGCCCTCTTTCAGTGCAAGCATGCGCCCAGGCTGGCAGGCGGTGCCGCGCCCGGCCGTGAGGCGCAAACAGAACGCACGGTGCCAGCCCACCAGCGTACCGGTGCAGGATTCGACAAATTCCAGCGCCGGGTTCCACATCAGCGAACCGTAGCCAAATATCCACACCGGGCCATCATCAGGCCGACAGGCGAGCGTGGCCGCAAGGGATGCCGCCCGCTGTTCGGCTGACCAGAGCAGTGAGGCTTCTATGTCACCAAATGCGGTTTTGCAGTCCGCCTTCATCAGGAAATCACGTGTTATCACTTTCTACCTCCACCACTGCTTGCTTCCTTGCGACGACTATACTGCTGCCTTCATGGCTCGTTTCAATGACGATATGCAATTCACAGGCCGTTTTCAAGTGAACTCATCGCGTGGAGGGCGGTCCGTTGAGGGAATATTCTGGCAATCTGCACTAAGGATTATCTAAAGCTTCATGTAATTATTTCTTTTTATGCCATTTATCATCATCCCCTTTTTCATATTCATGTTTTACCGCCGCCCAGGCCACACGGTGCGCGGTTTCTTCTCGCGAAGCATCATCACGCCGGTCCGCTTTGTCTTTATATTGTTCCCAGGCGCTGTTAAAGGCTTCTTTGTAGATGTCCTGCGCATGTGCAGGCAGGACATGCTGTACGCTGTTGGGTAAATCAGATTTGCGTTTATACGGCATAGTTCGCCCCTCTTTTGCGTAAAGAGTAAGCCTGGACGTTATATCGCTACCTTGCCATGCCCAACAAGATAATTGTGATTAAGATAAAAATATCACCCTGTAAATTAAATGAAATTTCGCAATAACCCCTTCTAATTAATCATTCAATTAAGAATTACCTCATGAGGTAAATAAAAGTAAAAAACCCCTTAAATGGCTATTTTGTCTGCTATTTTAGCCGCTGCTTTTTCTTTCTATAATTACAAACACCTGCTCTGGATGGAGATAAAAATGACAACAGCACACGAGGCGGTAAAGACCCGCCATAAGGAGACCAGTCTGATTTTCCCGGCGCTGGCACTGGCCGTACTGGTTATGTGGGGCAATAGCCAGTCACTGTCAGTGGTCATCGGGATCAATATCCTTGCGCTGGTCGGCATTTTAGCCAGTGCCTTTAGCGTTGTACGCCATGCCGATGTGCTGGCACACCGACTGGGTGAACCCTTCGGTTCTTTGATTTTGAGTCTTTCCGTGGTGATTCTGGAAGTCAGCCTGATTTCCGCATTAATGGCGACCGGCGATGCCGCGCCGACCCTGATGCGCGACACGCTTTACTCCATCATCATGATTGTGACGGGCGGCCTGGTGGGCTTCTCGCTGCTGCTCGGTGGGCGTAAATTCGCCACCCAGTACGTTAATCTTTTCGGCATTAAACAATATCTGATTGCCCTCTTTCCGCTGGCGGTGATTGTGCTGGTGTTCCCGGTCGCATTACCGGGTGCCAATTTCACCACCGGCCAGGCGCTGCTGGTCGCTCTGATTTCTGCGGCGATGTACGGCGTGTTCCTGCTTATTCAGACCAAAACGCATCAGAGCCTGTTTGTTTACGAGCATGAAGACGACAGCGACGACGACGATCCGCACCACGGTAAACCGTCCGCGCACAGCAGCGCCTGGCATACGGTCTGGTTACTGGTGCATCTGGTTGCGGTTATCGCGGTCACCAAAATGAACGCCAACCCGCTGGAACATCTGCTGACTGAGATGAACGCCCCTGTTGCCTTTACTGGCTTCCTGGTGGCATTGCTGATCCTCTCCCCGGAAGGTCTGGGGGCGCTGAAAGCCGTGCTGAACAATCAGGTGCAGCGCGCCATGAACCTCTTCTTTGGTTCGGTGCTGGCAACCATCTCGCTGACGGTCCCGGTGGTGACGTTAATTGCCTGGATGACGGGGAATGAACTGGTGTTCGGTTTGGGTAAACCGGAGCTGGTGGTGATGCTGGCGTCTCTGGTGCTGTGCCAGATTTCGTTCTCGACAGGGAAAACCAATGTGCTGAACGGCGCGGCACACCTGGCGCTTTTTGCCGCGTATCTGATGACGATATTTGCCTGACGCTGCGTTGCGCCAAATAAAAAACCCGCTTAGCTAAGCGGGTTTTTTTATCATTGTCTGTCTTAATTGCTGGTATCGAGTTCTTCGAAGTTCTTCACCAGATCGTCAATCGCTTTGATCTGTTTCAGGAACGGTTCGAGTTTATCCAGCGGCAGTGCGGACGGGCCGTCGCATTTCGCGTTGGCAGGATCCGGGTGAGCTTCGATAAACAGGCCGGCCAGACCGGTTGCCATGCCAGCGCGAGCCAGTTCTGCCACCTGGGCGCGACGGCCACCGGATGCGGCGCCAAACGGGTCACGGCACTGCAGTGCATGGGTCACGTCGAAGATGACCGGGGAATTACCGGACACGCTTTTCATGACGCTAAAGCCCAGCATGTCGACCACCAGGTTGTCGTAGCCGAAGTTGCTGCCACGGTCGCACAGGATAACTTTGTCGTTGCCGCCTTCAGCGAACTTATCGACGATGTTCCCCATCTGGCCTGGGCTCACGAACTGCGGTTTCTTCACGTTGATGACGGCACCGGTTTTCGCCATGGCTTCCACCAGATCGGTCTGACGGGCGAGGAACGCAGGCAGCTGAATCACATCCACCACATCGGCCACCGGCTGCGCCTGGCTGGCTTCGTGAACGTCAGTAATGATTTTCACGCCGAATGCTTGCTTAAGTTCCTGGAAAATCTTCATCCCTTCTTCCAGGCCCGGCCCACGGTAGGACTTGATGGAGGAACGGTTGGCTTTGTCAAAAGAGGCTTTGAAGACGTACGGAATGCCCAGTTTCTGGGTCACGGTCACGTAGTGTTCGCAGATACGCATTGCCAGATCGCGAGATTCCAGTACGTTCATACCGCCGAAAAGGACGAACGGCAGGTCGTTGGCAACCTTGATATCACCAATGCTAACCACTTTTTGAGTCATATGATTCCCTTACAGAGTGAGTCGTTCAATCAGGTTTAATGCAGTGTAATTTGTTTGTGCGAGATGGTATTGATTTGCGCACGAATCATTTCGCTGATCGGGTCTTCCGGGCACTGCTCAACGAAGTAACTCAGGTCACTTAACGCAACGTGATCGCAGTCAAGTTGAGCGTAAATCAGGCCCCGGTCGCGAATTTCATACGGATCTTCCGGGTTAAACTGCAACAGTGCTTCGCTGGTACGTAGCGCCAGCTCCATCTGTTGTTCTTCCATCAGCGCGGATTTCAACGTATCCAACAGTTTGCGAATGACTTCCGCGTTGTCGGCTTCGTCGAGATCTTCATTGAACAGTTCAGCCACCGGGCTGATGTTGCCTTTGAGCCACACTTCCAGCGTATGTTCGTCAAGCGTGTCGCCGTTGAACGGATTAATCAGCCACATTTCGCCGTCCATCCACTCCGCACGGAGGATCAGTTGAGTCGGGAAAATGACCGGCATCAGCGGAATGTCCAGATGCCCGGCAATCCACAACAATATTGCCCCCAGGGACACTGCACTGCCCTGACGGTTTTTCAGGACTTTATCCAGCCACAACGCATCCGACAGACGGTATACGCCACGGGTGTCTTTAAAGCCCCATTCGCCATAAAACAGCCCAAGCAGCTTTTCCAGCTGCTCGTCCTGCGGTTGAAGCTCAGAGATTTCTTCACGCGCCAGACTTAACAGTCGTTCCAGTTCGTCATGGACAAACTGCGACGGAAAGTCATCACGAATCAACTCGGAAATCAGGATCATCCCATCACATAATGGCGCTTTGTTAAATTCGAAATCGGCTAACGACCGCATGTCTTACCCCAGTATCGGTATCTTTGTGGCGGCGAGTTTTATGATGATGTACAGCACCACCAGCCCCAGCAAAAACGCGATAAAGCCAGTTTGCTGGCTGCGCGGACGACGTCGTCCCAGCGCAATGAAACCCAAAACGATGTAGATGATAACGCCAAACAGCTTTTCCGTCAGCCATGTCCCATTCGCAGTAAATGGCATATAGCGTGTCACCATAACCAATCCCACGCCGCTGAGCAGCAGCACGCTGTCAATGACATGGGGCACCACGCGTGCCCAGCGTGCAGCACCTCGCGGGTTATCCGTGAAACGCCACCAGTAGCGCAGGACAAACAGGCTAATGGTCAACGCGACCGACGTCAAATGTAAGTGGATCAGAAAGTTATACGCAACCATTGCGCTGTCACTCCTGTAACGGCAGGTGAGCGAGCGTTAAACGATCGTTGTCGCCATAGTCCCGGCAGGTTTCCACCTGTTCATAATTTTCCGCGCAGAACAGCGCGCGAACAGCTTCAGCCTGCCGCCAGCCGTGTTCAATCAGCAGCCAGCCGCCAGGGCGTAAAAAGCGCTTTGATTGTGCGATTATCCACGCGATGTCTGCAAGCCCTTCTTTAGCCGCAACCAACGCAGAGCGTGGCTCGAAGCGCACATCGCCCTGGGCGAGATGCGGATCCTGCTCATCTATATAAGGAGGATTGCTGACAATCATGTCAAAGCGTTCGCCTTCCAGAGCACTGAACCAGTGGCTGGCAAGTACGGTCACATTGGCAATCGCAAGATGCTGCGCATTACGCGTCGCCAGTGCGACCGCATCAGGAATGACATCGACCGCAGTGACGTGGCAGTCCGGGCGCTCGCTGGCCAGCGCCAGCGCAATGGCCCCCGTACCGGTACCCAGATCGAGAATACGCGCCGGATTTTCGGGCAAACGGTTGAGCGCCTGCTCGACCAGGCATTCGGTGTCCGGGCGAGGGATCAGCGTGGCCGCCGAGACAAAAAGCGGCAGCGACCAGAACTCCCGCACGCCAACCAGATGCGCGACCGGTTCGCCCTGCTCCCGATGAGCCAGCAGACTCTCAAGCTGCTGATGCTCATCAGCGCTGAGCAGGGTTTCACCGAACGCCAGAATAAAGGTACGCGCCCGACCGGTCACAAACCCCAGCAGGATCTCCGCATCACGACGCGGACTTTCACTTTGCGACAGGCGCGCTATCGCATCACGAAGCCACTGCTGATACTCCATCAATCCTGCCCGGCCAGTGCGGCCAGCTGGTCAGCCTGGTATTCCTGAACGATAGGTTCGATCAGTGCATCCAGTTTCCCTTCCATCACTTCGTCAAGACGGTAGATGGTCAGGTTAATACGGTGATCGGTCACACGTCCCTGCGGGAAGTTATAGGTGCGGTTACGGTCAGAGCGGTCACCACTGCCCAACAGATTGCGGCGGGTAGAGGCTTCCGCCTGCTGGCGTTTAGCCATCTCAGCCGCATGAATGCGTGCGCCCAGCACGGAGAGCGCTTTGGCTTTGTTTTTGTGCTGAGAACGTTCGTCCTGACACTCCACCACGATGCCGGTCGGCAGGTGGGTAATACGGATGGCTGAGTCGGTGGTGTTAACGTGCTGACCACCCGCACCGGAGGAGCGGAACGTATCAATACGCAAATCTGCCGGGTTGATATCCGGCAGTTCGGCTTCCGGCAGCTCAGGCATCACCGCAACCGTACAGGCTGAGGTGTGAATGCGGCCCTGAGACTCGGTCGCCGGTACGCGCTGAACGCGATGACCACCAGACTCGAATTTCAGACGGCCGTATACGCCGTCACCGCTGATTTTGGCGATGACTTCTTTATAACCACCATGTTCACCTTCGTTGGCGCTCATGATTTCTACCCGCCAGCGGCGAGACTCTGCGTAGCGGCTGTACATGCGGAACAGGTCGCCCGCAAAAAGAGCCGCTTCATCACCGCCCGTCCCGGCGCGGACTTCCACAAACGCGCTGCGTTCGTCGTCGGGATCTTTTGGCAGCAACAGAATCTGCAGATGCTGCTCAAGCTGCTCACCCTTTTCTTTTGCTTCGCGCAGTTCTTCCTGCGCCATCTCGCGCATTTCCGGGTCGTCGAGCATCATCTGTGCGGTTTCGATATCTTCCTGAACCTGTTGCCAGTCAGTAAAGCAGCGTGATACGTCGCTTAATTGCGCGTACTCGCGGGATAAGGCGCGGAATCGCTCCTGATCGGCGATGGTTTGCGCGTCACCCAGTAACGCCTGAACTTCTTCATGACGCTCGTGTAGGGCTTCCAGTTTGGCAACGATAGAAGGCTTCATAGGCGTAAATGCACCCTGTTATAAGAGATTGTTGTGCTACTCCAGCCCGAGGCTGTTGCGGAGAATATGCAGGCGTTCGTCGTCCCCGTCACGGGCGGCCTGCTGAAGAGATTTTGTTGGTGCGTGGATCAGGCGGTTGGTCAGCTTCCAGGCCAGATCCTGCATGATGGCCTGCGCGTCGCCGCCCTGTTCAAGGGCTGCCATCGCTTTTGCTGTCAGTTCGTCACGAATTTGCTCGGACTGGCTGCGGTAATCACGAATGGTCTCGCTGGCGCTTTGCGCACGCAGCCAGGCCATAAATTCACTGGTTTCCTGTTCAACGATGGTTTCGGCTTGTACTGCGGCCGCTTTTCGCTGCGCCAGGTTGTGCTGAATAATGCTTTGCAGATCGTCAACGCTGTACAGATAGGCGTTCGCCACCTTGCCGACTTCGGGTTCGACATCGCGCGGAACGGCGATATCCACCAGCAGTACGGGCTGGTTACGACGCGCTTTCATCGCACGTTCTACCATGCCTTTGCCGATGATCGGCAGCGGGCTGGCGGTCGAACTGATCACGATATCTGCGTCTTTCAGGCGCGAATCAATCTCGCTTAACGAGATGACTTCTGCCCCCACTTCATCTGCCAGCACCTGAGCACGTTCCCGGGTACGGTTGGCGATGATCATATTTTGCACTTTATGCTCGCGCAAATGACGTGCCACCAGCTCAATGGTTTCACCCGCACCGACCAGCAGCACCGTGACAGCGGAGAGTGATTCAAAGATCTGCCGCGCCAGCGTACAGGCGGCAAACGCCACGGACACAGCGCTCGCCCCAATATCCGTTTCCGTGCGCACGCGTTTGGCGACGGAAAAAGATTTCTGGAACATACGCTCGAGTTCGCTGACGTTCAGGTGACCACGGTTAGAATCGGCAAAGGCTTTTTTCACCTGACCGAGGATCTGCGGCTCGCCAAGCACCAGCGAATCCAGACCACTTGCCACGCGCATCAAATGGCTGACGGCGTCGTTGTCCTGGTGCCAGTAAAGGCTGTTGCGTAGCTCCTCTTCGCTAATCTGGTGGTAATCACACAGCCAGCGAACGAGGGATTCATGCAGATTATCCCGCTCTTCAACGCTCAGATAGAGCTCAGTACGGTTGCACGTCGACAGCACCACACCGCCCTGCACCATTGGCTGCGCCAGCAGGCTTTCCAGAGCCTGATCAAGCGTTTCCGGCGAAAACGTAATACGTTCTCGCAACGAAACGGGGGCCGTTTTGTGGTTAATGCCGAGCGCTAAAAGGGTCATGAGTGCGGGAGTAGTACCAACGTTGATAAGGTTAGACTGCTCGCATCATACAGGATGAGTGAGGTCAATAAAAGAGAGCGCCCCCTTTTGGAGTAATCGGTAATTTAATGATTTAAGACAACTTGAACGTAGACGCTCTGCGTGCCCGGCGCTAGCATTACGTCTATTCACTGTCACGACTCTCAAGGACTTGTCATTATTATGACTTTGCCGACATCCCGTCTTATTCGCCTGCTTCCGCTGGCAAGCCTCGTTCTCAGCGCCTGTACCCTGAATGCACCTAAAGGACCAGGGCAAAGTCCCGATGCGCCGCAGTGGCGTCAGCATCAGCAAGAGGTTCGTGCGTTAAATCAGTTCCAGACGCGCGGGGCTTTTGCCTTCATTTCCGATGAGCAAAAGGTGTATGCCCGCTTCTTCTGGCAACAAACCGGCCAGGATCGCTATCGTCTGCTGTTGACCAATCCGCTGGGCAGCACCGAACTTGAACTGAATGCGCAGCCGGGTGCCGTTGAACTGGTCGATAACAAAGGTCAGCACTATAAATCTGACGATGCCGAAGTGATGATCGGCAAGCTGACCGGGATGCCGATTCCGCTTAACAGCCTGCGCCAGTGGATCGTTGGCCTGCCAGGGGATGCCACCGATTATAAACTCGACGACCAGTACCGCCTGAGCGAAGTGAACTACAGCCAGAACGGGAAAAACTGGAAGGTGGTTTACGGCGGGTATGACACGAAAACACAACCGGCTCTGCCTTCGAACCTTGAGCTGAGCGACGGCGGGCAGCGCATTAAACTCAAAATGGATAACTGGATCGCTAAATAATGATGACTCAGTGGCCCTCCCCGGCAAAACTCAATCTGTTTTTGTATATCACCGGCCAGCGTCCTGACGGTTACCACAACCTGCAGACCCTGTTTCAGTTCCTCGACTACGGCGACACGCTCCACATCGAAACCCGGACCGACAGCATTATCCGCCTGTTGAATCCGGTCAACGGCGTGGCCGATGAAGATAACCTGATTGTTCGCGCCGCGCGTTTGCTGATGACGGCGGCAGAACACAGCGGACGCTTAGCGGCAGGCAGCGGTGCCGATATTGGCATCGACAAACGCCTGCCGATGGGCGGCGGGCTGGGTGGCGGTTCGTCAAACGCCGCAACGACGCTGGTGGCACTTAACCATCTCTGGCAGTGCGGGCTGAGCGAGGACGAACTTGCAGAACTGGGATTGCAGTTAGGTGCCGATGTGCCGGTGTTTGTGCGTGGTCGTGCAGCCTTTGCTGAAGGTGTTGGGGAGAAGCTCATCCCCGTCGACCCTGACGAAAAATGGTACCTGGTCCTCCACCCTGGCGTGCAGATTTCCACCCCTGAGATTTTCCAGGATCCAGAACTGCCGAGAAACACCCCCGTTCGGTCAATCGAAACGTTACTAAAATGTGAATTCAGCAACGATTGCGAGGTTATCGCAAGAAAACGTTTTCGTAAGGTTGATGAGGCGCTCATCTGGCTGCTAGAATACGCGCCGTCGCGCCTGACTGGCACCGGAGCCTGTGTTTTTGCTGAATTTGACACAGAGTCCGCCGCTCGTCAGGTGTTAGAGCAAGTCCCGGCAGGTTTACACGGTTTTGTGGCGCAGGGCATCAATCTCTCGCCGCTTTACAAGAAGCTTGCCGGGTAGCTGAGTTTCGGTGACAACGTCACCTCGTTCCAGACGTTGCATCGCGCTCTTTAATACACCGCCTGAATAGAATGTTGCCTGGCCCGCACAGTTTTTGGCATATTCTATTCACCAATGGACGCATGCCTGAGGTTCTTCTCGTGCCTGATATGAAGCTTTTTGCTGGTAACGCCACCCCGGAACTAGCACAACGTATTGCCAACCGCCTGTACACTTCTCTCGGCGACGCCGCTGTAGGTCGCTTTAGCGACGGCGAAGTCAGCGTACAAATCAATGAAAACGTACGCGGTGGTGATATTTTCATCATCCAGTCCACTTGTGCTCCAACTAACGACAACCTGATGGAATTGGTCGTCATGGTCGATGCGCTGCGCCGTGCTTCCGCAGGCCGTATCACTGCCGTTATTCCTTACTTTGGCTATGCCCGTCAGGATCGCCGCGTGCGTTCTGCTCGTGTGCCTATCACTGCTAAAGTTGTTGCTGATTTCCTCTCCAGCGTTGGCGTTGACCGCGTCCTCACCGTTGACCTGCATGCTGAACAGATTCAGGGCTTCTTCGATGTACCGGTAGACAACGTGTTCGGCAGCCCAATCCTGCTCGAAGATATGCTGCAGAAAAATCTCGATAACCCAATCGTGGTTTCTCCAGATATCGGTGGCGTGGTTCGCGCACGTGCCATTGCTAAGCTGCTGAACGATACCGACATGGCTATCATCGACAAACGCCGTCCGCGTGCTAACGTTTCTCAGGTGATGCACATCATCGGCGACGTGGCCGACCGTGACTGCGTGATGGTTGACGACATGATCGATACCGGCGGTACGCTGTGTAAAGCAGCAGAAGCGCTGAAAGAACGTGGTGCAAAACGCGTATTTGCTTACGCAACTCACCCGATCTTCTCCGGTAACGCGATTCAGAACATCAAAAACTCCGTAATCGATGAGTTCATCGTCTGCGATACCATCCCGCTGACGCCTGAAATCAAAGCTCTGGAAAAAGTCCGCACGCTGACGCTGTCTGGCATGCTGGCCGAAGCGATTCGTCGCATCAGCAACGAAGAATCCATTTCTGCAATGTTCGAACATTGATAGAAATCGGCACAGAAACCCGCTGCGGCGGGTTTTTTTATTGTTGTAATTTAATTGTATGACTTATTAAAACCCGATGTCTGTTTTGTCTCACTGATGTTTACGCAGGGAAGAACATCACTATGAATAAACTGTTTTCCTCCCACGTCATGCCGTTCAGCGCGCTGATTGAAGCCTGCTGGAAAGAAAAATACAGCCTTGCCCGATTCACCCGCGATCTGATTGCCGGGGTGACCGTCGGGATTATTGCGATTCCGCTTGCTATGGCGCTGGCGATTGGCAGCGGCGTGGCACCACAATATGGACTCTACACGGCCGCGATTGCCGGGTTGGTTATCGCGCTGTCGGGCGGTTCGCGTTACAGCGTGTCCGGGCCTACCGCCGCCTTTGTTGTCATTCTTTACCCCGTTTCGCAGCAGTTCGGACTGGGAGGATTACTGGTTGCCACGCTGATGTCCGGCGTCTTCCTCATCCTTTTTGGTCTTGCCCGCTTCGGTCGTCTGATTGAGTACATCCCGCTCTCGGTAACCCTCGGCTTCACCTCCGGTATCGGTATCACCATCGGTACTATGCAGATTAAAGATTTTCTCGGTCTGCAGGTTCCCCACATGCCGGAACATTACCTGCAGAAAGTGGGGGCGCTGGGAATGGCGCTGCCGAGTGTGAACCCAGGTGACGCCGCTATCGGTATCGTGACGCTCGGCACGTTGATTCTCTGGCCTCGCCTGCGCATTCGCCTGCCGGGCCACCTGCCCGCGCTGCTCGCCGGGTGCGCCGTAATGGGCGTGGTCAATCTGGTGGGCGGACAGGTCGCGACCATCGGTTCGCAGTTCCACTACGTGCTCGCCGATGGAACGCAGGGCAATGGCATCCCACAGCTGTTACCGCAGCTTGTTTTGCCGTGGAACTTACCTGATTCCAGCTTTACGCTAAGCTGGGCCTCACTGCAGGCGCTTCTGCCTGCTGCCTTCTCTATGGCGATGCTCGGCGCGATTGAATCCCTGCTCTGCGCGGTCGTGCTCGACGGTATGACCAGCACGCGTCATAAGGCCAACAGTGAGCTGATCGGTCAGGGGCTGGGTAACCTTGTCGCCCCGTTCTTTGGCGGGATTACCGCTACGGCGGCGATTGCCCGTTCCGCGGCGAACGTGCGGGCAGGAGCCACCTCCCCGGTCTCGGCCATTATCCACTCGGTGCTGGTGATTCTGGCACTGCTGGTGCTCGCCCCCCTGCTCTCGTGGCTTCCGCTTTCAGCAATGGCAGCCCTGCTGCTGATGGTGGCGTGGAACATGAGTGAAGCGCACAAGGTGGTGAACCTCCTGCGACGTGGGCCAAAAGACGACATTATCGTCATGTTGATATGTATGTCGCTGACGGTGCTGTTCGACATGGTGATCGCCATCAGCGTGGGCATCGTGCTGGCATCGCTGCTGTTTATGCGCCGTATTGCCAGAATGACGCGCCTGGCCCCGGTGAATGTTGACGTGCCTGGTGATGTGCTGGTGCTACGTGTGATTGGCCCGCTGTTTTTCGCCGCCGCTGACGGCCTGTTTACCGAACTGGAGTCGCGTCTTGAAGGCAAACGAATTGTGGTGCTGAAGTGGGATGCGGTGCCGGTGCTGGATGCCGGTGGGCTTGATGCCTTCCAGCGTTTCGTAAAACGTCTGCCGGAAGGCACGGAGTTGCGCGTCAGCAATCTGGAGTTTCAGCCACTGCGCACGATGGCGCGGGCGGGTGTTCAGCCCATCCCTGGGCGTTTGTCCTTCTGGCCAAATCGCGAGGCGGCGTTAGCGGATTTATGATGGTCGTGGTGCGCCATAACGTTTGCGCATCATGACTTCAATGGCGCCCTGTAACCACTGCAGCACGGCGGGCGTCATCCAGGTCCCTTTCATCAGGTGCGGTTCCTGCTGCATCGCGAGACGGAATTTCTGCTGAGTTTGCGGATCCGTTCCGGCGTAGGACTGGAATAACACCAGCCAGTGTTCTGCCAGCGCCTGCGCCTCTTCCGTATTTGAATCCAGCCCATCACGGGCCGCCTGATGCATCCGGGCCACCAGCGGCGGCCACTCCATCATCCGCTCAAAGTAGTGAGCCCGGGTAAACGCCATTTCCTGCGCCGATAAGTAACGCGTCCAGATAGCGAACTTGCTTTCCGCAAAGGCGTGAGTGATGTAGTCAATTACCGCCTCATCGATTCCCGTCTGTTCGCGCATTTGCGGTTCAACCAGATGCATCTCATTAAGCCGCGTCAGAAAATCCGGCCTGCCTGCGGTATCGTCTTCCAGGCGCGTCATCCAGCGTGTGGCAAGATCCATCGCCTGTGGAGCATCGACCGGACAACGGGCCTTCATCAGACGGTGAACCTCGTCGACCATGTCCGCCCACACTTTATTGCGCGATTCATCATGAGCCGCGAACGGCAGTTCCTGTAACTCTTCTTCACTGAACCAGCGATCGTACATTTTCATTAACTCCAGCGTCTGTAACCAGGACTCGAGGTCCGGTTCCGCGCCGTTGGACAGCGTGTTCCTCAACGTAACCAGTTGCTCGCGCAGCGTCTGAATATGACGTGCTTGTGCGTCGAGCAGCGTAATTTGATCGTTGAGTAAGGCGTCCAGCGGCCGCGTCTCCCGTGCCAGGTAGTCCGCGATAGCTGCCAGTGCCATTCCCGCTTTCGTCAGCACCTGGATCATATGCAGGCGTTTTACGTTCGCGAGATTGTATAAGCGATACCCGGCAGCGCTTCGGGCGGAAGGAATAAGCAGACCGATGGTTTCGTAGTGATGTAGCGTGCGAACGGTAATGCCTGCACGACGCGCCAGCTCACCTGCCTGAATTAACATAACGGCTCCTTATCTTCCCCTGAATGCAGACTCTCAGGCCTGACGTTACGTTAGGGTCAACAAAAAAGCCAAAAAAAAACGGTTTCCTGAGGAAACCGTTTCTGGAATATCGACGATCAGTGACTGTGTCTGTCGCGACGACAGCGTTTGTCGTAGTGGCGCACCCACCAGTATTTGTCGCAGACCTGTTCATGGCCGCTTACACGTGCGCCAGCAAGCCATAATACTGCGCCAACGAAGATACTCAGAATGGCACCGTGCGCGAAATATTGTGGCAGGTTAAGTTGAGGAAGTTGGTTTAAAATTGAGTAACCCACGCCGACAACCATCACCACAAGCCCCAGGGCCATAAGTACATTACCGAGTAACGAAGCGTTTCTGCGTTTCATAGTGTCACCTCCGGAACGATGGGTTGAACGGGAATAACCCCAATCAAATGTTGGATAAAGTATAGACAGTCGTGCTTTTACTGATTGCGGTTAGGATCACAATTACTCATATTGAGGCAACAAAAGTTTACAAATAAGTCCATGAACTGCATGTAATTCTAATGGTTCATGTGAGCAATTATTATCACTTGCCCCGTATCGCCTTGAGAACTTTGTTTTCAGACGGCGCACGACGTAAACTACGCGCCAGATAATGACCTGGTCAGGAATAAATAGTGACGATTAAACTGATTGTCGGGCTGGCAAACCCGGGGGCAGAATACGCGGCAACCCGCCACAACGCAGGCGCCTGGTATGTCGATTTACTGGCAGAACGTTTCCGCGCCCCCTTGCGCGAAGAGCCGAAATTTTATGGCTACTCTTCCCGGATTAACCTCGCGGGCGAAGACGTCCGACTGCTGGTCCCGACCACATTCATGAACCTCAGCGGCAAATCCGTTGCCGCGATGGCGACCTTTTATCGCATTAACCCGGATGAAATCCTGGTCGCTCACGATGAGCTGGATCTCCCCCCAGGAGTGGCAAAATTTAAACTCGGCGGCGGTCATGGCGGTCACAACGGGTTAAAAGACATCATCAGCAAACTGGGGAATAACCCCAATTTTCACCGTTTGCGCATAGGAATCGGTCATCCGGGCGATAAAAACAAAGTTGTCGGTTTTGTCTTAGGCAAACCGCCGGTATCCGAGCAGAAACTGATCGACGACGCAGTAGACGAAGCGGTGCGCTGTACCGAGTTGTGGCTGAAAGACGGCCTGACCAAAGCGACCAATCGCCTGCACGCCTTCAAGGCACAATAACCCCGCCGCGTGGCATTTTTGCCGCGCGATACAACGGTTACGTGTATAATAGGCAAAGTTATCAACTTTTATGCAATCTGTTTCACATAACAGGTTGATTATTCAGAACTTAAGGTAATCACATCATGGGATTCAAATGCGGTATCGTTGGCCTGCCCAACGTAGGTAAATCCACCCTGTTCAACGCGCTCACCAAAGCCGGTATCGAAGCGGCTAACTTCCCGTTCTGTACCATTGAGCCGAACACCGGTGTCGTACCGATGCCCGATCCGCGTCTGGACAAACTGGCTGAAATCGTTAAACCGCAGCGTATTCTGCCGACCACGATGGAATTCGTCGATATCGCCGGTCTGGTAAAAGGTGCCTCCAAAGGTGAAGGTCTGGGTAACCAGTTCCTGACCAACATCCGTGAAACCGAAGCCATTGGTCACGTGGTGCGCTGCTTTGAAAACGACAACATCATCCACGTGAATAACAAAGTCGACCCGGCTGATGACATCGAAGTTATCAACACTGAGCTGGCGCTGTCCGATCTCGACACCTGTGAGCGCGCCCTGCACCGCGTGCAGAAAAAAGCCAAAGGCGGCGATAAAGACGCGAAAGCCGAGCAAGCTGCACTGGAGAAATGTCTGCCGCAGCTCGAAAACGCAGGCATGCTGCGTGCGCTGAAAAACCTGACGGAAGAAGACAAAGCCGCGATTAAATACCTGAGCTTCCTGACCCTGAAGCCAACCATGTACATCGCCAACGTCAACGAAGACGGTTTTGAGAACAACCCGTACCTCGACAAAGTGCGTGAAATCGCCGAAGCCGAAGGCTCCGTCGTGGTTGCCGTGTGTGCTGCCGTTGAGTCTGACATCGCTGAGCTGGACGACGCCGACCGTGAAGAATTCATGGCCGAACTGGGTATCGAAGAACCGGGCCTGAACCGTGTGATTCGCGCCGGTTATGAGCTGCTGAACCTGCAAACTTACTTCACCGCCGGCGTGAAAGAAGTCCGTGCCTGGACCATCCCGGTGGGTGCAACGGCTCCGCAGGCTGCCGGTAAAATCCACACCGACTTCGAAAAAGGCTTTATCCGCGCGCAAACCATCGCCTATGAAGACTTCATCACCTTCAAAGGTGAGCAAGGCGCGAAGGAAGCCGGAAAAATGCGTGCAGAAGGTAAAGAGTACATCGTTAAAGATGGCGACGTGATGAACTTCCTGTTCAACGTCTGAATATCGTCTTATGAGGTTTCAGCAAACCTCGTGCAGGCTACAAAAATCCACGCAACTGCGTGGATTTTTTCATTTCGAAGCCTGAATCTGACTCCCCGGTTTCCGCGCTCTGGCCCGTTTCACGCAACCTCTCGCCAAAGATTCGGGTTGTCGTTGATAAACTAAATATGGCACTGAACGACGCCTCTTTTAATTAACAGGCAGCGTGGATTTTTTCAGCCCGCACGCGGGGCATGTGCAGGCCATTAATCCTCCTGTCCCGGCTGCTGCGCCTGCATGACACTGTCGAGCGTCGACTCCAGCACCACCGCAGCAATAAAATGGATATCCAATATTCCTTTACCTTTGCCTTTTAGCCAGCGCTGATACGCCTCAGTCATTTTGCGTGTATCCACCCACCCCAGCGCGTCAAGCTTAACGAGCGGGAAATGCGCCTGGGCCTGCTGGCAGTGGATTAACGCGTCACTTGAGAGGGCAGTGAAATTCTCGGTGCTACGCGGGTATGCGATTCGATTATCGACACCCCAGCGCGAGAGTGCTTTTCGCATTAACGCCCGTTCAGTTCGCCATTCATGCGGCAGGCTATGGCAGTATTGCACCACTTCGGGCGTGGCGAGCAGATGCACCGGCCAGAGTCCGTTGCGCAGGCACTGGGCGGCAACACCGCTGATGGCTTCAACCACACTGCTTTGTGCATAAATGGCGGGAGTGGCCATCAGTTTATCCAGATGGTCACGCTGGTTGGCGTCTACGTGCCCCCCGAGGAAATCCGGCAACGCCCTGAACTGAGTCAGGGCATTGATGGCGTCCGCTTTATTGTCCATTTCGTCCCAATATGCACTGAGCAACTCATCGCCACCAAAGCCGCTCAGAAAAACCCGGCAATGGTCCCGTGCCGCCTGTTGGTACATGTCATCAAAATGGGCGTAATGCAGCTCTTCCCAGGGCACCATCGGTTGATGTGAATGATGGCCGTAGCTGCCTTCAGGCGGATTGACGGTGACATCGATGGTGCGGTCTTGTAAACCGTACTGGGCAATCAACGCGTTACGTCTTTGCTCCTGCCCCTCCCGACCCTCGTCAGGCATCAGCAGCCCGTAAGTGCGCACGTTCAGGGAATGTTGCGCCGCAATGGCGGTGACAACGCTGGAGTCCAGGCCGCCGCTGAACCCGGAGGCCACCGCCACCTGGGTGTCAGGCAGCAGACGTTTTAACGCCCCACCCAGCAGCAGGCCGAATGACTCGCAAGGGTCAGCATCGTTTTTGAGGACCTTAGGATAGGTAAGTGTGCGGGCTGGCTGATGATAAACGTGCCAGCCTGACTGTTGTTGCCACAGCACACCATGACCGGCGCAGAGTTTTTTGAGCTGCAACAGCAACGTGTCGGTGCCATAAGGCTGGTCGAAGTGGCTGAGATACAGCATCGCCCGTCGGTCATGAAGTACCGGGGCAATGAACGGATATAAGTCCAGCGGATCCCAGCTGACATCGAGCCGCCGGGCACTGTCCGTAAAGAATACCGGTACACTGGCAAGCGGGCTGGCATCGATAAAGACCCCTGCGGCGGAGATATCGAGAAAATACCAGTGTAATGGCCAGTTTTGCGCGGCGTCTTTTAATGCTTCAATCTCCTCATGACTGTTCGCATACTCCAGTTGAATGTCGGGTATGGGTTCAGAATAAGGTCGTTCAAAAATAAAAATACCTAAGCGCCCGGGCGGAACCAGCACTGCCCTGACTTCAACCATAGGGTGGGCGAAAGGCGTGAACACACCGTTTTGACTGACTAAAGCATGACCTTCAATCTGCCAGTTCATCGTAGATTGCTGACAATCAAGATGCAGTTTGAACATACCTTTCTCCCGCCCTCATTTAACAACCGATGGTTAACTGCGTTTTTGCTGAGCGTCAGCGGTGTTTGACGTCTTTTTCGACATCACTTCGCCAAATACTTCTGTCGCGCCAATCAGCAGACGTTCGCGATGAAGCTCGGTTTCAAAATCCTCCATGACATCCGTCAGCGGCTGTAATTGAGGGAACAGTGTGCTGATTTTACTTTTGCGATGGGTCAGTTTTAATGCATTCATAAAACACCTCATGGGTTTGTTTTAAAAGGCTCCGTTATCCACGGAGGCAGGGTCTGACAGTAAAACAACGACTTCAACAGCACCAACAACACAACGTTATTTTTAAACCTAATCAATGAGTTACTAATTAGATGCTAAAGGTGGCGAAATGTAAGTCACCGGCAGTTCAAAACCGGAGAGATCCAGTAAAGGCATCGGATTTTCCGTCAGATTCGCCATGATCGTGACGTCGAAGACCAGCTGCGCGTCGCGTGCTGACGGCAGGTAAGCCTGCGCCCAGTCAGTGATTGCCTTGCTCAGTTGCGCCACCATTTGTGACAGTGAGGTCACTGACGGGTCGCTACCGTCCACATTAATCGTCATAGGCGGCATCACCAGTACCGGCAGCGGTACCGGCATCCCGGTGAGCGCATCCCCCAGGGTGTAGAAATAGGTCGCGTCAATCTGAAGGGTGCTGTCAGCGCTGATGCTTTGTGTAAACAGAGCGCTGAACAACGCCGTCAGATGTGCATCCAGCGATCGGGTGACGGGCTGACTGCCTCCGGTCCCCAGGGTGGCAATATTAAGCGCCTGCTGAGAACGGATGGTCGGATGCAGCGGATTACCGAATGACACATTAGGGGTGGTAAACACGAACGGAGAATTAATCGCCCCGCCGATATCCTCGTTACGCGTCAGATGCACGGTGGAAATTGCATCCTGGCGTAGCAGAATTTGCATTCCCGGCAACACCACGGTACGCGGCGCGATGCTCTGCGCCTGTTCCGCCTGCAGCGGCTGCCCGTTGCTGTCCAGATAGTAATAGGCATACGTGACTGATTCCTGTGCACGGGCAACAGGCAGCGCTGTGGCGGTATACCCCGCGATGTCTACCAGCGGGTCACCGGTCAGGCCGTCGGGGGCGCCGTCGCTAAAGTTCAGCGCCACCACCCACACATCCGTGTCCGCACCGCCGGTGTCCAGCTTCTGCGTGCCTTCAGAGATCCAGAACCGGCAGGCTTCACCCAGTAACAACCCTCCCCACTGCGGTTGCATTCTCAGGCCACCGGCATTGCTGGCCTGAGTGGCAATATCCGTCGCCATTTTCAGGAAGGCACCGAGCGCCAGTGACGCATTGTTGATGGTGTTCTGATCGCCGGTTTGTGCGTTGACCTGCGGGACCGTCTCACTGACCAGCCGGGTTATCGCATCCTGGCTGGTGACAAACTGCGCCAGCCCCTGGAATGCATCCAGATACCCCGCCAGCATGTTGCGACTGCTGTCGTGGATATTGAACAGCACCTCGTTGTAAACCCTGTCCTGTTCGTAGTGGAAATCCAGACTGTAGGTATAGCTGTAGGTCCATTGCGTAAGCTGATTGAGATCGGTCGTCACCTTGTTCGTCTGCACACCTGTCTGGGTGTTCATGCGTGGCGTGGAGGGGAACGCCCGCAAAATCAAGGGCACGCTGAAGCTGCCCAGATTGCCGGTCAGCAATGCGTCCGCATCCGCCGTCACCGGAGACAGCCAACTGGAAGCCATATAGCCTTCAATACCGGCAATCTTCGCTATCTGATGCTCAATGGCAGCCCCCGTATAAGAGAGATCCAGTGTGACCTCTTGCAGCACGACACCGTTGAGCTTGATGTTCCCCGGCGATTCGAGCAGGAAGGTCACCGGTTGATTCTCCCCCTTCACCAGCGGCATTTTCGGTGATGTCAGGGTGACCAGGCTCTCCAGCGTCGGATTGGCCGTGTTCCACGTCAGATTACCAAACAGCTGTGGTGCCTGTTCGTCCGTACCCTGCGGAATATCTGCCACCACCGTTGCGCCGAAGGAGATCGCCGCGCGCACGGTATACAGGTTAGAGAGTTTAACCAGCAGGTTCTGGCGCAGCGTTTCCCTGGCAGAATCAAGCCGCGTGCTGGTTTGAGAGGCATACACCGGTGCCATCAGACCCGAGGCGACGGTCGCCAGAATTTCTTTCTGGCTGGCGAGTGATGTCAGGAAACTGCTCACCCCGGCCGGTTTGTTGGTGGCTCTGGCGTCGATGACCAGCATCGACGACGAAAGCTCCGGTGAGAACAAGGTGTCGAAGGTGTTGAAGAAAGCGTTGAGCCAGACATCGACCTCTACTCCGGCACAACTGTCCGTCCGTGCTGTTGTCGTGAAACTGTTGGTTGCCGGGTCAAAATCCGTGAGTTGTCGATACGGATACACCTGCACATCACGGGTAATCAACTGATTAGAGACCGGCTGCGGCGCAAAGATCTCCGGTGTGCCTGCATCGTTAATCTCAAAACCGATCCCCTCCCCGGAACCGCTGACCTGCTGGCGCATCAGCCACAGGGTCGAGGCGCCCACCGCCGGATTATAGCGGTCAGCACCGGTGGCAACGGTCAGCCGGTAGCCCGGCTCAGACAACACCGCTTCCACATCCTGCGCAAACCCTTGCAGCGTATCCTGGCTCCCCCCGCTGCCAGAGGCGGACGTCCCCACTGACGTTTTAGCGGGGATGAGTGTCGACACCTCCATGACACCGGCCATCGCCGCATAATCGCCCTCAGCCACGCCGCCCGTGCGGGTGATGACCAGGCTGAGCGTTAACAGGAACAGGTCATCGGCTTTCACCGCCTGTTTATCTGCCGTCGCCGTGAGTATGAAACTCAGCATCACCGGCACGGGCGCGCTGCTGTTTCCGCTGGCGCGTGCCGTCAGGAAGGTTTGAATCGCCACCAGCCAGCCGGTCAGAGTACCGGTCGCGCCATAATGGCTGCCCGTGCCTATCTGCGCATCATCAATGCTCACTGGCGTGGCGAGCAGACTGGTATTGACTGAAAACGCCATGCCGTTCGGATCGTTAATCTGGTTGAGCACGGCATTGACCACCTGCAACGACGAATTCGCACGGGATATCCACGCCTGCGCAACATCCTGGGGTGATGGATTAAACGCGCTGGGGTCAAAGGCGCTGGTGAGGGTTAGCGCAAACTGGCCGCTGACCGGCGTGGTATCGGCGACCGTCCAGTGGGTTGAAATGGATGGCCACTGCGCCGTCGTCAGTAATTTATCGGTGTAACCCGTCAACGCAGGCGCGTTATTGTCCGCTCCGGCGGGTGTTGTGACGTCATCCAGGGTCGAGACAATGCGGTTGCCATACAAATCATTCCAGCTATAGCCAATCTGCAACAGGCGGCCGTTTGCTGAATAGGGGTTATCCGGTGCGTCGTTATCGGTGGCGAACTGAATGTACGGCACCGAGGTTTTATACAGCAGCGTGTCGTCTTGCGTCAGGCTGCGAACAAAGCGCAGCTTGCCCTCTCCGGTCGAGGAATCATCGGCCTGCTGCCCGAGCGGCAATGCGATATTACTGGCATTAAAATCGGCGTTCTCCTCCACCTGCCAGGCCAGCAGGGTGTAATCATTAAGCAAGAAATCAACGGCGAAATCCGCATTTTTCGGGTCATCCGGCACCACCGGTAACCCGGCACGGGTTGCCAGCACCGGCTGAACACCTGGCATTTGCGCGCCGTATTGCGACAAGGGCCCGCTCATCAGGCTGAGTGTTTGCCCCGCTTGCAGCAACTGTCCGCTGGACGCGTTATGTCCGGCCAGCACCACCACGCTTGTACCGTAGAACGCGGCTATCGCGCCAAGGGAGTTGCCTCCCGGCGACGTGCCAACCGTGCGGCTAACCGCGGGCAGCCGGATAGCCGTGCCCGCAGGCAAGCTGCCGTTCCAGTCGGCATCCGGCACGCGAGGGTTACTCGCCCGAATCGCCTGGGCATCCATCGCAAACCAGGTGGCAATATCGGCCAGTTTTCCGCCCGGCGCCCCACCGTTCACGGGCACGCGATAGACGCCGTTATAGAGCGAAAGTGTCGCACCCGGCGTCAGCGCAATATCGCCAGCGCTTGCCAGCGTGTTGTCCACCACAGACACCAGATTGCTGTAATACTGCGCGGCGACTGAAGCCAGGGAATCTCCGGCCTGCACGCTGTGGCTGATTTCCTGTGACAGAGTTTTGGCAACCAGCGTCGAGTTGGCGGTATCCATCGGGTCACCCGTCGCCACGGCGTTCATATAAGGCTGCAAACGGGGTTGATTCTGGTACAGCACCATCAGGGTCAATGTCGCTTCGCCTTTATCGTTGAACGCAACATCCGGCAGCCCGGCACCGCTTGCGGTATCAAAGTAATAGAGGAAGAATCCCCCTGCGCGGGTAATGCTTGCTTCCCACAGCAGGCGCACCAGTTCGGTCGGTTTATTGAGAATATGCGTGCCGGACGCGTCTTCCTCTTCCCGCAAGGCGGCCGCAAGCATCCCTGGCGGCAGCGTAACGGTAGACAGGTTGGTTTGTGATATACCAAAAGTGACGCTGTCACCCACATCCGCCACCAGCATGGCTCCGGCACTGCTACTGGCGGACTGATATCCTATTGCCAGCGTGGCGAAATCACTGTCTGCCTGAACGTACTGTACGATACGTTCGAGAATGATAGCGTCGGCAGCACTGGCCCCCGAGATTTCATAGGTTGTTTGATAAGCCGCACCCGCCTTGGCATTGGGCGCCAGTTTTTTGACCGTAAATTCAATCGCCGAGGCCCAGCCGAGGCGTTCAATCTGCGTCTCTTCCGCTTTGCCGGTTGCCGCGTTCATCCGCACTGACTGCAACGCAAAGTTTGGACTGGACAACCCAAGCCGCGATGACTGATCCAGCGTGCCCGTGCCGGAAAGCGACACCATCGATGCGGGCAACGGCCACAGACGCGGCTGGTCACCGCTGCGACTCCCTCCCTGCGGGAAGCTGACCTGCGCGCTGCTTTGCCAGAGTGTGCCGTTCGACAGCGGATAGGTTGCCGGTTCGTCATCGACCCTGGCTTTAGCCGCAACCGACGCAGGCCCCGCCGGTAAAATAGTGCTGGTCGCATAGCCATAAAGGGCGGCGATACGCTGGTAATTCATATCACCATCCGTATCGTTTCCGGACGGAGGCACAATCGTGAACGTCAGCTCGCTGGCCCCTCCGGCAAAATTGAGCCAGCTTACCGGTGCCGCTTTGCTAAGCGTAATGCTAAGTGGCGTCACGGGCAGAGTGGCCAGAGGCAGTTGTTGACCGGTCAGGGCAAACAGCCCCGCATAGTCCGGCAAACTGAGCGCGCCGGTCTGCGGATTTTTGTTCACCCACATCCCCTCTTTGTTTGGGGTGATTTTCGCCGTCGGCAGGCGCAGCCCGTGGAAGTAATAACGCGAAGCCATGCCACTGAGGTGATTGATAGCGTTGACGCGCTGCGCTTCGCCCAGCAGTTCGGCCACGCGGAATTGGGGCAGTTCAACCAGGTCAAGATAGAGCGGATTCTGGTTAGTATCGACCGCCATAAACAGATCAGCGATGTCACCATTGGCTGTCCCGACCGGGTTAGTTTGCACGTCGCGATCAAGTCCTGCCAAATCCTGCACGGTGATGCCATTGTTGACGGAGACATTTTGCAGCGTGTCACCCTGCACCGTTGTGTACAGGAACGGTGGCACGGTCAGCAGCGCACCGGCCTGCAACACGTTATCCAGCGTCAGGATGTCGCTGTTAGCCAGCAGCTCAGCAAGGGTGATTCCGCCTGCCAGGCTTTGTGCCAGCGCGTTAAGCGTCTGATCGCCAGACAGAGTATACGCCGTGGCGTGGTACGTGATTTTTGCACCCGCCTGCAGGATCCCTGCGGTATCCGCGTTATTAGTGGCAAGCTGCGTGGCGGTAAATGCCCCCGCGAAGCGCCCTTCTCCCGCAATGGCGGTAAAGCTCTCACTGCCGGTAGTTGTCCAGCCAACAAACGGCAGTTGCAGGCGTTTCCCGACGCTGAGCGGATGGGTTTCGTTGCCTTTGAACAGATCAAACAGCGAAAGGGGCACACCGGCGGCAGCAAGATTACCGGTCGTATTCGCCCAGTTCACCACGCCATTAGGCGTGTCACCGGCGCTGATGGGGTAATTGAAATCTTTCAGCCCGTCGCGCATGGCCTGCAACATCTGGCGCATGATCAGCACAAAGTAATCGCTGAAAATAAACGAGGCCACCGACACGGGTGCATTCTGATACAACAGGCTGGCGCGGGCGTTTTGCTGTCCGCTTTCCTGCTGAACCTGCACTGCCAGCTGATTGAAGTAGTCGCGAAGCCAGGTGACAAAGTCGCTGCTCACGCTGTTGTAATCGCCGAAGGTGTAGTTAATATCCGGCGAACCGTTGTACGACGGCATGGCGATGTTGAGACCTGACGCCATGGGGAAATAGGCCGCCTCTGCCGTTCCTTCACTGTCGGGCAGGCTGACGTTAATGACAAACTGGTTGGTCATAAAGGTGTCGACATCTGCCGTTGTCAGCGGCATTGGCTCATTCTCGCCATCGCTCAGGTAGTCAATCAGCCCCGCCAGCATCTCGTCGGTCACAATCAGCGTATCGATCTCACCCGGCGTCATCGCCGTCGTTTGCAGCGCTGCGACCGCCCAGCGTGCGACCATTTTGGCTAATAGCTCAAAGGATGTGTCCGGGCTTTGCCCGGCCGCACGCAGCAGATTGGTGTTGCCCTGCGTTGCGCTACCCGGTGCCTCAAGGAAAAAGCTGGCGACATAACACGGGAACTGCTTACTGAGATCGGGGCGGCTACCGCCAAAAGCGTCATCCCCCGCGACGCTCAGACCATACCCCAGCCAGGCCGTCAACGTACTGCTGCTTCCCGCCAGTAGCTGGTTCCAGTTTGGTGCGGTTACAAGCGGCGTGTGGGCAAATGCGCGCAACCGATGCTGCCCCGATTTCATTGACAGCAGCCGTCCGGCATCGTTTTGCGCCGCCACTTTCCACGGTGCATTTTTCGGGTTTTGCAAATAACCCAGCGTGAACGATTCGCGGATATGGGTCGAGAAGCTAAAGCTCACCGAGATTTTGAACAGCCCCAGATTAATGCTGGCGCTGGCGCTGACGCTGACCTGTACCGAAACCGTAATCGGTATCGGCGAATACGAGGCCAGCGTGATTTGGGCGTAGAGCTTAAGGTTGATATCCACCGAGGCTTTGATTATCACAAAGTCGATGGAACCATACAGATGACCAATAATGCCAAAGGTACCCTGCAACCAGAAATAGTAGTCCCCCTGCAATGCCAGCTTGTCACTGTTCCCCGTGCTGCTGCCGTCATACGGGTTCCATTTGGCCAGAATGCCTTCGATGATGCCAAAAATGGTCAGGCTGAAACCGGCCTTGAGAATACCCAGATCCAGGGATTTCCCCAGTCCCAGTTGGGCACCAAAGCCAAAAACAAGATTGGGGTTAAAGAAGCCATTGGTCGCCAGCGGGAGTTGCGACACCACCACGGCGGGCAGTTTGCCAAAATAGAAACCGCCGGAACCGAGTGCCGGGATCCCTGGCGGAATAATAGCTTCCACCGAGAAGGATCGGGAGAAATCTTCGTTCCACGGGAAACCGATATCAAATTTGAAATCACCGGAGGTATAAATTTCGACCCCAAACGTCGGCAGCGTAAGCGTGTATGCCCCTACATCAATACGCCGCATCAATGTGGGCAGGGTAATTTCTGCCTGGAAGACGCCCAGCCCTTCGCTGATTTTGCGATAGATAATCTGGAAATCGAGGCCAGCAAACACTTTCGCCGCCTCACCTTCGAGCGCGATACGCAGTGCGTAAAGTGTCGGATCGGTGAACACGACTTGCAGGGTAAAGACATAGCCTGCCTCGTCTTTCGCGGTGATAAGCTGCGTCCCCGCGCCGTCAGTGTCTTTGCTGCCGTCTTCGATTTTGAGGATGCCGAAGTCGGTGGCGAACAGCCAGTTGTTACCGGCGTCAAAACCAATCGACGGCACCGTTGAGCCATCCGGCACCGGCAGTTCCGCCAGCAACGCGATGGCTTCCTGCACGGATTTGATGTTCTGCAATCCGGCCACTTTGACGTGCTGCCCGGCAGCCAGCAGGCGCAAATCGAGGTATTTGTTGCCACCACCCGGAGGGGCCGGCGTCGAGGCAGGATCGGCGGCGTTCCACTCCAGCGCGTTGCTGTCCTGCCAGATAAAATTGCCGTCCAGCGCCACATGTACCCCGGACTTTTTGCCGTCCACAACCTGGCCTTTGGGCACATATTCAATGGTAAATCCGGTTACTTTGGCGAAAATCAGGTCGATTGGGCCGACGTCAACGTGGAATTTGACCGAGTTAGTTTTGAAATTCCAGATGATGCTGAAATTGGATAGCGTGATGTCGTTGAGAACATTCCACGGCGCGCCCAGCCCGAATTTACTGCCGGTAAGCCACGAAATAAAGGTTTCGACCATCGAACCCAGCGAGGTGGATTCGGTGAATTCCAGGGTGGCGATGTTGGTTTGGCTGTCAATTTTTGCCGACAGCGGCCCCCAGCTGAAACCGAAGGCGTTATAACTCGGCGCATAGTTATAGAAGACGGTCAGGTTAATGTTGTTCCAGAGGATCTGCGCCGACACGCTACCGTAAGACTGGTCACTGTTATCCGCCTGAGCGTTCGCCGCAGGCAGGGTTTCCTTCGGCTGCATCGGCACAATCTCGCCGCGCCCGTTGAGGACCGGCACCTCTGCCGTGCCCAGCAGATGGCGGGCGTGAGACAGGGCTTTCTCGCCTGTACTGTCGGTGCCAAATTTGCCGGTAATAATGGTCTTGAAGCTGTTGCCCAGCGGGGTTTTCCAGACGGTAATGGTGCCGCCGACCATATAAGAGGTGGCTTTTTTCTCGTCCTCACCCTCACCGCTTTCAGGTGATTCAACCTTGAACGCCAGTTCCGAAATATCCAGATTCGGCATCGAGTCTAACCACCAGTTACTGCCGAGGTAGGTCTGAATGATTTGCTTTACTTGAATCGCGCTGTCGCCCTGCACGCCAGCAAACGACCACGCACCGTTGCCCGAGTAAATCGCGGTCAGATTGAGCGTGACGGCGATATCAGGCTGTTCGGAAAACAGCACCGTGGTGGCCGCCAGCGTGCCGGTCACTTCGCTCAGGCCCGTGCCTTCAATGTCGATAAACAGATTCGTCAGGCTGAACGTCGCCACACCCAGAGACAAATTCCAGTTATCCAGCGCGATACCGGCCGAGAGGGAATAGACCGTTTCTGCGCCTTTCTCACCGGGTGTGAGCGTCATGTCCAGATTACCGAGGTTGGCATCCAGATTGATGGTGTAGTTCGCGGGCAGGAAGAAGGTCACCAGGTCACCCAGCGCAATCGGCTTACTCTCATCCGCCATACTGGCGCTGACCGTCAGTTTCGGGTAATTCACCCCCACGTCGATACTGCCGTAGTCCTGTGGGTCCCCATTTTGCGGACCAATCATCACCGAGGTTTTCGCCAGCCAGCTGTAAGTACGTGAACCGGTTGGTTCGAGTAGCACCATATTGAACGCGAGATTTTGCAGCGTCAGTTTCGGCAGCAACTGCCACGGCTGGTTGTTGAGCAATGCCAGCTCGAAAGTCTGAATGGATGACGTTTCATAGTCATAGCCAAATTTGAGGTTCTGCAGCGTAATATTGCCCGCGCCATTGATGGCCGACGGCAGCGTATTGAGAAAATTCATCCCACCCAGCAAGCTGAACAGGTCATTAAGCGACGGCGGGCTGGCGGTAAAATCGCCGTCAATCACGATTTTGCCCTCACCGGACGTCGGGAAATCCATGTTGAACGTCAGCGGCTGCTTACCGACGTCGATTTCGGTCGCGACCGTTCCGGTAATCCGTTCGTCGGTGCCGGGAATGGTCGCGCTGATGGTCAGACTTTTAAGCGTAAACCACTCCACGCCGCCGAGGTTGACTTCACCGACCACCAGCTCAAAGGCGATATCAATGGCTTTGCCATCTTCGTTCTGGGTGAAAACAACCGTTGCCTTTAAGGGCGCGCCGAGAAAATCATCGGTCTGGCCCGTCACCGTGATGTTGTCGTGACTGGCGGGGAAAGTAACCTGCACAGGCGAAGTCGCTGAACCAAGGGTAAAGTCGGTGCCATTGATAATGGCAGTAATAAAATCCGCAAAGGGCCCGTCGGGGATAACCGTTGGGATCAGTGCCAGCACACCGCCGGAAATCGCATTTTCAATCTGGGTGTACAACTGTTCCAGCGGTGTATCGTTCTCCTGGGTCGCGGCCAGCAACTGTAGACGGTGCGGGCTTTGCGGCGCACCGAGTTGGTATGTTGTGACCAGGAACACCAGAGCCTGAAGCAGCTTGTCATTAGCGGCAGCGGCATAGAATCGCGGTAAACCGTCAAAATACTGACGAAACGGCCCATTACTGTTGTAATCCTTCGCCTGGCGCACCAGCAAATCCGCGAGCAGTTGCGGCGGCATTTTGCCGGAAAATCCTTTCTTGAACTGATAGGTCCCAATCTGAATCAGATCGTAGGTCGCATTATAAAGTTGCTCCGACAGCACGCTGGCCATGCTCGGCTGCCCATCGCCTGTGACCTGCCCAATAGCCGCATTGCCCAAATCGCTCGGATAGGGGTTCACATTAACTTTGGCAAGTTTAAAGAAGGGCTTACCGAGATTCAGCGCCAGATTGGCCGTTCCCTGCCCTTCAAAAACCGAAGGCAGGCTGGCAATCTGATAAAGGTAATTAAACAAATCCTGCGGCAGGCCGGGAAGATTCACCACCACCACGCCGCCCTTGCCTTCCGTTGACAGCCGGGTCAGCAATGCTGTCAGGTCACTGTCGGTAATGCCCGGACAAATATAGATATTGCCCGGTTGGTTATGTACCGTGTCAGGTTGCAGCAGGCGGTTCGCCACGCACCAGTGGCGGATGAAATAGGCGATGCGTTCGTCCTGATCCATCTCCTGGAAGTCTTCGGCTTTCACCTCTTCGCCATTTTTCGGAAAGTAGTTTTTTAGCCGCTCAAAGGTGGTGGTCAGCAGCGAATTCAGTAACCCGACGACTATCGGTTTGTTGAACGGTTTACCGCTGTTTTGCGCCAGTGCACTGGCGGCTATCAGCTCAAAGGCCATATCACAGGCGTCGCCGTTGACCGGTTTGCGGATCATTGTCCCGTCGTACAGGCCATACACCGGAAATGACAGCACCTGGTCTTTATTCACGGCATTGACCAGCGCACGGGCGCGATTAATCGAGGCCACGTTGACTCGAGGAATGCTCAGCAGTTGTTCCCAGTTCGGCACGGCGGGTGCAGGCATGCCGAAAGCGCGGGTGGAAAAAACGCGCCTTTGCAGACTCTCCTGTGCGGCGAGATCGACCACAGTACTGGTATCTTTCGCCAGAATCAGACTCACCGGATTATCCGAGGTATTGACGATTTCCCACATGTACGGCTGCAGTTGCAGATAGTAATCCGACAACAGCACACTGGCGATATTGGTGTCGGTGATACTGTCCATCTCCGCGCCGCCGTTAATACACAGCGGTACCTGCCCGACCAGCCCGGTCACGCTGCGGTTCACTTTCTTACCCGAATTTGATTCTTTATAGCGGAAGAACGTGACGGTCACGCCGTTCAGGTCGTAGGGCTGTGGGTTGTCTGGATTCAGTCCCGGCAATAACACCGCCAGCTTGTCGATCACCTCTTTGCCGTTGGTGGTGTCATAAATCAGTTCAATATCATTGGTAAAACCCAACGCAATCATGCGTTTCATCAGGTTCACCGTATTGGCCTGATTGCCAAAACCCGAGGAGCGGTAAACGAAATAACGCAGCTTGACGCCCGTCAGCAACTGCCCCAGACGCGTCAGCCCGTCCTGCGTCAGCCCGGTATTCGTCTCTTCGGCAGAAGAGGAAAAGGCTTTGATCAACGAAGCTAAATCCCAGTTACCGCCGCCGCGTCTCAGCTTGCGTGAAGGAGTCACAAACCCAGAGTTTTTAGTCATTAGCTGTACTCTCTTTAACAGAAGACGTAAGACGGCGGTCACCCTGCCGTGCCTCTTTGTCCTCAGACGGTGAGTTGGTGTAGGCGGCATACCATGCAAGGCCCGTATCACTGCTTTGCGTGGCGCTGTCTGCATCACCGAAGAGGTAAAACGCGGTGCTGCCGCTCGGCGGGATTTTGAGCATCCCGAGGAATTTAATGGCAATTTCGTTAAGCACCAGCATGAACTGCTTATTCGCGCTGCTCGCAGGTGCTTCGGCTGTCGTCAGGGCGTAATCACTGCGCCAGTTCACCGGCTGGAGTGATGTCGGATGCAGCAACGTGCCCGGTTTATCGGTATAAAGCAGCTGGATGGTGCCATACGACATACTGAGGATGCTTTGCAGGCTAATGAGCGGCGCACCATTTGATGAACCCGGCATTTTTATGCCGGTCAGCGCCTGATAACCCTCAAGGCTGTCCGGCGACCAGGCCAGCAGGATGTACGCATTCAAGCCGATTTTGCCTGCCAGTTCACCGGCAGTGCCCAGGTTCAGTTTGAATTTCAGCGCATTCCAGTGCGCAGACACCCCGTTCAACGCCACATTGGTCACCACATCGAGATAGCCTAATGAGGCAGGCGTCACCTCGGCATTGTCTGAAGTGACCAGGCTGTCCAGCTCCATCGACAAGGCCTGATAGAGACTGCCGTCACGCGGCTTACTCACTGCCATGTTGAAACGTATCTGGCTGCTGTCGAAGGTGAGCACGCGGGAGCCCACCGGATCGGCCGCCGTGAAGGCCATATTCAGCCCCAGCCCGGAATAGTTCAGCCCACTACGTGACACGAATTCACCTTCCGGTGAGCCGAATGAAAACAGATCGATATTTTCATCACTGCCGTCCGCATCCGTTCCGTTCAGCAGATGAAAATCCATAAAGCCACTTAACCCAAAGCGTACCGTTGAACTCACGCTATCCGTTCGCACGGTGTTCATTTCAGCGGACAAGGTTTCAACGCTACTGAGCACATTGTTGTTAAACAAAAAACGGTAATCCGTGAGGGTTTTCATGCCGTAGGTCGGCTGGCCGTTATTGTTCTGGAACGTCCCCTGCATGATGATCGCGTTGTAGTTATTGCCGTTCTCCTCCATCGCGGTCACGGCACTGCCAAAGAGCGTGTTCAACGTCAGTTGGGTATAGCTGGAGAAGGTTTTTACTGCGGTGTTTTCAAACAGAACTTTCAGCGTCAGGGTAATGAAATCGTAATCAACACCGTAGGCCGGTTGCACTGGGCTGCCTTCGCTGGCGGTGTCGTAATCGCTGTCGACGTAATAAATCAGGCCGTATACCGAGCTTTGTTTGTCAATATTGATTCCGCTGCCCTGCGGGTCACTTTTAATCTGGCTGATTTGAATCGCCAGATGGTGGGCGTAAAAACGGTCGGGGTTACGGATCCCGGCGGTAATACCCGCCAGATCCTGCGGAGGCTCGGCAATTTTAGCCCGCAGAATAAGAATTCCCTTCCAGCCTGGGTCTTTTGCCAGCGCATTAAAATCATCAAAGAAGCCTTCCCCACCGGGGCTGAGCGCGGCAATAAAATAGTCCTGCAACCATTGGGAAAGATTCACTATCTGGGCAGGATCAGGTGTGTCGCCGGGCGTCATGGTGGGGGCAGAAAACTGCGCAGATTGCGTCCATTTGGACGGGCTGGCTATCAGGTTATGCGTCGGATCGCCGTCTGGATCGTACAGTGGCCCATCAATACCCTTAACAATCATGATGTTCGCATAATCGCCATAATCAAGAGACGCGCCAACGTTCGCCTCAATACTCCAGCCACCGATGTTCAGACGGTTACTGAAATTGCCGTCCGGCAGACAAAACTGCTCACTGTTCGCCGCGACCAGCATGAGTTGATTGGTTTGAAAGGCTTGCTGCAACGCAGGGTCTGGCCGCGTGAAATTCATTTCACTGTCAACCGGCGTCACAATCTGGCCGAGCAGGATTTTTTCCCACCCGGCCTGCCCGTTGTTGAGGGTCGCAATCATGCCTGAGGGCGTGGTGAAATTGACGCTGCCAGCCTCGCTGAGCATCCGTCCGGCGCGCATGTCCTGTGTGTGAAGACGCGCTGAAAGCACCTGCTGGCTGCTGTCCGAGCCAATTAACTGGCGTCGGGTCGCACCAATAATCAACGCCTCAAAGTTGCGGCTTTGTGTCTGGTCAAAACCGTTCTGCCCGTCTGCTGGCTGGAAACCGGCATAAGGCACCATCGGAAAAGCAGTGGTGCCGCCGTCTGGCAATACATAGCCCGGATCAACATGCCCGAGCATTTGTATATTATTTTTCCACACGTAATTGTCGTAGCCGAACAACGCCGCGCCATCAGGCTGGGCAGCATAGGTGTTTTGCTTACTGACCGGGGGCAAGACTGTCATCCACGAGGTGACAAAGTCATTGGAAAGCAGGCTGTTGTTGTTGCGCGGCGCGCCGGTCGGTGATGCGACGGGCGGTGGGAAGTCAGCCGCAAAGGCCCCCTGCTGAGAGACAAAACGGATACGCGATGCGCTTTCAAACGTGCTGCCCGGCACCAGCGAAATAAATTCATTGCCTGATAGCCCGCAGAGCAATTCCGTGGTCACGCCGTTTGGCCCCGTGTTCGCCGACACCAAAAAATCACCGAACGGTGCAACATGAAAATCTACCTGGTTTTCGGCAATATGATGGCCCGCAGCAAACACCAGCCCGCCCGATTGCGCGCCCTCCTGCGGCGAAACGCCAACAGGAATGAGCGTGATAACATCGCCAGTCACCGTCCGGTAATAAGACGCGATGGAGGTCTGACTCTGATCGCCATTAAGCCCGGTGAAAAGCAGTGATGAGCGGTTAGGGTTTTGATTGTTATGTGTGTGCAGGATATTCAGCGGGTCTGCCGGATCCGTTGACACCTGAAAACCCAGCATATCGGTCGGCCCGTTGTCCACACTTCCCAGCGGCAGCCATTCGGAAATCAAACCATCAAAAGCCGCGTCGTGAGCAAAGATAAAATGAAAACCCCATTTCCAGTCGCGATAGAGGGACAGACGCTGTATGCGGGTATTGAAGTTAATACATCCCCGTTGTTGTCCATCAAATGGCAGAGCAGCAGTTTGCGCGGCGTCCATTTGTGGCGCGGCTGCCCCCGTAAATGCCACGGCACCATTGCTAAGTGTCAGCGTATTACCGGACAGCGCCACCGCCATGCCGTTTTGAACAGACAGCGACAGGTTGGGAAAAATACTCGCATTCGCAAGCCCAGAGGTGACAGAGGAACCATCATAGGCCAGCCCTAAAAAAATCAACGTATTATCAGCGGCCACCGCGGCCGGAGCAGGGTCAGGTAGCCACAAAATCCCACGCGGTGCAGGCTGCTGCGCCACCTGGTTTTGGACCGCTTTCACAAAGGCCGCCTGAACATCCGGGTCATCGCCAAAATTAAGCAGTGACGGCGAAAAGACAAAGTTTCCCGCCAGTTCGGTATTGGCTAACGCCTCAGCCAGCTCAATGCCCTTTTCCGTTGGTACAACGCCTGCACCAGTGACAAAGGCCACTGCGCCCACGTTTTCGCTGTCGGTGCTGGCTAAATAAAGTGATGGATTTGCAGACTGGGTAAAAAAAGCCATTGAACGCCTCCGTAATACTTTGCTGTATCAAGACGTCGAGCAAAAAACGCCCTTCCCTGAGTCCATTGAAATGGCAGGGAAAGGCGCTGTGCAGGGATTAAACGGTGAACGTGTGCGTTGCGGCGAGAGAGCTTTGTTTCAACTGCGAATCGTCGCTGGAATAACCTGTTGCAAACAGGCCGATGGTGTAAGTTGTGCCGCGGGTCAGCATAATATTGTTGAGCGACACAGTGCTGCTGGCGCTGGAACTCAGTGCAGGCGCACGCCATTTTGGTTTTTGGTTATAGGAGGCCGACTGACCTTCCCAGACCCCAACCCAGGTGCTGGAACCGGAAGGATTGAAACCCGGCAGTAAATTTATATTTGTCACCAGGGAAGTCGAACCAAGGCTGGCTACACCGACGGTCGATTTGACGGAAACAATATCGCCACCGCCGATTGCTGGCACATAGGTATAAGCCACCACGTTGGAATATTTTGACCAACTGGCGTTCAGAATCGGACCGACAGCATAGCCAATAATATACGACAGGGTGGTCACATTCAGTTGGTCAAAAGACTGTGAACCTGCCGGGCTATTCCCAATAACCGCGGCAAAATTCTTCGCATCGGAAGACCACGGAATCGCCTCACCAGACTGCCAGATATAAAGCACGTTACCGTATGTACTCGGCTGGTTAGCATTCGGGCCGTTGTAATCCACCCCGATTTGATTCGCACTAACTTTGCCCGGATCGGTAGTGACGACAATATTTTGATCGGCAGTTATAGCCGTGCTGATGGGTAATTCAAGTGCATGTGCTTCTGACATATTAACCCCCATTTACAAGAGTGATGGTAACACGTGAATACATTTAAGAATCAGACATCTTCCAAAACCAGGTAACGCATCAGGTTAGCCAGCTAATAAATATTCCCCGCTCCATAATAGAGCGACGTATAACCGCCGAACCAGACACGCCGGGATATATAATACGTAGTATTTGCAGCTTAATTTAGTGTGGCTTAAGTTTTGAGCGCCTTACATTAAGAATGTCATGTTTAAACTTTTTTTCTCGGCGTTCCCCGACAGAGCCAGTCATACCGGACATCTTTATTTGCCAGTGTGACAGGAACGGCCCACCGGGCTTAACGGGATGCAAGTAAAAAGGTTAAACATATTTATCATATGAAAGGCAAGATGAAGTAAAGCACGCATGATGAATAAATACAATCCAGGTCGTCGATTTTTTTATTTCATCGCATTCTTCATTAAAAACATCATGTTGGAATAATTGATTAACACAGTCGTCATTTCGAACTCATTCATTCTGCCAAAATGCGCTACCTCCCACACACTCAACTTACTGATAGAATTCACCTTACTCAGAAAACATTACCTTTAGTAATATCCAACGCTCACTCATTATAAAAATAAAAAAATAACAGCAGCAAAACCTCACTTTATTTACCTGCCATTCACCATCACTACAGCCTCACTACAACTTCATTCTTATCAATAAATTTTATTATGCAAAATAAAGAAATGATATTTCAAAATTCATCATTTATTCATAATTTAACAAACGAAAAATATTACTGTCATATTGAAAACATCGCAGTGCAGCATAAAAGCTTAAGGTCACACTTTTCCTGATCAGGATCGAAACCACCGCTAAATAACCCAAGGGTATATTTTTCCCCCGTCGCAAATGCCACGCCGTTAATCCCGGCGTAGCCACTGTCTGCTTCTACAGTGACCGGTGCGCGCCATTTTGGCGCCAGCGTATAAGATGCGGAACTGCCTTGCCAGATACCGATCCAGCTTTTTGATAACAGTGCCTGAAAGCCAGGCAGAAACGTAAAAAAGCAGGCTAATGACGTCGTGCCGACATAAACAGGCTCGATACTGCATGTGGATTGTGTGACCTGCCGATTTTCAATCCCGCCAGTGCCTGGTGGAATATACGCACAAGCCACCACGTTTGAATAATTTGACCATGCTGGCGACTGTCCGGCGGGTGCCAGCGAGTAGCCTAAAATATACGCATTGGTCGAAATATCGACATTCTCAATATTCTGGTCGCCAGTGGGGATATTTAACAGCACGGGCGTGCCGTTTTGCGCCGGGCGGCTCCAGGGAATGGTGTCGGTAGACACTTCCCACAGATAAACCTGATTGGCATAGGCGTTGGGCTGATTGCCGCTGAGAGTCTGGTAACCAAAGTTCAGCAAACTGCCGGTCACCAGATTAACCACCAGCGTGGTCGTTTGTTGCTGAAGCTGGGTGAATGCTAATCTGTCTTCTGCGTTGGCTGCGCCTGCCAGTATCTCTTTCACGCTGGCATGGGCATCCAGCGGCAGAACCGCCAGTGTTGCCATACTGCCAGCCAAAAATTGCCGTCGATTCATGAACGCTCCCTCTGCGGTTGATATGCATGTCCTGAGTATTACGGAATTTTATCCGGTCGCTATTTCTCACTGATGATAAAGCACCTGCGCTTGAATGCTCATAGCTTCTCCACCAGTGTTTTAAGCTGTGTGATGAGCTGCGCGTTCTGGTTATCTTCCCGCCCCAAAGGCCAGGTGGACTGGCGAATCACCAGCCGTGTGGGCAACAGCTCACGAATGCGCATCTGCGGGGCGGCGATTTGCTGGATGAGCAATTCAACCGCACGTTTGCCGAGCTTATTGAAGTCCTGGGCTACGGTCGTCAGCGGCGGCTGGAAGTAGAGGCTGTCTGCCGTATCATCATAACCGGTTACCGAAACGGCCCGGCTTCCCGTGCGATTCAGTTGCGCCAGTGCGCTTAGCACGCCCAGGGCCATCTGGTCATTCGCGACGACAATGGCGCTCATCTTCGGATACTGATGTAACAGCTCGAAAGCCTTATGCCAGCCGCTGGCTGCACTCCAGTCACCAAACACCGTCACCGCATTACTCACCCCAAGCCGGTGCAGCGTTTCGCGCCAGCAACTCAAACGCATACGGGCGGAAACCGAACTTTCCGGCCCCGCCAGCAGGCCAAACTCCCGGTGCCCCAGATCCCAGAGATGAGTGACACAGGCACCACAACCTTCAAGATGATCAAAGCGCACGCAGCAGACATCCGTTTCCGGCGAGATGTCCAGAAACAGGCAGCAGATATCCGGATTCTCACTCACCAGTTTTTCCGCAATGCTGCCCTCCAGGGGCAGATTGATGATCGCTCCGCGAATATTCTGCGCACGAAACTCATTCAAGCGCGCCTGCAGTGAGGCGTAATCCGCCACCACCGGCATGGCAATCGCCACCTCCAGCTGATGCGCACCCGCGTGGCTTTTCACCGCGGCGGCGATTTGCGAGGGCGCATGCAGCGTCAGTGACGCCGTAATCAAGCCTATCGAGGGTGCCGATTTCCCGGCCAGCAATTGTGCTGAACGGTTGGGCACATAATGCAGCGCCTGCATTGCCCGGATGACTTTTTCCCGGGTGCGCTCAGAAACCACATCGGGTTTATTCAGCACGCGCGAGACCGTCTGCTGAGAGACCCCGGCCTCGCGGGCCACATCTTCTAAGGTTGCCGTATGGCGCTGCATCTCATACTCCTTTACTCAACAATAACAATGTCGCTCGCTAACATTTTATGTCTAAAAGACGACAAAAAAACGCCATTTTAAGGCCGTTTCGTGATCGCCAGTGAGTTTCAATTTTGCCGATATTGTGGCTAAAAACAAAATATCTGATAACTCATCCCATCTTGTCTAGCGAATGACATTTTCATTTATCAATCAGGGTTTCCTATGCAACATCACGCGTTACAGGCTCCCCAGGGGCCGACATTTCATGAAGTGCTGGGCCGTGAAGACTGGCAAAATCAGACCATTACGCATTTGAACCGTTTATCGGCCCACCCGACGTTCGCCAGCTGGCGAGACCTTGACGCCGCCAGAGAGAATCAGCCCTCACCCCAACGCCGACTGCTGGACGGGCAATGGCAGTTTTCTTATGCCCGCAGCCCGTTTGCGGTAGATGCCCACTGGCTGGAAAGCGATCTGGCGGACAGCCGCCCGACGCCCGTGCCCTCAAACTGGCAAATGGAAGGCTATGACGCGCCCATCTACAGCAACGTGCGTTACCCCATCGAAACCACCCCGCCGCGCGTGCCGGAAGACAACCCCACCGGCTGCTACTCGCTGACTTTTAGCGTCGAAGAACGCTGGCAAACTGAAGGGCAGACGCAAATTATCTTCGACGGCGTGAACTCGGCGTTCCATCTCTGGTGCAACGGTAAATGGGTTGGTTATTCGCAGGACAGCCGCCTGCCCGCGGCCTTCGATCTCAGCGCCTTTCTGCAAACCGGTGAAAACCGCCTCTGCGTGATGGTCATGCGCTGGAGCGCAGGCACCTGGCTTGAAGACCAGGACATGTGGCGTATGAGCGGCATCTTCCGCTCCGTCTGGCTGCTCAATAAACCGACGTTGCACCTGAGTGATGTCCAGATCACGCCTCAGCTTGATGCGCTGTATCGCGATGCAGAACTGGACGTCAGCGTTACCGTTGCCGCCCCGGCGCAATGGCTTGAGACACTGACCGTCCGTGTTGCGCTGTGGAACGGCAAGCACTGCGTCGCACAACACCAGCAGCAACCCGGCTCACCCATCATTGACGAGCGTGGCAACTACGGCGAACGCTCCGTGATGCATTTGCCCGTGGAACGCCCGGCGTTGTGGAGTGCGGAAACGCCGCACTGCTATCGTGCGGTGGTGTCCCTGTGGCACGGTGATGAGCTGATAGAGACCGAGGCCTGGGATATCGGCTTTCGTCGAATCGACATCGACAATGGTCTGCTGAAACTTAACGGCAAACCGCTGTTGATCCGCGGCGTGAACCGCCACGAGCATCACCACCAGCGCGGCCAGGTCGTGACCGAAGCGGACATGGTGCAGGACATTCTGCTGATGAAGCAGAACAATTTTAACGCCGTACGCTGCTCTCACTACCCCAACGCGCCACGCTGGTATGAACTCTGTAACCGCTACGGTCTTTACGTGGTCGACGAGGCCAATATCGAGACCCACGGCATGGTGCCTATGAGCCGACTTTCCGATGACCCCGCCTGGCTGCCGGCTTACAGCGCGCGCGTCACCCGCATGCTACAGACCAATCGCAATCACCCGTCGATTATCATCTGGTCGCTGGGCAACGAATCCGGCGGTGGCAGCAACCACGAAGCCATGTACCACTGGCTCAAACGCAATGATCCGTCGCGCCCGGTGCAGTACGAAGGTGGCGGCGCGAACAGCAGCACCACCGATATTGTCTGCCCCATGTATGCCCGCGTGGACAGCGACCTGCCGATCCCGGCGGTACCCAAGTGGGGGATTAAAAAGTGGATCAGCCTGCCTGGCGAGCAGCGTCCGCTCATTCTTTGTGAATACGCCCACGCCATGGGCAACAGCCTGGGCAATTTTGCCGATTACTGGCAGGCGTTTCGTGAGTACCCGCGCCTGCAGGGTGGGTTTATCTGGGACTGGGCCGATCAGGCGATCATGAAAACCTTTGACGATGGCAGCACCGGCTGGGCCTACGGCGGGGATTTTGGTGACAAGCCCAACGATCGCCAGTTCTGTATGAATGGCCTGGTGTTCCCCGATCGCCGCCCTCACCCGTCCTTAATCGAGGCCAGCCATGCGCAGCAATTCTTCCAGTTTGCCCTGCTGGCGCAACATCCGCTGCGCGTCAGACTCACCAATGAATATCTGTTCCGCACCACTGATAACGAGGAACTGCACTGGCAGGTTCAGGCGGCAGGTGAAACCGTTGCTCACGGCTGCGTGACGCTGGATATCCTCCCTGAAGGCCAGTGTGAATTGACGCTGAGTGAGACGCTCACGCTACCCGCCGGGGCTGAAGACGTCTGGCTGAATCTGACGGTCGTCCAGCCGCAGGCCACCCCCTGGTCTGACGCCGGGCATCGCGTGGCCTGGCAACAGTTTGCCCTCACCACCCCGCTGGTACTGCGCCCGCATTTATCCACCGGCACGGCCCCCGAGCTGGAGCAGAGCGACAGTACCTGGACTGTTCGTCATGGCACACAGCAGTGGACTATCGACCGCCAGAGCGGTCTGCTCACCCACTGGCAGGTGGACGGCGCAGAACAGTTGCTCACCCCGCTGCGTGACCAGTTTGTGCGTGCGCCGCTGGACAATGAAATTGGCGTAAGCGAGGTTGAACGCATCGATCCTAACGCCTGGGTTGAACGCTGGAAAAGCGCCGGGCTGTACAACCTCACCTCTCGCTGCGTGCAGTGTGACGCCCAGCGTCTCGCCCATGAGGTGGTCATCGACAGTCGCTGGCACTACCTGAGTGACAACGCCGTGGTGATTGTTAGCCACTGGCGGATGACCTTTGACGCCGAGGGCAAACTGCACCTGGCCATTGACGGTGAACGCGCAGGCACCCTGCCACCGCTGCCGCGCGTCGGGCTGCATTTCCAGGTCCAGGACGAGAACACGCCCGTCTCCTGGCTCGGCCTCGGCCCGCATGAAAACTACCCGGACAGACGCACCAGCGCCCTTTTCTCCCGCTGGGAACAACCGCTCAGTGAGATGACCACAGCGTACATTTTCCCGACTGAAAACGGCCTGCGTTGCGACACGAAAGCCCTGGACTGGGGACGCTGGCACGTGGCGGGGAATTTCCACTTCTCCGTACAGCCTTTCAGTACCGCGCAATTAATGGAGACCGACCACTGGCACCGGATGCAGCCGGAAAACGGCGTCTGGATAACCCTCGATGGCCTGCATATGGGCATCGGCGGGGATGACTCCTGGACGCCCAGCGTATTGCAGCAATGGTTGCTGCTTGAGACACAATGGCAATATCAGTTAACGCTTCACTTCCAATAATAATCGGGGGGCGTTAAGCCCCCTGGCTTACAGGCATAACAGGATGGAACAGTCACAATGAAACTCTCTGAACTCGCCCCAAGAGAACGGCATAACTTTATTTACTTTATGCTGTTCTTTTTCTTCTACTACTTCATTATGTCGGCCTACTTTCCTTTTTTCCCGGTCTGGCTGGCAGAAGTTAACCATTTAACCAAAACGGAAACGGGGATCGTTTTCTCCTCTATCTCGCTGTTTGCGATTATTTTCCAGCCGGTGTTTGGTTTGATCTCCGATAAGCTGGGATTACGCAAACATCTGCTGTGGACCATTACCGTCTTATTGATTCTGTTCGCCCCCTTCTTTATTTTTGTCCTGTCGCCGTTACTGCAATTGAATATATATGCCGGTGCGCTGGCGGGCGGGATTTATCTGGGTGTCGTGTTCTCCAGCGGTTCCGGTGCGGTTGAGGCTTATATTGAACGCGTCAGCCGTGCCAATCAGTTTGAATATGGCAAAGTCCGCGTCTCGGGTTGTATTGGCTGGGCGCTGTGTGCCTCCATCACCGGTATTTTGTTCGGCATCGACCCGAATATTACCTTCTGGATCGCCTCCGGTTTCGCGCTGGTGCTTGGCGTGCTGCTGTGGATGTCTAAGCCGGAAGGCAGCAACAGCGAATTGGTTATCGACGCACTGGGAGCCAACCGCCAGGCGTTCTCAATGCGCACGGCCGCAGAACTGCTGCGGATGCCGCGCTTCTGGGGCTTTATTGTCTACGTCGTGGGTGTCGCCAGCGTCTATGACGTGTTCGACCAGCAGTTTGCCAACTTCTTTAAAGGCTTCTTCTCCAGCCCCCAGCGTGGCACCGAAGTGTTTGGTTTTGTGACCACCGGTGGGGAATTACTCAATGCCACGATCATGTTCTTCGCCCCGGCTATTGTGAATCGCATTGGCGCCAAAAATGCGCTGATGGCGGCGGGTGTTATTATGTCAGCCCGTATTTTAGGCTCGTCTTTTGCGTCTTCAGCCGTCGAAGTCGTTATTCTAAAAATGCTGCATATGTTTGAGCTGCCGTTCCTGCTGGTTGGCACCTTTAAATATATTTCCTCTGCGTTTAATCCGAGACTGTCGGCAACACTGTTCCTGATTGGCTTTAATTTATCGAAACAGCTTTCAGGCGTGGTGTTATCAGCATGGGTTGGACGGATGTATGACACCGTTGGTTTCCATCAGGCTTATTTTATTCTGGGATCGATTACGCTGACCTTTACCGTTATTTCACTCTTCACCCTCAAAGGCGGTAAAACATTACTCCCGGCGACCGGCGTGAATAGCGCAGCCTGACAGCGCAGGCCCGTCTTACAGGGCGGGCCTGTTTGCAGCAGCCGTTAATGGCTTTCCGCTGCGTCAAGTAAATGGGCAATTCTCAGTTCACGCAGCATCGATTGTTTTTTGGATTGATGCGGCTGCATGCGACGCAAAATATTATCCAGCACCTGGATGGCCTCAAGAATATAAGGGCCTTTATTCAGCATGACGCACTCCGCCCGGTGCCCCATAGCAGCATCGGTGATTTCGGCGCGTGACGGCATACCCGATTTCGCCAGGGTTTCCAGCACCTGTGTGGCCCAGATAACAGGAATATGAGCCGCCTCGCAAATCCACAGGATCTCCTCCTGCACTTCGGCTAACCGTTCAAATCCGCACTCTACCGCCAGATCACCACGGGCGATCATCACGCCGCAGCAGGGAGAACGCATCGCCATCAACAGCATGGCGGGTAAATTCTTAAACGCCCGCTTGGTTTCAATTTTCAGCACAATGGCCGGATGCTTACGCCGGAGGGACTGCATGCTTTTTTGCAGCAGCGCCACGTCTGCGGCGCAGTTGGCAAAGGAGTATTCCACGACGTCGGCGTATTTCACCACGAACGGCAGGATCTCGAGATCCTGCGCGGTTAACGCCGACAGGTGCAAATGGCTTTCCGGCAGGTTTATGCCTTTATCGGCTCGCAGTTTTGAACCCCGGACATGGGTATGGGTGATGCGAATAACCAGCTGCGTCAGCTCCACTTTTTCGATAATCCCACCGATTTTGCCATCGTCCAGATAGATAGACTCCCCCGCGCGCACATCGTCAAAGATGTCGGGCAGCGTACAGCCGATATACGCCGGCGTCAGGAGCTGGCCGGTGCTGTCGAAGGTCGCCGCACGGCCCGGCAGCAGATCGCGGGTCAGGATCAGCGTGTCGCCCCGGTTGAGGAAAATGACGTTTTCGACCTGCGGCAATGCCCCCACCCGGGTGAGCGATTTTTTGTTCCGCGCGCGCTTTTTACAGCGCAGCGTTATGCCAGGGACAATCCACGCACTTTGCGCCAGTTCCGCCCAACAGCCATTCGGCGTGACATCCGCCACCGTCATGACACGTTTTGCGCCCCGGACGTCGGAAAACACAATTTCATCGCCAGTGACCCGCGCTGCCAGCCAGGTTTTGTCGACCGGAAGCACGCTGTCTGCCGGTGAGGGGGCGGGAGACAACACCGGAGACACCGTCAGCCACAGCCGGGCTAAGCGCGCCACCCGGCCAAAGACATCGCGTTTCGGGCGCACGTGGATTACGGCGGCACCGGGTTCCATCGGGCCAGTACGCAGTTTAGGGCCAGGTAAATCCATCACTATCTGGCAGGGGATTTTCAGGCTTTTTGTCGAGAGCTTCAGATGATTGATCATTTTCAGCCAGACGCTTTTATCGTCATGAGCGCAGTTGATACGCATGCAGTTCATGCCCTGTCTGAGCAGATTCTGGATGAGCGTCGGGTCGTCCGCCGCTTCCCCTGGCATGGTGACCATGATCCGCACATCACGCCCCGCCATTGCCGGGCCAAACAACTGTTCGGTATGCGCTTTAAGCAGCCGCTGGCTGTCGGCAAAACTCAGCGCCGGCTCGCCGACCAGGTCAACGGGCGACTTCGCGCAGACCTGCTGCAACAGCTGCAACACCTGAGTTACCGTCTCCAGTACATGGGCTTCGGCGCGCCCCAGTGACGAGAGCCCGCGCATGGCGAGTTTGCTTTGTAGCTGGCGAAGATCCTGGCGGCGAAACGCAAGATACTGCAACAGGTTGATGGCACTGGCTGAAAATGCGGGATGAACCGCCTCCAGATGCGGTTGGGCACGCAAAGGGGCTGCCAGCATTGCGTTTCTGACGTCAGTCAGTTGATCAATCAGGTCGTCAAACGATTCATCGTTGGTGGAGGGAAAAGGTATGCAGTAATCGGATTGGGCGGTCATAAGCGTGATCCTCAGGCCCCTGCGCGGCAGAGGCGAAAATGTCCTGCCGACAGCTTAATGAGAAGGAGATGACAGGTATGTTACAGGTGCAAAACTCAAGATATTCATCACATAAATAATTCGCCTGTCGTCCCCCCACCATGCCGGGCCCCGACAGGCCTTGAATGTCTGCCCTTACGCGGGAATACGGGCAATCACCTTAATTTCAAAATCAAACCCTGCCAGCCAGGTCACCCCCACCGCCGTCCAGTTTGGGTATGGCGGCTGCGGGAATATCGCCGCCTTCACCTGCATAAGGGTCGCAAACTGGTTCTCGGGGTCGGTATGGAACGTGGTGACATCAATCAGGTCGTCGAAGGTGCAGCCTGCCGCCGCGAGCGTCGCGCGCAGATTATCAAAAGCGAGCTGAACCTGGGCGGCAAAGTCCGGTTCCGGGGAGCCGTCTGCACGGCTGCCCACCTGGCCGGAAACAAACAGCAAATCGCCTGAGCGGATGGCGGCGGAGTAGCCATGCGCTTCATACAGTGCGTGGCGGTTGGCGGGGAAAATCGGTTCACGCGGGATCATAGAGTTACCTTTTCTGGGGTCGTGGTGCGATGGAAAGTGCGTAAAGCGCATACATGATTTAATATACACGCCGTATATGAAATTAATCACACATACGCATCGTATGTCAACTGAGATACGTCACGTATGTCAAAAGGAGTCGCTATGGCTGCCCGACGTCGCGCCGAAACAATGGAAGAAAACCGCAGCAAACTGATCGCCGCCGCGCGCATCGCCTTCGCCGAGAAAGGCTTTGCCGCCGCATCGATGGACGAACTGACCGCCAGCGTCGGCCTCACCCGTGGTGCGCTGTATCACAACTTTGGTGACAAGCAGGGTCTGCTTGCCGCCGTTGTCGCGCAGGTTGACGGGGAAATGGCGCAGCGAGCCAAAGCGGTAGCCGCCGGGATCACGGATGACTGGGAGAGATTACTGGCGGAAGGCACGGCCTACATTGAGCTGGCGCTGGATGCCGAAGTGCAGCGTATTGTCCTGCTCGACGGCCCGGCATTTCTTGGCGATCCCAGCCGCTGGCCCAGCCAGAATGGCTGCCTGGAAGCAACGCGTCTTGCCGTAAAGGCAATGATCGCGCGCGGGGTAATGAAACCGGTCGATGTGGACGCGGCTGCACATTTGCTCAACAGCGCCGCCCTGAACGCCGCTCTGTGGGTTGCCGCCAGCGACCATCCCGAACAGGCGCTACCGAAAGTGATTGAGGCATTTACCCAACTGGCAGAGGGGTTGCGTCATCCCTCTGCACAACGTTCCTGAGGAGGTAAGCGAAAATGAAAGCGGCACGCTATGTTCAGCCAGGAGGCCCGGAGGTTTTGCAGTATGGTGACGTTCCCCGCCCGCAGTGTGGCCCCGATGAAATACTCATTGAAGTCGAAGCCATTGCTCTGGAAGGGGGAGATCTGATTAATCGCGCCACCAGCCCGGCTGCCATCGGTGGAACCATACCGGGTTACTCGGCGGCGGGGACTGTAGTTGAAGTCGGGCAACAGGTCCGGGATCGCAGGCCCGGTCAACGCGTTGCGACCCTGGCGTTATCAGGATCTCACGCACAATACCGGGCCGTTTCTGCCAGTTGGTCGTGGCTGATCCCTGATGGCCTTGATGCCGTGACGGCAAGCGTCATTCCGGTCAGTTTCGGCACGGCGGCGCAGGGGTTATTCGTGCGTGGCGGGCTGAAAACGGGCGATACCTTACTGATTCAGGGTGGCGCAGGGGGCGTCGGGGTGGCGGCAATCCAGCTGGCCAAAGCCCGGGGCATCCGCGTACTGGCGACGCTTTCGGGCCAGGAGCGTGTGCCGGCATTACAGGCGCTGGGCCTTGACACTGCGCTGGATTATCGCCAGCAGGACATCGTGGCTGAGGTGCACCGCCTGACCCAGGGAACGGGGGTGGATTGCGTGCTTGAGCTTGTGGGTGCCACGCTTGCCCAATCACTCGCCTGCCTGCGCGAATGGGGAACCGTCGTGCTTGCAGGCAATGCTGGCGGCGCAGCGCAGGCTGATTTAACCGCCCTGCAAAACGCCAACCAGACTCTGACGGGGCTGTTCTGGGGACGTGAACTGGCCACCCTGCAAGCCAGAAACCTGGTTGACAGCCTGCTAAACGAGGCCAGAGAAGGCAAATTTAACGTCGTGACAGACCGCCATTTCTCACTGGCCGATGCGGCGCTGGCCCACCGCTATGCCGAGGATAATCACGTGCTGGGCCGCATTATTCTGCTACCGTGATTCGCGCTTTAGGGCACGGTCTTCGCCGTGCCCTGTCTGTTTTGCTGCCGCCTCTGTTCATCCCGTCTTCGTGTATTTTTTCCCCAACCTCATGTAATCCTGCTCTATTTGCCCTACGACAAATCATTTTCCCTTATTAGACAAAGCGGCGTTAAGAGCACAACATGGACGGTACGCTCACTGTCAGAGGTGTAGATTTCGCTTCGTGAATCTTCATCAGGATCTTCAATGAATATTATCGACGTCATTATGTCAGCAGGAAAAACGTCTGTTGATGTCGCGCTGTATACCCTCATCCCCATCATGATAATCATGCTGATTGTGATGAAATACCTGGAAGCTAAAGGGATTGTGGATGCCGTTGTTCGCCTTACCACCCCGGTTCTTAAACCTTTCGGCATCTCCGGGCTCGCCATTTTTGCCCTGATCCAACTGAATTTCGTCAGCTTTGCCGCCCCGATTGCCGCCCTCGCCATCATGGAAAAACGCGGGACGTCGGAGCGCCAGCTTGCCGCTGCGCTGGCTATGCTCTTTGCGATGGGGCAAGGCAACGTGTTCTACCCGCTGATCCCCTTTGGTTTGCACTGGGGAAGTGCCATTGTGATTTCGATTATCGGCGGGCTCGCCGCCGCGGCAGTTACCTATCACCTGTTTGGTAAAAAACTCTCGACGGCTATCCCCAACAGCGAGGTAAGTGACACGCTGAACGACAAGTCGTCCACCAGCCTTATCAATATCATTAACGGCGCGGGTAGCGACGCGATACGCCTGGCGCTGGGTTCGCTGCCGATGCTGCTGCTCTCGTTAACCATCGTTGGAATATTAAAAGAAGCCGGTGTGGTCAGCGCACTCACCACCCTGCTGTCGCCGGTACTGCTCTGGTTTAATATTCCCCAGGTGTATGTCTTGCCCACGCTGACCAAATTCCTCGCCGGGGGCACCGCTTATTTTGGCGTTATTTCTGAATTGCTCAGCAAAGGCCTGGTCACCCCTCAACAGGTCAACGCATCGGCAGGCTTTCTGATTCAGACGTTCGACCTGCCGGGCGTGGGGATTTACTTAGGCATCGCCAGCCGCTTCGTCAGATTGTTCCGCTATGTCATTCCCGGCGCAATCGTGGGCATTGCAGTACGCACGCTGATTCATGCCTGCTTATATTGAGGACTCATCTTCAACTCGCAGCTAAGCGTGCTAAGCCACCAGGCCTGGCACGCCGCATATTAAAAGTTTTTATCCAGCGACAGCGTGATATTTCGCTGCCGGTAATCGTAAAAATCGATGTTGCTGTCGACCCGCTTGTTGCTGAAATTCAGTTTTGGCATCACGCCGAAGAAATAGAGATCCCGGTGCCAGAGCGACAGATTATAAAATTGCTCATCATCTTTGCGACGCGTGGAGAAGATGTCGCTGTCTGCCTGATAGCTGCGCTTTGCAAACGCGGTGGTCGCCGCAAACGAAACCTGCCAGGGCAAATCCACCTGCACACCGCTGCGCACGCCCACGCGATGGTTGGATTCGCTGCGGGAAGCCGTTTGCTGATCGAGTAAATCGAACCCGGCGAAGCCCGATACCCGGCTGCTGAACGCATGCGACAGCGTGGTCGAGGTGTAACGATTATGCCCGCGCAAAAAACGGTAATCGTCATCATCATAATCCAGCTTTTGATATTCCAGCGCCTGACTCACCTGCCAGGTGGGCGAGAGCAAATAACTGTATTCCGCGCGTACGCCAGGCCCGGAAGAATACGCCTCGGTGCCGTACCACCTTTTTTCATAAAAAGGTAATAACGCAAATTGCTGACGGAAATTACGCCACTGGTACCCGGCATACGCGCGACTGGTAATATCGTCAAAGTCATGGTTATTCCAGTAACTCTTGCCGTTTACCGTGCCGAGAAAACGTAATCCGTGCTGGTCGTATACCTGCACATCTTTTTGCAGCGAGCCACTAAACCACATACCTTCCCCGCGCTGGGGATAACTGTCTTTATTACGAATAAAGAGACGATCGCCAACGCGAATTGTTTTACCGGATGACGCATTATTCACGTTGCTGTCATTCAGATAACTGACGCTTAATGTCCCGGTTAATGCGCTGCCCTTTTGGATGCGCTCAAGATATTGCGCAATGACGTGCTGAATATTATCCGGCGGATTACTTTGCAATACGAGGCGAAACTGATATTCGGCGGCATCATACTGGTGGTTTTCATACATCGCCCGGGCCAAATCCAGGCGTACTGCTGCAAAATCAGGATGGGCACTCAGGATCGCGCGATACTGCGCCACCGCCTCGTCGTAATGCCCCTGACTACGGGCAAGCCCGGCTTTGGCAAACTGAATCAGGGTGCGATCCGGGTCTGGCGACGCCTCGTAGACGGGCAAAATTGCACTGACCATCGGCCATTTGCCTTCCTGCACGGCCTGGTTAAGCAACGCCATCGCCAGTTCCGGCTGCTCAGCCAGCTGGGCGTTGGTGATGTGCAAGGTTTTCTCGCCAGCTTCCGTACGCTTATCTGGCGTCGTCAGGCGTTCAAAGTGGGGAGCAGCGGGAATCGCATCGGTTTCTGGCGGCGCGGCAAAGGCCACGCCCAGCGGGCACAACAGACTCAGTGCGCCCGTACGCAAAATGTTCATAGGAAGACTTACCATCAGAAGATCCGGTCAGACAAGCTGACCGGAAAACGATTTATTGACGCGTTGCGCCAAAGGATGCGTTTTTAGTGCTGTCTGCGAACTGCGCAAGACCGCCTAACTCTTCTGCCGCCGGGCCGTTGAAGTGACCGGTGAAGGTACCTGCCTGGCCACCCGATTGCGCGTTACCGGTGAAACCACCGTTGGCAATAGTGCCCTGCATGGCGATATCGCTGCCGAAGGTCTCACCCGCGGCAACGGTGCCATTGATGGTTTTCGCTGCGAAATCAATGTTAAAGGTGGCATCGCTAAGCGTGCTTTCACGCATCCCGTAACCTGTATAGGTTGCCGTACCCTGCGTCGGGACATTGGCGGCCAGAGTGGCATCGCCGGTGTAGAACACGTCATGCACACCTTTTTCGAACTGAGTCCAGGTCCCGAAGGTGGTGTAGCTCATCCGACCACAGCACCATGATGTGCCGGACACTTTGCTGCGATCGTCACGGGTCAACATCTGGGTTTGCACCAGCCCTGCTGAGATGCCCGTCCCGCGCATAACGTATTCACGGCCTTCTGGCGTGGTGTAAGTCCAGCCAACAATGGTGCCGCCGGTGGCCAGGCTGACCGGAGCCGTGGTGGGTGTTGCAGGAGTGGTACTGGTATTTCCGTCGGTATTGCCATTATCCGTTTGCACAGGTGCCGTTGTCGCCGGCGGTGTGCTGTCGCTGCTCCCACCGCCGCCGCCACCCCCTCCGCCACATGCGGTGAGTACAAAAGCGGTCAGTAACAAGCCAGGTTTTAAGATCCCCATACGCTAAACGTCCTTGGTTGTGAATAAATTCGCAGGATTTGTAACATAATTTTTGCAAATGAATTTACGTCAAAAACGTCAGCATCTCTAACAAATAATAGTTATTCTCATTATTTCTAAGATTAATCTTAACAACGGGTTACGTATATAAAGCGCAAACGTCTATCGCAGAAAGCGTAATTTAAGTTAAGTCCACAAAGAGGCGAGAGAATATATCCTTTGCCCATTACAGGCGCTCGGGAATAGCGATGACGGGGAGCGGGAATATTACGCAATATAAAAGACGTTATTTTATTTATTCGCCATAAACGATAGCTTTAAATACGGCGTGAATTTGCGTCTGCGCGTTAAGCGCCTCTGGCTCATCAAGAATGCCACGCATCAGCCACGCATCAATAAAGGACACTGCGGCTTTCGCTTTTTCCGGGGTCAGCTGCAAATATTCCATCAACAACTGTTCATGCAGCTTAAGCCAGTGCAATGCGCTGGGGCGAAGTAGAGGGCGCGATACCGCCGCCACAAATAATTCGTACTCCGTATTTAAGCGGGAGCGTTCACTTAGCGTCCACAGCACGAATCGCGTCAACGTCTCTTCTGGCAAAGCGCTCGTGTTGATCTCCAGCCAGCGACGTGTGCTTTGTTCAAACTCGTCAATGGCCAGTTGCATCACCGCACTTAACAGATCATCAAGCGTGCGAAACTGATAGGTCGTGGTGCCCAGAGACACCCCCGCCTCCTGCGCCACCGCCCGGTGTGTGCAGGCCTGTAGCCCATCGCGACGGATAACCTCAGCCGCACCACGAATAATTCTCTCTTTTGTCGCTTCGCTTTTTGCCTGTGACATCACCCGTTCCTGAACCGTAAATACAACCGTACCGGCGCATGATACTGACACAGCGGCGTTTTGCCAGCAGTGTTATCCGAGGTAACACTGCTGGCATACCCTTCTTAGTGGGCGAGCGCCTGCGTCGGGTGCAGACCCGGCCAGCCCGGAGACGGCTGCCCTGTGACTTCACCGAAGTACAGCGTCATTTGTGCACGGAAACGTTCTACCGCCGCGCGGTCACTCATGAATTTCTCGAACGCAACCGGATCGGTGTTCTTATATTCCCAGATGTGTTTATAGCCTTTCACCGGCGTCACATCGGTACGCACGGACCACATGTACCAGACGTTTGACTGGGTGTTTTTATCCAGCAACCAGTTGAGGTACAGCCTGGCCGTTTCCGGGTGTTTCGCTTTTTTGAAGATAGCCGCACGCTGCGCCCAGGAGACAAATTTATCGTGCTCCGGCAGCATAAAGCGGGAGTTCGCTTTGTCGTCCACGGCTAACGCACCGTCGGTAGAGAAAGTCGCCAGCGCTTTGCCGCTTTCCACGTCATCTGCGGGAGCCTGAGTACCACGTACCAGCATCGGATTCTGCGCTTTCATTTTCGCAACATAATCCCAGCCGTACTGATCGACTACCTGTTTAAACCAGAACAGCACTGCGTCATCGTCATTCGGCCAGGTCAGCACAATTTTATCTTTCAGCGCCGGGTCGAGATAATCTTTCGCTTCACGCGGCCATTTATTCTGCGGTAATCCTTTCACGTTGACGACGTTGGAGAAGGCATCAACGAACACACCGGTCCAGGCACCGTCATTATCACGAAACGCAGGCCAGATTTTATCCCAACCGGCGGGTTTGTAATCCATCAGCACACCTTCCTGTTTCCAGCGAGGATAGTCCTGAAGCGTCTGCAGTTGCACCACATCCGGCACCAGCGTGTTGGTCGCCAGTTGGTTATCAATGCGGGCATCATGGAACTTACTGTAATCCACAATCACGTTGAGTTTGATGCCAGGAAAACGTTTTTCGAACGCCTGCTTGATACCATCCTGTTGACCTGGCGTATCACCACCGGCGTACACCACCACTTCACCGCCCTCTTTTAACGCCTTCTGATAAAGCTGATCCAGTGACTGCGTCTCTGGCAACACGGCGGCCCAGGTCGCCGGAATGACGGCGGTTAAGGCCAGACTCAGTAAACGAAGCTGATTTTTTGATACTGACATAGCGATCCCTTTTTCACGCACCAGGAGGTGTTCTCACCTCGACGAGACGCATGCTACCCCCGGCGTGAAATGATGAAAATCGCCCTTCCCTGAACATCTCATTCAAAATTAATGAAGGTAAATAATGGAATTTTAATTATGTATTTGTGTATTAATTAGCTTAACACTTCAATATTTAACATTAATTGCAATGTAATCGATTTAAAATCCAATAACTGTACTTTTGTACGAAATAAAAGTGCATTTTTAGTCTTTTGAATTGCTGAGGTAACGGCAACGAAAAAGCGCCATTCACCGCCGGTTTTCTGACAGTGTCTGGCGCATTTTCCGCGAGAGCGTTGCGCGATTATCCACCTGGGTTCCCGTTAATCCTCCTGAACCTCGCTGAGTTTGCTCAGCAACAGCTTCAGTTGGGCAATATCCTCTGCGCTGAGGTGTGCGGTCATCAGCGCTTCCGTCTGCCGGGCCTGCTCCACCATGTCGTTGAGTACGGTACGTCCTTCGTCGGTCATGGTCACAATTTTGCGCCGCCGGTTCGCCGGGTCGGTTTGTGTTGCAATCAGGCCACTTTTACTCATGCGGTCAATGAGATAGGTACCGGTGGCTTTATCAAACCCGGCACGATTGCCCAGCGTTTGTTGGTCACAGCTGCCCATTTCTTCCAGCACCACCAGAATGGCGTACTGCACGGCCGACAGGCCACTGGTCACGGTGGTAGACCAAAAGGCGTTCGAGCGCTGCGCGGCGCGGCGCACCAGGTGCAGGAGCGACGAGTCCCCGTTCGGCCAGAGGGGGGCGGCGGTGATCGCTTCGGTGCTGTTTTCCATTCTCGTCTTGACTCCTCACAATGGGATTTATATAGTTCGAACACAAACAGTTCGAATACAAACAATATGCTCAGTGTAGATCACCTGCGTTAAGGCAATGATATGAAACTTGTTGTAGGAATGACAGGCGCAACCGGCGCCATCATCGGGATCCGTTTGCTGGAGGCCCTGCGCGACCTCGGCGTGGAAACGCATCTGGTGCTATCCAAATGGGCGCGCGCCACCATTCAGATGGAGACCGACTGGTCCGTGCGCGATGTGATGGCGCTGGCAAGTAAAACCTGGAATGAACAGGATCAGGCTGCGGCTATCTCCAGCGGTTCGTTTCGCGTCGACGGCATGGTCATCGCCCCCTGCAGCATGAAAACCCTCGCCGCCATTCGCGCAGGCTACGGTGACGGTTTAATCGCCCGGGCCGCCGACGTCACGCTCAAAGAACAGCGCCGCCTGGTGCTCATCCCGCGTGAGTCTCCGCTGAACGTTATTCACCTGGAGAACATGCTCGCCCTGGCAAAAGCGGGCGCCATGATGCTCCCGCCGATGCCTGCTTTTTATAACCGCCCGGCGTCGATTGACGACATCGTCAACCACATCGTCTCCCGCGTGCTCGACCAGTTTGGTCTGGAGAACGCCCTCACCCGACGCTGGGACGGGGCAAAAATCACTGACAATCACACTGCGGCTTAAGGAGCCCTGATGCGCTATTACAATGACTTAAGAAGTTTTATTGCCGCCCTTGATGAGATGGGTGACATCATGCACGTCACCCGCGAGGTGGACTGTGATTTCGAACCGAGTGCGATCACCCGTCGCAGCTACGAAATCCAGTCCCCGGCCCCACTTTTCCACAATGTGGCCGGTGTGGCCTCCGGCTTTCGCCTGTTTGGCGCGCCGGCCAGTCTCTCTTCCCGCGCGGAAATGCCCTATGCCCGCGTGGCGATGTCTCTGGGTCTGAACCCGGCATCCAGCGGACCGGATATTGTGGAAGCCCTTTCAGCCGCACGACATAAGCCGGGGATCCCGCCGGTGCGGGTTGACTCCGCCGATGCGCCCTGCCAGCAAAATATTCTGCGCGGCGATGATGCCAGCCTCGACCGCTTCCCTATCCCCTTCGCCCACGACAAGGACGGCGGACGTTACGCCAACACCTGGGGTACGCTGATTGTGAAGACGCCGGACGGTAAATGGGTCAACTGGTCTATCGCCCGCGTGATGAAAGTCGACGGTAAACGGATGGTCGGATTGATGGTGCCCAGCCAGCACATCGGCCAAATCTGGACGCAATGGGTCGCGCGCGGTGAGCCGATGCCTTACGCGCTGGTGCAAGGCCCGGCACCGGCTATTTCATGTGTGTCGGGTATCCCTATCCCGGCCCACGCCGATGAAGCGGATTACATTGGCACTCTGGCCGGTGCGCCCGTGCCGGTAGTCAAAGCGGTGAGTCTCGATCTGGATGTGCCTGCCACGGCAGAAATTGTGATTGAGGGCCATGTTTCCATCGAGCGCGACTGCCAGGAAGGTCCGTACGGGGAATACGGCGGCTACCTGGGTGAAGGCTCATCCGCCCAGCCGACCTTCCACGTCGAGACCATTACCCACCGTCACGATCCTATCTGGCCGATGTCGATTACCGGACGCCCAACGGACGAATCCCACACCCTGTGGGCAATGGGGCTGGCGGCAGACGCGCTGACCTACCTGCGTGAAGCAAAACTTCCGGTCAAAACGGCGTGGATACCGGAGGATTCGACGGTGCACTGGCTGCTCGTGGTAGTCCCGGAAAACTGGCGCGAGCAACTGCCGGGAGTCTCCAGTGAAGAGCTGAGCCAGCGCATCGGCGACGTGCTGTTCAAAACGGACGCCATGGTCTTCATCCCGAAAGTGTATGTCGTGGATGATGATTTTGATCCTACCAGCCTGCGTGAAGTGGTCTGGGTGCTCTCTACCCGCGTCCACCCGGTCGGCCGCCGCGCGGTGTTCAACGACCAGCGCGTGATTCGCCTCCCTCAGTGCTATGACGAAGAGGAATATGTGGCGGGGAAAGGGGCGAAAGTGGTGTTTGATACCCTGCAAACCCAGCGCCATCTGCATGCTTCGTTTGAGCAGGGCTACCCGGAAGAGGTTCGTCAGCGCGTGCTAAAAAACTGGCCGAAGTAAGAGAAAACAGCGTGGGGCTCATTTCGTGTATGTGAGCCCCCTGGCACGTTGTAAGAAAGGCATATCGCTGGACTGCCATGCCGAATTCTGACTCCGTTGAGCTGTTGCTTCATCCTTACCTGACTTGTCACTCTCTATTTTAACGATACACAGTGTTTATTTTTTTGGCTTACCGTAACTCGCCCTGCGTTGTTCATTGCTCCACCCTTTTCTTTCTTTGCACATTTCTTTCGTGCGAGCATAATGACTCCCGGGTGACAATACACTGGTTGAGTCGCATTTGTAATAATTTATACCAAGGGGATAAATGATAACTATAAATGAAGTAATAACCCCTAGAGTAACAGCTATCGCGCAATATACCGCAAGCAAAAAAAACACCTTGTTTAAGATAAATCTAATTTTGAGTCGAACTGGAAAAAATAGCAAAATAGACACACATGAAATGTAAAAGCCCACAAGCGCAGGAAAAGTAAACATCACCGGGAACAGTTGCGGCAAATAGTATATGTAATCCTCCCCCCTTATCAGAGCCAGTCCATGATCCTTTAGTGTCTCATAGAAAAATGGAATGATAGCCGTTAAAGAAATAATGAAAAGTATACATGCTGCCAATCCTTTAAGCGCAACCTTATCCATATTATCAATACACCCAATTGTTCATGGATGAACCTGCAAGGTTACCATGGTTAAAATTCCACTCTGAAATTTCCTGATGCGCTTTCAGTCCCTTTTTAACGCTCTCAATTAACTTTTCCGATAACTTGTAGTGGCTATCTATAGCATGGAGACCATACGTAATAGCAAAACCCAAAGTGACAATGACGAGAATACCTAGTGAGACGGGTAAAATAGCGGTACCCACCGCAGCTGCCAACACTGATAATCCCGACATTGCAATTTTCGTCAAAAATATTGTCACAATTGCCTTTGCAACATCCATAGTAATATTGCCAAGAAACTCCGCGACAGAGTGTTCCGAAGAAAAAACAAACTCCAACGCTCGATGCGCACCAGAAAAGTGGATACTGAATGATGCACCTTTCATCAGCCCATAGTTAATGCCTGCCTGACCAATACCCAACTTTAGTACCTGAATATGTTTTGCGCCGTAACGGGTGCCATTCATTATTCGCCTTAAAGAAGCGTAACCCGTAATCTTGACGTAAATGACCCCTTGATAAATACAGGGAATCGCTTTAATACTGAAGCCCTTGAGATTAAAAATGAGTTTGTCTGCTTCGTTATAACTTACGAGCTTAACTATGTTAGTTGCGCCCGACAGCGCATCCCTTATGTTTCCCGCATAGCTGGTCCCGGTGTTATACAAATCCGCCAGCATCTCTTTGGCCTCTTCCATGGTAAGCAACATGATATGCTCAGCATTTTTGTTAAAAATGTCCTCCAGTTGCATGGTATTAAGCAGGAAAGGATGCGTCGGTATTAACTGATTAGGACGGGCGTTCCCGCGTAAGATATCCCCCAGGTAGTCTCCCATTGAGGATTGCTGATAATTAAATCTTTTCATAGCTAACCTCACTGATGATCAGAAAACACGTTCATGCCAGAGACTGTATGCGCTGGTCCCGGCGGTACAGTGTTCCCAGGTGATGGACTCGTAGTTCAAGTCCAGAGCTTCCTCCGGCTGGCCTTCACTGTCGTTAACCGTATGCGGCACGCGAAGATGGATAGCGGCGATATGGGCATTAGTCAATTTAACTTTGTAATAGCACTCGTTTATTCCTGCCCGGGTGGTGCGGTAAAAGCTAAATTCACAGGTCAGAGTCTCATTTTCAGAAATAGCCTTACCTAATAATGGCGATGACTTATCAAGAGGTTTAATCATCGTGACCGCCTGATGATTGATATTTTGCACCCGGGTCATCCCGTGGGTTAATCCCATCACCATGATTTGATCGTAATGGCTGAGTTGCGCCTTATTACAGATAGAGTCCACAGAGGAACACCCTGCCGAAATGAGCCCTTGCTTGTCTCCGGTGAGTTTCAGATAAATTAAGTTCGCCATATACACTCCATGTGATTTATTAGATAAATAAATTGCATTAAATATAGGCACTGGCCACTTCAAAGTATTATTGGAAATGAAAAACCATTTCTTTCCACCATTCATCAACCAGGCAGTTAAAATCTCAGAACAGGCATTTCTGACACATGTCAAAAGAACAACTTTTTCTTATCAAAGCATATAACGAAAATAACAAAAAAAACACGATTAACTTGCATTTGAATTGCTAATGGAAGAACCAAACCCATCCACTAATAATATATAATGCTGATAAATTATTCGTACTTATACTATAATCAGGAAACGGTGCTTCATCATTCTGCACCTGACATAAGGTTATAAATCCCTTCAAGGAGTCCGCAAGCCGATGGTCATCTCCCCCGAGCAGCATGTTGAACCTGAACTGGCCATCGGTTTTATTCTGATGAACCGCTTTACCTTAATTTCAGTGGCGGGTCTGGTGGAATCCCTGCGTTTTGCCGCCGACGAATCTTTTTCCAGTCGGCAAATCTTTTGTCAGTGGGAATGGATGACCTGGGATAACCAGCCCGTAACGGCCAGCTGCGGCCTACCGGTCACGCCAACGGTACCGCTTGATCTCGCCAGGCACTGGGATTACCTCGTGCTGGCAGGCGGTTTGCTCGAAGAAACGCGCACGCCCCCAGCGTGGATGCTGGAGGCGGTCAGAGAGATCCATCGCCGCCGCATTCCGATTATTACCCTGTGCAGCGGTTCCTTTGTGCTCGCCAACGCTGGGTTACTTGACGGCAAACGCTGCGCCATTCACTTCACCACCCGGGACGAGTTCAAAACCCGCTTCCCGCAGGTCACCCCGGTGATTGACCAGACCTATATTCATGATGACGGCATCATCACCTGCCCTGGCGGGACCGCCATTGATCTTGCCGCCGACCTGATTCGCCACCACTGCGGGGAGCTGCGGGCACAAAAAGGGCTGAAATACCTGCTGGAAGATGACGCCAGCCGTAAAAAGCCAACGACGAAGAAACGTGACGCCGGAAATGACCCCGTGATTTATGACAACGAACGCGTGCAGCAGGTGATCGACTTCATGCTCCATCATCTCGATTCGCCGGTCAGCATTGAAGAAGTGGCCGCGTTCGTGGGTATCACCACCCGGCAGATGAACAAAGAGTTTGTGCGCAGCACCGGTGATACTGCCGCCGTTTACTGGCGTAAGATGCGCCTGGAGCAGGCGCGCAGAATGATGGCCGACTCAAGCCACAGCATCAATAGCATTGCCGGCGCCTGCGGTTTTGCGGATGCTTCACATCTGATTGCCTGGTTTCGCAAGCAGTATGGAGAAACGCCATCCGATTTTCGCAAGCGCCGACGCGCAGTTGAGAAGTTATTAACAGATGAGTAGCGACCCGGCGAACCGGGCCGTCTGAAAGCTTACCAGCTGTCGCGGCGGGCAAGTTTACTGTTTGCGCGCCATGCCGTCGGCTTTTTAGCTTCCGGCAGTGATGCGGCCGCATTCAGATCCATCGCGTTGGTTTCCGGCGCTAAAAAGACTGACACTATCAGGCCAAAGAACGTGATCCCCGCCGCCACATACATGGTATGCCCAATGCCGATGGTTTGCAGCGACAGCGGAACCAGCCAGGTGCCCACAGCCGCCCCAATACGGGAGAGCGATGTGCCTACCCCAACGGCACCGGCGCGAATTTCCGTCGGGAAGATTTCATTCGGGTAGACCAGCTGCAGAACCTGAGCACCACCAATAAAGAGCGCGTAGGCACCGAACAACACCAGAATCACTATCGACGGGCCGCTTTCCGAGCAGCCCAACAGCAGCAGCGCCAGCCCTGACCATAAGAAACTATGCAGCAGCAGCTTACGGCGTCCGAGCACATTCACCAGCCGTGTAGCAATAATGCAGCCCACCACAAACAGCATAGTGATAGTAATGGAGCCATAAGAAGCCCAGTTACCGCTCAAGTGCAGTGCCTGTAGCACCTTTGGCGCGAAGGCGTAAACCGCAAATACCGGGATCACCGAGCAGGTCCAGAAGATGGTCACAAATGCCATGCGCTTGCCGTAGCCGGAATGCAGCAGGCTTGAGAAGGACAACCCATTCACTTCGCGGACTTCGGGCAGATTCTCCAGACCAAATTCCGGGCCGTAGACGCGTTTTATGACCTGTTCGGCCTGCGCCGTGCGTCCTTTACTGAGCAGCCAGCGTGCGGATTCGGGCGTACCGAGGCGCACAATGAACAACAGCAGACCGATAACCGCCGTACTGGCCAGCGTCAGCCGCCAGCCGTTTTCACCGCCGTACTGCAAAATCGCTTCGCCCACCAGATACGCCGCCGCTGCCCCGGCAAACCACAAAATGGTCAATGTGGCGAGACGTGGCCCGCGGTACTGTTTAGGTAAGAACTCCACCAGAAACGCCGTGGCGACCGGGTATTCGATACCGACCGCGACGCCGTTTAAAAACCGCAGTAAAAACAGCACTTCGCCGCTTTGCACCCAGTACTGCGCCAGCGAGCAGACAATAAACAGCGTTGGCCCAACAAAATAGAGCAAGCGTCTGCCGAGTACATCCGTCAGCGCCCCGCCGATAAAGCCGCCAAAAAAGATACCAATCAAGGCGGATGCCGCGATCATTCCCTCCCAGAAGGTCGTCAGACCGAGGGCGGGTGAAACGGTCGTCATGGCGATACCGATAATACTCAGCACGTAGCCGTCAACAAAGGAGCCACCGCCTGAACGGATAGTCAGGATTTTATGAAAACGATTCAGGGGTACATCTTCAACCGATACAGAATTTGACATGATAACTCCTGCCATTATTCCTTCAGACGCGCGCACGCCTTAACCTCTTAATTAAAAGTTAATGTGCGGCATCCTGCTTGAAATAATTGATAAGGATTAGGGAATAAACTTCACGTACGAAAATAATATGTCTATGGCTGTGATTGTCAGTGAAATATAATGGCCAGCCATTTTGTTATTTATCAGCAGGTTTTCATCTTAGCGTCCTCCAGCAGATGCAGGGTTGAGATAAGTCCGTCGTAAAGGGCGGCGTATTTATATTTATCTTCGCCGCCCGCGATGATTACGACGTCGATTCTTGCGACATACGCTCCCGTTCCGCACGACGCGTCGACCACCAGCACAACAACGATCCCAGGCTCACCATCGCCGCCCCCTGCCAGAAGGAGAGCGACAGCGTGGCATTGAGCATCACCGCAGCAATAAAGGCTGAGATGACCGGAATAAAGTAGGATGCGGCGGCCAGTAGCGTCACGTTGCCGTGTAAAATCCCCACGTTCCAGGCGGCGTAGCCAAAGCCCATTGCCATTGCGGCCAGCACCAGGTGCACGATAACCGAGGTGTTAAACTGCATGTCCGGCTGCGTTGTGCTGAAATATTTAAGCCACAGCGTGAGCGACACGAGAATAAAGAACAGCGTGACGCCATTTGCCCCCTGCGCCAGTTTCTGCGTCACCACGCAATACACCGCCCAGATAACTGCACCGCTAAATGCCAGCCCATAGCTGAGCGGGTTCGAATACAAATTTTCCATAATCTGGCTAACGTCAAAGCCTTGATCGCCACCCAGTACCCGGCAAATTCCGGCAATCGCCAGTAATAGCCCAGGCACAATCAACAGACTGACCCGTTTTCGGTTAACGATAACCGCCAGCAGGATAGTCATGCCCGGCCAGAGGTAATTCACCATCCCGACCTCAATCGCCTGCGTGCCGGTATTGGCAAACCCCAGAGACAGCGACAGACACAACTCGTAAGCCACAAACAACACACTCCCCAGCAGCAGATAGCGACGCGGGAAGGTGCGCAAATTCGGAAATCCCACGCTAAACAGCAGCAGAACCGAACTGACCGAATAGATCATCGCCGCACCCCCTACCGCGCCCAGCCCTTCGCTGACGCTGCGGATCAGTCCCACGATTGCGCTCCACAACACAATGGCTATCAGCCCCGTCATGGTGGCTTTTTTGTACGTCATCCCCTTTACCTCGTATGACGTCTAACGCGCTGCCGCTGTATTTGTGGCTTAACTGTTAAATCGTCGTTAAATGTGAAATTAAAACTATGCCTGCCCCAGAACGCTGTAAAGAGCCTCTGAGTCGTAATTAATCAGGTTTGTGATCGAATTAAAAAATACAATAGAAAATTTATCACATCATTATTTTAATCCAAATTACTGATTTATTTAATTTTAAAAAACGCATTTGGTAAAAACATTCTATTAATCGGTATTTTCATTGTATTTCTCTCGTATACAAAAAAAATACAGATATTGCGAGTTAACAAATTCGTGTGCATTTTTTAACAACGCACTTACGCATCACTCAGGAGACCGGCAATGAAAAATGGCAAGTCAGCGCTCTATGAAGATTTAAAACGCCAGATCCTGACCATGGAAGTCGCCCCCGATCAGGCACTGGATGAAGTGAGCCTCAGCCTGCAATACGGCGTCTCGCGTACCCCGGTCAGAGAGGTGTTTCAGCGTCTGGCAGGTGAAGGTTACGTGGAGATGGCTGAAAAACGCGGCGTGCGGGTGATCCCGATGAACCACGCCACGCTGCGTAACTTTTTTCTGGTCGCACCGATGATCTACGCCGCAACCGGTCGTCTGGCCGTGCAGAACTTTACTCCGGCGCAGCTTAAAGATTTGAAAGACACCCAACGCCGTTTCCGCAAAGCCTGCCAGACACAAACGCCGCTGGAAATGGTACTGGCGAACAACCGCTTTCACGAAATCATGGGGGAAATGGCGGGCAACCTTTATCTGCAGCCCAGCCTGAGCCGCCTGCTTATCGATCACAGCCGCATTGGTCACACCTTTTTCCGCCCGCGTAGTGAGGCGATGGAAAATGACCTGATGCAGGCCGCCGCACACCACGATGCCTTTATTGAGGCCATCGCCCGGCATGACGAAGACGCCGTCGTCGATCTGGTGTTCGAACACTGGGAATTGTCCCGCGTGAACATGGAACTTTTTATCGCCCCGCAAGGGCTCAAAGCCGACGCACTGGTGCGCGGCCCTGCTAACTCCGGAGAGTAATGTGTTTAAATTTGAAGGTATTTACACCCCCGCCGTCACCCCTTATGCAGCAGACGGCCGTATTGATTTCAGTCGTTTTGCCGAGGTTCTGGAGTCGCTGATTGAGGCCGGTGTGCACGGCATTATTATTGGCGGCTCCACCGGTGAGTACTACGCGCAGTCAACCGAGGAACGTTTTGCCCTTGCTGCCCAGGCGCGGCAAATCATTGGCAACCGTCTGCCGCTTATCGTCGGCACCGGTGCTACCCGCACCGAGGAAGCCGTTGCCTACGCTCGCCAGGCCCGTGAGATTCAGGCCGATGCCATTCTGGTGACCTCACCGCCGTACGCGCTGCCGACAGAAGAAGAGAATGCGCACCACGCGCTGACCGTTGCCGATGCCGCACAGCTGCCGGTCATGCTTTACAACTACCCAGGACGCATGGGCGTCAGCATGGGTGAGGCTTATTTCCGCAAAGTCAGCCAGTCACCGAATGTTATCGCCATTAAAGAAAGCTCGGGCGATATGAACAACCTGCACATGCTGGCGGGGAAATTCCCGTCAATTGCCCTCTCCTGCGGCTGGGACGATCAGGCGCTCGAATTCTTTGCCTGGGGTGCACGCAGCTGGGTTTGCGCGGGGTCTAACTTTATTCCTCGTGAGCACGTGGCGCTGTATGAGGCGTGCGTGAAAGAAAAAGATTTCGATAAAGGTCGCCGCATTATGGCCGCGATGATGCCGCTGATGCACTTCCTGGACGGCGGCAAGTTTGTGCAATCCATTAAGTACGGCTGTGAGCTGGCGGGTCTGTCCGTTGGCCCGGTTCGCGCCCCCTTGCTTGCCTTGAGTGAGCAGGAGAAGGCCGAATTGCAGCAGGTGATTTCAGACGTTAAACGCAACGTCGCGGCAATCTGAGGAGGCGCAATGCGTCACGCAACCCCCACCGACCATTACACCCGGCTTGCCGCAGAACTCGCTTTCCCCGACCAGGCCTTTATTAACGGCGCGTTTGTTCCGGCGCTCAGCGGGCAGACGCTGGAGACAACGAACCCGGCTACCGATACCGTGCTGGCACACATCCCACGCTGCAACGCTGACGATGTGGATCGGGCGGTAAAACATGCCCGCTCCGTGTTTGAGCAAGGTAGCTGGCGGCTGGCCGCACCGGGCGAGCGCAAACGGGTGCTACTCGCCCTCGCCGATCTTATCGATGAACACACGCAAGAGCTGGCAGTGCTCGAAAGCCTCGACAGCGGCAAACCCGTCAGCGAATGTCTGGCGGTGGATGTCCCGGAAACGGCCCATGTTCTGCGCTGGCATGCTGAAATTATCGACAAGCTTTACGATCAGAGCGCGCCGGTGGGCAATAACGCAATGGCGTTGATTGTACGCGAACCGGTGGGCGTGGTGGGTTGCGTACTCCCGTGGAACTTCCCACTGCTGATGCTGGCCTGGAAACTCGGTCCGGCGCTGGCCTCCGGCTGCTCTGTTATCGTGAAACCGGCAGAGCAAACCTCACTGACCGCGCTGCGGGTCGCCGGGCTGGCCCATCAGGCGGGTCTTCCGGCAGGGGTGTTAAACATTGTGACCGGCACCGGCAAAGAAGTGGGCGAGCCGATTGGGCTGCACCCGGATATCGACATGGTGAGCTTTACCGGGTCAACGGCGACCGGCAAGCGTTTCCTGCGCTACGCCGCGGACTCCAACCTCAAACGTGTGGTGCTGGAGTGCGGCGGTAAAAACCCGGCGCTGGTGTTTGCGGACGCCGACAATCTTGAGCAGGTGGCCGAACAGGTACTCAACGGTGCGCTGTGGAACATGGGGGAAAACTGCTCTGCCACCTCGCGCCTGCTGGTGGAAGCCAGCATCAAGGACAGGCTGCTGGCGCTGCTGGAAAGCAAGCTTAGCGACTGGCCACAGGGTGAGCCGCTCAATCCACACAACCGTCTGGGCACCATGATTAGTAAAGACCATTTCGCCAAAGTACGGGGCTATATCGACACCGCGCGCGAAGAAGGGCTAAAGATTGTCGCAGGGGGCGATACCGTCGGCGGTATCTATGTGCAGCCGACCCTGATTGATGGTGTCACGCCACAAAGCGCGCTGTTCCGGGAAGAGATTTTTGGCCCGGTGTTGTGTATCACCCCATTCAACAGCGAAGCCGAGGCCATCAGGCTTGCTAACGACACTGACTATGGCCTCGCCGCCTCGGTGTACACCAGCAACCTCGGTCGGGCGATTGCCGTCTCCCGGGCCATTCGCGCCGGCACCGTGACCGTGAACTGCTTTGGTGAAGGCGATGCCACCACGCCGTTTGGCGGTTACAAACAGTCCGGTTTTGGCGGGCGGGATAAATCCCTTCACGCCCACGATCAGTACACCGAACTGAAAACCATCTGGATAGATACCTCAGTAAGCGCAGCAACGGGGCACAATCATGAGTAATCACGCTGTCAGTAACCTGCCGGTGGACACCGGCAAATCCGGGTGGGAGGCTATCTCCACGCGCAACTTCGCCCTGAAAAAACTCGAAGGCGACATTACCGCCGACTGGCTGATCATCGGCGGCGGATTTGCCGGACTCTCCGCCGCTCGTCGTCTGACGCAGCTTCGTCCCGGCGAGAAAATTGTGGTCGTGGATGCCTGCGAAATCGCCACCGGCCCCGCCGGGCGCAACTCCGGCTTCATGATTGACGTGCCGCACAATCTGAGCAGCGGAGAATATGCCGGAGACAGCGCAGAAGCCACCGCACTGGAAATCGCCCGCAATCGCCAGGCGATTGGCTTTGCCCGCAGCGCTGCCGAAGAGTACGGCATGTCTGCGCGGACCTTTAACCCCAGCGGTAAAATCAACGCCTCCGCCACCGAACGCGGCATTGAGCACAACGCCAGCTATGCCCGGTCGCTGGCACAAATTGGCGAGGCGTTTACCCTGTATGACGCCGCCCAGATGAAAGACATCACCGGTTCAGATTACTTCCACGATGGCCTGTGGACGCCGGGTGCGGTGATGATCCAGCCTGCGCAGTACATCCGAGACCTGGCTGCCGGGTTAAGCGATAAAACTGAGATTTATGAGCACTCTCCGGTGCGTGAGCTCAACCGTACCGGTTCGGTCTGGAAAGCCCGCACGCCAGCGGGGAGCGTCACCGCGCCGAAGGTGATTCTGGGGGTGAATGGCCACATTGAAGACTTCGGTTTCTGGCGCGGCAGGCTGATGCACATCTTTACCTACGCTTCGATGACCCAGGCATTTCGTGCCAGTCAGTTTGAGAGTCCGGTTAGCGGGGCAGAAAGCTGGGCACTGCTGCCCGCCGACCCGATGGGCGCGACGCTGCGTAAAATCACCACCGATGCGGGTGACTCGCGTATCGTGATCCGTACCCGCTTTACCTACGATCCGGGCAAAAAGGTCTCCGCCCGGCGAGTGGCATCCATTGCAGCAGAGCAGCGTCATTCAATGGATGCCCGCTTCCCTGCCCTGAAAAATCTGCCCTTTGAGTACAGCTGGGCGGGTCGCCTGTGTCTGAGCGTAAACAGTGTGCCTGCTTTCGGCGAAGTGGAAGAAGGACTTTACGCTGCCTGCTGTGAAAACGGTCTGGGCACGGTTAAAAGCACGCTTGCAGGCATGTTAGCGGCAGAGCTGGCAACGCAGACGTCGTCCGACGCGCTGATTAAATTCCAGCACCAGCCGGAGCCAAAGCGTATTCCGCCCAACCCTATTGCCTGGTTAGGGATTAATTCAGTGATTCGCTGGCAGGAATTCCGCGCCGGTAAAGAGGGGTAATAACATTCACTGAACTGTCTGCCAGGTTAATTTTCTCATCTGATACCGTTATCTGCACGCTCACGCAGAGGGTTTATTATGACGTTTCAACAGCTTAGGATAAAACAGCATTTTTATTATTGCCTGCTCATTGCATTGAAACTTGCGCGACAGGAAAGGCAATTGTTTTCAGTCCAGAATAAAAATGTATTTATCCTGAAATGGCTTAACGATGCACGTAAAAATAAACTTTTCCCTAAAGACGCAGATGCCGAAATAACCTGGCTTACCTATAAAATTAATACAGCCGGTGATAATCTCGACCCGGAAAATATGCTGGAGGAAATTTATAAGAAGGCATACACGGGCCTGATTGTCTATTGCCTAAAGCAACGTCACTCAGTGTCGGTGATGATCCCACACTGAGTGAATGTTGTTGCATTAAAAGCCGAAACGCATCCAGCCGAACAGCACATTGCCGTTGTTATAGGTACCCGGAATGTAGGTAAATTGAACGCTGAAGCGCTTATAGCTTGCGGAGACCAGAGGAAGAATAATGGGCACCGGGATGTAGTTGCCAATGTCTTCACGTGCAGTAATGGCCGCAGTAAACCCCAGTCCTAAGCGAAAATCACGCTGCTCATCAAGATACCAGCCGTTTTCCCAGCCGTACCCCATGATGGGTTGCCACTCATTATGGGAGTCTTTAAACGCCATCGCATAGAGCGAACTCCAGTCCCCTTCATCGTTATAACGAGAAACACCAAAACCCGCACCCCAGGGGTTTTCGTTGTATTTATCCGTCTTTTCCTTGTCATAGGCAAACCGGGCATGCCATGTCATGAAAGGGACATAGAGATCGTAGTTTTGTGGCTGCTGCCAGGTTTCAGTCACATCCTGTTTAAGCCATTTCCATCCTTCGGTTAACCCATTATCTGCCAACACCGGGAAAGCAAGACCGTTCAACGCCAACATCATTGTCGGCAATAACCTGCGCATAATTTACGTCCTGAATACTCAATACTTAACCTGGATATTTTGGGAAAATTTGCATGAGATTGCAAACGAAGCCGTCTGAAAGCCCGTAAATTGGGGCTTTTCCTGGTGTTTTGGTTGTCAAAGCGTTAGCAAAAATCAGCCCGTATCCGCTGCTCGTCAGTCAGATCGGTCACATATTTGTAATGCCTAATGGTTATAGGCTATACCCCTTTGATCTTAGTCAACCGCCGATTTTCACGTGTCCCGTAGGGTGCAGCATGGATGCAATGTGAGAATCTAATAATGAAAAACAAACTGAAAGACCTTTTATCAACCCCACTTACCCGAAGAGAGGCAGTGAGCACTGCCGCGAAATTGGGTTCCGCCGTTGCCCTGAGCAACGCCATTACCTTGCCATTTTCGTCGTTAGCAAAAGCCGATATGCCTCCCCAATCGCCAGGCAATAATGGCGAAACCGTGCGCCATAGTGCGTGCCTGGTCAACTGCGGCAGCCGCTGTCCGCTGAAAGTCATCGTCAAAGATGACCGGATCGTACGCATCGAGCCGGAGGATGCCAAAGACGATGCGATTTTCGGCGAACACCAGATTCGCCCCTGCCTGCGTGGGCGCTCAAGCCGCTGGCGCGTCTACAGCCCGGACAGGGTTAAATATCCTATGAAGCGCGTTGGCAAGCGCGGTGAAGGCAAATTCAAGCGGATAAGCTGGGAGGAAGCCACGGCGTTTATTGCCGCCGAACTTACCCGCGTGACGGAAAAATATGGCCGTGAGGCGATTTATTACAACTACCAGTCAGGGGCTTATTATCACACCCAGGGGACGCCCGCCTGGAAACGTCTGCTAAACCTGACCGGCGGATATTTGAATTATCACAACACTTATTCCACTGCCCAGATTGCCTCGGCAACTCCCTATACTCACGGCAAATATATGGGGAGCCATTTTACGCAAATTGCCCATTCCGATTTAGTGGTGCTCTTCGGACTGAATTTATCGGAAACACGCATGTCCGGCGGCGGACAAGTAGAAGAGCTGCGCCGCGCGCTGGAAACGTCGAAAGCCAAAGTGGTGATTATCGATCCCCGTTACACCGACTCGGTGATTACGGAGCACGCCGAGTGGTTACCGATTCGCCCGACCACCGACGCCGCCCTGGTAGCCGGTATCGCGCACACGCTGATAAGTGAGAACCTGATCAACGAAGCCGACGTCAATAAATACTGCGTCGGTTATGACAGCCGCTCTCTGCCCGCTACCGCCGCACCGAATGCCAGTTACAAAGACTATGTAATGGGCACGGGCAATGACGGTATCGTTAAAACCCCGGAATGGGCAGCGGAGATAACAGGCATCCCTGCCATCCGCATTAAACAACTCGCACGAGAAATCGCCAGTGCACGCGCCTGTTATATCTGCCAGGGATGGGGGCCGCAGCGCCACGCTAACGGTGAACAAACCGTTCGCGCCATTCAGACCCTTCCGGCTATCACCGGGCATTTTGGCCGCCCAGGCACCAACAACGGTAACTGGCCTTACGGTACGCCGTACGGTGTGCCTTCATTGCCCACAGGCACGAACCCGGTTACGACATCCATTCCCTGCTACTTATGGACCGATGCAATTCTCAACCCGGAGAAAATGACCGCCACCACCATGGGCGTCAAGGGCGTCGATAAGCTAAAAACCGGCATCAAGCTTTTCATCAATCAGGCCGGTAACGCCCTGCTCAATCAGCATGGAGACATCAACCGGACGCGCAAAATCCTGGCCGACGAGGCACTGTGTGAAACCATTGTGGTGATTGAAAACCACATGACCCCCAGTGCGAAATATGCCGATATTCTGCTGCCGGAAACCAGGTATCTGGAAGCCGAAGATCTGGTCGACAGCTCTTATGCGGCGGGCTCGCACAACTACATGATCGCTATCCAGAAAACCATTACGCCGATGTGGGAAGTGCGCAGCACCTACGATGTCTGTGCGGATATCGCCGGGCATCTTGGCCTGCGCGACAAGTACACCGAAGGCAAAACCCAGGCGCAATGGGCTGAGTTGCATTATCAGCAGGTCCGCGAAAAACGCAGCTATTTGCCGGAGTGGTCAGTGGCGAAAGAGAAAGGGGTTATTGACCAGCGCGTGGCCACTGAAAAAGAGAGCATCGCCTTTTGGGCTTTTCGTGAGGACGCCGTGGCGAATCCGTTAACCACTCCGTCGGGCAAGATTGAGATTTATTCTCAGGCTTTGGCAGATCTGGCGCAGAAATGGACCCTGCCAGAGGGTGACCGCATCCCGGCCGTTCCCGAATTCTGCGTGGTGAAAGAATCACATCTCAACAAAGAGATGACCGCAAAATATCCGCTGCAACTCAGCGGTTTTCACACCAAGGGCCATACCCACTCCACCTACACCAACATCCTCGCGCTACACGAAGCGGTTCCGGACGAAGTGTGGATCAACCCTATCGATGCCGCAGCACGCCAGCTGACATCCGGCGATCGGGTGCATGTCTTTAACGAACGCGGGGTTGTGGAGATCCCCTGTAAGGTCACTCAGCGTATTTTGCCCGGCGTAGCCGCAATGCCTCAGGGTGCCTGGACGAGGCTGGACAGTAACGGGGTCGACGTTGGCGGTTGCATTAACTCACTTACCAGCCAACTGCCATCGCCGCTGGCGAAAGGCAACCCACAGCACACCAATCTGGTCGAAATCAAACGCGCGTAAGGAGTGACCTGCAATGAAACAATATGGCTTTTATGTTGACTCCTCACGCTGTTCTGGCTGCAAGACCTGCCAGGTGAGTTGCAAAGACAACAAAGACTTAGAGGTGGGCCCTAAGCTGCGTCGGGTATATGAGTACGGCGGCGGCAGCTGGGTAAAAGAAGGGGAAAGCTGGCACAACGACACGTTTACCTACTACCTCTCCATCGCCTGTAACCACTGTGATGAACCAACATGTGTGGCGGGCTGCCCAACCGGTGCGATGCACAAACGGCAAGAAGATGGCCTGGTGCTGGTCGACAGTAACATTTGCGTCGGTTGCCGCTACTGCGAGATGCGTTGCCCATACGGTGCACCGCAGTTTGACCCACAGGCAAAAATCATGCGTAAGTGCGATGGCTGCCTCGACAGGCTGGAGCGCAATCTGCGTCCAATTTGCGTGGACTCATGCCCCCAGCGCGCGCTGGACTTCGGCCCCATCGACGAACTGCGCGCCAGATACGGCAGTGAAAATCAGATTGCCCCTTTGCCGGTGGCCTCGTTCACCCGTCCGAACCTGGTAGTAAAGCCACACCCGAAAGCGCGCCCGACCGGTGATAAAGAAGGTGCCATTCTTAACCCACGGGAGATCCGTCATGCATGAGTTACCGCTGGTCTTTTTCACGGTATTTACCCAAAGCGCTGTCGGGGCGTTCATTCTCCTGCTGATTGGTGGCACGCTCGGGAAAATCGACCCACGTCGCATGGCCATCGGCCTGTTTGCCAGCATGTGTCTGTTCGCTCTTGGCCTGTTCATGGCGGCGTTCCATCTGGGCCAACCACTGCGCGCAATGAATGTGCTTTTTCGCGTCGGCGCCTCACCGATGAGTAATGAAATTGCCCTTTCGTCAATCTATGCCGCTCTCGGCGGCCTTGCAGCACTTGGCCTGTTGCTCAATCGCGGCGCAACGAAACTCTTCACCGTCCTGGCCTGGCTGGCCGTAGTGACCGGTGTCGTGTTCCTGTTTGCTATTCCGCGCATCTACCAGCTACCGACGGTGGTGACCTGGCAGTCATCGTACACGGTGGTGATGATGGTACTAACGCCGTTTATCGGCGGTGGCGCGCTGGCGGCGCTGTTGGGGTTGCGACGCATCGGCCTGCTGGTCAGTGTCATCGCCATCCTGGCGAGCTTCTGTCTGCGTCCGGGTTATATCTCAATGCTGATGAGTGCGGATGGCGTATTAACCTCTGCGCAAACCAGCTGGTTTACCGCGCAGGCCTTACTGCTCGCCGCTGGCATAGTCGGTGCCGCAGCCAGTAGCCGTTTCAGACAGGGTCAGGCAGTGCTTGCCGCCACGGTTCTGCTGGTTTTCGCCGCCGAACTGGCCGGACGTATCGCCTTCTACAATCTCTGGGTTTTACCTATGTAACCTGCCGGCAGCCGGAAGATATCCGGCTGCCGCTGCTTTTCAGGAGAGTGACAAGATGTCATCCCATGTTGTATTGCCACGTATCCTGGGTGCCCTGTTTTACTACTCTCCGGTCCGTCCGGAGATCAGCGCCCTGCTCAACTGCCTGCCCGAACTGCCTGCGCTTTATCCCTGGCAGGAACCACAACCCATCGCCCGGCTCTGTCAGACCTGGCCTCGCCCGGATGAGGCCGATTTTGCCTGGCAGTTTTCCGTGCTGTTTGAAGGTCAGGGTGAGATGGTCGCGCCCCCCTGGGGGTCGGTGTATCTCGAAAGAGATAACCTGCTGATGGGAGAAACCACCGCAGGCTACCGCACCTTTTTACAGGCGCAGGGTATTGCGTTTTCTGGTCAGCAAAACGAGCCGGAAGATCAGTTTGGTTTGATGCTGCTAGCCTGTAGCACATTGATTGAACGAGAAAACCTTCCTGCGGTGCGTTCCCTTCTGGAGAGCTGGCTCCTTCCCTGGGCGACACATTACCTGAGGCTGTTACAACGTAACCCGGTTAGCGAATTTTATGCGCAACTTGCTGAAGTCGCAGCACTTTATTTAGCAGACCTTCAGAAACAGCTGGACCTGCAACCTGAACAAAAACGGATGTTTTTTGGATGAGTAAGTCCGAGCAATTTTACCAGGAGTACCTGTCCCGCCGGCACGTCAGCCGACGCGGGCTGTTGCGTGCCTTCGTCACGGCAGCGCGCGATGTTGCACCGCCTCCAGTTGCGACCCTGCCCGACCATCCTCTGCCGCCGGGTGCCCTGCCGGTCGCTGAGTTTCTGACCCGCTGCACCCAATGCGAGGCCTGCATACATGCCTGCCCGATGGGCGTACTCATCCACCATGAAAGCGGTCTGCCACAACTGGCAATCGAGTTTGCCAGCTGCGACGGCTGCGCCCGCTGTATTGAGGCCTGCACGACCGGCGCACTAATGCCTCAATCACGCTTTGATACCGGCTTACGCCCGCGGTTCACGCCGGGATGTGTTAATAGCGTCAGATCCTGTCATCAGTGCATTGAAGGGTGCCCGGTCAATGCCTGCTCAATGGGCGATAATGGCACACCGATGGTGGATACTGTGCGTTGTAACGGCTGTGGCGAATGCGTGATTCAGTGTGCGCATAGCGCGATTTCTCTGCGCTAACAAGCCAGTATCGGGCGAAATAACTGACTGCATGTTGAGCGCAAAAGTACCGTTCACTATTCTAAACAAAACTTAATCCTGGTTAATTTTTGATCGGTAAATTACTGCTAGCATCCTCTTTTTTCAGGGGGCCCTATGAGCCATTTTACCGTTACCGTCGAACTCAAGGATGCCAGCGCTGCGCATCTCGCAACACTGAAAGAAGTGATGCAGATTGAAGGGTTCACCACCACAATCGCTGCGTTTAACGGCAGTGAATTCCAGCTGCCGCATTCGGTATTCAACTATGCCGTTGCCGATTTTTCTGCCGCAACGCTACAACAAATCGCAGATAAGGCTCGCCTGGCAGCAAACAGCGTGGGGCAGAATCGCATCCTGGTGACGCGCTCCTCCGGGCGTCACTGGATTGGCCTTGATGAAGCCTGAATGCCCTCCAACCTCCCTAATACCGTCAATTTGACCGTTAAAGGAATAACATTGACCGGATAAGCGCACTAGGCCATTTTTTTGTGCCCTATAATGCTCCCATTGACCGATTCATTAACACAGGCGCAGGACGCCCAACGGGAGCTCTTACCATGAAGCTGTTTAGCCAGGATTTTAACGACCTCGATTTTCTGCCCGCAGAGTTTTGTTTCGCCGCTCAGGATGCCACCACCCACGTCACCCTCTCCGGGAATAAAAACCCGCATCTGAGCTGGGATAACCTGCCGGAAGGCACCCAGTCTCTGGTGTTGATTTGCCATGACCCGGACGTCCCGACCCGCCCGGACGATGTGAATCAGGAAGGCAAAACCGTTCCCGCGTCGCTGCCAAGAACGGATTTCTACCACTGGCTGCTGCTGGATATTCCAGCCTCAAGACATGAAATCACGGCGGGTAGCCATTCAGCGGGCGTCACCCCGCGCGGTAAAACCGGCCCGCAGGCCCCGGAAGGTTTACGCCATGGGGTGAATGATTACACCGCCTGGTTTAGCGGCGATGCGGCCATGAATGGCACCTGGTACGGCTACGATGGCCCTTGCCCGCCGTGGAATGATGAGATCGTGCATCATTATATTTTCACCCTCTACGCGCTGGGCACCCCGTCGCTCCAGGTCGACGGTAAACTGACCGGCGAGAACATCAAACGCGCCCTGAGCCAGAGCCCGGTGCTGGGTTCCGCTTCGCTCACCGGGCTGTACAGCCTTAACCCCGCGATTAGCGCCTGATCAAGGAAACCCCATGACCTTTCACGTCGCCGATGTTTCATCCGAGCAGGCTTTCTCCGCCCACGGCGACGCGTTTGGATCTGCGGCCTTATGCGCCGGTACGCCAGGTCGTCCGCTCATTTGTTCGGTGGCCTGGCCACGGCTGAAAATTGCCGCACGCACCCAGCGGTTTCATTTCTTTGCGCCGACTCTGCTGCTGATTTTGAGCGGCAGACTGGAATTTGCCGGGGATGGCACAACCTCTGTCATCACGCCTTATTCGCATCTGGGACTCGTCGATCAGCATGTTCAGGCTGATTTCACCAAGTACCCGCAAAGTGAAACGGCACCGTTCCGCTCGCTCTTTCTCACATTTCATCCTGACCTGCTCACCCGTTTTCATCAGACCTGTTCAGAAGCCAACCACGCCGTGATGCACAGCGGTAAAACCGTGCTGCTCCCCAATAATCCAGGCCTGCTGACGGCGCTGCAAACGCTGATCATCAGCCTTAGTGATGCTTCGCTTAGCGACGAGCGCGTGGTGCTGCGGGCGTTTGATCTGCTGATGGTGCTCAAAGAACAAGGTTTCGAGTTCGCCTCCGGGCAGACGTCGCTGGTGTCCCGCCGCCTGATGGGCCTCTTCAACGCCTCGCCGGAAAAAAGCTGGACGGCAGGCAATGCAGGCCAAATGCTGGCGATGAGTGAATCCACGCTGCGACGTAAACTTCGGCTGGAAGGGGTGAGTTTTGAGCAGATTTTGCTGGAAACGCGGATGCACCACGCCCTGATGCTGGTACAGACCACCCAGTGGAACATGGCACAAATCGCTGACGCCTGCGGATACAGATCGGTGGCGCGCTTTAGTGAACGCTTTAAAGGGCGATTCGGCACCACGCCAGGGCGTTTTCGTTAATTCGGTTCAGGCATAAAAAGGGCGACCCCGGCGTTTGCCGACATCGCCCTTCGCTCTCCCTTACAAGCCGTTTTGCTCTTCTTCGGCCTCGACCTCACGATACCAGCGAGGATGATGTTTCTTCGCCCAGCGACGGCTGACTTTGCCCTCGACCATGCCTTTAATCGACCCTTTCACCCAGAACGCCATGTACATGTGGATCAAAATGGCGTGGATAAGGACGATGGCCGCCGTGGCGTGTACCAGCAGACTCCAGCGCACCACGGTTATCGGAAAATAGTGCGTGAAGTACGGACGCCAGATAATCACGCCGGTCACCAGCAGCACGAAAATCAGACTCATGATGCTCCAGAACATCATTTTTTGCCCGGCGTTGTACTTCCCGACCTCGGCCACCTTATGTTCGTTGCCCTTAAGCACCTCCACAATCCCTTTGAACCAGGGGATATCCTGCCTGTCGGGGATGTTGTGATGCACAAAGCGCACGAACATAAACATCAGCAGCACGAAAATCAGCAGACCAAAGAACGGGTGCAGAATGCGCCCCATCTGCGGTGTGCCGAAGGTTTCGGTGAGCCACTGAAGGGTGGGGAAAAACAGCGCGATACCGGACAAAGAGACCAGAAAGAAGCTGATCACCACGGTCCAGTGACAGGCCCGGTCGATAAACGACGTGCGCAGGATCATTTTGCTCTTACTCATGGTCGTGCTCCTCTTCGTCCTCATCCGTTTCCTTGTTTGGCCCGATCCCCACGTAGTGATAAATCAGCCCGGCAAAGGTGGCGATAAACCCGGCGGCAGACAGTGGTTTGAGGATCCCTTTCCACAGATTCACCGGCGTTGCGATATGCGGGTCCTGCGGTAATCCGTGATACAGCTCAGGACTGTCAGCATGGTGCAGAACGTACATCACATGCGTGCCGCCCACCCCCTGCGGGTTGTAAACGCCCGCCTGCGGGTAGCCGCGTTTTTTGAGCTGCGCCACGCGGGTTTCCGCCACACCGAGCATCTCTTTTTTGGTGCCAAACTGAATCGCCCCGGTCGGGCAGGTCTTCACGCAGGCCGGTTCCTGGCCCACGCTCACCCGGTCAACACACAGCGTGCATTTATAGACGCGGTTGTCGTCCGGGTTAAGGCGCGGAACATTGAACGGGCAGCCTGCGATGCAGTAGCCGCAACCGATGCAATGCTCAGACTGAAAATCGACAATCCCGTTGGCGTACTGGACGATGGCCCCCGTCGAGGGGCAGGCTTTCAGGCAGCCGGGATCCGCACAGTGCATGCAGCCGTCTTTGCGGATAAGCCATTCGAGTTTGTCGTTCTGCGTGGTTTCGCTAAAGCGCATCACCGTCCAGGATTTGGCACTCAAATCCATCGGATTGTCGTACACGCCGTTGCAGTACCCCACGTCATCGCGAATGTCGTTCCATTCCGAGCACGCCACCTGGCACCCTTTGCAGCCAATGCAGGTAGAGACATCGATAAGTTTTGCCACTTCGGCGCGGAAATCCCGCGCCTGAGGTGGTGGCGTAATACCGTTGGTGGCCGAGCGTTTAATAATATCCTGTGATTGCATAGACATGGCTGAGTTCCCTCCCTTACGCCTTCTCGATGTTGACTAAAAACGCCTTGTATTCCGGCGTTTGCGAGTTAGCGTCCCCGACCGATGGCGTCAGGGTATTGGCAAGAAAACCTTTGCGCGTCGCCCCTTCGAACCCCCAGTGGCAGGGGATCCCCACGGTATTGACGGCCTTACCATCAATCGTCAGCGTTTGCAGGCGTTTGGTGACCACCGCTTTGGCTCTGATAAAGCCGCGTTTGGACATCACTTTTACCGTGTCACCCGCCACAATGCCTTTGTCCTGCGCCAGCCCTTCACCTATTTCGATAAACTGGTCCGGCTGAGCGATGGCGTTGAGCCGCGCATGTTTAGTCCAGTGGCGGAACAGTTCAGTGATGGAATAGGTTGTTGCCACGTACGGAAATTCCGACGCAGTGCCCATGTTGGCGATGTCACCCTTGTAAATGCGCGCCACCGGGCTTGACACCACGTCCGGGTGCAGCGGGTTAGTGCCAATCGGTGATTCAATCGGCTCGTAGTGTTCCGGGAACGGGCCGTCGTTCATTTTGTCGAGGGAGAACAAGCGCCCCACCCCTTCCGCGTTCATGATAAACGGCCCGACGTTGCTGTCGGGTGCCGAAGCGTTGTAGTCAGCCACGTCCATCCCCGCCCATTTTTTACCATCCCAGTGGAGCAGCGCACGCTTCGCATCCCAGGGTTTCCCGGCAGGATCAGCCGAGGCGCGGTTATAGAGAATGCGGCGGTTAGCCGGCCACGACCAGGCCCAGCCCGGCGTGCAGCCCAGCCCATAAGGGTCGCTGTTATCACGATTGGCCATCTGGTTGCCCTGCTCGGTCCAGCTTCCGCAGTACACCCAGCAGAAGCTGCTGGTGGAGCCGTCGTCGCGCAGTTGCGCAAAGCTGCTGAGCTGCTGGCCTTTTTTGGCAATCAGCTGGCCCTTGTCGTCATAAAGATCCTGCAATGCCTGGCCGTTGGCCTCGCGGGCAATCTCTTCCGGGTGTGGGTCGCGCGGGTCTTTGTAATTCCAGGCCATGTTGAGCAGCGGTTCGGGGTTTGCCCCCCCTTCCTGCTGATAAAGCGCGCGCAGGCGCATAAACAGCCGCCCAAGAATTTTGCCATCGTGCAGCGCTTCCCCCGGTGGTTCTGCCGCCGCCCAGTGCCACTGCAACCAGCGCCCGGAGTTGGCAATCGAGCCATCCTCTTCGGCAAAGCAGGAGGACGGCAGACGGAAGATTTCGGTTTTGATGTCCGCCGGGTCAACGTCGTTCATCTCTCCGTGGTGCTGCCAGAAGTTAGACGATTCGGTCACCAGCGGGTCAATCACCACCATGTACTTCAATTTGGAGAGCGCGCGGGAAGATTTGTTTTTGTCCGGGAACGCCGCCAGCGGGTTAAAACCCTGCACAATATAGCCGTTGATTTTGCCTTCCAGCATCAGTTCGGCCTGGGTCATCACGTCGTACAGACGGTCCCATTTCGGCAGCCAGTCATAGCCCCAGTTGTTCTCTACGGTGGCCTGTTCACCCCAGAAGCTCTTCATCATGCTGATAAAGAATTTGGGCGTGTTCTGCCAGTAGTTCACTTCATTGACGCCCAGCGCAGGCGGCGTGATTTGCGCAATATAGGTGGCGTAATCCGGCTGTTTTTCTGACGGCAGCGGCATATAGCCCGGCAGGTTGGTGGAAAGCAAACCGAGATCGGTATAACCCTGAATATTAGAGTGACCGCGCAGGGCGTTCACCCCGCCCCCCGCCATGCCGATGTTGCCCAGCAGCAGTTGCAGCATACCGGCGGCGCGGATGATCTGCGCCCCGGCGGAGTGGTGCGTCCAGCCCAGCGCGTACAGAATGGTCGCGGTTTTGTCCGGCGCGCTGGTGCTGCCCAGAATGCTGCAAATGCGGGTAAAGTCTTTTACCGATGTGCCACAGAGGCGACTGACCATCTCCGGCGTGTAGCGGGCAACGTGGGTTTTAAGCAAATTCCATACGCAGCGCGGATGACTGAGCGTCTCGTCGCGAAGCGCGTGACCTTGCTCATCGAGCTGATAAAACCAGCTTGATTTGTCGTACTGGCGTTTACCGCCGTCATAGCCGCTGAACAGCCCGTCGTTAAAGGCATAGTCATCGCGAATCAGGAAACTGGCGTTGGTGTAGTGGCGGACATACTCCTGTTGTACCTGGTTGTGCTCAAGGAGGTAGCGAATGACCCCCAACAGGAACGCGGTATCGGAACCGGCGCGGATCGGCGCATAGAGATCGGCAATGGCCGCACTGCGGTTAAAGCGCGGGTCGACTACCACCACAGTGGCGTCGTTTTTCGTCTGGGCTTCAATCACCCATTTGAACCCCACCGGGTGCGCTTCAGCGGCGTTGCCGCCCATAATCAGCACCACATTGGCGTTTTTGATGTCCACCCAGTTGTTGGTCATCGCCCCGCGCCCAAAGGTCGGTGCCAGCGCCGATACCGTCGGGCCGTGGCACAAACGCGCCTGGCAGTCGATCGCCACCATGCCCAGCGCACGGGTGAATTTGCCGTCCAGCACGCCGGTTTCATTACTGGCGGCGGAAGAGCAAAGCATGCCGGTGGTGGTCCAGCGGTTGACCGTCAGCCCCTGTGGGTTTTTCTCGATAAAATTGGCGTCGCGGTCGTCTTTCATCAGGCGGGCAATGCGGTTAATGGCCTCATCCCAGCTGATGCGCTGCCATTTATCCGACCCCGGTGCGCGGTATTCCGGGTACTGCAGACGGGTCTCGGCGTGGATGTAGTCCAGCACGCCTGCGCCTTTCGGGCACAGTGACCCCCGGCTGACCGGATGATCCGGGTCGCCTTCTACATGGTAAATGCTTTCTCTGACATTTTTGGCGTTATCGCCGAGGCTGTACATCAACATGCCGCAACCTACCGAGCAGTAGGTGCAGTTATTGCGTGTCTCTTTTGCTTTTAAGAGTTTGTATTGACGGGTTTCCGCAAGTGCGGAAAAAGATGTTAAAAATCCGAGAGATGCAACAGTGGTTCCTGCCATACCGCCCGCGCAGATCCGAAAGAACTGCCTCCGGCTGAATTCCATTTATCCTCCAGCTTAAAACTTAAGACTCGAAAAGGGAGGCAGATTATAAGGTTATTTAACATGATTGACCATTACCCATGTGTGGTTATTAACATTGCAAGAACAAATTTTAACCATACCAGCCCTGGTGGCTGAGGACAGCCGTGAGGAAGAACTCCCTGTGCCCCACGTTGAGTTTTACTCACACTAACCAGCAGTTTTTATCGTTTTTCAATTAACATTTCATCAACAATACTCATTCCAAAATAACCCTGGCGAAAACAGTCATGTCGTTTTTTTAATTCTATTATCACAAGGCGTAAAGATGACGTTCGACATGTTGAGTGACTTAATTGAGTTAGCGTTAATTAACCCAGGTCAGTCTGACGTTATTCCAGAAGACGCAGAAAAATCTGAAGATGAATTAACCCAGTGGGTCGCGTCTATTGCTGCACAAAAAAATAGCGCCGATAAGCTGGCGAAAATACGTTATCGTTTACAGCTGCTCTCGGCGGCACAAAAAGACGCAGGCAAAGCAGAAGAATTATTATCCGCGAGTACCTCCCCGGATAATAACGCCTTCCCCTTGCTGGATTTCACGCGCTGGCCGAATGTGTACTATGCGGTGTCCGGTGAATTGCAGACGCCGGAATCTGAAGCCTATTTCCAGAATATCTCCAGCGCAGCATTACTATTACGGCGTGCAATTGCCGATGCAGAACGCGCAAAAGGCACCCCGGCGCTGCGTATTTTTGAAAAGATTCTGGCCCTCAACGCCGCGCTGCCGGAACGTTATAAAGCGATGGCCAATATTCTCTATTAATCGGCAGATTCGCCACCGCACTGAGAATGGGATATCATCCGCTCCCACTCTCTTTGCGGGCAACCTGATGTCTACGCTTTTCGATTCTTTTATTGCCCCGCCGTGCCATGACGAGATAACCGTTCTCTATCAGGACGCGCACCTGGTGCTTATCAATAAGCCGAGCGGACTGCTCAGCCTGTCAGGCAAAAACCCACAAAATCTCGATTCCGTCCATCATCGGCTGGTGCAGCTTTTCCCCGGCTGCACGCTGGTTCACCGTCTTGATTTCGGCACCTCCGGGCTGATGGTGGTGGCACGCAATAAAGCAATCAATGCCGCCCTTTGCCACCAGTTCAGCCAGCGCACGGTGACCAAAGTGTACAGCGCGCTGCTCTGCGGGCATCTGGCACAAGACTCGGGCGTGGTGGATGCGGCGATTGCCAAAGATCCGGCGCTCTTTCCGCGGATGTCGATTTGCGCTATCAACGGCAAACCGGCTCGCTCACGCTATCAGGTGCTTGAGCGCGTTGATTATGAAGGTGATGGTGGGATGCGGGTGCCGGTGACCCGAGTCGCACTCACGCCAGAAACCGGCAGAACCCACCAGCTGCGCATTCATTGCCAGCATCTGGGGTACCCCATTCTGGGTTGCGATCTGTATGGCGGTCGCCAGTTACCAGGGACGCAAAACACGCCACGGCTGATGCTGCATGCCAGCGAACTGCATTTTAAGCACCCCATCAGCGGTGAGAGCATAAACGTGCGGCACGCCAGTCCATTCTGAAAAAAGCGCGTGCGCCGGGAGATCCCCCGGCGCGGGTCAGGCGGGGATTACCACATCAAATCATCAGGCACTTTAAAGTCGGCATACGGATCATCTTCATCCTCTGCTTCCTGACTCAGCGCACTGTTGAGCACAATGCTGCTCGCATCACGTTGGGCAATTTTGTCGGCGACAACGGCGGGAATAATGGCGTACTGGCTCTCACTGCTGGTATCCACCACCAGGCGCGCAATAGCAAGACGGCCATTAATCAGCTGGGCCTGAGTGTGCTTATCGACCACGACTTTTTTGATGAGATTATTGTCGGTGAAGTTAAAATCGATGTTGCCTTTCGCCACAGTAATGCGATTCATCTCAATCAGTTGCTTCACCTGAGCTTTGAACTCTTTGGCGAGCACGGCCTGTTTTTGCTGCTCACTCAGCTGCTTGTCGCGTTCAATCTGCGCTTTTTTATTCTCTTCAACCGCTTCACGCGCCTCACGTGCCTGAACGCGTGATTTCTTGGCGGTGCGCTGGACTTTAGCCATTTTTTTGCTGGAGACGAGGCCAGCTTTGAGCATCTGCTCTTGTAAGGTGAGTTTTGTCATCTTCGTTTCTAAACCAGGTGAAAAATTTAGGGGAGTATACCTGTAATTTTAGCGCCTGTACCGGGCGGCGGGCGATTCGGGGCTAACGCGTGGGGCAGCCCATGTTCTGCAATTCACGCTGTACGGCCTTAAGGGTTCTGAGCCGGATCCAGCCGCTACCGAGCCGGATAGCCAGCCAGTAAGCGGTCATTTTCACTCTTGCCGCGCGGTCAGCGCAATCAATGTAGGTTTCCGTACAGAGCTCATAATCACTGCCGCCAAGCGGTGTCACCCGGTAGCGCAACAGCAGCTTTGCATGACCCGGTGGCAGTACCGCGTCATAGGCCTGGCGGTCGGGAACCGCTTCCAGGCCGAAATCACTGCGCCAGAACTGGCCGCGTAAACCATAGCAAAGCTCAGACGGTGTCTGTTCTAACAGGGTGAAACTGTGCAAACCAAAAGGCTTGAGCGTTTCGCCGAATGCCGAACGGCGCATTTTCTGCGGCAGCTGTCTTATCGACATCAGCGCATTAACAATGGCGTCCTGGCTTACATCAAAGCTCGCCACTATCGGCAATATGTTGTCCGGCTGGGTGGTGCGGATAACAGCGCGGTGCTTTTCATAAAACTGAAAATGCGGCAGCTGCAAAGGGGCATCCTGCCAGCGTTGTCGCGCGCTGTGGGTCACAAATCCGAACATCTTCTGGGCAACTCCTGTAATACGGGGCAAGCAGGTGACCCCGGTTCAATTTATGTCGACTTTTTCAGAAGACTTTTGCGTACCAGCGAGGTGGCCGCTGCCGTCAGGATGCCAATCAGCGGCATCTGCCCTGCACCGGCGATGAAGTTATGCTGATCGATGTCCTTTTGTTTGCGGATATCCGCAAAGCGGGAGAGCGCACTTGTTTCATCAGCGGCAACAACCTCTTCAAACTGTTTTTCATAGCCCTCCTCTTTCAACGCTGATGCTCTGTCCTTATCGAATTTTTTCACGGCGACTGTGTGCTTCCCTTTTGAAAAAAAACTGTATTCCGGCATCAGACTATCCTTATGAATGAGGAGGTTTCAGACACTATAGAGCCAGTGTGGTATGACGTACAACGCTGGCGGAGAGATTGTGCAAAACGTCACTCTGCTTGTATCTGCAATGCATATCCTTTGCGAGCACTCTGCCAGGCGAAGAAAGCCAGACCTAAGGCAATAAAGGACAGAATCGCCCCCGCCCAGTTGGGTGACACCAGGCCAAATCCGGCGGCAATGCTGGCCCCACCGGCCCACGCGCCGAGCGCATTCCCCAGATTAAACATCCCGATGTTGACCGACGCGGCCATTGTGGGTGCACCAGCATGACTGGCGCGATCCATCACCAGTTTCTGAATGGGCGAGACCGTGGCGAAACCAAAAGCAGCCATTAAGAAGACCGATGCCCCTGCAATCACCGGGTTATGGGCACCCGCCCAGAAAATCAGCAGCACAATACCCTGCGCGGCTAGCGTGACGAAAAGCGTGCCAAAAAGTGATCGGTCAGCGAAACGTCCGCCTACCCAGTTTCCCACTGCCAGTCCGAAACCGAAAAGAACCATCAACCACGCCACTCCACCTGCTGAGAAACCGGCTTCCTCAATCATCATGGGGGCGATGTAGGTTATGGAGGTGAAAAATGCCGCAGGCCCGAACACGGTAATACCCATCACCAGCAGCACCTGAGGATCGACAAAAGCGCGCAGTTCACTGCGTAAGGCGATGGCCTTGCCTTTTTCAATATGCGGAACGAACAGCGCGACGCTTGCGATGGTCACTAAACCGATAACCGCAATGCCCCAGAATACCAGCCGCCAGCTTGATGCCTGTGCGAGCCACGTCCCGACGGGAACGCCCATCAGATTTGCCAGCGTCAGCCCTGAGAACATAAAGGCGATGGCACTTGCCTGACGGCCTGGCGCAACCAGCGAGGCGGCGATAATGGAACCAATGCCAAAAAACGCACCGTGGTTAAATGACGTGATAACACGACCGACAATCGCGATGGTAAGCGTCGGCGCGGTCGCGGTCATTACATTACCGAGCGTAAAAATGATCGCCAGGGTTATCAGCATAGCTTTGCGCGGAACCCTTGATCCCACTACCGTCATTAATGGCGCACCCACAAATACGCCCAGTGCGTAGGATGTGGCCATTTGTCCGGCGATGGGGATATCGACGCCATACTCAGTGGCGATTTGAGGAAGGATGCCAGCAATGACGAATTCGGTCAGACCGATGCCAAATGCGCCGACGGCGAGGGCGAAAAGTGCGATGGGCATTGAATCTCCAGTATAGATATATTGACTTAATGATATTCGGTGTAATTAATTATATTCACACCTTTATTCAGTCAGAAACTCTCATGAACTCATATGATAAAGAAAAAGATGGCATTCGGCAGACAAGGCACAAACCTGCCGAACTGGACTCGATTGACCGAAAAATATTAGGTGCCCTGGCCGAAGATGCGGGTCGCAGTTACACCGAGCTGGGCGAAATCGTGCATCTTTCAGCACCGGCTGTTCACGACCGTGTGAAGCGACTTAAGCGAGATGGGGTGATAAAGGGAACCGTCGCGGTACTGGACGGTTGCAAGCTGGGTCGGACATTGCTGACATTTTTGGTGATTGATACCAGCAGCTATGAAGCGACCCGCGCCCTGCTTCAGTTCACCAGCCGGCGGGAAGTGGAAGAGTTGCACACCGTGGCGGGTGACGGGTGTGTTTTTATCAAAGTTCGTGCTGCGGATACCGAGTCACTGGAAAATTTCCTCATGGAAATTCAGAGTGTGGAAGGTGTGCGCTCCGTTCGCAGCTATATTGCGCTGTCGACCTTTCTTGAACGTGGCCCTTCTCCCGACTAAGTTTTTCAGTTACCACTGGCACACGTGACGGTGCCAGTGCGTCCAGCCCCTAAAATATGCGCTGAACATCAGCTTATTTTTCAGCAACGGATGCTCAGTTTGAACTCATCACATCTTATTTCGCCGCCCCTGCCGCTGAAGGTTAATGGTGATTGAGTACAGCTAACGATAGCATTGCTGTTTTCTTGCAAGATCTATAAGCCGATGGAGTTTGTGCCGCGATAATAAATGATTCGCTAACCCGTCACGTATTTCCCTGCGTGAGACAGAAGCTAGAAAAAATCCCCCCCTCTCTAAAGAACAGAATTTTTTAGCCGATAGTGTCCTCATAGAAAAAAGTACAGGGTTGAAAGGGTGCGATTCCTCCAGTGATAATTTTAAACACCACATTTTTATTATCTTCTCCTTAATAAAAACCTCGCTCATGCTGTTTATGCAAACGCACCAGCGCACGCCCTGTGGGAAACAAATTAAAAACAAATAACACAAGGAATTAACAATAATGATTCATTTGAATATCATGAAAGGTAACGTTAAGGCAATCGCACTCTCTGTGAGTGTATTATTAACCGGTTGCAGTACCTATTTCCCTAAGCCTGCACTCTATGTCCCCCCGGCAGGCACTAGCGATGTGGCAAAGATTCGTTTGATGGGTGCACCGATGAGCTATGGTCTCTATCAAAAGGACGCTGATGGCAAAGAAACCGGCGGATGGGTGATGCCCCATAGTGCTTACGTTAACATCCTGCTGGGCAGTACCAGGGACCTGGGGTTTCCTAAATTAAAAAATAAAGACTACAGTGATACTTTTTTCGAAACAACATTACTCCCGGATCATCCCACAATCATCCAACACTCGTTATATGGCGGATGCAATATCACGCTTAAGCTAAATCCTAAGAAAAATGCTTTATATGAAGTCCGTTATAGCTATGCAGATAAAACGGGTTATTGCACACTTTCCGCTAAAGAAATCAAGTACGACAAAGACATGGGTATTTATTATGAGGGCAATGTAGAATGAAATTAAAACACCTCATCCTGTTAGCATTAAGTACCATTGCATTGAGTGGTTGTATTGCGAATGTGGACAGAACACGTGCCACTGATTTAAATAACTACTCAGAGAAAGTCATCAGGGAAAGTATCGTGTCAGGAAAATCCACTAAAAAGGATGTACTGTTATTGCTTGGCGCGCCCCTCTTACCAAAAGAATTTAAAACAGCCAACCGCTGGATCTACGCCTCTAAAGTGGTGGATCGCCGACTCTATTTCTTTATCCCGGTTTTCCGCGACAGAGACCAGTTGATGGTGCTGGAATTTAATGATGCAGGAACCGTGAGTAAAATGTCCTACACCGAAAAGTGATGCATCGGCATATGTTTGCACCAGACCGCTGTTGTGGCTGCGCTGGCAGTGATGCTGAAAAACGTTCAAGGAAAGACAAAACCCGCCGGATGGCGGGTTTTGCGGCTGTCATACCAGGTTATATTTTATGGCTTGCAATGAGTGATATCTCTTTCCCTTATTCCCCTTCCAGCCCCTGCAATACGGCAAGCAAATGCCTTGTCGACACGTCGTTTTCACTTTCCCGCCAGGCGAGGCCCAGCTCTCGCCAGAGCGCAGGTTGCAACGGGCGCACGGCGATACCACTGGCGCTGGCAAGTGGCGTGCCCGACTCATGCGGTAAGAGCGTGGCACCGTAGCCTGCGCCGACCAGACTTTTAATCGCATCGTTGTAATCAAGCGTTATACGCGGCACCGGGCGATGGCCGGTTTCTGCGAACCAGTTGCTGGTCAGTTGCGATAAATGCGTGCCGGAACCATTGAGGATAAGCGGCTTGTTGATAATCCAGTCCGGCGTGATGACTTCAGGGCTTTCCCACCCCGCGGGCAGGAAGGCGACGATCGGGTCCCGTCGCCAGGCCGCAATCTTCAGACCGGCGATCCGGGGCTGCGGCAGTGCCACGATGCCGATATCCAGCGAACCGGCTTTCAGTTGCTCAAGCGTTTGTTGCGACGTGAGAACGGTAATCTGCACATCAATATTCGGGTGATCACGGGCAAGCTGTTCAATCGCACGAGGCAGCAGATTCGCAATCGCGCCCGTCGAGGCACCGAGTCGCACCTGCCCGGTCAGCCCTTGCGCCTGGCGTGAAATATCGTCCATCACCCAGGCTGCATCGGCCAGTAAGCGGCGCGCATGGGTCACCATGTTTTCGCCAATGGCCGTCGGCCTGATTTTACCGCGCGTGCGCGACAGCAGTTTCGTCCCGACCCGGCTTTCCAGCTCTGAAATGTGCAGGCTGACCGTCGGTGGCGACAGGTGCAGTCGCAAAGCGGCCTCACTGAACGAGCCCGTATCTGCAATGGTGACCAGCGTGCGCAACTGGTCGAGGTTAATCTCACGCATCCACTTACCTCAGAAAAACTGAATCTGACGTTACGATAATTCAACTTTACCCACACTTAAACCTGGCACAACATCCCTCTCATGAATTTTTCTCAGTAACCTGGAAACAACCATGACTCAGGTATTTATTGATGGCGAACAAGGCACCACCGGTCTGCAAATCCACGACCGTCTTCGTCACCGCACGGACATCCACCTTATGACACTCCCGGCTTCACAGCGCAAAGACACACGACTGCGGGCAGAGAGGCTAAACAACTGCGATATCGCAATCCTGTGCCTGCCGGACGACGCAGCGCGCGAGTCGGTGGCGTTGATTGAGAACCCAAAGGTACGCGTGATTGATGCCAGTTCAGCACACCGGGTGACGCCTGGCTGGACCTATGGTTTCCCGGAGATGTGCGCGGAGCAGCCTGCTCGCATCAGCACCGCAAAACGCGTGACCAACCCCGGCTGCTACCCGACGGGGGCCATTGGCCTTCTGCTGCCACTGGTCAATGCCGGGCTGATCCCTGTGGATTACCCCATCACGGTGCATGCTGTCTCTGGTTATTCCGGGGGTGGCAGAGCGGCGGTTGAACTTTACGAAGGCAAAACGGCAGAGCCGGGGCTGGCTTTTCAGACCTACGGACTGGGGCTCAGACACAAACACGTGCCGGAAATCGCCCGTTATGCCGGGCTGTCTGCTCCCCCGTTTTTTATGCCCGCCTACGGCGCATATCGCCAGGGCATTGTACTAAGCGTGCCGTTACAACGCCGTTTGCTACCTGAACAGGCCACCGCATCTGCGATGCAACGCTGCCTTGAGCAGCATTACCAGAGCAGCACACAGGTTAAAGTGCGGGCGCAGAATGAGACTGATGACGCAGAACGTCTTAACCCCGAGCAGTTGAACGGTACTGACGACATGGAACTTCGCCTCTTTTCTAACCCGGAAACAGGGCACATTCTGCTGACCGCCATCTTTGATAATCTCGGCAAAGGCGCAGCAGGTGCCGCCGTACAAAACCTGAATCTGATGATAGCCGGCGCATGATAACTACCTGATACCATGAAAAAAGCCACCGATATCCGGTGGCTTTCTTTATCTCGGTTTTTCGTGTTACGGTGTCACTTTCTCTACAGCAGAACCTTCCAGCGCCGCTTTCACCACCCGGAACACATCGGTGTTGTCGATGTATGCCCCATCGTTCAGCCCCACATATTTCGCGTAGCCCGCATCGTTACCGCGCACGCGGGAGGCGAACGCCTCAGCGCCCGCACCTTTCGCCCACAAAGGCACCAGCGCGTTAGAGTGGTTACCGGTCGGACGGAAAGAGATGCCCGGCAGCTGGCCTTTACCTTTGTTGCTCACTGCTTCATAGGCCGTTTTCTGCGCATCCGGGCCCATCGGCATGCCGTTGTCATGGTCGGTCGTGACAATCAACAGCGTCTCTTCCCAGTTACTGTTCTTCTCAACCCAGGCGATAACCGACGAGACAGCATTGTTGAAATCGGCCGTTTCTTCAATCAGACGACTGTATTCCACGCCCTCACAGTTAGGGTTGTACGAGTTGCCCCAGTCCCCTTTGCCGGTACAGGCGTTACTGGTGTGAGCCGCCCAGTCGGTTGCGCCGCCTTCCACCATCACAAAGAAGCCGTTGGCATTTTTGCTGAGGTGATTAATCGCGCCTTCGGTCATGGTTTTCAGGGTTGGAACGCTACGGATATAGGCTTCACCAGAGGGTGTGGTTGCATCTTTACCGACGATGGCCGCCTGATGTCCCTGCTGCAGCGTACCGTTAGGGGCCACGTTCGGAGAGCCTAACAGCGGGCCTTCATAGCGCAGAGAACCGCTTGCCAGCTGGGTAAATTCTTCGCTGCTGCGGATAACTTTCCATGGCTGGCTGGCACCCGCCGGGGTGAGCTTGCCAGAGGTCAGCGCATCCACCTCCGCTTTCGCCACGTAGCTGTAGGTGTCGTCACCACAGCCTGACGGCGATTCATCTTTCGCCAGCTTGCCGCACTCGGTGCCGTTGACGTTAAAGCCAGGCAGCCCGGTCCCCATGATCAGATCCAGCTTGCCGGAGGTCAGCATCTGGTGGGAAATCGCGTGATAGTCGTTACGGGATGCATTCTGCGCACCGAATGCCGCCGGTGTGGCATGAGAAAGCGGTACGCTGGTCACGACGCCTGTGGCTTTCCCTTGTGCCTTCGCCACCAGCGTCACGAAACTGACCGGCTGGCCGTTGTTGTCAACGTTAATGGCGTTGTTGTACGTCTTGGTGCCAGACGCCAGCGCAGTGCCTGCTGCGGCGCTGTCCGTCGGGTCAGTGGCCAGATACGCATAGCCTTTGAACGGCAGGTCTTTATCCGCATTCGGGCTCACATCCCAGGCTTTGTTCGGATCGTAATTAACCAGCGAATCCGCATTGTGGGTCGCCTTTTTCGAGGCGTTCAGCGGGTAGGTCGTCATCGCGTATTTCACCGGGAACCCGGCGTATGGCATCTGGTCACGGCTGCCGTACTGCCAGTAGGCCGTAGCGTCCCAGGCGCCCCATCCTGCTCCGTCGTTAATCATGACGATCACGTTTTTGGCTTTGACCTCGGCGGCAGTCGCCACCGAAGGGACAACGGCCGCCATACCGGCGAGAGATAACATACACAGGGCAAGACGGTGTTTAAGAAACGCAGGGGAAGCGGTCAGTGCGGGGCGATGATGTATCATACACGTTCTCCATAGGTTGAAATAATCCACAAACAATTTACAAAACATTTCAATATGTTGGATTTTGTTTCATTTAAGTATTGGTTTTGTTTGTGACAGGTTTATGAATTGCAGCATGAAAAAAACTGCCATTAATGGGGGGCTTAGCACTGACCATGAATAAGCTTCATGTTGCGATGAAATTAAGTCGCTTTCTCTTCCCGCAGGGCTCTGGCATAAAAGTTACATTATTAACTTATTGATAACACGAAGACGACGAGACGACAGGCCTGAATGCCCGCGCGAAAATACCGTCTTCATGTCAGCACGCAGGATGAAAAATAATCATGAGCAACGCGTTTACGTTTTCCATTAAAAAAAGCCGCTTTGACGAACACTATAACCCCTCTAAAAATACGCGTATTACCACCAACTTTGCGAATCTGGCCAGAGGGGAAAATCGTCAGCAGAATTTACGCAACACGCTGGCGATGATTAACAACCGTTTCAATACGCTGGCCTACTGGGATAACCCAAAGAGCGACCGCTATAGCGTGGAGCTGGAGATTATTTCGGCAGAAATGCAGGTTGAGGACAATGGCCGCACCTTCCCGGCGATTGAAATCTTAAAAACAACAATTATTGATAATCAAACCCACGAACGTATCGAGGGTATTGTTGGCAATAATTTCTCGTCTTACGTGCGTGATTATGACTTCAGCGTTCGCCTGCCAGACCATAATGCGAATCAAGCGCAGTTTAGTATTCCGGATGACTTTGGCGATCTGCACGGCACTATTTTCCGCCATTTTGTTAGCTCAGCGGAATATAAAGCGAACTTCAGCAAACAGCCGGTCATTTGCCTGAGCGTGTCGAGCAAAAATGTCTACCACCGGACGGGAAATACGCACCCGGTACTGGGCATTGAATACCACCAGACCGGCTCGTCGCTGACGGACCAGTACTTCGCCAAAATGGGCTTACAGGTGCGTTATTTCATGCCTGCCAACAGCGTCGCGCCGCTGGCCTTCTTCTTCTGCGGTGATTTGCTGCGTGATTACAGCGACCTGGAACTGATTAGCACCATCAGCACGATGGAGACCTTCCAGAAGATTTACCGCCCGGAAATCTACAATGCGAATTCCGCCGCAGGCCTGCAGTATCAGCCAGACCTGAATCATCAGGATCACTCATTAACCAAAATTGTTTACGACCGGGTTGAACGCAGCCAGTTAGCTATTGAACAGGGCAAATTTACGCAAGAACACTTTATCAAGCCCTATAAGAACATTCTTGAGCAATGGTCTGCTCAGTACGCGCTTTGATTCACTAAAAAAATATAAGGTCACCTGCTATGAAAACATTGCTTCCCACGTCCACGGCGGGCAGCTTGCCCAAACCTTCCTGGCTTGCACAACCTGAGACCCTCTGGTCTCCCTGGAAACTGCAAAATGAAGAGCTGGCAGAGGGAAAAAGAGATGCCCTGAGTTTGTCGCTGTACGATCAGCTGCGGGCGGGTATTGATATTGTCAGCGACGGCGAGCAGACCCGCCAGCACTTCGTGACCACCTTTATTGAGCACCTGAGCGGCGTCGATTTCGAGAAACGTGAGACGGTTAAAATCCGTAATCGTTACGACGCGAGCGTGCCGACGGTTGTCGGTGCTGTCGCCCGCCAAAAGCCGGTGTTTGTGGAAGATGCGAAATTTTTACGCCAGCTCACTAAACAGCCGATTAAATGGGCGCTGCCAGGGCCGATGACCATGATCGACACCCTCTACGATGCGCACTATAAGAGCCGCGAAAAACTGGCCTGGGAGTTCGCCAAAATTCTCAACCAGGAAGCGAGAGAACTGGAAGCTGCGGGTGTGGATATTATCCAGTTTGATGAGCCTGCCTTTAACGTCTTCTTTGATGAAGTGAATGACTGGGGAATCGCAGCGTTAGAACGCGCCATTGAAGGGCTGAAATGCGAGACTGCGGTGCACATCTGCTACGGCTATGGCATCAAAGCCAATACCGACTGGAAAAAGACGCTCGGTTCCGAGTGGCGACAGTACGAAGAAGCGTTTCCGAAACTGCAAACCTCGAATATCGACATCATCTCGCTCGAATGCCATAACTCGCGCGTGCCGATGGATCTGCTGGAGCTGATTCGCGGTAAAAAAGTGATGGTCGGTGCCATTGACGTGGCGACCAACGCCATTGAGACACCGGAAGAGGTCGCCAGCACGTTGCGTAAAGCCCTGCAGTTTGTTGATGCTGATAAGCTCTATCCGTCCACCAACTGCGGCATGACCCCGTTATCCCGTCAGGTTGCCACCGGCAAACTCAATGCGTTAAGCGCAGGTGCGGAGATCGTTCGCCGCGAAATTCTGGCGAAATAAGGTGTGCTGAAGGGGGGGCTCCCCCCTTCACTGGACGCAACGGGCTAAATGCGTATGATTATCAGTTTCGCTGATGATTTGATGATGAAAGGAATTCACCATGCGCATGCTGATACGCTCACTTTCCGCCAGTCTCCTGCTGCTGCTCTCCACCATCGCACTGGCAGACGCCGCCCCCGCACCGCTGATAACCGTTGAAACCCAAGGCTCAGGGCCGGATGTGATCCTCATCCCCGGCCTTGCTTCGTCTCGTAGCGTCTGGGATGGCCTGTCGGACACGCTTCGTGACCATTACCGTTTGCATAAAGTGCAACTCGCCGGATTCGCCGGGCAAGCCCCCGCCATCCGGGAGAACGGTCAGTTTGTCGCCCCTGTCGCCCAGGCGATTGCCGATTACATCCGCCAAAATTCGCTTTCTCATCCGGCGATTATTGGTCACTCTCTCGGCGGTGAAGTGGCGCTGATGGTCGCCGCACAGCACCCGGATTTAGCAGGGCGTGTGGCGGTGGTTGATGCCTTGCCCTTCTTTAGCCTGATGTTTAACCCGCAGGCAACGGCAGAATCGGTCACGCCACAGGCCAGCCAGTTCCGGCAGATGTTGCTCAGCGCAAGCAAAGCGGATTTCGCTCAACAGCAACAACTTGGCATGGCGCGACTGGTGAAAACCGACGCGGTACGTGAACAGTTGGTGAATTCAAGCCTGGTGTCTGACCGCCAGACCTTAGCCGATGCCACCTTCGACATCATGACCCTCGACTTACGCCCGCAACTGCCGCACATTCGCGTCCCCGTTACGGTGCTGTATGCCTGGGATCCACTGTATGGCATTCCGGCAGCCCAGGTAGACGGGCTTTATGCGCAGAGTTACGCCGCACTCAAAGGGGTCACTCTCACCCGCATTGATAACAGCTTCCACTTTGTGATGTACGACCAACCCGAGGCATTTGCGAAACAGGTGAAGGCGTTCTTGCAGGGAGAATAGTCCCCTCACCCCGGCCTTCTTTCTGAGGGTTGAGGGAGAAAACAGAGCGGGCACGGAGAGTTCCCTCTCCCTTGAGGGCTAAGTGATCCCCGGTAATATTACGTTTTGCAGCGATAACTCTGTGCAATGAGAATAAAACAGCTTCAGCGATGACGGGGTCCGGCTGAAAATCGACGAAGCGTATCCGCAAGGCCGGGGCGACGCGCATGGATGCGCGGCGAGGGCGGCTTTACAGGGACGTTTCATCCGCCCGTCCCCGATAAGCCTGAAGGAGATGCTGAGTGGACCGCGCCAGCGGCGATTTTCCTGCCGGGAGCCTGGGTCGCCAGGGAGGTGGCGGCGAGCCTCCCTGGCACGTTCACGGGTTCTGGCGCTATAGAGAAGCAATGAACATAAGGTGAACGGAATAGCCATCAGTGCCGCATGTTTCCCCTCACCCCAACCCTCTCCCCAAAGAGGAGAGGGAGTCGTCCGTGCTCATACGCCGCAACGTCAATGACATTTAACGCTTAAGCGCACTAGCAATCCTCTCTTTGTACCAGAAGAAACGCTTCTTTCGGCTACGCGCCACGTTCTCCGGGAGGGAGCCGTCCGTGCTCATACGCCGCAGCGCCAATGACACTTAACGCGTCAGCGCAGCCCCTTTGCTGGCGATCACCTCTTTGTACCAGAAGAAGCTTTTCTTCCGGCTGCGTGCCAGGGTGCCATTGCCATTATCATCACGGTCAACGTAGATAAACCCGTAGCGTTTAGAGATTTCCGCCTTCGATGCGCTCACCAGATCGATAGGGCCCCAGCTGGTGTACCCCATCACCGCAACGCCATCTTCAATGGCTTCACCCACCTGCACCAGATGGTCATTCAGGTAGCTGATGCGGTAGTCATCGTTCACGCTGCCGTCGGCTTCCGGTTTGTCTTTCGCGCCCAGACCATTTTCAACAATAAACAACGGCTTCTGCCAGCGATCCCACATGACGTTCAGCAACGTGCGCAGGCCCACCGGGTCAATCTGCCAGCCCCATTCCGAGCTTTGCAGATGCGGGTTAGGCACCATGCTCAGGATGTTGCCACGTGCTTTCTGGTTCAGCTCTTCATCGGTGGTCACACAGCCGGTCATGTAGTAGCTGAAGGAGATAAAGTCGATGGTGGTTTTCAGCGCCGCGCGGTCGGCGTCGGTGATATCCAGCGTAATACCGTTTTCACGGAAGAAACGCAGCATGTAACCCGGATACTCACCACGGCACTGTACGTCGCCAAAGAACTGCCAGGTGCGGTTTTGTTGCAGGGTTTCCAGCACGTCGTCCGGTTTACAGCTCAGCGGATACATCAGACCGCCGAGGATCATGTTGCCGATTTTGGCATCCGGGATGATCTCGTGGCAGGCCTTGACCGCCAGGGCGCTCGCCACCAGCTGATGGTGAATCGCCTGGAAGATTTCCGCTTTACTGCTGCCTTCCACCAGACCGACACCGGTCATTGGCGCATGCAGTGACATGTTAATTTCATTGAAGGTCAGCCACAGCTTCACTTTGTTTTTGTAACGCTCAAACACAGTGCGCGCATAGCGTTCGAAGAAAGTGATGGTCTCGCGGCTGCCCCAGCCGCCGTAGCTTTTTACCAGCCCCCACGGCATTTCGTAGTGGGACAGGGTCACCAGCGGCGTCATGCCTTTGCTCAGCATTTCGTCAAACAGCTTGTCGTAAAATGCCAGACCCGCTTCGTTCGGCGTGGTTTCATCGCCGTTCGGGAAAATACGCGTCCAGGCAATGGAGACGCGCAGGCAGCTAAAGCCCATCTCCGCGAACAGCGAGATATCTTCCGGGTAGCGGTGGTAAAAATCGATCGCAACATCTTTCAGGCCACTGTCGCCCGCCACGCGTTCTACCACGTCGCCGAACACGCCTTTAGGTTGCACGTCAGAGGTGGAAAGGCCCTTGCCGTCTTCCAGATAAGCGCCTTCTACCTGGTTGGCGGCGATGGCACCGCCCCATAAGAAGTCATTCGGGAATGCTTTCATTGATATCTCCTTTGATTAACGATTGACCGTCAGCAGCGGCATGCCGGATTCCACAGCCGTGGCTGCTACGGTCGTCACAGCGCGGTAACTGTCGCTGTTACTGATAATAATCGGGGTGGCCAGGTCGTAGCCGGCAGAGAGGATCGCGTCCCTGTCAAACTCCAGCAGCAGATCGCCCGGCTGAACCTTATCGCCCACGTTAACATGCGCGGTAAAGGGTTTGCCGTCCAGCTTCACGGTATCGATCCCGACGTGGATCAGCAATTCGATGCCGCTGTCGCTGAGCAGGCCAATGGCGTGTTTGGTCTGGAACAGCGAGGCCACTTCGCCCGCAAAAGGCGCAATCACTTTGTTGCCAGACGGGATAATCGCCGTGCCTTCACCCAGTACGCCTGCCGCAAACGTGCTGTCCGGGACCTGCTCAAGGGCCAGTACGGTACCGGTCATCGGCGCCAGGATGTCGTTTTCACCTGGTGGTACGACAACAGGTTGAGTCACCACCGGCGTTTTCGGCATACCTGCCACAAAGGTCATCACACAGGCTAACACCAGCGATACTACCGTCCCCAGAATGCCGCCCCACAGAGTGGCATCGACGCCGCCCGGCGGGATCATCTGCGCCAGGGTAAAGACGTTGGCAAAGCCGAAGGAGTAAACATGGCTGTCGCTGAAACCGACTATCGCCCCGCCAATGGCTCCCGCCACACAACCGAAGATAAACGGACGGCGCAGCGGCAGCGTCAAGCCATACACCGCAGGCTCGGTGATACCAAAAATACCGGCGGTTGCCGCTGAACCGGCGAGGATTTTCTGGCGCGGGTCACGGGTACGCAGGAAGATCCCCAGCACCGCCCCCACCTGTCCCAGTACCGCAGGCAGCAAAATGGGCAGCATGGTGTCCTGGCCGAAGACGGTCAGGTTGTTGATCATCAGCGGCACCAGACCCCAGTGCAGACCGAAGATCACGCATACCTGCCACATCGCCCCCAGCGCGGCACCGGCCAGCCACGGCGCAAACACGTAAATGGCCTGATAACCATGGGCCAGCCCCTGGCTGAGCAGCGTCGCCAGCGGACCAATAACGAGGAAGGTCAGCGGCACAATCACCGCGATGCAAATCAGCGGGCCGAAGAAATTCTTCACCGCCGAGTGCAGGAATTTGTTGCACTGCTTCTCCAGCCAGCAGCTCGCCCAGGCGGCGACAATGATCGGAATCACCGAGCCACTGTAGTTAATAAAGGTCACCGGAATGCCGAAGAAGGTTTCGCCCACCGCACCCGGCGCCTGGCTGGCTTCGAAGGCTTTGATCATCAGCGGGTGGGTGAGCGCACCACCAATCGCCATGGTCACGAAGGCATTACCGCCGAATTTTTTCCCGGCGGTATAACCGAGGATCAGCGGGAAGAAAAAGAACAGCGAATCACTGGCGGCAAACCAGATCTGGTAAGTCCCGCTGGTGGTTGAAAGCCAGCCGCACACTACCGCCAGTGCCAATATCCCTTTTAAAATCCCGGACGCCGCCATAATGCCGATAAATGGCGTGAAAATGCCAGAAACGACGTCGATCGTCCGCCCTAACAGTGAACCTTTCTCGCCTTTGTCAGCCGTAGCCGCCGGGGAGTCGTCCGTCAGACCCGCTTCATTGCGTACCGCCTGCCAGACATCGTTGACATGGTTGCCAATCACGACCTGAAACTGGCCGCCGCTCTCCACCACCATAATGATACCGGGGTTGGCTTTCAGACCCTCTGCGTCGGCTTTCTTGCCGTCTTTGAGCTTAAAACGAAGTCGGGTGGCGCAATGCACCAGGCTGCCAATGTTCTCCTTGCCCCCAACGTGGCTGAGAATATCTTTGGCCAGCGCTTGATATTCCATGTTGATTTCCTTGCTTCTTATGTGCCCGTAGGCGGTGACTGAGTAAAAAAAAACCTGAGTCCGGCACCTTGCGGGCCGGGCTCAGGTTTTGCCTGCGTGTCGCAGTAACAATCCTGTTTTACCCTTCATTTTTCACGCCGCCTGTGCGGTCACGAATATTTCGGGGTAGATCTTCGCACTTATTTTTAGCGCTTATCTTTTCGTACACGCTCAATATGGATAGCTAAAAACATAATCTCTTCGGTGGTTAAGTTACGCTGGTAATTCTTTTGCAGATGCCGCTCGACCTTTTCAGCACAGCGCCAGGCGCGGGCATAGTTATCTTTCACCGCCTGATGCAGCGACAGGTCATCGTCCTCTACCACCGTGCGGGTCAGCATCCGCTGAGAGAAAAACTTCAGGTGCGTCACAAAACGGTGGTAACTCAGCGACTCTTCGTTGTATTCCAGCTTTAACTCGTACTTCACGATATGCAGGATCTCTTGCATCACTTTGGTGATATGCATGACTTCCGGCATTTCACTGTTCAGCTGCGCCGTCACCAGGTGCAGCGCAATAAACCCGGCTTCATCTTCCGGCAATTCCACGCCCAGGCGCTTCGCAATGATCGCGCGGGCTTCCTGCCCCAGTTGAAACTCTTTCGGATACAGGCGGCGGATTTCCCACAACAGCACGTTGCGAATAACCTGGCCATTTTTCATTCGCTCAATGGCAAAGAAACAGTGATCCGTCAGGGTGATGTACAGGCTTTCCTGTAATTTCCCAAGACGTTCACGGGCCAAATCGATGATGCGATCGCAGGTGGTCATCACTTCCAGCGGGATCTGATTGAGCAGCTCGCTGAGACGACCAATCAGCTCATCGCTTTGCAGGGCAAAAATCTTCTCGATTTTACGCTCGTCCAGCTCGTCGCCGACACGTTTCTGGAACGCCAGCCCCCGGCCCATAACGACCTGCTCGCGTTGCTGTTCATCCTGCACGACCACCACATTATTATTGAGTATTTTGGCGATTTTCATCCGAACCCCAGAAACAAAAAAACCTGACTTCCGGCAAATGCCAGAACATCAGGTTTAGCCTGCTTTCGCAGTAACAATCCACGGGACGAGACTCTATCAGGTTGCCTTTTTCACTCAATCGGCGTCACGCAAAAACGTGATTATGATCTCAAGATTATTCATTTATCCCTTGAATGACCCGGGCGATATCCGCAGAGGTTTTAAGGGTACGGACCAGTTCAAACACCCCCTGCGACTCGTCGTACTCTTTGCGCAGGTAGCCCAGCCACTGCTTGATACGGGCAACGTGATACAGCCCCGTGTCACCTTGTTTCTCCAGGCGGGTATATTTTTTCAGCAGGGTGATGACGTCAGACCAGGGCATACGCGGAGCGTTATATTTCACCACCCGGCTCAGGTTGGGCACGTTCAGCGCACCACGACCTATCATTACCGCATCGCAACCGGTAGCCGCCATGCAGTCCTGCGCACTTTGCCAGTCCCAGATTTCGCCGTTGGCAACAACCGGTATGCTCAGCCGCTTGCGGATCTCACCGATGGCCTGCCAGTTAATGCGTTCTGCCTTGTAGCCATCTTCTTTGGTGCGCCCGTGCACCACCAGCTCTGTCGCCCCGGCCTGCTGTACCGCATCGGCGATTTCAAACTGGCGTGCGCCGCTGTCCCAGCCAAGACGCACTTTTACCGTCACCGGTAAATGGGCTGGCACCGCCGCGCGCATGGCTTTCGCGCCCTGGTAGATCAGTTCCGGATCTTTGAGCAGCGTGGCCCCGCCGCCGCTGCCGTTGACCATTTTCGACGGACAACCGCAGTTTAAATCCACGCCCCAGGAGCCTAACTCCACGGCGCGGGCGGCATTTTCCGCCAGCCACTCGGGGTATTGCCCGAGCAACTGCACGCGCACCAGGGTGCCGGACGGCGTGCGACTTTGATGGTTCAGTTCAGGGCAAATACGGTGGAAGACTTTTGCGGGCAAAAGCTGGTCGACCACGCGCACAAACTCGGTAATGCAGTGATCGTAATCGTTGACCTCGGTCAGCAGCTCGCGCACCAGCGAATCGAGCACACCTTCCATCGGCGCCAGTAATACACGCATATCTTACCCCTGAAAAAATGAGGCGACATAGTAGCGCCTCTTTCAGGGGGAAGGAAGGCTGTGAATGCCCTATTTCACTGCGCCGACAGCCGCTGTAACTCGCGCTTTCGCGCTTTGCGGCTGGACACCACAAAGGTCACCACAAACACCAGCGCAAACAGCACCACAATCGTCGGTGCCGGGGCGCTGTCGATAAAGAACGACAGATAAATTCCCAGCAGCGACACCACCACCGAAACCGCTACCGCCACCAGCAGCGCAATATGAAAACGGTTCGTCAGCAGCACCGCAATGGCACCGGGTGCAATCAGTAACGAAATCGACAGCACAATTCCCACCGCTTTCAGCGTTGCCACAATGGTCAGTGACACCATACAAAGCAGCCCGTAATGCAGCCAGCGGGTACGTAAACCGCTGACCTGCGCCTGCTGGTAGTCAAAACAAAAAAGCAGGAAATCGCGCCATTTTACGCCGATGACGACCGCAATCACCGCCGCAATGATCCCAGTTTGCAGGATGTCACCACCGTTAATGCCTAACATGTCGCCAAACAGAATATGGTCGAGATGCACTTCCGGTTTCACGGCGAGATAGAGCAACAGCCCGGCCGCGAACATGCCGGAAAAGACAATACCCATCACCGTGTCCTGCTTGATGCGGCTGTTGTCTTTTAAAAAACCGGTGGCGACGGCGCAAAATAATCCGGCCACAAACGCCCCCAGCGCCAGCGGCAACCCCAGCATCCATGCCAGTACCACGCCGGGGAAGACCGCATGACTCATGGCATCGCCCATTAATGCCCAGCCTTTAAGCACCAGAAACACCGACAGCAACGCGCAGGGAATGGCGACAATCAGCGCAATGAGCAGCGCGTTGTTCATAAACGCAAACTGGAAAGGTTCAAGCAGCGTCGTCATCATTGCCCCGCCTCCACCGCCAGCCGCGCACGGCGGCGGTTAGCCAGTAACCCGTGTGCAGGCGCAAAGACAAACGCCAGCAGGAACAGCAGCGTTTGCGCGACCACAATCACCCCGCCGGTGGCACCGTCGAGGTAGTAACTGGCCCAGGCACCCGCAAAACTGGTAAGGCTGCCAATGGCGACCGCAATCATCAGCAGGCGGGGGAAACGGTCAGTAAGCAGCCAGGCGGTTGCGCCCGGCGTCACCACCAGACAAATCACTAAAAACGCGCCAACGGTTTGTAACGCCGCCACGGTGGACAACGCCAGCAGGGTAAAGAAGAGGACTTTCAGCCGCTCCGGGCGCAGGCCAATGGCGCGGGCGTGGTTTTCATCAAAGAAGGTCACCATCAAATCCTTCCACTTGAAGAACAGGATCACCATGGAGACGACGCCGATAATCGCCAGCTGCAAAATATCGGCCGGGGCGATCGCCAGAATATTGCCCAGCACAATGGTCTGAATGTTCACCGAAGTGGGATTCAGCGAGACCATAAACAGGCCAAGGCCAAAGAAGGAGGAGAAAATCAGCCCGATAATGGCGTCCTCTTTGAGGCGGGTGCGCTGATTGAGAAACAGCATACTGCCCGCCGCCAGCCCACCGGATAAAAACGCCCCCAGCGCAAACGGCAGGCCGAGCATATACGCCCCCGCCACGCCCGGCACAATGGAGTGCGACAGCGCATCACCAATCAGCGACCAGCCTTTCAGCATCAGGTAGCACGAGAGAAACGCGCACAGGCCGCCAACCATGGCGGAGACCCACATGGCGTTGCGCATGTATTCATAGCCGAAAGGTTCGAGCAGCACGTTCATCCCTGCCCCCTTTCGCTGTCGGGCAGCCGGTGTGCCACGAACGGGCGTTCATCGTCGGTGATAATGCGGTCTTCAGTGCCGCTCAGCACCACATGGCGCAGCACGCCGCTGAAGGCCTGTTCGAGATTTTCTGCGGTGAAGGTGGTCTCCGTTGGTCCGCTCGCCAGCACCGTGCCCTTCACCATGACGGTATAGTCACAAAACTCCGTCACTGACCCGAGATTGTGGGTGGAAACCAGCATGGTTTTACCTTCATCGCGCAGCTCACGCAGCAGGTCGATGATTTTGGCTTCGGTTTTTACATCCACGCCGGTAAAGGGTTCATCAAGCAGAATCACGTCCCCCTGCTGGGCAATCGCCCGCGCCAGAAAGACGCGCTTTTTCTGCCCGCCGGAGAGCTCGCCAATTTGTCGGTGGCGAAACGCCAGCATATCGACCCGCTCCAGCGCCTCAGTGACAATGCGTTTGTCGTGCTCTTTCGGGATGCGCAGTATCCCCATGCGCCCGTAACGCCCCATCATCACCACATCCTCCACCAGCACCGGAAACGACCAGTCCACCTCTTCGGCCTGCGGCACATAGGCCACCAGGTTACGCCGCAGCGCCTGTTGCGTGGGCAATCCTTCAATGGCGATATCGCCCGCCGCAAGGCGCACAAAGCCCATGACCGCTTTAAACAGGGTCGATTTACCCGAGCCATTGACCCCCACCAGCGCGGCAATCGAACCGCCGGGCACGCTGAACGTCGCGTCACGTAATGCGGTGTGCCCGTTACGGTAGGTCACCGTCACACCTGACACCTTAATGCCTGCCGTTTGCACCATGATTTACTCCTTCATGCCGTCTTTGATCCCCTGCACAAGGGTGCGGGTGGTGACGTTGAGCAGTTCAAGATAGGTCGGCACCGGGCCATCCGGCCCGCTCAGGGAGTCGACATAGAGCACGCCACCGTAGTGTGCACCGGTTTCCCGGGCCACCTGACGGGCGGGCTTATCCGAGACCGTGCTTTCACTGAAGACCGCCGGAATATGCGAGGCTTTCACCTCATCAATCACATGACGAACCTGCTGCGGCGTGCCTTGCTGATCGGCGTTGATCGGCCATAAGTAGAGCTCTTTTAGCCCGAGATCGCGGGCAAGATAAGAAAAGGCCCCTTCACTGGAGACCAGCCAGCGCTGGGCTTCGGGAATGTCAGCGACCTGTTTGCGCAACGGTTCGAGGGTGTCAGTTATCTGCTGCTTATACTTTTCTGCGTTTTGTTTGTAAGTGCCTGCATTCGCCGGATCGTATTTCACCAGCGCATCGCGAATGTTATCGACGTAGATCAGTGCGTTCGCCGTCGACATCCAGGCATGGGGGTTCGGCTTGCCGTTATACGGCCCTTCGGAGATGCCCATCGGGGTGATCCCGGCGGTCACCACCACTTCCGGTACACCGTTGAGATGCTGATAAAAACGCTGGAACCAGAGTTCCAGATTCATGCCGTTGGCGAGGATAAGCTGCGCGCCCTGTGCCCGCTTAATGTCGCCCGGTGTCGGCTGGTACTCATGGATTTCCGCACCGGGCTTAGTGATAGACGTGACGTCTGCGGCATCCCCCGCCACGTTTTTCGCCATATCCGCAATCACCGTAAAGGTGGTGATGACCTTAAATTTCTCAGCCGCGTGTGCGCTCGCCGCCGCCATTGCCAGCAGCGAGCCAAACAGTACCACCTTTACTTTCTTTGTTATCAGCATGCAGGAGTCTCCAGAGGTGATTAAAATCAGAACGAAATTAGCCTGTGCTAATTTATATAGCATAGGCTATGTTTTAATGAAAATGATTATCGTTAATAAAGTAAGGATGAAAAGTTGTGCTATCACAAAAACGGGAAAGCCCGTCAGGATCATCTGGCGGGCAAGAAGATTGAGGAATGCAAAGAAGAGCGTGTCAAACGCAGGCCGAATCTGCCCTCGTATTCATCTGCGGCACGGTCTGCGCCCCCTCTCCCAGCGTGCGCTGCAGCATAACAATATCCAGCCAGCGGCCATGCTTAAAGCCCACATTTTTGAGCGTGCCGGTGGTGATAAATCCCGCCCGGTGATGCAACGCAAGAGAGGCTTCGTTTTCGCTGTTACCGACGACCGCAATCAGTTGCCGATACCCGTGCTGCTGGGCCCATTCAATGGATTTTGCCAGCAGCGCTTTGCCCGCCCCGCGATGGCGATAGTGCTGATCCACATAAATAGAATCCTCGAGCGTAAACTGGTAAGCCTTGCGCGCACGGTAGCGCGACAAGTAGCAATACCCTTTCACCACGCCGTCATCCAGCAGCACAAACCAGGGCAGCCCGGCGTCACGCAGCGTTTTTATTCGGTCTCGCATTTCATCGATACCCGGCACTTCAGTTTCAAAAGAGGCAGTGCCATTGGCAACATGCCAGGCATATATTGCGTGGATCGTGGGAATATGTTGTTCTTCTGCTTCAGTAATTTCCATCATTCGACTCCTGCTCATCAATCCTGACAGGCTAGCCGTAACCGGCGCATTCTGGCACATGCCCGCACTTATCCGCCGCATAAGGAAAACTTTGGATGTCCACGCTCAGTCTCGATCACCTGGCAACCTTCAAACTGGTAATAATGCGGGGAAGTTTTACCGCCGCCGCCGACGTGCTGGGGATCTCTCAGCCAGCGGTCAGTTTGCAGATGCGCCAGCTGGAAACCACTCTCCAGACGCGATTGATTGAACGAACCGGGCGCGGCATTCGCCCGACCCCTGCCGGGCTGACGCTACTGGAACACTGCGAGGTCATCGAGAAAGCCGTCAACACGGCGGTGCAGTCAGTCTCTTTGCACCAACAGCAGATCAGCGGAACCGTTACGCTGGGCACGGGTGCCACCGTCTGCATTCATCTGTTGCCGGCCGTTTTACACGCACTCCAGTTGGCCTGGCCTCAGCTTACCGTCGGGGTTCGCACCGGGAATACGCAGGATATTGTCCGGGCCGTGGAAGAAAACCGGCTGGATATTGGCCTGGTGACCTTACCGGCAACGGGCAAAAATCTCGACGTGACTCCGGTCATGAAAGAGGAGTTCGTGCTCATCGGGGCGGCAAACGCTGACTGTCCGGGCGTCGCTTTCACACCTGCTCGCTGCGCAGCACTCCCGTTTATCGTCTTTGAATCCGGCAGCGGCACCCGCACGCTTATCGACAACTGGTTTCTGGCCGCCAGCACGCAAATGGCACCGGTGATGGAGCTTGGCAGCATTGAAGCCATCAAACGCATGGTGCGTGCCGGGCTGGGTTACAGCATCGTCCCGCGACTGGCCGTCGACCAGCCGGAAGAGAGAAGCGGGTTAAGCCTTTATTCGCTGGAGCCGCCCCTTCACCGCACGCTGGGCCGGGTCATGCGCCAGGACAGAGTGGTAACACGTGGCATTCAGGAAGTGATTCATTATATAGAGGAAGCTGCCAGCGCGATGGCCGACACTAAAATGCATTATTCTTGTGGTAATGCCTGACGTTCCCGAAAGGAATGTTTGGTATGCTCAGAAGTCATGATGTGATCGGTAGCACATTTCAAGCTTTAATTGTATGATGAATGCGTTTCGTCAAGGGTGTCCAACATGAGTCAATCTCTGAATATTATCTGGCAGTACCTTCGCGCATTTGCCCTAATTTATGCCTGTCTGTATGCGGGAATTTATCTCTCCTCGCTGCTGCCTATTACGATCCCGGGCAGCATTATCGGCATGTTGATTATGTTCCTTCTGCTGGCGCTTAAAATCCTGCCGCCGAAGTGGGTGAATCCCGGTTGCTATGTGCTGATCCGCTATATGGCGCTGCTGTTTGTGCCTATCGGCGTCGGCGTCATGCAGTATTACGACATGCTGCGCGCCCAGTTTGGGCCGATTGTGGTGTCCTGTGCCATCAGTACGCTGATTGTCTTTTTAGTGGTGAGCTGGAGCACGCATCTGCTGCACGGCGAACGTAACGTCGTTAGTAAGAAAGAGAGCGAATAATCATGGCCTATATCTGGTGGTCCCTTCCTCTGACCCTGGTCGTTTTCTTTGCCGCCCGCAAGCTTGCCGCGCGTTTTAAAATGCCGCTGCTCAACCCCCTGCTGGTGGCAATGGTAGTGATTATCCCGTTCCTGCTGCTCACCGGTATTCCTTACGACCACTATTTCCAGGGCAGTAAAATCCTCAACGATTTATTGCAGCCTGCGGTTGTGGCCCTCGCCTTTCCACTTTATGAACAGTTGCATCAGATTCGCGCGCGCTGGAAATCCATCATCTCCATCTGCTTTATTGGCAGCGTGGTCGCCATGGTGACCGGTTCCGTCATCGCGCTGCTGATGGGGGCGACGCCCGAAATCGCCGCCTCCGTGCTGCCGAAATCCGTCACCACGCCCATTGCGATGGCGGTCGGTGGCAGCATAGGTGGGATCCCGGCGATAAGCGCCGTGTGCGTTATTTTTGTTGGCGTGCTGGGGGCCGTTTTTGGCCATACCCTGCTGAATCTGATGAAAATTCACACTAAATCTGCCCGTGGCCTGGCGATGGGTACCGCGTCTCATGCGCTGGGCACCGCGCGTTGCTCGGAGCTGGATTACCAGGAAGGGGCATTCAGCTCGCTGGCGCTGGTCATCTGCGGCATCATGACGTCACTTCTTGCACCGTTTTTGTTCCCGCTGATCCTCGCGATAGCGGGCTAAAATTTGCGATGCGTCGCGCATTTTTCATTTGAATTTCATAAGTTGCATATACAGTGAGATGTTGATCACATATAAAGGCTAAATCGGCCCGTAAACTACGATCCCATTACATTGTTATGAGGCAACGCCATGCATTCACGTTTTCACACTGCGTTTCCGGCTCTTGCGGAAGATTTACAGGCCGCACTGGCACCCCTACTGGCTGACGCGCATTTTCCTGCAATGCTCAGCCCGGAGCAGGTGTCAGGGCTGCTTGACGCCACAGGGATGGACGAAGACGCGTTGGCCTTCGCCCTGCTGCCCATCGCCGCGGCCTGTGCCCGTACTGAACTCTCTCACTTCAACGTTGGCGCGATTGCCCGTGGCGTGAGTGGCACCTGGTATTTTGGTGCCAACATGGAGTTTCTGGGCGCAACCATGCAACAGACCGTCCATGCCGAGCAAAGCGCCATCTGCCACGCGTGGTCACGGGGTGAAAAATCGCTGGCCTCGGTGACCGTCAACTACACCCCCTGCGGCCACTGCCGCCAGTTTATGAATGAACTGAACAGCGGGCTGACGCTGCGTATTAATCTACCGGGCCGCGCGCCGCATACGCTGGGTGACTACCTGCCGGATGCCTTCGGCCCTAAAGATCTGGATATCAAAACCCTGCTGCTGGATGCCCAGGATCATGGCTATCCCCTGCGCGGTGATGCGCTGGCCAACGCGGCCATTGTGGCTGCCAATAAAAGCCATAGCCCTTATACCCATTCCCCTTCCGGCGTCGCCATTGAGTGCCGGGACGGGCACATCTTTAGCGGCAGCTACGCGGAAAATGCCGCCTTTAACCCAACGCTTCCCCCACTGCAGGGCGCGCTCAATTTGCTGAGCCTGAGCGGTTACGACTATCCGGATATGCAACGCGCAGTGCTCGCCGAAAAAGCAGAGGCTCCCCTCACCCAATGGGATGCCACCGTTGCCACTCTGCGGGCACTGGGCTGCCAGAACGTCGAACGCGAGCTGCTCGCCTGACCCGTCCACTGCGGGTTTATCGCCCGCAGTGGCGAAAAAGCCCGCAATTAAACGCCCGTTTCTTGCGAATACCGAACGGGTAAAGTAGCCTTGAGTGAAATTTAATCCCGCACCGAGTTTGTCTGCATGTTAAAGCGTTTTGTTTACAGCCTGTTTGTCCTTATCGGCTTACTGCTGTTGACGGCGCTCGGCTTAGACAGATGGATGAGCTGGAAAACCGCCCCTTATATCTACGATGATCTGCAGGATTTACCCTGGCGTCAGGTGGGTGTGGTGCTGGGTACCGCGAAATATTACCGCACTGGCGTTATCAACCAATATTATCGTTACCGCATTCAGGGTGCGTTAAATGCCTATAACAGTGGCAAGGTGAATTATCTTCTGCTGAGCGGGGATAACGCACTGCAAAGCTATAACGAACCGGTCACCATGCGCAAAGATTTGATTGCGGCTGGCGTCGACCCGTCCGATATCGTTCTCGATTATGCTGGTTTCCGCACCCTGGATTCGATAGTGCGCACCCGCAAGGTATTTGATACCAACGACTTCATTATTATCACCCAGCGTTTCCATTGCGAACGGGCACTCTTTATTGCCCAGCACATGGGTATTCAGGCCCAGTGCTACGCCGTACCGTCGCCAAAAGATATGTGGAGTGTTCGTGTGCGGGAATTTGGTGCGCGCCTGGGCACCATCGCCGACCTGTACATGTTCAAGCGTGAACCTCGATTTTTAGGCCCGCTGGAACCTATTCCGTCTTTGCAGGAAGTCCCGAATGATGCACAAGACTACCCGGCGGTCACCGTCGAGCAGCTACTTGATCTGCAAAAGAAAAATAACTAACCCCTCACGCCCCTCTTTTAACAGACCGACGCACCGCGATTAATATTTCTGACAGGGCCGAGCAGCAGATAATGGCGCTCAACAAACTCCTGAATATTAATATACTGCTTCTCACTTTTGCTTAGGGTCCATAATCCTGTCAGGGCGTTAAAGGGAAGAATCAACTCACCTTCCGGGGTGGCGACAAGATATTCCCCCGTTTTAATATAACCGGCACAACATTCAATGCGCAGCTGCGAACGGTTAGCCATCGAGAATTCTATTTTCCCGAAACCTGTAGGCACAACGCTGAAATAGTAGTAAGGCAGTGAGGTGATCTTCAGATCGCCCGGCTCAGCAATGACTTCATTAGCACGCGTGAGCTGTACGGACTTAAGGTAGAAGTAGATCGGATTGAGTTTATCATGCGGCGGGTGGTCAACTTTGAAATACACAACATTCATAGGCGCTCCTGCTCATCATTACAACAGATATATACTCAGCATAGAACTAAACGTCTTCCTGACATTCAGATTAGGCTGAAACAACTATATCTGTGAAGTTACACTACTAATATTTAGGGTAAAGGTTTGTATGGCTGAGAATATATCCTGCGCAGCAGGCTGCTGATACTTTGCAGACTGCTGCAGCGTCATCCATTTTCATTGCATGGCGCTTCAGGCAACTTTATCTTCGTACTGATGCAGACTTAGCTGAAGGTCATAGATTAAGCTTCTGACCTTTTCAGGCGTCAAACTAAAAAATTGCGACTCGAACGTTGAACCGCCCGGCGCATAAGGTGAGGTGCTGTAGCCAAATTGAATTACCACGCCATTCAGATCTTCCACGGCTCCGACCTGCCATCCATTAACGGGAAATGCAGGAAACGCTGATTCATTGTTCATCCTAATCTCCTTGTGAATGTTGTGACTCAATCAGCGTAGCACTGAAATGAAAAAGTTAACAAGCGGGAATTTGTGAACTTTCGGGATGCGGGAGAATTTCTTTTTGCTGAAAGGTTCTGGTTAGACCTCTTATTTAAATTCGAATCAGTTCATTCTTAATCGATGTTATTTTGCCACACTCGCAACGTTAATAATATGTTACCTCAATGTTCCAAAAAATAGTAACTATAAGATATATTATTGAGTTTTAAATAAAAAACACTCACAAGCCTTAATATAAAAACAATTTTTATAATGAAAATAGTCGCATTATGTTTGTATAAATAATTAGAAAAACGTTTCGCTAATTATTGTTCATTCGCGAGAATGGCCAGTAAGGTCTACCTTAAAACTCTGGTTTAAAAGTGAGGTAGATAAATATGACTCCTGCAGACAAAAAGCATCATCACTATCCCCGCCCGCCGTTTCCGGAACAGCCTCAGCAGCCGCCAGGACTGGCGTCAGAAATGAAACCGATCCCCGATCATGGAGAAACCAGCTATATCGGTTCGGGTCGGCTTGCGGGCAAACGTGCACTGATTACGGGTGGGGATTCCGGGATTGGCCGCGCGGTGGCGATAGCCTTTGCCCGTGAAGGGGCCGATGTCGCGATAAATTATCTGCCTGAGGAGCAATCCGACGCCGAAGCGGTCATGGCGCTGATTACCGCCGAGGGACGTAAAGCCGTTGCGCTACCGGGTGATATTCGCGACGAAGCGTTTTGCCAGCAGCTGGTAACCAATGCGGTGCGCCAGCTCGGTGGGCTGGACGTCCTGGTCAACAATGCCGGTCGCCAGCAGTACTGCGAGTCCATTTTGGATCTCAGTACGCAAGACTTTGATGCCACCTTCAAAACCAACGTATACGCCCCCTTCTGGATAACCAAAGCGGCCATTCCTCATTTGCAGGAGGGCGCGGTCATCATAAACACCACCTCGGTCCAGGCGTTCAAACCGAGTGAAATTTTGCTCGATTATGCCCAGACCAAAGCCTGTAATGTGGCCTTCACCAAAGTACTGGCGCAGCAACTGGGGCCGAAAGGTATTCGCGTGAATGCAGTCGCACCAGGCCCTTACTGGACGGTACTGCAGTCCAGCGGCGGTCAACCCCAGGAAAAAGTAAAAGAGTTCGGTGCCTCTGCGCCGTTGGGCCGTCCCGGTCAGCCCGTAGAAATCGCCCCGCTGTATGTGCTTTTCGCCTCCGATGAAAGTTCGTTTTCATCCGGCCAGGTCTGGTGCTCAGATGGCGGTACGGGTACGTTGTAGCTGTAATAAAAAAACCCCATCAATACATTGACGGGGTTTAAGTTGACACCGGCCAGTGGAGTGGCCGGGTAAAAGAAAATTACTTCTTACGGGCGTATTTCAGGGAGTCCAGCGCTACCGCGAAGATAATGATGCCGCCCTTGATGATGTACTGCCAGTACGGGTTGATACCGATGTACGTCAGACCGTAGTTGATAACGGTGAAGATGATGACACCTGTGACCACGCCCAGTACGGTACCCACACCGCCGCTGAAGGACACGCCGCCAACCACACAGGCCGCGATGGCATCCAGTTCGTACATGAAACCGAGGTTGTTGGTTGCAGAACCGATACGGCCCGCTTCCAGCATCCCGCCGAACGCGTAGAACACGCCGGACAGGGCATAAATCATCAGCAGGTTCAGTGCAACGTTAACGCCTGAGACTTTCGCCGCTTCCGGGTTACCACCGATAGCGAAAATGTTTTTACCGAAGCGGGTTTTGTTCCAGAGCACCCAGACAAACGCCACGGCAATCAACGCATAGAAGGTGATGTAAGACAGGCGGAACGACCCCAGCGCAATAAAGCCCTGCGTAAAGGTTGAGAAGCCGCTATCAAAACCAGAAATCGGAGACGCACCCACGAAGTCGTAGTACAGGGAGTTAATACCGTACACGATGATCATGGTGCCCAGCGTGGTAATGAACGGCGTGACGTTCAGATACGCGATGATAATGCCGTTAATCAGGCCGATAATGGCACCGATAACGCACACAATCCCGATAACCACAATGATTGGCATGGTCTGCATCTCAGGGAAAACTTTGTTCACGTTTTCCATGGATTGCAGCAACGTTGCCGCGACAACCGCTGCCAGGCCGACCTGGCGGCCCGCTGACAGGTCAGTACCCTGCGTTACAATCAACCCGGCTACACCCAGCGCGATGATAATACGCACCGAGGACTGGGTCAGAATGTTACTTAAGTTCAGCAAACTTAAGAATGTGGGGTCCTGGAATATAATGATTGCCAGTAACACTAAAAGAACAACGTAAATACCGCCGTCTTTCAGATAAGTGAGAAAAGTTTTTTTATTTAACGCACTCATGAGGAGCCCCTGATCTTAAAGGTGCAAAGACGCAAGACGGAGTATTTCGTTTTGCGTTGTCGTTTTAGTGTCAACAATTCCAGCCACGAGACCATTGCTCATAACCAGAATACGGTCAGTGATACCCAACAATTCAGGCATTTCAGAGGAAATAATAATAATCCCCTTATTCTTCTTCGCCAGCTCTGAAATCAGCTGATAAATTTCGAATTTCGCCCCTACATCAATACCGCGTGTAGGTTCATCGAGCATTAAAATTTCCGGTTGCGTTAACAGCCAGCGACCGATAATCACTTTCTGTTGGTTCCCACCGGAAAGAGAGCCGATTTGGGTGCGGTGGCCAGGCGTTTTCACACGCATGGAGTCGATAACCCACTGGGTATCACTCTTCATCCGGGAATTATCCAGCAAGCCGACTTTGTTTTTATAGTTCTGAATATTCGAAATCAACGAGTTGAATCCAATATCCAGGTAAGCATAAATACCGGTAGAACGACGTTCTTCCGTCACCAGCGCAAAGCCATTATTAATCGCTTCGTTTGCGTTGTGGTTATTAATATTTTTGCCGTGCAGTTTAATCGTACCCGCCGCTTTTTCACGGATACCAAATAAGGTCTCAACGATATCGGTGCGCTTCGCCCCGACCAGACCCGCGATCCCAAGAATCTCACCTTTATGCAAATCAAAGGAGATGTCACGGATAGACGGCTGGCGCAGTGACGTCAGGTTGCGCACTTCAAGGATGGTTTCACCCGGCGTGTTTTGTTTATCCGGGAAACGCTGGTTCAGCGAGCGGCCGACCATCATGGCGATGATCTTGTCCATATCCAGCCCTTCAAGCGGCTGGGTGGCAATCCACTGGCCATCGCGCAGGATCGTAATTTCATCACACAGCTGGAAAATCTCTTCCATTTTGTGCGAGATATAGACGATGCCGCAGCCACGATCTTTCAGCTTACGAATAATAGTGAAAAGATGATTAACTTCTTTTTCGGTCAACGAGGAAGTCGGTTCATCCATAATGACGATTTTGGCATCATAGGAGAACGCTTTGGCAATTTCGATCATCTGCATTTGCGAAACAGATAATGTTCCGACACGCGCACGTGGATCGATATCAATATCCAGTTCATCGAAAATCGCTTTGGTATCACGATACATTTTGTCCTGGTCAACAAACATGCCTTTGGTGGGATAACGACCCAGCCACATGTTGTCCATGACAGAACGCTGCAACACCAGGTTTAATTCCTGATGAACCATTGAGATACCATTTTCCAGTGCTTCTTTTGCAGAATGGAAGTCGATCTCTTTTCCCATAAAAAGAATGCTGCCGGAATCTTTTTGGTAGATCCCAAAAAGGCATTTTAATAATGTTGATTTACCCGCGCCATTCTCTCCCATTAATGCATGGATAGAATGAGGACGCACTTTTAAATTCACATTATCGAGAGCCTTTACGCCAGGAAAGGACTTGTTGATATTGCTCATTTCCAACAAGAATTCACCGGACGACTGAGTATTGTTGCTGACCATATTTATACCTTGTTGGCCTGGCATATTTTTATAACAGGGCGCAAAGAGATGCGCCCTGTGTGTACGTAAAACTAAATATTACTTACCGGTAAACTGAGACAGGTTTTCCTGATCGACGCCAACGTAAGGAATACGAACGATTTTGTTGTCGATTTTCCAGTTGGTGCCATCAGCAGCACCTTTACCGTCTGCCAGGTTTTTCGCCAGATCAAAGGTCGCTTTCGCCTGGTTGTTGGCATCGTTCAGAACGGTACCAGCCAGTGCGCCAGATTTAACCAGTGCCAGGGCTTCTGGCAGGGCGTCAACGCCGAATACCGGGATAGAGGATTTGTTGTGTGCTTTCAGTGCTTCGACCGCGCCCATTGCCATTGCGTCGTTGTTCGCGATCACAACTTCAATTTTATTGGCGTTCGGGCCAGACAGCCACGCATCCATCTTATCTTTCGCCATTGCGGTATCCCACATAGCGGTATCCAGCTGCAGCTGCTCGGTTTTGAGGCCTTTATCGTTCAGCTCTTTAATAACATAAGTGGTACGTGCTTCAGCATCCGGGTGGCCTGGTTCGCCTTTCAGCAGAACGAACTGAATCTGACCGTCTTTGTTCAGATCCCAGTTTTTGTTCGCAGCCCAGTGCTTAGCAATCAGGTCGCCCTGAATGATGCCGGATTCTTTGGAGTCGGTGCCCACGTAGAAGGCTTTGTCGTAGCTGTCCAGCGCCTTGCGGTTTGGTTCTTTGTTGAAGAACACGATTGGCACATTCTGGCCACGTGCTTTCTCAATAACGGTGCCTGCAGCTGCCGGGTCAACCAGGTTGATTGCCAGTGCTTTCACGCCTTTTGCCAGCAGAACGTCGATCTGGTCGTTCTGTTTGGACTGGTCGTTCTGGGAGTCGTTCATCAGCAGCTGTACGCCGGATGCTTCTTTAGCGTCTTTCTCGATGGCTTTACGCACAACAGACATAAAGTTGTCATCGTATTTGTAGATGGTCACACCAATACGGGTATCCGCAGCGTGAGCCGCCGCGCCAAACAGCATGCTTGCCATAACAGCAGACAGAGTCAACACCTTCTTATTCATGGTATCTCCGGTTTTATTATGCAGGGTAGTTCTTGTGAATAAAGGGTCGGCAGGGCAGTAGGTTAATGAAACGTTACTGTCGGCCGAAGTTCACTCAAAAAATTCTTTCTTCCGTGTAGGGTAACGCTCCAGTGATGCGCTATTTTCGATGCTTCAGGCTATCTGACTATGGTAATGACGAGTCATCACCGTTACATCGTGTTTCAGCTCCTAAAACGCTGACATCATAGTCAGCGCGTTGTTAAGATACTGTGAATTTACTCACAGATTGAAAACGGTTACATCATCAAACATCATGGGTTAGTGATCGTTACCGCAATTTGCCGTGATGTTACAGAGTGACGACGCACCAGGGTCGGCATAAAGCAGTGTGTCGCCTCAGGATCAAGCTTGCCCGCCGCTCCCATCAGCGCCAGTTCAGTCGCCAGACGCGCCATTGAAGCAATGGGATAACGTACGGTTGTGAGCTGCGGGTCGGTGTAGCGGGCAATAGGAATGTCATCAAAGCCAATCAGAGAGAGATGCTGCGGCACCGCAATGCCGTTGTCTTTCAGCGCCGTCAGTGCACCGGCTGCCATGCTGTCGTTATAGGCAAATACCGCACTGAGTTGAAGGTTACGACCCAGCAGCTCAACCATTGCTGCCTCTCCGCCCTGCATATCCGGCGAACCCGTGCCCACCCAGCTGTCTGGCGCAGTAATGCCGTGTTCCGTCAATGCCTTAAACCAGCCTTCACGACGCAGCTCGTTGTCTTCAATATGGTGACTGGAGGCCAGATAGCCGATGCGGTGATGCCCGTGATTAAGCAGCATACGGGTGGCCATAATCGCCCCGCTCACGTTATCAAGCTCGACGCAGCGATGGGCATAGCCTGGCACCACACGGTTGATGAGCACCATGCCAGGGATTTGCTCCATAAACCCGGCAAGCTCTTCATCGCTCAGAGCTTTTGAATGAACAATCAATGCGTTACAGCGCTGGCGTATCAGTACTTCAATGGAATGACGCTCTTTTTCAGCCTCATGGTAGCTGTTGCCGATCAGCACATATTTCTGATGCTGCTGCGCCACCACGTCCACCGCTTTGACCAATGCCCCGAAGAAGGCATCGGAGACGTCCATCACCACAACACCAATGGTGTCGCTGACCTGGGTCGCCAGCGCCTGCGCGTTCGCATTCGGGCGATAGCCAAGCTGAGCGACCGCGCGGGTCACCGCTTCACGCGTTTCCGGGCTGACCAGTGCACTGTTATTCAATACGCGAGAAACCGTCGCAACGGAAACGCCCGCCTGACGGGCGACGTCACGAATGGTTACCATAGTTTTATAACCCTGGATTGATTGCGGTAGCTCACAGAGAGGCCCCCTGTCGTTAGCAAGGGGGCTATTCTCTCAGTCGGCGTTATAAGACTACGTGAGTGGCATCACACGGATGGAAACGGTTACATCCATTTTGTTAATGATTGTGATCCAGATCGTTATCTGGATGTGCGTGGTAATGATGTCCCCGCAGCACGTGCGGTTAATTGACGCCATACCCACTCAAGCGGTCCCTGGCGGAAACGGCGCAGCCAGAAGACGGAGAAGAGGATGTTGATAGCCCAGACGGGCGGCACAAACGCCAGCAGCTGCAGGCGGTCGAACTTCATGAACAAACCAAGGTGATAAAACAGCGTGGTACAAATCAGCGTTTGCAGTAAATAGTTGCTGAGCGCCATACGTCCAACGCAGGCAATTGCATTCACCAGACGGATGCGACAGAGCTGCGGCCAGTAGCCGAAAATAAGCGAGGTGTAACCCAACACCTGTACCGGGGCGCTCAGCTCGCGAGGGGCCTGCAAAATAAATGCACACCAGCGATAGGCCCACTCCAGCTGCCACTGGGCAACAATCGCAGGCAGATTCACCGCCATTCCCAGCACGGTGAGGAAAAGACCGGTGCGGCGATAATGAGACAAGCTGAACTGCCCTTTCAGCCAGCCGCTGCGCATCAGCGCCGCGCCAATCAGCATCAGCCCGGCAAGCTGCCAGCCATATTGCGCACCGAGAGCCAGCAAGCTGTTGGAGAGCATATCGGCACGATTGCTTATGGCTTCCATCAATCCACCCGCCGTTTTCCAGTACCCTTCGTACTGAATGTTCGCCGCATCCGGGATCCACGAACGGTTCGGCGTGCTGCCGGAAATCACGCCCAACAGCAGCAGCACCGCAATCCCAATGATGTACAGCGCCACGCCGGTATTGAACAATGCTTTCACGCTGACGGCATCGCGCACCATGCGCCAGGCAATCAGGCCGATCAGCCCATAGGCCAGCAAAATATCCCCGTCCCAGAACAGCAGACCATGAATAAATCCAAGAATAGCCAGCAGCGTCAGACGCGACTGGATCCAGCGCTTGCCGCGTGGCAGCAGCATCTGCAAACCGGCGCCGAAGAGAATGGCGAACAAAGAGAGGAATTTGACCTGCGCGAAGAGGTCCAGCGCCGCCCAGGTCCAGGCATCACGCAGCGTAACGCTGCCGTACCAGGCGGGGTTGAGATAGGCGGCCTTGGGTAAACCAAAGCCAACGATGTTCAAAAGCAGGATACCGAGAATGGCAATGCCACGAACAAAATCCAGCGTGACATTTCTTTCCATGTACCCGGCTCCTGTTAAAAAACTAGTTGTGGTGACGTACAGCGCGCAGGAACTCCTGACGCGTGTTCTGGCTGGACTTGAACAGTCCTCCCAGCGAGGTGGTGGTCGTGGCACTGGTGGCATCGCGAATGCCACGGGCTTTCACGCAATAATGCACAGCATCAATAGATACCGCGACGTTGTTGGTCCCAAGCAGCGTTTGCAGCGCGGTCAAAATCTGCTGCGTCAAGCGCTCCTGCACCTGCGGACGCTGGGCAAAAAATTGCACGATGCGGTTAATTTTGGATAGACCAATCACCGATTCTTTCGGGATATAGGCCACGGTCGCTTTGCCGTCGATGGTCACAAAATGGTGTTCGCAGGTGCTGGTGAGGGTGATATCACGCACCGTGACCATCTCGTCCACTTTCATTTTGTTTTCAATGACGGTGATTTTCGGGAAGTTGGCATAGTCCAGGCCCGAGAAAATCTCATCAACGTACATTTTCGCGATGCGATGCGGCGTCTCCATCAGGCTGTCATCCTCCAGATCGAGATTGAGAAGCTGCATAATCTCAGTCATGTGACCGGCTATCAGACGCTTACGGGATTCGTTATCCATGTCGACGGGTGGGCGCAGCGGTGTTTCAAGGCCGCGAGCAACCAGGGCTTCATGAACGAGAGCCGCTTCTTTACTGAGTGATGACATTTTTTTATTCTCCTGCAGGTGTGGCATCTTCGCCGGACAACAGGCGAAGTGAGGAATCATTGTGCGTGAGGTCGCGCACAGAATCCAGTATTCACCGCGATAATTAATGAAATAGCCCGCACCTGTTATGAGGCGCGCTTCCACACCAAAATACCGCCAATCACCAGCGCTATTCCCGCCAGACCCAGTGCAGGTTCCAGCCGCTGCGTAAGCCAGGTGGACAAGGCCGAGGTCATGGGACCAATCAGTTGCCCGACGGCATAACCGGTGGTCAATAATCCGGCCATATAACGGGTGTGATGAGGCGCAAGCTCACGGCCGTACAGCAAGGAGAGCTGCACTGCACACAGAAAACCGCCGCCAACCAGCAGCGCGCCAGTGACCAGCCCGCCCATACCCGGCAGCACGCTCGCCGCCAGCACACCCAGCCCCTGCAACCACAACACGATGGCGAGACGCTGATGGCTTTGCCCCAGATGTCGCAGCGCAATGCTCAGCGCAATGCCCACCACTGCCGCCGCGCCAAACACCGGCCAGACAAACTGGGCGAACAAACTGCCTGGAAAACGCAGCGCGGCCATTTGCGACAGAAAGGTCGCGGGCAGAATGTAGCCGAAACCTGCCAGGCTGTAGCTCCACACCAGGCGTTTCAAATCAGGCGTTAAATGCAGGGGCTGCGGCTGCTCGCCGGAACGGTGCAACTGCCCGGGGCGCGGCAAATAGCGCCCGATAAACACTATCAGCACCAGCGCCAGCACGCCGTAAACCTGCCATGCGGCTGACGCACTCAGACCGCGCGACTGAATAGCCACCGCCAGCAGGCCGCTGAGCGCAATACCGGCACCAGGACCTGCAAACACAGCGGCACTGAGACCCGGGCGGGCGTAATGCGCCAGTCGCTCGTTGGTCCAGGCGGCGGTCAGTACCATCGCCCAGCCGCTCATCGCCCCAATCACCAGGCGCAATGCGCCGTGGGTCAGCGCGTTATCAGCAATAGCGGAGAGGAAGGTCAGCCCAACGGCACCGGCAACGCCAAGGTAAAGCCGCATCTCAACGTGGTGACGCGCACGCATCGCATCCCACGCACCAATCAGGTAGCCCAGATAGTTCATGGCAGCCACCAGCCCCGCGCTGGTCAGTGTCAACTGCCCGTCCTGAATCATCAGCGGAACCTGCGGCGTAAAGGCAAAGCGCCCTATTCCCATCGCCACGACTAAAACAATAAAGCCGCTCAGCGCAATTCGAAGCGCCATGCGCACCCCAAACGTTAATAAAAAGTAAAATTAATGATGCAATATGATGCAGCTAAGTGAAAGTGAAAGTTACTCACAGCCACATGAATAATCTGTATTATGAAGAGCTATCACGCTTTTATTGTTAACGATTATCGAAGGAGCCTTGCATGGAATGGCTTGAAGAGCACCGCTGTTTTGAAGGGCGTCAGCTGCGCGTGCGACACGACTCCGCCGTGCTGAATTGCGCGATGACGTTCAGCATTTTTTTGCCACCTGTCCGTGAAAATACGCCGCCGCCAGTGCTTTACTGGCTCTCCGGCCTGACCTGTAACGACGAAAACTTTACCTTTAAAGCCGGTGCCCAGCGCCTCGCCGCTGAACTGGGTATTGCCCTGGTGATGCCGGACACCAGCCCGCGCGGCGACGATGTAGCCGATGCTGAAGGCTATGACCTGGGCAAAGGGGCGGGATTCTATCTCAATGCCACTGAGCAACCCTGGGCCGCGCATTACCGGATGTACGATTACCTGCGCGATGAACTGCCCGCGTTAATTCAGTCCGAATTCGCCGTGAGCGATCGCCAGGCCATCAGCGGGCATTCAATGGGCGGACACGGTGCGCTCATCATGGCGCTGAAAAATCCGGGGCGTTTCACCAGCGTGTCGGCCTTTGCGCCCATTGTGAACCCGACGAAAGTGCCCTGGGGACAAAAAGCCTTTAGCGCCTATCTCGGTACTGACACCGCAAGCTGGCAGGCGTGGGACAGCTGCGTGCTGATGCAGGCAAGCCAGGGGGCAGACGCTATCCCGACCCTTATCGATCAGGGTGACGCGGACCCGTTCCTCGCTGAACAGTTGCAGCCTGCCCGTCTGGCCGAAGTTGCCCGCCAGAGTGCCTGGCCGCTGACGTTGCGCGTCCAGCCAGGTTACGATCACAGCTACTATTTCATTGCCTCGTTCATCGAAGATCACCTGCGTTTCCACGCTGAACATCTGCTGAAATAAACTACGGGGGGCACTTGCCCCCTCTTTAACGCCTCTTTACTTTCCCTTACATTCCCCGCTATCCCGTTGACGGGCCTGGCTTTGCATCGCTTTTCAAATAAAATACAAATGATATCGATTATCACTTGTATTTACATAACTTCATTTTTTCTCCACAATTCTTCCGCTTCGCCATCTGAGAACACTTAAAAGACAAACACTTATCGTTTGCATGGTTTTCAGCTGACGCTTTTTTCTTCATTGAAACGGAATGATATGATGATGACACCTCGCGTTAAGATTATTGCTGTGGCCGTCAGCGCCGCCCTTTTCACCCCTTTAGTACACGCAGCAGACCAGGACACACTAGTGGTCTCCGCCACCGGATTTGAGCAAAAAATCCAGAATGCCCCGGCCTCCATTTCGGTTATTTCTAAGCAGCAGATCGAAGACAAAGCCTATCGCGATGTCACCGATGCGTTGAAAGACGTGCCCGGCGTGGTCGTGACAGGCGGGGCGAGCAGCAGCGATATCAGTATTCGCGGCATGGGCTCCCAGTACACCCTCTTCCTGGTCAACGGTAAGCGCATCAGCACCCGTGGCACACGCCCGAACAGCGACAACGCCGGGATCGAACAGGGCTGGCTGCCGCCGCTGGAATCCATTGAGCGCATTGAAGTGATTCGTGGCCCGATGTCGTCGCTGTACGGCTCCGATGCCATGGGGGGCGTGATTAACGTCATTACCAAAAAGGTTTCGAACACCAAAGGCTGGACCGGCTCGTTACACGGCGATGCCACCTGGCAGGAAGATCGTGATTCCGGCGACCTTTACCAGACCAACGCCTATGCCTCCGGCCCGCTGATTGATGGCCTGCTGGGGGCCAAAGTCACCGGATTGTTCTCCCATCGCGCGGAAGACAAAATTCTTAACGGTTACAACGAACAGCGTCTGCGTAACGGCGGCATTACGCTGAACTTCACCCCGGATGATAAAAACGACATCGATTTTGACGTCTCCCGTGAACTGCAGGACCGTAACAGCACGCCGGGGAAATCCTCTGCTGCAGAGACCTGTCGTGGCAGCGTCTGTACACCCAACAGCAAAAGTGAGAGCCGCTACGAGCACACGACCTATGCCCTCACCCACAGCGGATATTACGAGGACGTTAACACCACCAGCTATCTGCAGCAGGAAGAAACCAACAACCCTGGTCGCCAGATGAAATCGTACAACACGATTTTCAATAACCAGAATCAGGTCTTTATTGGCGATCACACCCTGACGCTGGGCGGGCAGTATCGCTATGAAAAACTGCGCGACAACGGCAACCAACTGGAAGCCGCTGACGGCCTGAACAAGCTAACTCGCTGGAGCTGGGCGCTGTTTGCGGAAGACGAATGGGCCATTCTCGACAACCTGAGTCTGACCGGCGGTCTGCGCATGGATAAAGACGAGAACTACGGCACCAACTGGACGCCGCGCGGCTACGGCGTCTGGCACCTCAGCGACCAGTGGACCCTCAAGGGCGGCGTGTCGGCGGGCTATCGTGCACCGGATCTGCGCCAGTCTTCGGCAAACTGGGGCCAGGTCACCGGCGGCGGTCGCCTGAACGGCATTATTGTCGGTAACCCGGATCTGAAACCGGAAAAGAGCCTGAGCGAAGAGCTGGCGCTGCTGTGGGATAACAACGACACCCTCAACGCCGGGATCACGCTGTTCAACACCGACTTCAAAAACAAAATCACGGAAGTGCGCCGTTGCAACAGCAGCGCCGATCCGGCCTGCACCATCGGTAGCGTCAGCTATGATTTTGTCAGCGATCGCGTGAACGTCGACAAGGCCAACATGCGCGGCGTGGAGTCCACCTTCGGCTGGAAAATCACCTCAGATTTGAACCTGACCGCCAACTACACCTTTACTGAGTCAGAGCAGAAAAGCGGCCAGTTCTCTGGTAAACCGCTGAACAAGATGCCGAAACACATGGTGAACACCACGCTGGACTGGCAGGCAACGGAAGATATTGGCCTGTGGAGCCGCCTGAACTTCCGTGGCAAAACCTCGGAGTACCTGAGTCGCACGTCGATGTCGCAGGGCACGCCGTCTTACACCCAGGTGGATGTCGGTCTTCGCTATAACGCCACCAAAAACCTGCTGGCCTCCGCAGGCATCTACAACGTGCTCGATAAGCAAATAGATTACGATACCTACGACACCGTTCTCGACGGCCGTCGTTATACCGTTGGCCTGACCTACAGTTTCTAACCCGCAATAACAAAAAGCCCCGGCATTACGTCGGGGCTTCAACTTTTCCAGTGAATCTCTTGCCGGATGGCGGCTAGCGCCTTATCCGGCCTACGGTTTGTCTTTGACCTCGTAGGCCTGATAAGCGAAGCGCCATCAGGCATTATCGAATCTGACCGCTACTTCTTAAAGCGCTCCGGGAACACCATGTCTTTGTAGCTCACAAAGTGGGTGCCTTTCGAGAACTTGTAACCGAACCAAATAACCAGGAACAGCGGGATACCGATGTAAGTGGCGGCAACCGCACCCCAGTCAATGGTGTCCTTCAGGAAGGCTTCATAGTTCTGGCCCAGGGTAATGATCAGGCACAGCACGAAGGCGAAAATCGGCCCCAGCGGGAAGAAGCCCGAACGATATGGCAGGTTGTTCAGGTCGTGTCCCTGCAGCACATAGCCGCGACGGAAGCGATAGTGGCTAATCGCAATCCCCAGCCAGGCGATAAAGCCCGTCATGCCGGAAGTGTTCAGCAGCCACAAGTAAACGGTCTGGTTACCAAACATGGAGGTCAGGAAGCACAGACCCGCAATCACCGTGGTCGCATACAGCGCATTGCGCGGCACGCCGCCTTTCGACAGCTTGCTGAAGATGCGCGGCGCTTTGCCATCGCAGGCCAGGGTGTAGAGCATACGGGTGGACGCGTACATCCCGGAGTTACCCGCCGACAGCACCGCCGTCAGGATAACGGCGTTCATCACTGCCGCAGCAGACAGCAGACCTGCATGCTGGAACACCAGGGTGAACGGGCTGACGCTGATGTCTTTCACATCGTTACGCAGCAGGCTCGGATCGGTATACGGAATGATCAGGCTGATAATCAGAATCGCGAACACATAGAACAACAGAATACGCCAGAACACCTGACGCACCGCGCGCGGAATGTTCTTCTCTGGATCTTCAGATTCGCCCGCCGCGATACCGATAAGCTCGGTGCCCTGGAAGGAGAAGCCCACAATCATCGCCACGCCAATCATCGCCGATAGGCCGCCCGAGAACGGGGCATCCCCGATACTCCAGTTGCTCCAGCCCGCCGGTTGTGCGCCTTTGAAAATGCCGACAATCATCATGATGCCAACAACAATAAAGATGATAACGGTCGCGACTTTAATCAGGGAGAACCAGTATTCCGCTTCGCCGAAGCCCTTAACGGAGATGTAGTTCAGCAGGAAGATGACGCACAGGAACAGCGCACTCCAGATCCAGCCTGGCGTGTCCGGGAACCACCAGGTCATCACCAGCTGTGAGGCCACGAGGTCAACGGCAATGGTCACCGCCCAGTTGTACCAGTAGTTCCAGCCCAGCGCGAAGCCAAAGCCTTCTTCGACATACTGCTGACCGTAGGTCGCAAACGAACCGGAAACCGGCATGTACGCCGCCAGTTCACCGAGGCTGGTCATCAGGAAGTAAACCATCAGACCGATAAGAATATAAGAGAAGAGAGCGCCACCTGGGCCTGCTGCGGAAATCGTCGCCCCTGATGCGACAAACAACCCTGTACCGATAGAACCGCCAATGGCGATCATGGTCAGGTGACGCGCCTTGAGTTCACGGCGAAGCGTGGGCGCTTGTGTGGTTTTAGTTTCGCAAACCATAAGAAAATGCTATCCATCCAAAAAATGAGGCGAGATTGTAGCAAACGAAAAGGCTTCAATCTGGCACAAAATCCCTCATATTAGACAGCTTCATGATAGCGGGCGGATTATAAGTAATGCAGTGGAATGACAGCCTGGCTCTCCCTCAATGCTGAGGGAGAGCCAGTAATATTCCGTTTGCAGCGATAACGCAGCGCAATGAGAATACAAAAGTATCAGCGATGACAGGGTCCGGCCGAAAATCGACGAAGCGTATCCGCAAGGCCGGGGCGACGCGCATGGATGCGCGGCGAGGGCGGCTTTACAGGGACGTTTCATCCGCCCGTCCCCGATTAGCCTGAAGGAATACGCTGAGTGGACCGCGCCAGCGGCGATTTTCCTGCCGGGAGCCCGGGTCGCCAGGGTGGTGGCGGTGAGCCACCCTGGCACGTTCACGGGTTCTGGAGCGATAGAGAAGCAAGGAACTTAAGGTGAACGGAATGACCGTCGCAGCCGCATGTTCCCCCTCACCCTAACCCTCTCCCTCAAGGGAGAGGGGACTGTCCGTGCTCGTATTTTCTAGTGGAGATCCCTCACCTTTTGAGGAGAAAGTTAGCGAAATAAAGGACTAATTCAACCCCCGCACCGACGCAATAAACTGCTGCAACTCCGGGGTCTTCGGCTGGTTAAAGAACGATTTGCTCTCCCCCTGCTCCCATACTTTTCCCTGATGCATAAACACCACCCGGTCACCCACTTCGCGGGCAAAGCTCATCTCATGGGTCACCAGAATCAGGGTCATGCCTTCAGCGGCGAGTTGTTCCAGCACGCGCAGTACCTCGCCCACCAGCTCCGGGTCCAGTGCCGACGTAATTTCGTCACACAGCAGCACTTTCGGTTTCATCGCCAGCGCACGGGCAATCGCCACGCGCTGTTGCTGACCACCGGAGAGATTTGACGGGTAATAATCCATACGTTCGCCGAGACCGACCTTTTCCAGCATCTCTTTTGCCAGTTGGCGGCACTCTTCCGCCGGGAGTTTGAGCACCCGACGCGGCGCCAGCATCACGTTTTCCAGCGCCGTCATATGGGGAAACAGGTTAAAGTTCTGGAATACCATCCCGACGGAACGGCTGATTTCGCGCGCCTGCGAATCCCGGTCTGTCACCGTCATACCGCCGAGCTTGATGCTGCCATCCTGGTAGCCTTCCAGCCCGTTCATGCAGCGCAATAACGTGCTTTTGCCGGAGCCGCTGCGTCCGATAATGGAGACCACTTCGCCCATTTCGATATCGAGGCTTACCCCCTTCAGCACATGGTTGTCGCCATAATATTTTTGCACGTCATTAATGGTGATGAGCGGCATGGAATTTCTTCTCCAGATAACGGCTGTAACGCGACAGCGGGTAACACATCAGGAAATAGCCCAGCGCAACCAGGCCAAACACTTTAAACGGGGAAAAGGTCACGTTGTTGAGCATGGTGCCGGCCTTGGTGAGCTCGACGAAGCCAATGATCGACGCCAGCGCAGTGCCCTTCACCACCTGCACGGAAAACCCCACCGTCGGTGCGATGGCAATCCGTATCGCCTGAGGAGCAATCACCCTAAACAGCGTCTGACCAAAACTTAAGCCCAGACAGCGACAGGCTTCCCATTGCCCTTTAGGTAACGCCCTGATGCTGCCGTACCAGATATCGAGCAAGAAAGCGCTGGTGAACAGGGTCAGCGCCAGGGTCGCCGCCGTCCACGGGCTGACGTCAATGCCAAACAGCGCGATGCCGAAAAATGCCAGGAACAGCTGCATCAGCAGCGGTGTACCCTGAAACACAGCGGCATAGGCAGCGATAAAACGTTTCGGCCACACCCAGCGGCTGATGCGCAGCACCAGCAACGGTAAGGTCACCAGCGTGCCGCAGGTAAAGGCAATCAAGGAAAGGAGCAGCGTCCAGCGTGCGGCCAGCAGCAGGTTGCGCAGAATATCCCAGTCGGTAAACGTGCTCATCAGCCTTCACTCCCTAACCATTTACGCCCGACCGCCAGCAGCACCTGACGCATCAGCAACGAGAGCGCCAGATACAACAACGTGGTGACCAGATAGACTTCAAAACTCAAAAAGGTGCGTGACTGAATAAGGTTTGCCATAAACGTCAGCTCTTCATACGAGACCTGCGAAACGACTGACGACCCCAGCATCACGATGATGCACTGGCTGACCAGCGCCGGGTAAATCCGCTGCAACGCCGGGGGCAAAATCACCCGGATGAACGTTTGTAGCTTTGTCAGCCCCAGCACCCTCGCCGCTTCCCACTGCCCTTTTGGCGCAACCTGAATGCCCGCACGAATGATTTCCGTACTGTAAGCCCCAAGGTTAATCAGCATGGCGATCAACGCCGCCTGCCCTGCCGTCAGCTTGAGACCCAACCCCGGCAGGCCAAAGACGATGAAAAAGAGCTGCACCACAAAGGGGGTGTTGCGAATAAGTTCCACATAGGCCCCCCACAGGTGGCTGAATATTGTTGGTTTGCCGCTGCGCAGCGCCGCCCCCAGAATCCCCAGCGACACCCCACCGACTGTCGCCACCACGGTCAGCGTCAGTGTGGTCCACAGCCCCGCCAGCAGCTGCGGCCAGAAGGGCCAGAGCGCGGCAAAATCAAGCGTTGTCGTCATACCTGACCCTTACGCGCCCAGGTTTGCCGGCAAGGGTGCCTGCATCCATTTTTCGGAAAGGGTATTGAGGGTGCCGTCTTTCAGCGCCTGCTCGACAAGCTTGTCCACTTCCGCTTTCAGCGCCGGTTCATTTTTCTTCAGCCCGATGTAGCACGGTGAATCCTTGAGCATAAATTTGCTGACCGGCGCGGCTTTCGGGTTCTGGCGCGCAATGGCTGCCACCACCACGTTACCGGTCGCGAGGTACTGCACCTGCCCGGAAAGGTAAGCGGAAATGGTGGTGTTGTTATCCTCATAACGCTTCACATCGGCATCTTTCGGCGCCAGATCGGTCAGCACCATGTCCTCGACGGCTCCCCGGGTCACGCCCACGGATTTACCGCTCAGCGCAGCGGCATCGCCGAGGGTCGCGTCTTTCGGGCCGAATACGCCGAGAAAGAACGGCGCGTAGGCGCGGCTGAAGTCGATCACTTTTTCGCGCTCCGCATTTTTGCCGAGGCTGGAGATGACCAGATCCACCTTGTTGGTTTGCAGGTAAGGCACGCGATTGGCGCTGGTCACTGGCACCAGCTCCACTTTCACCTTCATGCCTTTTGCCAGGTACTCCGCCATATCGATGTCGTAACCTTGCGGCTTAAGATCCGTCGCAACCGATCCAAACGGCGGGAAATCCTGCGGTACGGCCACACGCAGCACGCCGCGCTTTTGAATATCCTGCAACTGGTCAGCCATCGCCTGCCCAACCGAAGAGAACATCAATGCTGCACCCGCTGCTGCCATCATCCACTTTTTCATCGTCATCACCTTATCGCATCATGAAACAAAAGATTCTTTGAATCATATTCTGCAACTAATGTGCCAACGCGAAACGTTTTACTGGGGGCTTGCCAGCGCGGGGTTTACGGGAGAGAAAAGCCAGAAGTGAGACCCGCAGCTGCACGCCAGAATGGTGCAGCTGCGTGATTTTGGTGCGCCTACATGTCGCAATAGCGCAGAAAACGATTAAGCGCACTGGAAAGGTGCTTTTGCCGGTGATGAATACGCCAGAGCGTGCGCACCAGCCGCGGCAGGGGAACGGGCACTTCGACAAGCGATCCGGCCTCCAGTTGCTCGGCAATCACCCGGCGCGATAAACAGCTGATGCCCAGCCCGTGACGCACCGCATGCTTGATAGCTTCGGAATTCCCGAGCTCCATGCCGAGGTGAAACTCCGGCAAATGGGAGAGCAGCAGATAATCGACAATTTCCCGGGTGCCGGAACCGCGCTCGCGCAGTATCCACGGGGCTGCCGCCAGCCGGGCCAGGGTCACTTCTCCTTGTAATAACGCGGAATCCGGCGGGGCGAATACCACCAGCTCATCCTCCAGCCAGGGTTCCGCAATAATTTCTGCCGTATGGCACGGCCCTTCAATCAGGCCGATATCCACGCGAAAATCCGCCACCGCGTTTATCACGTCCTGGCTGTTGCCGACACTCATGTCCAGCGGCAGATCAGGCAGGTCCCGGCGATAGCGGGCAATCACTTCCGGCAGAATATAGTTACCGATGGTGCTGCTGGCATAAACGCGGATAGCCCCGTTGTCTTCCCGGAACAGCTGCTCGATTTCGATCGCCTGTTCCAGCAGCGCCAGCGCTCGCGGGTAAAGCAGGCGGCCATGCTCATTGACCACCAGCCGTTTGCCGACCCTGTCAAAAAGCTGAACACCCAGTTGGCCTTCCAGATCGGTCAGCGCGGCGCTGACCGCCGACTGAGATAACGCCAGCATCTGCGAGGCCTGTGTTGTTGACCCGCTTTTCAAAACCTCGGCAAACACTTCCAGTTGCCGGAGTGTGATATGCATATCCTGCCTTCCTGAGGTAAGTCGCCTTACCACTTATAAAGATTAATTATAAATATATAATCAATTTTACCTTTAAGCCATCCCGCCGTAACCTTTTACCCAGAGAAAGGAGAAGGCTATGAGCGATATCACACAACATCTGAAATTACAGCGTATTAAAACCGGCTTGCTGTTACCCGGCTTTGCCCTCAGCGCGGGGGTGGCAGGCGTTGCATTGTGGGCGGGCAACATCCCCACACTGGCAAACGCGGGAATGAGCGCACTGACGCTGGCGATTTTGTTTGGCATCCTGGTCGGCAACACCCTTTATCCACGTCTGACCGGTTCGTGCGATGAGGGCGTTCGCTTCGCCAAACATCACCTGCTGCGTCTGGGCATTATTCTTTATGGCTTTCGTCTGACGTTTACGCAAATTGCTGACGTCGGCGTCAGCGGGATTGCGATTGATATCCTGACCCTCAGCTCCACCTTTATGCTGGCCTGCTGGCTGGGGCAGAAAGTGTTTGGCCTTGACCGCCAGACCAGCTGGTTGATTGGTGCCGGGAGCAGTATTTGCGGGGCGGCGGCGATTCTTGCCACCGAGCCGGTGGTGAAAGCCGAGTCGTCAAAAGTTGCAGTCGCCGTGGCAACGGTGGTGATTTATGGCACGCTGGCCATTTTCTTGTACCCGGCCATCTACCCGTTACTGAGCCACCTCTTTAGCCCGGAAACCTACGGCATTTATATGGGTTCAACCATGCATGAGGTCGCCCAGGTGGTTGCCGCCGGACACGCCGTCAGCCCGGAAGCGGAAAATGCGGCGGTAATTGCGAAAATGCTGCGCGTCATGATGCTGGCTCCGTTCCTGGTCATTCTGGCAATGCGGGTCAAGGCGCTGGCTCCGGCAAGTGCGACGCAGAAAAGCAAAATCACCATTCCCTGGTTTGCGCTGTTCTTTATTGCCGTCGCCTTCTTTAATTCATTTCACCTGTTACCTCAGGCGATGGTCGACGCGCTGGTGACCCTCGATACCGTTTTACTCGCCATGGCGATGGCGGCACTGGGATTAACCACGCATATCAGTGCCTTAAAACGCGCCGGGTCTAAACCGCTGCTGATGGCGCTGGTGTTATTCATCTGGTTAATCGTAGGCGGCGGTGCAATAAATCTGCTGGTGCACCATCTGATGGCATAAACCCATACATAACCCCCGTTAACCCGCTATGATAAAGCATTGCTATCCCCTGGCGGGTTTAACTGGAGTTATTCATGAAATATATTGGAGCGCACGTCAGCGCCGCGGGCGGCGTGGCGAATGCCGCCGTCCGTGCCGCTGAAATTGAAGCCACTGCTTTTGCCCTGTTCACTAAAAACCAGCGTCAGTGGCGCGCCGCCCCGCTCACCACTGAGGTGATTGATGATTTCAAAGCAGCCTGCGAGAAATACCACTATCAGCCTGGCCAGATCCTCCCTCATGACAGCTATCTGATTAACCTCGGTCACCCGGTCGAAGACGCACTGGAAAAATCCCGCGACGCATTTCTGGATGAAATGCAGCGCTGCGAACAGCTCGGGCTGACGCTGCTGAACTTCCACCCCGGTAGCCACCTGCTGCAAATCAGTGAAGAGGATTGCCTGGCGCGCATTGCCGAGTCCCTCAACATTGTTCTGGATAAAACCAAAGGCGTAACGGCGGTGATTGAAAATACCGCAGGCCAGGGCAGCAACCTCGGTTTTCGCTTTGAACATCTGGCTGCAATCATTGATGGCGTGGAAGATAAATCCCGCGTGGGTGTGTGCATTGACACCTGCCACGCCTTCGCCGCCGGGTACGATTTACGCAGCGCGCAAGCCACTGCTAATGTGTTTGCTGAATTTGAACGGGTGGTCGGTTTTCAGTATTTGCGCGGCATGCACCTCAACGATGCGAAAAGCCAGTTTGGCAGCCGCGTCGACCGCCACCATAGTCTGGGGGAAGGTAACATCGGCCACGATGCGTTTCGCTGGATAATGCAGGACAGCCGGTTCGACGGCATTCCACTGATTCTGGAAACCATCAACCCGGATATCTGGGCAGAAGAAATTGCCTGGCTGAAAGCGCAGCAACACCAGGAGGCCGCCGCGTAAATGAATGACAGGGAAAAGCAGATCCTCAACATCCTGCGTAGCAACCCGCTCATACAGCAAAATGAAATAGGCGATCTGTTGCAAATCAGCCGTTCGCGGGTGGCGGCACACATCATGGATTTAATGCGCAAGGGCCTGATTAAAGGCAAAGGCTATATTCTCACCGAGCAGGATTATTGCATCGCCTTCGGCGCAGTAAACATGGATATTCGCGGTACGGCGGATATCCACTACCCACAGTCGGCTTCCCAGCCCGGCAATATTCAGTGTTCTGCGGGGGGTGTTGCGCGCAATGTGGCGCACAACCTGGCGCTCCTCGGGCGCGATGTGCGTTTGATTTCCGCGGTCGGCGATGATTTCTATGGCGAAACACTGCTGGAGCAGACCCGTCTTGCCGGGGTGAACGTGCAAAACTGCCTGCGCCTGCACGGGCACAACACCTCCACCTACCTGTCGGTTGCCAATCCGCAGGAAGAGACGATGCTGGCTATCAATGACACCCACATTTTGCAGCAGCTAACGCCACAGCTGCTCAATAACTCGCGGGAACTGGTGCTGCATGCGGGCGTGGTGATGGTCGACTGCAACCTCACCGAAGATGCGCTGGAGTGGATTTTCACCATGGCAGGCCATCTGCCGGTGTTTGTGGATACCGTTTCGGAATTTAAAGCCGACAAAATTCGCCCCTGGCTGTCGCGCATTCACACCCTGAAGCCGACCCTCAAAGAGCTACAGATTTTGTGGGGTCAGCCGATTCGCCGCGAGGCCGACAAATTCGCCGCCGTGAAATCCCTGCATGAGCAGGGCGTACAGCGTATTTTTGTCTGCCTCGACGACGAATCTGTCTTTTGCAGCAAGCGTGAAGGAGAACAGCATCTGCTCACCTCTCCGGACAATCAGGCGGTCGACAGCTTTGGGGCCGACGACGCCTTTATGGCGGGGCTGATATACAGCTTTATGGATGGGGGAGATTTTATGGAGTGCGCCCATTTTGCTATGGCCTGTGCGGCCATTTCGCGCGCCAGCGTCAGCATCAACAACCCTGCCCTTTCCGCCGAGAACGCCCTTTCCCTGCTTCAGGCCAGGCTTGCCTGAAGCGGGTTTTCAGAGTGAGTCAGGCTAAGCCGATAAAGAACCCGGCAATGGTGGCGCTCATCAGATTAGAGAGGGTTGCCGCTGCCAGTGCCCGTAGTCCCAGCTGGGCAATCTCGGATGCGCGCTGTGGCGCTATCGCAGAAAATGCCCCCACCACGACACCGATAGAGCCAAAATTGGCAAACCCGCACAGGGCAAACGAGATGATAGCGATAGTTTTCACATCCAGCGTGCCCGCCGCCTGTAGGTAAGGCGAGAAATGAAGGTAAGCCACAAACTCGTTGATCGCCAGCTTTTGCCCAATCAGGCTCCCTGCCAGGGTCGCATTGCCCCAGTCCACGCCCATCAGCCAGGCCAGGGGGGCCAGCGCATAGCCAAAGATCCCTTCGAGCGAAGCCTGCCCGTAACCAAACCAGTCGCCAATGCCGCCAATAATGCCGTTCAGCATGGCAATGATCGCCACGAAGGCCATCACCACTGTTGCCACACCCGCGGCAATTCTGAGCCCGGCCATCGCGCCGCTGGCCGCCGCTTCAATCACACTTTTAGGCGGCGTTTCGGTAAACGAAAGGTTGTCGAAGGACACCTGCGTCTCTTCCGTCGCCGGGCTGAGTAAGCGTGCAAACAGGATGCCGCCGGGGATCGCCATTAACGAGGCCGCCAGTAAATAATCAATCGGCACCCCCAGCCCGGCATAGCCAATCATCGTGGAACCTGCAATGGAGGCCATGCCGCTGCAAATGGCGGTAAAGAGCTCATTGCGGTTGAGCTTGTCGATAAAGGGTTTCACGATCGCCGGGATCTCGTTCTGACCGAGAAAAATGGTGGTGACCGCCACAAACGACTCAATTTTGCTGATGTTCAGCGCCTTCTGGAAGATGCCGCCGAGGATCCGAATCAGGACGCCCATCACCCCGATGTAATACAACAGGCTGACCAGCGCGGTAATAAAAATAATGGCAGGCAGGACGCGAAAAGCGAATACAAAACCGGCACCATCAAATACCGCATCCATTTTCGGCCCCACCAGTGAGCCAAATATAAATGCGCTTCCGGCATCGCTGTAGGTCATGACTTTATGAATACCGTAGGCCGCTTGTTCCGCCAGCCATTTACCGGGTGGGAAATAAAGCATGACGCCGCCGATGGCAATCTGCAAAATGAATGCGGCACCGACGGTACGCAAACTAATTTTTCTTTTATTTACTGACAGGAGAAATGCTATCGCCAGTAATACCACCATACCCAAAACACTTCTCATTAAATCCATAATGATTTTCTCTATCTGCTAAATGTTGGTATGTCTGATATTGTGATGGGCGACAGCATTCTGCCCATTCATACAGGTAAGGGTAAGATTATTTTAATTAGAAGATCAGTGAATAAAGCAACGCGGGCTTAGCTGTACATTCGCACGCAGGCTTCCGTTAAATCCCAGAACCATTTCGTGTCGATGGTTATCCCCACTTTGGCATTGGCCGGTTTGCCTAAGACACCAAGCTCATCGCACACGGTGCGCCCGTAACAGGGGCCACTGTTGACATCAATTTCAACATACATGTCCTGGGTTTTGATGCCCTGCGGGTGAATAAGGTAGCCGATGCATGTCGCGTCATGGACCGGGCCGCCCGCCAGGCCGTAGTTCTCAAACTGCGTTTTCAGGGTAAAGTTCATGATATCGCTGAACAGTTGCCCCGCCGTGCCTCCGGCTTTTTCCATCCTGGCAATTACGTCCGCCGTGCACACGGTCTGATTGGTAAGGTCAAGGCCCATCATCACCAGCGGCACGCCGGAGGTGAAGACCACGCGAGCCGCTTCGGGGTCAGCATAGATATTAAACTCTGCTGACGGGGTAAAATTACCGGTGCCGTACGCGCCACCCATCAGCACAATTTCGCGAATTTAAGGCAGGATTTTCGGCTGCATTCGCATGGCCACGGCGATATTACTCAGCGGCCCAACGGGCACCAGCGTAATATCACCGTCACTCGCCATTAAGGTATCAATAATATATTTAACCGCATGGGTAGTTTCTGCTTTACGGGTCAGCGGTTCAAATACCGGGCCATCAAGACCGGTCTCACCGTGGATATTATCCGCCACAATCTGCTGACGCATAATCGGCTGGGGCATTCCTGCATAAACCGGCACATCAATATTGAGCTTCTGGCAAACATTTAAACCATTGACCAGGGTTTTATCCAGCGTTTGATTTCCGGCCACAATGGTAATGCCAAGTAAATCTATTGCCGGATGTCTTGCGGCCATCATCATCGCAATCGCATCGTCATGACCCGGATCGCAATCCAGGATAATCTTTCTTCTTTCCATTTTTTATTTCCTCTCTTGCTGCTAGGTTATTTTCACTTCATCAAAGAAAACGTAATCAGATTGATGAATGAAGCATAACAACAGAAAATCGATGCTAAATATGAGAAATCTCATACCGGGAAGCCATTGTGAAAGAAATCCAAAATGACGAACTTAAACAACAACTTATTCGCCATTCTGGCTATAAAGCGCGCTTCTCTGCGGATGTTGTCAGTGAGACCCGGCTGTTTCATGTGATGGCCGGGGACTTTATCATCAGGGAAGGCAGCCAACCGGCGTACCTGTTTTATCTGGCGCGCGGGCGGGCAAAGCTCTACGCCAACCTGCCGAACGGACGCGTGTCACTGATCGATTTTTTTGGCGCCCCCTGCTTCATTGGCGAGATTGAACTGGTGGATAGTCATCATGAGCCGCGAGCAGTGCAGGCTATCGAGGAGTGCTGGTGTCTGGCGCTACCCATGAAGGCCTTTCGCCCGCAGCTGTTAAATGACGTGGTGTTTCTGCGTTATCTCTGCGTCGCCCTGAGCCACAAAAACTACCGCAATATTGTGTCGTTAACCCAGAATCAATCGTTCCCCCTGGCGAACCGGCTGGCCGCCTTTATTTTGCTGACCCAGCACGCCGACGTTTACCACGAAAAACACACCCAGGCGGCGGAATACATGGGGGTCTCATATCGTCATCTGCTGTATGTAATCGCGCAATTTACGCAGGAAGGATTGCTGGTGAAGCAGAAATCAGGCTATCGCCTCAAAAACCGGCAGGCGATCATCGCCCTCGCCAGGGAAATGGACCCTGAGAATACGTTTGCTGAGTTATTGCACTGAAAGGAATGGGATGAGAAGCGGCAGACGGGAGCACAAAAAAAGGGCCGGTTTCCCGGCCCTTTATCATTCAGAGAATCACTTATGCCACTTTAGCAACCGCTTCGGTTTCCGGACGTTTCAGGAACGCGTAAACCAGACCGGCCAGCAGTGTCCCTGCCACGATAGCGAACAGGTAACCCAGAACCGGGGTGATTGCACCCGGGATGAGCAGAACGAACAGACCGCCGTGCGGTGCCATCAGTTTCGCGCCAATTGCCATGGAGATAGCACCGGTCAGTGCGCCACCAGCGATACAGCACGGCAGAACACGCATCGGGTCACGGGCCGCAAACGGAATCGCACCTTCAGAGATGAAGCACAGACCCAGAACCAGCGCCGCTTTGCCCCCTTCCTGCTGCCCTTTGTCGAATTTCTTACGAGCAACAATTGTCGCCAGACCCATCGCCAGCGGTGGCACCATACCGGCTGCCATGATGGCGGCCATCGGTGCGTAGGTTTGGGTACTCAGCAGGCCCACGCCGAAGGCGTATGCCGCTTTGTTAACCGGGCCACCCATGTCGGTACACATCATGCCACCAAGGATTGCGCCCAGCAGGACGGCGTTCGCCGTGCCCATGGTTTGCAGCCACGCGGTCAGACCGGCGAGGATTTTCGCAACCGGCGTACCGATCAGGTAGATCATCGCCAGGCCCACCACCAGGCTTGAGACCAGCGGAATGATCAGGATAGGCTTGAGTGCTTCCATGCTTGGCGGCAGCTTAAGACCTTTGCTGATGGCTTTCGCCAGGTAACCGGCGAGGAAGCCCGCGATGATACCGCCGATAAAGCCAGAACCGGTGCTCACTGCCAACATACCGCCAATAAGGCCCGGCGTCAGACCCGGACGGTCAGCGATGGAGAAGGCAATAAAGCCTGCCAGCACCGGAACCATCAGGGCGAAGGCTGAACCACCACCGATTTTCATCAGCGCAGCAGGCAGCGTGCCGTCTACTTTGAACGCTTCGATACCAAAGGCGAAGGACAAGGCGATTAACAGACCGCCCGCAACCACCATTGGCAACATGTAAGACACACCGGTCAACAGGTGACGGTATGCGCCTGCGCTCTCTTTTTTACCTTCGCCGCTTGCCGCCTGAGCGTTGCCGCTTGGCTGGTAAGGTTTGGCTTCAGCTTGTGCTTTATCCAGTTCCTGGGCGGTTTTCTTCAGCGCCAGGCCCGTGGTGGTACGGTACATCGGCTTGCCGGCGAATTTCGCCAGATCCACTTCGATGTCTGCCGCCACGATAACCAAATCGGCTTGCGCCACTTCTTCCGGGGTAATGGCATTGCCAGCGCCCACGGAGCCACGGGTTTCAACCTTCACCCACCAGCCGCGTTTTTTCGCTTCGGTTTCAATGGCTTCAGCTGCCATAAAGGTGTGAGCCACACCCGTCGGGCATGCGGTAACCGCAACAATACGTTTCGGACCGTTAGAGGTTGCCGCCGGTGCCGCCGCCGGAGCGGTATAGTGGGAAGCATGGTTCTTCGCTTCGCTCAAAAACAGTTCCGGGTGAGCCACTGCGCGATTGATGTCGCCCAGCCAGACTTTTTTACCCGTCAGCGCGCTGTCAGACGGCACGCGTGAGCCCAGAACGATCGCCAGCTCCGCTTCGCCAGGGTTGTCGATAAACTGCAAATTCGCTTTTTGTGCCGCCGCGCCTAACAGGCTTTTCGCCATATACGCACGGGCTTGACCGAGTTCAGAATCAATTATCAGCAGCGTTTTCATTATGCTCTCCTGCTGTTAGTTAAAGGGTTTTAAGTCAACACGCGCCATCATCGCGGCTAACTGGGTACGATCGGTAATGCCAACGTTACTCTGGCTCACTGCCAGGGCTGCAACCGCAGTCGCCAGGCGCAACGTATGTTCACTGGACTCTCGCATCAACAGACCATAGATCAGACCGCCAACCATCGAATCCCCTGCGCCAACGGTGCTTACCACTTCCATTGACGGCGGTTTGGCGATCCATTCGCCAGAAGCGTTAACCCACAACGCCCCTTCCGCGCCCAGTGAAATAACCACATGGGCAATGCCTTGTTCACGAAGCGCATGCGCCGCTTCGATAACATCCTGCAGATCCGGTAATTTACGTCCCGCCCAGATTTCAAGTTCACGGCGGTTCGGTTTCACCAGCCACGGCGCGGCTTTCAGGCCAGCGACCAGCGCGTCACGGCTGCTGTCAAAAATAATGCACGGGCACTGGCTGCGCAGACGGGTCATCCAGTCCGTAAAGGCTTCCGGGCTGACGCCTGACGGCAGGCTGCCGCTCACGCAGACCATGTCAAACTGGCCGAGCCAGGTCAGGGAATCCGCCACAAAGCGCTCCCAGTCTGCTGGCGTCACTTCAAAGCCAGAGAAGTTGAAGTCAGTGACTTCGCTGTCTTTTTCAGTCAGTTTTACGTTGATTCGGGTACGGCCCTGCACAACCTGGAAGCGGTTGGCAATGCCCAGCTCGCTGAACAGCTGCTGGAAACCGTCCTGGTTGTCTTTACCGAGGAAGCCGCCGACGGTCACGTCAATGCCTAAGTCTTTCAGCACCTTAGCGACGTTAATGCCTTTACCGGCAGCGTGCAGGCCCGTGGTACGGACGAGGTTCACTTCACCGCGTTCGATTTCCGGGGTATATCCCACCAGATCGTAGGCAGGGTTCAGGGTAATGGTGGCAACACGTCTGCTCATTACGCGCCCTCCCCAAGACCGGCGGCGATGGCATCACCAATCGCTTTCAGCGCAAGTTCAGCATCTTCACCCTGTGCGGTGAAACGCAGGCGGTGGCCTTTCTTCACGCCCAGCGCGACAACTTTCATCAGGCTGCGGCCGTTTGCCGGTTTACCGGAGCCGTCAAGGTTGGTCACGGTCACTTCACTGTTGAACTGTTTAATGGTGTTGACCAGCATGGTGCCCGGACGAGCATGCAGGCCGTGCTCATTACGCACCACAAATTCGGCAGTCAGCAGGTCTTCAGCGATGGCGTCATCGCTGGTCAGCAGTGCCAGCAGCGTTGCCGCATCGGCGCTGTGCAGACGGTCTGCTTTCTTCGCCAGCAGCAGGTCGCTCAGGCGCTTGAGAACCGCAATCGGCTGATCGTCAGCCATCGCGACGCTGACCAGCAGCGCAACAGATTCACCGTCAACAGTGAACGGCGTAGCTGCACGACTGACGGCAATGGCGCTCAGCACGTTGCCCTGCGCGCTGTCGTTCAGCCAGATGCCCTGGCCGAGGTTCAGCGGTTGTTCGTTGATAGAACGAGCAACATAAATAGCATCGACCGCACCGGCTTCTTTCAGGCGCGCGGCGTTCAGCGCCTGCAACGTCACCAGGTCAGTAGCGGAAACGTCCAGAGACAGGGTCTCGTTATCCAGCTTCAGCGTTGCACTCAGTTTTTCGCCCATCAGCAGCGCACGCAGCTCTTCAGCGGTGGTGGCTGACTGCAACTGCGCAGCAACAGAGTCATCGCTCAGAACGTGGGTCAGCTGACGCAGCAGGCCCAGGTGTTCATCAGAGCTGGCAGCAATACCGATCGCCACATACGCAACCTGCCCTTCGCCCCACAGAATGCCCTGCGGGAACTGGAACACTTTTACGCCGGTTTTCAGCACCTGGTCGCGGGTATCGGTGGTGCCGTGAGGAATGGCGATGCCATTGCCAAGGAAGGTAGAGGTCTGCTGCTCGCGCGCCAGCATGCCATCAACATAGCCCCCGGCTACGTTGCCTGCGTCTGCCAGAGCGGCGGCAATAAGGCGAATCGCCTCTTCTTTATTCCCGGCCTGCTGGCCCGGATGGATGTCCTGAACGGATAACTGGAACATGTGAATCCTCTCCTGCTGAACTGAATCGTTTCAGCTAACTTGAGAAATAATGCGCCACCCTGAAATGTGTTGAAAGCAAGATGACGCTGAAACGTTTCACGGAGTCTTGACCTTAATGCTTCAGCAATCAAGAAAACTCTCAAATTTGATCGCAAAATTTCGATCTACAGCACACTTCTTACCCTGACGGAAATTTTTTGCTGAACAACGCTGACCGGTTTCTGTCTCGCCTTTCAGCAAACGTCAGCTTTCTGCTGAAAATGAGATGATGCGTCGGTATTGTGACGGCGATGATGTTGCTGCGAAGAAGAGAAACAAAAAAATACCTGTCCGTTTTTCGGTTGTTGGCACAACGGCTTATTTATATCGTCATGGCCTCACTTAACGAAGGAAGACTCTGATGAACTTTGCCGCGCTACACGCTCAACCTGCCCCTTTACTCCTCGCCAACGTCTGGGATGTCGCCAGCACCAGAGCCGCGCAGCAAGCGGGTTATGCCGCTATAGGGACCTCCAGTGCCGCTATTGCTGATATGTACGGATACGCTGACGGCGAAGGACTGAGCTTTGCGGAACTCCGCCACCTGGTTCAACGGCTGCGGGCCTGCTGTCCGCTCCCTCTCACCGTCGACATGGAGCACGGTTACGCCAGCAGTACCCAGGATATTGTCGCGAATGTGCTGGCGCTTGCTGAACTTGGCGTTGCTGGCATCAATCTGGAAGACAGTCTGGTTCAGCGCGGTACCCGTACGCTGTGCGATGCGGCGGAATTTGCGCAGGTGGTGCAAGCCTGCCGTCAGCAACTTGACTCTGTGCATCAGCCTCTGTTCATTAATGTTCGCACCGATACCTTTTTACTCGGCCTCGACGATGCCCGTGCACAAACCCTTGCCCGAGGCGCGCTGTATGCTGAGCACGGTGCCGACGGCCTGTTTGTTCCTTGCATCACGGATCCTGCTGATATCGCCGCCGTGGCTGAAGCCGTACCGCTGCCGCTGAACGTCATGTGCATGCCTGCCCTTCCCGACTTCAGCACGCTGGCGGCACTGGGCGTGAAGCGAATCTCCATGGGCAACGCGCTCCATCAACATCAGCAGGCATCGTCGCAGCGACTGTTTTCCTCTATTCTGAACAACTCCTCTTTTAAAGCGGTGTTTGCCCATGCAGATGAATGACGACGCGACGTGCGACAACTGGTACCAGGCGCTTCTTGCCAGGGCGACGGACTACGTGGGCATCTTCTTTGTGGGGGTGAAAACCACGGGCGTGTTTTGTATTGCCACCTGCCGGGCGCGTAAACCTAAACGTGAAAACGTGGTGTTTTATTCCGCTATGAAATCTGCGATAGACGCGGGCTTTCGCCCCTGCAAAGTGTGTCGGCCCACGGAAAATGCCTGTAGTGCGCCGCCGGATGTTGAAAAAGCGCTGGCCTTACTGCGTAGTCATCCGCAGAGCAAAATCAGCGATGGTTTTCTGCGTGAGCAGCAAATAAGCCCGGAAGCCCTGCGCCGCTGGTTTTTGAAACATCACGGTATGACGTTTCAGGCGTATCAGCGCATGCTGCGGGTGAACGGGGCCATGCAGTCGTTAAAGTCAGGGCGTAAAGCGATTGAAACGGCATTCGACAGCGGCTACGACTCGCTGAGCGGCTTTGGTTACACCTTTAAAAAGTTGACTGGGGCAGCACCCACCGATCTCGCGAACGTCATTCTGATCCAGCGTTTCACTACACCGCTGGGCCCGATGTTTGTCTGTGCGACCGACAAAGGCGTCTGCCTGCTGGAATTTACCGACCGCAAAATGCTGGAAACAGAATTCGGTGACGTGCAGCGGTTATGCAAGGCGAGGATCCTCGCGGGGGAAAATGTGCATACCCGGCAGGCGATTAACGAAATCGAAGAATACTTTCTTGGCACCCGCACCCGTTTCACCGTAGCGCTGGATACGCCCGGCACCGCTTTTCAGCAGGATGTCTGGCAGTCGCTACAGGGCGTTAAATGTGGGGAGACGGAACATTACGCCATGCTGGCGCAGAAAATGGGACGCCCAGACGCTGTTCGCGCAGCGGCTAATGCCACGGGCGCGAATCGCATCGCCATCATCATTCCCTGCCACCGGATTGTGGGAAAAGATGGCTCGCTGACGGGCTACGGCGGCGGTATCGCACGCAAGAAATGGCTGCTTGAGCATGAACAACAGCACGCGCTCGTTAAGGTGCCGTCGCTGCTTCCAGTGCAATCAGAAAAGTCATAGCGTCGTCGCGATGGTTCAAGCACATTTCGCGGCTGGGCTGCAGGCCAGAACACACTTTTGGCCGCAGCGGAGAAGTAAAAATCTTGCATTTGAAGTCATCAGCCAGTTGAACGCAGCGGGTGTTAGCAGGCTTGCCGTTCGGCATGCCGGGGATGGGGCTTGATATAGAAGGGGCGATACAACAGGCCCCGCAGTCCGGGCGGCATTCCATAATGACAACTCTCAGGTAGATTGGCCGCCAAACTACCATCTTTCATCATATATACCCTAAATAATTCGAGTTGCAGGCAGGCGGCAAGTGCGCGAATCCCCATGAGCTTACTCAAGTAAGTGACTGGGGTGAGTAAACGCCGCCAACGCACATGCAACTTGAAGTATGACGGGTATAAACGCAAAACTCAGCGATTCCACTTGCCTGCGAAGGTCCTCGCGAGTAATTTGTCGCGATATTTTCCCTATTTTATATTTACAGGATTTACGCGATGCCAAGAGCGAACGAGATTAAAAAAGGTATGGTGCTGAATTACAACGGCAAACTGCTGATTGTAAAAGATATTGATATCCAGGCACCAAGCGCCCGTGGTGCTGCGACACTGTACAAAATGCGTTTTGCTGATGTCCGTACCGGGCTGAAAGTAGAAGAGCGTTTTAAAGGTGACGATATCGTCGATACCGTCACCCTGACCCGCCGTTATGTCGATTTCTCTTATATCGACGGCAACGAATACGTGTTTATGGATAAAGAAGATTACACCCCGTACATCTTCACCAAAGATCAGATTGAAGAAGAGCTGCAATTCATTCCTGAAGGCGGCATGCCAGACATGCAGGTTCTGACCTGGGATGGCCAGTTGCTTGCTCTCGAACTGCCGCAGACTGTTGATCTCGAAATTGTGGATACCGCACCGGGCATCAAAGGCGCTTCTGCCAGCGCGCGCAACAAACCTGCCACCCTGACCACCGGTCTGGTCGTCCAGGTGCCGGAATACCTCTCCGCTGGCGAGAAAATCCGCATCCATATCGAAGAAAAACGTTATATGGGTCGCGCAGACTGATCGTCCGCTGTTTGTGCCGGGTGGCGGCTTCGCCCTACCCGGCCTACAGAAACACACATAAAAAAACCGGCTCATTGGCCGGTTTTTTTGTAGGCCCGGTAAGCGCTGCGCCACCGGGCAAGGTCATTACAACAGCTCTGGATATTTGGTCATTTTCAGTGCCAGCTCAACACCGCGCACTTCTGCCATCCCTTTCAAGCGCCCAATTGCTGAGTAGCCTGGGTTGGTTTTCTTGCGCAGATCATCCAGCATCTGGTGACCATGATCCGGACGGAACGGAATCGGACGCAGGTCGCCTGCTTTCTTACGACGTTGCTCTTCACGCAGAATCGCATCCACCACTGCCACCATGTTGACATCACCGCCCAGGTGCGCGGCTTCGTGGAAGGTTTTCGGGTTCGCTTCACGGCAAGTGGAGCGTAAGTGCGTAAAGTGAATACGATCGCCAAAGGTCTCAACCATCAGCACCAGGTCATTGTCGGCGCGCACACCGTAAGAACCGGTACACATGGTGAAGCCGTTGTGGATGCTGTTGACCGCCTCTTTGAGCCACTGCATATCTTCAAGCGTGGAGACAATGCGCGGCAGGCCGAGGATAGGACGCGGCGGATCGTCCGGGTGAACGGCAAGACGCAGACCGCAGGCTTCAGCTACCGGAACAATGGCACGCAGGAAATAGGCCATGTTTTCACGCAGCTGTGCTTTATCAATGCCGTCGTATTCCGCCAGACGAGCGTGGAACTGCGCCAGCGTGTAGCCCTCTTCCGCCCCCGGAAGACCGGCAATAATGTTGCGCGTCAGCTTTTCAATCTCTGCTGCACTCATCGCTTCGAAATAAGCCTGCGCCTGCTGCTGCTCTTCTTCACTGTAGTCCGCCTGCGCCCCTTCACGTTTGAGGATGTATAACTCAAACGCGGCGAAGGCTATCTGATCAAAGCGCAGGGCTTTGGAACCGTCCGGCAGTTGATACTCCAGATCGGTACGCGTCCAGTCGAGAATGGGCATAAAGTTGTAGCAGACGGTGTCGATGCCACATTCAGCCAGGTTACGAATACTTTGCTGATAGTTCGCAATCCAGGTCTCAAATTGCCCGGTGTGGGTTTTGATCTCTTCATGAACCGGAATGCTTTCCACTACCGACCAGACCAGCCCTTTTTCGGCTAACATGGCCTGGCGTTTTTTGATTTCATCAACCGGCCAGACCTGGCCGTTAGGAATGTGATGCAGCGCCGTCACCACACCTGTTGCGCCAGCCTGACGCACATCATCTAAAGACACCGGATCGTTCGGTCCGTACCAACGCCAGGTTTGTTCCATTGCCTCACCTCAAGAAGTTGTTATACCAATACAGAACAGCTGATGACGACTACCATACATGTTTCACCAAAGGGGTCAAAGCCCACACCAACAATGATTGATCCAGCTCACATTACCCGGATATTTAAGGCACACCAATTTAATTTGCTGTCATATAACTTTACACTGCACCTTGTTAATTATTGGTTAATCAGGTGTCAATTTATGCAGACCATTGCCTCCGCCACGCTCCCGGATTCGGTGAAGCGCCCCCAGTACGATCGCCAGTCCTTGCGCTCGCGCATAGTCCACTTCGGTTTTGGTGCCTTTCACCGTGCCCATCAGGCATTGTTAACCGACCGGGTACTGAATGCGCAGGGAGGCGACTGGGGCATCTGTGAGATCAGCTTATTCAGCGGCGATCAGCTGATGGCCCAACTGCGACAGCAGGACAATTTGTATACTGTGCTGGAAAAAGGGGCTCAGGGAAATGAGGCCAGAATTATTGGTGTGGTCAATGAATGCCTGAACGCAAAGCTGGATTCACTGGCCGCTATTATTGAGAAATTCTGCGAGCCGCAGGTGGCGATTGTATCCCTGACCATCACCGAAAAGGGCTATTGCATCGACCCGGCGACCGGCAAACTGGATCTCAGTCAGCCGCGTATCGCGCACGATCTGGAACATCCCACCGAGCCGCACTCCGCCCCCGGCATTCTGGTTGAAGCGCTGTCGCGTCGTCGCGAGCGTGGCCTGCTGCCGTTTACCGTGCTGTCTTGTGACAACATCCCGGACAATGGCCACGTGGTCAAACACGCGGTGCTCGGCATGGCCCAGACCCGTTCTGCTGAGCTGGCCGACTGGATAGGCCAACAGGTGAGTTTCCCTTCTACTATGGTGGATCGCATCGTGCCTGCCGCCACAGATGAATCGCTGGCGGAAATCACGGCGGTGCTGGGGGTTGCCGACCCGGTCGCGATCAGCTGCGAGCCGTATATTCAGTGGGTCATTGAAGACGATTTTGTTGCCGGACGCCCGCAATGGGAAATCGCTGGCGTGCAGATGGTGCAGGATGTCCGCCCATGGGAAGAGATGAAACTGCGCATGCTGAACGGCAGTCACTCTTTCCTCGCCTACCTGGGTTACCTGGCCGGTTTTGCGCACATTGCTGATTGCATGCGCGATGACGATTACCGGGCGGCGGCACGCCAGCTGATTCTAAGCGAGCAGGCACCCACGCTAAACATCAGCGGCGTTGACCTGAACGCCTACGCGGAAAGCCTGCTGGAGCGTTTTGCGAACCCAGCCCTGAAGCACCGCACCTGGCAAATTGCAATGGATGGCAGTCAAAAGCTGCCGCAGCGCATGCTGGAAAGTATTCGTATTCATTTGCAGCGCGGCAGCGACTGGTCTTTGCTGGCGCTGGGCGTGGCGGGCTGGATGCGTTACGTCAGCGGTGTTGATGATGCGGGTGCGGCGATTGACGTGCGCGATCCGCTGGCGGAAAAAATCCACACGCTGGTGCAAACCCATGCGCAGAGCAAGCGCGTCGTGGCGTTGTTGAGCTTGAGCGAAATCTTTGGCACCGACCTTCCCGCAGACCCGGCGTTTGTGCAGGCGATCCAGTCAGCCTGGGAAAATCTGGCGCAAAACGGTGCCCGACTGGCGGTACATCACACCCTCGCAGGTTAACCTTTTTTGCCCTTAAGGCGAGTGGAGAGACCTTTCTCCACTCCCGCCCTTCTCTTTCTTGCACTTTTTCGCCAGGATTGTCGCACCTGTTTTTATGCGTCATCCTGGAGTACACGTGACCAAAACTAACCTGATTACTGGCTTTCTCGGCAGCGGAAAAACCACCGCTATTCTGCATTTGCTGGCGAATAAACCTGAGAATGAAAAATGGGCCGTACTGGTCAACGAATTTGGTGAAGTCGGCATCGACGGTGCGCTACTGGCCGACAGCGGCGCGTTACTAAAAGAGATCCCCGGCGGATGCATGTGTTGCGTGAATGGTTTACCGATGCAGGTCGGCCTCAATACCTTGCTGCGTCAGGGAAAACCCGATCGCCTGCTGATTGAGCCAACGGGTCTTGGCCATCCCAAACAGATCCTCGATATGCTGACCGCCCCCGTGTATGAACCCTGGATCGACCTGCAAGCGACATTGTGCCTGCTCGATCCCCGTCAGTTACTGGACGAAAAAGCCCTCACCAACGAAAACTTCCGCGATCAATTAGCCGCCGCCGACATTATCGTTGCCAATAAGCAGGATCGGGCTGGCGAAGAGAGCCTTCAGGCCTTTGATCGCTGGTGGCAGCAGTACGGTGGTGACCGCCAGCGCATTGAAGCCACTCAGGGAAATATCGCCGTTGAACTGCTCGATACCCCGCGCCGCAATAAGCGGGAGCTGCCCGTGAGTGCTGAGCACCATCACCACACGGGTGAAAGAAAAGGCCTTGCAGCGTTAAGCCTGCCGGAGCACCAGCGCTGGCGTCGCAGCCTCAATAGCGGCCAGGGTCACAAGGCTTGCGGCTGGATTTTTGATGCCGATACCTGCTTCGACACCATTGGCCTGATGGAGTGGGCACGTCTGGCACCGGTCGAGCGCGTGAAGGGCGTGATGCGCATTCCGGAAGGATTAGTCCGGCTTAATCGTCAGGGTCAGGATTTTCATATTGAAACGCAAAACGTCGCGCCGCCGGATAGTCGAATTGAGCTAATTACCGCTTCTGAGGCGGACTGGAATGCCCTTCAGTCCAGTCTGTTGAAGCTTCGTTTAGATTAAGGGTACTACTGTTTTGCCCTTATTTTTTAAGAATGGCTAATGATGAAAACTCGCTTACCGCAAATTTTGCTTCTTAATGCCGCCGGTCTGGCGTTGTTCCTCTCCTGGTATCTGCCAGTAAATCACGGTGCATGGTTCCCACTGGACGCCTCCATTTTTCACTTCTTCAACCAGGAGCTGGTCGAGAGTCGCGCTTTTCTGTGGCTGGTTGCACTGACAAACAACCGCGCCTTTGACGCCTGCTCGCTGCTGGCCATGGGATGTCTGATGCTGGGGTTCTGGATGAAGGAAGACCGGCAGGGGCGTCGTCGCATCCTTATTATTGGCCTGACGATGCTGTTGTTCGCGGTGGTATTAAACCAGCTGGCGCAATTAGTGATTCCGGTAAAACGTGCAAGCCCGACGCTATTCTTCACGGATATTCATCGCGTCAGTGAATTGTTGCATTTCCCGACCAAGGACGCGTCCAAAGACAGTTTTCCAGGCGATCATGGCATGATGCTGCTTATTTTTTCCGCTATTATGCTGCGTTATTTCGGCAAAAAAGCGTTCGCCATAGCCCTGATTATTTTTGTGGTTTTCGCTTTTCCGCGCGTGATGATCGGTGCCCACTGGTTTACCGATATTGCCGTCGGTTCGCTTTCCGTCGCGCTGATTGGTCTGCCATGGTGCCTGATGACCCCGCTGAGCGACAAAATAATCGCTGCATTTGATCGTTATCTGCCGGGAAAATAAACAACCGCTAAACATTTTATTAACATCAGTACACTGTCAATATCAGGGATCGTTTTGGTCCCTGATGCAAACTTCTTGAAATCACTCAATCCCCGTCATTTTTCTGTCACAATATTCATGATTAAAATGAGCCAGTTGCGTGATATTTAACCCAAATTGAACGCTTTTTGTGCATTTCTGGAAATTCACTTTTTGTATCATTATTTCTTATAAAAAATCGCGGAAAAGCGCTCGCATTGATAAGGGGGTTAGGGTAATCTCGGTCTGCCTCGTGGAAAAAGAGCAATAATTCTCATCGCGAATAAATTTGTGCGTTCTCCCACAGATTTGACCATCAAGAATTGTCTCATTGTACGCAGGTAATTAATCTCGCTGCGTTGGCAATATTTATAACGATATTTTCGTTAAGGACTTCAAGGGAAAATAATTAACATGGTCAAATCTCAGCCGATTTTGAGATATATCTTGCGGGCAATTCCCGCTGTAGCAGTAGCAGTTTTGTTGTCGGCGTGTTCCTCGAACACTGCGAAAAATATGCATCCTGAGACGCATGCTGTGGGTGAAGATCCTTCTTCACTGCAAGCCTCTCAGGATGAATTTGAAAGTATGGTTCGTAATCTGGATGTGAAATCCCGCATTATGGATCAATACGCAAGCTGGAAAGGCGTTCGTTATCGTTTAGGTGGTGACACCAAGAAAGGTATCGATTGTTCTGGTTTCGTGCAGCGTACTTTCCGCGAACAGTTTGGCTTAGAGTTACCGCGTTCTACTTATGAACAACAGGAAATGGGTCGTTCCGTTTCACGCACCAGTCTGCGTACCGGTGATTTAGTGTTGTTCAAAGCAGGTTCTACCGGTCGTCACGTTGGCATCTATCTGGGCAACAACCAGTTTGTGCATGCCTCCACCAGCAGTGGTGTCGTGATTTCCAGCATGGATGAGCCCTACTGGAAGAAGCGCTATAACGAAGCGCGCCGCGTGCTGAGCCGCAGCTAATCGCAGTCTTCGCCGGTTATTCCCTTGGCTGGCGTAAAGGCAATAAAAAAACACCGCATCGTCGGTGTTTTTTTATTGCTAAATTTCACCGTAAAAATGTAGGTCTCACCGCGTTATCCAGGCTATATTCCAGGAAATCAATTAGATCAATAGACTGGCTAAATGCCATCGCACATCAGAATGGATCCCAGTGATGTTTACCCGCGACTTTTCAGCTAGCCGAAAAATTCTTTTGCTGAGCATACTGGCGGGGCTGTTTGCGGCCGTCATCGTGGGGGGAATGCAGTTCCTCATTCTGCAGAACAAGCACGAAGAGAAAATGGATGCGATGGTCAGCGGTATCCAGCACTGGCTGGTTGACTACCTGGCAGATATTAAAGCCACCGCAGAATCCCTGCAGCCTCTCACCCTGAATGAATGCAGCGATGTCGCCAGTGAACTCACCTCCCGGGCCGCCTTTACGCTTAACGTACGCGCCTTCTTGCTGATTAAAGATCAAAACGCGGTCTGCTCGTCTGCCACCGGCCCGATGAATGTGCCATTGCGCGATCTGATTCCTGAGATTGATTTAAATAAAAATACCGATATGGCGCTATTACCCGGTACACCGATGATGCCGGATAAACCGTCGGTGGTAATGTGGTTTCGTAGCCCATTGCTCGACGACCGCGGCGTCTTCGCTTCTCTGAATATCAATCTCACCCCTTTTCTTCTCTACACCACACAACAGCAAGACTTCAACGGCCTCGCGCTCGGGATCGGCAATAAAGCCATATCCACCTTCACCCCTGGGCTGATTGATTTGCAGTCGTTGAGCCACCCGCCGTATCGCGTCGCCCACCTCCCTAACCTGCCGCTGACCATTTATCTTTATGCCGAACGGTGGAAACCAGAAGATATTCAGTTCGCCGTGCTGTTCGGCGTGATGGCGGGGATTCTGGTGGGAATGCTGGCAGCCTATGCGCTGTTTGTGCATATGCGACCAGGAAAGGAAATCCTCACCGCGATTAAGCGTGACCAGTTCTATGTGGTCTATCAGCCCGTGCTGGACGCAGCAGAGTTAAAAGTCCGGGGGGCGGAGGTGCTGATGCGCTGGAAACACCCCACCGCAGGCGAGATCCCGCCTGATGCCTTTATCCAGTTTGCTGAGGCCCAAAAGTTGATTGTGCCGCTGACGCTGCATCTGTTTAAGCTCATTGCCCGAGATGCCCCGGTACTGCAAACCCTGCTGCCAGAAGGCGCAAAACTGGGTATTAACATCGCCCCCGGCCACCTGCATGCCAAAAGTTTCAAGGAGGATATTCGGGCATTTTCGCAATCCCTGCCGCCTGACTATTTCAGCCTGGTGCTCGAAATTACCGAGCGGGATATGCTGCGCGAAACGGAAGCGACAAACTTATTCCAGTGGCTGCGTAATGAAGGCTATGAAATTGCTATTGATGATTTTGGGACTGGCCATAGTGCATTAATTTATCTCGAACGTTTCACGCTGGATTATTTAAAAATCGATCGTGGTTTCGTCAATGCGATTGGCACTGAAACCGTCACCTCCCCGGTGCTGGATGCAGTGCTGATGCTGGCAAAACGGCTGAACATGGCGACTGTGGCCGAAGGCGTCGAGACCCCGGAACAGGCGCGCTGGCTGTGTGAACACGGCGTGCATTTCCTTCAGGGCTATTATTTCAGCCGCCCTATGACCCTGGAACAGTTCGTGGACTGGAAGCCCGAGCCCTTCTCATTGCGGCCTTGACACCTTTATTATTTCACAACGAACCTGGCCTCCCTTATTATTCAATAAGAAGACGATGTCGCGCCCGGCGCGCAGCTGGTAAAGGAACTCACCCATGACGTTTTTGCGCGTAATTGTTTCATTTTTTATGCTCTGTAGCCTGGTAGCCCAGGCCCAGACAATTAAAGAAAATTATGCTTTTGCAGTAATCGGCGAACCTAAATACGCCGTGAACTTTAATCATTTCGATTACGTGAATTCTGCCGCACCTAAGGGCGGTAGCGTCACGCTATCCAGCATTGGCACCTTTGATAACTTCAACCGTTTCGCCCTGCGTGGTAACGCCGCTGTGCGGACAGAATCGCTGTACGACACGCTGTTTACCACCTCCGATGATGAACCAGGCAGCTATTACCCGCTCATCGCCGAGATGGCGCGTTATGCCGATGATTACTCCTGGGTGGAAGTCTCTTTAAACCCACGCGCCACCTTTCACGACGGTTCCCCTGTCCGCGCCAGTGACGTCGCTTTCACCTTCCATAAGTTTATGACCGAAGGCGTGCCGCAATTTCGCCTGATTTACAAAGGTACCACCGTCAAAGCCATCGCCCCGCTGACGGTGCGCATTGAACTTGGGGAGCCCGGTAAAGAGAACATGCTGAGTCTCTTTTCCCTGCCGGTCATGCCGGAAAAATTCTGGAAGGATCACAAACTCAGCGATCCGCTGGGTAAACCGCCGCTGGGCAGTGGCCCCTATCGCATCAGCGCCTGGCGTATGGGGCAGTATGTCACCTATACACGGGTGAAGGACTATTGGGCTGCCGACCTGCCGGTTAACCGGGGCCGCTGGAATTTCGACAGCATTCGCTACGACTATTATCTGGACGATAACGTCGCCTTCGAAGCCTTCAAAGCCGGTGCCTTCGATATGCGCACCGAAGGCAGCGCAAAGAACTGGGCCACCCGTTACATCGGCAATAATTTTGCCAGCGGCTACATCGTGAAAGACGAGCAGAAAAATACCTCCGCGCAGGACACACGCTGGCTGGCGTTTAATGTCCAGCGTCCAGTGTTCAGCGACAGGCGCGTGCGCGAAGCTGTGTCGCTGGCGTTCGATTTCGAATGGATGAACAAGGCCCTGTTCTATAACGCCTACAGCCGTACCACCAGCTATTTCCAGAATACCGAGTATGCCGCCCGCAGCTACCCGGATGCTGCCGAACTGACGCTGCTGGCGCCAATGAAAGCCGACATTCCCCCGGAGGTCTTCACGTCGATTTATACCCCTGCGGTGTCAAACGGCGACGGTTATGACCGCGAAAATCTGCTCAAGGCGAGCGAGTTGCTGACCCAGGCGGGTTGGGTCATGAAAGATCAGAAACGGGTGAATGCGCAAACCGGCAAACCTTTTGTCTTCGAGATGCTGCTGCCCTCCGGCGGCAACAACCAATGGGTATTACCGTTCCAGCATAATCTGGCACGTCTGGGCATCACCATGGAGATTCGCCAGGTCGATAACTCCCAGATAACCAACCGCCTGCGCAGCAGGGATTACGACATGATGCCGCGCGTTGTGCGAGCCATGCCGTGGCCAAGCTCGGATTTGCAGATTTCCTGGGGATCGGCATACATCGACTCTACCTACAACTCACCCGGCGTAAAAAGCCCGGTTATCGACAAGCTGCTTGCACAAATCATCCAGGCACAGGGCGATAAAGACAAACTGCTGCCGCTGGGGCGTGCGCTGGACCGGGTGCTGACCTGGAATTATTACATGCTGCCGATGTGGTTTATGTCTGCCGACCAGATAGCTTACTGGGATAAGTTTTCGATGCCGGGCATTCGTCCTGTCTATTCGCTCGGGTTTGATACCTGGTGGTATGACGTAAACAAAGCGGCCAAACTGCCCGCCGCCAGACGTTAAGGAGAAGGAATGAGCGCCTATCTGATTCGACGCTTATTGCTGATAATCCCGACCCTTTGGGCGATTATCACCATTAACTTTTTTATTGTGCAAATCGCCCCCGGCGGCCCGGTCGATCAGGCCATCGCCGCCATTGAATTCGGCAACCAGGCAGGATTGCCAGGTGCTGCGATGGACGGCACCAGCGCCACCCATGCCCGCACCGGTGTGGGCAGTGCCGTCAGCAACGACAGCCACTACCGCGGTGGCCGCGGGCTGGACCCGGAAGTCATTGCTGAAATCACCCAACGCTATGGTTTTGATAAACCGCTTCATGAACGCTATTTGAAAATGCTGTGGGACTACGTGCGCTTTGATTTTGGCGACAGCCTGTTCCGCAGTTCGTCCGTGCTGAAGCTCATCAAAGAGAGTATGCCGGTCTCCATAACGCTTGGCCTGTGGGGAACGCTGATCATCTATCTGGTCTCGATCCCGCTCGGCATTCGTAAAGCGGTCTATAACGGCAGCCGATTCGATATCTGGAGCAGCGCGTTCATTATCATCGGCTACGCCATCCCGGCGTTTCTGTTTGCCATTCTGCTGATCGTGTTCTTCGCCGGGGGCAGCTACTACGACATCTTCCCGCTGCGCGGGCTGGTATCCGCCAACTTCGATACCCTGCCCTGGTATGGCAAGGTCACCGACTATTTGTGGCATATCACCCTGCCGGTGCTGGCGACGGTGATTGGCGGTTTCGCCGCGCTCACCATGCTGACCAAAAACTCGTTTATGGATGAGATCCGCAAGCAATATGTGGTCACCGCGCGAGCCAAAGGGGTGAGCGAGGGTAACATTATGCGTAAGCACGTGTTTCGCAACGCCATGCTGCTGGTGATTGCCGGTTTCCCTGCCACCTTCATCAGCATGTTCTTTACCGGTTCGCTGCTGATTGAGGTCATTTTCTCCCTCAACGGCCTCGGCCTGTTGGGCTATGAAGCCACCGTCTCCAGGGATTATCCGGTGATGTTCGGCACGCTCTACATTTTCACCCTGATTGGCCTGCTGCTGAATATCCTCAGTGATATCAGCTATACGCTGGTCGATCCGCGCATCGATTTCGAGGGACGCTGATGTTTCAATTAAGCTACGTCAATCAGACCCGCTGGGCGCGTTTTCGTCACAATCGCCGCGGCTACTGGTCGCTGTGGATCTTTATATTGCTGTTTGGGTTCAGCCTGTTTGCTGAGCTCATCGCCAACGACAAGCCCCTGCTGGTGCGCTATCAGGGCAACTGGTATGTACCGGTCGTGGCGAACTACAGCGAGAGTGAATTTGGTGGGCCTTTTGCCACGCCGGCGGATTATCAGGATCCCTGGTTACAACGTCAGATAAACGAACATGGCTGGATGATCCAGGCACCGATTCGCTTTGGTGCACAAAGCATTAATTACGGCACCCAGCAGCCCTTCCCTTCCCCACCTTCAGCGCAAAACTGGCTCGGTACGGATGCCAACGGCGGAGACGTGCTGGCGCGTATTCTCTACGGCACGCGCATCTCCTTGCTGTTTGGTCTGATGCTCACCGTCTGCTCGTGCGTGATTGGCGTGCTGGCGGGGGCGATTCAGGGCTATTACGGCGGCAAAATTGACCTCTGGGGGCAGCGCTTTATCGAAGTGTGGTCGGGCATGCCGACGCTGTTCCTGATTATCCTGCTCTCAAGCGTCGTCCAGCCCGGTTTCTGGTGGTTGCTGGCGATTACCGTACTGTTTGGCTGGATGAGCCTGGTGGGGGTGGTACGCGCTGAATTTCTGCGTACCCGCAACTTTGACTATATCCGGGCCGCTCAGGCGCTGGGGGTAAATGACCGCAGCATTATGCTGCGTCACATGCTGCCCAATGCGATGGTCGCGACGCTGACCTTCCTGCCGTTTATCCTGTGCAGTTCTATCTCCACACTTACCTCGCTCGACTTTCTCGGGTTTGGCTTGCCGCTGGGCTCGCCGTCGCTGGGTGAGCTGCTGTTACAGGGGAAAAACAATCTCCAGGCTCCGTGGCTGGGCATTGCCGCATTCCTCTCGGTGGCGGTGCTGCTGTCGCTGCTGATTTTTATTGGTGAAGCCGTACGCGACGCCTTTGATCCCAATAAGGCGGTCTGAGATGACAACTCCACTGTTACGCATTGACTCTCTCTCCATTGCCTTTCGTCAGCAGGAGACGCTGCGCACCGTCGTCAGCGACCTCACATTGCAGGTTGACGCCGGGGAAACCCTGGCGCTGGTCGGTGAATCAGGGTCGGGCAAGAGCGTGAGCGCCCTGTCGATTCTGCGCCTGCTCCCCTCCCCGCCGGTGGTTTACCCGCAGGGAGACATTCTGTTTCGCGGTGAAAGCCTGCTCCACGCCAGCGAGAAAACCTTGCGCCAGGTGCGTGGCAACAAAATTGCCATGATTTTCCAGGAGCCGATGGTCTCGCTCAACCCGTTACACAATGTGGAAAAACAGCTTTATGAGGTACTTTCATTGCATCGGGGCATGCGCCGGGAAGCCGCTCGCGCAGAGATCCTCACCTGCCTGGACAGAGTCGGCATTCGCAATGCCCGTCAACGGCTGGGGGATTTTCCGCACCAGCTCTCCGGCGGTGAACGCCAGCGCGTGATGATTGCCATGGCGTTGCTGACGAAGCCAGAGCTGCTGATTGCCGATGAGCCGACCACCGCGCTGGACGTCACCGTGCAGGCGCAAATCCTCGCCCTGCTGCAGGAGCTGCGCCAGGAGCTCAACATGGGCCTGCTGTTCATCACCCACAACCTGAGTATCGTCAGGAAGCTGGCAGATAACGTGGCGGTGATGCAAAACGGCAAATGCGTAGAACAGAACACCACGGATGCGCTCTTTAGCGCCCCGGCCCACCCTTACACGCAGCGCCTGATTAACAGCGAACCTGCGGGCGACCCTGTGCCGTTGACGCCGGGCAGCACGCCGCTGCTCAACGTGGAAAACCTGGGCGTGAGTTTCCCCATTCGCAAAGGCATTCTGAAGCGCGTCGTCGGTCATAACGATGTGGTGAAGAATGTCAGCTTCAACCTGCATCCGGGTGAAACCCTCGGGCTGGTCGGCGAATCCGGCTCGGGCAAAAGCACCACCGGGCTTGCCCTGCTGCGCCTGATTGCCTCACAGGGCAGCATTCGCTTCGACGGGCAGCCGATAGACGGCTGGAACCGCAAACAGATGCTGCCGGTACGCCATCGCATCCAGGTGGTGTTTCAGGACCCCAATTCGTCGCTGAATCCGCGCCTGAACGTGCAGCAAATCATCGAAGAAGGCTTACTGGTGCATCAGCCAACCCTGAAACCAAACGCACGGGAAGCGGAAGTGATTCGGGTAATGGAAGAAGTGGGTCTGGATCCTGAAACGCGCCGCCGTTTTCCCGGTGAGTTTTCCGGCGGCCAGCGGCAGCGTATCGCGATTGCCCGCGCGCTGATCCTGAAACCGGCGCTTATTATTCTGGATGAACCGACCTCATCGCTGGACCGCACCGTGCAGGCGCAGATTCTGGCCCTGCTAAAAGACCTTCAGCAAACGCACCGGCTGGCCTATATCTTTATCAGCCATGACTTGCAGGTGGTGCGCGCGTTGTGTCATCAGGTGATTGTGTTGAAACAAGGGGAAGTGGTTGAGCAGGGAGAGTGTCAGCAGGTGTTTAACAACCCGCAGCAGGCATATACGCGTCAGCTTTTGGCACTACGCTGACGCTCAGAAAGGATTTTGACGGGTAAAGGGCTCGGCGATCGCCACACCGAAGTTTTTCAGACGGCAGGTCGCCGCGAGCTCATCCTGGCAGTTCACGAACAGGCAAGGCTCGCCTTCGCATTCCACCACCGAGCAATCCACTTCGATATCGCTTAATGCCTGGCTGAGTTTGTGCATCACCGGCCAGGCTTTATCGCCATCCGGACTCAATAATTTAAGGGCCACAAGGCTACCTTCCGCATCGTCATCGTTTTGCGGAATCGGTTCAACTTTGGCACCTGCAAAACCGTCCAGCCAGCGATAGCACTGGGGGAGACGGTGGATGATGGAGAGCTGTAATGTATTCACTTTCATTCCCCGGAAGTAAAGTTTACTTCACAAATATTTTACAATCAGATTAACACATTATTGACAAATCGTCTTGTCACTCACATTGAAAAGGTGAAAAGCGTTATGCCGTGCGGGTTAGCGGTTCATTTAAATGGTTTTTCTGCATGAACCCCAGCCTCTTTTTCGGCTATATGTACCTGTTTATGAGATCTAACTCAACCTTTTTCACTACAATGATGTGACTTTTTACATTAATTGATTTTACATAAAAGAAACAAACATGTCTGAATGTATGTCTGTTTAGGTTGATGTGTATCAAAAAAGGGAGCATTTTTGCTCCCTAAAGTTGATAACTGTGACGAAAAATCAGGCAGTTTTTTTGCCGCGACTGGCGTAGATGTAAAAGAGAATAGAGCTGGTTGCGCAGAAGGTAATTGACCAAATCATCGGCCAGGCGGAATTGAAGGTCGACAGCGACAACAGCGCGCCCACGATTGCCCCAATGCCAAAACGGAAGGTGCCCGCCAGTGAAGATGCCGTGCCCGCCATATGCGGAAACTCATCCAGAATCACCGCCATGGCGTTAGAGGACACCAGCGAGACGCAGCCAATAAAGGCCGCCACGCCCACCACCAGAGACCAGAAGCCCGCCCCCAGCAGCGCGGTCACCACCATCCACACCGCCATCGCAAACTGGATCCACAGCCCGCCACGGAACATGTTCAGCGCGCCAACGCGACGCACAAATCGCCCGTTGATAATGGTCATCAGGAACAGGAATACGATGTTCAGCGCAAAGTAATAGCCGAAGTCCTGCGGCGAAACATGGTTCACTTCGATGTAGACAAACGGCCCGGCGCTGAGGAAAGAGAACATCCCGGCAAAACTAAAGCCACTTGCCAGCATGTAGCTGAGCACGCGCTTATGGCGAAACAGGGAGGCAAAGTTGCCCACCGTGGTGCGCAAATGAAAGGGCTGGCGACGCTCCGGCGGCAGCGTTTCACGGATAAACACTGCAATCATGACGGAAGCCAGCAGGGCCGCAATCGCCAGTATCCAGAAGATGGCATGCCAGCTAAACCAAATCAGTACCGCCCCGCCAACCATCGGTGCCAGCAGTGGCGCAATGGTGGTGACCAGCATGACGAAAGACATCATGCGGGAAAACTCTTCACGCGGGTACATGTCACGCATCAGGGCGTTAATCACCACGCTTGCAGCGGCCGCCGCAAGGCCATGGAAAAAGCGCATGGTAATGAGCTGATCGATGGTTTGTGACAGCGCACAGGCCACGGCGGCGGCGGCGAAAATCAGCGTGCCGCCGAGAATCACCGGTTTACGCCCAATGCTGTCTGCCATCGGGCCGTAAATCAGTTGCCCCAGCGCAAAGCCCAGAATATAGGTACTCAGGGTCATTTGCGCACTGCCCGCCGGCACACCGAACTGGCCGGCAATCACCGGTAGCGCGGGCAGGTACATATCGATCGATAACGGCATTAACATGGCCAACAGGCCAAGAATAAAAACAATACTCAACGATGAGTGTGGCCTGGTGGTCACGACAAACTCCTGTATTTAGTGCGAGGGCAATCCGACGCTGGCAATCTCTTCTTCCGTCAGCGGGCGGTACTCACCCTCCGCCATGTCTTCATCCAGGGCGATCGCACCGATGCGCTCGCGATGCAGCCCTACAACGTGGTTGCCCACGGCGGCAAACATGCGTTTCACCTGATGATAGCGGCCCTCGCTGATGGTCAGGCGTACCTGAGTCGGGGTAATGACCTCCAGCTGCGCCGGACGGGTGAGATCTTTTTCGTTATGTAGCTGCACGCCTTTGGCAAACTGCGCGGCGGTATCGTCCGACACCGGAGATTCCAGCTCAACCAGGTAGGTTTTCTCGCAATGATGGCGCGGAGAGGTAATGCGGTGTGACCACTGACCGTCGTCGGTCATCAGCACCAGACCGGTGGTGTCGATGTCCAGACGACCGGCAGCATGGAGCTGGTAAGCCACAGGCTCATCGAGGAAAAACAGTACCGTCGGATGATCGGGATCGTCCGTTGAGCACACATAGCCCTGCGGTTTGTTCAGCATGAAATAGCGCGGGCCGGTCTGTTGAACCAGCGCGTTCCCCTCGTATTCCACCTGGTGTTCCGGGCGTAATTTGAATGCCGTGTCTCTGACAACGTCGCCGTCTACCGTCACGTGGTTGGCGCGGATTTGACGCCCGGCAATAGCACGGCTTACGCCGAGTTGCTGAGCGATAAACTTATCAAGTCGCATGAAGTTGTTTTGCCTGTATGGTGCTGGGAGCAGGACTTTCGTCCTTAAGAAGATTCGGGTGATTTACGCCTGTCAGTATAGCGGTCATTCTACGCCGCTCAAGGGAAAGATTCGTGGCATACTTGTGACACGATGTTGTCACGCCATGAAGAGAATGACTTTTACCTTACGCCCTTATCAACGCGAAGCGGTAGACGCTACCCTCGCCCATTTCCGTCACCACGATGCACCTGCCGTGATTGTCCTGCCCACTGGCGCGGGCAAAAGCCTGGTGATTGCGGAACTGGCAAGGGTCGCGCGCGGACGAGTACTGGTCCTTGCTCACGTCAAAGAACTGGTGGCGCAAAACCACGCCAAATACCTCGCACTCGGTCTGGAAGCAGACATTTACGCCGCCGGGCTAAAGAGCAAGCAAAGCGAAGGCAAAGTGGTGTTTGGCAGCGTGCAGTCCGTTGCCCGTAATCTCGAGCACTTCCAGGGGGAGTTTTCCCTGCTGATTGTCGATGAGTGCCACCGCATCAGCGACGATGACGAAAGCCAGTATCAGCAGATTTTGCAGCACCTGCGCAAAGTGAATCCCCGCGTGCGCCTGCTCGGCCTCACCGCCACGCCCTTCCGACTGGGTAAAGGCTGGATTTATCGTTTTCATTACCACGGCATGGTGCGCGGCGATGAAAAAGCGCTGTTCCGCGACTGTATTTACGAGCTGCCGCTGCGTTATATGATCAAACACGGCTACCTGACGCCCCCGGAGCGGCTGGATATGCCCGTCGTGCAGTATGATTTCAGCCGTTTACAGGTGCAGAGCAACGGGCTGTTCAGCGAAGCGGACCTCAACCTTGAGCTGAAAAAACAGCAGCGCGTGACCCCGCACATCATCAGCCAGATTGTGGAATTTGCCGACTCCCGCAAAGGGGTGATGATTTTTGCCGCCACCGTCGAACACGCCCGCGAAATTACCGGACTGCTCCCCAAAGATGATGCCGCACTGATCACCGGCGAAACCCCTGGGCCACAGCGTGACGCGCTGATTGAGGCCTTTAAAGCACAACAGTTTCGCTTTCTGGTCAACGTCTCGGTGCTCACCACCGGATTTGATGCCCCGCACGTTGATCTTATCGCTATTTTGCGCCCTACCGAATCCGTCAGCCTGTATCAGCAAATTGTGGGCCGTGGCCTGCGCCTGTCTCCGGGTAAAACAGACTGCCTGATTCTGGATTACGCCGGGAATCCGCACGATCTTTATGCCCCCGAAGTGGGTTCACCGAAAGGCAAGAGCGATAACGTGCCCGTGCAGGTCTTCTGCACGGCCTGCGGGTTTGCCAACACGTTCTGGGGGAAAACCACCAGCGACGGCAAACTGATTGAACACTTTGGCCGCCGCTGTCAGGGATGGTTTGAGGATGATGAGGGATTGCGTGAGCAGTGCGATTATCGCTTTCGCTTTAAAAACTGCCCACAGTGTAATGCCGAGAATGACATTGCCGCTCGTCGCTGCCGGACCTGCGACACTATTCTGGTCGACCCGGATGACATGCTGAAAGCCGCACTGAAGCTCAAAGACGCGCTGGTACTGCGCTGTAGCGGCATGGATTTGCAGCACGGTGCAGATGACAAAGGCGAGTGGCTAAAAATCACCTATTACGATGAAGACGGGGCCGACGTCAGCGAGCGCTATCGCCTGCACACACCTGCGCAGCGCACGGCCTTTGAGCAGCTGTTTATGCGCCCACACACCCGCACACCCGGCGTGCCGCTGCGCTGGATTGTGGCTGCCGATATTCTGGCGCAGCAGGCGTTGCTCCGACATCCCGATTTCGTCGTCGCGCGCAAGAAGGGTCAGTTCTGGCAGGTGCGAGAAAAAGTGTTCGATTATGAGGGACGCTTTCGCCGCGCCAATGAGTTACGCGGATAAGTCACGCCCATTCGACTTGTCACTGAGGGGGGATACGGGTATAATCCCGCCCGCTTTTGCATCCGCAGAGCAGAAAATCTGCCTGTTGCTGGGTCGCCTGCAGCAGGAACTAAAGAAGAGAGTTTTAAATGTTTACTATTAACGCAGAAGTACGTAAAGAGCAGGGTAAGGGTGCGAGCCGCCGCCTGCGCGCAGCGAACAAATTCCCGGCTATCGTTTACGGTGGTGAAGAAGCGCCGTTCGCTGTTGAACTGGATCACGACAAAGTGTGGAACACCCAGACCAAAGAAGGTTTCTACACCGAAGTTCTGACCCTGGCCGTTGACGGCAAAGAAGTAAAAGTGAAAGTTCAGGCTGTTCAGCGTCACCCGTTCAAGCCAAAACTGACTCACATCGACTTCGTTCGCGCTTAATCGCCGACTTCGTCGAAAAAAAACCCCGCACTGCGGGGTTTTTTTATATCTCATCTATATCAATCAGCGGCTTCGCGATGCGCGGATTATCTTCTTCCACCCGCTCATCCTCTCGCTTCAGTTGATTCAGTAACGCCCGCTGTCGAACAGACGCACTCCCGGGTGCCCACGGCAAAATACGTACCGGAATCGTCTGCCCTTCACGTAACGCGTCATACAGCTTTTCACTGTGAATCAGATCTGCACCCTGCCAGGTCTGCCCGTCAAACTGAAACGCGAACCCGACGTTAAGCTCCAGCTCATCAATGTGCTCATGGTGCGTATTTCGGTTGATATCCAGCGTAATGTCGGTTTCCATGCGTGATTTGCTTATCAGCGTGGCGTTCAGGTTCAGTCCGTGCCGTTTGAGCAGCCCTTTTTCGTAGTAATAACGCACGCTGCTCAGGCAGGATACGAACGCAAAACCAATCAAAAACAGCCCAAGACAGAGAAACAGGCCGCCGAAAATCCAGAGTGATATCCGAGGGTCTTCAAACCCACGCCATAAAATCAGCCCTGAGACCGCGAGAAAAAACAGACCGAAACCCGACAGCAGCACAAATAAAAGAACGTGCTTGCGAGCCACCTGCCGCAGAAGTTGAAAGTCTACGGGCGGTTTCTGGCGTAGTCCGTTACGCATCGGCATGTCCTTTACTCAGAAGCATGGATTCAGTTGCTGCCTGTTCTGCGCTGCAACTGGTCACGCAGGTTCGGCGGGGTGCCTTTGATGGTCAGCGTATCGGTCGCCGGATCCCAGAAAATACGCTCGCCCAACAGCATCGCGTCGAAGTTAATGGTCAACCCGCCGCCGCTGCCTGCGTATTTGGTTAACTGGCGCAGGGTGCTGCGGTCCGCCGGGAAGCTTTCTTCCAGCTCATAGCCCTTCTCAGCAGTAAAGTCCTGGAAACTGACTTCACTCACGCCTGCCAGCTCTTTGGACAGGGATTCCAGCTCAATCTCTTCACCCGCCTGCAGTTGCTCATTGCAGTAGGTGTAGACCTGTTTACGTACTTCCTGGCGCTCGGATTTATCGAGCTGTGCCTCAGCGGTAAAATCATCCACCGCCTGCAGCAAACCACGGTTCTGCGCTTTTGCGTTCAGCCCTTCGGTCGCACCGAGGAAGTCCATGAAGAAATCAGCCACTTTGCGCCCTACCCGCCCTTTCAGGAAGGTCAGGTAACGGGTGGATTCCGGGTTGGTTTCCCACTCGGTCAAATCAATGCGCGCCACAATGTCGGCGTGATTGATGTCCAGATAGTGCGTTGCGCTGATATCCAGCTGCTCATTCACACGCATACTGCTGAGGTTGTTCAGCACCGAGACCAGCAGGTACTCCACGGCCAGATAACGGTAATGACAGAACAGAACGATGCCGCCGTCAGCAAACGGGTACTTTGCCAGTTCATCACGTAAACGCCCGGTCGCCGCACGGCTAAAGGCCAGGAAATCGTCTTCGCCCTGGCGCTGCTGTCGCAGGGACTGCGCCAGTTCGCTCTCTTCATTAAACATGCCGTAGGCTTTATTTTTGGCGCTGTAGACCCGGTGTAACTCGGCGACCATCTCCTCAACGGGGGCCGTCGGTTCCAGCAAAGAATCGCGCAGCACCAGCTCAAGATTCTGCTCATCGCGCTTGATAAGCTGATGCAGGGCAATCTGGTTGATGTCCAGACTCATGATAAACTCTCCTTTATGACCGGGCGGTATTCAACCATCACCCAGGCGACTGTGCAACAGCTGATAAAAAAGCAGAAAAAAAGCTCTTGCTACGGTAATATGTTGGACTTTATGAATAAACAGATTTCGATTTATGCCGCAAATTTCCCGTTATAGTGATGAACACGTAGAACAATTGCTCAGTGAGCTGGCTAACGTGCTGGAACAACACAAGACACCGACCGACCTTTCCCTGATGGTGCTGGGAAACATGGTGACGAACTTGATCAACACCAGCGTCGCCCCTGCGCAACGCCAGGCCATCGCAAAGTCCTTCGCCCAGGCTCTGCAGTCGTCCGTTAATGACGATAAAGCGCACTAAGGTAAACAGCGACACTTATGGTGACACATCGTCAGCCCTACCGTGAAAAAGTCTCCCAGATGGTTAGCTGGGGGCACTGGTTTGCCCTGTTCAACATGTTGTTGTCCATGGTGCTCGGTAGCCGCTATCTGTTTGTCGCAGACTGGCCGACAACGCTCGCCGGGCGAATTTATTCTTACCTGAGCGTTGTCGGGCACTTTAGCTTTCTGGTGTTCGCCACCTACCTGCTGATTCTGTTCCCGCTCACTTTCGTCGTGATGTCCCAGCGTCTGATGCGCGTGCTGTCGGTCATTCTGGCCACCACCGGTATGACGTTGCTGCTGATCGACAGTGAAGTTTTTACCCGATTCCACCTCCATCTCAATCCCATCGTCTGGGAACTGGTGATCAACCCCGACCAGAATGAAATGGCGCGAGACTGGCAGCTGATGTTTATCAGCGTGCCCGTTATTCTGCTGATTGAGATGCTGTTTGCGACCTGGAGCTGGCAAAAACTGCGCAGCCTCACCCGCCGCCGCCATTATGCGAAGCCGGTGGCCAGTTTCTTCTTCGTCGCCTTTGTCGCCACGCACGTGATGTACATCTGGGCGGATGCCAATTTTTATCGTCCGATAACCATGCAGCGCGCGAACCTGCCGCTCTCTTACCCAATGACGGCGCGCCGTTTCCTTGAGAAACATGGCCTGCTGGATGCTCAGGATTACCAGCGTCGCCTGGTGGAACAGGGCAACCCTGAGGCCGTGTCCGTTCAGTACCCGTTGAGCGATCTGCGCTACCTGGACATGGGACCTGGGCAAAACGTCCTGCTGATTACCGTCGACGGCCTGAACTACTCCGGCTTCGAAAAACAGATGCCGAAACTGGCCGCGTTTGCGGATCAGAACATCAACTTCACTCAGCACATGAGTTCCGGGAATTCCACGGATAACGGCTTCTTCGGGCTGTTCTACGGGATTTCCCCAAGCTATATGGATGGCGTGCTGTCTGCGCGCGTGCCTGCCGCGTTGATTACCGCACTCAATCAACAGGGCTATCAGCTTGGCTTGTTCTCATCGGACGGTTTTAGCAGCGCACTCTATCGCCAGGCCCTGCTGTCTGACTTCTCGCTGCCTGCGCCAAAAGCCCAGAGCGATGCCCAGACGGCTGATCAATGGGTCGACTGGTTGGGCCGTTACGCACAGGATGAAACACGCTGGTTCTCGTGGGTGGCACTCAACGGTACAGGTTCGCAGGACACTAACCAGCAGAACTATACCCGCCGCTATAGCCGCGCGGTGAGCGATGTTGATACGCAAATCGGTCGTCTGCTCGATACCCTGCGCGAGTCTGGAAAACTGGATAATACGGTGGTGATTATTACCGCTGGCCACGGCATGCCGGTGGAAAAATCGAAAAATGATTTTGCCTGGTCCCGCACCAACCTGCAGGTGCCGTTGGTTATTCACTGGCCGGGCACGCCAGCCCAGCGCATCACTAAGCTTACCGATCATAAAGATATTATGACTACCCTGATGCAGCGCCTGCTGCACGTCAGCACGCCGGCCAATGAGTACTCTCAGGGGCAGGATTTGTTTAATGCCACCCGCCGTCATAACTGGGTCACAGCAGCCAGCAACAGTGCGCTGGCAATCACGACCCCGCAAATGACGCTGCTACTCAACCAGAACGGTAATTACCGTACCTGGAACCTGCAGGGCGAGGAAGTCGAGGACCAGAAACCGCAGCTCAGTTTACTGTTGCAGGTCCTGACCGATGAAAAACGATTTATCGCTAACTGATTGATTAATTATGAATCAGTCAGACACCCGTCACTTGCAATCATCGGTGAAAAGGGTAGTATTACCGCCACAAATCGGCACGTAGCGCAGCCTGGTAGCGCACCGTCATGGGGTGTCGGGGGTCGGAGGTTCAAATCCTCTCGTGCCGACCAAAATTCCCTAACTAAACCAACCTTTTACGGTTGGTTTTTTTACGTCTCGATTTTGGCGATGGTGAAACTATGGTGAAATGATGGTGAAAGCCATCGTTTTGCGAGGCGCTTTCCAGTTTCCGTCAGCGGCGCTTCCATGTGACGAAGGTGTCGTGCAGAATGCAAGCTCCTTTAAAATCATTGTTCCACTGTTCCACTTAAGCGGGTGCGCACCCTTTTCTAATGCTTACATCACGGGGCAATCGTCAAACTCTCCAAGCCGTGCATCGTTGATGATGTAGGTGATCACGCCAAACACTGGAGAATCGTCACTGGCGTTGTCCGGCAGTGCTTCCTTTTTGCCATTATCAAGATTCGCCAGATGAGGGTATGGGTGAAGCCGGTATCTTTTGATGCGCAACTCACCTTCTGAGCTGCAAACTAGCAGCGATCCATCGCAAGCCTTCAGCGATCTATCCACCACTAACAGGGCTCCCTGAATAATGCCGTCACGGAAATAGGTTGCCCCAGCCGTCATAAAAAATGTAGCGGATGGTTTATTGATGAGTTTTCTGTCCAGCGACAGCGAGTCTTCTACATAATCCTGAGCTGGCGAAACGAACCCCATAATCAGTACCTCCCATTGTTGGGGTTATAGAGTTTGAACGTACGCTCCTCGCCCTCTTGCGTAGAAATGTCTTTGAACGTTGTTATGTAGATCTCGATCCACTGATTGGCCTGCCGCGGTGTCCAGTGCCAGTTGTATTTAGCCAACTCTTTGATAAACGCACTGGTTGTCACCGTTCGCAGGCCTCGCGGATCAATGTTCACTGCCTGGCTGAACGCCCAGGCTATGTCGTCACGGCGGCCCATAAATTACCTCACAAATAATACTGTATATGCAAACAGTAGTTTTATTTGAGAGGCAGATCAATAGTGGTTTGAAGTATAAATTTTTACGACTGAGTATCTGGCTGATTTTCCTGCGAAGAAGTTATAGCCAGAATTTTTGCCTCGAGGCTTTCAATCTTATCCATCAGTGCCAGTATTGCCTCGTGATGCAGCGCGGCGGCCACGCCGTAGGAATCCGGGGACAATACGTTTTTCACCAGGGTTCCGTCTGGTAATTCGACATCCTGAGTTTCAGTGACCGCATCAGGAAACGCACGCTGTACGTCCTGCGCGGTAAGTCCGATCCCATAATTGCCGTTGGACTTCCACCGCCAGGACTGCCCGCGCATCAGCCGCATTTTATCCAGCGGGGCGGCAATCGGCCCTTCAATGTTTTTGAGTCGTTCGTCACACGTAGGCGTCCAGGCGACGCCGGTAGCCACGCCAGTTTGAGAGAACGCCCAATACGCTAACGGCCCGCCGGTGGCAAGTTGCAGGTAACCATACGACCCGGTGCCCTGCGCCACCTGTGAGTACAGTGAAAATCCTACAGCGCTGTAAACTCCGTCACGAAATCTGGACGTCAGCGCCTCTGAGTTCGTGATAGTGCCGTTTGCAGGGGCGCTGGCCGGGGACGCGGTTGTCACGGCAACCCCCCCTTTCACTGTGCCGCCAGTTTTCCCTTCAACGCTGTTCAGGCGGCTATCATTACCCTGGCAAAATGTATTGGCACCAGTGCCGAACGGCGCATCAGAACCGGTCCCGCCCTGCTTGATTGACAGAGCAGTGGTTAAACCCGACAGACTGGTGATATCGGAGTTGGCCCCTTTTTTTGCCAGTGACCGCTGGCTGGGAACCGTTACCGCTGTGCCGTTGATAATCATAGTGACGTCAGAGACGCCGAGCATGACGTCAACAAAACCCGTCATATTTTGCTGAAACATTTTATATGTTTCGGCAACGTTCGACGCGAGGCCATCCACACTCAAACTATCGCTCAACAGGATAGCGTAAGCGGTACCGGCGGCAATTGCCGGGGTGGCCGCTGGCGTTACGGTGAGTTGGGTTGCGCTGTTGATTGCCGTTATCTGAAAAACCTGCACCGGGTTCGCCAGACTAACCAGTGTGCAACCGGTACGGATTAACGAACCTGCTGCGGTAAAATTCGTGCCGGTACCCGTTAGTGTGTTGCCGTTCGCGGCAATCGAGCCAGTTGTGTAAATCATATTTTCTCCAGACGAAAAAAAACCCGCCGGAGCGGGTTAATACATTGATTCGATACAGGGTATTTGCAGGGATGTCAGCCCCTGGCCGACGACTGAGTACTTGTCTGTCCAGCGGGCGACGGTTTTACCCCGTGAGCAGCGAACTGAATTACCACTGCGCACCAGTCCTGCCCATTTCAGATAATCCCAGCCACCACTGACCCGGCTGTCGTAGCCGTAGCGACCCAACATAATCATGCGGGAGCCAATGTCCTGCCAGCCCCAGCCCGGTGTATACGTGGCGTTGCGATAAACGAACGGCCGCCGTGTTGTAGAAAAAACGCAGGCACCGCTTTGGTTTATAATGGTGAGGCCCGTCCCTGGGGTCGGAGCAACGCCGCTGGCGAATATCGCGATGGTCATCGTTACAGTAGCGGCGACATCTTCATTATCCCGCTCCTGCGTCGCGGTCACGGTGTAGCCGTCAAACTCAATCACCACCCCGTCAGCGCTCCACGACGCGAACACCAGATATTTTTCACGTGGTGCAACGGTGTCCGGCGTTGACCAGCTGCCGTTGAATGTCACCGTCCCGCGCCAGACGCAACTACCGACCATTGTTGCGTCTGTGATTGCCAGAAAATCACTGCTGTCCTGAATCAGCATCCCCCGCCCGGTTGCAGCAGGCAGGATTTGCCAGAACGTTGAATCGAATGTTCTGGCGCGTCCCCAGTTATCTGACCACCAGGTATTCAGCGTAATCGTGTTGCCGGAGACGCTGTAACCAGAAAACAGCCCAATTGTTGGTATCAGATTTGTACCCCGGTATCGCCTGTATCGCCCTTAACTGTTGTTACAGTGGCAGAAGTATCAGAAGTGGCAGTATCGGTAGGCGTGCCAATAGTGGCATAACCCAGCCCCATATCCTTTAAAACAGTAGCAATCTCAACCTGAGTTGCACCACCATCTCGAAGACGCTCAATAAACCGTTCATACTTCTGATTTATTTCCGCATAGTGCGCTTCATCTTGTGGAATAGCGTTAATTGCCTCCAGTTCACTTAATGCACCGCTCAGTACATTAGGGTCAATGGAGGTATTATTAGCCAGAGCCACATCGGCGTTAGCGGTGAGCGATATCAATCCAGATAGGGTAACGAGCACCATCAATAATTTTTTCATCATTTATAATCTCTATCGTTATCCAGCATATCCAGCCAGAAAACAGGAGTAACCAACATCAATAAGGCGGCGCTAATACCAACCCGTAAACAAAGGAGAAAACAACGACCCCAAACGTTAACAAAACAACAAATGATATAGTTTTCTTTAACATTGGCTTAATTCTCTTAAAAATAAGATGCAGAAAGCCCCACACTTTAAAAGCTGTAATTGAGAAAGTAATGAATTGTTATTTTATCGTTTGGGTGTGTCTCTATCCCTAAGCTGGCGGTACATATCAGCGATAGCTAATTGAACCTTGTATTCTACAGCGGGTAAGCGTAATGCAATGTCACCCACTCTCTGATTGTGCTCAATCTCGAAATAATACATAGAGCGACTTACACTGCGATAAGTCACTAACTCAGAGTCAATATCTAAAAGGAATTGAGAACGTAAAGCATCAACGATTACACGCATCACGTCTTTAGGGTCTGCTAATTCTGGCGGCTTATCCATTCCCACAAATGACTCCACTGTTAGTATGTTGTGCAGGATAAGGAGCCATTGTAACCCCCAATGCAGTTAGTCGTGACAGGTGCGTTATTACGCGGAACCTGCTCCTGAAGCAGTTGTTGCTGATTTTGCTGTTCCAGCGCGCGAGCCTCGCTGGCCCCCCTTTCTGAATATGATTTGCATTCATCCGGGCTAACCGTCATCACATGGCCTGACGCCCTTCTTTTCAACTCTTGCAGACCATCACCAAAGGCGCTGCTATCCCCGGTATATTTTGCATAACCCAAACGGCTGCAAAGCTCATTATCTTTGAGGGATGCAGTATCATTGCGAACATAAGCGGGAGAACAACCCACCACAATAACAGAGGTCACTACTACCAGTAGTGCTAACCTTTTCATTTTCTCATTCCATCAAATGTACAAGATAAATAACAATTACTAAGAACCATCACACCCGTCAGGCTGTTGTTTCATTTATAAAAACCCTGCCATTAAACACGGACCAAATAATGTCGAGACAAACCTCATCTGATATTTAAAAAACCATGCAAACGACTAAAGCATTATCATTAAATTAAAGAGAATCGTTTTCATTTACGATTTAATTAATAAAATGGCTATCTTTCTCAATGACTACCAGTTGAGCCCTGGTATCTGAATGAATACTCTCAATAAAATTGACCCAGTCATCCATACATGCATAACAATAGCGTGTTAAAACCATGACTAAGAAAAGGGAAATAATAAGTACAATCACCCACACGATATTCAAAATGAATGTCTCGACGCACGAAAACCTAAAGGATGCCGCCTATAATGTTACCCGTAACTTTAAATGAATTTGATTTAAGTCAAGTTAATTACAATTATGATTGATTATTTCAACTTTTGTTTAAAAACAAACTTATGTTTACCCCTCATCAGAGCCAGCTTTCAACACCGTTCAGGGCGGGCCGTACCGCCACGGCAGAGGCCAATGAATGCAGCCACGTTTTGCCTTTTCAATACCTGCCTCGTGTGAGCGAAGTTGTTTTCACGAATGTGTGCTGGACGGCATTCATACGCTTAAGAAATACCCTAAGCTCAATCACTGAGGCAAAAAGTCGACGAGACAACCGGACGCGCGAAGGGGATCAGATGAAAAACGTCATCATAAGCATGATTGCCAAAATTTCGAAAATGGATGCAGAAGCCAAACAATTAACGGCACGGGTTGAAGCACAGTCGTTGCTGCTTAGCGCTCTGATGCTGACGATTGGAAAAAATGGCGGGGTACGCGACATCATCGAAAACGTGAAGAAGGCGATTAACACCGCCATCGATGCGACCGAAAGTCCGCTAAAATCCGATGCGGAAATGCTCCTTGCCGAGTTTACCGAGCTGCTGTCGGTCACGCGCCTGCTGGACGATGCTGACACCGATATCGACTACAAGTCCCTGAATACCCGATTATCCAATACCGATCAGGACGATCCGGCGTAATTCAGGCTTATTTTCTGGCCCTGATAACCATCATGATGCCCGCCAGCACCGCAAGCATCGCGACCAGCATGCGCAAGGTCAGTGACTCCGCGAGAAACACCACCCCGCCGAGCGTCGCCAGGCACGGCACGCTCAGTTGCACGGTACTGGCGGTCACGGACGACATCCGGGGCAACAAGGCATACCACAAGCTATAGGCCCCCGCCGATGCCACCGCCCCCGAGAGTATTGCCAGCAAAATGCCCGTGCCACTGACATGGATCCCATGGCTCATTAGCGGAGAAATCAACAGTGCAAGCGGCACGGCCAGCAAAAAATTCCACGCCGTAGAAAGGCCCGCATTCGCCGTTTTTTTTCCTGAGAGGGTGTATGCCGCCCAGGCCAGCCCCGCAACGGCCATCATCAGTGCGCTCATGAGCGGCGGCGCTTTCGCACCGGGGAGCAGCAAAATCACCATCCCCGCCACCGCAAGAGCCATCCCTGCGGCCTGCACACGGGATACCCGCTCACCTTTCATAACACCAAAAACGATCATGGTCAGTTGCACCACGCCAAACAGCAAAAGCGCGCCCGTCCCGGCATCGAGATGAATATACGCCACTGAGAAAAAGACCACGTACACCATCAGAAAGAGCGCGTTCTTCAGGCTGCGCGCATCCGGCAGTTGCCAGCCCTGGCGAAAGATCAGCGGGAGCAGGACAACAGCGCCACTGAGCAGGCGAAGATTGCTGAAGGTAATAGGATCGATATGCCCTTCCCGCAGTGCAACCCGGCACAGCACCGAGTTAGCGGCAAAGGCCACCATGGTTACTATAATGAGCAACACGTCTGAGCGCCCCTTCATAGGCCTTCCCCTTTCAGATTAACACCTGCACAAGCCTCATTTGGCCATATCCAGCGGCCACGGACGGTCGTGAACCACCGTTTTCATCACCAGCGTCGAGGTTAATCGCTGCACGCCGGGCATCGCCGACAGTTTCTCATCATAGAGCTTCTGGAAGGCGGGTAAATCACGGGTGATGACCTGCATCAGGTAGTCTGGATCGCCAAATAATCGCTGGACTAACACCACCTGTGGCACATCAACAATCGCATCTTCGAAGGCAGTCACCGCTTTTTTATCGGCCTCACGCAACGTCACAAACACGATAGCGGAAAAGCTAAAACCCATCTGTACCGGGTTGAGGGTGGCGCGATAGCCGGTAATCACACCGCTTTGCTCCAGCGCACGCAGGCGACGGTGGCACGGAGAGAGGCTTAAATTTACCCGCTCAGCCAGCTCGGTTATCGACAGACGACCGTCGGACTGAAGCTCAGCAAGAATCTTTCTGTCAATGCTATCCATGTGGAAGATTTTCTCTCTTTATGACCGAAATGGCCGCGACATAGAGAACTCATTCTAATCCGGGAGGGATATTCTTTCCATTCAGGATATTGAGAGGATAAGACGTGATGGACATGGGTGTAGTGGCGGGATTCTGGATGGTTTCCTTTTTGTTAATCATGACGCCTGGCGCAGACTGGGCCTGGGTGATTACGGCCGGGATCAGTGGACGGGACATTATTCCGGCGGTGATGGGACTCATGTCGGGCCATCTGCTGGCAACCCTGGTGGTGGTGGCGGGAACAGGGGCGCTGATTGCCGGTCATCCGCTTGCGTTGTCGCTCCTGACGCTGGGTGGCGCGCTCTATCTGCTGTGGCTTGGCGTGGGGATGCTAAAACAGCCTGCGGTGATTACCTCAGGAGCACCGCAGCATGGCTCGACGGGCAGAAAACTGGCGCTGAAAGGGATGTGCATCAGTGGGCTGAATCCGAAAGTCTTTCTGCTTTTCCTGGCGCTGCTACCGCAGTTCAGCGACCCGCAAAGCCACTGGCCCCTGCCCGTACAGATGTCCGCCCTGGCCCTGTTGCACCTCGTCACCTGTACGCTGGTTTATCTGCTGGTGGGTTATGGTTCAAAAACGCTGCTCGCCAGTCGCCCGCAGGCAGCGAAGTTTGTCAGCAGGCTCTCCGGCGCAATGATGATCGTCATTGCACTGCTGCTGTTGGCGCAGCAGTGGGCATCGCGGTGAGCCTTCACCGCAGTTTTAGTAAGTGTTGCACACCGTCTGCCAGCCAATCTTGTTGCAGTAAGTAGTCTTCGGCATGCTGTTCTGGATGTTTTGCAGAGACTGATTAAGCTGCTGCTGTTGCTGTAAAGCGAGCTGTTGTTGCTGGTACGACTGTTGCTGCTGTTGGACACGTTGGGCCACATACACTGCCAGCCCTTCGCACTGGCTTTTTGTCGGCGGTGTTTTTTCCGCTCCGGCCATCAGGCCTGAAAAGGTCGTCTGGTAATACACCGGATCGTAAGTCCAGCTATTGAGGTCGGCGGCGGCAAAGTTCTTTGCGGCCGCCGCCGTCTGGTAATCCATAAAGCCCAGCGACACGCACTGACTCGCCCCTGCATCCATTAAGGCAATGCGCTGATAATTGTCATGGGGGATGGTCGGCTTGGGTTGCGCGCAGCCCACCAGAAGGGTGGCAACGGCTGCTGTGAGGAGAAAACGTTTCAAAAGAGGATCCTTAATGGCGGAAGAATTATTCTTATCGCAAATAAGAATCCTCTAACCATATGAAAAAGTAAATTATTTCTGCTGAATATACTGGCGACAGGAGCGGGGCGAAAAAAAAACCTGCCGAAGCAGGTTTTATCTTTACAGTGCGATATCCGAAACCGGTTCATTATCCGCAGGCACGACCTGTGCGGGTTTACGCACCGGCGGTGTGGCATCGGCAATCAAGGATTCATCGCATTTCAGATCCAGCACGCGGCTGGTGTATTGCGACTCCTGGTTAGCGGCGTCGGTGTTACCGTCCAGCTGCACGCCGAGGAAAGGAATGATCTTCTTGAGGGTTGCCTGCCACTCCGGCGAGGCCACTTTCTCAGGGAACACTTTTTCCATCAGTTCAAGCATGATCGGTGCGGCAGTAGAGGCACCCGGTGACGCGCCCAGCAGGGCGGCAATGGTGCCTTCTTTGTCGCTGACCACTTCGGTACCCAGACGCAGCACACCGCGTTGCTTCCCGTTACGCTTGATGATTTGCACGCGCTGCCCGGCCTGCCATAGACGCCAGTCTTCTTTATTGGCGAGCGGGTAGTATTCGCAGAGCGCATCAAAACGATCGTCATCATTCTGCAGCACCTGGCCGACCAGGTATTTCACCAGACCAAAGTTCGACAGCCCGACGCTGACCATCGGCAGGAAGTTGGCGCTGTTGGTTGAACCCAGCAGATCCCACAGCGAACCGTTTTTCAGGAAACGCGTCGAGAAGGTGGCAAATGGCCCGAACAGCACCACACGCTTACCGTCGATGATGCGGGTGTCGATATGCGGCACCGACATCGGCGGTGCACCCACAGAGGCCTGACCATAGACTTTCGCCAGGTGGTGATTCACCACATCCGGGTTTTCCGACACCAGGAACTGGCCGCCCACCGGGAAACCTGCGTAATCGGAGGCTTCTGGAATGCCCGACTCCTGCAACAGCTTAAGTGCCGCCCCACCCGCGCCAATGAAGATAAACTTCGTCTTCACGACCTGATCCACACCGCCGTTTTTACTGGCGATGGTCACATTCCAGGTGTTGTCGGCATTGCGTTTGATACCGCGCACTTCGCTGCCGAGCTTCAGAGAGAAATTCTCTTTTTTCTGCAGCGAGGAGATCAGCTGGCGGGTGATTTCGCCGAAGTTAACGTCAGTGCCAATTTCGGTGCGCGTGGCCGCCACTTTCTGCTGTGCGTCACGCCCTTCCATCACCAGTGGAGCCCACTGTTTGATTTGATCGTGATTCTCGGAATAACGCATACCGTGGAACAGCGAGCTTTGCTGCAGCGCTTTGTAGCGCGCGCGCAGGAAGTTAACGTTTTCATCGCCCCACACCAGGCTCATGTGTGGAACGGTATTAATGAAGGAGCGCGGCTCGCTCAGCACACCGGTTTCCACCTGATGCGCCCAGAACTGACGAGAGATACGAAACGCTTCGTTAATCTCAATCGCCTTCTTAATACTGATGGAACCATCCTGGTTTTGCGGGGTGTAGTTCAGTTCCATTAACGCGGCGTGCCCTGTACCGGCATTGTTCCAGCCGTTGGAGCTCTCTTCCGCCAGGGCATCCAGCCGCTCGACCATGGTGATTGTCCAGTTGGGCTCCAGTTCCTGGAGGTAGGTCCCCAACGTGGCACTCATGATCCCACCACCGATTAAAAGCACATCCGTTTCCTGCTCTTTCGATGCGTTAGCTTTTGCCGCCGCAGAGACAGCATTAAGCCCGACAGCCATCGAAAACAGCTTGGCAGTCATTCTTTTCATGATGTTATTGCCTTACTTTTAGTGCTGCTTTATTAGCATTTATCGCGGGTAAACTTGTTAGCGAGACTAACCTAGCACTTAAAACTGCGTTTTTAAATAATGTTTAAACATTAAATAGTCATTATATAAATGTTACTAATAAGTTGCGTTTTAGCATTAAAATTAACCAATTTTTCTGGCATTGTGCGCTGATTAACAGTAGTATTTTGCCCCTCAATAAAACCGGGGCATTCATATTCTTTTCTTATGCTCATGGCCAACTTCCTGTCTAAAAAGTTATGTCCGAAAAATTAAACTGTTCCTCAGGTCATGTGAGCACTGTTTTACGCTCGCCATCGTTGTTTACGCGTGAAACCCTGGCAGGGGTGATTACCGCCCTCGCACTGATCCCCGAGGTGATTTCGTTTTCAGTGATTGCCGGTGTTGACCCTACCGTCAGTCTTTTCGCCTCCGTAGTGCTCTGCATCAGCATGTCATTTTTCGGCGGTCGCCCGGCGATGGTCACAGCGGCAGCCGGTTCCGTCGCGCTGGTCATTGGCCCGATGGTGCATCAGCACGGTGTGGCCTACATCCTGCCAGCGGTGGTGATGGCGGGCGTTATCCAGATTATTTTTGGCCTGACCCGGATGGCGCGTCTGATGCGCTTTATCCCGCAGCCGGTGATGACCGGTTTTGTGAACGCGCTGGGGATTTTGATTTTCTTCGCCCAGGTACCGCACTTCTGGAGCCGTGACCCACTTATCCTCGGGCTCTTCGTTCTGACCCTGCTGATTGTGCTGTGGTGGCCGCGCTTCGTAAAAAGCATCCCTGCTCCGCTGGTCGCCATCGTCGTGCTGACGATGTTTACCGTGTTCAGTGGGCAGATGCTGCCAACCGTCGGTGACGAAGGTCCGATGCAGGGCGGGCTGCCGGGCCTGACTCAGTGGCTGGTGCCTTTTAACCTGCAGACGCTGGCTATCATCTGGCCGTGCGCGCTGAGTATTGCCTTTGTGGGGTTGCTGGAATCGCTGCTGACCGCGCGTCTGGTGGATGACATCACCCACACGCCGTCGAATAAAAGCCGTGAAAGCACCGGGCTGGGTTTGGCCAATATCCTGGCCGGGTTTTATGGTGGGATTGCGGGTTGTGCGATGATCGGACAGACCATCGTCAACGTGGAGATGGGCAAGGGGCGCAGCCGGGTATCAACGGTGGCGGCAGGTCTGGTGCTGCTGTTACTGGTTACGGCATTAAGCAATGTGATGGCCAAAATCCCGATGGTGGTTCTGGCCGGGATCATGGCTATCGTCGCCGTGAAAACCTTTAGCTGGCACAGCATTCAGCCGGGTACGCTACGCGATGCCCCCGTGGCGGAAACCCTGGTGATGCTCGTGACCGTGGCGGCCACCATCAGCACCGGCAACCTGGCGATCGGCGTGGTGGCCGGGCTTATCGCCATGGTGATAGTGCCCGCCCGTCTGCATAAAAAGCGTGGCGCTACAGCAGAAAAATCGTCGCCAGCCCAAGAAAAATAAAGAAACCGCCGGTGTCGGTGATAGCGGTAATCAGTACGCTTGAGCCGACAGCCGGGTCACGACCCAACCGCATCATGGTCATGGGGATAATGACCCCCATCAGCGCCGCCACCAGCAAATTCAGGATCATGGCCAGCGTCATCACGCCGCCCAGTGCCATATCGTCGTACAGCAACCAGGTGACGCCGCCCATAATGCCGCCCCACACGAGGCCGTTAACCAGCGCCACACCCAGCTCACGTAAAACCAAAAAGCGGAAGTTTCCGGGCTGGATGGTTTGCAACGCCAGCGCGCGGACAATCATCGTAATGGTCTGATTGCCCGTATTGCCGCCGATCCCGGCGACAATCGGCATCAGTGAAGCCAGTGCCACAAGCTGCGAAATGGTGTGTTCAAAACCGTCAATCACGCGGGACGCCACAAAAGCAGTGCACAGGTTAATGGCCAGCCACGCCCAGCGATTTCTCACCGCACGGGTGACCGGCGCAAAGACGTCCTCTTCGCTGCTCAGGCCGCCCATCCGGCGCAGATCGTTATCGGTCTCTTCGTACACCACATCCACGATTTCGTCGATGGTCAGACGGCCGAGCAATTTCCCGTCCGGGTCAACCACCGCCGCACTGATTAAGTTGTCACGTTCAAAGGTCCGCGCGGCATCTTCCGCATCTTCATGGGGCGAGAAGAGAACCGGTTCGGCGTTCATCACCTCTTCAACACGCTTGTCACCGGCATTGAGCAGAATCGTTTGCAGACCCAGCTCACCGACCAGGATGTCATCGCGACCGGTGACGAAAAGTTTATCGGTGTTCTCAGGCATCTTGCCGAGTTTGCGCAAATAGCGTTGCACCGTGTCGAGGGTCACGTCCGGGCGAACGGTGATGACCTCGAACTCCATGATTGCCCCAACGCAGTCTTCCTGATAGCGCATCACCTGGTGGACGCGGGCGCGCTCTGCCGCCGGTAACGTGGCGAGCAGACGCCCGGTCAGGTTACGTGGCAGGTGCTGCACCAGCCAAATTTGCTCGTCAATGTCGAGGGTTTCCAGCGCGTCCAGCAGCGCTTTATCACTCATCTCATCGATCAGGTCTTCCCAGACGTTTTCTGAAGCCTCGAGGAGAATTTTTCCGCGCTTTTCGTCTTCAACCAGACGCCAGAGCGCATGACGCTCGTCAACCGGCAGACCTTCAAGGGTATCGGCTAAATCCGGTGGTGGCAGATGGGACACCAGCGCCCTCACCTCGCTGATATCGCTGGCGAGCGCATCGGCATCGACCTGCTCGGCCAGCGTCAGCCTGCCGAGTAATGTCGCGGTAAGTGCTTTGTGGGTGGTGAGCAACCATATCAGCCGCGCACGTTCCTGGTCGCGTAAGCGGGTGCTCTTTTTGGTGATAACAGACATATGACCTTCCCTGCAAATAATCCAGCAGGCTTAAGCATAGCGGCAGACTGTGTAAATAAAACTAAACGGACGGTGTGTATGCGGGAAAAACAGACAGCGCCCTCCCGTTGGGAAGAGCGCTGGGGGGTTATGCAGTACGGGCGACGGCGTCGCGGGAGGCGAGCGCACGTTCTTCACCCGTCAGCTCGCTGAGCTGACCGTCGCGCATCTCCAGCAGGCGATCGGCGTGGATAAAGTAGTGGTCGTCATGGCTGATAGCAAAAATGGTTTTGCCCATCTCCTGCATCAGCGGCAGCAGTACCTGATAGAACTCGCGACGGAAATGCGGGTCCTGGTCAGCCGCCCACTCATCCAGCAGCAAGATGTCACGCTCTTCCGCCAGTGCCAGCAGCAACGCCACGCGCTTTTTCTGCCCTTTCGACAGCTTAAGATCGAGGATTTTGCCGTCTTTCAGCTCCAGCTTGTGCGACATTTTCAGCTGTTGCAGCCATTTTTCCACCAGCTGCGGATTGGCCTGTTGCCCCTCCGATCCCAGCAGTTGATCAAACAGCCAGACATCGGTAAAGACCGCTGAGAAGAGCTTGCGATAGTCTTCCGGCTTCTCGCGCGCCAGCGGTTTGCCGTCCAGCAGGATTTCCCCCGACGCCGGTTGATACAACCCGGTAAGCAGCATGGCGAGCGTAGACTTGCCGCTGCCGTTGCCGCCAATCAGGAACACCTGCTCACCCCGTTTCAGGGTCAGGTTAACGGGGCCCACTGAAAACGTCTGATCCTGGTAGGTAAAGGTGACATCACGCAGCTCCAGCGTTTCCCAGTTCGGGTAAATCTCAGGGCGCGGGAACTCAGCTTTATAGGGGGCCAGCGAGAACTGTTTGAGCTTGTTGAACGCCACCTGAGCGCTTAACAGCGTCGGCAAGGCCCCTACCGCCGAGAGCAGCGGCGTGCGCAGAAACAGCAGCGTTAACGAGTAGGTCGCCGCCACGTTGGTGTCCGCCCAGCCCAGGCCGTTTGCCATCCAGAACACCAGGCCAATCGCCCCCAGCATCATGATATTCGACCAGTTCACCGCACTCAGGTGGAAGGTGTCGGCGCGGATGATGTGATGACGGTATTCGTGCGCATCGGGCAAATACTGGTTGTTAAAGATGTGCTCGGCACGTTCGCGGTTCAGCGTCAGCTCTTTACGCCCTTCCAGTACGGTCTGAAAATCGTTGTACAGCTTGTCTTCGGTTTCACGCAGCGTCGCAATGTGCTTGTAGACGCGAGAGACCAGCACGAACCCGCCCCAGATGGTCAACGCCATCCACAGTGCGGTGACCACCAGCATTTTACCGGACAGCCAGGCCAGGTACGCCGAGGAGCCCACGGTCAGGATGATACCCTGCACCAGCTCCGGCAAACGCACAAAGGCAATGGTGATGTTGCGCACGTCACTGGTCAGCCCGGCCAGCAGCGACGCGCTGCCCAGCTTCTCAATGCGTTCAATGGGGGTGTCGAGGATGCGCTTGATAAACTCGCTACGCATACGATAGACAAAGTGGTGACCGAGTGCCGTTAATGCCAGCTGCGAACCCAGCGTGACCGCCATCAGCAGCAACAGCAACCCGAGGAACTCTGGCAGCACCGTAAGCGAGATATCCACGGTTTCAATCAAGCGCAGATTAATAAAGGCAATAAGCCCGATGCCAAGTGCTGCACTGAGCAACGTCAGCACGAGAACGGCAATAAAGGGCCAGCGATACTGACGCCAGACCAGCAGGAGAAGTTCCATAGTCACAACCTGTAAACATAAACAGCCCGCAGTTTAAACGGCTCATTGTTTACATCAAGAATAATTCTTATTTTTATTCAATCTTTCTGGCCTGACGAAAAGTGAGGTTATAACGGCACTCCCCGGTCGCCGGATGGTGGCCAGGTTTAAGCGGTGCGATGCCGTGGTAGACAAGCCGGGATTCGCCGCCCCACACCACCACATCGCCATGTTCGAGCATCAGACGCTGTAACGGATCGCTGCGTTTAAGCCCGCCAAACTGAAAAATCGCCGGTAAGCCTAACGAGACGGACACAATGGGCGCGCGCAGATCCGGTTCGTCTTTATCCTGATGCAATGAAAGTTTTGCCCCAGGCGCGTAGCGGTTGATAAGACAGGCGTCTGGTTTGAAATCCGCATAGCCTGCCGCTACGGCGGCCTCGTGGCAAAGGACGGTGAACGCATCGGGCATCGCGGGCCAGGGCCTTCCCGTTTGCGGATCCTTTTGCGCGTAGAGATAGCCTCTGGCGTCCGTTGCCCAGCCGACATCGCCGCAGTTGGTCATGGCAACCGACATGGTATAGCCGCCTGGCGTGACCATATGGCGCAGTGGCGACTGCTGCGCCACCTCATGGATGCCATTAATGAGCGCGTCGGCATGCTTAAGGGCGAAGCGGCGCAGCACCACCGCGCCCGGTGCCAGAGGCTCTTGCCAGGGGTCTTCATCAGCAAATAAATCCAGCATTACCTCTCCTTCTCCTCAGCTTCTTGTCGCAACAGCTGCGCTTTACGGGCAACGCCCCAGCGGTAGCCCGACAGCCCGCCATCGGCCCGCACCACCCGGTGACAGGGCACCACGACCGCCAGTTTATTCGCCGCACAGGCGCTGGCGACCGCGCGGACTGCCTTCGGTTTACCCATTTTTGCCGCCAGCGTCTGATAGCTGACCGTCTCACCAGGCGCGAGGGTGCGTAACGCCTGCCAGACCTGAAGCTGGAAGGTCGTGCCCCGCAGATCCAGCGGCAGCGTGAAGGGCGAGAGCGGGTTATCCAGACGCGCGACCACCTGCGCGATGTGCTCAGCAAAACGTGCGCTGCCAGGCTCGCGCCGGGCATGAGGAAAAATCTGCTGTAACTGGGCCAGTAGCGCCGCTTCGCTGTCGTCCAGCAAAATGGCGCAGATCCCCCGCTCGCTTTCCGCTACCAGACAGTAACCCAGCGCGCAGGAGCTGACGGCGTAGTGTACGGCAGTGTCGTCACCCCCACGTCGATACTGGCTGGCGGTCATCCCAAGCGCAGCGTCGGCCTGCCGGTAGTAGCTACTGTTATCCGGGAACCCCGCCGCCAGCACCGCTTCGGTAATGGAGTGGCTCTGGCCCAGGGTGTTTTGCAGGCGCCTGGCGCGGTAGGCCTGCTGCCAGTGCTTGGGCGTCATGCCGGTCACGCGCTTGAACAGGCGATGGAAGTGCCAGGGGCTCATCGCCACGGCGTCTGCCAGTGCGTCAAGCGTGATGGGGGTGTCCTGCTCCAGCAGGCGGCAGGCTTTTTCGACTTTTGCCTGCCGCTGGAGGATGGGGTCGATAGTATCAGGCTGGCAGCGCTTGCAGGGGCGAAAACCGGCTGCCTGAGCGCTGTCGGCATCAGGGTAAAACCCAACGTTCTCCCGTAAGGGGCGGCGTGAACGGCAGGACGGCCGGCAGAAAATGCCGGTGGTGCGCACGGCGAAGACAAACTGACCGTCGTAATGACCGTCCCGCTCGCAGACCGCCTGCCAGCACTGTTCATCAGTGAGTGGTGCAATAGACAATAATGTGGCTGTTTTCATCTCGGGCTCCTCGTTCAAGTCTAGCCTCACTGTGCCCGTTCACCCGGACGAAAAAACCCGCAATCTTGCGTTCTAATTCTTCTCGCTCACCAGAAACGCGGCAAACTGAGGCGACATCCACGTCGTAAAGCGATCGCCCTCGCGACTGATCATATAAACGGCCAGTCCTTCACGCTGCACCACCGCCTGCGCTTTTTCTTTCCCAAGCACCATCAGCCCGGTGTCCCAGGCATCGGCTTCCAGTGCCGTGGGAGCAATCACCGTGACGGAGACCAGCTTGTGCTCAATAGGCCTGCCCGTCTTGGGATCAATCACGTGGGAAATGCGTTTGCCATCGAGTTCATAGTAATTGCGGTAGCTTCCGGAGGTACTGATGCCATGGCCGTTAATGTCGACCACCGCCTGCACCGCGTTTTCCTGGTCAGTGGGTTTTTGAATAGCCACACGCCACGGCGCGCCCTGCGCATTCATACCCCGGCTGACCAGTGCGCCACCCACCGACACCAGATAGCGGGCGATCCCTTCGCGCTCCATTAACTGCGCCAGATGATCGGCGGCGTAACCCTCACCCACCGTCGAGAGATCGACAAACAGGTCCGGCAGATCTTTTTGCAGGTACTGACGATCCGCCTGATTAATGACCTTAAGATGTTGTAACCCGGTACGGGCTTTCGCGGCATCGATATCGGCCTGAGTCGGTGTTTTAACGGGCTGCTTATCCGGGCCGAACCCCCACAGATTCACCAGCGGGCCCACGGTAATGTCCATCGCACCGTCGGTTTTCGCCCCCACGCGCAGTGCGACCGTGACGATATCCGCCATGGCTTCGCTCACTGGCCAGGGCTCAGGGCTTGTCGCCAGGTTAAAACGCATTAGTGCAGAATCGGGTTTCCAGGTCGAGAGCAACTGATCGTCACCGTCGAGCATTGCCTGAATTTTAGTGGTGAGGATTTTTGCCTGTTCCGGCGTGGTCGCAGGCGTACTGACCCGCCAGGAGGTGCCCATGGTTTTCCCTTCCAGCACCGTTTGTTGTTCTCCCCTGGGGGAGGAGTTGTCGCACCCGCACAGTATCAGCGCAAACACTATGCCCACGCGCCATGAAGTTATCGCCATATCGTATTTCTCCCTGAGTTCTGGCCGCAAGCGTACACCAAAATTTATCCCTTGTGAGGCTGAGTTCAGACATAAAAAAAGGGGCCAGATTGGCCCCTTGATGCGAAAGTGTGTTGCTTAGAACTGGTAAACCAGACCCAGGGCAACGATGTCGTCGGTGCTGGTGCCAGTATTACGAGTAAAGGTGTTGTCATCCAGCAGGTTGATTTTGTAATCAACATAGGTAGACATGTTTTTGTTGAAGTAGTAAGTCGCGCCTACATCAACATATTTCAGCAGGTCCTGGTCGCCATAGTTGGTGGCGCCATTGGTCACGTCTTTACCTTTAGACTGCAGGTAAGCGATGGACGGACGCAGGCCGAAGTCGAACTGGTACTGAGCAACCACTTCGAAGTTCTGCGCTTTGTTAGCAAAACCGTAGTCGGTGCTGCCGTTCTGAGAGTTACCAAAACGGGTTGCGTTATAGGTCTGGGAGTACTGAGCTGCCAGGTAGATGTTGTTCGCATCATATTTCAGGCCGCCGCTGTAAACGTCAGCGCGATCGCCGCTACCGTAAACACCCGCTGCGTTCTGATCAGAAGTACGTTTAGAGGAAGAGGCTGCTGCACCCGCGCTGAAACCAGCACCGATATCATAAGTTACAGACATGCCGTAGCCGTCGCCATTCTGTTTCAGCGTGCTGCGACCGGTATCGTTCTCACCGCTGGTGCTGCCGTTTTTACCCTGATACTGCAGAGCAAAGTTCAGACCATCAACCAGACCGAAGAAGTCGGTGTTACGGTAGGTTGCCACGCCGTTTGCACGGGACTGCATGAAGTTGTCAGAACCGTAGGTATCGCCGCCGAATTCTGGCAGAACGTCAGTCCAGGAGGTCACGTCATAGATGACGCCGTAGTTACGACCATAGTCGAAAGAACCTGCGTCAGCGACACGGATACCCGCGAACGCCAGACGGGTCCAGGCCTGATTGCTTGCGCTTTCAGTGTCATTTGCCTGTACGTTGTATTCCCACTGACCGTAGCCGGTAATCTGGTCGTTAACCTGAGTTTCGCCTTTAAAGCCGAAACGCACATAAGTCTGATCGCCATCGGAACCGGCGTCATCAGAGAAATAGTGCAGACCATCAACTTTGCCGTACAAATCTAATTTGTTGCCGTTCTTGTTATAAATTTCTGCTGCATTTGCGGTGCCTGCTACCAGCAATGCTGGTACCAGAAGGGACAGTACTTTAACTTTCATGTTATTAACCCTCTGTTATATGCATTTTTATCGCCACTGCTTACCCATCAATTCCTCTGACAGGTCGGCTAATTCATTCTCCTTAAAAATACAGAATAATCCAATAAGAATATGATACGAGAATTTTAAAGATGTTTCATATTTAATAGAGGTGTTTCATTTTGTAAATTTGAGGGAACTTTTTTAGGCACGAATAGCTAAAAAATACAGCACAAATAATCAAAATATAATATAAGTACATTAAAAAACAGCAAGTTACATGAAAATTACATTTTTAGCACTGAATGCAAAACCTCATGAATGAATCGCCACTAATATAAACCTCGCTATCATCATTAACTTTATTTATTACCGTCATTCGATTCTGAATGTCTGTTTACCCCTATTACGACCGAATGCTCTGCATTCGGTTTTTTTTTACCTTTCTTTACGTCCAATCTTATTTACTCAAAAAATCAACAATTTGTAATGACTATTAATTAATCAATTACCGTGCCATAAGATGGTCGCAGTAGATATGTATTTATTAATGTCTTGTTATTTCGTGCGATTTGATTAAGCGAAACGGCAAATACTGCGCTCAATTTATACAAATTGCTCATTTTTTGCCGCTTCGTTTTAAAAACATGATTTTCTTTTCTTGTGCAGGCACTTGCCTGAAAGAGAGTCTGGAAATTCATTCAGTACCCGATATACTGCCTGCTGTACACTGCTCTGCAACATAACGTCTACAAGACTGCCACGGCTGCTGGCAGGCTCTATTGGCATGGCAGCAATATTGTCTCAACGCAGGCGTTGAGTTTCTTTTGCAGTGTTGTCTTCACGGGTTTATACACACGAATGAGTCGATCGGACACCATGATCCCTGGCAAGTTTTCCCTGATACCGGGCAACATCACCCGTTTCTTTCTTCTATTGATCGTCGTCCTGCTGGTGACGATGGGCGTGATGGTTCAAAGCGCGGTCAATGCATGGCTTAAAGACAAGAGCTATCAGGTCGTCGATATCACGCACGCCATGCACAAGCGTATTGACACCTGGCGCTACGCAACGTGGCAGATTTACGACAACATTGCCGCTGCGTCATCAAGCAGTTCCAGCGATGGCCTGCAGGAAACGCGCCTCAAGCAGGACGTGTATTACCTCGAAAAACCGCGCCGTAAAACCGAAGCGTTGATCTTTGGTTCCCATGACAGCTCAACGCTTGAGATGACCCAGCGCATCTCAACCTATCTGGATACGCTCTGGGGTGCGGAAACCATTCCGTGGTCCATGTACTACCTTAACGGCCAGGACAACAGCATGATTCTGGTCTCCACCCTGCCGTTGAAAGATTTATCTTCCGGGTTTAAAGAGTCTGCGATAGGTAACATCGTTGATTCACGCCGTGCCGAAATGCTGCAACAGGCTAACGCGCTGGATGAACGCGAGAGTTTCTCCACGTTGCGTAATCTCGCCTGGCAGAACGGTCACTATTTCACGCTGCGTACCACCTTCAATCAGCCAGGCCATCTGGCGACGGTGGTGGCATTCGATCTTCCGATCAATGATTTAATCCCGCCGGGAATGTCGCTCGACAGTTTCCGTCTGGAAAATGACCCGACGCAGACCAATCTGCGTACCACCGATAAAGAAGGCACGGACAGCGTCACCATTAATTTCAACAGCTCGAAAATTGAAATAGCGTCGTCGCTAAATACCACCGGGCTTCGCCTGGTCTGGCAGGTGCCGTTTGGCACGCTGCTGCTCGATACCCTGCAAAACATCCTGCTACCGCTGCTGCTGAACATCGGCCTGCTGGCGCTGGCGCTCTTTGGCTACACCACCTTCCGTCATCAGCCCGGGCGTAACAGCGATAGCCTCGCCCCTGCCGGTAACAGTAATGAACTGCGGATGATGCGTGCATTTAACGAAGAGATTGTGTCGCTGCTCCCACTCGGTCTGTTGGTTCATGACCAGGAGGCCAACCGCACGGTGCTGAGCAATAAAATTGCTGACCATTTGCTGCCACACCTCAACCTGCAAAACATCACCTCCATGGCAGACCAGCACCAGGGGGTTATCCAGGCCACCATTAATAACGAGCTGTATGAAATTCGTCAGTTCCGCAGCCAGGTGGCCTCACGCACGCAAATTTTCATCATCCGCGATCAGGACAGGGAAGTGCTGGTGAACAAAAAGCTCAAACAAGCCCAGCGCTTGTATGAGAAAAACCAGCAGGGTCGCGCCGCCTTTATGCAGAACATTGGCGATGCCCTTAAGCAGCCGGTGGATGCGCTGGTAAGCGAAGCGGTCGCCATTGGTGATAAAGAAGCTAATCAACTCGCGAACCATGCCGAAGCCGTTGCCCGCCTTGTTGACGATATCCAGCTGGCTAACATGCTGGAAAACGACAGCTGGAAAGGACAAGCCACGCAGTTCTCTATTCAGGATCTGATTGATGAAGTGGTGCCGCAGGTGCTGCCGGTTATCAAGCGCAAGGGGCTTCAGCTGCTGATCAACAATGCGCTTCCTGCCAATGAAGTGCGCCACGGCGATCGTGATGCGCTGCTGAAGATCCTGATGCTGCTGATCCACTATGCGGTGACCACCACGCAAATCGGCAAAATCACCCTCGAAGTGAGCCGTGATGAATCGGCCGACGATCGTCTTACCTTCCGTATTCTCGATACCGGAAACGGCGTCACTAACAGTGAAATCGACAATCTTCACTTCCCGTTCCTGAATGCCACTCAGGACGATCAGTACGGTAAAGCTAACGCCCTCACCTTCTGGCTGTGCGATCAGCTGGCAAGAAAACTGGGCGGCCACCTGAATATCAAGGCCAGGGAAGAGTTAGGCACCCGTTATTCATTGCATGTGAAGATGGCGGCCCGCTCCCAGCAGGTGGAAGAGGAAGAAGAAAAATTGCTGGATGACGTGGTGGCGATGATTGATATCACCTCCAGTGAAATCCGTAATATTGTGGTTCGACAGCTGGAAAACTGGGGTGCAACCTGCATCTCCCCGGATGAACGGCAATTAAGTCAAGAGTTTGACCTGTTTTTAACAGATAATCCGTCTAATCTTACATCCTCAGGCTTGCTTTTAAGCGATGATGAGGCGGGTCTGAGAAAAATTGGCCCAGGCCAATTGCGCGTCAACTTTAATATGAGCAATGCAATGCAGGAAGCCGTATTGCAACTCATCGAAGAACAACTGGCACAGGAAGAGGTACTGGAGTCACCGTTGGGGGGCGATGAAAACGCTGAACTCCACGCCAGCGGCTATTATGCGCTGTTTGTTGACACAGTACCGGATGATGTTAAGAGGTTGTATACTGAGTCAGCGAGTAGCGATTTCGCTGCGCTGGCGCAGACAGCGCACCGCCTGAAAGGGGTGTTTGCCATGCTTAATTTGGTTCCTGGTAAGCAGTTGTGCGAAACGCTGGAGCATTTAATTCGCGAGAAGGATGTTCCAGGCATAGAAAATTACATCAGCGACATTGACGCTTACGTCAAGAGCTTGCTGTAGCAAGGTAGCCTAAATACATGAACAATATGAACGTAATTATTGCCGATGACCATCCGATTGTACTGTTCGGTATTCGTAAATCACTCGAACAAATCGAATGGGTTAATGTCGTTGGCGAATTTGAAGATTCCACAGCACTCATCAACAATCTGCCGAAACTGGATGCCCATGTCTTAATCTCTGACCTGTCCATGCCGGGCGACAAATACGGTGATGGCATTACGCTGATTAAGTACATCAAACGCCACTTCCCTAACCTGTCGATCATTGTTCTGACAATGAACAACAACCCGGCTATTTTGAGTGCGGTGTTAGATCTCGATATCGAAGGTATCGTCCTGAAACAAGGGGCGCCGACCGATCTGCCAAAAGCGCTGGCCGCGCTGCAGAAAGGCAAAAAATTCACTCCGGAGAGCGTATCTCGCCTGCTGGAGAAAATCAGCGCGGGTGGCTATGGCGACAAACGTCTGTCACCGAAAGAGAGCGAAGTACTGCGTCTGTTCGCTGAAGGCTTCCTGGTCACCGAAATCGCCAAGAAACTGAACCGCAGCATTAAGACCATCAGTAGCCAGAAAAAATCGGCCATGATGAAGCTGGGTGTAGAAAACGATATTGCCCTGCTGAACTATCTCTCCTCCGTCACCCTGACGCAGACTGAGAAAGAGTAAACACTCGCAACCCCGGCACTCGCCGGGGTTTGTTTTTATCGCCGTCCCTTCCTGACCTGCTCGCTGTAGTTAGCAAGTGTCACTTTGAGCACATCCAGCGTCACCGGTTTTGACAGACAGCTGTCCATACCCGATTCCAGACACCGTTGTTTCTCTTCCGCCAGCGCATTCGCCGTCACGCCAATCACCGGCAGGGTCAGACCCATCTCACGTATACGCTGAGTCAGGCGATAACCGTCCATGTTCGGCATGTTGACGTCACTCAGCACAATATCAATTTTGTTTTTGCTCATCACATTGAGGGCATCAACACCGTCAGCCGCCGTTTTGCAGTAATACCCCAGCGATCCCAACTGATCGGCGAGCAGGCGGCGGTTGATCGGATGATCGTCGACGACCAGAATCATCAGATCATCATTCTGCGCCTCCACGCTACCCGGTAATGACAGCGTGTGACTGGCTTCCTGCACATCAATTTCAATGCGATAAATATGCCCCAGCAGGGCAATCACATCATGAGGCGAGGCCACGCTCACCAGCCACTCTCCTGCCGCGCGCTCTACCGGTACACCAATGTGCCTGCGGCAGAACAGCAGTGCTGCACGGCCACTCCAGCCAGCAGGCAGGTCATCATCGGTAATGAACGTGTCCTGCGCATCAAGCTCGCGCCCGTCCCAGGTTTTCGCCAGGATGCCATTGTGCGCCAGCAACGTGTGCAGATAGCTGGAAAGAAACGCATTGCGTACCGACAGCCAGCAGCAGGTGTTGGTCAGCCCGTCCACGTCCAGCGGCAGCGGCGCCACGGCGTTATACAGCGGAATGCGGATGGTGAACTGGCTGCCCATGCCCGGCTCAGTATCGACGGCAATGTCACCGTCCATCATGCTGATGAGCTTTTCACAAATCGCCAGCCCCAGCCCGGTGCCCTGGAAGTTACGCTGGACGCCCGTGCCCACCTGGAAGAAGGGGTCGAACAGACGCACGACTTCTTTGCCGGGGATCCCGACCCCGGTATCACGCACCCGGATGCTGAGGTAATGCTCATCGCTGCGCACATGCAAAATAATGCAGCCGATGTCAGTAAATTTGATCGCGTTGCTGAGCAGGTTGGAAATCACCTGTTGCAGGCGCATCGGGTCGCCGTTCAGCGTGGCGGGCACATCCGGCTCGATAAAGCAGTAGAGCCCAAGCTGCTTGCGCACCACCAGCGGCGCGTAGTTGGCCGTGATGTGGTTCATCACCTCACGCGGTGAAAATTCGCGAGGCTCGATTTTCAGCTGCTCAGATTCGATTTTTGAGAAGTCGAGAATATCGCTGATGATTTTCAGCAGCAGGCTCGACGAGTTGTTCATCGCCGTCACCAGCCTGTCGACCCCTTGCGGCAAGGCTTTGGTTTGCAGCAGATCGAGGTTACCAATGATGCCGTACAGCGGCGTGCGCAGCTCATGGCTGACGGTCGCCAGGAACATGGATTTCGACTGGCTGGCCTGTTCCGCCGCTTGCGCCATATCCTGTAACGACTCTTCCATTTTGACACGCGCGCTCACGTCCACCAGCACGCAAATTGCCACATTCTCATTGCGGTAACGGGAGTGAACGAAGCTGATTTGCAGATTAGTGTTGTTGCTGGTCAGCACATCCACAAAGTTGACTTGCTGCCCACAGATAATCTGCGTCAGCCGCTGCCGGTCTTCATGGGTAAGCATGTTGAGGTAGTTATGCGCCAGCTCATTACTCAAAATGTTGGTTCCATCCTGAGTACGCAGAATACAGATCCCTACCGGCGCGGATGCCACGATTTTACGGTTAAATTGCTCGTGCTCTTCCAGTCGCTGGGCATCGGTTTCGGCGGGGATAAAAATCCGCCGCTCGTACATACGCGCCAGGGTAAAGAGCGCTACCCCCACCAGAATGTTCAGTAACACGGCATTGAGAATCAGCATTCGGATGCGTTCAAGCACCATATCCACTGGCACCGAGTAGACAATACTCAGTGAGGATGGCGGCAAACTCTTTTTGAGGACCAGGTCGCGGAAACCCGAAGAGTAACCAAACCAGCTGCGTACCTGCATCCAGCGCGGATCAACCTCAAGGCGGGTATCCGGCCCGGTCAGCGAAATGAGTGGATGGCCATTTTCGTCCAGGATAGTCACGCCCATTGGCAGGCTGCCTGGCGTGAAGAAATTCTCCATGCGGATGGACTGTTCGGTGCCCAACAGCGCCTGCAGACGATTGCCGAGGTAAACCGGCGTCAGCGCGTAGAAGTACCCCACGCCCGGTCTCGCACCCTGGCTCATCCAGTAGAGGTTATTGCCCCGTTCTTCCTGCGGCGCGTTACGGTATTTGACGATCCGTTCGTGCAGGCTTTTCAGGGTATTATCCCGCTCCACTGGCATATCGCGCAGACCAAAGTCCGCCATACACAGGTTTTCACTGCCTATCAGAAACACGCGATTGAGATCGTAGGCCGCCGAAAAGTTATCGCGCCAGTAGCGCATAAACCAGGCCAGTGACTCCAGCGAGCCGCGCCAGGCGGTACCCATTTTGGAACAATCGGAATCAGGGAAAAGCGGTTGGAAATCCGGGACATCGGTTTTCGCATCCAGCCCGCGTGAGGCCAGAATGCCATTTTCCGCGGTCAGGCGATTTTCCGCGATGTACTTAAGCTCTTTCATCACGTCAGATGTGCGCTGGATATAGCGCTGCGCCTGGTCAGAACTTAAGTTAAATTCCTGACGTATTTCCGACTCTTTATCGCGCAACGCGTTGACGATGTAAAATACCGAAGAAAGGGCAATCAGCAGCCATAGCAATAGCGCAAGCGCCCTGAAGAGGTAACGTGAAACTTTCAGGGTACTGCGAAAAGAGACGAGGTATTTCAACCTGGGGAAACTCCGCCTGGGGGGATGAATAAATTGAGGTTAAAGTAGCGTTAAAACGCAGGTGCCGCAATGGAAAGAGAAAGGGCCGGAGAACCGGCCCTGATAAGTCAGATTATTCGTCAGCTTCGTCAGCCGCGCCATCGTCGACTTCCGGGGCGATATCATCATCCCCTTCCGCGACGCTGCCGTCGATAGAGTCGAGTTCTTCGTCGTCTACCGGCTCAGCAACACGCTGCAGACCCACCACGTTTTCATCTTCCGCAGTACGGATCAGAATAACGCCCTGGGTGTTACGCCCCACCACGCTGATTTCCGAAACGCGTGTACGCACCAGCGTACCGGCATCGGTAATCATCATGATTTGGTCGCTGTCAGTGACCTGCACCGCACCCACCACGGAACCGTTACGCTCGGTCACCTTGATGGAGATAACGCCCTGCGTGCCGCGCGATTTGGTCGGGTATTCGCCTTCGGCAGTACGTTTACCGTAGCCGTTTTGCGTCACGGTCAGGATGGCACCTTCGCCACGAGGAATGATCAGAGAAACGACCTTATCCTCACCCGCCAGTTTGATACCACGCACGCCCGTGGCCGTACGGCCCATTGCACGCACTGCGTCTTCTTTGAAGCGCACCACTTTACCGGCAGCAGAGAACAGCATGACCTCGTCCTGACCTGACGTCAGATCCACGCCAATCAGTTCATCGCCTTCGTTCAGATTGACGGCAATAATCCCGGCAGAACGCGGACGGCTGAACTCAGTCAGCGCTGTTTTCTTCACGGTACCGCTGGCGGTGGCCATGAACACGCTAACGCCTTCTTCATACTCACGCACTGGCAGAATGGCGGTGATACGCTCATTGGCCTCCAGCGGCAGCAGGTTGACGATAGGACGACCACGCGCACCACGGCTCGCTTCTGGCAGCTGATAAACTTTCATCCAGTACAGGCGACCACGGCTGGAGAAGCAGAGGATCGTGTCGTGGGTGTTGGCCACCAGCAGGCGGTCAATAAAGTCTTCTTCTTTAATACGTGCCGCAGATTTACCTTTACCACCACGACGCTGTGCTTCGTAGTCGGTCAACGGCTGATACTTAACGTAGCCCTGGTGAGACAAGGTCACAACAACGTCTTCCTGGTTGATCAGGTCTTCGATGTTGATGTCTGCACTGTTCGCGGTGATTTCGGTGCGACGCGCATCGCCAAACTGATCGCGGATCAGTTCCAGCTCTTCACGAATGACTTCCATCAGACGATCGGCACTGCCCAGAATGTGCAGCAACTCAGCAATCTGTTCCAGCAGCTCTTTGTATTCGTCGAGCAGTTTTTCATGCTCAAGGCCGGTCAGTTTCTGCAAACGCAGATCCAGAATCGCCTGTGCCTGCTGTTCAGTCAGGTAGTACTGACCATCACGCACGCCAAACTCTGGCTCCAGCCACTCAGGACGCGCGGCGTCATCGCCCGCACGTTCCAGCATCGCGGATACATTGCCCAGATCCCAGGAGCGCGCCACCAGGCCTGCTTTCGCTTCAGCCGGGGTCGGTGCACGACGGATCAGTTCAATGATCGGGTCAATGTTCGCCAGCGCCACGGCCAGTGCTTCAAGGATATGAGCACGATCGCGGGCTTTGCGCAGTTCGAAAATGGTACGGCGCGTCACTACTTCACGGCGGTGGCGGACAAACGCAGAAAGAATATCTTTCAGGTTCATGATCTTCGGCTGGCCATGGTGCAATGCCACCATGTTGATACCGAAGGAAACCTGCAGCTGAGTCTGGGAGTAGAGGTTGTTCAGAACCACTTCACCGACCGCATCACGTTTGATCTCAATGACCACGCGCATACCGTCTTTGTCTGACTCGTCACGCAGCGCACTGATACCTTCAACGCGTTTCTCTTTCACCAGCTCGGCGATTTTCTCGATCAGGCGCGCTTTGTTCACCTGATACGGAATTTCGTGCACGATGATGGTTTCACGGCCGGTTTTGGCGTCCGCTTCCACTTCCGCACGCGCGCGGATGTAAATCTTGCCACGGCCAGTGCGGTAAGCTTCTTCAATACCACGGCGACCATTAATGATCGCGGCGGTCGGGAAGTCAGGGCCCGGGATGTGTTCCATCAGCCCTTCTACGCTGATGTCTTCATCATCGATATACGCCAGGCAACCGTTGATCACTTCCGTCAGGTTGTGCGGAGGAATGTTGGTTGCCATACCCACGGCAATACCGGACGAACCGTTCACCAGCAGGTTGGGTACCTTGGTCGGCATAACGTCAGGAATTTTTTCCGTGCCGTCGTAGTTATCGACGAAATCAACGGTCTCTTTTTCCAGATCGGCCATCAGCTCGTGGGCGATTTTCGACATACGGATTTCCGTATAACGCATCGCTGCGGCGGAGTCGCCGTCTACTGAGCCGAAGTTGCCCTGGCCATCAACCAGCATGTAACGTAAGGAGAAAGGCTGCGCCATACGAACGATGGTGTCATAAACGGCGGTATCACCATGAGGGTGGTATTTACCGATGACGTCACCCACCACACGGGCAGATTTTTTGTAGGCTTTGTTCCAGTCATTGCCCAATACGTTCATGGCGTAAAGTACGCGACGGTGAACCGGTTTTAAGCCATCGCGGACATCTGGTAACGCACGGCCAACAATGACCGACATGGCGTAATCCAGATAGGAGCTTTTGAGCTCTTCCTCGATGTTAACCGGTGTAATTTCTCTCGCAAGGTCGCTCATCTAACCGCTATCCCTCTACTGTATCCCGGATTCAAAGGTCGCAAATTATAACACAATCGTAATGAATCAGGTAAATGGAAACACCCCGCACAACGCTTTATTCGCGCCTGCGGACTGTTATACTCATCCGTCTTGAAAAAAAAGGAGTCATTGCGCCCATGAATGCCGAAAAAACATCGGTTGCTCAAAACGTTGACCACGCTGAAATCGCCAAGTTTGAAGCGGTGGCATCACGTTGGTGGGATCTGGAAGGTGAATTTAAACCTCTGCATCGCATCAACCCGTTACGCCTTGGCTATATAGCCGCGCGTGCCGGAGGCCTGTTTGGCAAAACCGTGTTAGATGTGGGCTGCGGCGGCGGGATACTGGCAGAAAGCATGGCCCGTGAAGGCGCTACCGTCACCGGCCTTGATATGGGCTTCGAACCGTTACAGGTTGCGCGTCTGCACGCACTGGAATCCGGCATTGCGGTCGACTACGTGCAGGAAACCGTTGAAGAGCACGCCGCCCGACACCCGCAGGGTTATGATGTGGTGACCTGCATGGAGATGCTGGAGCACGTGCCGGACCCGCAGTCTGTGGTTCGTGCCTGCGCGCAGTTGGTTAAACCCGGCGGCCATGTCTTCTTCTCAACCATTAACCGTAATGGTAAAGCCTGGCTGATGGCAGTGGTTGGCGCAGAATATGTGCTGAAAATGGTGCCCAAAGGCACGCACGACGTGAAAAAGTTTATCAAACCGGCCGAGTTATTAAGCTGGACGGCTGACACCGGCCTGCAGGAGCGCCATATCACCGGGTTGCATTACAATCCGTTGCTGAACAGTTTTAAGCTGGCACCGGGTGTAGATGTTAATTATATGTTGCATACAACTGCAAAAAACGTCTGACGTCATTCAGTATTCTTATAAAGATTGCGCGACATCAGTTGTGCAATCTTCTCCTCCCGATGAAGAAATCAGCGTTTGATCAAATTTTCATTTTTTTTTATCAAATATTGACATCCCCGCCAGGCCTTATGAGACGAGGACTTAGCGTTTATTACCCTTTTGCAACCTGAATTTAACGTCAAAATCAACTCTTGTACTCAAAAGAATCCTTACTAGAATACTCACCATATAGCGTTTCTCTTATCTAAAACCCCCTACATATAGTATTTATCCACAGACTTAGTCACAGCGCTGATCTGTGGATAAACGGGGGGATATTTTTCTTCACGGACAGGTAAATTTCACATGAATCAGAGTCTACTGGTGACAAAGCGCGATGGCGCGACAGAACGCATCAATCTCGACAAAATTCATCGCGTGCTGGATTGGGCGGCAGAGGGACTGACCAACGTGTCTATCTCCCAGGTGGAATTGCGTTCCCACATCCAGTTTTATGACGGTATCAAGACCTCTGATATCCATGAGACCATTATTAAAGCCGCCGCGGACCTGATTTCCCGCGACGCACCGGATTACCAGTACCTCGCCGCGCGCCTGGCGATTTTCCACCTGCGTAAAAAAGCTTACGGTCAGTTCGAACCACCTGCGCTCTACGACCACGTTGTCAAAATGGTTGAGCTGGGCAAATACGACACGCATCTGCTGGAAGACTACACGGAAGAAGAGTTCAAGCAGATGGACGGGTTTATCGACCACTGGCGCGACATGAACTTCTCTTACGCCGCCGTTAAGCAGCTCGAAGGCAAATATCTGGTACAAAACCGCGTCACCGGCGAAATTTACGAAAGCGCGCAGTTCCTTTATATGCTGGTCGCGGCCTGCCTGTTCTCCGGTTACCCGCGTGAAACCCGTCTGGACTACGTGAAGCGTTTCTATGACGCGGTCTCCCTGTTCAAAATCTCGCTGCCGACGCCGATCATGTCCGGTGTCCGTACCCCGACCCGTCAGTTCAGCTCCTGCGTGCTGATCGAATGCGGCGACAGCCTGGATTCCATTAACGCCACCTCCAGCGCGATTGTGAAATACGTTTCTCAGCGCGCCGGTATCGGTATCAACGCCGGCCGTATTCGTGCGCTGGGTAGCCCGATCCGTGGCGGTGAAGCCTTCCACACCGGCTGTATTCCGTTCTACAAACACTTCCAGACCGCCGTGAAATCCTGTTCTCAGGGCGGCGTGCGTGGCGGTGCGGCAACACTGTTCTACCCGATGTGGCACCTTGAAGTCGAAAGCCTGCTGGTCCTGAAAAACAACCGTGGCGTTGAAGGCAACCGCGTTCGTCACATGGACTACGGCGTACAGATCAACAAACTGATGTACACCCGCCTGCTGAAAGGGGAAGACATTACCCTGTTCAGCCCGTCCGACGTCCCGGGCCTGTACGATGCGTTCTTCGCCGATCAGGACGAGTTCGAACGTCTGTACACGAAGTATGAGAAAGACGACAGCATCCGTAAGCAGCGCGTGAAAGCAGTAGAACTGTTCTCTCTGATGATGCAGGAACGTGCCTCTACTGGCCGTATCTACATCCAGAACGTGGACCACTGCAACACCCACAGCCCGTTTGATCCAGTAGTTGCGCCAGTGCGCCAGTCTAACCTGTGCCTGGAGATCGCCCTGCCGACCAAACCGCTGGAAGACGTGAACGACGAAAACGGCGAAATCGCGCTGTGTACGCTGTCCGCGTTCAACCTGGGCGCGATTAAGAGCCTGGACGAGCTGGAAGAGCTGGCCGTGCTGGCGGTTCGCGCGCTAGACGCCCTGCTGGACTACCAGGATTACCCAATCCCGGCCGCTAAACGCGGTGCGATGGGCCGCCGTACCCTGGGTATCGGCGTGATCAACTTCGCCTACTGGCTGGCGAAAAACGGCAAGCGTTACTCCGACGGCAGCGCTAACAATCTGACGCACCAGACGTTCGAAGCGATTCAGTACTACCTGATGAAAGCCTCTAACGAGCTGGCGAAAGAGCAAGGCGCGTGCCCGTGGTTCAACGAAACCACCTACGCGAAAGGCATTCTGCCAATCGACACCTACAAGAAAGACCTGGATGCGATCGTCAGCGAGCCGCTGCATCTCGACTGGGAAGGCCTGCGCGAGTCCATCAAGACCCACGGCTTACGTAACTCTACGCTCTCTGCCCTGATGCCGTCCGAGACCTCTTCGCAGATCTCTAACGCCACCAACGGTATTGAACCGCCGCGCGGCCACGTCAGCATCAAAGCGTCGAAAGACGGCGTGCTGCGTCAGGTGGTACCGGACTACGAAACGCTGGGCAACAACTACGAGCTGCTGTGGGAAATGCCAAACAACGACGGCTACCTGCAGCTGGTGGGTATCATGCAGAAGTTTATCGACCAGTCGATCTCTGCCAATACCAACTATGACCCGACGCGCTTCCCGTCCGGCAAGGTACCGATGCAGCAATTGCTGAAAGACCTGCTCACCGCCTACAAATTTGGCGTGAAAACCCTGTACTATCACAACACCCGTGACGGTGCGGAAGACGCGCAGGACGACATGGTACCGTCAATTCAGGACGATGGCTGCGAAAGCGGCGCATGTAAGATCTAATGAAGGGCGGGGATATCCCCGCCTTTATTTCGTAAGACAGGACACACTCATGGCATATACCACCTTTTCACAGACGAAAAACGACCAGCTCAAAGAGCCGATGTTCTTCGGCCAGCCGGTCAACGTGGCACGCTACGATCAGCAAAAATATGACATCTTCGAAAAGCTGATTGAAAAGCAACTCTCCTTCTTCTGGCGCCCGGAAGAAGTGGACGTCTCCCGCGACCGTATTGATTACCAGTCGCTGCCGGATCACGAAAAACATATCTTCATCAGCAACCTGAAGTACCAGACGCTGCTGGACTCCATTCAGGGCCGTAGCCCGAACGTCGCTCTGCTGCCGCTGATCTCTATTCCTGAGCTGGAAACCTGGGTGGAAACCTGGGCGTTCTCCGAAACGATCCACTCCCGCTCTTATACACACATCATCCGCAACATCGTTAACGATCCGTCCGTCGTGTTTGACGACATCGTCACCAACGAACAGATCCAGAAACGTGCGGAAGGGATTGCCCACTACTACGATTCCCTGATTGAGATGACCAGCTACTGGCATCTGCTGGGCGAAGGTACGCACACCGTCAACGGTAAAACCGTGACCGTTAATCTGCGCGCGCTGAAAAAGCAGCTTTACCTGTGTCTGATGAGCGTCAACGCGCTGGAAGCCATCCGCTTCTACGTCAGCTTTGCCTGCTCCTTCGCGTTTGCCGAGCGTGAGCTGATGGAAGGCAATGCCAAAATCATCCGCCTGATTGCCCGCGATGAAGCCCTGCACCTGACCGGCACCCAGCACATGCTGAACCTGCTGCGTTCCGGCGTGGATGACCCGGAAATGGCAGAAATCGCCGAAGAGTGCAAACAAGAGTGTTATGACCTGTTTGTACTGGCTGCCGTGCAGGAAAAAGAGTGGGCAGAATATCTGTTCCGTGACGGCTCCATGATTGGCCTGAACAAAGACATCCTGTGGCAGTACATCGAGTACATCACCAACATCCGCATGCAGGCGGTTGGCCTGGATCTGCCGTTCCAGACTCGCTCTAACCCGATTCCGTGGATCAACACCTGGCTGGTTTCTGACAACGTACAGGTTGCGCCGCAGGAAGTGGAAGTGAGTTCCTATCTGGTTGGTCAGATTGACGCTGAAGTCGACACTGACGATCTGAGCAATTTCCAGCTCTGATGACGCGCGTAACCTTGCGTCTGACGGGCACTGAGCTTCAGTGCCCGGAAGAGCACCCTTCTCTGCTGGCTGCCCTCGAATCCCATCGTGTGACGGTGGAATATCAGTGCCGTGAAGGTTACTGCGGCTCCTGTCGCTGCCGCCTGGTCTCCGGCCAGGTAGACTGGCTGACCGAGCCGCTGGCGTTCATCCAGCCGGATGAAATATTGCCCTGCTGCTGCCGGGCAAAAGGCGATATTGAGATTGAGATGTAAAAAAGGGCCTCACGGCCCTTTTTTAATACCCTACTGACGCTTCGCCGCCACTTCTGCGTGATGCTTGCGCTCGCCGATCATCACCACAATCAGCAATAACACCGCCAGAACGCTGCCGCCAATCATCACCATAAAACCACCGTCCCAGCCGAAGAAATCGACCGTGTAACCCACTATGGCGCTCGCGGCCACCGAACCGCCGAGATAACCGAACAAGCCGGTAAAGCCTGCTGCCGTCCCCGCCGCTTTTTTGGGTGCCAGTTCCAGCGCATGCAGGCCAATCAGCATCACCGGGCCATAAATCAGGAAGCCGATAACAATCATACAGGCCATATCGACGTGCGGATTGCCCGGCGGGTTCAGCCAGTAGACTACGGTAGCGATGGTCACCAGAGTCATAAAGAACACCCCGGTCGCGCCACGGTTACCGCGGAAGACTTTGTCCGACATCCAGCCGCAAAGTAAGGTGCCAGGGATCCCGGCATACTCGTAAAGGAAGTAGGCCCAGGAGGACTTATCCAGCGCGAAGTGTTTGACCTCTTTCAGGTACGTCGGTGACCAGTCCAGAATGCCGTAGCGCAGCAGATAAACGAAGACGTTGGCAATGGCGATGTACCACAGCAGGCGGTTGGGGAAGACGTACTGCATGAAGATTTGCTTCGCCGTCAGTTCCTCTTCCGCCTTGTCACTGTAATCATCCGGGTAGTCGTTTTTGTACTCTTCGATAGGTGGCAGGCCGCAGGACTGTGGCGTATCACGCATCATGGCGAAGGCAAAAAGTGCCACCACAATCGCGCCGAACGCGGGCATATACAGCGCCGCACGCCAGTCGTTAAACCACGCCATTCCCAGCAGGAACAGCAGCGGCGGAATGCCGCCGCCTACGTTGTGGGCACAGTTCCAGACCGAGACTATCCCGCCACGTTCCTTTTGCGACCACCAGTGCACCATAGTGCGCCCGCACGGTGGCCAGCCCATCCCCTGGAACCAGCCGCATAAAAACAGCAGCACGAACATCACGGCAATGCTTGATGTTGCCCAGGGCACGAAGCCCATAAACAGCATCACAGCCGCCGCCAGAATCAAACCCGCCGGAAGAAACACGCGCGGATTCGAGCGATCTGAAACCGATCCCATGATGAATTTCGAAAAACCGTAGGCGATCGAAATGCCAGACAGCGCAAAGCCCAGATCGCCACGGGAGAACCCCTGCTCCACCAGATACGGCATCGCCAGAGCAAAGTTCTTGCGCACCAGATAGTACGCGGCGTAACCAAAGAAAATCCCGAAGAAAATCTGCCAGCGCAGGCGGCGATAAAGGGGATCGATCTGTTCTGGCGGAACTCTCTCCCGGTGGGATTCAGGGCGAAAAATGCTCAACATGTTAGCCTCCGTGGCGTGTGTTTATCATGATTTATGGCTGTCATGAGTGAAAACGAAACTACAGTGTGTTTCTTTGGCCGCAATATGAAGGAAAGTCTACTAATAAAAAACCAACTGTCGCATTTTGTGTTACAGAATTATGACAAAGCTCCGGTTTCACGCACCCAACACGCTTTCCATTTTCGTTTTTTGTTCGAATATGCGCGATATCAAACAAACCACAGTGACAGTGTGGCTAAATGATAAAAATGATTTCGCGGTGAAAGGATATGACGATGAGCAAGGCGAATGACTTCGATGTCATCATTATTGGCGGGGGGGCAACCGGGGCCGGGATTGCCCGCGACTGCTCGCTCAGAGGCCTCCGGGTAGCGCTCGTTGAGCGCCATGATATCGCCACGGGTGCGACGGGCCGCAATCACGGCTTACTGCACAGCGGTGCACGCTACGCGGTGACGGATAACGAATCAGCGCGAGAATGCATCGCCGAAAACCAGATCCTCAAACGGATTGCCAGGCATTGTATTGAACCTACCGGGGGGCTGTTCATCACCCTGCCGGAGGACGACATGGCGTATCAACAGCGCTTTATCGACGCCTGTCAGAAAGCCGGTATTAACGCCCAGGCGATTACCCCGCAGGAAGCACTGCGCATCGAGCCGAGCGTCAATCCGGCGCTGATCGGTGCGGTGCGCGTGCCTGACGGTACGGTCGATCCCTTCCGTTTGACCGCCAGCAATATGCTTGATGCGCGCGAACATGGCGCCACCATCCTCACTGGCCATGAAGTGTGCGGTCTTATTCGCCACGCTGACCGGGTGACCGGTGTACAACTTCGCCACCCGCAGTCCCACGAAATCTATGCGCTTCATGCCCCGGTGGTGGTGAACGCCGCTGGCATCTGGGGGCAACATATTGCGGAATATGCCGACCTGCGCATTCGCATGTTCCCGGCAAAAGGCGCATTGCTTATCCTCGATCATCGCATCAATCAACATGTGATTAACCGCTGCCGCAAGCCCGCGGATGCCGATATCCTGGTGCCGGGCGACACCATCTCGCTGATTGGCACCACCTCCACCCACATTGATTACCACGACATCGACAACACCCGGGTGACCCCTGAAGAGGTGGATATTCTGCTGCGCGAAGGGGAAAAACTGGCCCCGCGCATGGCGCAAACGCGCATTCTGCGCGCGTATGCGGGCGTACGTCCACTGGTCGCCAGCGATGATGACCCGACCGGGCGTAACGTCAGCCGGGGGATCGTCATGCTCGATCACGCCGCTCGTGACGGCATGGAAGGGTTTATCACCATCACCGGCGGCAAACTGATGACCTACCGGCTGATGGCGGAATGGGCCACCGATGCGGTCTGCCGCAAGCTCAACCACAGCGCCCCCTGCACCACCGCCACCACGCCTTTGCCAGGTTCTGAGCAGCCGACGGAACAGACGTTGCAAAAGATCATCTCCCTGCCGGTGCCGCTGCGGGGTTCGGCGGTCTATCGCCACGGCGACAGAACACCGGACTGGCTGGGAAGCCATCGCCACAACCGTAGTCTGGTGTGCGAATGTGAGGCGGTGACCGCAGGCGAAGTCCAGTATGCGGTGGAAAACCTCAATGTGACCTCGCTGCTGGATTTGCGCCGTCGCACCCGCGTGGGGATGGGCACCTGCCAGGGCGAATTGTGCGCCTGCCGCGCCGCCGGATTACTGGCCAGCCTGCGGGTGACCACTGAAACCCAGTCCATCGACCAGCTTTCGGCCTTCCTCAACGAACGCTGGAAAGGCGTGAAGCCCATCGCCTGGGGTGATGCACTGCGCGAGAGTGAATTCACCCGCTGGGTTTACCAGGGATTGTGCGGACTGGAAAAGGAGTCAACCCATGAAATTTGATACGGTCATTATCGGCGGCGGTCTGGCGGGATTATTCTGCGGCATCCGCTTGCAGGAGCAGGGCCAGCGCTGTGCCATTATCAGCCGTGGGCAGAGCGCCCTGAGCTTTTCTTCGGGTTCACTGGATCTGCTTTCCCATCTGCCCGACGGTCAGCCGGTAAGAAACCTGGCAGCAGGCATTGACGCCCTGCAGGCTATGGGCAGCGCCCACCCTTACGCGCTGCTCGGCGCGGAACGTGTTCGTCATTACGCCTCGCTTACGCAAACCCTGCTGGCCGATTGCGGTCTTGCGCTGCAGGGTGATGTCGATACGCCGCACCAGCGCGTGACACCGCTGGGGACGTTTCGTCAGGCGTGGCTCAGCCCCAGTGAAATCCCACTCAGGCCTGATGCCAGCAGAACAATTGGCGTGGTGGGCATCAGCGGTTTTCTGGATTTCCAGCCCCCGCTGGCGGCGGCCTCATTAAGAAAACGTGGAATCAATGCCAGTGCCGAGGAAATTGAGTTACCGGTGCTGGACAAACTGCGCGATAACCCGAGCGAATTTCGGGCGGTGAATATTGCCAGAGTGCTGGATAAACCGGAGCACTTTTCCGAACTTTACCGCGCCCTGTTACCGCTGAGTCGCCGCTACGACGTGCTCTACGTTCCCGCCTGTTTTGGTCTGGCAGACAGCGAAGTCTATTCCCAGCTCAACCAGAAATTATCCTGTCCGATTTTCCTGCTGCCCACCCTGCCGCCTTCGGTACCCGGTACGCGGATGCAGCAACGCCTGCAACAGCGTTTTGTCCGCAGCGGCGGTACCTGGATGCCAGGCGATGAGGTCATTAATGCCGATATCGACGGAGGCCGGGTGACACACGTGTGGACGCGCAAGCATGAGGATATTCCCCTGACGCCACAGCATGTGGTGCTTGCCAGCGGCAGCTTCTTCAGCAACGGGCTTATCGCGGAACGCACCCATGTTCGTGAAGCGGTGTTTAACCTCGACGTCCTCCAGCGCGAAGGGCGCGAAAGCTGGTACCGAGACGATGTGTTTGACGCTCAGCCATGGCAGCAATTCGGCGTGATGACCGACGAGACCCTGCGTGGGACACGGGGCGGCGAGCAGGTACAGAATCTGTACGTCATCGGTTCAGTACTCGGCGGCTTTGATGCCGTCGCACAAGGCTGTGGGGGCGGTGTTTGCGCCGTCACCGCCCTGTTTGCTGCTGATAAGATTTGCGCGTCAGGAGAACACCAATGACCACCACCCAGTTTGAAAGCTGCATCAAGTGCACAGCCTGCACCACCGTCTGCCCGGTCAGCGCCGTCAACCCCAACTACCCGGGGCCGAAACAGTCCGGGCCGGACGGTGAACGCCTGCGACTCAAAGATCCTGCGCTGTTCGACGATGCGCTAAAGTACTGCACTAACTGCAAGCGCTGCGAAACGGCCTGCCCATCCGGCGTCAAAATCGGTGACATTATTCAGCGTGCCAAAGCCCAGCATGCGCCGCAGGCATTTTCGTTACGTAACGCCATTCTCAGCCACACGGACTTAATGGGCTCACTCTCGACACCCTTCGCTCCGCTGGTTAACGCGGCAACCGGACTCAAGCCTGTACGCCAGCTGCTGGATGCGGCACTGAAAATCGATCACCGCCGCACCTTGCCAAAATATGCCAGCGGAACCTTCCGTCGCTGGTATCGTTCCGTCGCGGAGCAGCAGAAAAACTTTACCCAACAGGTCGCGTTCTTTCACGGCTGCTACGTGAATTACAACAACCCGCAGTTGGGTAAAGACATGCTGAAGGTGCTTAATGCCATGGGCATCGGCGTGCAGCTACTGCATCAGGAAAAATGCTGCGGCGTGCCCCTTATCGCCAACGGCTATATTGAGAAAGCCAAAAAGCAGGCGAATGTGAATCTGCAGGCTATTGAGCAGCGGGTGAATGAAGATGGGCTGCAGGTGATTGCCACCTCCACCACCTGCACCTTCACGCTGAGGGATGAATACCCGCATGTGCTGGATGTCGATAACCGGCACCTGCGTCAGCATATCGATCTTGCTACCCGCTGGGTCTGGCGCAAACTGGCGGAAGGGGCCGAACTGCCGCTGCGCGAGCTACCGCTGAAAGTGGTGTATCACACACCCTGTCATATGGAGAAAATGGGCTGGACGCATTACACCCTCGACCTGCTGCGGCGGATCCCAGGGCTGGAATTAACGGTGCTGGATTCGCGTTGCTGCGGTATCGCCGGGACTTATGGCTTTAAGAGCGAGAACTATCCGACGTCGCAGGCCATTGGCGAGCCGTTGTTCCGTCAGATTGAGGAGAGCGGTGCGGATCTGGTGATTTGCGACTGCGAAACCTGCAAATGGCAGATTGAGATGTCCACCAGCAAGCGCTGCGAACATCCCTTTACCCTGCTGGCGCAGGCGCTGCGCTAGGTTAACGTAACCCTCCCGACGCCGGGAGGGTATGGCATTACTCGATGGTCAAGGACTCAACCACGTTGATCCAGCCGTGATCGCTGGCCAGATCCTGCCCGTTGAGCCAGCGGCGCAGAATATTCAGTGCCATCATCGCACACACTTCCTGGCGCACGGCCAGACTGTGGCGAGTGGTGCTGAATTTCACCCGCAGAGCATGGGTCCCTTCCGGGGTGGCCAGAGCAAAATTCAGATACTCTTCCTCCAGCCCGGTCACGGTTAACGCCAGCCCGGCAAGGTGACGGCTGCGCAAACCTGCCGCCCAGCGTGCTGCCTGCAACAGCGCTTCGTCCTGCGACGGTAACACTTCACTGACCAGCAAGGGCGCATCAGCGCGAGAAAGTTGCAGCGCCACCAGGCCACCGGTGAATTGCTCGCTCAGCGTCAGACTCAGCTGGCGTTCGCGCAGCCGTTGTGCCAGCAGCGCAGGTAAACCAACAGTGCCTTCAAAAATCAGGCTTTCACCCGCAACGCGTTGCACTTCTGGCCATATCGCTTCCATTGCCTTCTTATGTTCCGCCGGGCCGGTGAGCTTAAGCTCAATAATCGGCATGGAGGAGCGATAGCCCATCACCACACCGTCCGGCAAGGACAAATGCGCCAGGTTCTGGGCGAGATCGCTTTCGGAGCGGCCAAAGGTGGTCAGTCGCAGGCAAACTGGTGGCTCAGGCAGGGTAAAGCGGGTGCGCAGGCGCGGCAGAATTTCCTGCTCGACCATCACCTTGAATTCAGACGGTACACCCGGAGTAAAGAACATCAGGCAACGGTTAAGCTGAACGGCGAAGCCGCAGGCGGTACCGACCGGGTTATCCACCAGCTCAGCGCTCGCCGGGATCTCCGCCTGCTTGCGGTTACTCGGCGCCATCACGCGACCACGTTCGCTAAAGAAGCGTTCCATTTGCGCGAGCCATTCTTCGTGTAAGACAAGCTCTTCGCCTTTTGCCGTGGCGGCGGCAAGTGCACTGAGATCATCGCTGGTCGGGCCTAAGCCACCGTTCACGATGAGAACATCAGCATGCTCACTGCGTTCGCGCAAAATGGCGATCAAATCATTCAGGTTGTCCCCAACGGTGTTACGGCGGGTTAACGGTAATCCCTGATTAAAGAAAAAATCTGCCAGCCAGGCTGCGTTGGTATCGACTATTTGTCCATGCAGCACTTCATCGCCGGTTGACAGCATCTCCACGTTTAACATTGTTTTCTCCAGCAATAGAGGTCAAAACACTATACCGCATGAGAGGAAGAAAGGAGGTAAGAAACTGGCGCGACGGACGCCGCGCCGGGGATAGCAATCAGAAACTGGCGTTGACACCCACGTACGGGCCATCAGCAACGGTATTGTCACGCTTACCGTCTTTACCGGTCATATCGACATAGCGGTAGCCGGCTTCAATGCTCAGTGGGCGCATAATGGTGAAACGCGCACCGGCATTGGCTTCTTTGTAATCTTCCACGCCGCTGGAGAGGGAGTCCGGGGAGTAGTAATACTCACCGAAGAGACGGAAGCTGTCGCTCACCTGCCATGCCAGGCCACCACCCACTGCCGCAGCATAACCTTCGCTGCCGGCGTTCGGGTTGAGGTATACCCCTTTACCGCCGACGGTGCCCATAAACGGCCCCAGCGGAATGTTGTAGCCGAGACCCAGACCGGCGATATCGCCGTCGTCATCGCTGTGTGCCCAGTTGCCGCTCAGCGCCAGGCCACTGCTTTCCGTGCCCATGCCCACGCCCAGGTTGGTGTAATGCTCACCCACCTGACCGCTCAGACTGATAGCATTTGCCCCGGCAGAGGCCAGGATCAACGCCGCAACGCCCATATAAGCAATTTTTTTCATTTCCATGTTCCGCGCAAAAAGGATCAAACAATCAAAGCGGCTGATTGTACGATCTTTTTTTTGGCAAAGAGTGGACTAAAAATGATTTGTTACATCAATCGTCGCTTTTTATACCAATCACCATAACAACTGCATCCAGATGCAGTTAGTGATATAAACAAAGCCCCTCTTATACATAAGGATTACCTGATGCGACAAAGGACGATTGTGTGCCCACTGATTCAAAACAATGGCGATTATCTGCTGTGTAAAATGGCGGATGACAGAGGTGTGTTTCCCGGACAGTGGGCGCTTTCTGGCGGTGGCGTTGAGCCGAGGGAACGGATAGAAGAGGCGCTGCGTCGGGAAATTCGCGAAGAGCTGGGCGATAAACTCGTTCTGGAAACGGTAGCGCCCTGGACGTTCAGTGATGACGTGCGCATTAAGACCTATGCCGACGGCAGCAAAGAAGAAATCTATATGATTTACCTGATCTTTGACTGCGTCAGTGCAAACCGGGATGTCACCATTAATGAAGAATTTCAGGCTTACGCCTGGGTCAGTCCGGCGGATTTAGCAAACTACGATTTGAACATCGCCACCCGTAAAACGCTGACGCTGAAAGGTCTGCTTTAAGAGAAACGCTCGGGCGCACTCAGTGCTGACAGTGCGCCAGCTCGGCTTCGCTCAAACCGGTGATTTGCAACACCAACGCTTTTTCAAGCCCGCGATTGATCATCTCATTGGCAATGCGCTGCGCCTCCGTCTTCTGCCCTTCTCTATGTCCGGCATTGTGACCTTCTTTTCGTCCCTGACGAAAACCTTTACGTCTTCCCAATTCCTCAAGATGTTCTGCAATGGTCATCAACGTATCCTTATGTTGTGGGGTGCGCTGTGCCAGTTGGCGAAGAAAAGCAGCTGGCGCGGGCGTGTTTCCGGTGCTGATTAGGTAATGTATGGCAGCGTTGAACTGCTGCCGGGTAGTGTATCCTGGCAGTAAAGTCGTGACCAGTTTGTCCAGCATGAGGGTCAGGTCCCGCTGCCGAATGTGCTTTTGCAGCAATTCGAGCAGCGCAATACGCTTATGCTTCATAATTTGTTCATCGGGTATAACCGTCACGTCCACCAGCGGGAAGGGAGCGTTATAGAGCTGACCCGCAAGCGCGGGATTGTCAAATTCATCCAGCCAGCATAATGACCAGGGATAAGGGCTCACACTTCCATGGTAAAAAAGGATCGGAATAACCAACGGCAGCGAACGATTCCCCGCATCCAGATGGCGCTGCATCGCTGCCACCGAGTAACGCATAAGCCGAAAAGCCATATGTTTATCAGGAGAGCTTTGATGCTCAATCAGCGCATAGATATACCCGGCCCGATCGCACATTTGTACCGAATACAGAACATCCGAGTAACTGGCACGTAAATCCTCATCCACGAAACTCCCGGATTCCAGTTTTAACGTTTCCAGCGCGCAGAGCGCACGCAAATGGGCAGGCAAGTGGATGGCGAGAAAATCCTGTGCCGTCTCTTTGTGGGTGAGAAATTGTTTAAAAAGTGCATCGTGCACTGACGTCCCTGTTCGGTGCTTCATCTTTTTCCCTGCCAGTTGAACAATGTCCAGGAAGACTAACACCCGCTAAGGGCTTGTTCAGAAAATCGATTCAGGACTGGAAAGTACTACGCAAAACATCACCGGGTAACCTGAGTGGCAACCCATTCCTGCAGCGCCCGGCGGGAGATTTTGATGCCGCCCTGAGACAGATGTTCCGGCAGGGTCAGCCACGCAACGGGCTGCTGGAAGCGGGCCAGCTTCTCACGAGACCAGTTTTCAAGTTCATTGATTTTCAAGGCATCATGGCTGTCTATAACCGCAACCGGACGCTGACCAAACTCACGATCGGCAACGGGCGCAATAAAAACCTGCCTGACCTGGGGATGCCCGGCAATCACGCGTTCGACTTCTTCAGGCTGGATGCCCTCTCCACCGCTAAAAAACAGATTATCCAGTCGGCCGAGTATCGTCAGGCAGCCGTCAACGAGTACACCCCGATCGCGGGTAGCAAACCAGCCGCTGTCGTTAGTGATGGGTTGTAAGGCCCCCTGACGCCAGTAACCGGAGGCCAGACTGGTCGCACGCAACCAGACCTCACCTTCGACAATCCGCACTTCCCGACCAGGCAATGCGAAGCCAACATCAGGCTTTCCGTCAGCGGCTTTGGCACACACCGTCGAGGCAAACTCCGTGAGTCCGTATCCGCACCATGTACTGATCCCGCGCTCACGGGCGTGGTTCGTCAGGTCGACAGGAATCGATGCGCCCCCCAGCAGTACCGCTTTAAGCGAGATGGGTTCTCCGTCATTAAGTAAGCGCCAGAGCTGGGTCGGCACCAGAGATGCATGAGTACAGCCCTGCAAGGCGGCGGCCAACGGTTTGTCGGAGACGGTCATGGTTGCCCCCGCCAGCAACCAGCGCCAGAGAATGCCTTGCCCGGAGACGTGGAACAGCGGCAGCGACAGCAGCCAGTCATCCTCAGGCGTGAAGGGAATCAGGGCCAGCACACCCTGCGCGCTGGCAAGATGGGCACGACAGCTATGCACCGCTGCTTTCGGTAGCCCCGTTGAGCCTGAGGTCAGCGTCATCGACGCCAGACGGTCCGGCTGCCAGCCTGCGTCATAATTCTCCGACCCGTCACGCAATTCCAGGGCGCGCAGCCCCGCATATTGCGCACTATCCGCGAGGTTGATCGCAAAGTGCAGCGCCAGTGAGGGAAGGAGTTCATCGAGTAGTGAAGACGGAAGCTGGGGGTTAACAGGCAGTACCCTCGCCCCACATTGCAGCAGAGCCAGCCAGGCCAACAGCATGTCAGGATGATTTTTGCCACGCAGCATCACCCCATCACCGGACATCACGCCCTGCTCAGCAAAGCCACCAGCAAGCTGGTCGATACGCCCACACAAAGCATGCCAGCTCAGCGTTTCGTTATGCAAACGCAGCGCCGTCGCGTTCCCGTGAATGGCGCACCAGTGACGCCATGGCCAGTCGCTAAAGATCATAATAAGGGTTCCAGCACGTCAACCTGCTGACAGGGCAACTGACAGCCAGGCCAGCGGCGCAGCAGCTGTGTCTGCATTAACGTCAGCGTGTCGAGACCGGGGATGATATCGGGTGTCAGCCAGGCGGCGATTCGCGCCAGCTGAGTCAGTCCAAGGCTCGACTCAATGGACGAACTGATGACCACATTCAACCCCAGTGCCGTGGCCGCAGCGACCTGCGCCTGCACTTTCTCAAGACTGCCCGTCAGCGTAGGTTTGATGACCACTGCACGTACGCCGTCTTCGGCTTTAAAGATAAAATCAGCATCGCGCAGGCTCTCATCCCAGGCAATCGCAATGCCTGTTTCGCGGGCAAATGCGCGAGAATCGTCGCGGGTTTTGCAGGGTTCTTCGAGAAAAGCGATACGATCGCGGTACGCAGGATTAACGTATTTCGCAAATTGCTGCGCTTTCAGCGGTGTCCAGGCCCGGTTAGCATCAAGGCGAAGCTGTAAATCGGGGATGGCTTCCAGCATCAGGTTTACCACCATCCCGTCGCGCACGGCTTCGTAGAGCCCGACCTTCATTTTTGCTACTTTTTCGCCCGGCATAGCGGCCAGCGCGACAAACAGCTCATCAGGATCGCCGGTACACAGCATCGCCGCGCGATAATTTGCTGCCTGGGGCAAGGTATTGTGCAGTTCCGCCAGCGCACAGCTGAGACCAAAATCGGCCGAGGGCAATCCCGGTAGTGCCGGTTCTCCGCCGGACTGCCAGGCTTTCGCCCAGCTCAGGGTCGCAAGCGTTGCGTCTTCGAGCGATTCATGGCTGAAACCCGGCAAGGGAGAAATCTCTCCCCAGCCTTCACGGCCTGCTTCCTGCACGCGCACGAACAGTCCGTCGCGGGTTTTTAGCCGCTGTTCACGCAGCACCACGCCCGCGTCCATCGGTATCTGCCAGCGGTAAACCTGCACGCTACGCATTAGGGATTCCGTTTAAATTTGCTGAAGTCAGGCTGGCGTTTTTCATTGAACGCGTTGCGACCTTCCTGCCCTTCTTCGGTCATGTAGAAGAGCATGGTGGCATTGCCTGCCAGTTCCTGCAGACCCGCCTGACCATCGCAATCAGCATTCAGTGCCGCTTTCAGGCAGCGCAGCGCCATCGGGCTGTTTTGCAGCATTTCACGACACCAGCGCACGGTTTCGCGCTCCAGTTCAGCCACCGGTACCACGGTGTTGACCAGTCCCATATCCAGCGCTTCTTTCGCGTTGTACTGACGGCACAGGAACCAGATTTCGCGGGCTTTTTTCTGCCCCACGATACGAGCCATGTAAGATGCGCCCCAGCCGCCATCAAAGGAGCCGACTTTCGGGCCGGTCTGGCCGAAAATGGCATTTTCTGCCGCAATGGTGAGGTCACACATCATGTGCAGGACGTGACCACCGCCGATGGAGTAGCCCGCCACCGCCGCAATAACAGGTTTCGGACAGGTGCGAATCTGGCGCTGGAAATCAAGCACGTTCAGGTGGTGGACGCCGGAGTCGTCTTTGTATCCGCCGTAATCGCCACGCACTTTCTGGTCGCCACCGGAGCAGAACGCTTTTTCACCTTCACCGGTCAAAATGATCACACCAATGTCGTCGTCATAACGCGCATCGGACAGCGCCTGAATCATCTCTTTAACGGTCAGCGGACGAAACGCATTACGCACTTCCGGACGATTAATGGTGATTTTGGCAATGCCGTCTTTGGATTTGTGATAGCGAATATCGCTAAACCCTTCGGAGCAGTCCTGCCAGTCAATCGGTGCGTAACGCATTGTTTCATCAGGATAGATCATAGTATGCCCTTTATATCAGACGCAGAATTTGAGCCAGGCATGCCGCAACCGCTTCGGGATTGTCCCGGTGCGCGTTATGCCCGGCGGCATCAATGAGATGACAGCGAGCAGCAACCTCTGTCGCCAGCGCGCGAAACTTGCTGTCAAATTCACCACATAAATAATGAACAGGAAACGCGCATTGACGCAGCGCCGCACGTAAATCGGGTTGCACCGCCAGCGACGTGGCCTCAAGCATCGCTGCCAGCGCGTCGCCATCATTGTGGCTGCGCAGTGCGATCAGCGCCTGGCGCTGCTCAGCCTGCAGTGAGGCAAACACCGGCTGCTGGTACCAGTCGGCAAACACCGAGGCCAGCGGCTCGCGACGAAAGCGCTCTGCCCAGTGCCGGTCCGAGGCCATGCGCGACCGGCGTTCGGCCTCATCGGTCAGCCCCGGATGACCACCTTCAACAATCAGCCCGCGTAGCCCTTTCGGTTGCTGACAGGCAAAATCCATCGCCACGCGCCCGCCGAGCGAGTACCCCACCAGCCAGTAGCTAAGTATGTTGTAACTATCAAGAATGCTGGACAATAGCGCGCGCAGTTGTGCGAAAGAGGTGACACCGACAGAAGACGAACCGCCATGCCCAGGAAGATCAACATACAATCGCGGGCTCTCCGTGATGCTGTCGCCAACGGCCTGCCACTCCTGGCTGTCACCGGAAAAACCGTGCAGGAAAACCAGCCACGGCCCCTCAGCTTCTGGGTTTTTAACCTGGGCACTAAGATTCAAAACTGGCTCACCTGCGCCAAAAGGCTTTGCAGCGTATGCGCACCCTCCGCATCATCGACGACCAGTTCAATCAGCGTGGCACCCGGTCGGCTCCAGGCTTTGGATAGCGCGCCGTCCAGCTCCTGCCAGTTGGAAGGGCTGTGATACTTCAGACCAAACATGGCTGCCGCGTGCTCAAAACGCACATGCTGCGGCATCAAATAAAACTGCTCACGTTCGCTTTGCGGCGTTGGCAGCAAGGAGAATATCTGCCCACCGTTGTTATTCACAACAATCAGCACGAACGGTGCCGACACCTGGCGCAATAAAGCCAACGCATTAAGATCGTAGAGGGCGGAGAGATCGCCGACTAATGCAAGCGTAGGCCGGGCACTGCCACGCTGTACGCCTGCGGCCGTTGAAATGAGGCCGTCAATGCCACTGGCACCCCGGTTGCTGTAAACCGGGTAACCGGCCGGGATTTTCCCCAGTGCATCCACGAGGCGGACCACCAGGCTGTTGCCAAGGAACAGTTGCCCCTGATCGGGCAAATACCCCGCCAGTCGATGGGCCAACTGCGCTTCACCGAAGTGCTCGCGGCGTTCAGAAACGGCCTCCCACGCCTGGGCTGAGAGCTGCGGGAGCTCTACGCACCAGGGGGAGCGCACCTCCGCCGGGTGGGCCACCAGCCAGTCAGCCACAGAGGCGGTCAGACGGCGACCGCGATGATGCGCCGGATCCAGCCGCCCCTGCATCGGGTCAACCAGCCAGTACTCTTCCGGCTCACAGGTCGCCTGCCATTGCAACAGGCGTTTGCCCGTCAGGCTGCCCCCCAGTTGCACTACGATTTGCGCCTGCTGGAGTTCTGTTACCGCACGAGCGTTGCCCAGCCACAAGTCGGCACAAGGCAAGGGTTGCCCGGTTTGTGACAGCACATCACCAATTAAAGGCCAGCCGAGGGTTTTAGCCCAGGCGGCAACCTGCTTACCTTCCGCCGCGCTCATACGCCCGGCAACCACTACGCCCCGTTTTTGCCGCCAGAAGAACCAGTCACGCTGGGCCGCACTGCCGGTCTGTAAGTCTTCACGCAACCATGGTTTGTCTTCCTGCCACCAGTCGCCCGGTGCCTGCTGCCAGGCAAGGCCCGTTTCGTCCATTTCACCGTACAAGGGTTCAGCAAACGGGCAGTTAATATGCACCGCACCGGTCTGGACGGAGCCAATCAGATTATCAATGGCCGAGAGTAGCCAGCGGGCAGGAATGTCCTGTGAGGGGCGTGGTAACGCCAGAGTCTGCGAGGGATGAGAAGCAAAAATACCGGGCTGACGAATGGCCTGATTCGCGCCACAGTCGATCAGTTCCGGCGGGCGGTCAGCCGTAAGCAGGACTAATCTTTCACCGGTCAGACTGGCTTCAATCAGCGCCGGGTAAAGGTTCGCCACCGCCGTACCCGAAGTCACAATCACTGCCACAGGAGAGTGACTGGCCTTCGCCAGCCCAAGTGCCAGGTGCCCCAAACCACGCTCATCAAAGTGCGTGTGGCGGATAAAAGTCGGGTTCTCAGCTGCCGCCAGCGTCAAGGGCGTGGAACGAGAGCCAGGGGCGATGCAGACATGGCGCACACCATGGCGCGTTAAGGCTTCGAGGATCACCGCAGCCCAGCGTCGGTTAAAGGCACTCACTGACATAAGTTTGTCCGGTATCAATAATGCGGTTAAGTATAAAGAATCGAAAACAACAGGTTTTTGATATGGGTCGGTTATGCGTGCGTCATTAGCAATAAAGAACGCAATCCGGCCGCTTTATTTTCAATTTCCTGCCACTCTTGTGCCGGATCGGAGCCTGCCACAATCCCCGCCCCCGCATACAGCCGAACATTATCACCGCTTATCTTTGCACAACGTAGTGCGACGCAAAACTCGCTCTGACGCAATGACAGGTAACCGGCGGAACCGGCATACCATTCACGCTCAAAAGGTTCAGCCTGTTGGATAAACGCCCGTGCCGCCTGGCGGGGAAGCCCGGCAACCGCAGCCGTTGGCTGCAGCAACGATAAGCACTGCGCGTCGTCCTCGCTCTTCAGCTCCGTCCAGATACAGCGGCGCAGGTGTTGCACCTTACGCAGACGGACAATGTGTGGCGGCAGTACCTCCAGTGTCGACACCGCCCTTTGCAAACGCTGGCAGATATCTTCGACCACCAGCATGTTTTCGCGCTGGTTTTTGTCATCAGCCATTAACCAGTCGCCGAGCGCCTGCGCTTGCTGATCATCCTGATGACTGGCAACGGTGCCAGCCAGTGCTTCAGTGCGCAGGGCCTTCCCCCGCCGACGCCATAAGCGTTCCGGCGTGGAGCCTAAAAAGGCCTGCTGCGCATCAAATGCCATATAGAAGTGGAAACAGTGATGATTAAGTCGGCGACTGACCGCCATGAGCGAAGCGGCGCTGACCTGTCGGTAAAAGCGGTGATCGGTAGTACGGGCAAGAACCACTTTTTCCATCTCGCCACGGGCAATAGATTCAGTAGCCTGCACAACAAGACGTTCCCATCCGGACTTATCGGGGGTATGAACCTGCTCAAGTAAAGGTTGGTGAACGTCCGGGAGGTTTTTGGTTCTGACCAGGGAGGCGAGGAAATCTTTGGCGACCTGCACATCGTTATGCAAAGAGTGGTCACTTTGCACAATCAGGCGCAGGGTGGCATGCCCGCCCTCACGACGCCATTCAAGGCGGGGCAAGAAAAGTTCACCGTGCTCCGGAGTAAAGGCATTGAGACCCCAGACTCGCAGATCCCCCCCAGGATGTTCCCGAAGAAACTGTTGCGCCTGCGGGAGTGACGTAAAACGTATAAGGGCACCCAATGCGGCAGCTTCATCTTCACCACTGCGTTGTTGCCAGTAAAATTGTGGATAGCAGGATTGAGAAGCCATCCAGGTGAGCGGGTCGAAAGCATCATTCAGTGCGAAGGGAACATCAAGAACAGATAAGCCGGGCGAATGCGCAAAGTCGCCTGATAATTTTTCGAGCAAGTGTTCCAGCGCAACCGAGATAGACAGCACGCAACCCCCTCCCTGTTAAAAACCGCATATTATACGGGGTGTATGCCATAAATAGCAGTACCCCCGTTGAGGGAGGGGATGTTTTGTTTAGCGGCGCAGCAACAGGCCTAATACCAGCCCAATAGAAGCACCGACCCCGATGCCATGCCAGGGGTTCTCATGCACATAGTCATCGGCACGGTAAACCGCTTTCTTGGCCCGATAGTAATAGGTGTCTGACGCATTGCTGACGCGATTTTTAACGTCGTTCAGCGCCTGCTCAGCACGGGCCTTTAGCTCAATATACTTTTGATCCGCAGGGTCGCCCGAGGAGCGCAGGACTTCCTCCAGCGTTTCGCTCAGCAGGGCCAGGTCGTCATCGATACGTGAATCATAAAATTGATTAGACATCAGTTATCTCCATGTTATGAACCTGTCCGCTAAACTATAGACAATCCTCCGGGTTACGCCTGATTCGCCTCCCGCGCCATCCCAACGTGAGGAATGCCATCTTCATCGTAAATATCAGTGACCGCCACAAAGCCAAACCGGCCATAGAAATTCTGCAGATGAGCCTGTGCGCCCAGATACAGCGCATGCTGCGGCCAGTGTTGCAGGCAAGATGCGACCGCACGCTCCATCAACTGATAGCCCAGTTTTTCACCGCGAACCGCATTGCTCACAATCACCCGACCTATCACAACCGGCTCAAGATCCTCATCACTTTTCAGAATCCTCGCATACGCCACCAGCCGATCGTCCTGCCAGCCGAGCAGGTGGCGGTTGCTGCCAACAAGGTCATCACCGTCGACGTCCAGATAAGCGCAGGTCTGTTCAACAACAAACACTTCACAGCGTAATTTCAGCAGGGCGTAGAGCTCCGCTACGGTTAATTCAGAATGGTGCAGGTCCTGCCAGCGAATCATGTTGTGCTCCTTATTAGTTCTGACCTCGTTATACTAAAACACTCGCCCCAAACGCAAAGGACGTCTTACCCTGTGGAACTGATTTTTTTAGGCACCTCGGCGGGTGTACCAACCCGTACCCGTAATGTCACGGCTGTTCTGCTGAATCTTCAGCATCCCACTCAGGCAGGACTGTGGCTGTTTGACTGCGGTGAAGGTACCCAGCATCAAATGCTGAGAACCGCTTTCCACCCCGGCAAGCTGGACCGCATTTTCATTACCCATCTCCACGGCGATCACCTGTTTGGTCTGCCGGGCCTGCTGTGCAGCCGCTCGATGGCTGGCAACGTTCAGCCGCTGACGATTTACGGCCCAAAAGGCATTAAAGAATTTGTCGAAACAACGCTGCGTCTGAGCGGCTCCTGGACCGATTACCCTCTGGTGGTTGAAGAAATCAGCGCCGGACTGGTGGTGGACGACGGCCTGCGTAAAGTGACGGCCCATGCCCTTAATCATCCGGTGGAATGTTACGGTTACCGCATAGAAGAACACGCAAAACCCGGCGCGCTGGACGCGCAGGCACTGATTGCGCAGGGTGTAACGCCCGGCCCTCTGTTTCAGCAGCTTAAACAAGGGGAAACGGTCACCCTCGACGACGGGCGTATTATTAAAGGCAGCGATTATCTCGCCCCGGCGGAGCCTGGCAAAAAACTGGCGATTTTTGGGGATACCGCCCCCTGCTCGTCCGCACTTGAACTGGCACGTGGCGTCAATCTTATGGTCCATGAAGCCACCCTGGAACAAGCGATGGAGGAGAAGGCCAACAGCCGGGGGCATAGCTCCTCCCGTCAGGCAGCACTGCTGGCACGTGAAGCAGGCGCCGGGAAGCTGGTGATTACCCATCTCAGTTCCCGTTACGATGAAACCGGAAGTCGTCAGTTACTCGCTGAATGCCAGGCAATTTTCCCGCAAACCCTGCTCGCTGAAGATTTTCATGTTGTTCCTCTGTGATGTGATATTGCGCACTCCACTTTTTGCGCAATGTGCCGATAACAGTTTTAACGCAGGCATTTCACATTGAGGGCACGATGGATAATTTCCAGAAAGATATTGATGACAGGGCGAATCTTACCCTGTCGAACCGTTTTGAGTTGTTGCTGTTTCGTCTTGGTGCCTCACAGAATGATGCGAAATCAGAACTTTTCGGCATAAACGTTTTTAAACTGCGCGAAATTGTTCCTATGCCTACCTTCACCCGTCCTGCCGGGATGAAACCACCGTTAATGGGCATGGTAAATATTCGCGATCAGGTGGTCCCGGTTATCGATCTGGCCGCCGTGGCGGGCTGTAAGCCTGCAACTGGTCTCAATATTTTATTGATCACTGAGTATGCCCGCAGCGTGCAGGCATTTGCGGTTGAGTCGGTAGAGAACATCATTCGTCTGGACTGGAAACAGGTTCATACGGCGGAAAAAGCGATTAACGGTCAGTACATCACCAGTATTGCCTGTCTGGATGAAGACAAAGACAGTAATAACCTGGCGATGGTGCTGGATGTTGAGCAGATCCTGTACGACATTTCACCGGCGGATCATGACCTGCACGGCAACCATATCCCGGACAAGAAATTCAATATCAAACCCGGTGCAGTGGCGATTGTGGCAGAAGACTCGAAAGTGGCACGCGCCATGCTCGACAAAGGTTTGCAGGCCATGCAGATCCCCAACACCATGCACATCACCGGTAAAGATGCCTGGGAGCGTATTCAGTTGCTGACCCAGCAGGCTGAAGCAGAAGGTGTGCCGATCAGCGATAAAATCTCGATGGTACTGACGGATCTCGAGATGCCGGAAATGGACGGTTTTACCCTGACGCGCCTGATCAAAAGCGATCCGCGTCTGAAGCAGATCCCGGTGGTTATCCACTCTTCGCTGTCCGGTAGCGCTAACGAAGATCACGTGCGCAAAGTACAGGCCGATGGCTATGTGGCCAAGTTTGAGATTAACGAACTGTCATCCGTCATTCAGGAAGTGCTTGAGCGTGCCGCGAGCCGTATTAGCGGACCGTTGGTGAGCGGGCAGAAAATCATGGCGAAGCCGCTGCTGGCAAAATAAATTGCAACGTTTCTTTCGGACATAAAAAAAACCGCCGAATCTGGCGGTTTTTTATTAGCTAAGAAGCATTACATCAGCGGCGTTGCCATCGCAACCAACGAGATAAGCGGCTGCGGGTAAATACCGAGCAACAGCACCAGCAGGGCTGAAATCAGCACCACGATACCGCCCGCACTGTACTGCCAGTTTGATGGCGCATCACGGTTAAGCTGCTGTGGCGCATTCAGATACAGGCTCACGGCAACACGCAGGTAGTAGTAGAGGCCAATAGCGGAGCCAAGCACAACAGCGCCCGTCAGCCACCACAGATGCGCCTGCACGCCTACTGCCAGGATGTAGAACTTACCGATAAAGCCGAGCGTCATCGGGATACCCGCCAGCGACAGCATCATCACCGTCAGCACTGCTGCCAGAATCGGACGATGCCAGAACAGACCGCGATAGGAGTACAGTGATTCTGCATCCGGCCCACGATACGGGCTGGACATCAGGCTCACCACGCCGAAGGCGCCGAGGCTGCTGAACAGGTAACCGGCCAGGTACACGCCCACCGCTTCCATCGACATTTCGCCGCTTTGCAGCGCAATCAGCGCCACCAGCAGATAACCGAGGTGAGAGATGGAGGAGTAGCCGAGCAGACGTTTGATGTTGGTCTGGCTCAGCGCCATCAGGTTACCGAAGATGATAGACACAAAGGCGATAAGACCCAGCACCACGCGAACCGCTTCACTGTCACCCACCGGCGCATAGAGGAACAGACGCATTACCACACCGAAGATAGCGATTTTGCTCGCCGTCGCCAGGAAGGTTGAAACCGGGGCAGGAGCGCCCTGATACACGTCTGGCGTCCACAGGTGGAACGGCACCAGTGACAGTTTGAAGCCAAGGCCAACGATCATCAGGCCCAGACCGATAAGCAGCAGTGGCTCATGCAGCACGGTGCCACCGAGGCTCTTGCCCAGGGCAACAAACGACAGGTTACCGGACTGCGCGTAAACCAGCGCCATACCGAACAGCAGGAACGATGACGCCGCTGCGGACAGAATGGTGTACTTGATACTCGCTTCCAGCGAACGTTTCTGACGGAACGCGTAGCCCACCAGGCCAAACAACGGCAGAGAGATAAGCTCAATCCCAAGGAACAGCGAGGCCATATGGTTCGCGTTGGCCAGCAGGATCCCGCCCAGTGCCGCAATCAGCACCAGCAGATAGAACTCTTCTTTGTTGTCGTTGTAGCCTTCCAGCCACGGGTAGGCAAAGGTGCAGGTGGCGAGGCTCGCCATCAGGACCAGCCCGGTGTACAGCATGGCGTAGCCATCAACGCGCATCAGCGGCGTGACGTCCATCGCCCCCGCCTGGCCAACAAACCAGAGAGAGACTAACGCGACGTTCAGGCCCACCACTGAGAGCGTGGCATTCAGGAAATGGTTGCGTCGCCACGCAATGGAGAGCATCACAACCACCACCGTCAATCCGACGATCAGCAGCGGCAGCAGCGCAATCAGGTGTTGTGGAGTTATTGTCATGGCGATTTACGGCCTTGTAGTAGAAACAGAATTAACAAACCACTGCTGGATATTGCCCATCGCGGAATGCGAGGTATCCAGAATCGGCTGCGGATAGAAGCCAAGCAGTACCAGAAGTACAACCAGCGACAGAATCATCAGCAGCTCGCGCAGTGACATCCCTGGCAACTCTTTACTGGCCAGCTCGCTTTTTGCTTTACCGAAGTAAGCACGATGCAACATCGCCAGTGAGTAAACGGACGCAAACACCAGACCAAAGGTCGAGATGACGGTAATCACCGGAACCACCTGGTAGCTGCCGAACAGAATCATAAATTCGCCAACAAAGTTACCCGTACCCGGCATCCCCAGCGTCGCAACCGCGAAGAACATAGAGAGTGCTGGCAGCCATTTAATTTTGCTCCACAGCCCGCCCATCATGCGCATATCGCGGGTATGCAGACGTTCATACAGCTGGCCACACAGAATGAACAGACCGGCGGCAGACAGACCATGTGCAATCATCTGGATAACCGCGCCCTGATAGGCCAACTGGCTGCCGGTATAGATAGCAATCAGTACGAAGCCCATGTGGGAAACGGAGGTGTACGCAATAAGACGTTTGATGTCGTACTGGGTAAACGCCATCCACGCACCGTAGAAGATACCGATGACACCCAACCACATGGCGATAGGGGCAAACTCGGCAGAGGCATTCGGGAACAGCGGCAGTGCAAAACGCAGCAGACCGTAAGCGGCGGTTTTCAGCAAGATGCCTGCGAGGTCAACGGAACCCGCCGTCGGTGCCTGTGAGTGTGCATCCGGCAGCCAACCGTGCAGCGGAACCACCGGCATTTTCACCGCAAAGGCGATGAAGAAGCCCAGCATCAGCAGATACTCAACGCCAGAAGACATTGGCGTTTTCAGCAGGTCCTGATAATCGAAGGTCCAGACGCCGGTCGCGCTGTGGTGAACAAACACCAGCCCCAGAATCGCAATCAACATCACCAGACCGCTCGCCTGGGTATAGATGAAGAATTTAGTGGCTGCGGTGATACGCGTCTTCCCGTCGGAGGCTTTGTGGCCCCAGAGTGCAATCAGGAAGTACATCGGCACCAGCATCATTTCCCAGAAGAAGAAGAACAGGAACATGTCGATGGCAAGGAACACGCCGATAACGCCGCCCAGGATCCACATCAGGTTAAGATGGAAGAAGCCCTGATATTTTTCGATTTCACGCCAGGAGCAGAGTACCGCCAGCACGCCGAGGAAACCGGTCAGCACCACCATCAGCAGGGACAATCCGTCCAGCGCTAAATGGATGTTGATGCCAAAGCGTGGGATCCAGGGGAGTAAAAACTCCGACTGCCACTGCGGAATGCCGGCAGATTGCGTCAGTGAATAGCCGCCCTGCAACCACAGTTGCAGACCAAGCGCCAGCGTCAGTCCCATGGTAATCAGCGCGATCCAGCGCGGCAACTTCACGCCGAAGCGTTCGGTCTGCCAGCACAAAAATCCACCAATAAAGGGAATTAATATTAGCCAGGGTAGTAACATGGCGATCTTTATTCCTTGTTAAAGTCCCGTCAGGACCTGATTTTCAACGAATTCTCACAACAGAAAATTCACTTCGGATGGGGGCTTAATTGTCGGATGACGCTTCGCTTATCCGACCTACGATTTCGTAGGCCCGGTAAGCTCAGCGCCACCGGGCAAAACAGCCACAATCCTCAAACTCAACGCAATACCATCAGCAACGCCAGAATCACGACCGCACCGATGCTCATGGATGCCACATACCAGCGCAGATAACCGTTCTCGCTCAGTAGCAGACCTTTGCCTGCAAAGCGGGACAGAATCGCCGGGATGTTCATCAAGGCATTCAGCGGATCGCGTTTCAGCAGCCAGGCCACGCCCAGGAACGGCTTCACGAAGACGCGATCGTAGAGCCAGTCGAAGCCCCAGGCGTTGTACCACCAGGTCCCCAGCAGACGGCCTGGCGCACTGTTGGCAATCGATGTCACCAGCGTGCGTTTGCCCAGCCACAACCATGCGGCAATCAGGATGCCTGCAATTGCCACCACACCCGAGGTGATTTCAAGCATCAGCACGCGACCGTGCTCAAGCTCAGTGGTTTCAGGTAAGACACCGTGCAACGGTGGAACAATCATTGCGCCCACGAAGGTAGAAAGAATCAGCAGCACGATCAGCGGCAGATGGTGGGTAATCCCCTTCCCTGCATGAGCATGAATTTGTTCTTTCCCGTGGAAGACGATGAAAATCATACGGAAAGTATACAGAGAGGTCATGAACGCACCGGCCAGACCTGCAAGCATCAGATTGATATGACCGTTCGCCATCGCCCCGGCAAGGATCTCATCCTTACTGAAGAAGCCAGCGGTGATCATTGGCAGTGCAGCCAGCGCTGCGCCACCCACCAGGAAGCAGACATAGACCAGCGGGATCGACTTACGCAGACCGCCCATTTTAAAGATGTTCTGCTCGTGGTGGCAGGCCAGAATCACCGAACCGGACGAGAGGAACAGCAGCGCTTTAAAGAATGCATGCGTCATCAGATGGAAAATGGCCGCATCCCACGCCTGTACACCCAGCGCCAGGAACATGTAGCCAATCTGGCTCATGGTGGAGTAAGCCAGCACACGTTTGATGTCGGTTTGCACCAGCGCCGCAAAACCCGCCAGCACCAGCGTCACCGCACCGACGATACCGACCAGATGCAGAATTTCCGGGGTCATCAGGAACAGACCATGGGTACGTGCAATCAGGTAAACACCCGCAGTCACCATGGTCGCGGCGTGGATCAGCGCGGAAACAGGTGTCGGACCGGCCATCGCATCGGCAAGCCAGGTCTGCAACGGCAGCTGAGCGGATTTACCGACCGCGCCACCCAACAGCATCAGGGTCGCCCACATCAGCATGTTGTTGCCATTCGCAAAGTGAGCAGGCGCCAGCTCGACCATTTCGCGGAAGTTCAGCGTGCCCAGCTCGTTATAAAGAATGAACAGCGCGAAGGCGAGGAAGACGTCACCCACACGGGTCACGACAAACGCTTTCATGGCCGCTGCGCCATTCTTCGGATCGGTGTAGTAGAAACCAATCAGCAGGTAAGAGCACAGACCCACGCCTTCCCAGCCGAGATACATCAGCAGCAGGTTATCGCCCAGCACCAGAATAACCATGCTGGCAATAAACAGGTTGGTGTAGGCGAAGAAGCGAGAATAACCCTCTTCACCGCGCATATACCAGGACGCGAACATGTGGATCAGGAAGCCAACACCGGTGACCACTGACAGCATGGTCAGCGACAGGCCATCCAGCACCAGACTAAAGCTGATGTTGAAATCACCGACGGACATCCAGGTCCACAGTGGCAGAGTGAAGGCCTGACGTCCGTTATTGAAGAAATCAACACCGGCAATGGCAGTGATCAGTGCCGCCAGGCCAATGGAGCCCATTCCTATCGTTGCAGACAGGTTTTCCGACCAGCGTCCGCGAGAGAAAGAGAGCAGCAAAAAGCCAATTAAAGGAAAAATAATGGTTAAGGCGAGCATGTTCATCCACGCATCTCACTTACTGAATCGATATTCAGATTCTGGCGGCGACGATGGAGTTGCAGCAGCAACGCCAGGCCAATGCTCGCTTCCGCAGCTGCGAGGCTAATGGCGAGGATATACATCACCTGACCGTCAGTCTGGCCCCAATAGCTACCCGCCACCACAAATGCCAGGGCAGCCGCGTTGATCATGATTTCAAGACCAATCAGCATAAACAGCAGGTTGCGACGAATGACCAGACCAGTAAGACCGAGAACAAACAGGATCGCGGCAAGGATCAGTCCATGTTGTAAGGGGATCATGCATGCTCCTCCGTTTTTCTTTTAGGGCGATCGTCAGTACGGTTGCTCAGCACTTCACCCTGGCGGTCTTCACGACCCACATGGAAGGCAACAACCAGACCGGCCAACAGCAGCATTGATGCCAGCTCCACTGCCAGGACGTAAGGTCCAAACAGGGTGATACCGACGGCTTTCGCGCTGATTGGCGTACCTTCGATACCCTGGTCGTTAATGCCTGCAATGGCGTAAATCATCACACCCAGCAAAATGGCCGACAAAATTGCCGGGCCAATCCACACCTGCGGTTTCAGCCACTGACGTTCTTGTTCGATTTCTGAACCGCCAAGGTTGAGCATCATCACCACGAACACGAACAGCACCATAATGGCACCCGCGTAAACAATGATTTCCAGCGCACCCGCAAAGTAAGCACCCAACGAGAAGAAGACACCTGCGATAGCCAGCAACGACACAATCAGATACAGCAAGGCGTGTACCGGATTGGTGTGGGTAATTACCCGCAGTGTCGTCAGGATGGCAACCAGGCCACAGATATAAAAAGCGAACTCCATTGCCCCTCTCCTTACGGTAACAGGCTCTTGACGTCGATAGGCTTAGCTTCGTTCTGCGCTTCGCCCTTGTCTTTTCCGTCGATTGCCATACCTGCCATCCGGTAGAAGTTATATTCCGGGTATTTGCCCGGACCGGAGATCAGCAGATCCTCTTTTTCGTACACCAGGTCCTGACGCTTGTACTCACCCATTTCAAAATCAGGAGTCAGCTGAATAGCCGTCGTCGGGCATGCCTCTTCACACATACCGCAGAAGATGCAGCGCGAGAAGTTGATGCGGAAAAACTCCGGATACCAGCGCCCATCTACGGTTTCAGCTTTTTGCAGGGAGATACACCCTACCGGGCAGGCTACCGCACACAGGTTACAGGCAACACAACGCTCGTCACCGTCCGGGTCACGGGTCAGGACAATACGTCCACGGTAGCGCGGCGGGAGATAAACCGGCTCTTCCGGGTACATCTGAGTTTCGCGTTTTGCAAACGCGTGCAGGCCGATCATCCAGATACTGCGCACCTGGGTGCCGAAGCCCACGAGTAATTCTTTTAAAGTCATGGTCTTTAGCCCCTTATTGCGCTTGCCAGAGAATGACAGCCGCCGTACCCAACAAATTGAGAAGCGTCAGCGGCAGGCACACTTTCCAGCCGAAGGACATTACCTGGTCGTAACGAGGACGAGGTAACGCTGCGCGAATCAAAATGAACATCATCATAAAGAACGCGGTTTTAATCGCGAACCAGATGAATGGCGGTAAGAACGGGCCATGCCAGCCACCGAAGAACAGCGTCACCATCAGTGCAGAGATGGTCACGATACCGATGTATTCCCCCACGAAGAACAGACCGAACTTCATACCGGAATATTCGATGTGGTAACCATCAGCCAGTTCCTGCTCGGCCTCCGGCTGGTCAAACGGATGGCGGTGACACACCGCCACGCCTGCAATGGCAAAGGTAATAAAGCCAAAGAACTGCGGGATAACGTTCCAGATATCCGCCTGGTTGTTGACAATGTCGGTCATATTGAATGAACCGGCCTGCGCCACTACGCCCATCAGGGAAAGTCCGAGGAACACTTCGTAGCTCAGGGTTTGCGCAGATGCACGCATCGCCCCCAGCAGCGAGTATTTGTTGTTGCTCGACCAACCGGCGAACAGCACGGCGTAAACCGCAAGACCCGCCATCATCAGGAAGAACAAAATCCCGATGTTCAGGTCGGCAACCACCCAGTTAGGGCTGACCGGAACAATAGCAAACGACAGCAGCAAAGAGGTGAACGCGATAACCGGTGCGAGAGTGAAGATCACCTTGTCGGTAAATTTCGGGATCCAGTCCTCTTTAAAGAACATCTTGATCATGTCCGCGACGATCTGGAGTGAGCCACCCCAGCCTACGCGGTTCGGTCCATAACGGTTCTGGAACAGACCCAGCAGACGACGCTCGCCGAAGCTCATCAGCGCGCCGCAGGTAACCACCACCAGCAAAATCACGACCGCTTTCAGGATGCTTAACAGAATGTCGATAACATCCGGTGTTAACCAACTCATGCTTGCGCCTCCTGCAGATTTTCAAGACGTGCACCGGCAAGCACCGGCGCAATGCCTGGCATGCCCATCGGTAAACCCACCTGCCCTGCCGTCAGTCCTTCAGACAGCTCCAGCGGAAGACTCAGCGTCTGCCCGTCGTAGCTAAAGGAAATACGCGCACCGGCATTCACGCCCAACTTCGCGGCATCCGCCGGGTTGAGTTTGATGTAGGGTTGCGGCATACGGCTCTGGAAGACCGGAGAACGCTGTGACATTTCGTCACTGCCAAACAAGTGGTAATAAGGAGCGATAAGCCACTTCCCGTCCTGCGCTTCAAAACTCGCCGGTACGTCAGTGAAATAGTCCAGACCGCTTTCGGAGGCTTCAATCAGACGCACGCCCGGATCACCATGACGCAGGTGCCCACCCACTTCAGCCTGGAACTTGTTCCATGCCTGCGGGGAGTTCCAGCCCGGCGCCCATGCGAACGGAATCTGCGAACGCGGTGCGGACGGCTGGTTGTTCCCTTCCATGGAGAAGGCGAACATGGTGTCTTTATCCTGCGGCTGGCGCGGTTCGTGCACGCTGATGTTGGCGCGCATCGCGGTACGGCCGCTGTAGCGGTGCGGTTCACGCGCCAGTTTCTGGCCGCGAATGCGGAAGCTTGCTTCAGGTGCGGCATCTTTAATGCCTGCCAGCTGAGGCAGTTTTTCCACTACCGCGTCGATAACGTGGTCGAGCTGCGTCCAGTCCACTTCACGGCTCTGCACGGTGCTGTGCAGGGAGTGCAGCCAGCGCCAGCTTTCCAGCATCACGGTGTTGCTGTCGTAGTACGCCGGGTCGTAAACCTGGAAGAAACGCTGTGCGCGACCTTCGTTGTTGATAACGGTACCGTCGCTTTCTGCGAAGCTTGCCGCAGAGAGCACCAGGTGCGCTTTGTCCATGATCGCGGTTCGCTGATGGTCAATGACCATCACCAGCGGCGCTTTGGAGAGCGCGGCGTCAACGCGAGCGGCAGAGGCGTGGCGATGCAGGTCGTTTTCGAGCACCACAACGGCGTCAGCGGCACCGGATTCCAGTTCGCTTAACGCTTCTTCCAGCGAGCCGCCGCCGATCATGCCCAGACCAATGCTGTTCACCGCACGGGCAATCATGGTCACACCGACGTCCGCACCGCGGCCTTTCAGGGCTTTGGCAACGTTGGCTGCCGCCTGAATGATCTCGGCGCTACCGGCGTTGGTACCGGAAATAATCAGCGGTTTTTTCGCACCCGCCAGGGCCTGAACAATCACGTCGACCTTGTTCTGCAGGTCGCGATCCAGCTCAACGGCCGGCGAGCTGCTATCCAGCGCGTGGGCAATCGCAAAGCCAAGACGAGCCTGATCTTCAACCGGCGCGCAGTAGGTCCACGCAGCGATATCGTCCAGACGGGTGTTATCGACGTTGGTCACAAACAGAGGATGCTTCGCGCGCTGGCCGATGTTCAGGATCGCCGCAATCTGCCAGTCAGCCACTTTCTGCGCCGCTGCCATTTCACGTGCTTTACCCTTCACCGCCTGACGAACCGCCAGAGCCGCGCGTGCGCCCGTCTGCGTCAGGTCTTCACCCAGCACCAGGACCGCATCATAAGATTCGATTTCGCGCAGCGCAGGGGTATGAATACCGCCTTCACGCAGCACTTTCAGTACCAGCTGCAGACGTTCCTGCTCGCCCTGAGCGATACCGGTATAGAAGTTTTCCGCTCCAACCAGCTCGCGCAGCGCGAAGTTGCTTTCGATGCTGGCGCGCGGGGAGCCGATACCGATCACTTTCTTCGACTGACGCAGAATATCTGCCGCGCCCTGCATCGCCTGCTCAGCGTTCAGGGTAATGAAGTCGTCGCCACGGCGCTGAACCGGCTGACGCGGACGGTCTTTCAGGTTCACATAGCCATAGCCGAAACGACCGCGGTCGCAGAGGAAGTAGTGGTTAACGGTGCCGTTGTAACGGTTTTCGATACGACGCAGCTCGCCGTAACGCTCACCCGGGCTGGTGTTACAACCGAGGGAACACTGCTGGCAGATGCTTGGCGCAAACTGCATGTCCCATTTACGGTTGTAACGCTCGGAGTGGGTTTTATCGGTGAATACGCCGGTCGGGCAGATTTCGACCAGGTTACCGGAGAATTCGCTTTCCAGCGTGCCATCTTCCGGGCGACCGAAGTAGACGTTGTCATGTGCGCCATAAACGCCCAGATCCGCACCGTCTGCATAGTCTTTGTAGTAACGCACGCAGCGATAGCAGGCGATACAGCGGTTCATTTCGTGAGAGATGAACGGCCCCAGATCCTGATTACGGTGAGTACGCTTCGTGAAACGATAGCGGCGGAAGCTATGACCGGTCATAACCGTCATATCCTGCAGGTGGCAGTTGCCCCCCTCTTCACAGACCGGACAATCGTGTGGGTGGTTGGTCATCAACCACTCCACGACGCTTTCGCGGAACTGCTTCGCTTCTGCATCATCGATAGAAATAAAGGTGCCTTCGGTTGCCGGTGTCATACAGGACATCACCAGGCGACCACGCGTGTCTTCCGCGTTCTGATATTGCTTCACCGCACACTGGCGGCACGCACCTACGCTGCCCAGCGCCGGATGCCAGCAAAAATAAGGAATATCAAGGCCCAGTGACAGACACGCCTGTAGCAGGTTGTCCGCACCGTTAACCTCGTACTCTTTGCCGTCTACATGAATCGTAGCCATTAGCATGCTTCCAGTTGGCTCGGTAACAACCGAGCGTTAATCAAAATGCTTTTCGCGACTTGCCTTTACCTCCCCTTCTTTTCTCCCTCACTGGTGAGGAGAAGGTCGAGGTAACAGGGGAATCACCAGCGCGCTTTCAGCAGGTTCGGCTGAATACCACCAATGGCGTTGGTATTACTGAACTGCTGCTTGATGCCTGCTTCGAATTCTTCACGGAAATATTTAATCGCGCTTTGCAGCGGCTCGACGGCACCTGGTGCATGCGCACAGAAGGTTTTACCCGGCCCAAGGAAACGACACAGTTGCTCAAGTGTCTCGATATCCCCAGGCTGGCCTTCGCCACGCTCAAGAGCACGTAGAATTTTTACGCTCCATGGCAGACCATCACGGCATGGCGTACACCAGCCGCAGGATTCACGGGCAAAAAACTCTTCCAGGTTACGCACCAGCGGAACCATGCCAATTTCGTGATCCACCGCCATCGCCAGCGCCGTACCCAGACGGCTACCTGCTTTACCGATGCTTTCAAACTCCATCGGCAGGTCGAGATGGGATTCAGTCAGGAAGTCGGTCCCTGCCCCACCGGGCTGCCAGGCCTTGAATTTCAAACCATCGCGCATGCCGCCCGCGTAATCCTCAAGGATTTCACGTGCGGTGGTACCAAACGGCAGTTCCCACAGGCCCGGATTCTTCACGCGGCCAGAGAAGCCCATCAGTTTGGTGCCCGCATCTTTACTGGTCGAAATGTTCTGATACCACTCCACGCCGTTAGCCAGAATCGCCGGGACGTTGCACAGGGTTTCGACGTTGTTTACGCAGGTCGGTTTACCCCAGACGCCTGAACTCGCCGGGAATGGAGGTTTAGAACGCGGGTTAGCGCGCCGACCTTCGAGGGAGTTAATCAGTGCGGTTTCTTCACCGCAGATGTAACGCCCAGCTCCGGTGTGCACAAACAGTTCGAAATCGAACCCGCTGCCGAGAATATTTTTGCCGAGCAGACCGGCTTCGGTCGCTTCCGCAATCGCACGGCGCAGGTGCACCGCAGCTTCAATATATTCACCGCGCAGGAAGATGTAGCCACGGTACGCTTTAAGCGCAAACGCGGAAATGAGCATGCCTTCCACCAGCAGGTGCGGCAATTGCTCCATCAGTAAACGGTCTTTATAGGTGCCCGGTTCCATTTCATCGGCGTTACACAGCAGGTAACGGATGTTCATGGATTCGTCTTTTGGCATCAGGCTCCACTTCAAACCTGTAGAGAAGCCTGCGCCACCACGGCCTTTCAGACCGGAGTCTTTGACCTCGTTGACGATGTCGTCCGGGGCCATGCCGGTCAGCGCACGACGCGCACCGGCATACCCGTTTTTGCTCTGATATTCATCGAGCCACACGGGCTGTTTGTCATCACGCAGACGCCAGGTTAGCGGATGCGTTTCGGGAGTACGGATAACGTTTTTCATTTATACCGCTCCAGCAAATCAGGGATGGATTCCGGCGTCAGATGGCTGTGAGTGTCCTCATCAATCATCATATTCGGGCCTTTATCGCAATTGCCCAGACAGCAGGTAGGCAACAGCGTAAAGCGACCGTCGAACGTCGTCTGGCCCGGCTTGATATTGAGTTTTTTCTCAAGTGCCGCCTGAATGCCCTGATAACCGGTAATGTGGCAAACCACGCTGTCGCAGTAGCGAATCACATGACGGCCAACCGGCTGACGGAAAATCTGGCTATAGAACGTGGCAACACCTTCCACATCGCTCGCCGGGATGCCCAGCACATCAGCGATAGCGTAGATCGCGCCATCCGGCACCCAGCCGCGCTGTTTCTGAACAATTTTCAGCGCTTCAATGGATGCCGCACGCGGGTCTTCGTAGTGGTGCTTCTCGTGCTCAATCGCCTCACGCTCTGCCGCACTCAGCTCAAAAGCCTCGGTTTCTGGTAATTGATTCTCGTGCATAATTAGCGGTCCACATCTGACATAACAAAATCGATACTACCCAGATACACAATCAGGTCGGAGACCAGACTGCCGCGGATGGCGGACGGGATCTGCTGCAGGTGCGCAAAGCTCGGCGTACGTACGCGGGTACGGTAGCTCATGGTGCTGCCGTCACTGGTCAGGTAGTAACTGTTAATACCCTTGGTCGCTTCAATCATCTGGAAGGATTCTTGCGCCGGCATGACCGGACCCCATGAAACCTGCAGGAAGTGGGTGATCAGGGTTTCGATATGTTGCAGCGTGCGCTCTTTCGGTGGCGGCGTCGTCAGCGGGTGATCCGCCTTGAACGGGCCTTCCGGCATGTTGTTGAGGCACTGCTCAAGGATGCGCAGACTCTGGCGCAGTTCTTCCACTTTCAGCATCACGCGGGTGTAGCAGTCGGAAACACCGCCGCCCACCGGGACTTCAAAGTCGAAGTTCTCGTAGCCAGAGTAAGGGCGCGCTTTACGCACGTCGAAATCAATACCGGTCGCACGCAGACCTGCACCTGTCGTACCCCACTCCAGCGCTTCTTTCGCGCCGTAGGCAGCAACGCCCTGGGAACGGCCTTTCAGGATGGTGTTACGCAGCGCGGCTTTCTCGTATGACGCCAGACGTTTTGGCATCCAGTCGAGGAACTCACGCAGCAGACGGTCCCAGCCGCGCGGCAGATCGTGTGCCACGCCGCCGATACGGAACCAGGCCGGGTGCATACGGAAGCCGGTAATCGCTTCGACCAGATCGTAAATTTTCTGACGGTCGGTAAAGGCGAAGAAGACCGGGGTCATCGCGCCGACGTCCTGAATGAACGTGGAGATGTACAGCAGGTGGCTGTTGATACGGAACAGTTCTGACAGCATAACGCGAATCACGTTAACGCGATCCGGCGTAACGATACCCGCCAGTTTCTCAACGGCCAGCACGTATGGCATTTCGTTGACGCAGCCGCCGAGGTACTCGATACGGTCGGTATACGGAATGTAGCTGTGCCAGGACTGACGCTCGCCCATCTTCTCAGCACCACGGTGGTGGTAACCGATGTCCGGTACGCAATCGACAATCTCTTCGCCATCAAGCTGGAGGATAATACGGAAAGCACCGTGCGCAGAGGGGTGGTTCGGACCCAGGTTGAGGAACATGAAGTCCTCGTTATTGGTACCGCGTTTCATGCCCCAGTCTTCCGGCTTGAAGGTCAATGCTTCCATTTCCAGATCCTGTTTGGCTTTGGTCAGCTCAAACGGGTCGAATTCGGTCGCACGTGCCGGATAGTCTTTACGCAGCGGATGGCCTGTCCACGTGTGCGGCATCATGATGCGCGTCAGATGTGGGTGGCCTTCAATATCGATGCCAAACATTTCCCAGGTTTCACGCTCATACCAGTTAGCGTTCGGGAAAAGTTTGGTGAATGTCGGCACGCGCAAGTCGTTTTCAGACAATGCCACCTTGAGCATGATATCGCGGTTGCGTTCAATGGAAATCAGGTGGTAGAAAACAGAAAAATCCGCGGCAGGTAAACCCGCGCGGTGCGTGCGAAGACGTTCGTCCATGCCGTGTAAATCAAACAGCATGACGTAAGGTTTAGGCAGTTTCTTGAGGAAATCGCCCACTTCCAGTAACTGTTCGCGCTTCACCCAAACAACCGGCACCCCGGTGCGGGTCGCCTGAACGGTAAAGGCATCCGGCCCAAAACGGTTGCGCAGCTCGCCAATGACCGGATCATCAAGGTGATCCCGGGTCTGCCAATTGGCTTCTTGCGCAGTTAAGTCAGTCATATTGTTCACCATTGCAAAATTTCCGTGGTGACTGTCAGGTATGGCTTCGCGTTAGTTGATTATTAAAATGCGAATGTTGATGCCATAACCCGCAGGCGCAAATTAAATCTCGTCAGGCGTACGCAGGTTGGTCACTGCAATACGCTCGCCGCGTTTGCGGTCGCGTTCCGACTGCATATTGGCGCGGTATACACCCTGATCGCCAACAACCCACGACAGCGGGCGGCGTTCTTTACCAATCGATTCCTGCAACAGCATCAGCGCCTGCATATAGGCTTCCGGACGCGGCGGACAACCCGGGATATACACATCCACTGGGATAAATTTATCGACGCCTTGCACGACAGAGTAAATGTCGTACATACCACCGGAGTTCGCACATGCGCCCATGGAGATAACCCATTTTGGCTCCAGCATCTGGTCATACAAACGCTGAATAACCGGCGCCATTTTGGTAAAGCAGGTGCCAGCCACAACCATCAGGTCAGCCTGACGCGGGGAAGCACGCAGTACTTCAGCACCAAAACGCGCAACGTCGTGCACGGCGGTAAATGAGGTCACCATCTCGACATAACAGCAGGACAACCCGAAGTTATAAGGCCAGATTGAGTTTTTGCGGCCCCAGTTAACCATGTCATGCAGGGCATTCTCGAGCTTGCCCATGTACACACTTTTGTTAACTTCTTGTTCCAGGGGGTCGGTTACGATCTCCTGTTTTTGCAGGGGGTAACGGTCGTTCTCACCGTTGGGATCTATGCGGGTGAGCGTATAATCCATCTTATTGCCTCGCGGTTAGCGTTGACGATTAGTGTAGCTGCTAGTCTCTGGGTTGATTTGTGCACGACGTGAACGCGAAGGCGTCCAGTCCAGCGCACCGATTCGCACCAGATAAAAAAGACCGGCCAGCAGCACTAAAATGAAAATTGCGGCTTCAACAAAACCGACCCAACCACTCTCGCGGATGGAAGTTGACCATGCGTAAAGGTAAAGCGCTTCCACGTCGAAGATGACGAAGAACATGGCCACCAGATAGAACTTAGCCGACAGACGCAGGCGTGCGGTACCGACCGAATCGATACCCGATTCGAAAGGAACGTTTTTGTGTCTTGCGCGTGCACGACCGCCGAGATACCAGCCGCCGATCAACATCAGGCAGCACAGGCCAATAGCGACAATAAGAAAGACTGCGAACGCCCAATGATGAGCGATGATTTCAGTGGATGTTGACATACGCATTGCTTAGCTCAAAAGGTAGCGCTTAATGCTCTGCTCTTCTCGGCAGATGGCGCTACATCGATTCATGGGGAGGAATAAAACCACACGTTAAGTAAGAATTTGACAAAGTCAGCCAAACGATGTGGGTTTTTACTCCTTTCTATAACCTTTTGTCAACTTTAACAAAAGTTTCCTCACATTAGTTTACATCGGCAGCAACTCATTAACATTTAATGCCGTTTTCTTATCCAACCTCGACGAAGCCCATGATCTTTTAGGGTGTTGAATCGTGTCCGTTGTGAGGTTTTACAAATATTACCCTCTTATTTTGACAGGATTTTGCAAGGATTCCTCCCCCTCTGTGGGAGTATTTTCTTGATCTGAGACACGCTTTTGTTAATTCATCACTAAAAAAGGCAACAAAATGGCTAGTTTTTTAACATGGAGCAGCATCACTAAAAACTATAGAACATGCGGGGAGATTACGAAGGGGTTTTAATTAACATATTGATTAAAATGATTTATTTAGTAAAACTATAAACTTAACATAAGTAATCGTGTAAAAAACGAACCGATGACAGCGATTCCATTGTCAGCGGTCCATTTTTACATTTACAATTTGTTACCAGTTTTTGGCGCTTCTGTTAGCCAAAATCCCCCTCCACAACAAGAGAGTCACCTCCTCCTTCAGTGGCATTCGTCCCGTACTGCCACGGATTTTGGTAGTGCTCCATTGCCTGGAAAATAACCTGCGCCAGTTCATTCTGACTCTGGGTATTAAAGCAGAGTAAATACTCCGTTTCCGGAAGACCGGGTAAACCATCCGATTTGCCCAGGACACGAAGATCGGGACTCATCATTTCGACCGGTCGCGCCGTAATCCCTAATCCTGCTTTTACTGCCGCCTTCACTGCAGACAACGTGGACGCCACATAGGCAATACGCCAGGGAATATCCGCCGAATTCAGCACATTGATGATCATGTCGCGGAAAGGACTGGGTTCATCCAACAATACCAGCGGCACCGCTTCGCCCTTCTGGAGTACAAACTCCGCGGAACAGTACCAGTGAGTAGGGGAAGTACGCAGCGTCAGACAATCGTATTGCACCGGCCGATTGGTCGTAACAATCAGATCAACATCATCTTCCTGCAACCTGTCACCCGCAAAAGGATTCCGTTTCACGCGGACATCCAGCGCCAGCTTTGGATAAACAGAGCTAATACGATTGAGCAAGAATGGCAGAATGGTGTCCGCCGATTCATCAGAAGCGCCAATCGTTAGCACGCCCTGGAGATTGCTAAACATTAGAGAAGTACATGCTTCATCATTGAAGCGTAAAATCTTTCTGGCGTAGCCCAGTAACAGAATGCCGTGTTCGGTTAACAGCTTATTACGACCATGACGGGCAAAAAGCTCTTTTCCTACCAACTGCTCCAGCCGCTGCATTTGCTGACTGACCGCAGACTGGGTGCGACAAACTGCAGCAGCTGCCGCAGCGAACGTGTTCAAATCAGCGACCGCAACGAAGGTTCTCAGCAGATCGAGGTCGAGATTCAGTATCGGACGATTTGCATTTATCATAATTTTTCACTTACGGGTTCCTCACTCGGAGTTACCCGGGTTTATGCTGTGCGCGTAAGATTTAAGCAATTCCCTTTTAAATGTGCATCCAGCAGAGTTATAGCCCCGGTCAACCTGACTGAAAGTTCTGGTGTTTATCGTTCGCCGTCTGACGCACGACGAACGCATCGACTTTATTTTGCATACTCCCTTTCCTTTCGAATAAATAAACCATACGAATACTTGTTAATCCTTTTAAGGAAAAAGCATTTTTTTGCAACATTATCAGCCGTAGATGACTGGCGTGTCATATACAACCAATACATATGGCTAACCGGGAGTCAAAACATGTAATAACAAACAACTAATATATAGAAATAGTCCACAAAGCAAGCGGGGGCTCTCCTGAGCACCATTTCCGAACGGCATTTTAACCCAAAACCATTATATTTATAAGCACTATTGCGATTAATCTGATGCATAAAATTAACTCGCGAGCTACTTAATCTTATTAATATTAGAGTTAGTCATCGTAACCATTCGCAATATTAAATATACATAAAAGTTGAATTGCGCCATCTATTAATAATACTTAACAATGCTCTTACAGATTAGTCGTTTGCACGTGATGATTTCTTACTTTTTATCTACGCTAATCGATTTGATGACCGTTCAGAACACCGATTACATTATCGCCAGGATTCCGCCACACACTGATTACTCGCCTCTTTTTAGCATAAAATTCGCAACAAAATTTAGATGTCGAATGTAATCACTGAATTACAGCACTTTACCCTGAAAAGATAGAGATTAAAGCAATAAATTCAGTGTAAAAAACGTGAAACCTGATGTAGTTAAGGCAAAATCTTCTCCTGCCTGCCCTTCAAAACCAGCCGCTCTGGGAGTACATTATTCGGTGCTGACTTCCACGGCAGGGAGTGGCATTCACAGCTAAAAGGTTCAAACTTCATGTCCTCCATCGAAAAATCCAGCAAGTTAGATAACGTCTGTTATGACATCCGTGGGCCGGTACTTAAAGAGGCTAAGCGCCTTGAAGAAGAAGGCAACAAAGTTCTTAAACTCAACATCGGCAACCCCGCGCCTTTTGGTTTTGAAGCGCCGGATGAAATTCTGGTCGATGTGATTCGAAATTTACCGACGGCGCAGGGCTACTGCGACTCGAAAGGCCTGTATTCCGCACGTAAAGCTATCATGCAGCACTATCAGGCCCGTGGTATGCGCGATGTCACGGTTGAGGACATCTACATCGGCAATGGTGTCTCTGAACTTATCGTGCAGTCGATGCAGGCCCTGTTAAACAGTGGCGATGAGATGCTGGTGCCGGCACCAGATTACCCGCTCTGGACCGCGGCGGTGTCGCTGTCCAGTGGCAAAGCCGTACACTACCTGTGCGATGAATCCGCAGGTTGGTTCCCGGATCTGGACGATATTCGCGCCAAAATTACTCCGCGCACCCGTGGCATCGTCATCATTAACCCCAACAACCCGACCGGTGCGGTTTACTCGAAAGAGCTGTTGATGGAGATTGTTGAGATTGCGCGCCAGCATAATCTCATTATTTTTGCCGACGAGATTTACGACAAAATTCTTTACGATGCGGCGGAACACCACTCGATTGCTACTCTGGCACCTGACCTGTTCACCATTACCTTTAATGGTCTGTCCAAAACCTACCGTGTCGCGGGCTTCCGCCAGGGCTGGATGGTTCTGAGCGGGCCGAAAAAACACGCGAAAGGCTATATAGAAGGGCTGGAGATGCTGGCGTCTATGCGCCTGTGTGCCAACGTTCCGGCGCAGCATGCCATTCAGACGGCGATTGGCGGCTACCAGAGCATCAGCGAATTTATTGTTCCCGGCGGGCGACTGTACGAACAGCGTAACCGCGCCTGGGAGTTGCTCAACGAAATTCCTGGTGTTTCCTGCGTGAAACCACAGGGGGCGCTGTATATGTTCCCGAAAATTGATGCCAAACGCTTTAACATCCACGACGACCAAAAGATGGTTCTGGACTTCCTGCTTCAGGAAAAAGTGCTGCTGGTACAAGGGACTGCGTTTAACTGGCCATGGCCGGATCACGTGCGCATTGTGACCCTGCCGCGCATTGATGACCTGGAAATGTCGATCACCCGTTTCGAACGTTTCCTCTCCGGTTACCACCAGTAATTGTAGCGGGGGAAGATTTGCATCTTCCCCCGTGGTCTGCGCACAATGACCTACCGTCGCCGTTACAGACAAGGTCAACCATGAGTCAGAGTCACTTCTTCGCGCACTTATCCCGCCTCAAACTTATCAATCGCTGGCCCCTGATGCGTAACGTTCGAACCGAGAACGTTTCAGAGCATAGTCTGCAGGTTGCAATGGTCGCCCACGCGCTCGCCGCCATTAAAAATCGTAAGTTCGGTGGAAACCTTAACGCAGAACGTATTGCCCTTCTGGCGATGTACCACGATGCCTCCGAAGTGCTGACCGGTGATTTACCCACCCCGGTTAAATACTTTAACTCGCAGATAGCCCAGGAATACAAAGCGATTGAAAAAATCGCTCAACAGAAACTGGTTGAAATGGTTCCGGAGGAGTTACGCGATATATTCTCCCCGTTGATCGACGAGCATAATTACAGCGCTGAAGAAAAATTGATCGTTAAACAAGCAGATGCTTTGTGCGCATATCTTAAATGCCTTGAAGAAATGTCTGCCGGAAATAATGAATTCCGTCTGGCAAAAACGCGTCTGGAAAAGACTCTCGACGCCAGGCGCAGCCAGGAAATGGACTATTTTATGCAGGTCTTTGTCCCAAGCTTCCATTTATCATTAGATGAAATAAGCCAGGATTCGCCATTGTAAATGCGCATCACTTCCCTCTCCATTGAGGAGAGGGAAATCATTCAGAATGGAAACAATACCGGAATCAGCAACACGCAAACTACCATTACCAGGAGTGTAAAAGGTACACCGATTTTCACAAAATCGCTGAACTGGTAATTCCCCGGTCCGAGAACCAGTGTATTAACCGGTGAAGAAACCGGCGTCATAAATGCCGCAGAGGCCGCCATCGCCACCACCATGGCAAAGGGATAAGGTGACACACCCATCGATTTTGCCGTTGCCAGGGCAATCGGCGCCATCAACACCGCCGTCGCCGTATTTGATATAAACAGTCCGATGGCTGAGCACATGGCAAACAGGCAGATGAGCATCATATGCGGGCCATAGCCGCCGCCAAACTCCAGCAGCCCTTTCACCACCAGGTCAACCCCACCTGTTTTCTGCAATGCCAGCGCAAAGGGCATCATCCCGACAATTAAAATAATGCTGGGCCAGTGAATAGCTCTGTAAGCGCTCTCAGCGTCAATACAGCGAAATTTCCCCATCAGCAGACAGGCTACGATCGCCGCAACCGGGTTAGGGATTTCATCGGTTAACATCAGTGCCACCATCAACACCAGGCAGAAGACGGCATGAGGGGCCTGACTGTGCGCAGGCGAAACTGCACTCTCTTCAACAGGCATATTGAGGACCAGAAAATCGCGCCCGGTCTGACTCAACTGGCCAATCAGTTTCCAGTTCCCGACCACGAGGATGATATCGCCGAGCTGCAGCGGTTCATCCACCACCACGCCCGATTTCGCCACCCCATCGCGCTTAAATCCCACCACGTTGACGCCGTAACGGCTACGAAAACCAATCTCGCGTACCGTCTTACCCAGCATTTCGGATTCCGGCATAGGCGAGACTTCCGCCATACCGACATCCAGCGCCTGGTCAGAAAAATATTCACCGCGCAGGATCATCGGCTCCAGCATCTGTTCGGCGCAAAACTCACGTAAATCAACATCTGCCGCCGACATATCAATCAACAGCACATCCCGGGCGCGAAATTCTGACACCCCGGTAACGTTAACAATGACGCGGCGAAAACGCCGCCAGCGCTCAAGGCCAATCACGTTCGCACCATAGCGCTCACGCAGCTTGAGGTCATCCAGCCGTTGGCCTATCAACGGTGACCCTGGACGGATCGCCAGACGGCGGGCACGCCCGGTAAGGTGATACTCTCTAATGAGGTCGCGAAAAGTACGCCGCTTCCAGCCGTCCCGCTGCCGCTCCTCCTTCTCCCCTTTGAGCATGAAGCGCATCAGCAGCATATAAATGATGCCCATAACGAGAATGACCAGTCCCAGCGGTGTCACGCTGAAAAAGCTAAACCCTGCCAGCCCCTCACGCAGCAGTTCGCTGTTAATCGCCAGATTGGGCGGCGTTGCCACCAGCGTCATCATCCCGCTGATTAACCCTGCAAAGCTGAGCGGCATCATCAGGCGAGAGGGGGAAATTTGCATGCGCATCGACACGCTCAGCACCACCGGAATGAAAATCGCCACCACGCCGGTTGAGCTCATAAACGCCCCCAGCCCGGCCACGGTGAGCATCAGCAGCACCAGCATTTTCACCTCGCTGCTGCCTGCCATTTTTACCAGCCAGGATCCCATACTGGTCGCCACACCGGTGCGTACCAGCCCATCGCCAATAATAAACAGTGCTCCAATCAGGATAACGTTGGGATCGCTAAACCCCGACAGCGCTTCCGTCATGGTCAGGGTTCCGCTCAAAATAAACGCCACGATGACCAGCAGGGCCACGGCATCCATGCGCACTTTACCCGTCGCAAAGAGCACAACAGCAATCATTAACAGACACAGGACCCAAATCAGCTCACCGTTCACAACATTTCCTTGTATTGAGTGGGGTGATAAATCATGCCATAAAAAAGCCCCGTCAATGCGGGGCTAAATCATGAGTCAGTCTTTTCGGGTCACAATCACATGACCATCGTCTCGCTTGAGCACCGTGACCTCATCGAGCCGGGTAAGGACAAAATCGACCTCATCCAGGCGTGGCGAGTCAGCAGGCACGTTGACGGCGATGACATGGCAGTGTGCTGCCAGCCCGGAAATCACACCCGCAGAAGCATCCTCCACAACCACACATTCTTCTGGGGCGAGGCCAAGCAGTCTGGCGCCAAGCAGATATGGATCGGGTTCCGGCTTGCCCCGTGCAACCTGCTCTGCCGTTACGAAGACCTCAGGCATCGGCAAACCGCCTGCGCGGTGACGAGCATGAGCAACAGGAACAGAACCGGATGTCACAATTGCCCACGGAATCTGTAATGCGTTCAGATGATTGAGCAACTCTACCGCACCCGGTAATGCGACTAGGCCGTCAGTGTCGTTGGCTTCTATCTCTTCCAGACGGGAAAATTCTGCCTGGATCTCGGCTTCAGATTTACCAGGCATGAAATGGCGTAACGAGGTGATGGCCTGCTTGCCATGAATAAAATTCAGCACCTCGTCATGAGCGATGCCAAAACGGTCTGCCCATTCACACCAGGACCGTTCTACAACCGGCAGGGAATTCACCAGGGTACCATCAAGGTCAAACAGAAATCCTTTGCACTGCACGTGAAGCTCCTTACGCATTAATGATCTGATTGATCTCGTTGGCGCTCAGATGATACTGACGCGGGCAGGAGTGCCAGACGCTGAGCATGCGCTGATATTTTTCCCACATTGGCGTCTGGGCATTAAAGCCGTGCGTGCCCGCATCAAAGTGGGTGTAGCGCCCTTCAATATTGACCATAAAGCGCACGTAACCCAGGTAACGCGCTTCCGTTGCGGCATCAAAGCCCAGGAAAGTGACACGGCGTTCATCAATAGCTTGTGCTTCTTTCAGGTTTGCCCAGGAGACGTGCAGCGCGTGGTACATCTCCATGATGTCGATAACAATGCGGCAAGTTTCTTCTTTCAGCTCACCGAACTCTCTGTCCAGTTCACGCATTTGCAGACCATAACCACGCTCAATAATGGTCTGCAGGCGACGATAGCGCTCCGCATTGGCAGGATCCATCATGGTCATCATTTTGTACTGATTGGATAAAATCAGTCGTTGGGCATTGGTCATTTCCATCGTTCAGCTCCTGAGCACATTAGGTGCAATAAAAGGTGCAATAAAAAAGAGGCACATAATCTATGTGCCTTCTTTTATATGCGTAATCCGGGTTCAATTACAAATCATCAAGGAAAGTTTTATCGAGTTGTTTGAAGGCGCGCTTAAGCGTGTCAGCTAAGGCCTGGTAATCGGGCTTACCTTCGACCGGAGAGAGCGCCTGCCCCGCTTCCTGCAGTTTGCCCCGCACCTCATAAAACCATTGCAATATAGAAGGAGGCAACGGCGTAACCGAGCGCTTACCCAACCACCACAATCCTTGCATCGGCAAGCTGAGTGCGAAGAGCGCGGTGGCAATGGCCGGACCTAACTGGCCGCCAAGGGCAATTTGCCAGCACAGTGTGAACACAGCGACAGGGGGCATAAAACGGATGGCGTAGCGGGTGGCGCGTATCACGCGGCCCTCAACAAATATCGGCGCGAGGCGTTTATCCATAGGCCAGGTCTTAGCGTATTGCTGCCCCCGGCGAAACAGTCCAAAAAAGTTTACAGGGTGATTCTCTGAGTTGGACATGGCTTTACCTCAACTTCACATATAAAAATTAAAAAAATTGTGCAAAACAACAACTGTCTATGACAACGTTAAAATTTTTTGTCAATTGGACTTCGTATCAGGTATCCTGTGCCAGCCTTATTGGGCCGTAGACGAGGTCAGGTCAGTCGTCAAATTTGTGCCTATTATGCCACTGTCTGTAATTTGAGCAAAATGGCATAAAATCTAAAGTATTCTTTCATCATGCCAGAAAGTTTGTCCGGCATGATGTTAATCATAAATGTCAGCCTCATCATGCGCTACGCTGAGAGACTCTCTGACGTTTTTTTAGCCACGTATCCATAAATAGGTACTTCCATGTCGAGTAAGTTAGTACTGGTTCTGAACTGCGGTAGCTCCTCACTGAAATTCGCCATCATCGATGCAGCCAACGGTGAAGAGTTCCTTTCTGGTTTAGCCGAATGTTTCCATCTTCCTGAAGCACGCATCAAATGGAAAATTGACGGCGGTAAACAAGAAGCGGCTTTAGGTGCAGGTGCCGCTCACAGCGAAGCGCTGAACTTTATCGTTAACACTATTCTGGCACAAAAACCAGAACTGTCCGCACAACTCACCGCGATCGGTCACCGTATCGTGCACGGCGGCGAAAAATACACCAGCTCCGTGGTTATCGACGAGTCTGTGATTCAGGGCATCAAAGATGCAGCATCGTTTGCACCGCTGCACAACCCAGCTCACCTGATCGGTATCGCTGAAGCACTGAAATCTTTCCCTAACCTGAAAGACAAAAACGTTGCCGTATTCGACACCGCGTTCCACACCACGATGCCGGAAGAGTCTTACCTCTACGCACTGCCGTACAAACTGTACAAAGAGCACGGCGTACGTCGTTATGGCGCACACGGCACCAGCCACTTCTACGTGACTCAGGAAGCCGCAAAAGTTCTGAACAAACCGGTTAACGAAGTGAACATCATTACCTGTCACCTGGGTAACGGCGGTTCTGTTTCTGCTATCCGTAACGGCGAATGTGTTGATACCTCCATGGGTCTGACCCCGCTGGAAGGCCTGGTGATGGGTACCCGTTCTGGTGATATCGACCCGGCTATCATTTTCCACCTGCACGACACCCTGGGCATGAGCGTTGAAGCTATCAACAAAATGCTGACCAAAGAGTCTGGCCTGCTGGGCCTGACCGAAGTCACCAGCGACTGCCGTTATGTAGAAGATAACTACCAGGATAAAGAAGACGCTAAACGTGCAATGGACGTTTACTGCCACCGCCTGGCGAAATACATCGGTTCTTACACTGCACTGATGGACGGCCGTCTGGATGCTGTCATCTTCACCGGTGGTATCGGTGAGAACGCAGCAATGGTTCGCGAACTGTCCCTGGGCAAACTGGGCGTTCTGGGCTTCGAAGTTGATCACGAACGTAACCTGGCTGCCCGTTTCGGCAAATCCGGTTTCATCAACAAAGAAGGCACCCGCCCGGCTATCGTTATCCCGACTAACGAAGAACTGGTCATCGCGCAAGACGCGAGCCGTCTGACCGCTTGATTACACACCGCCAGCTTAGCTGGCGGTGCTGTTTTGTAACCCGTCTGAAATGACGGTAACGAAGAGGATTAACCGTGTCCCGTATTATCATGCTGATCCCTACCGGAACCAGCGTCGGCCTGACCAGCGTCAGCCTGGGCGTTATCCGTGCTATGGAACGCAAAGGCGTTCGTCTGAGCGTCTTTAAACCTATCGCCCAGCCACGCGCTGGCGGCGATGCGCCAGACCAGACCACCACCATCGTACGCACCAACTCCGGCCTGCCTGCTGCTGAGCCGTTGAAGATGAGCTACGTTGAGTCCCTGCTGTCCAGCAACCAGAAAGACGTGCTGATGGAAGAAATCGTCGCACGCTACCATGAGAACAGCAAAGACGCTGAAGTGGTACTGGTTGAAGGCCTGGTCCCGACCCGTAAACACCAGTTCGCCCAGTCGCTGAACTTTGAAATCGCCAAAACCCTGAACGCGGAAATCGTGTTCGTGATGTCTCAGGGCACCGATACTCAGGAACAGCTCAAAGAGCGTATCGAACTGACCCGCAGCAGCTTCGGCGGCGCGAAAAACACCAACATCACCGGCGTGATTGTTAACAAACTGAACGCACCGGTTGATGATCAGGGCCGTACTCGTCCTGACCTGTCTGAAATCTTTGATGATTCCTCCAAAGCGAAAATCATTAAAGTGGATGCAGAAAACCTGGCTGCCTCCAGCCCACTGCCGGTTCTGGGCGCGGTGCCATGGAGCTTCGATCTGATTGCCACCCGTGCAATCGATATGGCGCGTCACCTGAACGCCACCATCGTTAACGAAGGCGACATCAACACCCGCCGCGTGAAGTCCGTAACCTTCTGTGCACGCAGCATTCCGCACATGCTGGAACACTTCCGCGCTGGTTCCCTGCTGGTGACCTCCGCAGACCGTCCTGACGTTCTGGTTGCAGCCTGCCTGGCCGCAATGAACGGCGTGGAAATCGGTGCGATCCTGCTGACCGGTGCCTACGAGATGGACCCACGCGTCAGCAAGCTGTGCGAACGCGCGTTTGCTACCGGCCTGCCGGTCTTCATGGTGAACACCAACACCTGGCAGACCTCCCTGAGCCTGCAGAGCTTCAACCTTGAAGTGCCGGTTGATGACCACGAGCGTATCGAGAAAGTTCAGGAATACGTAGCGGGCTACATCAACGCAGACTGGATCGAGTCCCTGACTGCAACCTCCGAGCGCAGCCGCCGCCTGTCTCCTCCAGCATTCCGTTATCAGCTGACCGAGCTGGCGCGTAAAGCGGGCAAACGCGTTGTTCTGCCAGAAGGCGACGAACCACGTACCGTTAAAGCAGCTGCTATCTGTGCAGAGCGCGGCATCGCGACCTGCGTTCTGCTGGGTAACCCGGATGAGATCACCCGCGTTGCGGCGTCTCAGGGCGTTGAGCTGGGCGCTGGCATCGAAATCGTTGACCCTGAAGTGGTTCGCGAGAGCTACGTTGCCCGTCTGGTTGAGCTGCGTAAGAGCAAGGGCATGACCGAAGCCGTTGCGCGCGAACAGCTGGAAGACAACGTGGTGCTGGGCACGCTGATGCTGGAGCAGGACGAAGTTGACGGTCTGGTTTCCGGTGCGGTTCACACCACGGCGAACACCATCCGCCCACCGCTGCAGCTGATCAAAACTGCACCGGGCAGCTCTCTGGTTTCTTCCGTGTTCTTCATGCTGCTGCCTGAACAGGTTTACGTTTACGGCGACTGCGCGATCAACCCGGATCCAACCGCAGAGCAGCTGGCAGAAATCGCTATCCAGTCCGCGGACTCCGCGATTGCCTTCGGTATCGAACCGCGCGTAGCGATGCTCTCCTACTCCACCGGTACCTCTGGTGCTGGTAGCGACGTAGAGAAAGTGCGTGAAGCGACCCGTCTGGCGCAGGAAAAACGCCCTGACCTGATGATCGACGGTCCGCTGCAGTACGACGCCGCCGTGATGGCCGACGTTGCGAAATCCAAAGCGCCGAACTCGCCGGTTGCAGGTCGCGCTACCGTGTTCATCTTCCCGGATCTGAACACCGGTAACACCACCTACAAAGCGGTACAGCGTTCTGCCGACCTGATCTCCATCGGGCCGATGCTGCAGGGTATGCGCAAACCTGTGAACGACCTGTCCCGTGGCGCGCTGGTTGACGATATCGTCTACACCATCGCCCTGACCGCGATTCAGTCTTCTCAGCAGTAAGTAAAAGGCTTGCCCGGTCACGTTGTAACTGACCGGGCACTAAAAAGGCGACCTGTTAAAAGGTCGCCTTTTTTATTTCTGCTTGTTATCCCTTGCAAAGATTAAGCATCTGTTGCTGAGCCTACTCAGCCGCTTCCGATTTTTCTTGTTTTGAAGCGTCATTACTGGCGTTGCGGCTCATCCACAGTGCCAGTGCTTTGAGTGAGTCAGAGGTAAACTCGTCACACCGGGCGGTGATTTCTTCCGGCGTCATCCAGAAGACTTCGCTCACTTCTTCTTCCTGGAGGGCGAACGGCCCGTGGGAAACGCAGCTGAACAACCCACCCCACACCCGACAATATTCATCTTCATAGTAAAAGACGCCATGTTCAGCAAAGGGAACGCCCGCAATCCCGAGTTCTTCTTCAGCCTCACGACGCGCAGATTCCAGCAGGATCTCATCGGCCTGAACCACGCCGCCCGCCGTACAGTCCAGCATGCCCGGCATGAAATCTTTGGTCTCAGTCCGGCGTTGAACCAGGATCTTACCCATGCCGTCGTGCACAACGATGTAGGTTGCACGATGACGCAGGCACTCTGCGCGCATTTGCTTGCGGGTAGCCTGAGCGATGACTTCATTATCCTCGCTTACAATGTCCACCCACTCCGTGTCTGCTAAATGATTCTGTTCCACCATCAGGAAAGTCTCTTCATGGCGCTCTTATGGCGCGTTTTCAGTTGAACGGTAAGTTACGGATTAATCGCAACCTGTGCAATAACCCGGTTGTCATTGAGTGCCTTTATGCTCAGTAATCCCTCATCCAGCATGCCATAGCTCGCCGCAAAGCCTCCTTTCGGGATGCTGACGGAACCTGGATTGAAGTGGAAAATCTCTCCCCGTTTTTCGGCGACAGGCAGATGAGTATGACCATAGACCAGCACATCGTCCTGCGCCAGCGCCGGCAAGTTGTCAGGGCCAAACAGATGGCCGTGAGTCAAAAAGAGCCGCTGTGAAGGCAACAAAATCTGCTGCCAGGGTGCGGTAATGGGGAAGTGCAGCAGCATCTGATCCACTTCGCTGTCGCAGTTACCGCGCACGGCAATAATGCGTGAGGCCTGTTCATTGAGACGTTCTGCTACCTGAGCGGGAGCGTACCCTTCCGGCAGCGCATTACGCGGGCCGTGGTAAAGCACATCACCCAGGATAATCAGCCACTGCGCGCCGCTTTGTGCAAACCGTTCCAGCACACGTTCGGTCGCGGGAAGTGAACCGTGGATGTCTGATGCGAACATCAGTTTCATTGTCATACCTCTTCTTAACTGACTCTTTTGGCAGAGAGCGCCACATAACGCTGCACCGACGAACGCTGCCACTGGAAGGTGGCGTAGTTCGCCAGTCGTTCCGGCACGTCATCACCGTGCATCACCAGACGGTTAATCATCAGCGCGAGATCGGCATCAGCAATACACCATTCGCCAAACAGATTCGGTTTACCGTGGGAAAGTAAATCTCCGGCGATGGCAAAAAGTTTGGCTGCAGCCTCTTGCCCCTGAGCAGACAGCGGCGCTTTCTTCGCACCCGCGAAAATCACATCGGTACCGCGCTCTTCGCGGATGGGCATTAAATCGCTGCGGATCCACGCCTGAATCTGGCGGGCACGGGCGCGTTTTTGCAGGTCGTGAGGATAGATGCGTTCATACTCGGGCGGCGCAAAGCGCTCTTCCAGATACTCCGTAATGGCCGAGGATTCACTGAGCTCAAAACCGTCAATCTCCAGCACCGGTACACGACGTGTCAGGCTATAGCCTCGCCAGTTATTCTGATTATTTTCGCCTTTCTCGAGATCGACTGTCTTCAGCGTGAAAGGTAAACCCTTTTCATGCAATGCGACATAAACCGCCATGACATAAGGGGAGAAAAAATTCGAATCTGACCATAAGGTTATTGACGGTTCGCTCATGACATCCTCTCAACGATTAGGTTTTCCAACAAAATATAACGTCTTGTTAAGACTGTCACTTGATGAAAACTCACACATGATATGTAAGGCCTATACTCAAAGAGAGAATAACCCGAGAAACGGGAGTCATGATGATAGATCTCTTTTTTGCCCCGACCCCGAATGGTCAGAAAATCATTTTGTTTCTGGAAGAAGCGGAGCTGGCGAGCCGTCTGATTCGTGTCAACATCAGCAAAGGCGAACAGTTCCGCCCCGAATTTCTGGCGATTTCCCCCAACAATAAAATCCCCGCCATTATCGACCATGCCCCGATTGACGGCGGGCCTCCCATCAGCCTGTTTGAATCAGGCGCGATTTTGCTCTATCTCGCAGAGAAGACCGGAAAACTGCTCAGCGGCGAACTTCGCGAACGGCACACGACGTTGCAGTGGCTCTTCTGGCAGGTGAGCGGTCTTGGGCCAATGCTCGGCCAAAACCACCATTTTAACAATGTGGCGCCGCAGCCGATCCCCTACGCAATCGAGCGATACCAGGCGGAAACTCAGCGCCTCTATAGTGTGTTAAACACGCGTCTGGAGACGTCCCCCTGGCTTGCGGGTGAGCATTACAGCATTGCGGATATCTCCACCTGGCCGTGGATCAACGCCTACCGCCGCCAGCGTATTGCACTCGATACCTATCCCGCGGTGCAGAACTGGTTCGAGCGCGTACGCACCCGTCCGGCAACGGAGCGCGCATTACAGAAAGCGCAGCAAATCTAACATTTGCGGCAAATTGCCTCATGTATCATGGTGTAATTTACAACGCCACATCCGGACGCCAGTATCCGGGTTAAGTTTTAATGGCATAAACGACGCGCTGAATTACCGCACCCTACCAAAAGCATTATTCAGCCATGAGCTGGCGACGCTATGCGCACCAGGGAGGTTATATGAAGATTCTGATGACCGGCGGCACGGGCCTGATTGGCCGTTTTCTTATTCCGCGTCTGCAGGAACTCGGCCATGCCGTCAGCGTGGTGACGCGCAATCCGGCCAGGGCACAACAGACGCTGGGAGCCAGCGTCAACGTCCTTCAGGGACTGGATGACCTAAAAAACCTAAATGATTTCAATGCAGTTATCAATCTGGCGGGCGAACCCATTGCCGACAAGCGCTGGACGGAAGCCCAAAAGCAGCGGCTGTGCGAAAGTCGCTGGTCAATCACCCAAAAACTGGTGGATTTAACCCTTGCCAGCGACACCCCGCCGGAGGTGCTGATTTCCGGCTCCGCTGTCGGTTATTACGGTGATTTGGGCGAAGTGGTGGTCACCGAAGAGGAACCCCCGCACAACGAATTTACCCATAAGCTGTGCGCCCGCTGGGAGCAGATCGCCTGCGGTGCGCAAAGCGATCGCACCCGCGTCTGCCTGCTGCGCACCGGCGTGGTGTTCTCGCCAGATGGCGGGATCCTCGCCAAAATGCTGCCACTGTTCCGCCTGGGGCTGGGTGGCCCGGTCAGCAGCGGGCGGCAGTATATGGCATGGATTCATATCGACGACATGGCCAACGGCATCATCTGGCTGCTCAATAACGACCTGCGCGGCCCCTTCAACATGGTCTCGCCCTACCCGGTCCGAAATGAGCAGTTTGCCCATGCCCTTGGGCATGTACTTAAGCGCCCGGCCATCTTACGCGCCCCGGCCACTGCCGTGCGTCTGATGATGGGCGAATCCGCTGTGCTGGTGCTTGGGGGGCAGCGCGCCTTGCCTAAACGGCTGGAAGCATCGGGTTTTGCGTTCCGCTGGTTTGATCTTGAAGAAGCGCTGCAAAACGTGGTGGGGTAACCCACCCGATTTAAGGTCTTTACCGATCCCCTTCCGGTGCTAAGCTAAAGCGCTTTTCACCGCAAGGACGGCATTTTTAATGATACTTAGCACCCCACGCCTGACACTCTCCCCGTTTACCGACGCCGACTGGCCCTTTTTCCTCGCCCTGCGTCAAAACCCGGATATCATGCGTTTTATGGGCGATATTGCCATTGAGTACGACATCCGCACCCTGTTTACCGCCCGCCTTAATGATGCGAATGCCGTTGTCATTCGCGATAAAACCGGTGAAGCGCTGGGCGATATGGGTCTGCAAATCAGCCCGCACAACCCCCAGGAAGCCGATGTCGGTTATTCCATCGCGCCTTTTGCCCAGGGAAAAGGCTATGCCAGCGAAGCGCTGACTGCCCTTCGGGATTATGCTTTCAGCCAGACCGCCGTGACGGCGCTGAATGCCTGGGTATTGGCAGAAAATTCTGGCTCGGTGCGGGTACTGGAAAAACTGGGGTTCAAACGTGTACAAGTGCTGGAAAAGGCGTTTACCTTAAACGGCGTAGCTCACGACGACTGGGTTTATCGGCTGGAAAACGAGGAATAAGGCGCAGGGTCACTGCGCCATAACGCTTTTACACGCTCTGCTCTGCCTCTTTTGCCGCCCGGTTTTGCGGAACACGTTTGGGCTGCGGCACCTTGATGATAAAGGTCAGCACACCGGCAAAGATATACAGCCCGGTATAGGCCCACACCACGCCTACGATATCGAAGAACGGCAGCAGTGCAGAGGCGATAGCCGGTGCCACAAAGTTACTCATCCCCGCAGAGAGGTTATAAATTGAGACCGCCGCGCCTTTGTGATGGGGTTCGAGGGTCGGGAAGACCGCCGTCATCGGCACAAACGCCGCCACAAAGATCCCCAGCATCACCGCCGGGATCAGCGCAACCGCGAAGTTATGTCCGGCATAGACCGGCAGGTAGTAGAACGTCAGGCTGGAAATCGCCATCCCCAGGCAGCCAAACCAGCGCACCTGGCGGATCCAGCCAATGTACTCCCCTGCAATTCCCCAGAAGATATTGGTGAAGATAGTCACAAAGAAGAACACCGCCCAGATTTGCAGCCATTCGGAAATACTAAAGCCCAGCTGGTCGACAAACAGCAGCGGCATGACGATGGCAAAACCAAACAACGATAGCGTGTTGATAATACGAATCAGGCAGGCATAGAAAATGTCGCGGTTAGTAAACAGGATGGTGCCCGCACGGGAGAGTTCGGTCATCTTGTCGCGCAGCGGCAAATTGACGCGGGAACGGTCCACCGGCACATTGCGCAGGCTGAAATATGCCAGCAGCCCACCGCACGCCACCCATACGATGGCAAACCACAGAGTGCCCGTTTCACCAAACATCGGGATAGTCAGGCTCGGCAGATAGCTTCCTACGACACCGATACCGATCGAGTACATCGCCCAGAACCAGCCGGTTGCCGCCGCCAGATTCGGGCGTGGCAGCACCTGAACCAGCATCAACATAAACGAGTAGATAAACATCGGATACGCCAGCCCGCGGATACCGTAGAACAACAGCATCAGCGGGTAGTTACGCATCCCCAGCCCCATCGACATAAAGAGCGCGTGCATAATCACCCACAGCACGCAGCCGATGGTCATCGCCCGCTGTGGAGTAATCAACTCTGCCACCACGCCTGAGGCCCAGGCCGCCAGTGCCGCCGCAAGGCCATACAGCGTGAAAACCAGCGCAGACTGCGCAGGCGTAAAGCCCATGTCGGTAATATGTTTCGATAAGAAAGCCATTTCAAAGCCATCGCCTGCCATAAAAATGGCGATAGCCACAAATCCCCAGAGCAGATTTTTCGGTAAGCCAAACCAGTAGTGTTGAGATTGCATAACAATCTTCCTTTATAAGCCGGGAGAGGCGCCCCGACGACGGTACAGAGGCCGGGGCAGAAGGATTACGGCAGCAGCGTGCGGGCTACCTGTTGTTGTGAGTAGAGCAACCGGAACAGCGCCAGGCGTTTTGCCAGCCAGTCCGCCCTTGCAGGCTGCGGCGTATAGCGGGCGACCACCGGCGGCTTAAGGCACACATCAGCCTCATGCCCACCGTCAGCCAGCCACCCCAGACGTGCAGCGCCCAGCGCACCGGACGAACTGGCCGGATGGGTGACCATTGGGATGTTCAGCACGTCGGCAATCAGCTGCGCCCAGATGGTGCTGCGTGCGCCACCGCCCGTCAGGCTGCACTGGGTAATGCTGGCGTTGCCCAGCACGTTCAGCCCGTCAGCAAGACCGAAGGCCACCCCTTCAATCACCGCATAGCCCAGCAGCGCACGGCTGGTTTCGTGGCGCAGATTGAAGAAGCTGCCCGCCGCCAGCGGATCGTTGTGCGGCGTGCGCTCCCCGGACAGATACGGCAGGAAAACCGGGGCCCGTTTCAGCTCATCGTCCGTGAGCTGCGCAATCTCTTCCATCAGCTGGCTTTCGGTAACCGAAAGCAGATTACAGACCCAGCGCAGGCAGCTGGCCGCGCTCAGCATCACGCTCATCTGGTGCCAGCGTCCGGGTAATGCATGACAGAAGGCATGCACGCCAGAGTCAGGGTCGGCCTGCAGGGCATCGTTGACCACGAAAATCACCCCCGACGTACCGAGCGAAATAAACGCATCGCCCGGTGCCACCGCCCCCACGCCCACCGCCGAGGTGGCGTTATCGCCCCCGCCACCGGCGACGATAACCGACGAACTCAAACCCCACTCTGTCGCAAGCGACGCGCGCAACGTTCCGCTGGACTCACTGCCCTCCACCAGCCCTGGCATCTGGCTGCGGTTAAGGTCGGTCATCGCCAACAGTTCATCTGACCAGTCGCGTTGTGCCACATCCAGCCACAGGGTACCTGCGGCATCGGAGGGATCGCTGACAAACTCCCCGGTCAAACGCCAGCGCAGGTAGTCTTTTGGCAACAGGACTTTTGCTATCTGGCTGAAAATCTCCGGCTCGTGGCGAGCAACCCACACCAGCTTCGGTGCGGTAAAGCCCGGCATGATCATATTCCCGCTCAACGCCATCATTTCCGGGTGATTCGTGCTGAGCCACTCACATTCGGCGGCGCTACGGGTGTCATTCCATAAAATGCACGGGCGCAGGACGGCGTTGTTACTGTCGAGCAGTACCGCACCGTGCATCTGGCCTGAAAGCCCAATCGCCCGTACAGCGGCCCACTGCTGCGGATGCTGCTGGCGCAACTCAGCCACCACGCGTCCGCAGGCCTGCCACCACGCCTGCGGGTCTTGCTCTGCCCAGTGCGGGTGTGGGCGCTGCACGGTCAACGCAGCATGCGCCGAGCCCACAATGGCGCCATTGGTGTCGAGCAATAGCGCTTTTAATTCTGAGGTTCCAATATCGATGCCCAGATACATAGCGCCTCCTTACACTGCCGCCAGCTGCGATTCTGGCTGTTTCAGCCACTGCTCAAGCTCCGCCACGGTACGGCGCAACAGAGAAAGGAACGGCGCCGAGGTTGCCAGTTCGGCAAAAAGCGCCTCGTCAGCCGCCCAGACTGCCAGCGGGTCCCTGGCCGCAAAGACGGCACGCACGGCGTCTGGCTCCATCACACCATCCTGGTAGGTGTACGGCAGTGAACCGTCGGCCCAGCGCTTGAGGAACAGGAAGAAAAGTGCCGGCAGCACGGCGGTTGCGGTCGGCGCTTCACCCCGTTTGTAACAGTCGATAAGCGTCGGCGTGACCATGCCCGGAATTTTTGACAGGCCGTCGGCTGCCACGCGCTGATTGGTGTCTTTGATGTACGGGTTACTGAAGCGTGCGAGCACCACATCGCGGTACTTCGCCAGATCCAGCGGGCTTGGGGTCAGAGACGGGATAACATCACGGGAGACATACTCCCAGGCCATCTGACGAATCGCGCGTTGACGGGTGCTGTCGTCGATGTAGCTCAGGCCAATCAGCGTGCCCGCCCAGGCAATGCAGCTATGGGTCGCATTGAGGATACGAATTTTCGCTTCTTCCCACGGCAGCACCGAGTCCACCAGCTCCACACCGACGTTTTCCAGTTCCGGGCGGCCATGAATGAAATCATCTTCAATGACCCACTGAATAAAGGATTCGCCCATCACCGGAACGGCATCTTTTTTCCCGGTTGCCGCCAGCACACGCTCAGCCACATCCGGGGTCGGACGTGGGGTAATACGGTCAACCATGGTGTTAGGCGACGTGGTGTGGGCAGTCACCCACGCAAACAATTCGGTTTCGCCTTTTGCCTGCAGGAAGGAGAGGAAGCCGTGGCGGAAGCGTTCGCCGTTGTGGCGCAGGTTATCGCAGTTGAGCAATGTCACCGGCTCGCCGTGTGCCGCAATGCGCGCCTTCAGGATGCGGGCCAGCGCCCCATACAGCGTGCGAATGCCGCCCTGTAAATCCGCTTTCACATCCGCCTGCTGCTTATCCAGTTCATGTTCCGGCGTCAGGTAATAGCCGCTTTCGGTCACGGTAAAAGCAATGACGCGGGTCTGCGCATCCGCCCCTTGTTTCACCAGCGCGCTTATCTCGCTGTCCCACGGCAGCACCTTACGAATGGAGGTGATGGTTTCGTACTGGCGCTCACCCTCCGGGGAGACGGTTTCGAGCACGTATTCACCGTTCTGGGCAGCAAGGCTTGTAAGCAGCGCATTGGCGTCATCGCGAATATTGCCCAGCGCGATGCTCCAGCGGTCATCCCCCTGCTCCAGAAGTTTGTGCAAATACCACGCCTGATGAGCACGATGAAACGACCCGGCACCAATATGCATCCACACCGCTTTCTTCTCGGACATAATCATCACCTTAATATGAGCATTTGACTGATTAGCGGGCTTATGCCCGTTTGTTGAGCGTATGTTAGTTGCCGGGTGCAGGATCGTTCTGCGATGATCCTCACGAAAATAGCTTTTGCCCTTAAAAAGTACATTTGCCCATTTTTGTGAATCTGCCCATTGCGCGTACAATGTCGGCAGAATATTTGGGGAAGGCGCTGATGAACAAAGAAGAGAAAAAACAGGAACTCGCGGCCCGCGCCGCCTGGATGTACTACGTCGCCGGGTTAACACAGCAGGACATTGCCGCCGCACTTGGGCTTTCGCGCCAGGTGGCGCAGCGGCTGATTTCCGGCGCGCGGGAAATGGGCATGGTGACAGTCAATATCAGCCACCCGGTGACCCGCTGCTTAAAGCTGGCGCGGGATCTTCAGGAGAAATACGCGCTCACTCTGTGCCGGGTTGTTCCCTCTTCCGGGCTTGAAGATGAGGCTATCCAGCAGATGCTGGCGGTTGAAGGGGCGGAGGTGATGGCGCAGTTTATTGATAAAACTGAGCCACAGGTGTTTGGTGTCGGTTCAGGTAAAACGCTGCGTTCAGTGATTGACGCTCTGCCCTGGCAGGAACGCCCCCAGCATCAGTGCGTCTCGATGATCGGGGCTATCGCCCGGGATGATTCCGGTACCCGCTACGATGTGCCGCTGAAAATGGCGGAGAAAATGCAGGGCAAATATTATTTCATTCCAGCACCGCTTTATGCCGACAGCCCGGAAGACAAAACCAGCTGGTGCCAGCATCAGATTTACCAGCGCGTTGCCGCCAGAGCACTGGGCGCTGATGTCACTTTCCTCGGCATTGGGGAGGTGGAACTGGGCTGCCCACTGAACACCGAAGGGTTTATTACCGATGCGCAGGTGCAGGAACTGGAAACACAAAACGTGGCGGGTGAAATGCTCGGACATTTCTTTAATCACGACGGAGTACGATTGAACTCAGAACTGGATGCGATGCTCACCAGCGTGCCGTTAAGCAGCCACACCGCGCGGGCGGTCGTCGGATTTGCCGGCGGAGAGCGTAAATATGCCGCGATCCGTGCAGCACTTATCGGCGGCTGGGTCAACGGGCTGGTCACCGACGAAGATACGGCGTTAAAACTGCTGGCGCAGTAAAAGCTACCGGCGTGCGCCGGTAGCCAACGTATTACTTCAACGATCCCTTCAGGAACTGCTGCAGACGGGCGCTTTTCGGGTTACCGAACAACTCGTCCGGCGCGCCTTCTTCTTCAATCTTGCCCTGATGCAGGAAGATAACGTGGGTGGAAACGGTGCGGGCAAAGCCCATTTCGTGGGTCACCACCACCATCGTTTTCCCCTCTTCCGCGAGCTGCTGCATGATACGCAGCACTTCGCCAACAAGCTCAGGATCCAGCGCGGAGGTCGGCTCATCAAACAGCAGAACTTCCGGTTCCATCGCCAGCGCACGGGCAATGGAAACACGCTGCTGCTGACCGCCGGACAGGTGCACCGGGTACTTCGCCTGCTGCATTTCATCAATGCCGACTTTCGCCAGATATTTGATGGCACGCTCGCGGGCTTCCTGCTTGCTTAAGCCCAGCACCTGAATCGGCGCTTCCATGACGTTTTCCAGCACCGTCATGTGGCTCCACAGGTTGAAGTGCTGGAAGACCATGGTCAGGCGCGTACGCAGCGAACGCAGTTGCTGCTTGTCAGCCACCTTCAGCTGGCCGTCTTTGTCGCGCACCAGATTGATATTTTCGCCATTAACAACCAGCGTCCCTTCACTCGGCTTTTCGAGGAAGTTAATGCAGCGCAGGAAGGTACTTTTGCCCGAACCGGACGAGCCGATGATGCTGATCACATCCCCGGCGTTAGCCTGTAATGACACCCCTTTCAGCACTTCATGCTCGCCGTAGCGTTTATGCAAATCGATAACGTTTAATTTATTGTCAGCCATGATGTTCTCAGTGCGTCGAAGAAGGTTTGATATGCTGCAACCAGCGCTTTTCCGCCTTGCGGAACAAGCTAATCAGCACATAAGAGATAATCAAATACAGCACCGCAGCAATACCGAACGCGGTAAACGGCTGGTAAGTGGCAGAGTTGATATCGCGGGCGATTTTCAGCAGGTCCGGCACCGTCGCGGTAAAGGCCAGCGCCGTGGAGTGCAGCATCAAAATCACTTCGTTGCTGTAGGCGGGCAGCGCGATGCGCAGAGCCGACGGCAAAATAATCGAGCGATACATCTTCACCGACGAGAAGCCATAGGCGCGGGCGGCTTCGATCTCTCCTGCCGGTACGGAACGAATCGCGCCGGCGAAAATTTCAGTAGTGTAGGCGCAGGTGTTAAGCGTCAGGGCCAGTACCGTACAGTTCAGGCCGCTACGGAAAAAGGCGTTGAGCAGCTCAGTTCCCTTGACGATTTCCAGCGTGTACATGCCGGAATAAAACACCAGCAGCTGCACATACAGCGGCGTGCCGCGAAAAATATAGGTAAACAGCCAGATAGGAAATTGAATGTATTTATTGCTGGAGACGCGCCCGATAGCCAAAAACACCGCCATGATGCCGCCCATCACGACCGATGAGATAAGCAACCACAAGGTAATGGCCACACCGGTAAAACGGTAGCCATCGGTCCAGACCAATGCTTTCCAGTATTCCTGAATAATCTCGATCACAGGTCAGCCCTCTTCACACCGACGGAGTAGCGACGCTCGAGAAGAAGCAGCACACCATTGGACACGGTAGTAAACAGTAAATAAATCAATCCGCAGACTATCGCAAAATAGAACGGTTCCCAGGTACTTTTCCCGGCAAGCTGGGTAGCTTTGACGACGTCTTCCAGCCCCAGCAGAGAGACCAGCGCTGTGGCTTTGAGAATAACCTGCCAGTTGTTACCAATACCCGGCAGCGCGAAACGCATCATGGCCGGGAAGAGAATACGGCGGAACGTCTGCCCGTTGGTGAAGCCGAACGCCGTTGCGGCCTCGATATGCCCTTTTGGCACCGCCATGAACGCACCGCGGAAGGTTTCGGTAAAATACGCGCCGTAGATAAAACCGAGCGTAATAATACCCGCCACCATAGGATCGATATCAATCTGATCCATGCCCGCCGCGTCGGTCAGCGTGTTCAGCGCAATTTGCAATCCGTAGAAAATCAGCAGCATCAGCACCAGGTCTGGTACGCCGCGAATGAGTGTGGTGTAGCCTTCAAAGAAAAGCGCAAGGGGGCGATTTTTCGAGAGCTTGGCTCCCGCACCCGCCAGGCCAATCAGCACCGCCAGTACCACAGAGCTGATAGCCAGCTCCAGGGTGACAATGGCACCGTGGAATATTACTTGAGAAAACCCGTACAGCATGCAGCTTGCCCTGTCGTGTATCATGTTTGCCGTGTCTCTTCCCCTCCCGAAACAGGAGGGGTCGCACGTTAAACACGCGTGGAATTAACCACCATAAACATCAAAATCAAAATACTTTTTCGCCAGCTTTTCATAGGTGCCGTCGGCACGCATTTCAGCAAACGCTTTGTTCAGCGCTTCACGCAGCTCGTTGTCATCCTTACGCACGCCCATGCCGGTGCCGACACCAAACAGCTGCTCGTCTTTCACAGACGGGCCGCCAAATTTGTAGTCTTTACCAACCGGTGTTTTCAGGAAGCCTTCGCTGGCAGCCACTTCATCCTGGAATGCCGCATCAATACGCCCTGCCGTCAGGTCAGAATAGATATTGTCCTGGCCCTGATAAGAGACGATTTCGATGCCTTTTGGCGCCCAGTGTACGTTGCCGTAGGTTTCCTGCGTCGTGCCTTGCAGCACGCCCACACGTTTCCCTTTCAGCGACTCAAGCGTTGGCTGAATGTCAGCATTTTTGGCGACCACCAGGCGAGAATCCGCTGCGTACAGCTTGTCGGTGAACGAAATTTCCTGCTGGCGTTTTTCGGTAATTGAGAGAGATGACATGATGGCGTCAATTTTCTTCGCTTTAAGCGAAGGAATCAGCGCATCCAGTGGGTTCTCAATGAACACACACTGGGTTTTGATGCGTTGGCATAGTTCTTTAGCCAGATCGATATCAAAACCCACCAATTCCCCTTGTGAATTCTTCGATTCAAAGGGGGCATAAGTAGGATCGGTACCGATACGAATTTTTTGTGGAATAGCTGCGAATGCGCCGGAAGCGCTGGAGATAGCGAGCACCAGAGAGAGTGATAACACCAATTTTTTCATAAATATCCTCAACAGACTGTCTTTCCTAAGGGATTTATTAGAAGAATACGGTGTCGCTATCGTGCCATCATATGGCACGGCAAGGCAAAGCATTCTGCCCGCCAGGCGGCTTTTTTTGCATCAAGAGTGCTTAATTATGCAGTGATGCGCCAAATCGGTGCAATCATTGCACCATTGTGAAACATCACTCGCAATGATGCACCACTCTGGCTGACCAAAATGGCGCATCGCGTTATGGCAAACCGGCTGTCTTAGTCGCCGTAAACGTTAAAGTCGAAGTACTTCTTCGCGAGTTTGTCGTAGGTGCCGTCTTTGCGCAGTTCATCAAATGCTTTATCGAAGGCTGCTTTCAGCTCGGTATCGTCTTTACGCAGGCCAATGCCGGTGCCGTCGCCAAAGTATTTTTTGTCTTTCACGGACGGGCCCGCAAAGGCAAAATCTTTACCCGCAGGCTGCTTCAGGAAGCCTTCGCTGGCCGCCACTTCATCCTGGAATGCAGCATCCAGGCGGCCCGCAGCCAGGTCTGAATAGATCAGGTCCTGGTTCTGATAGGCAATCACGTCGATGCCTTTAGCACGCCAGATATCGTTGCCATAAGACTCCTGAGTCGAGCCCTGCAGCACGCCCACGTGTTTACCTTTCAGCGACTCAAGCGTTGGCTGAATCGGTGAGCCTTTGACGGCAATCAGACGGGAGTTAGCGGCATACAGCGGAACGGAGAACGCAATCTCCTGCTGACGCTTCTCGGTGATGGAAAGAGAAGAGATGATAGCGTCAATTTTCTTCGCTTTCAGGGACGGGATCAGGGCATCAAAATCGCTGCCCACCCAGGTACATTTGATTTTGATACGGCTACACATTTCATTGCCGAGATCGATATCAAAACCGACAAAATCCCCTTTCGCGTCTTTAGAGGAGAAAGGTGCATATGTTGCATCCGTACCAATGCGTACCGTCTGGGGCAGCGCTGCGTAAACGCTGGATGCCGCGGACAGGCCCAGCAGTAAAGACAGAGCAATAACCGTCTTCTTCATACATTACCCTCAAGTGTTCTGATTTTATTATCGTGCGTTGTGTTGTGTGTTGCTGACAGTTTCCTTGCACGTCTTATGCCAGTTTCGCTGCGCGAAAAATCATTAGCGTTAAATATGTTAATGAAACGTTGCAAAGTCACTTAATGGTGAAAGATAGCAGGTCAGCCGAACGAACCGGAGTGTTAACAAGGGAAAAGAGGGATTAAATGTTGAGGATATGATCGCGCTTACAAAAACGCCCTAAAAAAGGGCACATAAAGAGGCGACGCACTAATTTGCGGCATTCGCGCCCTGCCAGCGGGTGAAAAGATCCTCCGGCAATTCGATATCAAACTGATCCAGCACGCGGTTTACGGTCTGGTTAATGACATCATCCAGCGTCTGCGGCCGGTGATAAAACGCAGGCACCGGTGGCATGATGACCGCCCCCAGCTCCGCCGCCTGGGTCATCAAACGCAGATGTCCAAGATGCAGTGGCGTCTCACGCACGCACAGCACCAGCGGACGGCGCTCTTTAAGCACCACATCCGCCGCGCGGGTAAGCAGGCTGTCGGTGTAACTATTCACAATGCCGGAAAGGGTCTTGATTGAGCAGGGCAAAATCACCATGCCCGCGGTTTTAAACGAGCCGGAGGAGATGCTGGCAGCAATATCGCGAACGTCGTGCACAACATCGGCGAGCGCCTGGACGTCACGCAGCGAATAATCGGTTTCAAGAGAAAGGGTCTGCCGGGCGGCGGGACTCATCACCAGATGGGTTTCAACCTCGGCCACGTCGCGCAAAACCTGCAACAAGCGAACGCCGTAAATCGCGCCACTGGCACCTGAGATCCCCACAATGAGTCGTTTCATAACTGTCGCCTTTATTCACACTGAGGCAGACTTTGCCGGAATATGGCGGGAGTTGCAACTGATGAGCGCCCTCTCCTTTCAGAGAGGACGCTGGCAGGCGGGATTAGCCTTCGTTATGCATCTCTAAGTTTTCCACTTCGTTTTGAAGCTGCACGGCTTTGGCATCGTCATTACGCAGGGAATCGAGATAGTCGAGGTACTGCTGATCAACGTCTTTGGTTACGTACACGCCGTTGAACACGGAGCATTCGAACTGCTGAATGTCCGGGTTTTCTGCACGCACTGCGTCAATCAGATCGTTCAGGTCCTGGAAGATCAGCGCATCGGCACCGATTATCTGACGGATTTCGTCCACTTCACGCCCGTGAGCAATCAGCTCGTTAGCGGTCGGCATGTCGATGCCGTACACGTTCGGGAAGCGAATTTCTGGAGCCGCAGACGCCAGGTACACTTTCTTCGCACCGGCTTCACGGGCCATCTCGATGATCTGCTCAGAGGTGGTGCCACGCACGATGGAGTCATCCACCAGCAGGACGTTCTTGCCACGGAATTCCGCGCGGTTGGCGTTCAGCTTCCGGCGCACGGATTTACGACGCAGCTGCTGGCCTGGCATGATAAAGGTACGGCCGACGTAGCGGTTTTTCACAAATCCCTGACGGTACGGTTTCCCTAAAATGCGCGCCATTTCCAGTGCGATATCGCAGGAGGTTTCCGGGATCGGAATGACCACGTCGATATCCAGATCTTCCCATTCACGCGCAATTTTCTCGCCAAGCTTGGTGCCCATGTTGACACGTGCGCTGTAGACGGAAATCTTGTCGATGAAGGAGTCCGGGCGTGCGAAATAGACGTATTCGAACAGGCACGGATTCGAGACCGGGTTATCCGCACACTGGCGAGTAAACAGCTGGCCTTTTTCGGTGACATACACCGCTTCACCTGGCGCAACGTCGCGCAGGAACTCAAAGCCCAGCGTATCCAGCGCCACGCTTTCAGACGCCATCATGTATTCGGTACGACCATCACCCAGCTCGCGCTTGCCCAGAACCAAAGGACGAATGCCGTTCGGGTCACGGAAACCGACCATGCCGTGGCCGATGATCATCGCGATGCAGGCATAGGCTCCGCGAATCTGGCGATTGGTGGCTGCAATGGCCGCAAACACGTTGTCTGCTTCCAGCGGATAATGGCGGAAGTTGTCCAGCTCACTGGCGAAAATATTGAGCAGGATTTCTGAATCAGAAGTGGTGTTGATGTGGCGGCGCTTTTCTTCAAACAGCTTGGTGCGCAGCTCATGGGCATTCGTCAGGTTGCCGTTGTGAGCAAGTGTGATGCCGTAAGGGGAGTTGACGTAGAAAGGCTGAGCCTCAGACGCACTGGAACTCCCTGCGGTCGGATAACGCACATGACCGATACCCATGTTTCCCTGCAGACGCTGCATATGGCGGGCTTCGAAAACATCGTTGACCAGACCATTTGCTTTACGCAGACGGAAACAATTATTCGCATCAATAGTAATGATGCCAGCAGCATCCTGGCCACGGTGCTGAAGCACCGATAACGCGTCATAAATCGACTGGTTGACCGGCATGAAACCGGCGATACCGACAATACCGCACATACGTCTTTTTCCTCGTTAAGCCACATCTCAGAGCTAAACCCTGGGCAAGAAACTCGACGAACTTTGCAGATAGTCAAAGAACCATCTGATGATGAAACTGAATTGCGGGATAAACTGCGACTTCTGCCAGTCGTCACTTTTCGACAGGCCCGTAAAGGTATCCAGGAAGAACAGAATGGCGGCGACGATCAGCACGCCGCGAAGCGCACCAAAGCAAATCCCCAACACCCTGTCTGTGCCCGACAGGCCGGTTTTTTCCACAAGTTGACCTATCACGTAGTTAACGATAGCGCCAACGATCAGTGTCGCAATGAACAACGCCGCAATGGCGATTCCGTTGCGAACCAGTTCATCTTCAAAGCCCGTGAACCAGACTGACAGGTAAGTGTAGTAATGACTGGCAACAAAGAAAGCACAACCCCATGTCACCAGCGATAACGCTTCACGAACAAAGCCACGGATCAGGCTAACCAGACAGGAAAAACCAATCACCGCAATGATGGCGTAATCAATCCAGACCATATGTGTCCCACGATTTAACGCCCTGTCATCCAGTTCGGGGCGAATTCTAACAGAAAAAGAAAACGTTTGCGTAGGGATTTCCTTCCCGCGCGTAAATAAAAATGGCGCTGAAAAAACATTCAACGCCATCGGTTCTTTAGCCTCTTCGGGCGTGTTTTTGCATCGTTATTTCCCCCTCACCCTAACCCTCTCCCCAAACGGGCGAGGGGATAGTTTGCTCCCTCTCCCTTGAGGGAGAGGGCCGGGGTGAGGGCAACAAACCGCACACTAGTTAGCGCTGTAATTCATTACCACGCCGTTCAGGCCAGAAATCTGCTTCAGCTCTTCCAGTGAGCCTTTCAGTTTGTCTTTCGACGCATCTGGCCCCACAAGAATGCGGGTTATTTTACCCGGCGCTGGCGTGGTCGGCGACGTATAAACGCGATAACCCGCTCCGCGCAGCTTACCGACGATCTCCGTCACTTTATCGGCGTTCTTCAATGCCCCCAGCTGCACGACGTAGGCTTTGCTGGTCGGCGCGGGTTTCTCAGCTGCAGGCTGCTCGGCTGGCGGTGGCGTTGCTGCCGCTTGCTCTACCGGTTTTTGTGGCTGAGGCTTCGGCTGCGGTTTCTCTGCCGCTTTTGGCTGCTCGGTACGCGCAGGCGTTGTAATTTCCGGGTTATTGCTCCCGCTGGCGGCCTGACGCGACGCATCCAGCGATGGTGCAGCAGCATCGCCTGCCTGCACCTCTTCCGCAGCCCCTTCCGGCGGCTGCGCAGGTAACGCCTGAGTGGCCGCAGGCATCATGTCCGGTTCATCGCGATCGCCGGGTTTTGGCACCAGCGGAATAGCGGCGAACTCGTCCTGATAATGCTTTTTCTGCCCGTCCAGCAGACCAGGAAGAATAATGACCCCGAGCGCGACCAGCACAATGGTCCCCATTAAACGGTTCTGAAACTTACTCGCCACCGGTTCTCCCCGCGTCCATCGCTTCCATGACATGTGCCACGGTGTGGAACGAGCCACACACCAGCACGGTATCTTCGGCGTTTGACTCCGCCATTGCCGCATGCCAGGCCGCGGCAACATCCTGATAAGCCCTGCCCTCAGGCAGATGCTCAATCAGCTGCTGCGCGGTTGCCCCGCGCGGCCCTTCCAGAGGGGCACAATACCAGCTATCGACCACCGGCTCCAGACAGGCAAGGGTCCCGCCGATGTCTTTATCATGCAGCATGCCAATGACCGCCAGTACGCGGCCTTTTTTCGGCTCAGCAGCAAGACGCCCGGCAAGATAAGCCGCTGCATGAGGATTATGCGCTACATCGAGGATGAGGCGTGGATTCTCACCGACAATCTGGAAGCGACCTGGCAAAATTGCCTGAGCAATGCCATCGCGAATAGCCTGTTCATTCACCGTCAGACCACTGGCGCGCAGTGCGGCCAGCGCGGTCGCCGCGTTAGGTTGCGGCACCTGAGGCAGCGGCAGCCCGGTCAGCGTGCCGTTGGCATCGGTAAAGCGCCAGCTATCGCCCTGCACCTCATACTGCCAGTCAACGCCGCGACGCAGCAGCTGTGCGCCCTTCTCGTTCGCCACCTCTGCGATGGTCACTGGCATATCACTTTCGCCAACCACAGCAGGCTTGCCACCCCGGAACACGCCAGCTTTTTCCCGGCCAATGCTTTCGCGATCCGGCCCCAGCCAGTCGGTGTGATCAAGGGCGATACTGGTGACAACGGCAACGTCCGCATCCACCAGGTTGGTGGCATCCAGACGCCCGCCCAGACCCACTTCAAGAATAACCACATCTACCCGCGCCCGCTTAAACAGCCACAGGGCGGACAAGGTGCCGTATTCAAAATAGGTTAATGATGTTTCACCGCGCACTGCCTCGATTTCAGCAAAGGCACGGGTGTGGTCGCTTTCTGCCAGCTCAGCGTTCTGAATGCGCACGCGCTCGGTGTAGCGCAGCAGATGAGGTGAGCCGTAAACCCCGACCGTGAAACCGGCGGCAAGCAGAATGGATTCCAGCGTACGACAGGTGGTACCTTTGCCGTTAGTTCCTGCAACGGTGAAGACAAACGGCGCCGGGCGCAACACATCAAGACGCGCTGCAACCTGACTGACGCGCTCAAGGCCCAGATCGATGGTTTTACTGTGCAGGTTTTCCAGATAAGAAAGCCACGCGGCCAGGGGCGACGTGGCTTGCAAATTGCGTTTAATTTCCATGATGCCCGTAGGTTTTTTTAACGATGTAAAAGCAAAAGGGCAGCGCCGCGATGGCACTGCCCTTCGGTATTATCAGGCTTCAGCTTCCTGATCCGGCACCGATGGCACCACCACGCTTTCACGCGGCGCGTCCGGGTTCGGTGCGGGCTGATTGGTCAGCTTCGCCAGCACGCTTGCCAGCTTAAAGCGCATTTCTGCACGGCGAACGATCATGTCGATCGCCCCTTTCTCAATCAGGAACTCACTGCGCTGGAAGCCCGGCGGCAGTTTTTCACGTACGGTCTGCTCAATAACGCGCGGACCGGCAAAACCGATCAGGGCTTTCGGCTCAGCGATGTTCAGGTCGCCCAGCATCGCAAAGCTTGCAGACACACCGCCCATGGTCGGGTCAGTCAGCACGGAGATATACGGCAGACCACGCTCCTGCATCTTCGCCAGTGCCGCAGAGGTTTTCGCCATCTGCATCAGAGACATCAGCGCTTCCTGCATACGCGCACCGCCGGAAGCGGAGAAGCAGATCAGCGGGCAGTTATCTTCCAGCGCCTGTTCAACAGCACGGACAAAACGCGCGCCGACAACAGAACCCATGGAACCACCCATAAAGGCGAACTCAAACGCAGCGGCAACAATCGGCATGCCATGCAGCGTACCTTTCATTACCACCAGCGCATCTTTCTCGCCGGTTTCTTTCTGCGCGCTCGCCAGTCTGTCTTTGTATTTCTTGGAGTCACGGAACTTGAGCACATCTTTCGGCTCAAGTTCGCTACCCAGTTCCACCATTGAACCTTCATCCATCAAGCTATGCAGGCGATTACGCGCTGTCATACGCATGTGGTGGTCACACTTCGGGCAGACCTCAAGGTTACGCTCCAGCTCGGCACGGTAAAGCACCTGACCGCAGCTGTCGCATTTCGTCCACACACCTTCAGGGATGCTCGCCTTACGGGTGGGGGTAATATTGCTTTTGATTCGTTCAATCCAGCTCATTGATAACCTTTATGCATGAACCTGGTAGCCCATAAATGGGGCACATTAAAACATAACAGTTCGAAACTTGGGATAAAAAAGTGGTCGAACCGCCGATGAGTTCTTATTTTGCCTGCCGCGCTGCTGCCCGACGGTGACGAATAACCTCAATCACACCAGGAAGTATAGACACCACGATAATGGCGACAATCAGCAACTTAAGATTTTCCTGTACAAACGGCAGCGTGCCAAAGAAGTAACCGGCATACGTGAACAGTAGCACCCACAACAGCGCGCCCACCACGTTAAACATGGCGAAGTGGCGATAGGACATGTGCCCCATTCCCGCAACAAAAGGCGCAAAAGTACGCACGATCGGCACAAAACGCGCCAGGATAATCGTTTTCCCACCGTGCTTTTCATAAAACTGATGCGTTTTATCAAGATACGCCCGACGGAAAATTTTCGAGTCGGGATTACTGAAAAGCTTGTCGCCGAACAGCCGTCCTATCGTGTAATTGACCGCATCGCCGACAATGGCCGCCACCAGCATCAGTAGCACCATCACATGGACATTAAGATCGTTGGTTGCCAGCGAGGCCAGCGCCCCGGCCACAAACAGCAGAGAATCACCGGGTAAAAACGGCGTGACGACCAGACCTGTTTCGCAAAACAGAATAACGAACAGAATGGCGTAAACCCAAATGCCATACTGTGCCACCAGCTCCGCCAGGTGCACATCGATATGCAGAATGAAATCAATAAGAAAGCGTATTACGTCCATATTGCCTATGCCTTGGTTGATTGCGACTAGTCCGCGAGAAAGAGCGGACCCATTGGCAGTGCAGGAAGGTCGAAATGCTGTGGGTAATCCACGGCGACCAGATACAACCCTTCTGCTTTTGCCGTTGCGGCTGCCAGCGTTCTGTCCTTAGCTGCCAGTAGCTCTGCTATCCAACTCTCCGGCTGGTTTCCGGCGCCTACTTCCAGCAGGCTGCCAACAATATTCCTGACCATATGGTGTACAAAGGCGTTCGCTTTGATGTCGACCACGACGTAAGCGCCATAACGTTGCACCTGAATGTGCATCATATAGCGCCAGGGTGTGCGCGACTGGCACTGCACTGCACGAAACGAGGTGAAGTCATTTTCACCCAGTAAACACTGCGCCGCACGCTGCATGCGCTCGGCATCCAGCGGCAGATGATAATGCGATACGCCCTGCCCCAGTACGGCAGGACGCAGACGATGATTGTAGATGACGTAGCGGTAACGGCGCGCCGTGGCGCTGAAACGCGCGTGGAAATCATCCGCGACATGTTTTACCCAACGAACCGCGATGTCTCCAGGCAAATTCGTATTTACACCTAACGTCCAGGCGGCATCTTTACGCACCGAAGTGGTTTCAAAATGCACCACCTGCCCTGTCGCATGTACGCCGGCATCGGTACGCCCGGCGCAAAACACGTTAACAGGCTCATTTGCCACCTGAGAGAGCGCTTTTTCCAGTTTCTCCTGGACGCTGCGTACCTCGCGCTGACGTTGCCAGCCATAATACTTACTGCCGTCGTATTCGATGCCCAGCGCGATTTTAATCAGCGGCTTTTCCACAACATCGGACATCAGTACAGATACTCCTGCACCAGTTTTTCGGCGATTTTGACGGACATCAGCGCGCCACCAAAGCGGACGTTATCCGCAACGGACCAGAACTGGATTTGCTCAGGCATGCCGTAATCGTTACGCACGCAGCCCACGGACAGGTGCGCGCTGCCAGAGGCATCAGCCACCTGCGTCGGGAAGTCACCTTCTTCTGACAGCACAATGTCTTCACCACGACCAAAGGCATCGCGGGCTTCTTCTGCGGCCAGCGGGCGCATGGCTTCAAAGTTCACCATCTGCGCGTGACCGTAGAACACCGAGGTACGCACGCTGTTGGCCGAAATCATCAGCCCCTCATCCTGCAGAATTTTACGCACCTGGTCGACCAGGCAACGATCAACCGGCACCGCGCCATCACGATCCGGCAGCATCGGCAGCATGTTGAACGCCAGCTGACGCCCAAAGAAATCATCTTCATCAATCGGAATGCCGTTGAGCAGTTTGGCACTCTGCCCGGCCAGCGCATCAACCGCTTGTTTGCCCTGAGCGGAAACGGACAGCAGGTTAGTGACGGAAATCCGTGACAGGCCGCCGTCGTCAATCAACGGCTTGAGGGCCGTCAGTAACTGGCTGGTCAGGGCATCCGGCACGGCAATAATATTGCGGTTACGGTAATCGCTCAGCACGAACGGGTTCACGTCCGGCACCACCAGCGGAACGTCCGGTTCCAGCGAGAACAGGCCACTGGCATCGATCACCAGGCACCCGGCATTGGTGGCTTCTTCTATGTAGTCCGCAGAAGCCTGCGCACCGGCCACAAAAAACGCCAGTTGCGCCTGCGTCCAGTCAAACTGGGCCGCGTCTTCAACACGCACGGTTTTCCCGTTGTAACGCAGTGATTCGCCCGCGCTTTCACTGCGTGCCAGGGCATACAGTTCTCCGACCGGGAATTCACGGGCAGACAGCGTTTCGAGCAAGGCTTCGCCTACGGCACCGGTGGCACCCAGGACGGCAATATTCCAGCCTTCAGACATGGTGGTTTACTCCAGAAAAAAAGCGTGCCCGCCAGATTATCCGGCAGGCAGCATTAAGAAGACATTAACGGGCCGGTTGATGTACCGCGTTGAAACCCAGTTTTTGCAGAAGTTCGGCGGCACTGGCATCGTCACACTGCACAAACAGCGATGACCACTCCCGACGCTCAAGATAATTTTTACGCAGCTTATCGAACTCACCCGGTACGCCTGCCACTTTTCGCAGCAGCGCATCGTCGCGACGCACATCATACACCAAATGAATCAGTCTTTTCAGAGCAGACTGATCGAGTGGGCCGTGCAGCGTAATGCGACCAAACTCCGGGGCGGGCAGCAGGGTCGCCAGGGCCACCTGCTGGCGCTGGCCGATAAACTCACTGAATGCTTCGAAGACCTGCGTCGTGCCGCGTGCCTTCCCTTCCAGCGTGTAACCCGCGATATGCGCGGTGCCGATATCCACTTTTTCCAGTAAATCGACATTGAGATCCGGCTCCGGCTCCCACACGTCCAGCACCACGCTCAACGCCTGGCCCGCCTCAAGGCAGCGCAGCAGTGCAGCGTTATCCACCACCGGGCCACGGCAGGCGTTAATCAAAATGGCACCCGGCTTAAGTCGCTGAATCAGCGTTTCATCGGCGAGATGCAACGATTTATACGGCCCGTCCTTAAAGAGCGGGGTATGGAAAGTGAGCACATCTGCATCACGAACCAGCTCGTCCAGCGAGTGGAAATCCCCTGCATCACCCCGGTCTGCGCGTGGTGGATCGCACAGCAGCGTGCGCACGCCCCAGGCCTCAAGCCGCGCCTGTAAACGACTGCCGACATTCCCCACGCCGACAATGCCAACGGTACGATCGCGCAGTGCAAACCCGTCGCGCTCTGCCAGCATCAGCAATGAGGAGAAGACATATTCCACTACCGCAATGGCGTTGCAGCCCGGTGCGGCCGAAAAAGCAATCCCTGCCTGCGTGAGCCAGGACTCATCAACATGATCGGTGCCCGCCGTGGCGGTACCCACAAATTTGATGGCCGTGTCTTTGAGCAGCGTTTCGTTGACTTTGGTGACCGAACGCACCATCAGTGCGTCTGCATCAGCCAGTTCAGCCACCGGAATCGGGCGTCCCGGTACGGCCTTTACGTCCCCCAGACGACGGAATAAATCGCTGGCATAAGGCATATTTTCATCAACAAGGATTTTCACGTTACAGGACCTGTTTGAGTACGGGAATTCAACCATCAAGTGTGCCATAATCTGGCCGCCAGGCATACCCGCAATGCCGCGTCACGACTTGCGAGACCCAGAGGATTTCCATGATGCAACCCATTCAGGGAGCGCCAGCGCGCCCTCCCGGGCAAGACCCCACTCCCACCACCAGCATTGCTGGCGAGCAGCCGCTTTCCACTATCCAGCGAACCGTGCTGGAACGTTTGATCACGCGACTGGTGGCACTGACGCAGCAACAAAGTGCAGAAGTCTGGGCGGGTGTGAAGCACGATTTGGGTCTTAAAAATGATGCCCCTTTGCAGTCACGCCATTTCCCGGCGGCAGAGCAAAATCTCAATCAGCGCCTGGACACCGCCACGCAAAATCACACCACCCGGCAGGTGGTTTCTCAGCTTACGGAACTGCTCGGTCAGGGTAACAACCGCCAGGCCGTCAGCGATTTTATTCGTCAGCAGTTTGGCCAGACGGCGTTAAGTCAGCTCACACCGCAGCAGCTGAAAACGGTACTGACGCTCCTGCAAAATAATCAAATTGCGATTCCACAGCCCCAGCAGCGCCCGGCGACCGATCGCCCACTGCTGCCTGTGGAACACAACTCTCTCAACCAGGCCGTCATCAAGCTGGGTGCCGCAACGGGCGAATCCGGGAAGCTTATCTGGCAGTCCATGCTGGAATTATCGGGTGTGAAAAGCGGTGAGCTGATTCCAGCGAAACACTTTGCCCCGCTGATGACCTGGTTGCAGGCGCGTCAGACCCTGAGCCTGCAAACATCGCCCACGCTGCACACGGTGCAAGCCGCGCTTAAGCAGCCGCTGGATGATACGGAATGGCAAAATATGAATGATTATGCCCGCCAGAACTGGCAGGTGACGCCGCAGACGGTACTGACCACCGCCCAGGTGCAGGACATCCTGAACCAGGTGTTCCTGCGCCGTGCTGAACGCGCTCAGGGTATCCCTGAAGTACGTGACATTCAGCCCATTTATAACCCGATGTTTGCACCGATTATTGAAAGCGTGAAAAACCTCTCCGCGCGCCCAGGGCTGATGTTTATCGCCCTGCTGGTCGCTTTCGCCGTTCTGTGGATTGTTATCTAAAAAAATCCCCTCCATGTGGAGGGGATCTGAACTTACAGGTCGCTACCGTTATTCTTGATGGTTTCTTTGTACCAGTTGAATGATTTTTTGCGGCTGCGCTCAAGCGTACCGTTACCCTCGTTGTCTTTATCGACATAAATAAAGCCGTAACGTTTTTTCATCTCGCCAGTGCCCGCTGACACCAGATCAATACAGCCCCACGGGGTGTAACCCATCAAATCCACACCGTCTTCCACTACCGCTTTCTTCATTTCGCGCAGGTGGTTTTGCATGTATTCAATGCGGTACTGATCGTTAACGGATCCGTCACTCTCTTTCTGATCGATAGCGCCAAAGCCGTTCTCAACAATAAACAGCGGCAGCTGATAAAGATCGTAGAAATAGTTCAGGGAGTAGCGCAGACCCACCGGGTCAATTTGCCATCCCCAGTCAGAGGCTTTCACGTACGGGTTTTTCACCAGGCTCTTGGTTTCGTCGTAATCCAGCTGCGGATTGTCGTCCATTGCCTTGGTGGCAAACGACATGTAATAGCTAAAGCCAATGTAATCCACACAACCGCGTTTCAGGATCTGCAGATCCTCCTCGGTAATATCGAGCGCAAAACCTTTACGTTCGAAATAGTTGAGCAGATGACGCGGGTAATAACCACGAACGTGTACGTCGGTAAACCAGTAGCGACGGTGCATCGCGGCGACGGACATCATCATGTCATCCGGGTTGCAGGTCAGTGGATAAATCGGGCACATGGCAATCATGCAGCCAATCTGGAAATCCGGGTTAATGGCGTGGCCCGCTTCCACCGCCAGCGCGCTCGCCACCAGCTCGTAGTGCGCGGCCTGGTACATCACCGGTTCGCGATTTTCACCTTCTTCGTATTTCAGACCGGAGTTGGTAAAGGGCGCAAAATCTTCGTGGTAGTTGGCCTGGTTGTTAATTTCGTTAAACGTCATCCAGTACTTCACTTTGGTTTTATAACGCGTGAAGACGACGTTGGCAAAACGGACAAAGAATTCGATCAGCTTACGATTACGCCAGCCGCCGTATTCCGTCACCAGGTGATAAGGCATTTCAAAATGCGAGAGGGTAATAACAGGCTCGATATTATATTTCAGGCATTCATCAAAGAGATCGTCATAGAATTGTAACCCGGCTTCATTCGGTTCCAGCTCATCGCCTTTCGGGAAAATACGTGTCCAGGCAATGGAGGTACGGAAGCATTTAAAACCCATTTCAGCAAAAAGCTTAATATCGCCAGCATAGCGATGGTAGAAATCAATCGCATCGTGGTTAGGGTAATTTTTTCCAGGCAGGACGCCATTGGTAATTTCACGCGGCACGCCGTGCGCACCTGCGGTCATGACATCCGCCACGCTAACGCCCTTACCGCCTTCTTTCCAGCCACCTTCAAGTTGATGTGCAGCTACCGCGCCGCCCCACAGAAAATCCGCTTTAAATCCCGCCATGCCTCTCTCCTTTCTCTCAATAGTGGTATCAGAATAAGACTGTAAATATAGAGGTTGACTGACTATAACAGCCATTAAATTGAATAGAAACGATGCAAAAAATTATATCGGTGGAATATGTTACATCAATAAAACGTGATGTTTTTTCTGTGTGCTGACGCGTGTTTTTTAAATAAGATCGAATATGGAGAGGGATAATAATGGCAATAATAATATGACCCTCAGAATCTGAGGGTCATATTAACGTTTATTTGCGAAACGCAATTAACGTCAGAATAATCCCGACGAAAGCAGAAATTGCCGCTGCCAGAAATACGGAAGGATAACCAAAAGAGGTTGCCAGTAAGCCAGTCAGCGGGCCGGTCACACCGTAGGCGATGTCCTGAAACGCGGCGTATCCGCCCAGCGCCGTTCCCCGCACCTGCGGCGGCACGCGCTTCACCACTTCAACGCCAAGCGCCGGGAAAATAAGTGAGCAGCCACATCCGGTGAGCGCCGCCCCCACCAGCGCCACGCTGGCGACCGGAGCCTGCCAGAGCAGCAGCAGCCCGATAATTTCCACAAACAGAGAGACAACCGCCACGCGCACGCCGCCAAAACGATCCGGCATCCAGCCGAACAGGAGACGCATTAGCACAAAAGCGCCGCCAAATGCCGTCAGGGTAAATCCCGCCATCGACCAGCCTTCGCTGACAAAATAGAGCGACACGAAGGTGCCAATAACCGCAAACCCAACGCCCTGTAGCGCCAGCCCCAGACCCGGCTGCCAGATAAGCCCTACCACGCTCCAGAGCGACGGACGCTCGCCCGGATGCGGCGGGGTTTTGACGACACCTGCGTTGAACGCCAGAGCCAGCAATGGCAATGCCATGGTTATCATAGCGAGGGTGGCAAAGCCAAAGTGGCTGTGGATAAGCAAGCCGAGCGGCGCACCCACCGCCAGGGCCCCGTAGATAGCCATACCGTTCCAGGACATGACTTTGCCGGAGCGGCCTGGGCCAACCAGCCCCATCCCCCAGGTCAGCGTCCCCGTGAGAAGCTGGCTCTCACCGAAACCAAGAATCAGGCGGCCCACAATCAATAAGCCAAATTTTGCCATGGGGCTGACGGGCAGCAAGGCTGCCAGCATCCACGCCCCTCCAGCCAGCGCACAGGCAACCATGCCCTGCAGGGTCGAGCGTTTGGCACCAAACTGATCCGCCAGTCGCCCGGCATAGCCACGGGTTAAGACGGTCGCCAGAAACTGAATGCCTACTGCCACACCGACCAGGGTGTTGCCGTAGCCCAGTTCACTATGGACAAAAAGCGGGATCACCGGCAAAGGCAGTCCGACGGTCAGATAGGTCAGGAATACCGCGCAGGCGAGACGAAACAACGAAACGTTGGGTGAAGATGAAACAGAATGAGTGTCAACAGACATGCATTACTCCATAACGCAGAGTAAGGCGGGGAAAAGCCACGCCCCCTCTACCTGAGGTTCAGGATTAAGGTGCGTTGGATAACGTTAAACGCTTACGCATTATCAGCGGATGATAATGTTGCGCAGGGAGTGTGCCTGCCAGATGGCGACGTTGTCAATGGCAAATAAGAGGCATAAAAAAGGGAGCCATCCGGCTCCCTTCTTATTTAATCAGTCAGTTACTGAAGTTTACGCATCACCAGCGTAGCGTTGGTGCCGCCGAAACCGAAGCTGTTAGACATCACAGTGGTCAGCTTCGCATCAGTCGGTTTGGTCACGATGTTCAGGCCTGCTGCTTTCTCGTCCATCTCGTCGATGTTGATGCTCGGGGCAATAAAACCGTGTTCCAGCATCAGCAGAGAGTAAATCGCTTCCTGCACGCCAGCGGCACCCAGTGAGTGACCGGTCATCGCTTTGGTCGCGGAGATAGCCGGGCTGTTGTCACCAAACACTTCCTGAATAGCACCCAGCTCTTTCACGTCGCCTACCGGAGTGGAGGTGCCGTGGGAGTTCAGGTAATCGATCGGGGTATCCACACCGTGCATCGCCATCTTCATGCAGCGCACTGCGCCTTCACCTGACGGAGCGACCATGTCGGCACCATCAGAGGTTGCACCATAGCCAACGATTTCAGCGTAGATATGCGCGCCACGGGCCAGAGCATGCTCCAGCTCTTCAACCACAACCATACCGCCGCCGCCTGCGATGATGAAACCGTCGCGGTTTGCGTCATAGGTACGGGAGGCTTTTTCCGGGGTTTCGTTGTACTTAGTGGACAACGCGCCCATTGCATCGAACTCACAGGCCATTTCCCAGCCCAGTTCTTCGCCGCCGCCAGCAAACACGATATCCTGTTTGCCCAGCTGAATTTGTTCTACCGCGTTACCGATGCAGTGTGCAGAAGTCGCACACGCGGAGCTGATAGAGTAGTTGACGCCGTGGATTTTGAACGGGGTCGCGAGGCAGGCGGAAACCGCTGAGCCCATCGCTTTCGTCACAACATAAGGACCGACCGCTTTCAGGCCACGCGGGCTACGCATGGCGTCCGCACCGAAGACCTGGGCTTTAGAAGAGCCACCGGAGCCGGCAATCAGGCCAACACGCGGGTTATTCTGGTAAACCTCTGCAGTCAGGCCAGCGTCAGCAATGGCTTCCTGCATGGAGAGATAGGCGTAAATAGAGGCATCGTTCATGAAACGGACCACTTTGCGATCGATAAGACCGGTGGTGTCCAGTTTTACATTACCCCATACGTGGCTACGCATGCCGGAGTCGAGAAACTCCTGAGAGAAAGTGATCCCTGAGCGTCCTTCACGCAGAGATGCCAGGACTTCCTGCTGGTTATTACCGATGCTGGAAACGATGCCCAAGCCAGTAATCACTGCACGTTTCATTCAATACCCCTGTAAGTCGCACTAATTTAAGTTTCGAGTCGCAAGATAGCGTACACTTGTACGCCGAACAAGTCCGATCAGACAATTTATGGGTAAATTTGCGCCTGACGGTCTGCATCGTTAAGATCGTGCCACTGCCTGTCCGACGAGTAACTTACGTGAAACATTCCGCTATACAATCTGCCAACCTCGAGTTCAATGCTGAGGGTACACCTGTTTCCCGAGATTTTGATGACGTCTATTTCTCAAATGATAACGGGCTGGAAGAGACCCGCTACGTGTTTCTCGGCGGCAATGCGCTGACCACCCGTTTTCCTGAACACTCGCGCCCGCTGTTTATCGTGGCGGAAAGCGGTTTCGGGACGGGACTTAACTTTCTGACCCTCTGGCAGGCTTTTGACGCTTTTCGCGCTGCCCACCCGCAGGCTATCCTGGAAAGATTACATTTCATCAGTTTCGAAAAATTCCCTTTAACCCAGGCGGATCTCACGCTTTCGCACCAGCACTGGCCGGAACTTGCCCCCTGGGCCTCGCAGCTACAGGCACAGTGGCCACTGCCACTCCCAGGCTGCCATCGCCTGCTGCTGGATGGCGGTCGCGTCACGCTGGATCTGTGGTTTGGCGATATCAATGAACTGACTGATAAGCTCGACGACTCGCTCAATCAGCAGGTGGACGCCTGGTTCCTTGACGGTTTTGCTCCTGCCAAAAATCCGGATATGTGGACGCCCAACCTCTTTGCCGCCATGGCCCGTCTGGCTCGCCCAGGCAGTACGCTGGCGACCTTCACCTCGGCCGGATTTGTCCGCCGTGGGTTGCAGGACGCGGGCTTTTCCATGCATAAAAGCAAAGGCTTTGGGCGCAAGCGCGAAATGCTTACCGGAGTGATGGAGAGCAACATCTCCCCTGCCCCGCGCACGCCCTGGTTTGCCCGTAGCGGAACAGATAAACGCGAAGTGGCGATTATCGGTGGCGGCGTGGCTAGCGCGCTGTTGTCACTGGCGCTGTTGCGGCGCGGCTGGCAGGTCACCCTTTACTGCGCCGACGATGCCCCGGCACAAGGGGCATCCGGCAATCGCCAGGGAGCACTTTACCCACTGTTAAGCGCCCACGATCCGGCCCTCAGCCAGTTCTTCCCGGCGGCTTTCACCTTCGCCCGTCGCCTGTATGACACGCTCCCCGTCACCTTCGACCACGACTGGTGCGGCGTCACACAGCTCGGCTATGACGAAAAAAGCCAGCAAAAAATTGCCCAGATGCTGTCGCTGGATTTGCCCGAGGCCATTGCTCACGCCGTTGATGCCGGGCAGGTCTTGCAAATGGCAGGCGTGGAAACCGGCTGCGGCGGTATTCATTACCCGGCAGGTGGTTGGCTGTGCCCGGCGGAGTTTACAGCAACGGCACTCGCTCTGGCTGAGCAACAGGGATTGCAGATTCACTACCGCCACGACGTTGAAAGTCTGGAACAACAGGTTGATGGCTGGCAGTTGCATCTGGCGGGCGGAACGTCACGTAGACATGAAAACGTGGTAATGGCGAACGGGCATAAGGTCAGCCAGTTCGAACAAACGCAAAAGCTGCCGGTTTACCCGGTGGGCGGCCAGGTCAGCCATATTCCGACCACCCCGGCGCTCAGCCAGCTGCGCCAGGTGCTGTGTTATGACGGCTACCTGACGCCGCACAACCCAAACAATCAGCACCACTGCATTGGTGCGAGCTACCATCGCGGCCAGCAGGACACGGCCTACAGCGAAGAAGATCAACAGAGCAATCGCCAGCGCCTGATTAATTGCTTCCCCGAGGCGCAGTGGGCCACCGAGGTGGACGTCACTGATGGTGAGGCGCGTTGTGGCGTGCGTTGTGCCACCCGCGACCATCTCCCCGTGGTGGGAAATGTGGCGGATTACGACGCCACCCTGCGGGATTATGCGAATCTGATGGAAAATCAGGAAAATACAGTGAGCGCACCGGTTTACCCGGGGCTGTTTATCCTCGGTGCGTTAGGGTCGAGAGGACTTTGCAGCGCGCCACTGGCGGCAGAACTGCTGGCATCGCAAATGAGCGAAGAGCCGCTGCCGTTAGACCGCGAGACGCTGGCAGCCATGAATCCGAATCGCCTGTGGGTGCGCAAATTGCTGAAAGGAAGATTGGTGAAGTAATCGCGAGAAATGTCCCTTTTCGGGGGCTCCCCACAAAATGTGAGCACAGACGGTTCCCTCTCCCTGAGGGCTGAGGAATCCCCAGAAAAAGTGAAAGGCACGATGAAGTGTGATCTACT
>CAUSEC010000001.1:0-356608 GCA_963530515.1 uncultured Enterobacteriaceae bacterium | reverse complement strand
GGAGCACCTCAAAAACACCATCATACACTAAATCAGTAAGTTGGCAGCATCACCCAATCACGGATTCGATATAGGTCAAAAAAGCCGCCTGCACGGTATGTACCTGCGAGGCCACATAACAAAACGGTACCAGCGATAAATAATGCTCGTCAAAAAACTGTTTACTGATCCCCACATTGAGGATACGCGTGGCGCCAAAATCATAAAAACTCTGGTGCGACGATCCAACAGGAATAAAAACGAAATCCCCGCGTTCCAGCAACACACGTTTGCCGTTGATGACCTGGTAATAACGCCCGGTCAACACCAGGGTAAATTCATGATAGTCGTGCTGGTGAAGCCCGCTGATGCTCTCCACTTTGTTATAAATAAACACATGGAAGGGTCTGCCGTTAAACAGCTGTTGCTCTTTAACCAGCCGGACATCCGTGTTGTTTACCACTGGCAGCATATCGGGCCTCTCTTTTCTCGTCAGCGTTTCTCGTGCAGTTCAATCAGCTCAGCAATCAGTTCACGTGCCAGCATCGCGGTCATCAGGTGGTCCTGGGCATGCACCAGCACCAGGCTGACCTTCATCTTACCTTCACCGGCGTCGCTTTCAATCAGCTGCGTCTGCACCCGGTGGGCGCTATTCAGTGCGGCATGTGACTCCGCCATCAGCGCTCTGGCGCGCTCAAAATCACCGGCTTTGGCATGTTTGAGCGCCGTGTAGGCGAGACTGCGTGCCTGACCGGCGTTAATAATCAGCCCCATCACCACTTCTTCGAGCGCATCATTACTGTCCTGCGTTTCGACAATATCCTCTAAATCAAACATCTTTTTTCTCCTTTGCTGGCGTGGCGGTGAGGGTTTCACCGCCACGCTTTCGCGTTAAAACTTCAGCGATTCGGCTATCTCTTCTTCACTTTCTTCTGCATCAATGGTGCTTTGCGCTTTGTTCGAGATGACGACGAACGGCAGGTAAATCAGGGTTGCAACCCCCAGGTTAAACAGCGCCACAAGCAGTGCAGCGATGCTACCGTTTGTGTTGAAGAATGCCCCAAGGCCCGTCGGCATCGTCCAGGGTGCAATATTGGTGATAGGCGGGATAATCCCTGTGTAATAGGCGACCAGCGTGATAGCCGCCAGCACCGGTTGCACCAGAATAAAGGGAATGAACATCACCGGGTTCATGATAATCGGCAGACCAAACAGAATCGGCTCGTTAATCTGGAAAAGCCCGGACGGCAGTGCCAGTTTGGCGACCTGACGATGATCCGCACGGCGAGAGGCAATAAAGATTGCGATGATAAGCCCCAGCGTCGCACCTGTCCCCCCAAGGAAGATGTAGGAGTCCAGCATTGGCTTGGCCCAAACGTGGAAGGTTTTCCCCGCTGCCAGTGCCGCATCAACCGAACCGTACTCGGTGTAAAGTGCAACGTTTTCGAGCGCCCAGGGCGTCATGATGCCACTGTCGAGTGCCGCCAGTGCCAGCGAGCCATGAACACCAAAGAACCACAATAGTGAAGTAAAGATGACGTAGGCCCATCCCACAACGCTGCCCATGGCTGCCAGTGGTTTGGAAATGGAATCCATGATTATCTGGTGGAAGGTGGTACCCGCCCCTGCCAGTCCCCATGCCACGATGCCCATGACGGACAAAATCAGGAAACCGGGAATGAGTGCCGAGAATGAACGCGACACCGACTCCGGGACACTATCCGGTAATTTAATCACCCAATTACGTCGCACCACAAAGGCAAACATCTCCGCGACAATTAAGCCAACCAGCATCCCGGAAATGATATTTGCGCCACCCAACCAACCCGCATTCACAGCATAGGCTTCGCCAACGCTAAAAGGAGTGAGCGTCATAAAGGCAGCAATAGATAATAATCCTGCTGCCAGTGAATCAACTTTTCGTTCCTCGGCAAGTGCCATCCCAATAAAAAAGGGAGCCACCAGCGACATAATACCTAACGTACCGTTGTAGACATTACCGCCGATGGCCTTAAGGCCGTTCAGACTTTCAATAGTAGACGCATCGAGCCGAATACCCAGGGAGTAAAAAAATGAGCCTTCGCCAAAACTCAGGAAGACGTTATTAATCAAAACAAACATTGCCCCCGCGAGGGTTAACGGCATTAATTTAATAAAGCCATTTTTAATCGCGTTGACGTGAGGTTGCTTTCCTATTTTTACCGCAAAAGGTAAGAGTACCTTTTCAAGAGATCCAATAACGCTATTCATACGAGTATGCCCTTGAGGGCCGCAATAATTATTGCGGCAGTCGTGTGTGAAATAACTCTTTGACGGGAAATATAACGACTAAATGGCTGCTTTTTTAATTGCAGCAACAGCACTTTTAAGTACAGCGAGACCATCGATCTTGCCGTAAAGCACCGAATCAATCACTTCTACAGGTTTACCGGGAAGAAGACGCTGAATTTCTGGCAGCATGTAGGCAATTTGCGGCCCTAATAATACGACATCCGCGTGCGGCCCTTTTTCTGCCGCCAGCGTTTCCGGGAAGGCTTCAATGATCACCGGAACATTATATTTTTCTGCCTGTGTGCGCATTTTCGTCACCAGCAACGACGTAGACATGCCTGCAGAGCAGAACAAGTAGATGTGCTTTTTATCCATGAGAAACCTCTCTTGTATGACCTTCGCCCGCGACAAAAAACGACGACCAATGCCAGAAATTGATATCGGGAGGTTGATATCGCTTAGTGACACTCAGTATACGTGGTCGTTATGTTTCGGGATAATTCATAACAAACCAGAATTGTCTCTCCTTGACCTGGCATCATGACAGCCTTCACATTCCAGCCAAATAATTCGCGACGATAAAAAAGTACCGGACACAGAAAAGCCGCCCGAAGGCGGCTTCATTAGCTCAGGCGAAAAAGTTGAAAAGTTACTTCTTAGGAGCCTGCGGGTCGGTGTCGTACTCCGCACAGGTTTGATAGCCGGAATTCATGACGTGGCCGGTATCATCCAGCGCCACGAAATAGGTTTCGGTTTTACCTTCACGTTGACCCAGGATGTATGTCTGGCAGGTCCCACGTGCATGAATCATCGACACTTCAGAAGACGGACGACCGGCGAGCTGGTTTACCTGCTGGCGCGTCATGCCTTTTTTGATATCTTTCACCACCGGCGTGGTGAATTGATCTTTAGTACGATCGTAAGCAGTACAGCCTGCCAACATCGCCAGAACCGCTGCTGCACCTAACATTCCTGCAATATTCTTTTTCATATTCCTTCCTCTTTTTATCCGCTTGTGTATCAGCGCGTTATCTAAGCCTGGAATATAAAATTACATTTTTCAACTATGCGCGACAACTGGCATAACTTTCGGAAAATTCTAATAAAACACGGATAACCTGCTAAAACGGCGCAAATTACGGCACTCAAAACCGTGCGCCTTGTCGTTTTACTGCTTAAGGGTTAATTTGACCTCATCAACCATATTGCATCCTGCCAGTCAGGTTCACTTACGGAGGGGTTAAATGACTCTGCAACAAGAGATTATTCAGGCGCTTGGCGTCAAACCGACCATCCATGCGCAAGACGAAGTACGCCGTAGCGTCGATTTTCTGAAAACCTACCTTCAGACCTATCCCTTTTTAAAATCCCTGGTACTGGGCATTAGCGGTGGGCAGGATTCCACACTCACCGGTAAACTTTGCCAGACCGCCATCACCGAATTACGCGACGAAACCGGCGACACCGCCTATCAGTTTATTGCCGTGCGTCTGCCCTACGGTAAACAGGCTGACGAGCAGGATTGCCAGGACGCCATCGCGTTTATTCAGCCGGATCGCGTACTGACCGTGAACATCAAAGGTGCGGTGTTAGCCAGTGAGCAGGCGCTGCGTGAGGCGGGCATTGAGCTGAGCGATTTCATTCGCGGCAACGAAAAAGCGCGTGAGCGTATGAAAGCCCAGTACAGCATTGTCGGGATGACCAAGGGCGTTGTGGTCGGCACCGATCACGCCGCAGAAGCCGTCACCGGTTTCTTCACCAAATATGGCGATGGCGGCACGGACATTAACCCGATCTTCCGCCTTAACAAGCGCCAGGGGAAACAATGCCTCGCCTTCTTAGGCTGCCCGGAACATCTGTATAAGAAAGCCCCGACGGCGGATCTTGAAGACGATCGCCCTTCCCTGCCGGATGAAGCCGCGCTGGGCGTGACCTATGAAAACATTGATGATTACCTGGAAGGTAAGACGCTGGATGCTGGCACATCGCACATCATTGAAGGCTGGTATCTGAAGACGGAACACAAGCGCCGTCCTCCCATCACTGTTTTCGACGATTTCTGGAAAAAACAGTAAATCCTCAGGCGGCGAAAGCCGCCTCTTTTTTAACCACGCATTGCCTGCTACACTGGATAGGTAACCAGTATCAGGAGTAAGCATTGAGCAGGCGTCAATCTGCCCCGCGTCTTGAATTCGAAGCGGCGGCCATCTACGAATACCCCGAACATCTCCGCCCGTGGCTTGAGGCATTACCCAAACTTCCCGGCGTCTATTTTTTCCATGGCGACAGCGATGCCATGCCGCTGTATATCGGTAAAAGCGTCAATATTCGCAGCCGGGTTTTGTCGCACCTGCGCACGCCAGATGAAGCGGCCATGCTGCGTCAGTCCAGGCGGATAACCTGGGTTTGTACTGCCGGAGAACTGGGTGCGCTGCTGCTGGAGGCCAGGCTTATCAAAGAGCAGCAGCCGCTGTTCAATAAACGGTTACGCCGAAACCGCCAGCTTTGTTCCTTGCTGTTACAGGGCGGCAAACCGCAGGTGGTGTATGCCCGTGAAGTGGATTTTTCCTCGCAACCGGGTCTCTATGGACTCTTTGCCAACCGCCGGGCGGCATTACAGGCGCTGCAATCCATCGCCGATGAAGAAAAGCTCTGCTACGGCCTGTTAGGCCTGGAATCACTGTCGAAAGGACGCGGCTGTTTTCGCTCCGCCCTGCAACGCTGTGCGGGAGCCTGCTGCGGTAAGGAGTCACCTGAGGCACATAACGCACGCTTTGCGGCCGCGATGGCCCGCCTGCAGCTGGTGTGCTGGCCGTGGAAAGGTGCTGTGGCATTGCGTGAAACAGGCGGCGAATTAACGCAATACCATATCGTTCATAACTGGTTGTGGCTGGGTGCTGTGAACACGTTGGCAGAGGCGACGGAATTACTCCGCACACCCGCGGGGTTTGATCACGATGGATATAAAATATTATGCAAGCCGATGATGTCAGGCTTATATGACATCATCGAACTGAATTAATGACCGGGTAGCCAGTTGATTTCACTGAACAGCAACTGGCCTTCTGACTTTAACAGGCGCAGCGTATGGCGACCTTCATCCCAGCATGCGCCCTGGTCAGCCGTGAGCAATTTGTCACCTAATTGCCATGCCCCGCTCAGCACAAACACCACCCCACCCCGTGAACCGAAAGTGGTAAAGGTTCTGTCTGCAATACGGACGTTGGCCTGGCAGCGATCGCGACGGGTCATAATGTTGAAGTCCATCGACATTTGACCATCATGCAGCTGTGCTTTGACATGCTGTTCACCTGCAAACGTGAAGGGCTGAAAACGCTTTAGGGTATGGCAAAACGCGCTACCGGCATCAAGAGTAATCTCTCCTCCCTCAAGCAGCGTCATCACCCGGTCGACACCAGGAAATTGCGGAAAATCTCCGTTACTGGCCAGAGAAGCAATACTCGCACGCCAGCTAAAATCCCGCGTGGCCTCCGGGAAACAACAAATTTCACGGGTTTCGCCTGCACCATTACGCCAGAGATTGACCGGCATTTTGCGGATATCAAAGAATTCCATCATCACTCCTGAAAGGCGCAGCCCAATGTCTGCGCCGCTGCTTCTTGAGGCAGCGTGCTTTGCTGTATGTTTTTACCCACTCGGCCATAAGCGCGTTATCGGCAGAGAAAAGGGATTGCCTTAATCATGCCGCGTGGCGACATGTAAAAAAAACTTAATGTTACGGTCTATGGAAAATTTTGCTGAGGGACGGCTAAACGAGAATACCGTGCTGGGAGCGGCTTACAAGAGGGGAAGAAAGAAAAAACCGCCGGACCTGTCCACAACGTTAACACGTGCTATGGACAAGTCCGGCGGTCTTGATAGGGGTTGCTGGGTTACTCAGCAGGTTCCGGCATTTTACCTTCTGGCGCCGGACGTTCTGTCAGACGCTTCTCAAAATTGGCATTAAACTGCTTTTTCTGTTCCGGGGTTAATACGTTGTAAATTTTGTTCTGGGTTTCCAGATGCGACAGCATATGAGCTTTACGCTGCTCGTCCATTTTGGCGATTTGCGCTTCGGCTTTTGCTTTGTCGAAGGTATCGCTGGCGATCAGTTCATGCATACCGCGGCGTTCTTGCTGCATCTGCTCGCGCTCACCTTTTCTGAGATCGCGAATTTGCTGTTTCTGCGCGTCGGTCAGGTTGAGGCCTTTGAACATCATGTCGTGGTGTGGGCCTTTCGGGCCTTTGTGGTGCATTGCCGGTTTACCATCAGCCGGAGCCGCAGTGGTATCAGCAGCATGAGCCAGGTTAGCAGCGCCAAGCGCCAGGGTAGAGGCAACAATCAGGGCAGTCAGTTTACGCATAATTTAATTCCTTACTTTCATGTTTTCTTGCGGCAATTGCCGTGTTGACGATATTCACTTTAGCGGCTTTATCGTCAATAAATCAGAGCATCGGTAAAACAATGAAAGTGTAAAAAACATTTTTACAGCAATTGTGGAGGAAATATGGATAAACAGTGGAGAGTGGATAAAATAATATTCAATATGCTGATTTAAATAGGAATAGTGGAGATTGTAAAACAGCGAAGCGTATTAATAAACCGTTTCGCCAGGATTAATCTGTAATTAATAATGATAATAACTAAGCCCCGCATTCACGGGGCCTATTTTTTAATTGATACGCTCGAGTAATAACCCTGCTCTCAGCCCAACGGCAACATTTGGGTTAGGGAAAAGAATATATTCCTGTTCTCGTTGAACGACATAACGCTCACCGCGATCTTCTGCCAGCAGTGTCCCCTGCGTAAAGGGAGTGAAGTTGAGCGTCTCGGGCGACATATAAAGCACGAATGCGTCGCTATGCCGTGTGAGCTGCTGCACGACCTTGTAACGTAGCGGCATGGCCTCGTTCTCGGGCACGGCATCCCCCGCGAGCAATGCCGCCAGCGCCCAGACCGTGCGGGAAAACTGGCCTAAGTCATTCGCGCCAAACGGCAAGGCTTTACCCAACTCAAGGGTGCAGGCCTGGGCGTCAAACTGTTCGCTGCTGTAATGCGTGAAGGTGCCCGCAGGAGCCTGATGGAACACCAGCGCTTCCAGCCCGGCATCCCCTAACCATTTCAGGAACATTTCATCCCATGGCTCATTGCGGGCTGGCAGTACGCCAAATCGCACATGGAACGAGCCGCGGATTGCGGTGTGCATATCCAGATGCCAGCGCTCTTCATCGTCATCGCTGAAAAAGTGGGTGACCGCACGCTCCAGCTGCGCGGCACGAATGGTCTCATCACTGGCGGGAAATTGCTGCCAGCGACCGCCGAACATCCTGTTGAGGTCGCTGTGCAGATAACGTTTATTTTGTGCCAGCGCCTGCGGATTGCCGATGATCACCAGCAACCGCCAGCTCAGCTTTAACGTGCCGTTGAACAGGTTTGCCAGTAGTTCATCCACCATCTCTACCGGCGCCGTTTCATTACCGTGGACGGCACATGAAATGATCAGCGCCCGTTTCGCGGGCTGTGCAGGGATAAGTTCGAGGATCCCCTGCTCATGCCAGAGCCAGTGGATCCCCCCCGCATCCCCTGCTGTTTTGCGCGGCATCTCACCCGATAACGTCATCGCGAGAAAATTATCCATACGGCCTCCTGTTACAGCTGGAACGGATAAACGGACCCCAGTCGCAAAATCTGCGTCAGCCTGTCGAGCGCTTCCCGATTGTCCCGCAGCAACTGCGGGTCGGCCAAATCGCTTTGCCGGAGCCTGTCGCGGTAGTAACGGTCAATCCAGCCGTCAAGGGCATAGAACAACGCGTCATTCATCATCACCGCCGGATTCACCGCCCGCGCTTCCGCTTCTGTGAGCACCACGCGCAGGCGTAAACACGCCGGGCCTCCGCCGTTCGACATGCTTTCCCGCAGGTCGAACACCTTCAGTTCGCTTATCGGGTTGTCCTGGGCGAGCAACGTGCTCAGATAGCGCCAGACACCCGGATGTTCGCGGGACTCCTGCGGCAGCACCAGCACCATGCTGCCATCTTCACGGCTCAGAAGCTGGCTGTTGAAGAGGTAAGTCTCCACCGCATCGGCAACGGACACTTGCGCATCAGGCACTTCCAGTGCCATAAACCCCGGCACGCGCGCCCGCAGATTTGCCAGCAAACTTTGCTGCTGCATGAACGCCAGCTCATGGCAGAACAGTACCTGCCGGTTGGAGACGGCGATAACATCATTATGGAACACACCGCTATCAATCACCGCCGGATTTTGCTGAGCGAAGACCACCTGACGCGGGCTGACCTGGTTGAGCCGCGCCACAGCCTGGCTGGCTTCTAACGTCTGGCGCGCAGGGTAGCGCCCCGGTTGCGTTGCGCCGCCCTCTTCCCGCCCATAGACAAACATCTGCACGCCCGGCTCACCATACTCCCCTCCGAAGCGGTTATGGTTTGCGGCCCCCTCGTCACCCATCATCGCCACCTGAGGCAGCGCGCTATGCACCGCAAATGCCTGTTCGTCGCGAAAAATGGCGCGCAGTACGGCTTCCGTGGTCGGGGCTTCAATGGCGCGATGAAACTTATTGTTCAGGTTTGCCACGGTCAGATGCACCTTGCCGTCCAGCGCATCAGCCGAAGGGCACACCGTCGCCGCATTGGCCACCCACATTGATGAAGCCGAACTTACGGCGGAGAGCAGCTGGGGCGACTGCGCGGCGGCCTTTTCAACCACCCGTTCATCGCTGCCGCTGAAACCCAACTGGCGCAGAATGCCCACATGTGGACGCTCCTGAGGCGGGATCACCGCCTGCGGGAAACCGGCGTCCGAAAGGGTTTTCATTTTGAGCAATCCCTGCTTTGCCGCCAGCCGCGGGTTCGAGACCTGATCCCGGTGTTTCGTCGAGGCTTCATTGCCAAACGACAAGCCCGCATAGTGGTGCGTCAGGCCCACCAGTCCATCAAAATTGACTTCCCGCGCTTTCATCGGTTGTTCTCCTGGCTGAAGTCGAGCCCCGGACTGAGCGCGGTCGGTAAGACCAGATCCGGCGTTTCCAGGCTGGCCATCGGCCAGGCGCAGTAGTCTGCCGCATACCAGGCGCTGGGTCGGTGATTGCCGGAGGCTCCTACGCCGCCAAAGGGCGCGGTACTGGCCGCACCGGTCAAGGGTTTGTTCCAGTTCACAATGCCCGCCCGCGCTTCCAGCAGCAGTTGCTCAAAGCGCTCCCGGTCGGGAGAGATTAAGCCGCAGGCCAGGCCATAGCGGGTGTGGTTGGCAAGCGCAATGGCCTCTTGAAACTCGTCATAGCGCCAGACGCACAGGAGCGGGCCAAACACTTCTTCATCCGGCACGTTTTGCGCCTGGGTCATATCGATAATGCCGGGGCTCAGCAGCGACGTGCCCGCCTGCAACAGGCGTGGCTCCAGCAGCGTCTGTCCACCCCGGCTAACATGCGCCTGCCAGGCTTCATACACCTGCAACGCGGCCTGAACGGAGATCAATCCACCAAAGAACGGTGGCGGTTCGGCATTCCAGCTTGCAGGGTTAAGCTTCGCCGATACCTCAATAAGTCGCGCCATGAAGGCATCGCCAGCATCACTGCGCTTCACCAGCAGCCGTCGCGCGCAGGTACAACGCTGCCCGGCGGTGATAAATGCCGACTGAATCGCCAGATGCACCGCTGCATCAATATCCGCCGGGTCGTCAACAATGAGCGGGTTATTACCGCCCATTTCCAGCGCGAGGATTTTTTCCGGCTGACCCGCAAGCTGGCGATGCAGCTGATACCCGGTGCCCGCACTGCCGGTAAACAGCAGACCGTCAATGCCCGGCAATGCGCTCAGCGCCTGCCCGGTTTCGCGTCCGCCCTGCACCAGGTTCAATACCCCAGGCGGTAAACCGGCCTGCTCCCAGAGTTTCACCACCGTCTCACCGGTCCAGGGGGTTAGCTCGCTGGGCTTGAAGATCAGGGTATTGCCCGCCAGCAGCGCGGGAATAATGTGCCCGTTGGGTAAATGACCGGGGAAATTATAAGGGCCAAACACGGCCAGCACGCCATGCGGACGGTGGCGTAACGTCGCCGCGCCATCCGGCATGTCGGTGTGATGAACGCCGGTACGCGCGTGATACGCTTTCACCGAAATGGTCGCTTTGTTGATCATCGCCGTCACTTCCGTGGCGGCTTCCCAGCGCGGCTTGCCGGTTTCCCGGGCGATCACTTCCGTCAGCGCTGCTTTATTGGACTCCAGTAATGCAGCAAACTTCTCGACGATACTTTGACGCTGCGTAAAGGCACATTTTGCCCACGCCGGGAACGCGGCACGCGCCGCCTGATACGCGGCCTCAACCTGCGATGCATCAGCGTCATAACCGTGCCATAAGGCTTCATTACTCACCGGATTGGTTTTGATACGTCGCCCACCCAGCCCGGTCACCCATTCGCCATTAATCCATTGGTTCATGATTTTTTCTCCTCCGCGCACAGGCGAACCAGACGGACGCTGTCACCTGCTTTGCATTTCAGTGCATCAAGTTGTGCGGCGCTCAGCACCAGCCGTTCAGTATTCGGCTCCGCGTAAATAAGCATGGCTCTAAACTGGTGATATTGCTCATTGGCAACGATGCAGGCCGGCCATTCTCCCGGCGCGCTCTGCCCCTCAACCACCTCCACCAGACGGCTTTTGCGGATGGCGCGCACACGGTCGATATCGCACTCCAGGGTCGGGCCGCCGTCGAAAATGTCGACATAGTTGCGGTAGCGGAACCCTTCTTTTTCCAGCACGGTGCGGGCAGGTGCCGTTTGCGGATGCACCTGGCCTATCACCGCCTGGGCCTCAGCGGAGAGAAAATCGGTATAAATAGGATGTTTAGGCATCAGTTCGGCAATAAATGCCTTTTGCCCGGTGCCACACAGGTAATCTGCCCGGCTAAATTCCATCGAGAAAAAGCGTTTGCCGAGGCTTTCCCAGAAGGGGGAATAGCCGGTTTCATCAATCACGCCGCGCATTTCCGCGACCACTTTTTCATTAAAGCGGTCGCGAAAGGCCGCCATAAACAAAAAGCGAGATTTAGAAAGCAGGTAGCCATTTCCCTCTTTGCGCCAGGCCGGGTCCAGAAATAGCGTGCACAGCTCGCTGCTGCCGGTGTGGTCATTACTCAGAAACAGCGTGGGCAACGCGTTGTAGACGTTGAGTTCTTTGGACGCATGCACCAGCGTCCCCACCCGGTAGTTGTACCAGGGATCGTTAAGTCCTACCGCCACTTCGATGGCACAAATCCCGGCCACCTCGCCGGTGTCAGAGGACTCAAGCACAAAAACATAGCCCTGATCGCTTTTCGGCAACGCCCCCTTCCAGGTTTCCAGCGCACGTTCAATTCGCTCAGAAAGCGTGGTTTCATCCACCGGCAGTGACGTCAGGCCACCGCCAGTTTTCCCGGCAAGCGCCATCAGTGCGGGTAAATCTGTGCGTTCGACAGGACGAATCACCATCATGATGAGCACCCCGCAAGGAAGTGGTCGCAGGCGGTTGCAAAGCGCGCCAGTCCGCGTGAAACCTCATCCTGAGTGATATTGAGCGCGGGCGCGAAACGTACCACATTGCCGCCGGCAATCAGCACCATGACCCCTTCGGCAGCTGCGAGCTGAGAAATTTGTTTGGCTTTGCCCGCGTACTCCGGCTGGAGTTCACACCCGATCAGCAATCCCATTCCACGGATTTCCCTGAACAGATTCACACGAGCGTTGATGGCCTGCAGTTGTTCGCTGAACCACTGGTGGCGCTGTTTTACGCCATCCAGCGTTTCCGGGGTATTTACGATATCCAGTACCGCGCCCGCCACTGCGCAGGCCAGCGGATTGCCGCCCCAGGTGGTGCCGTGCGTACCCACCGTCATCACGCTTGAACATATTTCAGTGGTGAGAATGGCCGCCACCGGGAAGCCGCCACCCAGTGCTTTCGCGGTGCTGAGCACATCCGGCGTCACGCCGTAATGCATATAAGCATACAGCTCGCCCGTGCGGCCCACGCCAGTCTGCACTTCATCAAAAATCAGCAGCGCATGGTGCTTATCGCACAGCTCACGCAGACCTTGCAGAAACGCGTGACTCGCAGGCACCACGCCCCCCTCGCCCTGCATCGGTTCAACGATGACGGCACAGGTGTTGTCATTAATCAGCGCACGGGCTGAATCGAGCGAATTGTATTGCGCATGCTGGATGTCCGGTGGCAGGGGCGCAAAATCCTGTGAGTAGGCCGGTTGCCCGCCCGCGCTAACGGTAAAGAGCGTGCGGCCATGAAATGCATTTTTGAAGGCCACAATGCCGCTTTTATGCGGGCCAAACTTATCGTGAGCGTATTTACGCGCCAGCTTGAGTGCCGCTTCATTGGCTTCCGCCCCGGAGTTACAGAAGAAAACACGATCGGCAAAGGTGGCGTCGATTAAGCGTTTGGCCAGCCGCAGCACCGGCTCATTGGTATAGCCGTTACCGGTATGCCAGAAGCGTGAGGCCTGCTCACTCAACGCCTTACATAACGCCGGGTGCGCATGCCCGAGCGCATTCACGGCAATCCCCCCGGCAAAGTCGATGTATTCTTTGCCCTGCTGATCCCATAAACGCGAACCTTCACCGCGAACCGGAATAAAAGGCGCTGGCGCGTAAACAGGCATCATCCATTCATCAAAATTTTCACGCGTAATTGAGTGAGACATAGCGACCTCTTCCGGTAAATGATTGGTTGAATATTTGTTAATAAATATGAGTAATCACGCTGTAAATGTATATTGCACAGGGCATGCCAGCCACCCGGAAAAATGCATAAATTTGATGAGACAACGAAATATCAATGACTTAAAACTTTTTATTATTCACATTAAATGCATATAAAGTGAATAAAACGACGAGGAGAGTGATTGCGGCTGGGTTTAAACAGAAAGTTTATGCATCAGAAAAATTAATTCTGGAAGTGTGATCATCAGCGAAATTAATCGTTGTATGACGCTACATTTTGGGGCGGTTTGCACCGATGCGGGGCGCCAGGCTATCTCAGCCAGAGATCTGTAAATCGCCGTATGCGCCCGATGTATCACCCGTAGTTCCCATAGTCCCCTTCCTCCTTTTCTGCTAACATTCCCGCCACATTCCCTCAGCACTCTGGCGGCGACTATGAAATTTGTCTCTTTTAATATCAACGGCCTGCGAGCCCGACCTCATCAACTGGAAGCGATCGTCGAGCAACATCAGCCTGACGTCATTGGTCTGCAGGAGACGAAAGTCCATGACGACATGTTCCCACTCGAAGAAGTCGCCAAACTGGGCTACAACGTCTTCTATCACGGGCAGAAGGGGCACTATGGTGTCGCGCTGTTGACCAAAGCCACGCCAGTGTCGGTTCGTCGTGGTTTTCCGGGCGACGGTGAAGAAGCGCAGCGCCGCATTATCATGGCGGAGATCCCTTCCCCGCTGGGCAATATCACCGTCATCAATGGCTACTTCCCGCAGGGTGAAAGCCGCGATCACCCGGTGAAATTCCCGGCGAAAGAGAAGTTTTACCAGGATCTGCAGACCTACATTGAAACCGAGCTAAAAAAAGAGAATCCGGTGCTGATCATGGGTGATGTCAACATCAGCCCCACCGACCTCGACATTGGCATCGGCGAAGACAACCGCAAACGCTGGCTGCGCACCGGAAAATGTTCGTTCCTGCCGGAAGAGCGTGAATGGATGAACCGACTGGTCAACTGGGGCCTGGTGGACACCTGGCGTGCCGCAAACCCGGACAACAACGAGCGCTTCTCGTGGTTTGATTACCGTTCTAAAGGGTTTGATGACAACCGTGGCCTGCGCATAGATTTGTTACTGGCAAGCGCCCCGCTGGCGGAGCGTTGCATCGAAACCGGCATCGATTATGACATCCGTGGGATGGAAAAGCCGTCTGACCACGCGCCGGTCTGGGCGAAGTTTAAGGTCGAATAATTCCACCTCTCTGACTGCGGCAATCAACCGATTGCCGCTATTTAAAGAGCTTCCCCATGACACAGCAGCTCACTCTCCAGCAAATTACCCACCAGCAAGGTTTCATCATCGACACGCGCTGCATGGCATTTTACAACGGCTGGCCGATGGCACCGGGAGGCATGTCGGGTCACGAACCAGGCGCACACCCTTTTGCAGCAAACTGGCTGAGCAGGCTCGACGACGACGCCATTCGGGCATGGGCCTACGCGCGGGGCGTCACAGCGGACACGCCCATCGCATTTTACGGCGTGCCGCAGGATTGTGATGCCGTGCGCCTGCGCTTCGGTGCGTTGGGGTTTAACGCGAACGCTATCCTGACCGATGCGTTAACCGACCCCTCTCGCCTCGTGTCGCTCCCCGGTTTTCATCAACGGGTATCGGTGGCGTGGCTAAACCAACTTTTACAGGGCCATGCTGTTGCGGCGAAACCGGCAGGCGCGTGGCGGCTCGTTGAAGTCGCAACCGGCGAGGAAGATTTCACTCTTCCCGGTGCGACGCAGCTGGACATTCGGCAGCTCGAATCCGGCCCATTATGGAACGTGGTGCCCGCCTCACAGCTTGCCGTTGTGCTGGCGGAAAAAGGTCTGCGGTTTGATACCACGGTCATCCTGTGCGGTCGCAACCTGCTGGCCACCGCCCGCGCGGCCCATATTTTGCTGTATGCCGGCGTTGTGGATGTCCGGTTGCTTGATGGCGACGGGTTTGCTGAGAACCTGCCGTGCATGCCTCTGCAGCCGCCCGAGGTGCCTCATGGAAAAACCTTTGGTGCCACGATCCCCGCCCATCCCGAACTGATGATAAACATGGCGCAGGCGCAAAACCTGTTACACCGGGAAGATGCCTCGCTGGTGAGCATTCGTAGCTGGGCGGAGCACTGCGGGCAAACCAGCGGCTATGACTACATTAGCGCAAAAGGTGATATTCCCGGCGCTCGCTGGGGGCATGCGGGTGAAGGCAAAAACGGAATGGACGATTTTTTAAACCCCGACGGGACGTTACGTTGCGGGCAAGAGATAGCCGCGATGTGGCAGGCCTGCAACATCACCCCCGATCAACACGTCGCCTTTTATTGCGGCACCGGCTGGCGCGCGTCGCTGGCCTTTATGTGCGCTCGCGCAATGGGCTGGACGCGCATCGCTGTTTACGATGGCGGCTGGTTAGAGTGGAGTCAGAAGCATCATCACGGAGAAACATGTTGAAGATTATCGACGTCGTCGCCGCCATCATTGAACGTGACGGTAAAATTTTGCTGGCTCAACGCCCCGAACAAGGCGACCAGGCGGGATTGTGGGAATTTGCTGGCGGTAAAGTGGAGCCGGGTGAAACGCAGCCGCAGGCGCTTGTCCGGGAGCTGCGCGAAGAGCTGGGCATCGAGGCCACACCGGGTGACTACGTTGCCAGCCACCAGCGGGAAGTCTCCGGGCGCATCATCAATCTGCACGCGTGGCACGTGCCGGCATTTACCGGCACCCTGACCCGCCATCATCACGCTGGCCTCGTGTGGTGCACGCCTGATGAAGCCCTTAACTGGCCCCTCGCCCCGGCAGATATTCCCTTGCTGGAGGCGTTTAAGGTTTTATACGCCGCCAGGCAAGCGGATTAGTTGAGATGGTCCGGTCATCACGCGCGCATTGCAGCAGCACGTCTTCCATTTTAACGACCGCCCCTTCGGAATAGTTTTGCCCCTCATAAATGCAGCACTGATTGCACGGCGGCGCAGTCTGCTGCCCGCCCGAACTGAACACTTCCGGCGGCACATTGACCTGCACATCCGGCGAAATCTGCCGATTTGCCTGCACGCCTGCCGATACCACCATCAGTAAACCTGCCACCACCCCGAGCGTACGTTTCATGACATTTTCTTCCCGAATTAATCCTTTAATTACTATAACGGATCTCTATCTATGAGCAGCAGTTTCTTACATCATCGTTTTTTATTATGACCCGCCGCTGATTATTAATTTCGCGCCACTGGCCGATTTTTGCTTGCTTCACGTCGCATTGCTGATGTTATAGTCGAAAACCGCTGAATTTTTGGCTGACATAAAAACATAACATCCCACATCTAGCATAAGAGGCTCTTATATCTATGGAACAGACATGCACTCTTGAATCGTTCCTTTCCCACGTTCAAAAGCGCGATCCGCACCAGACCGAATTCGCTCAAGCCGTCCGTGAAGTCATGACCACCCTGTGGCCTTTCCTTGAAGAAAACCCGCGTTATCGCCAGCTTTCGCTGCTGGAAAGACTGGTCGAGCCTGAGCGCGTGATCCAGTTCCGCGTGGTCTGGGTTGACGATAAGAATCAGGTGCAGGTTAACCGTGCATGGCGCGTGCAGTTCAGCTCCGCCATCGGTCCTTATAAAGGTGGCATGCGTTTCCACCCTTCCGTAAACCTGTCGATTCTGAAATTCCTCGGCTTTGAGCAGACGTTCAAAAATGCCCTGACCACCCTGCCAATGGGCGGTGGTAAAGGCGGTAGCGATTTCGATCCGAAAGGGAAAAGTGACGCCGAAGTGATGCGTTTCTGCCAGTCGCTGATGACCGAACTGTACCGTCATCTGGGCCCGGATACCGATGTCCCGGCGGGCGATATGGGTGTGGGTGCCCGTGAAGTCGGCTTTATGGCCGGGATGATGAAAAAGCTCTCAAATAACACCGCCTGCGTCTTCACCGGTAAAGGCCTGTCCTTCGGTGGCAGCCTGATTCGCCCGGAAGCCACCGGCTACGGCCTGGTGTACTTTGCGCAAGCGATGTTAAAACGCCACGGTCTGGGCTTTGAAGGGCTGCGTGTTTCCGTTTCCGGCTCAGGCAACGTGGCACAATATGCTATCGAAAAAGCGATGGAATTCGGCGCACGCGTGGTAACCGCGTCCGACTCCAGCGGTACCGTGGTTGACGAAGCCGGTTTCACCAAAGAGAAGCTGGCGCGTTTAATCGAGATTAAAGAGCAACAGCATGGTCGCGTGGCCGATTACGCCCGCGAGTTTGGCCTGCAGTATCTTGAAGGTCAGCAGCCGTGGTCCATCCCGGTTGACGTTGCGCTGCCGTGTGCCACTCAGAACGAACTCGACGTCGATGCCGCTCGTGTGCTGATTGCTAACGGGGTGAAAGCGGTGGCCGAAGGGGCAAACATGCCAACCACTATCGCCGCGACGGATCTGTTCCTCGAAGCGGGTGTGCTGTTCGCACCAGGTAAAGCAGCCAACGCCGGTGGCGTGGCAACGTCCGGTCTGGAAATGGCGCAAAACGCCGCACGCTTTGGCTGGAAGGCAGAAAAAGTGGATGCCCGTCTGCACCACATCATGCTGGATATTCACCAGTCCTGTGTGGAGTACGGTGGCGAAGCGAAGCAGACGAATTACGTCCAGGGCGCAAACATTGCCGGTTTCGTGAAAGTGGCCGACGCCATGATTGGTCAGGGTCTTATCTAAAAAAATAAAGCCGGGTGGCTGTTCGCTTCCCGGCTATTCAGTATCAGGCCTGGTGTATATTTATCACCGGGCCTTTTTATTATTCAGGCTCTTGCAACCAGCGACGATACGATTTCCCGATGGCGTTTAAGGATGATGGCGATTTGCTCATCTGCGGTGAGCTCGTTAAACAATTTGTCCTGCTTTTCGGTACGCGCGTTGCGCAACGCGGTGGGGATCTGTACTACGGTGGTTTCTGCTGTTTTTTGCTCGCTCATTTTCCAGTCCTGCTACTCAATGGTCTGTGTTCGCGCGCATCATAATCCTGTTTCTCTATGACAGGAAGACGACAGGATCACGTCTTCCTGCATATTGGGCAAAATTACGCCATCTTTGGGCAATTTCACGGAAACAAACGCAACAAACCGATCAGGTTGCGACCGGTGGCGAAGAGGCATCGCCAGCACGGGGTTTACGCCCACCGCGCTTGCTGGCGGCTTTTTTCTTGCTGCCCTCGGGAGCGGTAATCCCCCTGAAACGCTGCACCGGCGTATTACGTGCCTGATGAATCAACTCGTGCAATGTGCCAACCAGCGGCTGCATGAAATCCTGATAACGAAACTTTTTTTCGCTGATTTGCGTCAGCATAGATTCCCAGTGCGCGGTCATGTCCGGCCTGCCCGCCATCTCCGGTAACGAATGGATAAGCGCCCGTCCGGCATCGGTCGACAGAATGTAACGCCCTTTTTTATTGAGAAAACCGCGTCTGAACAGCAGTTCAATGATGCCCGCACGGGTCGCTTCCGTTCCCAGCCCGTCCGTGGCGCGCAGGATTTTTTTCAGATCTTTATCCTGCACAAAACGCGCGATCCCGGTCATGGCAGAAAGCAACGTGGCGTCGGTGAAATGGCGAGGCGGTTGCGTCTGACGCTCGACCACTTCGCCTTTTTCGCACAATAGCTCGTCCCCTTTGGCCACCACCGGCAGCGGGGTGCCATCGTTTTCTTCATCGCGCTCTTTACCGCCGAGCAGCGTGCGCCAGCCCGCTTCCGCGAGAAAGCGCGCTTTCGCAATAAACTTGCCGTTGGCGATATCTAAATCAATCTGACACTTGCGGAACACCGCATCCGGGCAGAACTGGAGTAAATACTGCCGCGCGATAAGGCCGTAAACGTCGGCTTCGCTGTGGGTCAGATTGACCTTTGACGCACGCGCCGTCGGGATGATTGCATGGTGGGCGTCGACCTTTTTATCGTCCCAGCTGCGGTTGCGCAAATCCGGATTAACCACCGGTTGCGGGAGCAAACCTTGCGTGTGCACACCAATGGCGTTCATCACAGCGTGGCGTCCGGCGTAGTGCTCCTCAGGGAGATAGCGGCAGTCTGAACGCGGATAGGTAATCAGCTTGTGGGTTTCATACAACTTCTGGCAGATATCCAGGACGTTTTGCGCACTCAGACCAAAGCGCTTCGCGGCTTCAATCTGTAAAGACGACAGCGAAAACGGCAGCGGTGCGGGTTCTGATTCCCGTTTATCGTTATAGCCGGTGACGTTTGCAGGCTGCCCGGCAATACGCGTGACCACGTGATCGGCTAACTGGCGGTGTAAAAGTCGCCCTTCTTCGTCCTGATACGGCTCGCAGGCTTCACTCGGCTGCCAGAGGGCGGTAAAACGCTCTCCGGCCGGGGTGATAATATGCGCTTTCACTTCAAAGAAATCTTTCGCCACGAAGTTTTCAATCTCTTCGTCGCGACGAACCACCAGGCCGAGCAGCGGGGTTTGCACGCGCCCGACGGACAACACGCCCTGATAACCGGCGTTGCGGCCGAGCAGTGTATACGCTCGGGTCATATTGATGCCATACAACCAGTCAGCGCGGGCGCGGGCCAGGGCTGAAACGCACAGCGGTACGAATTCGCTGTTGGAGCGCAGACGGGTGATGGCGCGTTCGACGGCCTGCGGATTGAGATCGTTAATCAGACAGCGCTGCACCTGCTGGCGCTTGTCGGCGGGCAGTTCGAGGTAATCAATCACCTCATCCACCAGCAGTTGCCCTTCTCTGTCCGGGTCACCGGCGTGAACCACTTCCGTGGCCTCAGCCAGCAGGCGTTTGATGACATTGATCTGTTTGGTCACCGAAGGACGCGGCTGAAGTCGCCATTTTTCCGGCACGATGGGCAGATCAGCAAGATTCCAGCGGGCGTAGCGGCTGTCGTAAACATCCGGCTGCGCCTGCTCAAGCAGGTGGCCAATACACCAGGTCACCACCTGCCCGTTTCCGCACTCGATGTAACCGTCACCTTTGCGATGTGGCTTTGGGAGCACATCGGCAATGGCGCGGCCAAGACTCGGTTTTTCTGCAATAAACAACCGCATGGACTTAACGAATCTCAATCATCGGACGCCCCGCCCGGGCACTGACCAGCTCGCCAACGGCGGCAAGCGTAATGCCATATTCTGCGGCAGTGGCCTGAACCTGACTTTCGGCCTCTGGCGTCACCGCCAGCAGCAGGCCGCCGGAGGTTTGCGGGTCACACAGCAAGTCGCGCGCCGCTTCCGGCATCTCGCCCATCAGGTGGCCATAGCTGGCAAAGTTACGCTGGGTGCCGCCCGGCACCGCACCGAGTGCGATGTATTCTTCCACACCCGGCAGTTTCGGCACATCCTGATACCAGACCTGCGCCTGCACGCCTGCGCCCTGGCACATTTCACTCAGGTGGCCCAGCAGGCCAAAACCGGTGACATCGGTCATGGCTTTCACGCCTTCAATGCTCGCAAAAGCCGCGCCAGCAAGGTTCATCTGGCACATTACCTCGGTGGCAAGCCCCTGATGCTCAGGCTTGAGCAGCGATTTTTTCTCCGCCGTGGTGAGCACGCCAATGCCCAGCGGCTTGGTCAGGAACAGCTTGCAGCCCGCCTGCGCGGTGCTGTTTTTCTTCACCCGGTCAGTAGGCACCACACCCGTGACGGCGAGGCCAAAAATCGGCTCTGGCGCGTCAATGGAGTGACCACCCGCCAGCGCAATCCCCGCCAGCTGGCAGGCATGACGACCGCCCTCAATCACTTCGCGGGCAATCTCTGGGGCCAGTTTGTTGACAGGCCAGCCAAGGATCGCAATGGCCATGATTGGCTTACCGCCCATGGCGAAGATGTCGCTGATGGCATTCGTCGCCGCGATGCGGCCAAAATCGAACGGGTTATCAACGATAGGCATAAAGAAGTCGGTGGTGCTGATAACGCAGGTGCCGTTGCCTAAATCGTAGACCGCCGCGTCATCGCGGGTTTCGTTACCCACAAGCAGGTTCGGGTCGAGAAACTTCGCCTGTTCGCTGTGCAGGATGGTATCGAGCACTTTGGGGGAAATTTTACAACCACAACCCGCTCCGTGGCTGTACTGGGTCAGACGAATACCGTTTTCGTTCATGGACATCTCCTGTCAGGACAATCCGCTATGGTAACGCTCAAAGCCGGAAGTGATAAGCGAGACTGTCCGAATTGCGGCAGTTCGCTCACAATCCAGACAGTTTTACGGGTGGAGGATCAGAAATGACGCACGAACGGCGCGGTGTCAGGCACGCTGACGGTGGTGGACGCTTTTAGCTGCGGTGTGCCGAGGTACAGGAAGCCGACGATTTGATCCTGCGCGCGGCAGTCAAACGCCTTGCGCACCACCGGGCTGTCGGTGAGCGGGCCGGTACGCCAGATGCCGTTAAAGCCCTGCGCCAGCGCGGCCATTTGCATCGCCATGACTGCACAGCCAGCGGAAAGCAGTTGCTCCCACTCCGGCACTTTATGGTTCTCTTCGCATTTCGCCACCACGGCAATGATCAGCGGGGCGCGGAACGGTGAAGTGCGGGATTTTTCCTGCGCTTTGTCATCCAGACCCGCATCGACAGCGGCGGTTTCCAGCGTCTGGCTGAAACGCTCGCGCCCTTCTCCCTCAATCAGGAAAAACTGCCAGGGTTGCAGCGTTCCGTGATCCGGCGCGCGCATGCCTGCACGCAGAATATTTTCCAGTTGTTCGCCTGCCGGGGCCGGTTCAGCCAACCGGGAAGCACTACGACGGTTGATGAGCAGTTCAAGTGCATCCATTAGTTAAACTCCTGTATTGAAATTTGTTCCTAAAATTAACACGAGCATAGATTTTGTTACAGCACCGACGGCGATTCCTGCTGACTTTAGGCGGCAGGGTAATTAGGATAACCACACTCACCGCTCAGGGCAGCCGGTGACATTACTTATCAGGGAGAATGCATGCGAACCCTTTGGCGCATTATTGCCGGTTTTTTTAAGTGGACCTGGCGATTGCTGAATATTATCCGCAATCTGGTACTCAACTTATTCTTTATTTTACTGGTGCTGGTGGTAGCTGGCGTGTGGATGCAGTTCAGCGACAGCAAAACTGAACACAGCAGCCGTGGCGCATTATTGATGGATATCACCGGGGTGGTGGTCGATAAACCGAGCGCCAGTAATCGTCTGGGTGCGCTGGGGCGTCAGGTGTTTGGTGCCAGCTCCGACCGTTTACAGGAAAACTCCCTGTTCGACATTGTCGATACCATTCGTCAGGCGCAGGCCGACCGTAATATCACCGGTATTGTGCTGGATCTGAAAAACTTCGCCGGTGCCGATCAACCTTCCATGCAGTACATCGGCAAGGCACTGCGCGAGTTCCGCGACAGTGGCAAGCCGGTTTACGCCGTGGGCGATAACTACAGCCAGGGGCAGTATTATCTGGCGAGCTTCGCCAACAAAATCTGGCTTTCACCGCAGGGCGTCGTTGACCTGCACGGCTTTGCGACCAACGGCCTGTACTACAAGTCGCTGCTGGATAAACTGAAAGTCACCACCCATGTCTTCCGTGTCGGCACCTATAAATCGGCGGTTGAGCCGTTTATCCGTGACGATATGTCCCCGGCGGCCCGTGAAGCGGACAGCCGCTGGATTGGCGAGCTGTGGCAAAACTACCTCAACACCGTTGCCGCTAACCGTCAGGTGACGGCGCAGCAGATCTTCCCGGGTGCCCAGGGCGTGCTGGATGGCCTGCGTAAGGTGGATGGCGATACCGCACAGTATGCGCTGGACAACAAACTGGTGGATGAACTGGGTTCCAGCGCCGATGCTGAAAAAGCGCTGACCAAACAGTTTGGCTGGGATGATAAAGACAAACATTTCAGCGCCATCAGCTACTACGACTATCAGCTGAAATCGCCGAGTGATGTCGGCGACACTGTGGCGGTCATCTTTGCCAACGGCGCCATCATGGACGGCCAGGAAACGCCGGGGAATGTCGGTGGCGACACCACAGCCTCGCAGATCCGCGATGCGCGTCTGGACCCGAAAGTGAAAGCGATTGTGCTGCGGGTTAACAGCCCTGGCGGCAGCGTGAGCGCTTCCGAAGTGATCCGCGCGGAACTGGCGGCGGCGAGAGCCGCAAACAAACCGGTCGTGGTTTCTATGGGCGGCATGGCAGCCTCCGGCGGTTACTGGATTTCGACTCCGGCCAACTACATCGTGGCAAACCCGAGCACGCTCACCGGCTCGATCGGCATCTTTGGGGTTATCAACACGCTGGAGAACACGCTGGATAGTATTGGGGTTCATACCGACGGTGTGGCGACATCGCCGCTGGCTGATATGAGCATGACCAAAGCCCTGACGCCAGAAGTCTCACAAATGATGCAAATCAGCATTGAGAATGGCTACAAGCGCTTTATCGATATTGTGGCGAAATCGCGTAACAGCACGCCGGAGCAAATCGACAAAATCGCGCAAGGTCACGTCTGGACCGGTCAGGATGCGAAAGCGAACGGCCTCGTCGACGCTCTGGGTGATTTCGACGATGCCCTGACCAAAGCCGCAGAACTGGCGAAGCTCAAACAGTGGCACGTGGACTGGTATGAAGATGAGCCGTCCTTCCTGGATCGGGTGATGGACAGCATGTCCGGTTCCGTTCGCGCCATGTTGCCGCAGGCATTGCAGGCGTACCTGCCTGCACCACTTGCCAGCGCAGCGGTACAGGTGAAAGCTGAAACCGACAAACTGGCGGCGTTTAACGATCCGCAGAATCGCTACGCGTTCTGCCTGACCTGCGCCAACATTAAATAACGCGTACTGTCTACTATCAGCAAAGGCGGGGGCGAAAGCTTCCGCCTTTTCTTTTCGCTTTCGCTGCATCAAACATTCACTGCGTATATACTCCCCCCACTTTGTGCTAACGCGTCCTTTACCATGCAAAAAAAATCGATTTATGTTGCCTACACCGGCGGTACCATTGGTATGCAACGTTCTGAACACGGCTATGTTCCGGTCTCCGGCCATTTACAACGCCAGCTGGCGCTGATGCCGGAGTTCCATCGCCCCGAAATGCCGGACTTCACCATTCACGAATACGATCCGCTGATGGACTCCTCGGATATGACGCCCGAGGACTGGCAGCACATTGCGGATGACATCAAAGCCCACTATGACGATTACGATGGCTTTGTGATCCTGCACGGCACCGACACCATGGCCTACACCGCCTCCGCGCTGTCGTTTATGCTGGAGAATCTCAGCAAGCCGGTTATTGTCACCGGCTCACAGATCCCGCTGGCGGAGCTGCGTTCAGATGGTCAGATCAACCTGCTCAATGCGCTGTACGTCGCTGCCAACTTCCCAATCAACGAAGTGACGTTGTTCTTCAACAACCGCCTTTATCGCGGCAACCGTACCACCAAAGCGCACGCGGACGGTTTTGATGCCTTAGCCTCCCCGAACCTCGCGCCGCTGCTGGAAGCCGGGATCCATATTCGTCGTCTGAATACGCCACCCGCCCCGCAGGGGGACGGCGCGCTGACGGTGCACCCGATAACACCGCAGCCGATTGGCGTGGTGACGATTTATCCGGGTATTTCTGCCGATGTGGTGCGCAACTTCTTACAGCAGCCGGTGAAGGCGCTGATACTGCGTTCTTATGGCGTGGGGAATGCCCCGCAAAATGGCCTGTTCCTCAAAGAGTTGCAGGAAGCCAGCGATCGCGGCATCGTGGTGGTTAACCTCACGCAGTGTATGTCCGGTAAGGTCAATATGGGCGGCTATGCCACCGGTAATGCGCTGGCGCATGCCGGGGTGATTGGTGGTGCGGACATGACGGTCGAGGCGACGCTGACTAAACTTCACTATCTGCTGAGCCAGGGTCTGGACGCTGCGGCGATCCGTGCCGCGATGAGCCAAAATTTGCGTGGTGAACTCACGCTGGACGAATAAGGAAAGGGTTATGAAGCCACGCGCGTTACTGCTTGTCGACCTGCAAAACGATTTCTGTGCCGGGGGCGCATTGGCCGTCCCTGAAGGCGACAGCACCGTGGATGTCGCCAATACGCTGATTGACTGGTGCCGTGTGCGTCATGAGCCCGTTGTCGCCACGCAGGACTGGCATCCGGCAAACCACGGAAGTTTTGCCAGCCAGCATGGGGCCGAGCCCTTTTCTCAGGGGCAGTTAGACGGCCTGCCGCAGACGTTCTGGCCGGATCACTGCGTCCAGCACAGCGAAGGCGCGCAGCTGCATCCCCTGCTCAATCGAGCCGACATCAGCGAGATTGTGCATAAGGGAGAAAACCCGGACATCGACAGCTACAGCGCTTTTTTTGATAACGGACACCGGCAGAAAACCACGCTGGATGCCTGGTTGCGCGAACACGGCATTGAGGAACTGGTCGTGATGGGTCTTGCGACAGACTACTGCGTGAAGTTCACCGTGCTGGATGCACTGAAGCTTGGGTTTGTGGTCAATGTGATCACCGACGGCTGCCGGGGCGTGAATCTGAATGCACAGGACAGCGCGCAGGCCTTTATGGATATGGCAGCCGGTGGAGCAACGCTTTATACCCTTGCAGACTGGCTGGAAACTCAGGCGTAATGATGGTGTCCGGCCACCTGGCCGGACAGATTTCACACCAGGCTACTGAATCTTTAATGTGGCAATAGGCTTAGTGCCAATCCCAAATTCTTCTTTGAGCTGCTGCTTGGTCTTCATCACCATCTGCCCCTGGGTGTCGATGGTCATGTGCTGCGCCTGGGTATTGTTCTTCGCCTGCCAGAGCATCACCAGTTGCAAACTGTTCTCTTTTTGCTCAGGCGTCAGCGCCACACCGTCTGGCCATTTTCCTAATTCCACCGCCGTCACGAGACGCTGGTAGATTTCTGGCGTCATGCTGTTAATGACTTGATCAAGATCCATGGTAAATTAGCTCCAGTGGAATAAATGCTGAATCGATTCGCTAACCTTTAATCTGCTCGCCGTTTTCGTCATCGGAAAAACTCAGGGACGCAGAGTTCACACAATAACGCTCACCGGTCGGTTGCGGACCATCCGGGAAGACATGCCCCAGATGTGCATCGCAGTTGCCACAGCGGATTTCAACGCGCTGCATGCCGTGCGAGTAATCGTTAATGTAGCGGATTGCCTCGTCACTGACGGGCTCGAAAAAGCTCGGCCAGCCGCAGCCTGAGTCGAATTTGCTTTGTGACTGGAACAGCGCGGCATCACACACCAGACAGTGGTAAACACCTTCACGTTTGTTATGCAATAAGCGACCCGTGAAAGGCGGTTCCGTGCCGTGATTTTGCGTCACATAGAACTGCATTTCTGTAAGATTTTTTTTCAGGTCATCCTGGGAAGATTTCGTCGTCATATGCTCACATCTCGCAATAAGAACTCGTACAACACCTTTGCGATTCTAACAAAACATTAACAATGAAGCCCTCACTTTTGTTCTAAACTTAAGCGCGCCGAAACTCCGGACGGGTAATTGTGACATTGTTCACATTTTTATCCTGCATGACCTTTAAAATTCGGGGCGGCGCCCCCACTAGGGGAGCATGCTCATGGGAAGAGTGAGACGAATCAGTCGAGCAAAGGTTGTGCGGAGGATTGATTTGTCGCAATGATTGACACGATTCCGCTTGACGCTGCGTAAGGTTTTTGTAATTTTACAGGCAACCTTTTATTCACTAACAAATAGCTGGTGGAATATATGACTATCAAAGTAGGTATCAACGGTTTTGGCCGTATCGGTCGCATTGTTTTCCGTGCTGCTCAGGAACGTTCTGACATCGAAATCGTTGGTATCAACGATCTGTTAGACGCAGAGTACATGGCGTACATGCTGAAATATGACTCCACTCACGGCCGCTTCAAAGGCACCGTAGAAGTGAAAGACGGCCATCTGGTTGTTAACGGCAAAACCATCCGTGTTACTGCTGAAAAAGATCCGGCTAACCTGAAATGGAACGAAATCGGCGTTGACGTTGTTGCTGAAGCTACCGGTATCTTCCTGACCGACGAAACTGCTCGTAAGCACATCACTGCTGGCGCGAAAAAAGTGGTTCTGACTGGTCCTTCCAAAGACAACACCCCAATGTTCGTTCGTGGTGCTAACTTTGAAAAATACGCTGGCCAGGACATCGTTTCCAACGCATCCTGCACCACCAACTGCCTGGCACCGCTGGCTAAAGTCATCAACGACAACTTCGGTATCGTTGAAGGCCTGATGACCACCGTTCACGCAACCACCGCAACTCAGAAAACTGTTGATGGCCCGTCTCACAAAGACTGGCGCGGCGGCCGTGGCGCAGCTCAGAACATCATCCCTTCTTCTACCGGTGCTGCTAAAGCTGTAGGCGTTGTCCTGCCAGAGCTGAACGGTAAACTGACTGGTATGGCGTTCCGCGTTCCTACTCCTAACGTCTCTGTTGTTGACCTGACCGTTCGTCTGGAAAAAGCAGCGTCTTACGAAGAAATCAAGAAAGCAATCAAAGCGGCTTCTGAAGGCGCAATGAAAGGCGTTCTGGGTTACACCGAAGACGACGTTGTATCTACCGATTTCAACGGCGAAGTGTGCACTTCCGTGTTTGATGCTAAAGCGGGTATCGCACTGAACGACAACTTCGTGAAACTGGTTTCCTGGTACGACAACGAAACTGGCTACTCCAACAAAGTTCTGGACCTGATCGCTCACATCTCCAAATAAGTTGAGATGAGAAACTGATCTATAAAGGCGACCTCGGTCGCCTTTTTTTGTTTTTAGTGTCACGCTAACGAAGGATTGCACCATGATAAACACAATTTTTGCTCTCCCGGTCGTCGAACAAATTACCTCCACCCTCACTCGCCGTATCAATGACGAACTCGATGTCATCGTCGTCGATCACCCGAAAGTCAAAGCGTCCGTTGCCCTGCAGGGTGCCCATCTCCTCTCCTGGAAACCACTGGGTGAAGATGAGGTTCTGTGGCTGAGCGACAACACGCCGTTTAAACATGGCGTTGCCCTGCGTGGCGGCGTACCGATTTGCTGGCCGTGGTTTGGCCCGGCAGCACAGCAGGGTCTGCCTGCCCACGGTTTTGCCCGTAACCTGCCATGGGCGCTGAAAGCCCATAATGAAGACGACAACGGCGTGGTGCTGACCTTTGAACTTAAGAGCAGCGACGAATCCCGTAAATTCTGGGCGCACGACTTCACGCTGCTGGCACGCTTTAAACTGGGCAAGACCTGCGAAATTGAGCTGGAAGCGCACGGCGAGTTTGAAACCTTCTCCGCACTGCACACCTACTTCAACGTAGGTGATATCACTGCTGTGAAAGTGAGCGGTCTGGGTGACCGTTTCATTGATAAAGTGAATGATGCTAAAGAAGACGCGCTGACCGATGGCGTCCAGACCTTCCCGGATCGTACCGATCGCGTGTACCTGAACCCGGAAGCCTGCAGCGTGATTCATGACGGTGCGCTGAACCGCGCAATCGAAGTGATTCACCATCATCACTATAACGTGGTCGGCTGGAACCCAGGTCCCGCGCTGTCTGCCAGCATGGCCGATATGCCTGATGACGGCTACAAGACCTTTGTTTGCGTGGAATCCGCATGCGCGACAAAGGCACAGAAAACGACAGAAGAAAAACCGTCTCGCCTCGCGCAGACGATCAAGGTTGTGAAGCGTTAATGCCGTCTGAGCCCTCTCCCGGCCGGGAGAGGGTTTTCTACTTGTTTACACCACATCAAGCGGTGTTTTTCGGCCCGGTGCCGGAAACGCGTTATCCAGTCGCACCAGATCTTCTGCACTGAGCGTTATCTTCAGCGCCGCTGCATTCTCTTCAACATGCGCAACGCTTGCCGCTTTCGGTATCGCCATCACCCCTTTGTGACTGATAACCCAGGCCAGCAGGATTTGCGCCGCACTGGCGTTATGCGCTGCCGCAATGTCTTCCACCACGTCGTTGTGCATTAAGCCATCGCGCAGTCGCCCGGCTTGCGCCAGCGGGCAATAGGCCATCACCGGCATCTGCTGCTCCTGGCACCAGGGCAGCAAATCATACTCAATACCGCGTGAGCCAAGATGGTACAGCACCTGATCGGTCACGCAGGCTTTACCGCCTTGTACACGCCACAGTTCCTGCATGTCGCCGTAGTCGAGGTTCGACACCCCCCAGCGGCGGATTTTCCCCTGCGCCATCAGCGTTTCCATCACCTCGACAGTTTCAGCAAGCGAGAAATTCCCGCGCCAGTGCAGCAGGTACAAGTCGAGATAATCGGTATTCAGGCGGCGCAGACTCGCTTCGCAGGCGGCAATGGCTTTTTTGCCCCCCGCATTCCACGGGTACACTTTGGACACGAGATACACTTTGTCGCGCAAACCGCCGCGCAGTGCTTCGCCCACTACCTCTTCGGCGCCACCGTCGGCATACATTTCCGCCGTGTCGATCAACCCCAGCCCCAGGTCGATGCCCGCACGCAGTGCATCCACCTCTTTTTGACGCTGGCGGTCGTTTTCGCCCATATACCAGGTTCCCTGACCGATTGCAGGCAGCATGGCGTCACCTGCGAAAAGCACACTCTTCTCTGTCATTTCATCCTCCTGAACGTAACGCACCACCGTAAAGCAAAACAGGGCCAATGGCCCTGTTTTGATGCACAGATTGCACTATAAAAAAGCACAATCAGAAACGATAGGTCACCCCTGCGGATAACAACCCGGCCCAGGACTTATCGACCATCGGGCTGTCTTTGATCTCATCAGACAGGTGCGTGTAACGGCCGGTGCCGTAGACGCTCCAGTTATCGGTCAGGCGATAGCTGGCGGTCAGCTCCAGGTACGGGCTCCAGCCATTGTCCGGATCGTAGCTATCGAGGCCGCTGCGACGAGACTCAGCACGAGAGACGCCGTAGTAGTATTCGTTCTGATTATCGCTGCTCCACTCCACACCGATACCCGGCGTCAGGGTTAAGCCGCCGTTGGTGTAGCGATACAGCCAGGCCACATCCCCCGTCACACCGTTGCTGTTATCCAGCACGTCAGCGGCAAGCGCCGCACGCAGGAAACCGTATTCGGTATTGTGGATGTAAGAGAGGCCCGCCACCGCGGTAGATTTACGTTTGTTCAACTGACGCAGCTGATTATTGTCGCTGTCGCCAGGCTTAAAGCTCCACGGGGAGTATGCCGCAAAGATGGAGAGCTGGTCGGCCTGGTCATTCCACAGGTAGTAACCACCGCCTAAACCGCGAAACCAGAAATCGTCACTTTCATAGGTAATAACCGGAACCGGATAGACTTTGTTATCGTACTGTTTATAGGGAGACTTCACCACGCCCGCGCCCGCACCGAGTGAAAAGTTGCTTTCGGCACTGGCAGCGAAGGTTGAAGTCGCGATTAGCACACCCAGTGCCAGGAGTTTGAATTTGGTCACAGTCCATTTATTCCTGTAGTCAATAATCGGCGAAGGAAGTTTACCTGCCCGTCTCATTCATCCCAAATTTTTTTACATATCCATTGCAAAACCAAACTCTGTAGCCTGCTGTCTTTATATGACAGGGGGCTTGCAAATTTGTGAAGCGGCTGTGATTTCGTAATGAAAGGCTTATCACAAAAGAAAGTATTAATGGATGAGTTATTGATATGTCATTGAAATTAGTTTTTAGCAGCATGCAAGTTTTGCAAATGCCATCTACGCTTATTTTAAGAAGACGATTTGACGAACCCGCTATTTGTTAACCACTCAGAACCTGGCATAAGGGTTGCTGTGTGACTGTTAGCGTCGTTCAGTTAACGCTTCCGGGAGCCTCTACTACTCATATGAACGGCTCTTATCCTGTGCTAAAAAACGAAAGGACGGCATGCCATGAATATATTCGATCACTATCGCCAGCGCTATGAAGCTGCCAAGGACGAAGAGTTCACACTGCAGGAGTTTCTTGCCATCTGTAAGCAAGATCGCAGTGCCTATGCTAACGCAGCTGAAAGACTACTGATGGCCATTGGTGAGCCAGTGATGGTGGACACTGCCCTGGAGCCACGGCTTTCCCGTCTCTTTTCTAACCGGGTCATTGGACGCTACCCGGCGTTTGAAGAGTTCTATGGTATGGAAGAGGCCATCGAGCAGATTGTTTCCTATCTCAAGCACGCCGCTCAGGGGCTGGAAGAGAAGAAACAAATTCTGTATCTGCTCGGCCCGGTAGGTGGGGGTAAATCCTCGCTGGCAGAACGTCTGAAAGCCTTGATGCAGCGCGTTCCTATCTATGTACTGAGCGCCAATGGCGAACGCAGCCCGGTTAACGATCATCCGCTGTGCCTGTTCAATCCGCAGGAAGACGCGCAGATTCTTGAGAAGGAATTTGGCGTACCGCGCCGCTATCTGGGCACCATCATGTCGCCGTGGGCGGCAAAACGTCTGCATGACTTTGGCGGCGACATCTCCAAATTCCGCGTGGTGAAAGTCAGGCCATCCATTCTTGAACAGATTGCGATTGCCAAAACCGAGCCCGGTGATGAGAACAACCAGGACATCTCAGCGCTGGTGGGTAAAGTTGACATCCGCAAACTGGAAAATCACGCCCAGAACGATCCTGATGCTTATGGTTACTCCGGCGCGCTGTGCCGCGCAAACCAGGGGATCATGGAGTTCGTCGAAATGTTCAAAGCGCCGATTAAGGTGCTGCACCCCCTGCTGACCGCCACGCAGGAAGGGAACTACAACGGGACAGAAGGCATTTCTGCCCTGCCTTTCAACGGCATTATTCTGGCGCACTCGAACGAATCCGAGTGGGTCACCTTCCGTAATAACAAAAACAATGAGGCGTTCCTTGACCGTGTGTACATCGTCAAAGTGCCTTACTGCCTGCGTATCTCGGAAGAGATGAAAATTTACGAAAAACTGCTTAACCACAGTGAGCTGACCCACGCACCATGCGCACCGGGCACCCTGGAAACGCTGGCGCGCTTCTCTATCCTGTCGCGTCTGAAAGAGCCAGAAAACTCCAGCGTGTATTCAAAAATGCGCGTGTACGACGGGGAGAGCCTGAAAGATACGGACCCGAAAGCCAAATCCTATCAGGAGTACCGGGATTACGCGGGCGTGGACGAAGGGATGAACGGCCTGTCGACGCGTTTCGCCTTTAAGATCCTCTCAAGGGTGTTCAACTTCGACCACGCGGAAGTGGCAGCCAACCCGGTGCATCTCTTCTATGTTCTCGAACAGCAGATTGAGCGCGAGCAGTTCCCGCAAGAACAGTCAGAACGTTACCTCGAGTTCCTCAAAGGTTATCTGATCCCGAAATACGCCGAATTTATTGGCAAAGAGATCCAGACGGCCTACCTGGAATCCTATTCCGAATACGGGCAGAACATTTTTGACCGTTATGTCACTTATGCGGATTTCTGGATTCAGGATCAGGAGTATCGCGACCCGGATACCGGTCAGCTGTTTGACCGTGAATCGTTGAATGCGGAACTGGAAAAAATCGAGAAACCGGCGGGGATCAGCAATCCGAAAGATTTCCGTAATGAAATCGTCAACTTCGTGCTCCGTGCCAGAGCGCACAATAGTGGCCGCAATCCTAACTGGACCAGCTACGAAAAACTGCGCACGGTTATCGAGAAAAAAATGTTCTCGAACACCGAAGAGCTGTTGCCGGTTATCTCGTTTAACGCCAAAACATCCACCGATGAACAGAAAAAGCACGACGATTTTGTCGACCGTATGATGGAGAAAGGATACACCCGCAAACAGGTTCGTCTGCTTTGCGAATGGTATCTGCGGGTACGTAAATCGTCTTAATGCCATAGCGTGCCCGGTACAGAGTGCCGGGCCAGAAAAAATGCGAACTGTGAGCCGGACTCGCACAGCGATGTCCGGCATTACAACGCCAGATGACGTTGGCAAATGCAGTACGGGAGGGGCCTATGACCTGGTTCATTGACCGACGACTTAACGGTAAAAATAAAAGCACGGTTAACCGCCAGCGATTTTTACGCCGTTATAAAGCGCAAATAAAACAGTCTATTTCCGAGGCTATCAATAAACGTTCCGTGACGGACGTGGAGAACGGTGAGTCCGTCTCCATTCCCATTGACGACATCAGCGAACCGATGTTCCACCAGGGACGCGGCGGCCTGCGTAGCCGTGTGCATCCTGGTAACGATCACTTCGTGCAAAATGACCGCGTTGAACGCCCTCAGGGTGGCGGTGGTGGCGGCGGAAGCGGCCAGGGTGAAGCCAGCGCCGACGGTGAGGGCCAGGATGAGTTCGTCTTCCAGATATCGAAAGATGAGTATCTCGACCTGCTTTTCGAAGATCTGGCGCTGCCAAATCTGAAGAAAAACCAGCACCGACAGCTGAATGAGTACAAAACCCACCGCGCGGGTTATACCGCAAACGGTGTCCCGGCCAACATCAGCGTTGTGCGCTCACTACAGAATTCTCTGGCCCGCCGCACCGCGATGACCGCCGGAAAACGGCGTGAACTGCGCGCACTCGAAGACGATCTGGACACGGTAGCCAGAAGTGAACCGGCCCAGCTTCTGGAAGAAGAACGTCTGCGTAAAGAGATTGCCGAACTGCGCGCCAAAATCGAGCGCGTGCCATTTATCGACACCTTCGATTTGCGCTACAAAAATTACGAAAAACGCCCTGAACCCTCAAGCCAGGCGGTGATGTTCTGCCTGATGGACGTCTCCGGCTCCATGGATCAGGCAACCAAAGACATGGCCAAGCGCTTTTATATTCTGCTCTATCTGTTCCTGAGCCGAACTTATAAGAATGTCGAGGTGGTTTACATTCGCCACCATACGCAGGCCAAAGAGGTGGATGAGCACGAGTTCTTCTATTCACAGGAGACCGGCGGCACCATCGTGTCGAGCGCGCTGAAACTGATGGATGAAGTGGTGAAAGAACGCTACGACCCTAACCAGTGGAATATCTACGCCGCTCAGGCATCAGACGGAGACAACTGGGCGGATGATTCCCCGTTGTGTCACGAAATTCTGGCGAAAAAGATCCTGCCTGTGGTGCGTTACTACAGCTACATCGAAATTACCCGCCGCGCGCATCAGACACTGTGGCGGGAATATGAGCATCTGCAAACGATGTTCGATAACTTCGCGATCCAGCATATCCGCGATCAGGAAGATATCTATCCGGTGTTCCGCGAGCTTTTCCATAAGCAAACTGCCACCTCCGGCAGTTGATCGAACCGGCAGCCAGCGCCCCCCTCGCTGGCTGTTTTTTCGCTTTTTGAGGGCTAAGGCGCAAATTGCGGTACAAAAATGCAGCTATTTATCCCCTTGCTCTGCCGCAGATGTGGCATATTACTCCGCAGACAAACTCGATTTTCCATTCGCCCCATTCGCGACTGGAGTTTTTAAAACAGTACACATAATAGCGTTACAGAAGTGAGTACTCTTGAAGCCGCCTTTTTTTAGGGCGGCTTTTTTATTTTCATCCCCGCGCCGCTGGATTACTCTTAGGCTTTATGCCGTTCATCTCAGGAGTGACGATGTCAGAGATCGCAAGTCTTCATATCCACCAGCACCTGCTTGAAACCCTTGATAACCATCAGGCGCGCTATCGCGTGGTCGAACACGAAGCATCGGGGAAATGTGAAGCAGTGAGTGAGATTCGCGGGACGGCGCTGGGCCAGGGGGCTAAAGCGTTGGTGTGTAAAATCAAAGGCAACGGCGTGAAACTGCATGTGCTGGCGATCCTCGCCGCTGACCTGCAGGCTGATTTGTCGCAGCTGGCGTCTTTCTTTGGCGGCAGCAAAGCCTCGCTGGCAAGCCCTGCCGAAGTCGACACCCTGACCGCCTGCGTCTTTGGTGCGATTCCGCCTTTCAGCTTTCACCCTGACCTGCGACTGGTTGCCGATCCGGTGCTGTTTGACCGTTTTGAAGACATCGCCTTCAATGCCGGGCTGCTGGAAAAATCCATTATCCTCAATACCGAGGATTATCTGCGTATTGCCCGCCCGCAACTGGTGAATTTCCGCCGCGTTGCCTGACGTAATACAGGGTTGGTTTTACGGCCAGCCCGCCTTTTCCAGCGTTAAGACCGATAACACCAGCACAACCATGATCGCAATAAACGATGAGGTGATAATCAGTACCTCGTTCAGCATGGGATCGTTCATTTTCATCTGCCTGTTTTTTGCTCAGTCACATCATTAATAGTCACCCTGCGTGACAATGTCATGACACTTTGAGCCTCTTCCGATGACACCTCCTGGCTGAAACGATTCTTGCCCTAATAGACCGTTTCATACGGCTTTGAAAGCCCTTTTGTTAATTTCTGGCAAAACAACAATTAAATTGTTACCGGTATCACGAAAATCAGTTTCCATAATTCCGAAGGGAGATCTCGTAATTGTTAAGCCTTAAGTATTGCAACAACATAGATTCAGAACCTCCCTGAAATAACCCTACAGAGTCTGGTGAATACAATGAATTTAACGATCACCCGGAAAGAAAAAATCAGTTATGGATTGGGCGACATGGCCAGTCATGTCGGGCTGGATAACGTTATTATATTTCTGACCTTCTATTACACGGATGTGGTGGGATTACCCGCTGCCTTTGTCGGCACGATGTTTTTACTGGCCCGTACCGCGGATGCCATTATTGACCCGGCGATGGGGTATCTCGCTGACCGCACCAATACGCGCTGGGGAAAATTCCGCCCGTGGATGCTCTGGCTGGCCCTGCCCTTCGGTGCCAGCTGCCTGCTAACCTACGCCGTGCCTGAATCACTCACGCTTTCCGGTAAAATGATCTTTGCCTCCATCAGCTACACCCTGATGATGTTGATGTATACCGCGATTAATATTCCCTATTGCTCAATGGGTGCGGTGATTACCCCCAATAATGAAGACCGTATTTCCCTGCAGTCGTATCGTTTCTTTTTAGCGACGCTGGGAGGTGCACTGTCGACCTTCTTTATGATGCCGCTGGCGCAATATTTAGGCGGTGACGATAAATTATTAGGCTACCGTTGGGCGATGGCAATAATGGCCAGTGCAGCAGTCATTATGTTCTGGATCTGTTTTGCTAATACCCGTGAACGCATTAAAGCCCCCGCCACCCATAATAATTACCTCGCTGAACTGCGTGATTTGTTACGTAACGATCAATGGCGTGTGGTTTCCATTCTGGTGATTACCAATATCGGCTTTGGGGTTATTCGCCTCGGCGCCATGATGTATTTCGTCACTTATTATCTGGGCAGCGCCAGCTATTTTATGTGGATGCTCGGCGCGCACATTCTGGGTAAAGCCGCCGGCAGCGCGCTGGCAAAACGGTTGACCCGCAACTTCAGCAAAGTGCAGATGTTTGGCTACTGCGCCGTTCTCGCCGGGGTGCTCAGCATTGCCCTCTTCTTTGCGCCTAAATCGATTTTTGTCCTGGTGCCGATGACCTTCATCGTCTCCACCCTGTACCAGTCCACCACCACACTGATGTGGGTGATGATGGCCGACGTCGCCGACTACGGCGAATGGCTGCAGAAAAAACGCATGGACGGGGTGATTTTCTCCACCTTCCTTGCGGTGCTGAAACTGGGTATGGCCATCAGCGGCGCGATTGTCGGCTGGACGCTGAGCCTCAGTGGCTACGTCGCCAACGCCCCGGAACAAACGTCAACGGCAATGTACTGCATCGTCGCCCTGTTTACCGTCGTACCAGGCCTGCTTTCACTGGCCGCCTTCGCCACGCTGCGCTGGTACAAACTCGACGATAGCACCATGAAATCCATCAACCTTGCCCGCCATAGTCTCTCGTAAAAAGGACGAATTATTCATGAGCGAATTGATTCAACACCCCGACAGCATTGAATGGCGTTTTGAGCGTCAGATCCTGCGCATTGAGCCCTGGGGCGAAAACAGCCTGCGCGTGCGCGCCACCTGCGCCCCCCAGTTCAGCGACAATCTGCAAGCCTTGTTACCACCGCAAGCCTGCCAGCCAGTGGTCACGGCCCAGGCCGAGCAGTTGACGCTGCGAAACGGCAACATCACCGCCGTGCTCAATCTCAAAGGGCAACTGGCCTTTTACAACCAGCGCGGCGAGCTGCTGCTCGAAGAGATGTGGCGTCAGCGCTCTACAGTCGGCATTGGTGCCAGCGAAAAGAGTCAGGATAAATACATCAGCGCGCTGAAACTCGATGGACGCGAGTTCAAGCCCCTGCACGGCGGCAAATATCAGCTGACCGTCCGTTTTGAATCGCGAGCCGATGAACGTATCTACGGCATGGGTCAGTACCAGCAGCCGTGGCTGGACCTGAAAGGCTGCGTGCTGGAGCTGGCGCAGCGCAATTCTCAGGCCAGCGTGCCCTTTATGCAGTCGAGCCTGGGCTATGGCCTGCTGTGGAACAACCCGGCCATCGGTGAAGCCCGCTTTGCCAAAAACCAGACCGAGTGGCAGGCCAAAGTCACTCAGGAGATGGACTACTGGATTACCGCTGCCGACAGCATTCAGGGCATTACCCGCCAGTATGCCAAAGCCACCGGTACGCCACCGCCCGCCCCTGGCTTTACCAGCGGGCTGTGGCAGTGCAAGTTGCGTTACCGCACCCAACAGGAAGTGCTGGAGGTCGCACGTGAATACCGCCGTCGCCACTTGCCGCTTTCAGTGATGGTCATCGATTTCTTCCACTGGCCGAATCAGGGCACCTGGTGTTTTGATCCGCTGGACTGGCCGGATCCGAAAGCGATGGTGGAGGAGCTGAAATCCCTTGGCATCGAACTCATGGTCTCCGTCTGGCCGACGGTGGAAGCGCGCAGCCCACTGTTCCCGGTGATGAAAGCCAAAGGGTATCTGGTCACCAGCGACCGGGGCGTGCAGGTCAATCTCGACTTTATGGGTAACACCACCTTCTTCGACGCCACCCATCCGCAGGCGCGCGAGTTTGTCTGGGAGACGGTGAAGAAAAATTATTATGACCTCGGCATCAAGCTGTTCTGGCTCGACGAGGCTGAACCAGAATACCGGGCGTACGATTTTGACAACTACCGCTACCACGCCGGGCCAGTGCTGGAAGTGGGGAACCAGTACCCGCGCGATTTTGCGCAAGGCTTTTATGACGGGCTGGTGGCTAACGGCGAGAAAGACATTGTTAACCTGGTGCGCTGCTCGTGGGCCGGTAGCCAGCGGTTTGGCGTGCTGGCGTGGTCCGGGGATGTGCACTCCTCCTTCCATGCCTTCCGCAACCAGCTGGCCGCCGGGCTGAACATGGGGCTGGCCGGTATTCCCTGGTGGACCACTGACATTGGCGGCTTCCAGGGCGGCAACGTCAACGACCCGGCCTTCCATGAGCTGCTGGTCCGCTGGTTCCAGTGGGCAGTGTTCTGCCCGGTATTGCGGATGCACGGCTACCGTGAGCCGCAAATTCAGCCGCCGGAAAGCTACCGTAACGGTATTCCGCAGTGTAACAGTGGTTCGCCCAATGAATTGTGGAGCTACGGGGAGGAGAATTACGCCATTATGCAGCACTGGCTAAGCGTGCGTGAGAGGCTGCGTCCTTACGTCGATGCGCTGTTCGACAATGCCCATAAGCAGGGTGATCCGTTAATGCGCCCGCTGTTCTGGCACTACCCGGACGAACCCCAAAGCTGGCAGGTGGAAGATCAGTACCTGTTTGGTGACGATCTGTTGGTGGCCCCGGTGTTACACGCAGGGGCGCGAGAACGCGAGGTCTGGTTGCCGGGCGCGCACGCATGGGTGGCACTGGACGGCGAGCGTTATCAGGGTCAGCAGCGTATTCGGGTTGCTGCCGGGCTCGATACCATCCCGGTATTTATTCGTGAAGGCAGCCCACTGGTGAATGTGTTAGTCCGTGGCTAATGCAATTGCCCGAAATTGAGCGTTTCGTTATAAAAAGCCTGCTTATCAATGCGCTTACGCGTAAAGTACTGTAAGCAGGCTTCTCTTATTCTGACAAGGAACGAAACCCTCTCCATGTTTGATACCACTCTATTTATCCTTCTTGGGCTAGTGGCACTGAGCTTTTTTAGCCATAACACCACCGTTGCCGTCGCCGTGATGGTACTGATCATCGTACGCATCACCCCGCTGAATACGTATTTCCCGTGGGTGGAAAAACAGGGGCTGACTATCGGGATTGTTATCCTGACTATTGGGGTCATGGCACCGATTGCCAGCGGCACCCTGCCGCCGTCGACGCTTATCAGCTCCTTCCTGAACTGGAAGTCACTGATTGCCATCGCAGTCGGGGTTTTCGTGTCCTGGCTGGGTGGACGCGGCGTGACGCTGATGAGTTCACAGCCTTCCCTGGTGGCCGGGCTGCTGGTGGGAACCGTGTTGGGCGTGGCCCTGTTCCGGGGTGTGCCGGTCGGGCCACTGATTGCCGCGGGGCTGGTTTCGCTGTTAATTGGCCGCCAGTAGGTGTCGTCGCTGCCAGCGCTTTACGCTCAGTTCCAGCAGGCTGCAAAGCAGGTAGTACACCAGTCCGGTAAAGATGAATAACGCCGCCGGGTAGACCTGTACCCGGTTATTGACCTGCCCGGCGACGGTGGTCAGCTCCGGTACGTTGACGATAAACGCCAGCGACGTGTCTTTCAGCAGCGCAATCAACAAACCGATAAACGACGGCACGGCATTACGCAGCGCCTGGGGCAACAGCACCAGCTGTAAAATGTGCCATGAGCCAAAACCACTGCTCAGCGCCGCCTCATACTGCCCCTTCGGTAACGCATTCAGTGCGGCGAGCGTGGAGTACATCACCGAGGCTGAGGTAAACCACGCCAGCGCCAGCGTCACCGTGACCGCCCCCGGCAAATCGGCACCGGTTATCCACGGCAGTAAAAGCCACATCCAGAAGATGACAAAAATCAGCGGGATCCCGCGAATCAGTTCCGCCCAGGCAAAGAGGACTTTGCGCGGCCAGCCCGGATAGCGCCACGTCAGACAGGCCAGCAAAACGCCACCGGGGAAAGCGAGCACGCCTGCCCCCAGGGTCATCAGTACCGAGAGCAGCACCCCACCCGGCTCGCCCTGGAGCGTGCGCCCCAGCAGCAGATAGCTGAGGTTGTCGGTAATCACGGCGATATTAGCGATCACGGTACGCCTCCTTACGGGTCATCGCGCGCCAGCCACGTGGCAGGTTAAACAGCAGACTCATCACCAGGCCAAGCGCTAAATAGAGCACGCTCCCCACGGTGAACGCCTCCAGCGCATGGGCATTAAAACTTTCGATTTGCCGGGTCTGGTAGGTCAGTTCCGCAAAACCGATACCGGTTGCCAGCGAGGAGAGTTTCATCAGATTGAGATACTGCCCAACCACCGGCTGCCAGGCATTTTCCAGCCCCTGTGGCAGCAGTACCCAGCGAAACAGCGCCAGATCGCTGAACCCCTGTGATTTCGCCGCTTCAATCTGCCCTTTTGGCACCGCCAGCAGCCCCGTCTGAATCTCTTCAACCAGAAACGCCGCGGTAAACAGCCCCAGCGCCCAGGCCGACGACAAAAATTCCGGCGTAAACCACCAGACGTCACCGGGCAGAATGCTAAAGGCATGATCGTCGTTGACGTACTGACGAAAGCCTTCCGGCAGCACGTTCCAGGCAGCGAAGTACCAGAAAAGGATCTGCACCAGCAGCGGGGTGTTACGAAACAGCGAAACCCAGCAGGCGACAATAGCCTTCCCGGTGCGCCCACCTGCCAGACGAAGCGCGAGCAGGAGTACGGTGAGCAATGTGGCAAGCAGCACACCGACAATCGTGACCCAGACCGTGGTCAGGAAACCCGATATCAGCCATTGCGCCGGCTGGCCGGTAAACACGCCAGCCCAGTCGAGAGCGATCCCCATTACAACTCCTTGCTATCGGCATGCAGTGGGTTAAGCACTTTTTGCAGAAAGCGCTGCGCACGCGGATGTTGAGGGGCGGTGAAAAACGCCTTGGGTGCCGCCTGTTCAAGGATTTCTCCGCCGTCGATAAACACCACCCTGTCAGCAATCTCACGGGCAAACTGCATCTCGTGGGTCACCACAATCAGCGTTATCCCGCTGTGGGCGAGGGATTTCATCACCTGCAGCACTTCACCGATCATTTCCGGGTCCAGCGCCGAGGTGGGCTCATCAAACAAAATGATGTGCGGATCCGCTGCCAGCGTGCGCGCAATCGCCACACGCTGCTGCTGGCCGCCGGAAAGCTGCGACGGGTAGTGCCCGGCTTTTTCTTTCAGCCCTACCCGCTCCAGCAACCCCAGCGCTTTCGCTTTGGCTTGCGCCGCCGATTTACCGTGGATTTTGGTGAGCGCCAGGGTGATGTTGTCTAGCGCGGTGAGATGGGCATAGAGGTTAAATTGCTGGAACACAAAGCCGACATGGCGGCGCAGCGTGCGCAGTTCACGGCCTTTGAGCTGGCGCGTGGGTTTGCCGTCCACCAGAATCTCGCCGTCGGTCAGGGTTTCGAGCTGGTTAATCAAACGAATCAGCGTGGATTTGCCTGAGCCAGAAGGCCCGCACACCGCCACCACTTCACCGGCCGCGACCTGCAAATCGATGTTGTTTAATACGCGGTGGTCACCATAGCTTTTGCTGGCGTTGCGAAATTCCACCATGCCTTTTTGCACGGGAAAAGCCTCCGGGGCTTGCGCCACGGAGGTAGAGAAGAGACCTGCCAGCATATTACTTCGCTTCTATTTTAAAGCTGCGCGGAGCCGGGGCTTTGGTTTGCGGACCAAACCAGACATCATAAATTTTTGCCGCTTCACCGTTCTGCTCAAGCTTCACCAGTTCGTCGTTGACCGCTTTCAGCAGCGCGGTTTCGCCTTTGGTGACACCCACGCCAATTTCCTCTTTTGAGAGCAGGTCGGGCAGGATTTTGAATTTGGCTTTATCCGGCGCTTCCGCCAGCAAACCAGCCAGAATGGTGCTGTCCTGGGTGATGGCCTGGACGTTACCGTTGCGCAGCGCGGTCAGTGCCAGTGGGATGTCGTCATATGCCAGCACGCGGGACTGCGGGAAGCGCTGATGCAGCGCCTGCTCACCGGTGGTGCCTTTGACGGCGCCGATGCGCGCTTTGCTGTAGCTGTCGAGTTTGTCAGAGCCGCTTGCCGCAACCAGGAACTGCTGACCGGTCACGAAGTACGGGGTGGAGAAATCAATCACCTGTGCGCGTTCCGGGGTGATGGTGATGTCCGCGACAATCAAATCCACTTTGCCGGATTGCAGCAGCGGGATGCGGTTTGCCGGGTTAGTCGCCACCAGTTCCAGCTTCACACCGAGACTTTTCGCCAGCGCTTTCGCAAAATCCACGTCATAACCGACGATCTCGTGGCTTTGCGGATCGATAGCGCCAAACGGCGGATTGGCATCAAAGGTGGCGACCTTCACCACACCTGCGGCTTTGATGTCGGCCAGTTTGTCTGCGTGAGCGGCAAATGAGAAAGTTGAGAGCAGTGCCAGTGCGGTCAGCGCACCGATTTTTTTGTTTTGTGCTGTGGTTGCCATGCTAATCCTTACGCCCTGTTTTTAGTCAGATTTCAGGGCTAAAGTCACACAAGCGTATTCATCAGACAAATATCAAAAAGTGCATTGATTATCTAAATAAGTTATTAAAAGCAAAACCTCCATACGATTCGCTTATCCACTAAAAATTGCCAGTGGAAACACATCAATCCCACATTAAAGCAACGGATTTAGCAGCATAAAATATTCATCCCGCTCCCAGCGCCGCCAGATAGCGCCCCGGCGTCTGACCTAAGCCTTTTTTAAACATGGTGATAAACGCCGTGGTGGAATCATAGCCCAGCGTCTGGGCAATCTGTTGAACCGCATGCCCGCTAATCAGCAACCTGACCGCCAGAATCAACTGTAGCTGCTGTCGCCAGCGACGAAAGCTTAACCCCGTCTCCTTCACCACCAGCCGCGCCAGATTGCGCTCGCTCATGGCAAAAACCTGCGCCCATTCAGTCAGCGTCTGGCGCTGCTCCGGGGCATGCTCCATGCTCTCAACCATCTGGCGGATTTTCGGGTGTGGCGAAACGGGCAGCTGCAGTTGCCTTTGTGCCTGGCGCGGAAGCTCATCAAACAGAACCTGAACCAGCCGCTGGGTTGCTGGCTCCTGCCGCTCACGGTGACTGCGGGTGGCCAGCGTCATGATCAGCTCGCGCACCAGCGGGGAGATTTTTAACGTGCAGCAGGTGTCCGGCATCTCGACCCTGCCCGGCTCAATAAACAAAAAGTAAAGCCGGGCACCGGGCGTGGCATGATTGCTGTGAGAAACCATTCCCGGTAGCCAGACGGCATGATGAGGCGGCACCATCCAGCGGGCATTTTCCACTTCACTGGTGATAGCCCCGGTTAAGGCAAGGATCAACTGCCCTTTGCGGTGGCGGTGCGCGGGGATCCGCTGCTCATCCGCGTTCACCTCGATACCGAATGCCAGAGCGGCTTCCTGCTGGCTATCGAGGTTAAAACCATCCAGCCCGAGCCCGTGCTGCATAAGATTGTCCGAATTTAGCGATAAACTGTCATTTTAGCTTGATTCAAACAGCAGCAAAAAGGGGTAAGGTGTGTTTCTGCTATTTTTCCAGAGAAGACAATGACCACTGCTATCACCTCGCGTGGCAAGCAAGGTGCGCTGCTGATTGCAGGCATCCTGATGATTGCCACCACGCTACGCGTGACCTTTACCGGCGCGGCTCCCCTGCTGGACGCCATTCGCGCAGATTATGGTTTATCTACCGCCCAGACCGGGATGCTGACCACTCTTCCGCTGCTGGCCTTTGCGTTGATCTCTCCGCTGGCGGCGGGTGTTGCCCGGCGTATCGGCATGGAGCGTAACCTGTTTGCCGCTATGCTGCTGATTTGCGCAGGGATTGCCGTGCGATCTTTACCTTCACCTGTCATGTTGTTTACGGGGACGGCGGTCATTGGCTGCGGGATTGCCCTGGGTAACGTGCTGCTGCCCGGCATTCTCAAACGCGATTTCCCGGGCCAGGTGGCAAAACTCACCGGCGCCTATTCGTTGACCATGGGGGCCGCGGCGGCGCTCGGTTCCGCAGTGGTGGTGCCCATTGCGCTGATGGGCGCGGGATGGCACGGTGCTTTACTGGCGCTAATGGCCTTCCCGCTGCTGGCTTTGCTGCTATGGTCGCCGCAGTTGAAACACTCGCAAGCGGCAAGTCTGACCGCGTCGCCGGTGAGCCAAAGCCGTGGGATCTGGCGCTCCGCACTCGCCTGGCAGCTGACGCTCTTTTTGGGTATCAACTCATTAATTTATTACGTGGTGATTGGCTGGCTGCCCGCCATCCTGATTAGCTACGGCTACAGTGAAGCGGGAGCCGGTTCCCTGCACGGCTTGCTGCAACTGGCGACGGCGTCGCCGGGGATTCTGGTGCCCCTGATCTTACACCGCCTGCGGGATCAGCGGGGTATTGCGGTCATCATTGCATTGTTGTGTGCGATAAGTTCCGCAGGTTTCGTGCTCTGGCCGCAGCAGGCGGTGCTGTGGACGCTGATGTTCGGCTTTGGCTCCGGCGGAACAATGATCCTCGGCCTGACCTTTATTGGCTTGCGTGCCAGCTCTGCGCACCAGGCCGCAGCGTTATCGGGGATGGCGCAGTCGGTGGGCTACCTGCTGGCCGCCTGCGGCCCACCGCTGATGGGGAAAATTCATGACGTGAGCGGCAGCTGGCATATTCCGCTTTTGGCCTGCGCGCTGTTATCCGTGCTGATGGCGCTGGCCGGTGGCTATGCCGGGCGAGGGTCGAAGGGGTAAGGCAAAAGAAAACTGGCCCCGCGGGGCCAGTAATTATTTAGTCGTAGGCTGCACGCAGCATCGCCTGCACCAGTGGCACCGGACGCCCGGCCAGCGCATTGCGCTCATGCTGGAACAAGGTCGCGACAAAGAACGGGTGGCTCACCAGCTCAACCGCGCGGATTTCACCCTCCTCATCCCAGCCGGTCACGCGCAGGTCGCCCTTTTCCAGCTCCGCGGCAAAATCATCCGCAATACCATAACTGCAGCGATATCCCTCGTTGATCGTCTCCTGCCCATAGGCTTTGGCAATCAGGGTATGAGGGCGCAACTCGATTGCCGCCGTCTGCTCCACCAGCGAACACGCCAGCGGCACAATCACCATTTTGCCTTCGGTGTCAGTTTCCTGATGGGCGGCATTTTCATAGCCCAGCACGTGGCGGGCGTATTCGATAATGGCGTGCTGGAAGCCGCCGCAGGTGCCCAGGAACGGGATCGCATTTTCGCGCGCATATTGAATGGCGATAAAGGCACCTTCAGGATTTTTGTAAGGGCTAGCCGGTACCACCCAGATGGCGTCGTAGCCAACAAGGTCGTCGCTACTGGTGATGTCAGAGGTCGCCAGCCAGTCGTAATCTGCGGTAAGCTCAAGAACAGCAGCGGCGTCATCGATAGCTAAAGGGATCGCCTGATGGGCAACAACGTCGTGATTGTAATCGCCGACCAGCGCAATGCGCAGCGTCTCTTTAACGGGAATATGGGTCATGAAGGGTTCCTTATGTTCAGGCAGATAACGGACAACATAAGGAACCTCACATTAGCGATCTTTTGCCTTCATCACAATCTCTTAAAGCTGGTAGTTCGTAATTTATCGCAAAGCGATGACAATTGTGTGCCGCTCAGCCAATCCATCTCGTGGGAAAATATGCAAAGCAAAATTCTGGTCAGTGCCTGCCTGATGGGCTTCAAAGTTCGCTACAACGGCAGCGAAAAAGCCGACCTGCAGCAGACGCTAACGCGCTGGGAACAGGAAAAGCGTCTGGTCATCCATTGCCCTGAGCTGGCAGCAGGACTGGTGACGCCGCGCCCACCGGCAGAAATCGTCGCCGGAAACGGGACGGACGTCATGCATGACCGCGCGCGAATAGTAGAAAACACCGGCCAGGATGTGACCGCCCATTACCAGTTGGCTGCCTGGCTGGCCTTAGAAGCCGCGCAAAAGGAAAACTGCTGTGCCGCCTTGCTGACAGATGGCAGCCCGACCTGCGGCAGCCGGGTGATTTACGATGGCACCTTTAGCGGCAGGCAAGTGGAAGGCAAAGGCGTGGCGGCGGCTCTGCTGGAAGCCCATGGCATCAAAGTGTTTTCACATGAACAGATCCCGGCGCTGGTGGCCTGGATAAACGCAAGGGATGACGATGAACATTCAATGTAAGCGGGTTTATGACGCTGCATCAGCAGAGGATGGCTACCGCGTGCTGGTCGACAGATTATGGCCAAGAGGCGTCAAAAAAACCGAGCTGACCGTTGATGAATGGTGCAAGACCCTGGCCCCGTCGACACAGCTGCGTAAAGCATTCCATGCGCAGACGCTCGACTTCGCCGCGTTTAGCGAAGCCTATTTACAGGAGCTGGCAGAGCACAAAGAGGAAGGTCTGGCGCTGGCTGCACGCCAGCCCATCACCCTGCTGTATGCGGCGAAAAATACGCAGCAAAACCATGCCCTGGTCCTGGCGCAGTGGCTCAGCAGTTTATGAATCAGTACGTTTCGAGCGCGCGCGTTTCTTCCGGCAGGCTGTCTGGCTGAAGTGGCATCAGGTGCCCGGCACGGATAAACGCAAATCCCTTCTGGCCATCAAAGGCCACAACATCCCCCGTCACCAGCCAAAGTGGCTGTAGCATATTGAGCGGCATGCGGGTCATCACGCCGTTAACGGGATTAAGAAAGGTTTCGCCGGGTTGATAAAGGCCAAACAGTTCAACCGCTTTACCAATATTACCCCTTCCGGCAGGGGTTTGAGCGCCAATAACCATTGCGAGGCAGCCCGGACGTAACTGGAACATAGTCTTCTCACGCGAAATAATGCTGGGGACACTAGGATAATTCTTAATCGCTAGTGTACCCTGGCCCTAATGCGGATGTCACGATCCGGATTGGGGATGATCGCGACGCCATAATTCCCATTCATCTACCACCTGACCCGTCGCCAGTTTACATTCGGTTCGCACGCCCTGTGGGCTTTGAACGGGAACACGCTGGCCCCCTTTTGCCAGGCAATACTCCGCAGCCGGATTGGCTAACCCTATATTGGGTGGCAGCGGCGCATCTTTGCCTGATGTACAGGCGGTGAGGGTAAAAATAAAAGCTAATAGTGTTTTACGCATCAAATTATCCAGTTTGAAATATTAATCTAAAAATTTAGCTTAATGCGTCATGGTAGATATCTCCATGATTTCTCCATCTTTACGCCACTTTTACCCGATATATTTGACCCTGTTCTCACCCATGACCAGAGAACATCATTCCGTAATCAATGAGTTTTTGCCCCGCTTCATCAACGGGGCTTTTTTTTATGCTGTTCCCTAAACTACCCGTTTATTGATGCCGATATATGAAATTTATTTAAGCCATGCTTTAATATGGCGAGTCTAAATTTTCATCATGTAGTGCAGCAAAGCGCGCAGTCTATAGAGGTAAACGAGCGTAATGTCCGATTTCATTCTTGCCCGAGTTTCCGAAACTCTCTTACAAGATCAATCCCTTGAAAGCCTGGTACGACAGCTCCTGGAAATGCTGGAGATGGTCACCGAAATGGAATCGACGTATCTTACCAAAATTGATGGCGACGGCCGTTATCAACATATCCAATATGCTCGCAATAGCAAACAGCTTGATATTCCAGAAGGTTTCTCTTTACCCTGGGGCGATAGCCTGTGCAAACGCGCCCTTGACGATGGCTGTTTCTTCAGTAACGAAGTGGCAACCCACTGGGCGGATTGCGAGGCGGCAACGGCACTGGGTATTACCAGTTATTTAAGCACTCCTGTACATCTGGCGGACGGCTCGCTTTACGGGACGCTTTGCGCGGCCAGCTCTGACACACGCACGTTGAGCGTTCGCGGCGAACAGGTGTTGAATCTGTTTGCGGGTCTGATTGCCCGCTCCATTGAGAAAGATCACCTGGTCAATCAGCTGCGCGAAGCCAATGCAGCACTGATTGCCCACTCTTATACCGATGCGCTGACCGGTTTGCCGAATCGCCGAGCCATTTTTGATAATTTGACAACCCTTTTTTCTCTTGCACGCCATCTTAATATCAAGATTATTATTGGGTTTATTGATCTCGATAATTTTAAGAAAATTAATGATGAACTTGGCCATGAGTCTGGCGATCAATTCCTTATTGAGATAGGTCATCGTCTGGTGGATGGCTGCAGCCATGACGATGTTGTCGGCCGTCTGGGTGGTGATGAATTTTTAATTGCCTGCCCAGGCGCTCCGATTGGTCAAACGCAAACCGATCGATTAACTTTACTTAAGCAAAATTTGCAGAAGTGTCTAACGGGAGAATATCAACTGGGTACCGTGAAGATATTTTACCCGGGTGCAAGTATTGGTGTAGTGGAAATTAATCCTGACGATATTGATGCCGACAGCGCACTGCGTATAGCCGATCAAGCTATGTATCAGGATAAAAACGGAAAAGAGAAAAAACCTTTTCTCCGTCTCAATTAATCACGCTAAAACACAGTTTTTGGCTTGAGAATTATCCCATCTTCTTCTATTTAATTTATGTAAGTCTGGCGCTGTAAAAAGGTGCCAGCTGAGGAGTTTCGCTGTGAAAAAAACGACCATCATAATGCTTATCGTGGCAATTGTTGCTGTTGCTGGCACACAATTCGGCTGGTGGTAATCGATGAGCTAAACCAGCGTTTATCGCAGATTTCATTCGGACCCATGATGTTTTCGGTGTAGCAGATCCCATTAGACTCATTTATCTGAGCAGGAGCTCGCAATGTTCACCGGACTTAAAAAAAGCGAAAGTAAACGGCTTGCGGCGCTGGAATTATTGCGCAAAGAGGATAAAACCCGCGACGCAGCCCTCACAGAGTACGCGTGCCTCGCCTGTGAGGTGATGGGTGTCGAAGGATGCTTCATCACGGTATTTGATGATGATTACCAATATATCAAATATGTTAAAAACGTCCCGCTGGAACATTTTAAGGTCCCAATTGAAAAAACGATGTGCCAGTATTCGCGTGACAGCGGTCAGACGGTTGTCTGCCCTGACACGCGCCTGGACAGCCGTTTTTCTCACCAGCCGCTGGTGAAAAATGGCGATATTCTGTTTTACGCCTCAGCGCCAATGATGACCAAAGAGGGAATGGTGCTTGGCACGCTGTGTGTCAGCAGCTCTTCCATCTTCAGCCCCACCCATCAGCAGGTTGAGAGCTTCAATCGGGTCGCGGAGCTTTCAGCGGTCTACCTTGAAGCACGCTATTCCATTGGCCGCGTTGATACCTTAACCGGGTTACCGAATCGCCAGTTCCTGATTCGGGAAATGGAACAGAAAACGCTCAACAAGGATCGTAAAACCTACGGTCTGGTGATCTTTGACTGCATTGATATGCCCAGGGCCTATGAGCTCACGCGTTATCTGGGGCTACCTGCGGTGGATAATATGCTGCGCAGTTTCATTCCGCTGCTGCGCCTGCGACTACGCCTGAAAGACAGTGTACCGCTCTACTCCTTCGCACCGGCCCGCTTTGCGGTGCTGGTGGATATTGAGCAAGCCCTGACGCTGGTCAAACGCGCAGAAACGCTTCCCGGCACGCAAGCGCAAATGGCGCAGGACATTGACATCACCCTGACGATACACACCGGCTACGTGAAATTCTCACCGCAGGAAGATGATGCCCACGAGATAGTGCGCCAGGCCATTAGCGCATTACATGAATCTATTCGCCAGGATATACCCGTCCTGCAATTTAACCCCATCCTTGATCATAAAAGAAATAAAGACTTTAAACTTCTGTATGACTTAAGTGAGGCGATTAAAGCGAAAAGCCAGCTTTATTTAGTGTATCAACCTAAAGTCTCTCTGCGTTCAGGGAAAACGGAAGGGGTTGAAGCGTTATTGCGCTGGCGGCATCCGCAGTTGGGAAATATCTCGCCCACCACCATTGTGACGCTGGCAGAGAAAACCACTTTGATGCCCGAAATAACACAGTGGGTCATTAAAACGGTGATTTCACAGCTCAAAGCCTGGCGCTCGGCGGGCATAATGATCCCAATTTCAGTCAACGTGACCGTCAGCGATTTTTCCCGCCCGGGCTTTGCCGATGAGCTGGAGCGCAACGTGGTGAGCGCGGGTTTGTATCCGGCTGACGTGCGGGTCGAGTGTCTGGAAACTGAAAAAGTGCTCGAAAGCGAACTCGCGCTGGAGGAGCTCGACAGGCTTAAGCTGTTAGGCTTCCAGATCCTGCTTGATGACTTTGGTGCCGGCTACAGTAATATCAGCTATTTGCGGCGGATACCGATCGACGTGATTAAGCTCGATCGCTCGCTCATTAGCCAGATAACCACCGACACGGGCAGTCGCATTATTGCCCGTAACGTCATAATGATGCTCAAAGAGTTGCATTATGTGGTTCTGGCAGAAGGAGTTGAGGACCAGGAAACGGCGCATATGCTTAATGAGTACGGCTGCGACGAAGCGCAAGGCTATTATTTCTCTCGTCCTATTCCACCGGATGAAATTCCGGGATGGCTGGCAGACAGCAAGCCCTATCGTGTGCTGTCGCGCATTAGCGTCGACCAGCATCAGTATGGGTCATAACTGGCTGAAATAAACAGGCCGCCAGCGTAAACAGCTGGCGGCCTTTTTTATTGCTGGTTGAGGGTAAATCGGCAGGTCAATGTCATATCATTTCGAATTAATAATCGCGCTCATCAATTTTATCAATCCTCGGCATATAAAAAATCCATTGGCGTGATTGGCCAATGGAGGTTATAAAGTGCGCAAGTGAAGGACATACGATTTAACATTTTGTACTTGCTTGCGGGCAGTTTTGGTGTCGAAACTGCCAGTTTTTATTTTCGCGCTCAGGTCGCCCAGGTTTTTAATTTATTGACCACTTTTCGCGTTTCATTCACCGTGTTTTTACGCAGACGCCAGAACGGAAAGACAAAATAAAGCCATAACCGATAATAAAGTTTATCGGCACCTTCCAGTATCATCACCGAATCACGCAACCGGCTGTAGTGGTCGCGGCTGATTGATTTCATGACCTTCGAATTTACATTTCGGTAAATCAATCCGACGTTGCGATGATTTTCCTGATGATGAAAACCACAACACTTTTCGACTTTCTCAATCCCTAAGGAAAAGGGAACCGGCCCCGTCGTGTGAAGAACGCCCTGCATCCCCACGCCATAGCGCCAGGGTTTGTAATTTTTTAGCCGTTGCACGACTTCATCGACAACGGCTTTCAGATAGGGCGACCGGGGAGCGGCAATGATGTTCCACTGCTGATATTCGCCGTTCTTCAGAGAACACAGTGCCGCATGCTTGCCCATTTCATTGTCATTCCCACCGGGTTTATTGTCCCAATTGCAAACCATAATTTCGCATTGCTCAGGAATCACATCATTCAGCGGAATGCTGCAGGAACTTTTAATATCTAAATAAACACCGCCCTCTTTATACATCAGGAGGTAGCGAAAGAAATCCGCCCGCGCAGCGCCATAACGTGGATTTATTTGATTATAAAGATGAAGAATCTGTTGGTCATAATGCGTAGAGATATAGTCAATGATGCAATCATTATCATAGAAATGATATTCCCAGTCCGGATTTCGACGCTTTAAATCGGCGATGGACGCATGAATCGCATCGGGCAACGCAGCGGCCCCTTTGGTGTAAATCTGATGAATTTTTTTGGGTATGTTACTCATCATTTATCCTGGCATCATTAACGTTATTTCAGTGAAAACGCTAAAAAATCATATGTATCTGACAAATGTATCAACGCTCTATGACACAAGCATTATCGAGATTCATAAGTTTGGCCTGCGGATTTGTCTATAAAGCAGCATTCTGAATAATGGACATTATTTTTTCCTTAAGGTTTCCCCTAATGAAGAAAATAAGAACCTCCTTAAAAAATACTTACATTCTGAGAGAAGACATAATTTTTTGAATAATAACGGGAAAATTTACGAGGAGACCTGGCGTTGGTTACAGCGAGATTTTACGTTTTGGGCTCAGGAAGAGCTAACGCGTCATAAACAGATGTTCAGGTGGCCTGAGGCCAAAGTAAGCGCGGCTGGCACGCTCAAGTTCTTTACGGGTCAAAATGATGTTGCCCCGTTCTCCTGGAATGGAGAGCTTGTAATCACCGCTGAGTAAAACAGGGCTGATTTGATACCAGCGACCCAGATAAAATATCCAGTTCATCTCCCCTGCCCTCTAGAGGTCCACACACATATCCGCATAGTAGATCGGGACAACACGGCGAACCTGGAGATGCGTCTCACTCTCGTTGCTCAGCGAAATAAAAAAACGGGAACCCTCAGGCTCCCGTTGTTGTAAACCTAAAAAACCGGATTACATGTTTGCGATGATAGCGTCACCAAACTCTGAACATTTCAGCAGCTTAGCGCCTTCCATCAGACGTTCGAAATCGTAAGTCACGGTTTTAGCCGCGATTGCGCCTTCAACGCCTTTAACGATAAGGTCAGCCGCTTCGAACCACTGCAGGTGACGGAGCATCATTTCAGCGGACAGGATCACGGAACCTGGGTTCACTTTATCCTGGCCTGCGTATTTCGGTGCCGTACCGTGTGTCGCTTCGAACAGTGCACATTCGTCACCGATGTTTGCGCCCGGTGCGATACCGATGCCGCCAACCTGAGCTGCCAGGGCGTCGGAGATGTAATCACCGTTCAGGTTCATACAGGCAATCACGTCGTACTCAGCCGGACGCAGCAGGATCTGTTGCAGGAACGCATCAGCGATCACATCTTTAATGATGATCTCTTTGCCGGTGTTCGGGTTTTTGATCTTCTGCCACGGGCCGCCGTCGATCAGCTCACCGCCGAATTCTTCGCGAATCAGCTGGTAGCCCCAGTCTTTGAACGCGCCTTCGGTGAACTTCATGATGTTGCCTTTGTGTACCAGCGTCAGGGAGTCACGGTCGTTGGTGATCGCATACTCAATGGCTGCACGTACCAGGCGTTTGGTCCCTTCTTCGGAACACGGTTTGATACCGATACCGCAATGTTCAGGGAAGCGAATTTTCTTCACGCCCATCTCTTCGCGCAGGAACTTGATCACTTTCTCTGCTTCAGCAGAGTCTGCTTTCCACTCGATACCGGCATAAATATCTTCGGAGTTTTCACGGAAGATAACCATGTCAGTCAGTTCCGGGTGTTTAACCGGGCTTGGAGTGCCCTGGTAGTAACGTACCGGACGCAGACACACGTACAGATCCAGCTCCTGACGCAGGGCCACGTTCAGAGAACGGATGCCGCCGCCAACTGGCGTGGTCAGTGGGCCTTTGATGGCAACACGGTAATCGCGGATAAGATCGAGAGTTTCAGCAGGCAGCCAGACGTCCTGGCCGTAAATTTGGGTAGATTTTTCACCGGTGTAAATTTCCATCCAGGAAATTTTACGCTCGCCTTTATAGGCTTTCTCCACAGCGGCATCGACCACTTTCAGCATCGCAGGGGTAACGTCGATACCGATTCCGTCGCCTTCAATGAACGGGATAATCGGGTTATTCGGAACGTTCAGCTTGCCGTTTTGCAGGGTGATCTTTTTACCTTCCGCCGGAACAACTACTTTGCTTTCCATTCACCTCTCCTTCGAGCGCTTCTGGTTGTTACTGATTTTTGTTAATGAATTGTAATTAGCCTGTCAATACTACCCGATAGTTGGGTGCCATGAAAGACCATCATGATTCAGTTATAATGCTGCAAATGATAACTACTGAAAATACCATGAAGAAAACTTCTGATAGAAATCACCACCTTAAGCGATTCAGCTCACGACAAGCCACTAAGCCAGAACGTGAAAGCGGGCCGAAACGGGTGATTCTGTTCAATAAACCCTACGATGTATTGCCGCAATTTACGGATGAAGCGGGCCGCCGCACCCTGAAAGATTATATAACTGTACAGAATGTATACGCGGCCGGACGGCTGGACCGCGACAGTGAAGGGCTACTGGTGCTAACCAACGACGGCGTGTTGCAGGCAAAACTGACCCAACCGGGTAAGCGCACCGGAAAAATTTATTATGTGCAGGTGGAAGGTGAGCCTGGAGAAGACGCCCTGAAAGCCCTGCGAGAAGGCGTGACGCTTAATGATGGCCCCACTCTCCCGGCAGGCGTTGAACTGGTGGCAGAACCCGAGTGGCTCTGGCCGCGTCATCCACCGATTCGTGAGCGAAAAGCCATTCCCACCAGCTGGTTGAAAATCACGCTTTATGAAGGACGAAACCGTCAGGTGCGCCGTATGACCGCGCACGTTGGCTTCCCGACATTGCGCCTTATCCGCTACGCTATGGGTGATTACACCCTGGGCACTTTGGCCTGCGGTGAATGGCGTGACGCCCTCTGATTCAAGGAGAATCGACTATGTTTAAACCCCATGTCACGGTGGCCTGCGTGGTTCACGCCGAAGGTAAATTTTTGGTGGTGGAAGAGACCATCAGCGGCAAAGCCTTGTGGAACCAGCCAGCCGGCCACCTGGAAGCCAACGAAACCCTGCTGGAAGCCGCGCAAAGAGAGCTTTGGGAAGAGACCGGTATCCGCGCTACCCCCGATGCGTTCATCCGCATGCACCAGTGGATTGCCCCGGACAAAACCCCGTTCCTGCGCTTTTTGTTTTCGATTGAGCTTGATGCCATCTGTGCCACCGAGCCGCATGACAGCGACATTGACCGCTGTCTTTGGGTCAGCGCAGAAGAGATCCTCAACGCCCCGAATCTGCGCTCCCCGCTGGTCGCCGAAAGCATCCGCAGCTGGCAAAGCGGCGAACGCTACCCACTTTCAATGATTGGCGCGTTTAACTGGCCTCTTTAATCGAGGTCTGTAACGAGCCGTTTCACGACGGCTCAGCGCGTTTTTTCCTCCCCACTTTCTCTTTTCTTAAGTTTTAAGCAGCAATTAAAAACATTTAACAGAAGCTTAACATGCTGAGCGGTCACCTCCTCGACAGCAGAATATCTCGCCGCAAAACACCCTCTTAATATCCCCTTCTGATACAGGGCTAAAATGCGCATTATTCAGCCAGCGCCGGATTCTTTTCGCCATTAAAGATCAATTTTTATACGCCGATAGACAGCCTGTACGGAGGCATTTCCTGCAGGGACGGTTGAATGACGTTTAAGGTTGAGAGCACAGGAGCCGGAATGGCCAGACAATTCGTTCAAAAAAAAATGAGTACCCGCGCACAAATGCTGCTGACGGGCGCATTGACTATCACACTCGGGTTTGTGGTGACGATTGGTGTTCTGAGCTGGCAATCCAGCAATGAGCAAAAAATGCTGGCCGAAAATTACCTGCAACAAATCGCCCAGTCTGAAGCATTAAAAGTCCAGCAGGAGCTGAACTACGCCCGCGATGTGGCGCATAACCTGGGGCACAGCCTTATCGCGCTGCCTACGGCTGGCATTACCGATCGCAAAGTGGCCGATAAAATGCTGGAGTATGCCCTGCGCGATAACCCGGAATATCTCTCGGTCTCCGTTATTTTTGAAGAAAACGCCTTTGATGGCCGGGACGCTGAGTTTGCGGATAAACCCGATCAGGCACCAAAAGGTCGCTATGCGTTCTTTGTCGATCACGATCAATCCGGGGCTTATAAATTGCATCCCCTCACCTCCTACATGACACCAGGTCAGGGGGACTACTATTTACTGCCGCAGAAATCACAGAAAGATACGCTGATTGAACCTTACAGCTACGCCTATAACGGCGTACCTACGTTGCTGACGTCCGTGGCGGCACCCGTGATCAGTGATGGCAAATTGCAGGCCGTTATCACCTCGGATATCTCTCTTGCGTCCTTACAAGCCAAAGTGAACCAGATTAAGCCCTGGGAAGGCGGTGGCTATGCGATGCTGGTCTCCTCCGCTGGCAAGGTCATCTCGTATCCGGATAAAGCGCTTACCAGCAAGCCTTACCCTGGCGAAACGCACAACTACAGCACCCGCGTAGTGGAACAACCGGACAGCGTGCTGGGCGAAGATGCGCTGGTCACCTGGCAGCCAGTCTCTATCGGCAACAGCCCGGACAAATGGTATCTGGGCGTCGTCGCCCCGGTCAGCAAAGTGATGGCGGCGGCTAATCGCCAGCTGATGAACGCCATTATTCTGATGGTGATGAGCATCCTGCTGGTGAGCGCGCTGTTGGGGATTATCTTTAGCCGCAAAGTGCTCAAACCGATTGGCGGTGAGCCGCTCGAAGCCGCCACCATTGCGCTGGCCGTGGCCGATGGCAAGCTCGATAATGTGATTGCGGTAAAATCCGGCGACAGCAAGAGCCTGTTTTATGCGCTGCACACTATGCAGGCCCAGTTGCGCCAGATTGTCGGGCAGATTAAAGATGCCAGCGATTCGGTGCGCCAGGGGGCGGGCGAGATTGTGAGCGGCAACATTAACCTCTCTTCACGTACCGAGCAGCAGGCAGCAGCCCTTGAGCAGACCGCCGCCAGCATGGAGCAGTTCAGCGCAACCGTGAAACACAACGCCAGCAACGCGCACCATGCCACTGAGCTCACCGCCAACGCGACGCAAATCGCCAGCCGTGGCGAAGCGCTGGTCGGCCAGGTGGTGAAAACCATGTCGCAGATTGATGACAGTTCGAAGAAAATCAGCGACATCACCACCATGATCAACAGCATTGCCTTCCAGACCAACATTCTTGCACTGAACGCAGCGGTAGAAGCCGCGCGTGCCGGGGAACAAGGTCGCGGCTTTGCGGTGGTTGCCTCTGAAGTACGAAACCTTGCTCAGCGCAGCGCCAACGCGGTGAAAGAGATTGCCGCGCTGATTGAAGAGTCCAGCCAGCGTGTGGAAAGCGGCGTGCAACTGGTCAACGACGCCGGGAAAACCATGCAGGAGATGACCCAGGCGGTGAATTCCGTGCAGACCATTATCAATGAAATCGTCAGCGCCTCTGATGAGCAGGCCAAAGGCATCGGTCAGGTGACCATTGCGGTGAACGAAATGGACGGGGTTACCCAGCAGAACGCCTCGCTGGTGCAAGAGATGGCGGCCGCCGCCAGCTCCCTTGAAGAGCAGGCCCAGCAGCTCGCCCAGAGCGTGGAGCAGTTCAGCCTCGAAGACAGAGCCGCGTAGTCTTAATAGTCGGGAGTCTGGTCATCAGGCTCCCGCTTTTTGAACGGGTTTCGCGCAGGGGGTGCCTGAGCGGCGAGTGCGTGATAGAATACGCCGCCTTGAAGTTCAATGTCGTGAGTATTCTATGTCTGATAGCCCAAAAAAAGTGATCGTCGGCATGTCCGGCGGTGTCGATTCTTCCGTTTCTGCCTGGCTGTTGCTGCAACAGGGTTATAAGGTGGAAGGCCTGTTCATGAAGAACTGGGAAGAAGACGATGGCGAGGAATACTGTACCGCTGCTGCTGACCTTGCCGATGCGCAAGCCGTTTGCGACAAGCTCGGCATTGAGCTGCACACCGTTAACTTTGCCGCAGAATACTGGGACAACGTGTTTGAACTGTTCCTGGAAGAGTACAAGGCCGGGCGCACGCCAAACCCGGATATTCTGTGTAACAAAGAGATCAAATTTAAAGCCTTCCTCGAATTTGCTGCTGAAGACCTGGGCGCAGACTATATCGCCACCGGCCACTACGTGCGTCGCGCCGATGTTGATGGCAAAAGCCAGCTGCTGCGTGGGCTCGACGGCAACAAAGATCAGAGCTACTTCCTCTATACCTTAAGCTCAGACCAAATCGCCCAGAGCCTGTTCCCGGTTGGCGAACTGGAGAAGCCTGAGGTGCGTAAAATCGCTGAAGAGCTGGATCTCATCACCGCAAAGAAAAAAGACTCCACCGGTATCTGTTTTATCGGCGAGCGCAAATTCCGCGAATTTTTAGGCCGCTATCTTCCGGCGCAACCGGGGAAAATCCTCACCGTTGACGGCGAAGAGATTGGACAGCATCAGGGGCTGATGTATCACACCCTGGGCCAACGTAAAGGACTGGGGATCGGCGGCACCAAAGAAGGTTCCGAAGATCCGTGGTACGTGGTCGATAAAGACGTTGAAAAAAATATTCTGGTCGTCGCGCAGGGCCATGAGCACCCGCGTTTGATGTCCGTCGGGCTGATTGCCCAACAGCTGCACTGGGTTGACCGCGAACCGCTGGTTGGCACGCTGCGTTGTACTGTTAAAACCCGTTATCGTCAGACCGATATTCCGTGCACCGTGACCGCACTGGATGCGGACCGCATTGAGGTCCGTTTTGATGAGCCGGTCGCTGCCGTAACACCGGGCCAGTCTGCTGTCTTCTACAGCGGCGAAATCTGCCTGGGTGGCGGCATCATCGAACAGCGTTTGCCGCTGCCGGTTTAATCATTGATAAGAGATAGCGAAGCAAGGAGCGAGTGTGGCTAAGAATTACTATGATATCACCCTAGCGCTGGCCGGTATTTGCCAGTCAGCCCGTCTGGTACAGCAGCTGGCACATCAAGGACATTGCGATGCCGATGCGCTCCATGTCTCGCTGAACAGTGTGATTGATTTGAATCCTGATTCGACGCTCAGCGTATTTGGTGGCAGTGAAACCAATCTGCGACTCGGGCTTGAAACCCTGCTCGGCGTGTTGAATGCCAGCAGTCGCCAGGGCCTCAACGCTGAGCTGACCCGCTATACTCTGAGTCTGATGGTGCTTGAGCGTAAGCTTGCCGCGCAAAAAGGGGCGATGGACACCCTGGGCGATCGGATTTCCGGCCTGCAACGTCAGCTCGATCACTTTGATCTTCAGTCCGAAACGCTGCTTAGTGCGATGGCCGCCATTTATGTGGATGTTATCAGCCCGCTGGGCCCGCGTATTCAGGTCACCGGCTCCCCTGCGGTACTGCAAAGTTCCCAGGTGCAGGCCAAAGTGCGTGCCTCACTGCTCGCCGGTATTCGTGCCGCCGTGTTGTGGCATCAGGTCGGCGGTGGCCGCCTGCAGTTAATGTTTTCTCGTAGTCGCCTGACCACTCAGGCCAAACAAATTCTTGCTCATTGTTAACCTCCCGGAGTTCTGAACTATGGAATTATCCTCACTGACCGCCGTTTCCCCTGTCGATGGACGCTACGGCGATAAAGTCAGCGCGCTGCGCGGGATTTTCAGCGAATACGGTTTGCTGAAATTTCGTGTACAAGTCGAAGTACGCTGGTTGCAAAAACTGGCCTCGCACACAGCTGTCAAGGAAGTTCCTGCTTTTGCCGACGACGCAAACGGTTACCTTGATAAAATCGTCGCTGACTTTAGCGAAGAAGACGCCGCGCGCATCAAAACCATCGAGCGCACCACCAACCATGACGTGAAAGCGGTTGAATATTTCCTGAAAGAAAAAGTGGCAGACGTGGCGGAATTGCACGCCGTTTCTGAGTTCATCCACTTTGCCTGTACCTCAGAAGATATCAACAACCTCTCCCATGCGTTGATGCTGAAAACCGCGCGCGATGAAGTGATCCTGCCGTACTGGCGTCAGCTGATTGACGCGGTGAAAGATCTGGCTGTTCAGTACCGTGACATCCCCCTGCTCTCCCGTACCCACGGTCAGCCGGCTACGCCGTCCACCCTGGGCAAAGAGATGGCGAACGTCGCCTACCGTATGGAGCGTCAGTATCGTCAGCTGAATCAGGTTGAGATCCTGGGCAAAATCAACGGGGCCGTGGGTAACTATAACGCCCACATCGCCGCCTACCCGGAAGTGGACTGGCATCAGTTCAGTGAAGAATTTGTGACCTCTTTGGGCATTCAGTGGAACCCGTACACCACCCAGATCGAGCCGCACGACTATATCGCCGAGCTGTTTGACTGCATGGCGCGCTTTAACACCATCCTAATCGATTTCGATCGTGATGTGTGGGGCTACATTGCGCTGAACCACTTCAAGCAGAAAACCATTGCGGGCGAGATTGGTTCTTCCACCATGCCGCACAAGGTCAACCCGATTGACTTTGAAAACTCCGAAGGCAACCTGGGCCTGTCCAATGCGGTGTTGCAGCACCTGGCAAGCAAATTGCCGGTTTCCCGCTGGCAGCGTGATCTGACCGACTCCACCGTGCTGCGTAATTTGGGCGTGGGCGTGGGTTACGCGCTGATTGCTTACCAGTCAACGCTCAAAGGCGTGAGCAAACTGGAAGTGAACCGCGATCGTCTGCTCGACGAACTGGACCACAACTGGGAAGTGCTGGCCGAGCCTATTCAGACCGTTATGCGTCGCTATGGCATCGAAAAGCCTTACGAAAAACTGAAAGAGCTGACCCGCGGTAAGCGTGTTGATGCCGAAGGCATGAAGGTGTTTATCGACAGCCTGGCGCTGCCAGAAGACGAAAAAGTTCGCCTGAAAGCGATGACGCCTGCCAACTATATTGGTCGCGCCATCACGATGGTTGACGAACTGAAGTAACGTTTTTCCTGCTTTTTCCCCCTTTTCGCCCGAAAAGGGGGTTTCCTTTCCCGCGGTTTAATAAATGTTTATCCCTGACGCAAGACAATCAGCGTTACACTCTATGTATCAAAAAATGTCAGGAGAATTCATACGATGCGCGTACTCGTCGTGGAAGACAATGCTCTCTTACGTCACCATTTAAAAGTTCAGTTGCAGGATCTGGGTCATCAGGTGGATGCGGCGGAAGATGCCAGGGAAGCCGACTATTTTCTTAATGAACACCTGCCGGATATCGCCCTTGTCGATCTCGGTTTACCGGATGAAGACGGTTTGTCGCTGATTCGCCGCTGGCGCAGTCACGACGTTTCGTTGCCGGTTTTAGTGCTGACTGCCCGCGAAGGGTGGCAGGATAAAGTGGAAGTCCTGAGCGCGGGCGCTGATGACTATGTGACCAAACCCTTTCATATTGAAGAAGTTGTTGCCCGTATGCAGGCGCTGATGCGCCGCAACAGTGGACTGGCCTCGCAGGTTATTTCCATGCCGCCGTTCCAGGTTGACCTCTCCCGTCGTGAATTGTCGATTAACGACGAAGCCGTAAAACTAACGGCGTTTGAATACACCATTATGGAGACGCTTATACGTAACAACGGCAAAGTGGTCAGCAAAGATTCTCTGATGCTCCAGCTCTATCCCGATGCCGAGCTGCGTGAAAGCCATACCATTGACGTGCTGATGGGCCGTCTGCGCAAAAAAATCCAGGCACAATATCCCAGCGAAGTGATCACCACAGTGCGGGGCCAGGGCTACCTGTTCGAATTGCCAAAATGAGAAAAATGAAGCGATTGCTGCGCCATTTTTTCCCGCTCTCTTTACGCGTCCGCTTTTTGCTGGCAACGGCTGCCGTTGTGCTGGTGCTCTCGCTGGCCTATGGGATGGTGGCGCTGGTGGGGTATAGCGTCAGTTTTGACAAAACCACCTTCCGGCTGCTGCGCGGCGAGAGCAATCTTTTCTATACCCTGGCAAAATGGGAAGACAACGCGTTACACGTTGATCTCCCGGAAAATCTGAACCTGCAAAGCCCGACGATTGCGCTCATTTACGACAAAGACGGCAAGCTGCTATGGGCACAACGCGACGTGCCCTGGCTGGCAAAACGGGTCAATCCGTCCTGGCTCAAAGCGGACGGTTTTCAGGAAATTGAAGCGGATGTCGATGACTCCAGTACGCTGGTACACAACGATGAAACCATTGAGCAGCAATTCAACGCCATCCGCGAAGATGACAATAACTCCGAGATGACCCACTCGGTGGCGGTGAACCTCTACCCTGCTACAGCGCGCATGCCGCAGTTAACCATTGTGGTGATAGACACTATCCCTATTGAACTTAAACGTTCATGGATGGTGTGGAGCTGGTTTATCTATGTGCTGACCGCCAACCTGCTGCTGGTTATTCCCCTGCTTTGGCTTGCCGCACGCTGGAGTCTGCGCCCTATCGAGGCGCTGGCAAAAGAAGTGCGCGAGCTGGAAGAACACCATCGCGAAAACCTCAACCCGGCCACCACCCGGGAGCTGACAAGCCTGGTGCGCAATCTCAACCGCCTGCTGAAAAGTGAACGCGAGCGCTACGATAAATACCGCACCACGCTGACCGATCTTACCCACAGCCTGAAAACACCGCTGGCCGTGTTGCAAAGTACATTGCGATCACTGCGCAGTGAAAAACTGAGCGTCGGCGAGGCCGAACCGGTGATGCTGGAGCAAATCAGCCGTATCTCTCAGCAGATTGGTTACTACCTGCATCGGGCCAGCATGCGTGGCAGCAGCGGGCTGCTCAGCCGGGAATTGCACCCGGTGGCGCCGTTGCTCGATAGCCTGACATCTGCGCTCAACAAGGTTTACCAGCGCAAAGGGGTCGACATCAGCCTCGATATCTCACCGGAAATCAGTTTTGTTGGCGAAAAGAATGATTTCATGGAAGTGGTGGGGAATTTGCTGGATAACGCCTGCAAATACTGCCTCGAGTTCGTCGAGGTGTCAGCCCGCCAGACAGACGATAACCTGTATATCGTTATTGAAGACGATGGTCCGGGTATTCCCCACGCCATGCGCGAAGCGGTCTTTGACAGGGGACAGCGTGCCGATACGCTGCGTCCGGGACAGGGCGTCGGGTTAACCGTGGCACGGGAAATCGTCGAGCAGTATGACGGGCAAATCATCACGCTGGAAAGCCTGCTCGGCGGGGCGAAAATGGAGGCCGTTTTTGGCCGCCAGCAACCGCTAAACGGCGATAATTAAGGCATTCAGTTAAAATTACGTTACGTAGCGCACGCAGGCTGTTATGCATCCGTTATACTGCGACTCAAACAAACGTTTGGGGAGACAAACATGGACTATAACGTCAATCTTAACTGGCCGGATTTTATCGAGCGCTACTGGCAAAAACGCCCGGTGCTGTTAAAACGCGGCTTTACGCAATTTATCGATCCTATTTCCCCTGACGAACTGGCTGGGCTGGCCATGGAAGATGAAGTGGACAGCCGCCTGGTCAGCCATCTCGACGGCAAATGGCAGGTGGGCCACGGGCCGTTTGAGAGCTACGATCATTTAGGTGAAAGCAACTGGTCGCTGCTGGTTCAGGCGGTCAACCACTGGCATGAACCTACTGCTGCGCTGATGCGCCCCTTCCGCGCGCTGCCCGACTGGCGTACCGATGATCTGATGATTTCCTTCTCGGTACCTGGCGGCGGCGTTGGCCCTCACCTCGATCAGTATGACGTCTTCATTATTCAGGGCACCGGCCGTCGCCGCTGGCGTGTGGGCGAGAAAACGCCCATGAAGCAGCACTGCCCTCACCCGGATTTACTGCAGGTGGACCCGTTTGACGCCATCATCGATGAAGAGATGGAGCCGGGCGATATTCTCTACATTCCGCCAGGCTTCCCGCACGAAGGTTATTCGCTGGAAAACTCGATGAACTATTCCGTTGGCTACCGTGCGCCAAGCGGGCGCGAGTTGATCAGCGGGTTCGCCGACTACGTGCTGCAACGCGAGCTGGGAAGCCTGCGCTACACCGATCCGCATTTACCCTCCCGTGAACATCCGGCGGATGTTCTGCCGCAGGAACTGGACGGTCTGCGCCAGATGATGCTGGATCTGATTAATCAGCCTGAGCATTTCAACGAGTGGATTGGCGAATTTATTACCCAGACGCGCCACGAACTGGACATTACTCCGCCAGAACCGCCGTACCAGCCTGATGAGATCTATGATGCGCTGAAACAAGGTGACAAACTCGTGCGTCTGGGCGGACTGCGCGTATTGCGCATCGGTGGTGAGGTGTTTGCCAACGGCGAGCGGATTAACTCTCCACATCGTCCGGCACTGGACGCGCTGGCCAATCATATCGTGTTAAACGGTGAGGCATTCGGCGATGCGCTGGAAGACCCGTCGTTCCTGGCCATGCTCTCAGCCCTGGTCAACAGCGGCTACTGGTTCTTTGAGGATTAATGTGGCAATGCCGGATGGCGCTTCACCGCCTTTCTCCGGCATTCAACGCCTCACACTCTCCAGCCCAATCTCGCGGATACAAGCCGACACGTACATCGCGATGGAATGTGGAATATTGCCATTCCTGTACATGCTTTACCCAGCCATGTTTTACCGGATTAATATAAATATAATCAGTATGATGGCGAAGATCATCTTCGTCGCGGATAGTGTGTTCCCAGAAGCGAGGCTGCCAAACGTTCTGTAATCCAACCGATTTGGTAAATGCCTTTTTTATCTCCCGCCAGCGACCGGAATAGTCGCTGTCGTTTTCAGGCAACCTCCAGATGCAATGCATATGCTCCGGCAAAATAACCCAGGCAAGGATCTCAAAGCCTTTTTTTCGTTGTACTTCAGACACCGCTTTACGAAACAGATCAATGTGGCAAGTTAAAAGGTCACTTTGTCGGTCACGGAGATTGACAGTAAAAAACCAGGTGCCGCCAGGCACGTAGTGACGGCGATAGTTTGACATATGAGGTTCCCTCCTCATTTGTGGCAATGCCGGATAGCGCTTCGCTTATCCGGCCTGGAAGGTCAACATCATTATGTAGGCCGGATAAGACGTTTACGTCGCCATCCGGCAAGTGCGGTATGCTGCCATTTGCAACGCTGGGTTACTTCTCTTTCGCGGTTAATTCTGCAATGCGGACAATCACCTGTACGGCTTTTTCCATCCCTTCGAGGGTCACGAACTCGTGTTTACCGTGGTAGTTGTAGCCACCGGTAAAGATGTTCGGGCACGGTAATCCCATAAAGGAGAGTTGTGCGCCGTCAGTGCCGCCGCGAATTGCCTTCATCTGCGGTTCGATATCGCAATCACGCATCGCCTGCTGGGCAATCTCAAGGATATGCGGATGTTCGACGATCTTCTCGCGCATATTGTAATAGCTGTCTTCCATGATGAGTTCAATGTAGCAATCCGGGTGCAGCCCCTTTCCGACCTTTTTGGCAATTTCCATCATCTTACGTTTGCGGGCTTCGAATGCCTTGCGGTCAAAATCGCGGATGATGTAGTGCATTTCCGCCCGTTCCACGGTGCCTTTGATGCTGGTCAGATGGTAGAAACCTTCATAACCTTCGGTTTGTTCCGGGCTCTCTTCTTCCGGTACCAGCGCATGAATGCGGCTTGCCAGCGTCAACGCGTTGACCATCACGCCTTTCGCGGTTCCCGGGTGGACGTTGTTGCCTGCAATCTTGATGGTCACCGACGCTGCGTTGAAGTTTTCAAACTCCAGCTCACCCACGCCACCGCCATCAATCGTGTATGCCCACTGCGCGCCAAAAGCCGGAACGTCAAAGAACTTCGCCCCTTTACCGACTTCTTCATCCGGCGTGAACGCCACGCAGATATCACCGTGGGGAATGTTTTTCTTAATCATCACCGCCAGCGCCGTCATGATTTCCGCCACACCGGCTTTGTCGTCCGCCCCGAGCAGGGTTTTGCCGTCGGTGGTAATCAACGTCTGGCCAAGCAACTGGTGGAGCACCGGGAACATCACCGGCGAGAGAATTTCATCACCCACACCCAGTGCGATATCACCACCACGGTAGTTTTCCAGAATCTGTGGATTGACGTTTTTCCCGCTGCTGTCAGGAGAGGTATCAACATGAGAAATGAATCCGATAGCCGGAACTGCTTTTGCCACGTTGGACGGGAGTTTCGCCATCACCGTGCCTTTGTCACTTAAGGTCACGTTTTCCAGCCCCATCTCTTCGAGCTGTTGCTGGAGCAAGTTCAGGAGCTTCCATTGCCCGTCAGTGCTGGGAACCTGCCGAACACCGGGCTTCGACTGCGTATCCAGCGCGACGTACTGTAAAAAACGCTCTAATAATTTATCCATGTAGCCCCCTCACTTAATGTGACAACATTATCAGTAAGCACGAAAACACAAATATTGCGTCAGGTCACTTTTATCCCGTAAACGAGAATTTTTTCACTTTGTCCTGCTCGTTAAAGGTAGCGAATAACACAGCTTTTGCGCAGCAAAAATGCAACAACAATTGGCGATTTCAATGGTTTGCCGTAGAATGCCAGGCCTCTATCAATGTGTCAGACCCTAAGGTGGTTAATCACAAACCCCGCATCCGGAGCGTTATCCGATGCGTTTATATGGGACAGCGTAAAAAATTGACTACACACACGCGTTCGCACTCCCCGCTGGTACAACTGGCCGGGATAGGCAAAGGCTTTGATGGCAAAAATGTCATTTCTGATTTCAACCTCACCATTAATAACGGCGAATTTATTACGCTTCTGGGCCCGTCCGGCTGCGGAAAAACCACGGTTTTACGCCTGATTGCCGGGCTGGAAAGTGTCGATACCGGCCATATCCGCCTCGATGACCGCGACATCACCGATGTGCCCGCCGAACACCGCCACGTCAACACCGTTTTCCAGAGTTACGCCCTCTTCCCCCACATGACCGTGTTTGAAAACGTGGCGTTTGGCCTGCGGATGCAAAAGACACCCGCCGCTGAGATTGCGCCGCGCGTCACCGACGCCCTGAAAATGGTGCAACTGGAGACGTTTGCGCAGCGTAAACCCCACCAGCTTTCCGGCGGTCAGCAACAACGCGTGGCCATTGCCCGCGCGGTGGTGAACAAACCCCGCTTGCTGCTGCTTGATGAATCGCTCTCGGCGCTGGATTACAAGCTGCGCAAGCAGATGCAGAACGAACTCAAAGCATTGCAGCGCAAGCTCGGCATTACCTTCGTGTTTGTTACCCACGATCAGGAAGAAGCCCTGACCATGTCTGACCGCATCGTGGTCATGCGTGACGGCAAAATTGAACAAGACGGGACGCCGCGTGAAATCTACGAAGAGCCAAAAAACCTCTTTGTTGCCAGTTTTATTGGAGAAATCAATAACTTTGATGCCACCGTCATCGAGCGTCTTGACGACCAGCGTGTGCGGGCAAGCGTCGAAGGCCGCGAGTGTAATATCTACGTCAATTTCGCCGTCGAGAAGGGGCAACAACTTCATGTTCTGTTGCGCCCTGAAGATCTGCGGGTGGAAGAGATCAACGACGCAAGCCATGTGGAAGGGCTCATCGGCTATGTGCGCGAGCGTAACTATAAAGGGATGACGCTCGAGTCCGTCGTTGAGCTGGAAAACGGCAAAATGGTGCTGGTGAGCGAGTTCTTCAACGAAGATGACCCGGATTTTGACCACTCGCTGGATCAGAAAATGGCCGTCAACTGGGTAGAAAGCTGGGAGGTCGTACTGGCTGATGAAGAGCACAAGTAAATTCCAGAATGTGGTCATTGCCACTATCGTCGGTTGGCTTGTGCTGTTTGTCTTTCTGCCCAACCTGATGATCATCGTCACCAGTTTTTTAACCCGCGACGATGCCCATTTTGTGGCGATGGTTTTCTCGCTGGAAAACTACACGCGTCTGCTGGATCCGCTCTATTTTGACGTCCTGCTGCATTCGCTGAATATGGCCATGCTGGCGACCCTTGCCTGCCTGGTGCTGGGCTACCCGTTTGCCTGGTTTCTGGCAAAACTGCCCACCAGCGTGCGCCCGTTGCTGCTTTTCCTGCTGATTGTCCCCTTCTGGACCAACTCATTAATCCGCATCTACGGCCTGAAAATTTTCCTCAGCACCAAAGGGTATCTGAATACCTTTTTACTGTGGCTGGGGGTGATTGATGAGCCCATACGCGTGATGTTCACGCCAGCGGCGGTGATCATTGGGCTGGTTTATATCCTGCTGCCGTTTATGGTGATGCCGCTTTACTCCAGCATTGAGAAACTGGATAAGCCCCTGCTGGAAGCCGCCAGAGATCTTGGCGCGAGCAAATTACAGACCTTTGTTCGCATTATCATTCCGCTGACCATGCCAGGCATTATTGCCGGCTGCCTGCTGGTTCTGTTGCCCGCGATGGGGCTGTTTTACGTTTCGGACCTGATGGGCGGGGCGAAAAACCTGTTGATTGGCAACGTGATTAAAAGCCAGTTCCTGAACATCCGCGACTGGCCGTTCGGGGCTGCCACCAGCATTACGCTGACGGTGATCATGGGGGGGCTGCTGCTGGTCTACTGGCGAGCAGCGCGCTTGCTGAACAAAAAGGTGGAGCTGGAATGATGGGTCGACTGCTGCGCGGCGGTTTTATGACTGCTATTTATGCTTACCTCTATATTCCGATCATTATCCTGATCGTTAACTCCTTTAACAGCTCGCGATTTGGCATCAACTGGCAAGGCTTCACCACCGACTGGTATAGCTTGCTGATGAATAACGACAGCCTGGTGCAGGCGGCTCAGCATTCTCTGACGATGGCAGTGCTTTCCGCCACCTTTGCCACTCTTATTGGTTCACTCACCGCAGTTGCCCTGTACCGCTATCGTTTTCGCGGCAAGCCCTTTGTCAGCGGCATGCTGTTTGTGGTGATGATGTCGCCGGATATCGTGATGGCCATTTCGCTGCTGGTACTGTTTATGCTCATCGGCGTGCAGCTGGGCTTTTGGTCACTGCTGTTCTCACACATCACGTTTTGCCTGCCGTTTGTGGTGGTCACCGTCTATTCGCGCCTGAAAGGTTTCGACGTGCGGATGCTGGAAGCGGCGAAAGATCTGGGGGCCAGTGAAGTCACCATTCTGCGCAAAATCATTCTGCCGCTGGCGATGCCTGCCGTTGCTGCGGGCTGGTTACTCAGCTTTACCCTGTCGATGGATGACGTGGTCGTTTCCTCGTTTGTGACAGGTCCAGGGTATGAAATCCTGCCCTTAAAAATCTACTCCATGGTTAAAGTCGGCGTCTCACCGGAAGTGAATGCGCTGGCCACCATTCTGTTGCTGCTGTCACTGGTTCTGGTCATTGTCAGCCAGTTGATAGCGCGTGATAAAACAAAATCTCAGGGGACGTATTAGATGAAAAAATGGTCACGCCACCTGCTCGCTGCGGGCGCTCTGGCATTGGGAATGAGTACTGCGCATGCGGACGACAGTAAAACGCTCTATTTCTACAACTGGACCGAGTACGTGCCGCCAGGCCTGCTGGAGCAGTTCACCAAAGAGACCGGTATCAAGGTGATTTATTCGACCTATGAATCGAATGAAACCATGTATGCCAAGCTCAAGACTTATAAAGACGGCGCTTACGATCTCGTCGTTCCGTCGACCTATTTTGTGGATAAAATGCGCAAAGAGGGGATGATCCAGAAGATCGACAAAACTGCGCTCACCAACTTCCACAATCTCGATCCCGAGATGCTCAATAAGCCCTTTGATCCCAATAATGATTACTCCATTCCGTATATCTGGGGCGCAACGGCGATAGGGATCAACAGTGAAGAAATCGCCCCAAAATCGGTGACCAGCTGGGCTGATTTATGGAAACCAGAATACAAAAGCAGCCTGTTGCTGACCGATGACGCACGTGAAGTGTTCCAGATGGCGCTGCGTAAGCTGGGGCTTTCCGGCAATACCACCGATCCAAAAGAGATTGAAGCCGCTTATAACGAGCTGAAAAAACTGATGCCTAACGTCGCGGCATTCAACTCCGATAACCCGGCAAACCCGTACATGGAAGGGGAAGTGAATCTCGGCATGGTATGGAACGGCTCGGCCTGGGTTGCGCGCCAGAACGGTACGCCGCTGGAGGTGGTCTGGCCGAAAGAAGGTGGAATTTTCTGGATGGATAGCTTATCGATTCCGGCTAACGCCAAAAACAAAGAGGGTGCGCTGAAGCTGATTAACTTCCTGCTGCGCCCGGATGTGGCAAAACAGGTGGCGGAAACCATCGGTTACCCGACGCCGAACCTCGCCGCCCGTAAGCTGTTGAGCCCGGACGTGGCTAACGATAAATCACTTTATCCGGACGCGGAAACCATCAGCAAGGGTGAATGGCAGAACGATGTTGGCAGCGCGAGCGCGATTTACGAAGAGTATTATCAGAAGTTGAAAGCGGGACGCTGAGTTAGCAGTTTGTAGAATGCCTGATGGCGCTTCGCTTATCAGGCCTACATAATTGTTCAGCCGGGTAGCAGGATACTGCCCGGCTTATCCATTACAATCCTTTCAAAAGCTTATCAACATATTCCGGCACTACCGCGCTGGCAAGTCCGTACTGTTTTTCTTCAAATTCACTGCCCACCTGACTCGGTTCGAGATTCAGCTCGACGGTATGCGCCCCGTGCAGTTTCGCCTCGTGCACAAAGCCGGCCGCCGGGTAAACGTGCCCGGAGGTACCAATGGCGATAAATACATCGGCCATTGAGAGTGCGTGATAAATCTCGTCCATTCCAAGTGGCATCTCACCAAACCAGACCACGTGCGGACGCAGAGGTGCCGGGAACTGGCAGCAGTGACACTTATCGTCCGGCGTCACGTCCTGCGTCCACTCCAGCACCTGCCCACTTTGCGAGCAGCGCACTTTCAGCAGTTCGCCATGCATATGAATAATGTGTTTATTGCCTGCGCGCTCGTGCAGGTTATCGATGTTTTGCGTCACCAGCAAAAAGCGGTCGCCCAGTGCTTCTTCCAGCTTTGCCAGCGCCAGATGCGCCGCGTTGGGGGCGATTTCAGGCTGCTGCAATTGGTGGCGACGGGCATTGTAAAAAGACTGCACCAGTTGGGGATTGCGGGCAAAGCCTTCCGGCGTGGCCACATCTTCCACATGGTGTTCTTCCCACAGGCCATCTGCCGCACGAAATGTTCTGATCCCGGATTCAGCGGAAATACCCGCTCCGGTCAATACCACCACTCTCGGTTTATCCATCACTTCGGGCACCACGATGTCTCGGAAAAAGATCCGCTGGCGCAAGCGTTCACGCAGGCGGCGTTTGTTACGACGAAAACAGCTGAGACGATGTGACCGACGAGACTGCATATCATCCTCTCAGGACTAATCAGTAAGGTGAAGGAAGGCCGCACCGCGCATACCGCCAGCATCACCATGGCGGGCACACTCAATGCGTGGAACCCGGGCAACGGGCAGTAAATGTTGCGGCAGTCGCTGTGCTAACAGGGTAGTCAATGCAGAGAAATTCGACAAACCGCCGCCGATAACCAGTAAATCCGGGTCCACGATGGTCAGTATATTGCCAAGGCAGACCGCCAGCAGGTCGGCATAGCGTTCCACGTGGGCTCTGGCTTTTTCATCCTCTTGCGCCCAGCGGGCAACGATTTCAGGTGCAGTGAGAGATTCACCGTGCATATAGTGATAAAGCCATGCAAAACCGCGCCCGGAGAGGTAATTTTCGATGCAGCCCAGTTTGCCGCAGCCGCAGCGGGTCAGAGGAAAATCAAAGCCCATTAGCGCCAGGGCATCAACCGGCAGGCGAATATGCCCAAACTCCCCGGTAATATAACTGCGCCCGGTTATCGATTTGCCATTGACCACCAGACCGCCACCCACGCCGGTGCCGAGTATCAGCCCCATCACCAGCGGATACTGGCGAAATTCATCGTCCCAGGCTTCCGAGAGGGCAAAGCAGTTGGCGTCATTGTCCAGACGCACATCGCGCTCCAGCAACGCACTGAGATCGCGGCGCAGAGGTTTACCGCTGGCGGCGGGAACGTTAGCCGCATAGAGCGTGCCATCGGCCGTTTCCGGCATCCCCGGTATCCCAATGCCCACGCTGCCCTTGCTGCCAAAGCGGGCATCCGCGTCAGCGACCAGGCGCGCGACGGTGCCAAGAAAGGTCTCGTAGCTGTCCTTCGGTGTGGCGACGCGTGTTTCCCATTGCAAGCGACGGGTGTCATCAAAGACACCCAGTGCGATTTTGCTACCGCCAATATCAAATCCGTAATACATCGCCCTCTCCTTGTTGACTTGTTTACTGCCCGCTCAGCACCCTCGCTGGATCGATGTTGCTCGCCCGTCGCGCCGGATACCAGCTCGCCAGCAAACTCAGCAGCAGTGCTGTCACCAGCACATATACCACATCCAGTACGTGCAATTCTGACGGCAGGAAATCGATAAAGTAGATATCACCGGACAAGAACTGGTGACCGATTATCTTTTCAATCAGGGTGATAATGGAGGTTAACTGCAATGCCGCGACGACGCCAATCACTACCCCGATGACGCTACCCAGCAGTCCTGCCAGCAGCCCGTACCAGACAAAAATAGCGCGAATCAGACCGTCTTTTGCCCCAAGTGTACGCAACACGGCAATGTCGCTGCTCTTGTCTTTCACCGCCATCACCAGCGTGGAGACGATGTTAAAGCAGGCCACGCCAATCACCAGTACCATGGCGAGATACATAATGGCGCGGATCATCTGGATATCGCGGTACATGTAGCCGTATTTGCCAATCCAGCTTTTGATGTAGACGTAGCTGTTGGTGACTTCACCGGCATTACGCACCAGCTGATTCGCGTTAAAGACATCGTTCACCTTAATGGCGATACCGGTCACGCTGCTGCCCATATCCAGATATTGCTGCGCGTCTTCCATCGGGACCATCGCAAACGCATGGTCGAGCTGGCCGCTCAGCTGCAATACGCCAGTGACGTGCAGTCTGACACGCTTCGGTTGCAGTAATTTATGATCGGTGTCGGAATTAGGGATCATGACAGAAACCCAGTCGCCCTGCTTCACGTTCAGGGCATCGGCGACACCCTTACCGAGAATGATTTGCTGTTCGCCGGGTTTGAATGCACGCCAGGCATCGGCCTGAATAAAACTCGGTAACGCGCTAAGACGCGACTCCTGCTCCGGGTTAACCCCTTTGACCTGAATGGCGCGCAGATTGCTGCCGCTTTCCACCAGCCCGGTGAAATTCACGTAAGGTGCCGCAGCAACAATACCCGGCACTTTTTCGACTTTGGTGAGCGCCTCGTTCCAGTTAGTCCAGGGCTGATTCACCGGCTCGATTTCACCGTGCGGCACCACGGCCAGGATGCGATTATTTAACTCTCGCTCAAAGCCATTCATCGCGCTCAGGCCGACGATCAACACCGCCACGCCCAGGGCAATGCCCACCGTCGAGATAATGGAAATCAGTGAGACCATGCCGCTACGACGACGGCCCCGGCTAAAACGCAGGGCAATCAGTAAGGAGAGCGATGAGGACATTACTCCGCCCCCATCAGGGTCAGGTCAGTGGTCAGGCGCCCGTCACGCATCTCAAGCTGGCGACTCATGCGTTTTGCCAGCTGCAGGTCATGGGTGACCACCAGGAACGCAGTGCCCTGAGACTGATTCAGTTCGCCCAGCAGCTGGAAAATGCTGTCGGCGTTGCGGGCATCCAGGTTACCGGTCGGTTCATCAGCCAGCACCAGGCGCGGATTGTTTACCAGCGCACGGGCAATCGCCACACGCTGACGTTCCCCTCCGGAGAGCTCCGACGGGCGATGGCTCGCACGGTGCTCAAGCCCTACGGAACGCAGCATTTCGCGCGCACGGGCGTCAATCTCTGCGGGTTTGTGCTTGCCAATCAGCAGCGGCATCGCGACGTTTTCCAGTGCAGTAAAATCGGGCAGCAGGTGATGGAACTGGTAGATGAAACCCAGCTCGCGGTTACGCAACTCGGCTTTTGCCGCAGACGACAGCTTGCTCATCGACTGGTTATCAAAAACCACATCCCCGGAGGTCGGCGTGTCCAGCCCGCCGAGCAGATGCAGCAGCGTACTTTTCCCCGAACCCGATGTACCGACTATCGCCAGCATCTCACCCTGCCCCACGCTAAAGCTGACATCGTGCAGTACGTCGGTTTGCACGTTGCCTTCCTGATAGCGTTTGCACAGGTTGTCGCATTGCAACAGGATCTTATTCATAACGTAAAGCCTCAGCGGGTTGAGTGGCGGCAGCGCGCCAGGAAGGATAAAGCGTAGAAAGCAGCGCAATGGCCATCGCCACCAGCGCAATCACCACGACCTGTACCGGGTCAATGGCCACCGGTAACGCCGCACCGTCGAGCAGCACGCCGATAATCGGCATTAAATTATTCAGCTGACTGGCCAGCAGTGCCCCCAGTACGGCACCGAGCAGCGCACCGATAATGCCCGCACTGGCCCCCTGCACCATAAAGACGGCCATGATCTGGCGTGGGGTTAAGCCCTGCGTTTGTAAAATGGCGACTTCGCCCTGCTTCTCCATCACCATCAGACCCAGCGAGGTAATGATGTTAAAGGCAGCGACCGCAACAATCAGGCTCAATAGCAGGCCCATCATGTTTTTCTCCATGCGCACGGCCTGGAAGAGTTCGCCTTTACGGTAACGCCAGTCCTGCCATTTGGTGCCCTGCGGCAAAGCCTGCTGACTCAGAACATCAACCTGCAGCGGCGCATCCAGCCACAGACGCCAGCCGGTGATGTTCCCCGCCGGGTAGCGCAGCAGACGTGACGCGTCCTGAATATTGACCAGCATCTGGTAGTCGTCCACTTCACTGCTGGCGGCGAATGTGCCGACCACATTGAACAGACGTTGACTCGGCAGGCGGCCCATTGGCGTGAACTGACTGGCAGAAGGCACCATAATGCGAATCTGATCGCCCCGGTTGACCCCAAGCTGCCCGGCCAGCCCTTCACCAATAATGACGTTGTACTGACCCGCTTCAAGCGCGGACTGTTGCACATTCACCAGAAAAGGGGTCAGGGGATCTTTTTGCGCCGGATCGATACCCAGCATCACGCCCACCGCTACGCTACGTGCGCTTTGCAACACGACATCGCCAGTGCTTAACGGCGCCACACGGCTCACACCCTGTAATTTGAGCGCGCTTGCAGGCAACTGCTGCGGGTTAATCGAACCACTTTGTGCAGAGATAACGGCCTGCGGCATCAGCCCCAGAATGTTGTTTTGCAGTTCGCGCTCAAAGCCGTTCATCACCGAGAGTACGGTCACCAGCGCCATCACGCCAAGCGTAATGCCGATAGTAGACAGCCAGGAGACGAAGCGACCGAAACGGTCCGCTGCACGCCCGCGCATGTAACGCAGGCCGATAAAGAGAGTGACAGGTTGGTACATGAAATCCGTCTGATTGCTGGTAGCAGACTCAGGAGTATATAAGCGAAAGCGGGGAGCGTAAATGAGTGAAACCGTAAGCGAACTTCTCAAACGCCGGGAAAAAATCCGAGAAATCAATTTGCTATTTATGCGCTCGCACTCAGCACAGCGCCTCACTCACCTCGGGGACAGTTTCCCGAACCTGATCTTAATCCGAAAAAAATGAAATGCAGACTCTTTCCCATTACAGCTCATGTCATGCCATCCAGGATTAACGGCCACACTTTGGCAAAGAAAATGGCAAGCACTGATGAAAAAAAAGACACTCTGGATTAATCAGATCAAAGGGTTATGTATCTGCCTTGTGGTTATCTACCATTCGGTTATTACTTTTTATCCCCACCTTAACGCCTTCGCGACGCCCTGGTCGCAAACCCTCTCAAAATGCTGGACTTACTTTAATCTCTACCTCGCGCCGTTTCGCATGCCGGTGTTCTTTTTTATCTCCGGCTTCCTGATCCGCCGCTATATTGCCGACGTCCCCTGGAAGGAGACGCTGGATAAACGCATCTGGCAGATATTCTACGTGCTGGCACTTTGGGGAGTACTGCAATGGCTGGCATTGAGCCAGATTAATATGTGGCTGGCACCTGAACGTGACCTCAGCAACGCTTCGAATGCCGCCTATGCCGACAGTCTTACCGGTTTTCTGCACGGTATGCTCACCGCCAGCACCAGCCTGTGGTATCTGTACGCGCTGGTGGTCTACTTCATCGTCTGCAAATTCGTCCAGCGCTGGGCCACATTGGCGCTGGCGGCCATGGCACTAATAAGCATCGCGATTAACTTCCTGCCGCTGCCGTGGTGGGGTATGAACAGCGTGTTGCGCAATATGATTTACTACAGCCTGGGGGCCTGGTACGGCGCAGCCATTATGGACGCGGTCAAAACCGTGCCCGTACGTCGCTACCTTCTGCTCATTATTCCCGGCATGCTGGCCGCCGTTGTACTGTGGTTCTTAAACGTTCCTCTGCTGTTGAGCCTGTTTTCGATTGCCGGGATCCTGCGCCTCTTTTATGCCATCGAGACCCGTTTTGGTAGCAGTGAACGATCGTTGCTTAACGTGGTGGGCACGAACACGCTGGCGATTTACACTACCCATCGCATTTTGATTGAGGCCTTTAGCCTGTCGCTGCTGGCACCGCTGAATGCGGAGCGCTGGCCACCGCTGGCGGAACTGGCACTGCTGCTGACCTATCCGTTCTTCAGCCTGGTCGTCTGCGTGCTGGCAGGCCTTGGGATACGCAAACTGTCTGCCCTGCTGTTTGGCGATCTTTTTTTCACGCCGCCCGCTAAGCTGCGCCCGGCAACGTCGCTGCGTTAGGGTTGGCGAATAAAGCACAATCGCGGATAATAAAGGGATTGCGTATCAGTAATATGCCCCCATAACAGGGGCATACTTTTAAGAGATCCCGACGCTATCTATGCCTGAACACTATCGTTATTCCCTGCCCGTGAAGGCTGGCGACCACCGTCAGCTCGGTGAACTGACTGGCTCCGCATGTGCCACCGAGGTCGCTGAAATTGTCACGCGCCACAATGGCCCGGTGGTACTGATTGCCCCGGATATGCAAAACGCCCTGCGTTTACAGGACGAAGTTGCCCAGTTTACTCAAAGCAGCGTGATTAACCTTGCGGACTGGGAAACGCTGCCCTACGACAGCTTCTCACCGCATCAGGAGATCATCTCTTCTCGCCTTTCCACACTTTATCAGTTGCCTACGCTGAAACAGGGCGTCCTGATTGTGTCGGTGAACACGCTGATGCAGCGGGTCTGCCCGCACAGCTATCTGCACGGGCACGCGCTGGTGATGAAAAAGGGGCAGCGTTTGTCGCGCGATGCTCTGCGCGCCCAGCTCGACAGCGCCGGTTATCGCCATGTGGATCAGGTGATGGAACACGGTGAATACGCCACCCGTGGCGCGTTGCTGGATCTCTTCCCGATGGGCAGCGCCCAGCCCTATCGTCTCGATTTCTTTGATGATGAAATCGACAGTCTGCGCCTGTTTGACGCCGACACCCAGCGCACGCTGGAGGAAGTCGACGCCATTAATCTGCTACCCGCGCACGAATTCCCGACGGATAAAACTGCCATCGAGCTGTTCAGAAGCCAGTGGCGCGACAAGTTCGACGTTAAACGTGACGCTGAGCATATCTACCAGCAGGTCAGTAAAGGCACGCTCCCCACCGGGATCGAGTACTGGCAGCCGTTGTTCTTTAGCGAACCGTTGCCTGCGCTGTTCAGTTATTTCCCGGCCAACACTCTGCTGGTCAATACCGGCAATCTGGAAGCCAGCGCGGAACGCTTCAGCCAGGAAATTCAGGCGCGGTTTGAAAACCGGGGTGTTGACCCGATGCGCCCACTGCTGCCGCCAGAGCAACTGTGGCTGCGGCCAGATGCGTTGTTCAGCGAACTTAAGCGCTGGCCACGCGTGCAGTTAAAAACGGAACACCTTGCCGAGAAAGCCGCTCACACCAACCTTGGGTATCAGTCGCTGCCGGATCTCGCGGTACAGGCGCAGAATAAATCCCCGCTGGATAATCTGCGTAAATTCCTCGAGTCCTTTACCGGGCCGGTTATCTTCTCGGTGGAAAGCGAAGGCCGCCGTGAAGCGCTGGGCGAGCTGCTGGCGCGCATCAAAGTCTCACCGAAACAGATTGTGCAGCTTGATGAAGCGGAGAAGGCAGGACGTTTCCTGATGATTGGCGCGGCGGAGCATGGCTTCATAGACACCCTGCGTAACCGGGCGCTGATTTGTGAAAGCGACCTGCTCGGGGAGCGCGTTGCCCGTCGTCGTCAGGACAGCCGTCGCACCATCAACCCGGACACACTCATTCGCAACCTTGCGGAGTTGCACACCGGCCAGCCGGTAGTGCATCTGGAACATGGCGTCGGGCGCTATGCGGGGATGACGACTCTGGAAGCGGGTGGCATTAAAGGTGAATACCTGATGCTCACCTATGCGGGCGACGCCAAACTTTATGTGCCCGTTTCATCATTGCATCTCATCAGCCGCTATGCCGGTGGCGCGGAAGAGAATGCACCGCTGCACAAGTTGGGCAGCGATGCCTGGTCACGTGCGCGGCAAAAAGCGGCAGAAAAAGTGCGTGATGTGGCGGCCGAATTGCTGGATATCTACGCCCAGCGCGCGGCAAAAGCCGGTTTCGCCTTTAAACATGACCGCGAGCAGTACCAGCTTTTCTGCGACAGTTTCCCGTTTGAAACCACCGTGGATCAGGCCCAGGCCATCAATGCCGTGCTGAGTGACATGTGCCAGCCGCTGGCGATGGACAGGCTGGTGTGTGGTGACGTCGGCTTCGGCAAAACCGAAGTGGCGATGCGCGCCGCCTTCCTTGCGGTGGAAAACAACAAGCAGGTTGCCGTGCTGGTTCCCACCACCCTGCTCGCCCAGCAGCACTTCGAGAACTTCCGCGACCGCTTTGCTAACTGGCCGGTGCGCATTGAGATGCTCTCTCGTTTCCGCAGTGCCAAAGAGCAGGCGCAAATTCTGGAGCAGGCGGCAGAGGGAAAGATCGACATTCTGATTGGCACGCACAAGCTGCTGCAAAGCGACGTGAAGCTCAAAGACCTGGGTCTGCTGGTGGTCGACGAAGAGCACCGCTTTGGTGTGCGTCATAAAGAGCGTATTAAAGCGATGCGTTCTGATGTGGATATCCTGACGCTGACCGCAACGCCTATTCCGCGAACCCTGAACATGGCAATGAGCGGCATGCGCGACCTGTCGATTATCGCCACGCCGCCCGCCCGTCGTCTGGCGGTGAAAACCTTTGTGCGTCAGTCTGACACCCTGGTGGTTCGCGAGGCGATCCTGCGTGAAGTCCTGCGTGGCGGCCAGGTCTACTATCTGTACAACGACGTCGAGAATATCCAGAAAGCCGCCGACAAGCTGGCGGAGCTGGTGCCGGAAGCGCGTATCGCCATTGGCCACGGTCAGATGCGTGAACGCGAGCTGGAACGGGTCATGAACGATTTCCACCACCAGCGTTTTAACGTGCTGGTGTGTACCACCATTATCGAAACCGGTATCGATATTCCGACGGCCAATACCATCATTATCGAACGGGCCGATCACTTTGGTCTGGCGCAGCTCCACCAGCTGCGTGGGCGCGTGGGCCGTTCTCACCATCAGGCCTATGCGTGGTTGTTAACGCCGCATCCGAAAGCGATGTCGACCGATGCGCAAAAACGCCTGGAGGCGATCGCTTCGCTGGAAGATTTAGGTGCAGGTTTTGCCCTGGCGACCCATGACCTTGAGATCCGTGGGGCCGGTGAGCTGCTCGGTGAAGATCAGAGCGGTTCGATGGAAACCATCGGCTTCTCGCTCTATATGGAACTGCTTGAAAGCGCTGTCGATGCGCTCAAAGCCGGGCGCGAGCCGTCGCTTGAAGACCTCACCAGCCAGCAAACTGAAGTTGAACTGCGTATGCCTTCACTGCTGCCGGATGATTTTATTCCCGATGTGAACACCCGCCTCTCCTTCTACAAGCGCATCGCCAGTGCAAAAAACGAAAATGAGCTGGACGAGATTAAGGTGGAGCTGATTGACCGCTTTGGCCTGTTGCCCGACGCAGCCCGCACGCTGTTGGATATCGCCCGTTTACGCCAGCAGGCACAAAAGCTGGGGATCCGTAAGCTGGAAGGTAATGAGAAAGGCGGTAGCATTGAGTTCAATGAGAAGAACCATGTGAATCCGGCGTGGTTGATTGGCCTGCTGCAAAAACAGCCCCAGCACTTCCGACTGGATGGCCCGACGCGCCTGAAATTCTTCCAGGAGCTGGCGGACCGCAAGACGCGGATGGACTGGGTGCGCAACTTTATGCTGCAGCTGGAACATAACGCGGTCGCCTGAAACATGGCCGGGTCGGACAGTACACCGACCCGGTCTTCTTCTCTGTAATATTTACAAACACTTTGCACTCGTCCAGGACTTCCCGACACTTCCGCCGACCATAATTCCATTACACAGCTGTATAAAAATAACCTTATGATTTATATGGATTATGATAATGACAAAAAAATCCCTTTTTGTACTCTGGGCATTGCTGATCGCGGCGGCACTGGCGCTACCAGCCAGAGCCAATACCTGGCCCCTCCCTCCTGCGGGCAGTCGTGTGGTGGGTGAAAACCGTTATCACGTGGTGGAGAACGACGGTGGTTCGCTGGAAGCCATCGCCAAAAAATATAACGTCGGCTTCCTGGCGTTGTTACAGGCAAATCCTGGGGTTGATGCCTACGTCCCGCGCGCGGGCAGCGTACTGACCATCCCACTGCAAACCCTGCTTCCGGACGCTCCGCGCCAGGGTATCGTTATCAATCTGGCCGAACTGCGCCTCTACTATTATCCACCGGGAAAAAACGAAGTGACGGTTTACCCGATTGGTATCGGCCAACTGGACAGCGATACGCTCACGCCCACAATGGTGACCACGGTATCAGACAAACGTGCGAACCCGACCTGGACCCCAACGGCCAATATTCGTGCCCGTTACAAAGCACAGGGTATTGATTTACCGGCCGTTGTTCCCGCCGGGCCGGACAACCCGATGGGTCATCATGCGATTCGACTGGCTGCTTACGGCGGTGTCTATTTGATTCATGGGACCAACGCCGACTTTGGCATCGGTATGCGCGTTAGCTCAGGTTGTATCCGCCTGCGTGATAATGACATTCTGGCCTTGTTTGAGGTGATTACGCCGGGAACCCGTGTCAACATCATTAACACGCCGATTAAAGCCTCTGTCGAACCTGACGGTCGTCGCCTGGTGGAAGTGCATCAGCCATTATCAAAATCCATTGATGACGATCCACAGCTTTTACCCATCACACTGAATCCTGCAATGCAGGCCTTCCGGGATTCACCGAGCAGTGAAGCCGATGTGTTTGAACATGCCATTGAGATTCGCTCGGGCATGCCGGTCGATGTCACCCGACATAGCGCTCCGGCGTCGCAAACGCTGTAAGCAGAAAAGCAAAAGGCCCCGCTGCATAGACGGGGCCTTTTTTTATGGCAATAAAATGAGGATTAACTCAGTGCGATTATTTGTACAGAACCGCTGTGCCGTGCAGTCTGTCAGAACCGGTCACGGAAGTAATGCGGTAAGAGGTCGCACCGGACGCTTCTGCTTTTTGCGCCAGCTGATTTTCCAGAGAAGTCAGGTTAGTACCTGCAGAGGCCGCTACGGTACCGATTTCCTGCTGACCAGCAGGAGAAGCCTGAACCTGCACAGCGGCAAAGCTTGCGAAAGAAAGTGAACTCAGGATTGCAGCAGCGAACAAAGTTTTAACGTTTTTCATGATGTATGTCTCTTGGCAGATGATTAAAGTGGTCGTTAATGTTTATTTAATTAACGATCGATAATCAAATGATAAGTGTGATCTATGTCACTCGTCAACGCATTTTTATAATGAATGTTATTTAATTAAATAAAGTCATATTTATCATAAGGATAGAATTTATTAATTTGTGCTATTTGCTGCTGGTTTCTCTGTGCGTTTATTTTTATAATGATTGTTCAACAAACCAACAAGGTTGAACGGCATATGACCATTGAAGTCAGCAGTTGTGTAAAAAAAAGCCGTGGCCGACCGAAAGTGTTCGACAGGGAAGCGGCGCTCGACAAAGCCATGACGCTCTTTTGGCAGCATGGCTATGAAGCCACATCATTATCCGATCTCGTAGAGGCCACCGGGGCAAAAGCTCCCACCCTTTACGCAGAGTTCATCAATAAAGAAGGATTGTTTCGCGCGGTGCTGGACAGGTATATCGCGCGTTTCGCAGCACAGCACGAAGCACAGCTACTTTGTGAAGAAAAGCCGGTGGTACAGGCACTGGAAGATTACTTCACCGCAGTGGCAACGTGCTTTACCAGTAATGAGACACCGGCAGGCTGTTTTTTGATTAACACCTCAGCCACCCTTGCCGCCTCTTCACATGCGATTGCCGATACCATCAAGTCGCGGCATGCCCAACAGGAGCGCCTGTTGCTGCAATTTCTTGTGCTTCGTCAGCAGCGCGGGGAAATTCCGGCAGGGACCAACACTCAGGATGTTGCTGAGTTCCTGAACTGCATTCTGCAAGGGATGTCTATCAGCGCCCGTGAGGGGGCAAGTTGCGATAAATTACTGCAGGTTGTTCGCACAACGCTCCGCCTGTGGCCTACCCTCGTCGTGAATTAATTGCCGTCATCACCACTCTTTATCGTTTTCACCTATTATATTAATAGGTGAAAACGTCATGCCGTTCTTGCCGCTTTGCTAAGATTAATAGTGATTATTGCTCTGCTAACGATTAGCAGATGCAATTGAAATAACAAACGTCATGATGACGTGGAAATGGATGTTATTGCTTCAACTTTTCGCGCTAATTAGCTGTTTCCGATGGAGTTGAGCACGTTCACTGACTGGACACAAGCAGAAGGAAAACAACAATGATTTTGCTATTACCATTCCTTAAAGTGCTAATAGTAATAACATTATTATTTGGCCTTTGGGTTTTATGTGGTGGTTCGGTACTCTTCGCCTTTCTTTCTATTCTTATCACCGGTTTTCTGGTGATACGCCAGCAAGATTTCATCTGAACCTCAAGGCCTTATTGATTAAGGCCTTTTCCACAAAAAAGGCCCCTCAGCCTGAGCAATTGAGGAGCCAATAGGTACAGTACTGCTGTTTTAGGCTTTGTTATTCAAAACAAGCTGGCCGTTACCATCCAGCGGAATCTGGGTTCCCGGGTCGCTGTTCATGCGGATTTTGCCCTGCTGGTCACCGATTTTGTAGGTAACGTCATAACCCAGCATTTTCTCGGATTTGTCATACACGGTGCTGCAACGTTGTTGCGTGGTGGTGTACGTATCACGCGACTGCATCTCACCCTGAACCTGGTTACCGGCATATCCCCCACCCAGCGCCCCCACGACTGTGGCGACATCTTTACCGCGACCGCCGCCGAACTGGTGACCCAGCACGCCGCCAGCCACAGCACCGAGCACGGAACCGGTAATGCGGTTTTCATCCTGCACCGGACGGCGGTGCGTGACGGTCACATTACGACATTCCTGACGCGGCGTTTTGATGGATTCTTTGATTGGCGTGGCGGAGATAACCTGCGCGTACTGAGGACCACGGTCAAACACATTCATGCTCGCTACCGCAGCGACACCCAGCGCAGCGGCCACGCCAATACCCATACCCGCTAACATTGATTTATTCACAGGATTTCCTCCCCTGGTTTGCTATTAGTAACAATTTTGCAACCCGGTGAGCGCGAAGCCAATCGGAAAGAGCGGAAAAAAGAAGGATTATGGAGGATTACAGGGGGATTCGGAGTTTTCCGAGGAGATATAACCTTGCGGTACAGCCAAAGAACTGCTCTCCCGCACATAGCGACGAGAGAGCAGAAAACAGAATCAGTGCAGCTTCAGGCGCGGACGAATAACGCGGTTAATACTGCCCACCACCATCATCAGACCGGTTTTGAAATATCCGTGCAGCGCGACCTGGTGCATACGGTACAGGGAGATATAAACAAAGCGCGCGATACGCCCTTCCACCATCATTGAGCCGCGCATCAGGTTGCCCATCAGGCTCCCGACGGTGGAGAAGTTCGACAGGGAGACCAGTGAGCCGTGATCCTTATAGGTATACGTTTTCAGCGGCTTACCTTTGGTCTGCGCCAGAATGTTGTTCAGGGCGAGGCTTGCCATCTGGTGAGCGGCTTGCGCACGCGGCGGCACAAAGCCTCCTTCCGGACGGGCGCAGGATGCACAGTCACCGATCGCGTAGATATCCGGATCGCGGGTGGTTTGCAGCGTCGGCTCTACCACCAGCTGGTTGATACGGTTGGTTTCCAGGCCGCCAATCTCTTTCATAAAGTCCGGCGCTTTGATACCCGCAGCCCATACCATGAGGTCAGCTTTGATGTACTCGCCGTCTTTGGTGTGCAGGCCACCTTCGTCGGCACTGGTCACCATGGTTTGCGTCAGCACACGCACGCCCATTTTGGTGAGTTCGCTGTGCGCTGCACCCGAAATACGCGGCGGCAGTGCAGGCAGAATACGTTCACCCGCTTCAACCAGCGTCACGTTCAGCGCTTCGTTGGTCAGGCCCTTGTAGCCGTAGCTGTGCAGCTGTTTAACCGCATTATGCAGTTCTGCAGAAAGCTCGACGCCCGTTGCCCCGCCGCCGACGATAGCAATGTTAACCTTGCCGTTCGCGCCGAGGTTCGCGGAATACTTGAGGAACAGGTTCAACATTTCCTGGTGGAAGCGGCGCGCCTGATGGGGGTTATCCAGGAAAATACAGTGCTCTTTGACGCCAGGGGTGTTGAAGTCGTTAGAGGTACTGCCCAGCGCCATCACCAGTGTGTCATAGGCCAGCTTGCGCTCAGGTACCAGCAGCTCACCCTTCTCGTCACGCAGTTCGGCGAGGGTAATAGTTTTGGTTTCACGGTTGATATCCACCACCGAACCCAGCTGGAACTGGAAATGATGGTTACGCGCGTGCGCCAGGTAGCTCAGCGCATCAACACCCTCGTCCAGTGAGCCGGTTGCCACTTCGTGCAGCAAGGGTTTCCACAAGTGACTGTGGTTACGATCCACCAGCGTGATTTTTGCCTTCTTGCCCCGGCCCAGCTTTTTACCCAACTGCGTTGCCAGTTCAAGTCCGCCAGCACCACCGCCAACAATCACAATTTTTTTCAATGGTGTAGTCAACGTGACCCCCTCAAATTATTAACCAATTGTTAACTAAAAGTTATAAAAATAACACTTAATTAACAACAAGTTACAAGCTGAATACCTCTTTAGTGCAACGAGAATAACATGTTCGGTGCATTGGTCATACCAAAATTGATATGCATCAAGTTTTGATGCATAAAAGATGACCAAGTGTAGTTGCTGAGTGAAAAGAAGTGGGTTCAGGAAGGGAAAAAGCAAAAGAAAGCCCGGCATAACCGGGCTGAAATCTTAACCGAGCGATTTAAACGCTTTGATGCGCTGCAGATGCGGCGAGATACTTTTGAATTTATGCGTCTGGTGTTCATCCCAGACCACTTCGTAGTAATGGTGGAGCACCTCAGACGAACGCTGGCTGTCCAGCGCCTCATCATTCCGCGACAAAATGGCCAGGCAACGGTCGCGGTTCTTCTCGCGGAAATTGTTCACGCACTTGGTGGCGATATCCACATACTCTTCCGGTCGGTCTATCTTCCCTTCCATGTTTTCAAAAGGAAACAGATTCGGATTGAACATCACCTGACGGATATCACATAAGAAGCCAATACGTTCCGCCCAAAAACCGCCAAGACCCACACCGCAAATCAGCGGTCGGTCATCCACATTGAGCTGCAACATCTTGTCCACTTCTTTGAGCAGATGCTGCATATCGTGTTTCGGATGCCGCGTGCTGTAGCTGATTAACCGAACGTCCGGATCGATGAACTGCAGTTGCAGCACTTTTTCATGATTACCTGGACTGTTTGAGTCAAAACCGTGCAAATAGATGATCACTGTACCTCACCTCTGGGCCAACGCCCCGTCCGCTAAAGGTTACTGAGCCGCTTTATGGGCCTGCCAGCGCTCGTGAAGTGCTTCCAGCTCACGATTGACGGCCTTCCAGCGTGATGAACTCAACAATTCCTGACGAGAAAATGAACCTTTATGATACAAATTCGTAACACGTTCTGCTTTGATCGGCGACAGGTTATCTAACACACTGACGGCACCTTTTCGATTATTGCAGACCAGGATCATATCGCAACCCGCATCCAGTGAAGCCTGTCCGCGTTCGGCGTAGCTCCCCATAATGGCTGCCCCTTCCATGGATAAATCGTCGGAGAAGATAACCCCGTCAAAGCCGAGTTCGCCACGCAGCACGGTTTTTAACCAGTACGGAGAACCGCTTGCCGGACGCGCGTCTGCATCGCTGTAAATAACGTGGGCAGGCATGACCGCATCGAGTTTATTCTGCTCAATCAGGGTACGAAACACCGCCATATCTTTACTGCGAATGTCCGCCTGCGGGCGAGGGTCCTGCGGCGTCTCTTTGTGCGAATCGGCGGTCACCGCACCGTGCCCAGGAAAATGTTTGCCGGTCGTTTTCATGCCCGCACCGTGCATGCCATCGATAAAACGTGTCGCCATCGCCAGCGCTTTTGCCGGATCTTCATGATAAGAACGTTCACCGATCGCGGCGCTGATGTGCCCGACATCCAGCACGGGCGCAAAGCTGATATCAATGTCCATGGCGATCATTTCGCTCGCCATTAACCAGCCCGCATCCTGTGCTACCCTTCCGCCCTCTTCCAACCCCAGCAGGGCGGCAAACGATTGTGCCGCAGGCAGGCGAGTGAAGCCCTCACGAAAACGTTGCACGCGCCCGCCTTCCTGATCGACCGCCACCACCAGACGATGGTAAGAAGCTTCGCGGATCTGGCGCACCAGCTCACGCAGCTGCTGCGGGTCGTGGTAATTACGGGTAAACAGAATCAGTCCCCCGACCAGCGGGTGCGCCAGAATGTCGCGTTCTTCCGCGTCCAGTTCATACCCTTGCACATCTAACATTACCGGACCCACATTCACCTCACTTTTTCTTTGGTACTTAGCTGATGCCATATCGCATCCGCTAAGGTAATAAATTGATGTTCGCCCGTTTGCTGCCAGCGACACTCATACCAGCCTGCCATGAGCATCAATATCCAGGGTCGCCAGCGCCGGACGTGCTGGCTAAGCACATCGGGATTGATATCCGTTTTCGCGGCATACTCTGCCACCAGAGCGCTACGCTGACTCTCCGTGTCCATCCAGATGCTGGCAAGCTCCATCGCAATGTCGCCATCGCCCGCGTACTCCCAGTCAATCAGACGCAGACCGTGCGGGCTGTGCACCAGATTCCCGGCATGGATGTCCATGTGCAATGGCGCCAGCCTTAAGGGCCGGGGCTCTCCCTGCAACCGCATCTTTTTTAGCTGTTGAAGCCAGAACAGAGTGCGCCGGGAGGGCGAACAGGCCTGCCAGTACCCTTCCAGCAAAGGCAACAGCGAGATGCGCCAGCCAAACAGGGGCTGATGATGTAACCGGGTCAGCAAGTCCACCAGCGGGAGAGTATCAGGCAGGCGGTCTTTCACCTCCCCGGCAATAAACTCCACCGCCATCCAGTCTCCCAGCCAGGCATACGGCCTGGGTGCCAGCGCGGCAGACTGCTTTTTCAATGCCCGATACTGGCGTAAAAAAGGGGAAGACGTGGCCTGATGTCGTTGACGCAGCACCAGGGAATGGTGGCCGTCATAGATAAGACAGCTCCCGCCGCTCAGGCCCGTTAACTGACCTTCGACGGGAGCATAACCGGGGAAATAGCGTGACAGTATGTCGTCACGCGTCTGTTTATTGCTGTTGAACCGCACCTTTACCCGACCAGATAATTTCGCCGGTTTGCACCAGCATCAGCTGCATTTGCAGGCCAGGCGCTGTGGCACTGCCGTTGGCGCTGGAATAAAGCACGTACTGCGCACCAACGTTACGGGCAATCCCAATCGCTTTACTGCGCGTTCCAAGGCTGTCCTGCGGCGACAGGCCCAGCTGCTGTTTTGCCATACTCAGTTGTTGAGCGGTCACCAGCGTGAATTTACCGTTATTTGCCAACGCACTTCGCAACGCGTCCGTGGCCTCACTGGTGTTAACTGAGCCGTTGGTACGGTTGTTCACGCTATCGACCAACAGTACGCTGCCTGCGCCTGCCCCACTGGCCTGCAACATTTTACCGACCATCGGCTGAATCGCCGTGTTCCAGTCGTAATGACGTTCACGCGGTGCAGGTGTGGTGGTTTCATCCTGATGTTCAATTGGGCCAGGCTGCTGCGGGAATGTCGGTACGGTAGGTACCGGCGTCACGGGCTGCTGAGGCTGTTCAGGAACCGGCTGCTGTGGCTGCGGGTTCGCTTGATCGACCGGGGCCGGTTCTTGCTCGCCGCGCATAATACAGCCGGAAAGAATCAGGGCGACCGCCGTGAGCAGCGCGTAACGACCTATGGATTTAATCAATTTTCACCCCTTACAAATAGAGATAAAGTCTGACCTTATGCGCGCCAAGAAAATTAGCACTGCCATAAAGTGTGACTGAAGAGTGTGCCGGGATAGTGACACGGCGTGGTGTTTCCAGCGGATGCATCTCCAGGCCACGAACGTCATACCAGTAGAAGCGGTAGTTTATTGTCACCGGCTCGGCACGTTCATTAAAGAGGCGGGAGGATGCCGAGGGCTGGATATCCTGGGTGTTGAGACTGGGTTCTTCTGCGGTAATACCGGCAGCAAGTACGCTTGATTCCATCACCAGCGTCTGATCGCTTGCCACCGGAATCGCCGGGCGTGAGGAACAGCCCACTGCCGACATCGCCAGCAGCAACAACACCACGCGTCCATTCACCATATTATGGGCCTTTATGTGCCAGCATCGGGCCAAGTGGACGGCCACCAACCAGATGCATGTGGATATGCCAGACTTCCTGCCCGCCATGGCGGTTACAGTTCATGATTAAACGATAGCCGTCTTCAGCAATGCCTTCGTCACGGGCAATTTTAGCCGCAACGCTCATCATGCGGCCAAGCGCCTGCTCGTGCGCCTCAGTGATGTCGTTTGCCGTAGGAATAAGGATATTAGGCACAATCAGGATATGGGTCGGTGCCTGCGGGGAGATATCACGAAAGGCAGTGACAAGTTCATCCTGATAGACGATGTCCGACGGAATTTCGCGACGGATAATTTTACTGAAAATGGTTTCTTCGGCCATGACGGTTTCCTTTTTATTCGCGAGGGTTATGCATTTTCATTATTTATGCATTCAGCACCCGGCTACGCAGACGTAAGTATGAGCGAGATTCTTTGGCTCTTTCAACTATAACGCTCTTTTTCTTCATTATTTACCCGGCACTGGCGGCGGAACGCCCAATCCATTACTCCCCCTTCTGTAAAACGCTATTTCATTCACGATTATTACATCTGTTTACATTGGTATCTCTAATGCGTATATTTCGCATTTGCATTTTCATGCGCGTTTATTACCTAAAAAAGAGATAACAGGTCCGACGGCGACAACGTATCGCGGTCAGGGCACCTCCGCTAACACACCATTAAGGGTTAATAATGTCTTTCACTACTCACGCCAGGGACGAGCAGCGTAAATTTGCCTGCGCACCGTCTCTGCTGGCGATGTCTATTGCGTTCGCGTTAGTCCCGGCAACGAGCTTCGCGGCGACCACCGGCACCGATGATACCGTTGTTGTAGAAGGCACCGCCGCACCAACGGAAACCAGCCAGGATCAGGATTACAGCGTTAAAACCACCACCACCGGCACCAAGCTGCTGCTGGTTCCGCGTGATATCCCGCAGTCTGTCAGCGTAATGAGCCAGCAGCGTATGCAGGACCAGGAATTAAGCACCATTGAAGACGTACTGGACAATACAACGGGCGTGAGTGCTTCGCGTATTGATAGTCATCGTACCAATATGTTTGCGCGTGGTTTCTTCATCAGCAACTTCGCTTATGAAGATATGCCTACCTTCCTCGACAGTCGCTGGAACTTTAACGACACCGCGGGTGATACGGCGATTTTTGACAAAATCGAAGTAGTACGTGGTGCTGCTGGTCTGATGAGTGGTACGGGCAACCCGTCGGCCTACGTCAACATGGTGCGTAAGCATGCGGACAGCAAAGAATTCAAAGGCTCAGCCACCGCGACCTACGGAAGCTGGGACAAACAACGTTATGTTCTTGACCTCCAGGCACCGCTGACCGAATCCGGTAATGTGCGTGGACGCGTGATTGCGGGTTACCAGGATAATGACTCCTGGCTTGAGCGCAACCACTCCCGTAAGAAGTTCGTCTCCGGGATCATTGATACTGACATCACAGACTCCACCACTCTGTCTTTAGGCCTGGATTATCAGGAAAGCGAAGAAGACAGCCCGACCTGGGGTGGTTTCCCGTCACTGTATAGCGATGGCAGCAAAACCCACTTCCGCCGTGGATTCAACTCCGCCGCTGACTGGGCTTATTCTAATTCTGACTCCACGAAGATTTTCGCCAATTTGACGCAGCGTTTCGACAATGGCTGGGAAGCCAAAGTTAACGCCATGCATGCGGAAACCAATTTCGACAGCAAGCTGATGTACATCGACGGCTACCCGGATAAAACCACCGGTCTGTATGACGCATCACTGTGGCAAGGCGCATGGGGCGGCTGGAACCGCGGCGAGCGTAAGCAGGATTCTGTTGATGCCTTCGTACGCGGCGGCTATGAGCTGTTGGGTCGCCAGCATGAAGTGATGTTCGGTGGTAGCTATAGCCGTCAGCGCAACAACTACGACAACTCTTATCCGGTGAATGATAACTACGGTCTGATGGACGTGGGCAATATTCATCAGTACAACGGCAGCACCCTGGCCGACCCGCAGTGGTCTGACTGGGCACTTTATCAGCGTGACATTATTCGTCAGAAATCTATCTATACCGCTACCCGCCTCTCTCTGGCCGATCCGTTGCACCTGATCCTGGGCGCGCGCTGGACCGAGTGGAGCGCGAAATACAATCTGGAGCGCAAGCCGGATGAAATTCGTAACAGCAAATTCGATAAAGTGACCCCGTACGCGGGCCTGGTTTACGACATTGATGACACCTGGTCTGCCTACGCCAGCTACACCTCCATCTTCCAGCCGAGCGGCCAGCGCGATGTAAATAGCGTCTTCCTGGACCCAACCACCGGTAAAAGCTACGAAGCGGGCGTGAAAGCAGACTGGTTCAATACTCGTCTGACCGCAAGCCTCGCTGTGTTCCGTACAGAGCAGGACAACGTTGCAGTTTCTACTGGTCAGACCATTCCAAACTCCGGTGGTCAGACCGCGTATAAATCTGTTGATGGCACCGTGAGTAAAGGTATTGAGTTTGAACTGAACGGCGCACTGACCGACAACTGGCAGTTGACCTTCGGCGCGAGCCGCTACATTGCCGAAGAAGGCAATGGCACGGCAGTGAACCCGGAGCAACCGCGCACGACGGCTAAACTCTTCACCCGTTACCAGTTGCCGATGCTGCCTGAACTGACAGTCGGTGGCGGCGTTCGCTGGCAGAACAAAACCTGGCAAGATCTCGACAATGGCCCGAACGGCGTTTCGCGCATCACGCAAGATGGTTACACCGTGGTTGACCTCTTCACGCGCTACCAGGTGACCAAGACCTTCTCCATTCAGGGGAACATCAACAACCTGTTCGATAAAGAGTACTACGACTATCTGGGCAGCTATGGTGTTTACGGCGCGCCACGTAACTTCTCCGTTAGCGCTAGCTACAGCTTCTGATTGTAAAAGCTTAAGCTGATGAAAGCCCGCCACTATACTGGCGGGCTTTTTTTATGCCGCTCTTTCCCTGCCAGTCATAAGACGTGACGGCACAGTCAAATTCTGTTTCCAACTGTCAGTAAATGTAAATCCACTGCTATATTTTTCATCAGCACAGCACGCGATCCCCGCGGATTCATAAGACAGGAACTTCCTATGCGCACACCCTCAATGCGTTTTATTTTCGCTCTCGTCCCGTTGATTTCGTTGCTATCCGGTTGTTCATCCGGGGGGAGTAGCGGGCAGGCACAAATGTACGAACGCTGTGTCACCGACCAGGTCAGAGGCATGACGCTGATGCGTGATGGCGATTTTGCGCAATCCAATCAGGTTTTTGACCAGACCCTTGCGCAGTGCCAAAACGGCACACCGGAACTCGCGAAAGAGATGAACACTATTCATGCCTACAAGGGGATGAATTTTGAAGACATGGGAAATTACGCCCAGGCACTGGTGGAGTATGAAACCTATCTGGCTTATCCGAATCGCTATGTCGTGCTTGATGAACCCGCCAGCATTGGCCGGGCATTGATGAAAGCAAAAACCGACCCCGCCAATGCCGCCACCCATGTAAATGAAGCGGAGGGCTTACTGAAGAAAATGTCTTACACCAGCGCGAAATACCTGGTGATAAAGGTCAATGATGCGAAGTATGACCTGGGCATTAAAAACGAGCAGATGCTGAGAAGCTATCTTGAAGCGCTTGATTACGCAAAACATACCAGCGCCGATGCATACACACGACCGATAGCGCTGGCGACCTCACTGGGTCAGCAAAAAATCGCCAGCGTGCTGACAAAACGCCAGCAGGATCTTCGTACGGTCGATGCTAAAGCGAAGGCGCAGAATATACCCGGCGCGGGCACCGGACAGGTCGGTACTGAGGCCGGCGCACGCAGAGATGCCTTTTATCAGCAGGAGTTTGCAAAACTGGGCAATGATTTCTTCGGCGTCTACTATGCCAAATTGCTCGAAAGCGACCTGTCCATTCTGAAAATGCAGGCCGATTCCGCACGTGAGTTCGCTGAACTGGAGCAACGTAACGCCGAGTATAAGCGCCAGAAAGAAGCCGAAGAGAGTGAATCCCTGGCGAACCTGTTGAGCATAGCCACAACAGGGCTCTCTGCCTCAGCGGGTGTGGGTCAGGTCACACCGGGCAGCATGGCAATGAACGATCCGGTGGACAACGATCGCGCCCTGCGGGTGAACGAATGCATTAACTCCTCCTCCGACAGCGAAGGACACTTCATGCTGGTTAACCGTTGCCAGGATTTGGTGCAGGTGCGCTACTGCTTTACCGGCGATTTTCGCCAGCACGCCGTGCAAATCCTCCAGGGCTGTGCGCAGAAATTCGACAATGTGTACGTCGAACCTGGCGGCTCTGCCAAAGTACAAATCCCCAACGTCAGCAACGTTGAGCTGCATCTCGTCGCCTGCAAAGCGGGAAGTCTGATCGACACTCCTGTCGGTAACATTCAGTGGCAGGGTAGCGATTTTGGTGGCTATTGCAGAAAACCGGTCTCAGATAACGGCACCCGCCGGTCAGGGGGCGTCTCGTGACGCTCCTGCTGCTTTTTTTCAGGCAATAAAAAAGGCAGCCTTGCGGCTGCCTCAGTCTCCCCAGACTTTATGGCTTAGTGGCTACGGATGTAGTCATCCATTTCGGTTTTCAGGTTATCGGACTTAGTACCGAAGATTGCCTGAACACCAGAGCCCGCAACAACCACACCTGCCGCACCCAATTTTTTCAGGCCAGGCTGGTCAACTTTCGCCACATCGGCAACGCTAACACGCAGACGAGTGATGCAAGCATCGAGGTTGGTGATGTTCTCTTTACCACCGAAAGCAGCAACCAGAGCGGGAGCCATTTCGCTTGTTACAGCGGCTTTAGAATCTTCAGACGCGTCTTCACGACCCGGCGTTTTCAGATCCAGCGCTTTGATCAGTACACGGAACACGGTGTAGTAGATCGCGGCGTAGCACAGACCGACAATCGGGAACAGCCAGATTTTGCTGGCGTTACCGCTCAGGACGACAAAGTCGATCAGGCCATGAGAGAAGGACGTACCGTCACGCATACCCAGCAGGATACAGATCGGGAAGGCCAGACCTGCCAGCACGGCATGGATTGCGTACAGGATCGGCGCAACGAACATGAAGGAGAACTCGATCGGCTCGGTAATACCGGTCAGGAACGAGGTCAGCGCTGCGGAGATCATGATACCGCCCACTTTTGCACGGTTCTCTGGCTTAGCAGAGTGCCAGATAGCAATCGCCGCGGCTGGCAGACCGTACATTTTGAACAGGAAGCCACCAGACAGTTTACCTGCAGTTGGGTCGCCCGCCATATAACGTGGGATATCGCCGTGGAATACCTGGCCTGCTGCGTTGGTGAATTCACCAATCTGCATCTGGAATGGAACGTTCCAGATGTGGTGCAGACCGAATGGCACCAGGCAACGCTCGATGAAGCCGTAGATACCAAACGCCACAACCGGGTTCTGGTAAGCAGCCCACTGAGAGAAGGTCTGGATAGCAGAGCCGATTGGTGGCCAGATGAAGGACAGGATCACGCCAGTGAAAATCGCTGCCAGACCAGAGATGATCGGAACGAAACGCTTGCCCGCGAAGAAGCCCAGATACTCAGGCAGCTTGATGCGATAGAAGCGGTTAAACATATACGCTGCAATCGCACCGGAGATGATACCGCCCAGAACACCGGTGTCCGCCAGGTGTTTCGCGGCGATCTCTTCTGCCGGTAAATGCAGAACCAGCGGCGCAACCACAGCCATGGTTTTCACCATGATGCCGTAGGCAACCACTGCAGCCAGCGCAGAAACGCCGTCGTTATTGGTGAAGCCCAGAGCCACACCGATCGCGAAGATCAGTGGCATGTTAGCAAAGACAGAACCGCCTGCTTCGGCCATCACGTGGGACACTACGGCTGGCAGCCAGCTGAAGTTAGCAGAACCGACACCCAGCAGGATACCTGCGATAGGCAGTACGGATACTGGCAGCATCAGCGATTTACCGACCTTTTGCAGGTTAGCAAATGCATTCTTAAACATAATTGAGAGTGCTCCTGAGTATTTGTGCTTTTTTTACGCTTTTTGCGCATTGGCACGGGGGGAGAACCGTGCTGTGGACAGGACATCTAAGTGCCCTTTATTTATTACACAGAGTAAAATAAATAAGCTTTTGTTTGTTTGACGGCTATCACGTTTCAGCTAGCGCCTGTCTTAAAACTTTCATAGATTTACAAAAACCATTGCCGAATGTGACAAAAAGAGCATCCACCGCCCTTTTTATGGCGGTGAACTTTACTCTTAATGTCTATTAATTACGAGGACTAAAATAAGCTGAAAATTCAGGCAGATTGCAGGCGAGCGGGGTCTATATGGAACAACATAGCGAAGTTTTCAGTGGTTTGTTGCGCCAGTTGTTCGACCGAAACGCCTTTCAAAACCGCCATGTATTCAGCCACATCCCTGACGTAAGCTGGCTGATTTTCTTTTCCACGATGCGGAACCGGTGCCAGATACGGCGAATCCGTTTCCACAAGCATTCGATCCAGCGGCACATAGCGGGCTGCATCGCGAAGCTGTTCGGCATTACGAAACGTCACGATGCCCGAAAAGGAGATGTAGAAGCCCATATCCAGCAGCGCTTTTGCCGTTTCTCTGTCTTCCGTAAAACAGTGTAGTACGCCACCGCATTCAGTGACCTGTTCTTCACGCAGAATGGCGAGCGTATCTGCGCGCGCATCGCGGGTGTGCACAATCACGGGCTTATTTAATTCGCGGCCAATACGAATGTGGTGACGGAACGATTCTTGTTGGCGAACTTTGGTCTCCGGCGTATAGAAGTAATCCAGACCCGTTTCGCCCATCGCAACCACACCCTGTTCTGCCGCCATACGCCGTAAATCTTCTACATTGTATGTTTCATCCTGATTAAGGGGATGCACGCCGCAGGAAAAAACCACATCGTTACGCTCACCCACCAGCTCACGCATCGTGCGATACCCCGGCAACGTCGTGGCCACCGCAAGGAAAAATTTCACGTCACGGGCGGCGGCTTTGCTCAATGCATCGCCCACGTCAGTGTGCAATGCCTGATAATCCAGACCATCAAGATGGCAGTGTGAATCGACTAAAAACATAATGTCTCTTTTTTAAAGATGCGACGATGGGATCGTAGCACCAGGTTGCAGGTAACGTTCAACACGTAATAACAGATCCGTCAGGAGTAACTCGCGATTGACGCCCACCACCGTGAGAAGCTGCTCACGGCACGCCACGAGTGCGTTAAGGATGGCATGCAGTCGGTTTGACGACAGCTGATTCGCCAGTTGTTGAACCAACCCGATCGCATCCATATTGGTCAGCAGCGTCGTCCGTTGCTGAACTTTAAGCGCGTCGAGGAGTAAAAATCCCAGCCAGTGAAGCCGCTCGGCAACCTGTTCATGATTGAGCACGGCAAGCAGCGACAGCCAGTCACGGTTGATCAGGCTCTGTTCAACGCCGTGGCAGAGCGTCTGTCGATGCGTCTGGTGTTCCGGCTGCAACAATTGCGCTGCCGCACCGGGTGCGCCACCGCAAAGCCGCAGCGCCGCCACGATGCTGTCGGGTGATGCGGACGTTTCTCGCCCCAACCACGCGCTGGCGTAATTTTCCGCCGGAGGCGACAGGTGATGCAGACGGCAGCGGCTACGCAATGTCGCCAGCAGGCGTGCGGGTTCCCGGCAGGCGAGGAAAAACCAGGTATCCGCTGGCGGCTCTTCCAGCGTTTTAAGAAGCGCGTTGGCTGCTGCATCCGTCAGTAAAGTGGCATCAGGCAGCCAGACCACTTTCGCCCCGCCCAACCGCGAGCGCTCGTACAGCTTTTCGTTGACTTCACGTACTGCGTCAATGCCCAGCGTCGCTTTGCCCTTCTCTGGTGACAAGGGGTAATAATCCGGGTGCGTTCCCGCCTGCATCAGCTGGCAGCCTTTGCAGTGCCCGCAGCTTTTTTGATTTTCAGGCTGCTGGCATAGCAGAAAGCGGCAGAGCGCATAGATGAGCGCATCATCGCCCATCCCCGGTAAGGCGTGAACCAGTAACGCATGGTGCCCGCGACCCACCTGATAACTGGCAACCAGTTGCTCATAGTGCGGACGCAACCATGGATACCATTTCATGCGCCCTGCTCCTGCACCCATTGGGTCACGGTATGGCGCAGAGAGGCGATAACATCCTCGAGCGATTGCGTGGCATCAATGGTACGAATACGCGCGTCCTGCGAGGCCAGTTCGAGATAGCGTGCGCGGGTACGATTGAAGAAATCGAGGGATTCCTGCTCAATGCGATCAAGCTCACCGCGGGCACGGGCACGTTTCAGGCCCACTTCCGGGGTCACGTCCAGGTACAGCGTCAAATCCGGACGGAAATCACCCAGTACCGCATCGCGCAGTGTGGCTAACATCGTCTGATCGATGCCACGACCACCGCCCTGATAGGCCTGGGTGGAGAGATCGTGGCGATCGCCAATGACCCAGCAACCACGCGCGAGTGCGGGTTTGATAACCGTCTCCACTAACTGCACGCGGGCGGCGTAAAACATCAGCACTTCGGCTTTGTCGGTGATGATTTCATCGCCAACGGAACGGATATCCAGCACCAGGCTGCGAAGTTTCTCCGCCAGTTGCGTACCACCGGGTTCACGGGTGAAAGCTATTTCCTGCACGCCGAGTTCACGCAGCGTTTCCACTACCACATCGCGTGCGGTGGTTTTGCCTGCACCTTCCAGACCTTCAATGACAATGTATTTACTGCCCATTTTTTTCCTTAAGTACTTTCAGGTAATCCTGTACTGATTTGTTATGGCTACTGAGATTGGTATTGAAGGTGTGCCCTCCCTTCCCATCCGCCACAAAATAGAGATACGGCGTCTTCGCCGGGTGGGCTGCCGCTTTGAGCGAGGCCTCGCCAGGCGTGGCAATAGGACCCGGCGGCAAGCCGCTGATCACATAGGTGTTGTAGTCCGTTGGTGTCTCAAGATCATTGCGAGTTAGTTTTCCAGTATAACGCGCGCCCATCCCGTAGATAACCGTAGGATCGGTCTGCAGGCGCATACCGATGCGCAGACGATTGATAAACACCGAGGCAACCTGATCGCGTTCACTGGCAACAGCCGTCTCTTTCTCAATGATTGAGGCCATGGTGACCATTTGGTTTTTGTCTTTGTACGGCAGGCCGTCAATCCGCCCTTCCCATGCCTGATCAACAGCGTGCACCATTTTCTGATGGGCACGTTTAAGCAGTGCGACGTCGGTGGTATTGGCGGTGTACATCCAGGTGTCCGGCCAGAACCACCCTTCCACCCAGTCTGCATGTTCGAAATCGAGAGCCGCGGCAACCGTCGCGTAATCATCATCTTTGAGCGTGTGTTTGATCCACGGAGCAGCGCGCAGCTGCTGCAGGTAATCACTCAAGCGCATGCCTTCCACAAAACGCAGCGGGAACTGCGCTTCTTTGCCGCTTTCGAGTAATTGAAGCATGTCGCGAACCGTCATATCCGGTGTCAACCGATAGGTACCCGCTTTAAAGTGGGAAAGTTCGGGTTCAACGCGCAACAGCCACTGGAAAACACGTGGACGATTGATCACTTTTTCAGTGTAAAGCTGTACACCTAACGCAGCGCGGCCGGTGCCCGCTTCCAGAGCAAAAATCGTCTCTTCTTTTATCAATAATTTACTGTCTGCCAGCTGGCGGACTTTCCACAGGCCAACGCCTGCAGCGATACCCATCACCAGCAGCAAAAGAAATACAAAGCGCAGCATTTTTTTCATGACTCTATCGGGTGCTCACAAAGAGGGGCTAAATAGTGGTACATCTCGCGTGATGCCCAGATCTTGTCATCCCATTGACGCACGGGAAGGATCGGCATTAAGGCATTGCACACGATGACTTCGTCTGCGGCTTTCAGGACATCAGGCCGTGCATTCACTTCGACAACGCGAAAATCAGAAGATGCCAGTCGTTCAAGGCAAACCTGGCGCATGATGCCGTCTACTCCGGCCTGGTCAACTCGCGGGGTAAACACATCGCTTCCCTGGCGCCAGAATATATTAGCGGCACAGCATTCCGTAACCCACCCGTCACTGTCAAGAACCAGCGCCTCATCAGCATCAGTTTGCTCAAGATAACGACGGACGAGGACCTGCTCCAGACGATTCAAATGTTTGATGCCAGCAAGCAGCGGGTTTCTTCCCAACCGAACCGGGCTTAGTGAGAGGGTTATCCCCTCCTCGCGCCAGCGCAGGTAATGCTCAGGCCAGGGGGAAAGGCTGAGGATCCGTGTTGGCGTCTGACACGCTGCACCTGAGTAGCCCCGCCCGCCCACGCCACGGCTAATCATCACCTTCAGGACGCCTGTAGCCTGATGTTCAGCAAGGTGGCGCATTTCGTCTTCAAGCGTTGACCACTGGTTAAAAGGAATGAATAGCGCATCGCAGGCTCTTTTCAGCCGGGCCAGATGCTGTGGCAGGAAATGAATACGCCCCTCTTTTACGCGCGCCGTCGTGAAGCAGCCGTCACCAAACTGGATCGCACGATCACTTGCAGGTAGGGAATATTGTTCGAGGCCATTAATCAGAAACATAGTGGCTCCTTGTGCATGGGCGGGTAGTTTCTCAGGCCAGAATGCGCAGGACAAGCGGAGAAAACCGAATAAAAAAGGCCCGACATGCGGGCCTTTCAATGCTTCAGAAAGTGAAAACCGGAACTCAGACCTTTTTAAAGATCAGTGAGCCATTGGTGCCACCGAAGCCGAAGGAGTTACACAGGGCATACTCCATTCCGCTGACCTGACGTGCTTCATGCGGCACAAAATCAAGATCACAACCTTCATCCGGGTTATCCAGGTTGATGGTTGGCGGGACAGCTTGATCGCGCAGAGCCAGGATAGAGAAGATAGACTCTACCGCACCCGCTGCACCCAGCAGGTGACCCGTCATGGATTTCGTGGAGCTGACCAGCACGCTGCTGGCGGCATCACCGAAGATCGATTTAACGGCCTGCGTTTCCGCTTTATCACCCGCTGGCGTAGAGGTGCCATGCGCGTTGATATAACCAATTTTGCTCGCATCAAGACCCGCATCACGCAGGGCATTTGCCATTGCTGCTGCTGCGCCTGCGCCGTTCTCAGGCGGAGAGGTCATGTGGTAAGCATCGCTGCTCATGCCAAAACCAATAATCTCAGCGTAAATCTTGGCACCACGTTTTTTCGCGTGCTCATACTCTTCCAGCATGATAATGCCCGCGCCATCGCCAAGTACAAAGCCATCACGGTCTTTATCCCATGGGCGGCTCGCGGCCTGCGGATTATCATTACGGGTCGAGAGCGCACGAGCGGCACCAAAACCACCTACACCCAGTGGCGTACTGGCTTTTTCTGCACCGCCCGCAAGCATCGCATCCGCATCGCCATACGCGATAATACGCGCAGCATGGCCGATGTTGTGTACACCAGAGGTACACGCAGTTGCGATTGAAATACTTGGCCCCTGCAGGCCAAACATGATGGTCAGGTGACCGGCCACCATATTAACAATCGTCGACGGTACGAAGAACGGGCTGATTTTGCGCGGGCCACCGTTCACTAAAGAACTGTGGTTTTCTTCGATTAAACCCAAACCGCCAATACCGGAGCCAATTGCGGCACCAATGCGGGTTGCGTTTTCTTCCGTCACTTCAAGGCCAGAATCAAGCATGGCCTGTGCGCCAGCGACAATTCCATATTGAATGAAGTCATCCATCTTGCGCTGTTCTTTGCGCGAGATGATGTCATCACAGTTAAAATCCTTTACTAAGCCAGCAAATTTCGTTGCGTAGGCGCTAGTATCGAAATGGTCGATCAGGCTGATGCCACTCTGACCGGCAAGGAGAGAGGTCCATGTAGACTCTACGGTATTGCCGACAGGAGACAACATGCCCAGTCCGGTCACAACTACACGACGCTTAGACACGTTTGTCCTCCAGGGAGGGAAAAATTGGGATTCGAGGAATAATAGATAAAACTCAGGCGGTCGAATGACCGCCTGGAGATGTTCACTTACGCCTGGTGACCGTTGATGTAATCAATGGCAGCCTGAACGGTGGTGATCTTCTCAGCTTCTTCGTCCGGAATCTCAGTATCAAACTCTTCTTCCAGAGCCATTACCAGCTCAACGGTGTCAAGAGAATCTGCGCCCAGGTCTTCAACGAAGGAAGCGGAGTTCACAACTTCTTCCTGCTTAACGCCCAGCTGTTCGCCGATAATTTTCTTAACGCGTTCTTCGATAGTGCTCATACTCTTAAATTTCCTATCAAAACTCGCTTTCGCGATGGTTTTCGTAGTGTATAAAATGTTGAAAAATTTGCAACTAAATCCCGGCAGTTCGTACCACGATTTTACGCTATTTTGAGGCCTTTCACCCTAATAACGCAAATAATTTTAATCGTGATTAAACCATATACATTCCGCCGTTGACGTGCAGGGTCTCACCAGTGATGTAACCTGCCTCGTCAGAGGCTAAAAATGCAACCGCGTTGGCGATCTCTTGTGCACCGCCAAGGCGACCTGCCGGAACCTGCGCCAGAATACCCGCACGCTGATCTTCAGACAGCGCACGCGTCATGTCCGTTTCAATAAAGCCCGGAGCAACAACGTTCACAGTAATACCACGTGACGCGATTTCTCGTGCCAGTGACTTACTGAAACCAATCAGACCTGCTTTCGCCGCAGCGTAGTTGGCCTGACCAGCATTTCCCATGGTACCAACCACAGAACCGATAGTGATGATACGCCCATGACGCTTTTTCATCATAGCGCGCATCACCGCTTTTGACAGACGGAAAACAGATGACAAGTTAGTTTCGAGAATATCGTTCCACTCATCATCTTTCATACGCATTAACAAGTTGTCGCGAGTGATACCGGCGTTGTTCACCAGAATATCCACCTCGCCGAACTCAGTGCGAATGTTTTCCAGAACAGATTCAATGGATGCCGGATCGGTCACATTCAGCAGCAGACCTTTACCATTTGCACCCAGATAATCACTGATTGCCTGCGCACCACTTTCGCTGGTCGCAGTACCAATAACTTTTGCGCCACGAGCGACAAGGGTTTCCGCAATTGCGCGGCCAATGCCACGGCTCGCACCGGTAACCAGTGCGATTTTTCCTTCAAAACTCATGGTGTTCCTCTTTTATTGCGCCAGTGCCTCTGACACCGCAGCAGGCTCATTGAGCGCTGACGCCGTCAGGGTATCAACAATACGTTTCGTCAGACCGGTAAGGACTTTACCTGGCCCAACTTCATACAGGTGTTCTACGCCCTGTGAAGCGATAAACTCAACGCTTTTGGTCCATTGCACCGGGCTAAAAAGCTGGCGAACGAGCGCATCGCGAATGGCCTCCGGGGAGGTTTCACATTTCACGTCAACGTTATTCACAACCGGAACCAATGGCGCGCTGAACACGATTTTCTCGAGTTCAACAGCCAGTTTCTCTGCTGCTGGTTTCATCAGCGCACAGTGAGACGGGACGCTTACCGGCAGCGGCAGCGCACGTTTCGCGCCAGCGGCTTTACAGGCAGCACCCGCGCGCTCAACGGCATCTTTGTGGCCCGCGATCACCACCTGGCCCGGGGAATTGTAGTTCACCGGAGAAACAACCTGCCCCTGGGCTGCGTCTTCGCACGCTTTTGCAATAGACGCATCATCCAGACCGATAATGGCGGACATTGCCCCCGTTCCTTCCGGAACCGCTTCCTGCATGAATTTGCCACGCAGTTCAACCAAGCGTACCGCGTCAGCAAACGGGATCACGCCAGCACAAACTAATGCAGAGTATTCACCCAGACTATGGCCAGCCATCAGCGCTGGGGTTTTACCGCCCTGCTGCTGCCAGACACGCCAGAGCGCCACGGAAGCCGTGAGCAACGCGGGTTGCGTCTGCCAGGTTTTGTTTAATTCTTCAGCCGGACCTTGCTGAACCAGCTCCCACAGGTCATATCCCAGTGCAGCAGACGCTTCACGAAACGTCTCTTCTACCACCGGATGAGTAGCCGCCATCTCAGATAGCATGCCCACGGCCTGGGAGCCTTGTCCCGGGAACACAAAAGCAAATTGCGTCATGTTGTTATCCTTAATACTAGAAACGGACCAGCGCAGAACCCCAGGTGAACCCACCGCCAAATGCTTCAAGCAGGATCAGTTGACCCCGTTGAATACGTCCGTCACGGACGGCTTCATCAAGCGCACATGGAACCGATGCCGCAGAGGTATTGCCATGACGGTCGAGTGTCACCACAACGTTCTCCATCGACATACCCAGCTTTTTCGCCGTGGCGCTGATGATGCGCAGGTTAGCCTGGTGTGGCACCAGCCAGTCCAGTTCGCTGCGCTGCAGGTTATTCGCTTCCAGGGTTTCATCGACGATGCGAGAAAGCTCAGTCACCGCCACTTTAAAGACTTCATTCCCGGCCATTGTCAGGAAGATAGGGCTATCCGGATGTACACGATCCGCATTCGGCAGCGTCAGCAATTCGCCATAGCTACCGTCAGCATGCAGATGGGTGGAGATGATACCCGGCTCTTCAGAGGCGCCCAGCACAACCGCACCCGCGCCGTCACCAAAGATGATGATCGTGCCACGGTCTTCTGGATTACACGTCCGCGCGAGGACATCAGAACCGATAACCAGTGCGCGCTTAACCGCACCAGACTTCACGTACTGATCGGCAATACTCAACGCATAGGTGAAGCCCGCGCATGCTGCAGCAACATCAAACGCCGGGCACCCTTTCACGCCAAGCAGATTTTGCACCTGACAGGCCGCGCTAGGGAAAGCATGCGTTGCGGAGGTGGTGGCGACAACAATCAGACCAATCTCATCGGCCGTCACACCCGCCATCTCCATCGCACGTTTTGCGGCTTCGAAACCCATGGTTGATACGGTTTCATTTGGCGCGGCGATACGGCGTTCACGGATACCTGTGCGGGTGACAATCCACTCGTCAGACGTATCCACCATTTTTTCAAGATCGGCGTTAGTTCGCACTTGTTCAGGCAGATAGCTGCCGGTACCCATAATCTTCGTATACATGTACGCTCAGTCTTTTTCCGGTAACACAGATTCCAGGCGAGCGGCAATTCGCTGAGGAACTTGCCGCTGCACCGCCTGCACCGCCTGCTCAATAGCGACGCTAAAAGCTCGCTGATTGGCCGCACCATGACTCTTAATCACCGTGCCGCGCAATCCTAACAGACAGGCGCCATTATACTGGTCGGGGTTGAGGTGACTGAATCGCCGCGTCAGGCTCTTTTGTAACCAACGCTTCAATAAAATCAGCCACCAGGCGCTTTTTTTACCTTCTCCCTGAGATTTCAGCAGAGAAAGAAACATGCGTACGACCCCTTCCATGGTCTTCAACGTGACGTTTCCGGTGAAGCCATCGCACACCAGAACATCCGTTTTACCCGTCAACAACTCATTGGCTTCGAGATAACCAATATAGTTGATGGAGGGAACCTGTTTGAGCAATTCAGCCGCTTCGCGAATGCTGTCCAGGCCTTTGGTCTCTTCTTCACCAATGTTCAGTAACGCAACACGGGGAGTGTTGATTCCGACAACTTCTTCTGCCAGCACCGATCCCATCACGGCAAACTGAGCCAGCATAGTACTATCACAGTCGACGTTAGCGCCCAAATCGAGCACTACCGTCTTGCCCTTCTGCTGATGCGGTAACACCGTTACCAGCGCCGGACGCTCAATACCTTCAATAGGTTTGAGCAGCAATTTCGAGAGGCCCATCAGCGCGCCGGTATTCCCCGCGCTGACGCAAGCCTGAGCTCGTCCTTCTTTCACCAGCTCCAGCGCTATCCGCATAGAGCTGCCACGACTATTGCGAATGGCCTGCGAGGGTCGGGCATCACTGGCAATAACTGACTGCGCAGGGATAATCTGCAGACGCGAACGTTGTTCAAAGTCAGCTTTTGCGAGTAATGGCGTGATTGTGTCGGGATTGCCGACTAAAAGAAGTGTGAGTTGCGAATTAGAATTCAGTGCCTGCAATGCTGCAGGCACTGTCACGGAAGGGCCAAAATCTCCCCCCATGACATCTAACGCCAGGGTTAGACGTGTCAAGGTATCGTCGCAGCCTGGTTCGGTAAATTCCCCGTTTGCACGGGGAAATCCTCACTAAGCCTAATCACGCTTGCGCGTGATTACTTAGTGATAACCTTGCGGCCGCGGTAGAAACCGTCAGCGGTGATGTGGTGACGCAGGTGTTTCTCACCAGAAGTCTTGTCTACAGACAGGCTGGTAACTGCAGTCAGCGCGTCATGGGAACGACGCATGCCACGTTTGGAACGGGTTGGTTTATTCTGTTGTACGGCCATGGACCTTACTCCTCAATTACTTACGCTTTAAGCTGGCTAATACGGCAAATGGGTTTGGTTTTTGCGCTTCATCAGGCAGTTCCCCAAAGACCATGTCCGCCTCGGACACTTCACAGTGTTCAGAATCATGCACCGGAACCACTGGCAAGGTGAGGATGATTTCATCTTCAACCAGAGCCAGAAGATCGATTTCACCGAATTCGTTAACCTCAATCGGCTCATACGCTTCCGGGAGTGCTTCAGCCTGTTCGTCAGAACGAACCGGACTGAAACAATACGTTGTGTGAACATGCTGTACAAACGGTTTCCCGCAACGCTGACACTCGAGCGTTACCGTCACCTTTGCATCACCGGTTAAAACGGCGAGACGCTGGTTGTCGATAGCGAACGACATGGAGCATTCTACATCACTGTCCACACTGACTACGGATTCGGCAATACGCTCAGCCTGATCGGAAGTATAGATACCTTCGTAATCGAGACGTTTTTGAGCCGTACGAACCGGATCAAGAGTCAGGGGTAATTTTACCTTTTGCATAGGGCGCGCATATTAACTTTGTAACGTCATAGAGTCAAAGAAAAAGGCAGCCTCAGGTTGCCTTTTGCCAATAATTCGCACACATTGCGGCCTACAGTTTAAAATGCCTGTCATGGTTAAGCCATATTTGGTGAAAAAAATATGTCAGATATTATTCTTGCCTCAACCTCTCCCTGGCGACGTGCGCTGTTGGAAAAACTGGGCATGCCTTTCGAATGTGCAGCGCCCACGACCGATGAGACACCGCTGGCGGGCGAGTCCCCCCGGCATCTGGTCCTGCGCCTTGCTCAGGACAAAGCCCAGTCCCTCGCCCATCTTTACCCACATCATCTTATTATTGGCTCCGATCAGGTCTGCGTGCTGGAAGGTGAAATAACGGGCAAACCCCACACTGAAGAAAATGCGCGGGCGCAGTTACGTAAGGCCAGCGGTAATATTGTGACTTTTTATACGGGGCTGGCGCTGTTTAATTCAGCAACGGGTCACTTACAAACTGAATGTGAACCTTTCGATGTTCATTTTCGTCATTTAAGTGAACAAGAAATTGATGATTACATTCGCAAAGAGCGCCCATTGCAGTGCGCAGGGAGTTTTAAGAGCGAGGGGTTGGGCATTACGTTGTTTGAGCGACTCGAAGGGCGCGATCCCAACACCCTGGTAGGGCTGCCACTGATAGCACTCTGTCAGATGCTGCGTCGGGAACACCGCAACCCGCTGCTTAGCTAATAAAAACAACAGGTCTGACACTCACTTTTAAGGAACACCGGTGGAATCACGCGACATATCTCAACGGTCTTCATCTGGCCTGTGGTCACTCATCGCGCTCGCCAGCCTGATTTTAATGATAACCATGGGGATCAGGCAGACCGTCGGCCTGTTTGTGCACCCTATTCTTCATACCACCACCATGAGCATTGCCGAGGTCAGCATGGCGCTGGCCATTGGGCAACTGATGTGGGGGGCGTTTCAGCCACTGTTTGGCGCCTGGGCAGACAAACGGGGTGCCTTCACCGTTCTGGTACTGGGCGCAGTGCTGATTGCGTTAGGGCAGCTTGGCACGCTGTGGGCCTCATCGTTTCTGCCGCTTACTCTGGCGCAGGGGCTTTTAAGCCCGGCAGGTGCCGCTGCGGGTAGCTTCTCCGTACTCATCGGTATTGTGGCCAGCCGATTGCCGACAGATAAAGGCTCCGTTGCCAGCGGGATGATTAACGCGGGCGGATCGATGGGGCAGTTTATCTTCGCCCCGCTGATTCAGTTGATTGTCAGCCTGCGAGGTGCTGCGTCGGGGTTGGTCTTCCTCGCCCTCGCGGCTCTTGCCACCATTATCCCCTCGTGGTTCCTGTGCCGGGGAGATAAAAAACCCACCGTCAAACTGGCGCACCCCACCGTCGCTGATGAGCCGGGCCTTAAACAGCAGATTCGCACCGCATTTCGCAATCCCAGTTATCTGTTGCTGCACGCCGGTTTTCTGACATGTGGCTTTCATGTGGCGTTCCTGACCACCCACTTACCGAGCGAAGTCAGCCTGTGTGGGCACGATGCATCCGTTTCGGCAGTCAGCCTCTCACTGATTGGTCTTTGCAATATTGCGGGCAGTATTTTCGCCGGATTCCTCGGCAAGCGCTATTCAATGAAATATATCCTCGCGGTGCTCTATGCCTCACGTGCCGTCTTGATTATCGCGTTCCTGCTTTCGTCAAAGTCTGAACTGGCCTTTTATATTTTTGCCTGTGCGATTGGGCTGACCTGGCTTGCTACCGTCCCGCCCACCGCCGGGATTGTCGGTAAGCTGTTTGGCACCCGCTATCTGGCCACACTCTTTGGTTTCACGCTGTTTTCACATCAAATCGGGGCGTTTTTTGGTGCCTGGCTTGGCGGCATCGCCATGCAGTATGAAGGGAATCTCGACTGGGTGTGGTATGCCGATATCGTGCTTGCGATTCTGGCGGCGTTAATCAACCTGCCCATCAAAGAAAAAAATAATGCCGTGCCGCTTAAACCCAAGGCGGCTTAAGAAAAAGGGGAGTCATCACGACTCCCCTTTTTTGTTATTTCTGCTTACGCAGCACCTGGAGACAGCGCTTAAGCTCATCATCCATTGGCGCTTCAACACGAATCGTCTCCCCCGTGTTGGGATGCGTAAACTTCAGCGCCGCGGCATGCAGGAACAGGCGAGATAACCCGGTGCCTGCCAGTTGCTTGTCAAATTCCCGATCGCCATAGCGGTCATCAAACGCAATCGGATGGCCCGCATGCAGGGTATGAACGCGAATCTGGTGAGTACGACCCGTGACAGGACTGCAGCGCATCAGGGTTGCCTGTTCGTAACGCTCTTCCACCTTAAAACGGGTTTCCGACGGTTTACCTTCCTGGCTCACACGTACGATGCGCTCACCACTTTGCAGGATATTTTTCAGCAACGGCGCCTGCACCACTTTGACGTGGGACTGCCACTGCCCGCGCACCAGCGCCAGATAATCCTTCTGCATGCCTTTATCGCGCAACTGCTCGTGGAGCGAACGCAGGGCAGAACGTTTTTTGGCGACCAGCAGAACCCCTGAGGTGTCACGATCCAGACGGTGCACCAGTTCAAGGAAACGAGCTTCCGGGCGCAATGCACGCAGGCCTTCGATCACGCCGAAACTCAGACCGCTGCCCCCGTGTACCGCCGTTCCGGAAGGCTTGTTCAGCACAAGAATGTGGTCGTCTTCATAAAGAATCACATCGTTCAGCGCGGCCACTTTCTGCAGGTGAGGCGACACGGCCTCTTCTTCTTTTTCAGACACACGAACCGGCGGAATGCGTATTTCATCGCCCGCTTCGAGTTTGTATTCAGGTTTGGTGCGTCCTTTATTGACCCGCACTTCGCCCTTACGGATGATGCGGTAAATCATGCTTTTCGGCACACCTTTGAGCTGGGTGCGCAAAAAATTATCGATACGTTGCCCCGCCTCATCATCAGCGATAACAACAAATTTTACGGATGGGTTCTCAGTTTTCATGGGAGGCGATTCTAATTATCGCGGATGATTAGCGCCACTCATTTTTCTATGCTTATATTTACTCTTGATCCTGGATGACTTTGTTCTTCACAGCTGATTTGACGGTTATTAAAACAATCGCCAGTCAAAAGTGAAAAAACTGTGAGTAACCGGGTGATAAATGGTAAAAGTCAGCTTGCTATAACAGGGTTCGCAAGGAATAATGTTGCAGTTTTCCGCGTTGAAACTTGTTAAAACAAGCAATTGTGCGGAATGACCAGTTTTGCCTGTCCGACCATACACGCAGCAATGGCGTAAGACGTATTGGACTTTCAGGCACTTAGCGGGCTGCGGGTTGCAGTCCTTACCGGTAGATGGAATCTTCTCTGGAGAGTTTTTCCCAGGCTGTTCCCCTGATAATTGCGCTGTGTTTTCCACAGGAAATACAGGCAACCGACACACTGCGCCTCTTAAGCGAGCGACAACCGTGAGGTTGGCGACGTGAACAGTCACGAGGCCATCGGTTCTCCCCCGGAAAGGCGTTACTTTGCCCGCAGCTTAGTCGTCAATGTAAGAATAATGAGTAAGTTACGATGAAAAGAATGTTAATCAACGCAACTCAGCAAGAAGAGTTGCGTGTTGCCCTTGTGGATGGGCAGCGTCTGTACGATCTGGATATCGAAAGTCCTGGACACGAGCAGAAAAAAGCAAACATCTACAAAGGCAAAATCACCCGTATTGAACCGAGTCTGGAAGCTGCATTTGTTGATTACGGCGCTGAACGACACGGTTTCCTGCCTCTCAAAGAGATTGCCCGCGAATATTTCCCTGCCAATTACAATTCTCATGGTCGTCCGAACATCAAAGATGTGCTGCGCGAAGGCCAGGAAGTCATTGTTCAAATTGATAAAGAAGAACGCGGTAACAAAGGCGCAGCGCTGACGACCTTCATCAGCCTCGCAGGCAGCTACCTGGTGCTGATGCCAAACAACCCGCGCGCGGGTGGCATTTCTCGCCGCATTGAAGGCGACGATCGCACCGAGTTAAAAGAAGCACTGGCCAGCCTGGAACTTCCGGATGGCATGGGCTTGATCGTTCGTACCGCAGGCGTTGGCAAATCAGCTGAAGCACTGCAGTGGGACCTCAGTTTCCGTCTGAAACACTGGGAAGCTATCCAGAAAGCAGCCGACAGCCGCCCTGCTCCGTTCCTGATCCATCAGGAAAGCAACGTCATCGTACGTGCATTCCGTGATTATCTGCGTCAGGACATCGGCGAAATTTTGATTGATAATCCGAAAGTCATGGAGATGGCACGCCAGCATATCGCTGCGTTAGGCCGCCCGGATTTCAGCAGCAAAATCAAACTGTACACCGGTGAAATCCCGCTGTTCAGCCATTACCAGATTGAGTCGCAGATTGAATCCGCTTTCCAGCGTGAAGTCCGTCTGCCTTCCGGTGGTTCCATCGTTATCGACTCCACCGAAGCACTGACCGCCATCGACATCAACTCCGCCCGTGCAACCCGCGGTGGTGATATCGAAGAGACTGCCTTTAACACCAACCTTGAAGCCGCCGATGAAATCGCGCGTCAGCTTCGTCTGCGTGACCTTGGCGGCCTGATTGTTATCGACTTCATCGATATGACGCCGGTTCGTCACCAGCGTGCGGTGGAAAACCGCCTGCGCGAAGCCGTCCGTCAGGACAGAGCGCGTATTCAGATCAGCCATATTTCTCGCTTCGGCCTGCTGGAGATGTCACGTCAGCGCCTGAGTCCGTCTCTGGGCGAATCAAGCCACCATGTTTGCCCGCGTTGTACGGGTACAGGTACGATTCGTGACAACGAATCTCTGTCACTGTCTATTCTGCGTCTCATCGAAGAAGAAGCGCTGAAAGAGAACACCCAGGAAGTGCACGCGATTGTTCCGGTGCCGATTGCCTCTTATCTGCTTAACGAAAAACGTACTGCCGTCAGCGCAATCGAAACGCGCCAGAACGGTGTCCGTTGTGTGATTGTCCCGAACGACCAGATGGAGACACCACACTACTCCGTGCTGCGCGTACGTAAGGGCGAAGAAACCACCACCCTCAGCTACATGCTGCCTAAGCTGCATGAAGAAGAGATGGCGCTGCCTTCTGAAGAAGAAGCGTCCGAGCGTAAACGTCCTGAGCAACCGGCGCTCGCCGCCTTTGTGATGCCAGAAATCCCGCCAGCGCCTCAGGCACCTGCGGCTCCGGCAACACAAGCGCAGCCAACGGCCGCCGCACCAAAAGCCGCCGCCCCGGCAGCCCCTGGTTTCCTGAGTCGTCTGTTCTCGGCACTGAAAAGCGTGTTCGCAGGTAATGAGCCTGCCGCCCCTGCTGAAGTGAAAGAAGAGAAGAAAGAAGAGAAACAGGAGCGTTCACAGGAACGTCGTAAGCCACGTCAGAACAACCGTCGTGACCGCAACGATCGTAACGATCGCGGTGAGCGTGGCGACCGTAATGAGCGTAACGACCGTCGCGATAACCGCTCAGAAGGTAACGAAGCGCGCGAAGGCCGCGAAGGACGTGATGAAAATCGCCGTAACCGCCGTGAGAAACCTCAGCAGAACACCGAGGATCGCGAGGTTCGTCAGCCAGTCGTCGCCGACGACAGCGAAAAATCAAAATCCCGTGACGAGCAGCAGCCACGCCGCGATCGCAACCGTCGCCGTAACAACGAAGACAAGCGTCAGCCTCAGCAGGAAGCCAAAGTCCAGGAGCGCGAAGAGCAACCGGATCAGGAAGCTGCACAGGAAGAACGCGTTCAGGTCATGCCGCGCCGTAAACAGCGTCAGCTGGCTCAGAAAGTCCGCGTTGGTGAAGTGCAGAGCAGCGAACCGATTGTGGAATCTGTCGTTGTTGAAGACGCGCCGGAACAACGTACTGACCTTGCTAAACGCGATCTGCCAGCCGTTGTTGATAATGCCACTGAGCAGGACGAATCCGCGGAAGCACGTGATAACGCCGGTATGCCGCGCCGCTCACGTCGCTCTCCACGTCATCTGCGCGTCAGCGGTCAGCGTCGTCGCCGTTACCGTGATGAGCGTTATCCGACCCAGTCTGCGATGCCGCTGGCGACAGCCTGTGCATCACCGGAAATGGCATCAGGCAAAGTGTGGATCAGCTACCCGGTAGCCCGCCCGCAGGATGAAGCGCTGGAAACACAGGTTGTTGAGCAGCAGGTCGATGCTGACGTGCAAATCGCGCCAGAGGTTGCACCGCTGGTGGCTGAAGTTGAGCTGGTCACGGCGCAAGCTGAACAACAGCCCGTTGACGTTGTTGAAGCGCAGGCGCCTGTTGTGGTTGAACCGCAAGAGCCGGTCGCTGAACCGCAGCCAGTGGCAGTGGAAACGGCACATCCTGAAGTGATTGAAGCGCCGGTTGCTGAGCAGCCGCAAATCATCGCAGAAGAAGATGCCGTTGTTGCCCAAACTGTCGCAGAAGAAGTGGCCCCGGCCGCAGAAGCTGTCGTCGCAGAAAGTGAAATCGTTGCACCGGTTGAAGAACCGATTGCCGATGCCGCTGTTGCGCAAGCACCTGTCGCGGTTGAGCCAGTCACTGAAGCGCCTGTCGCTGAAGAGCCGGTTGCCGTTGAGCCAGCCCCTGTCGCTGCCAGCGCACCTGTTGCTGCACCGCAGGCCGCTGTTGAAAGCGTCGTGAGCCATGCCACGGCACCGATGACGAAAGCGCCAGCACCGGACTACGTGCCGGAAGCGCCGCGTCACAGCGACTGGGTTCGCCCGCAGTTCGACTTTGATGGTAAAGGCACTGCAGGTGGTCATAGCGCCACGCACACTGCGACTGCTCCGGCGACACGTCCGCAGTCCACGGATTAATTTCCTGGTGCATTAAAAGCCGACCTTCGGGTCGGCTTTTTTATGCCTTGCGCACGGGCTGGCGCATGCCGCTCAACCCCGGCATCACCTCCCGCATGAGCTGTAAAAACATCCTTAACCGCGCCGGATAGTAGCGCGCCCAGGGGTAGACCAGATGCACCGGCAAAGGTGCGGGCTGCCAGTCAGGTAACAACGCCACCAGTTTTCCCTGTCGAATATCTTCTTCTACCGTCCAGCTTGATACCGCCGCCACCCCCAAGCCCGCCAGTGCCGTATTGCGCGCCACGTAAAGGCTGTCGGTGTACAAACGCGGCGTTATCGCCACCCGCTCCTGTTCGCCGCGCATGGCGTGTGTCAGGACAATATCGTGTTGATAGAAGGTGTTCAGCGCGACCCACGGCAACGCGCTCAACTGCGCAGGGCTGGTCACCGGGGCAACGCGTGCCAGCAACGCCGGTGATGCCACCAGGCAGCGCGGCACTTCGGCCAGCAAAACAGACACGGTTGACGAATCAACTTCAGCCCCTACACGAATGGCACAGTCGATGTTGTCGCTGAGAAAGTTGACGGTTTTGTCGTTCAGCATCCATTCCACACTGAGCTGAGGGTAACGCTCAAGAAACTGCGTGAGCGGGGACAGGAGCTGTTCCTGACCGAACGCATGAGGAGCCCTTACCCGCAGCATGCCGACGGGTTCGTCTTCAGCCTGACTCAGTTCGTCTTCCAGTGTCACCCAGGCATCAATCACCCGTTTCGCATGCTGGTAGCAGCGCTCACCGTCATCGGTAAGCTTCATGGCGTGCGTGGTGCGTAAGATCAGCTTTACGCCCAGCAGCGTTTCCAGCGACTGTAAACGGCGGCTGACGGTCGCCTGGGTGGTGTCGAGCTGTCTTGCCGCGGCTGAGAGCGATCCCGCCTCCACAATACGCACCAGGGTACGCATTAAATCCACTCTATCTATACGTTCTGCTCGCATGTTTTAACCAATGGTAATACGTTTCACGTATAACCGTTTTACCACCTCACCGGCTACCGCGCCATCCCCTCTTCGGCAAAAATGCACTCACACCAATTTTGAGGAAAACCTTATGAACCGTCATTCTCAACCGTTAAACGTCGCACGCTGGATAATCTTCGTGCTGGCGCTGGGAGCGGGTTTTAGCGTCGCGGCTATTTACTACGCCCAGCCGCTGTTGCCACTGATGGGCAGTGATCTGCATTTAACCATCAACGGTATGGGACTGGTTCCCACCCTCACGCAGGCGGGTTATGCATTGGGGATCCTCTTTTTGCTGCCGCTCGGTGATCGCTACGATCGTCGTCGCCTGATTCTGGCGAAATGTACCGCCCTTGCACTCCTGCTGTTGGCCTGTAGCTTCACGACCACGCTGTCGGCATTACTGGTGGTGAGTCTGCTGCTGGGGATGGCTGCCACCATGGCGCAGGATATCGTGCCTGCGGCGGCGATTCTCGCCCCGGAGGGGAAACAGGGAAAAACCGTTGGTACCGTCATGACGGGCTTGCTGCTGGGTATTTTGCTCTCCCGTACCGTGAGCGGATTTGTCGGTGCCGCCTTTGGCTGGCGGATTATGTTTCAGTTAGCGGCGGTGAGCATCGCGTTCATCGGCACGCTGATGTGGTTTGTGCTGCCGCGTTTCACCATTCATTCCACCCTGAGCTACCCTCAGCTGATGAAGTCAATGGCGCATCTGTGGCAGCGCTACCCTGCCTTGCGCCGTGCTGCGTTTGCGCAGGGCTTTTTATCCATCGCTTTTAGCGCATTCTGGTCAACGCTTGCGGTGATGCTGCTGGAAAAATATCAGTTAGGCAGTGCCGTTGCAGGGACCTTTGGGATTGCCGGGGCGGCGGGTGCTCTGGCGGCACCGCTGGCAGGCGGTCTGGCAGATAAAGTAGGAGCAGAAAAAGTGACGCAACTCGGCGCTGCGCTGGTCTCTGCCTCTTTTGCCCTGATGTTTGTGCTGCCGCTGGTGTCCGTAAACGCCCAGTTGGTTGTTATTGCGCTGGCCGCGATTGGTTTTGACTTAGGCCTGCAATCCAGCCTGGTGGCACACCAGAATCTGGTCTACGGTCTTGAGCCGCAGGCACGCGGCAGACTTAATGCATTACTGTTTACCGTCGTGTTTATTGGGATGGCACTGGGCTCGGTGCTGGGTAGCAAAGTCTATACCGCTGCCGGCTGGTCAGGTGTGGTGGCGCTGGCCACATTAACCGGGCTTATCGCGCTGGTGATTCGTTTGGTCGACAACCGCCGTCTACAGGCTGCCGCCAGAAATGCGGGATAAAAAAATGCCCGCGCTGGATTCCAGTGCGGGCATACAGACCCTGTCCAGTTTCAAGACAGGGTAAAGCGAAGATTACTTATTGAGCTGGAACAGCGACATGCCTTGCATGTCGCTAAATGCTTTATAGGATGCCTGCAATGCCGTTTGTTGCATGGTGTAAGACGAAATAGCAGAACTCCAGTCCACGTTCACCAGATCGCTCATCTGCTGCGTCAGGCTCAGGGAACGGTCATCACCGAGCGCATCGAGCTTGTCCAGTTCATCAAGTTGGGTACCCAGCTCAGCACGCACGGTCAGCACATTGTTAAGCGAGTTACGCAATCCGCGGTTCGCGGTATCCAGCGCAGCCTGGGAGGTCGCTTTGGCCGTCTCATCATCGCCTACCGGAACTTTGAGGGCAGCAATGGCCGCATCAAGCACTTTGAAGACGTTGGTTTCACCTGTGGAACCATCAGGCTCTTTGACGGCATTGCTGGTGACACTGTCGAAGACCTGGGTGCCGGTATGGGCAATCACCATAGTACGTGCAGAATCGACCTGCTGAGTAATCGCTTCGTTGCCGCCGTTGTAATCACCGTTGCTGGTATCAAAGGGCGCATCGCTGGTTTTGTAGCCACCGAAGATGTAACGACCGTTACCGTCGGTGCTGTTTGCCAGGTTCATCAGTTGGTCGCGAATCCCCTGCAGCTCTGTCGCCATGGATGAACGGTCATCGTCACTCAAAGAACCGTTACCGGCTTTAACGATACTGGTTTGCGCCGCGGTCACAGCCGTTGTCACCTGGCTCAGCACGCTTTCTTCCAGAGAAATCTTCTGGTTTGCGAAAGTACGTGCAGTTTTGTACTGCTCGTTCTGCTGCTGTGCCTGAGACACCACGACAGCCTGAGACGCGGCAATCGGATCGTCTGAAGGGCGGTTGACCCGCAGACCGGTAGACATTTGCTCGCCGTACGCCAACCACTTACTTTGTGAGTTGGTGATACCACGCATGTTTTGTTCATACATCATCTGTGTACTGATACGCATCATTCACCTCTTACTTAGCGTATGTTCAGTAACGCATCAAACAGCGTGCTGGCAGTCTGCAGCACCTGTGCGTTGGCGAGATAATACTGCTGATAGCGCTGCAGATTACCGTACTCTTCATCCAGGTTAACGCCAGAGATGGATTGCTGCTGATTGCTCAGCTGCGTGACCACGTTATCCTGCGTCTCGCTGCTGGTTTTCAGCGTCGATGTTGTTGTCCCGATGGTGCTGATTAACGCCGCGTAAGCATCGTTAAAGGTTTTCGAGCCACCCACAACCTTATCGCTTTGCAGATCAAGCATCGCCTGACCGTTTTTGTTGTCGCTTTCCCCGGACGTCGCACTTGCCGCCATGGCAATTTTCGATTCGTCGGTGATCGCCACATCCATATTGATAATCGCGTTAGCCACCGGCTTAACGGTAAAGCTGTCGTTCTTCGCAGCGGTACCCGAAACGGTAATCTTCAGACCTTCAAAGGACAGTGAGCCATCAGCAGCCGGCGTCACCGCAAAGGAGGTGTTATCGGCAAGGCGCGTAACGCTCCAGCCAGAATCCGTTTTGGTTAATTTGTAGTCGGTAGCTTTTACGCTGGAGCTGCTGGTCACCTCTGCGGTCAGGGTCGCGCCGCCGGTGTTTTTCGCGTTGCTCAGTGTGGTCGGCGTACCGATATCAAAGAAGGTGCCTCCCGCGTTGCCATCGACGTCAAACCCTTGCTTGTGCTGGGCGTTAAACGCATCCGCAAAGGAAAGCGCAAGCTGTCCCAGGGTGTTACGCGTCTGATCGAGATCCTGAGAGCGGAAGGTCAGCAGGCCACCAAGCGAACCGGTGGTCAGCAGTTTTTCCGGGATTTCGATGTTACCCGCGGTGTTATCCACATAGGCCACGGTGGTACGGGCCGGATCATCACTGGAGGCAACGGCTGCCAGCTGACGGGATGTGCTCCCTTGCACCAGGGTATAACCGTTCGCCATGGTGACGTTGTAAGTGCTGCCATCCTGAACGCTGACTTCAACACCCACAATTTTGTTCAGTTCGCTAACCAACTGGTCGCGCTGGTCGAGCAAGTTGTTTGGCGACGCGCCCGCACCCACACCCGTCAGACGCGAAATCTGATCGTTGAGGTTGGCAATCTGCTTGGTGTAACTGTTGATCTGGTCAACACTCGACGAGATCGAGATGTTGATCTGTTTGTCCTGATCGCGCAGATACTGATCGGTGGTCTTAAACTGGTTGACCAGCGCATCCGCTTTACCCAGCAGGCTCTGGCGAGAAGCAGGATCTTCTGCGTTACTGACCAGCGTTTGCAGGCTGGAGAAAAAGCCTTGCAGCGACGTCGACAACGAGTTGGTGGTACTTGAAACCATGTCGTTGATTTTAGACATCTGCTCATAGCGTGCGGTCAGGCCGCTGCTCTGAGTTTGTGCACCACGAAGCTGGTTGGTGATGAACGAATCATATTCACGTTGTACACCAGAGACGTATGCACCGTTACCCACCCAACCCCCTGCGCCCAGCGTACTGTTAGCGGCAGAGATAATGGTTGTCTGACGGGTATAACCGGCCACGTTATAACTTGAAATGTTATTACTGGTGGTATTCAGAGCAGCCTGGGCTGCACTGAGGCCGCTCATGGCGCTGTTAATCAAGCTTGACATGGAGGTTCCTTATTAACTTTTAAGACATAAGTCCTGTTAACGATTATCGGCAACCTTGAGCTGAACTTGAGCCGTTTCAGAACAGATTTTCAATATCATTGCTGTACGCTTTGCTGACCTTCTCGCCCATCGATTTAAGCTGCTGGATCATGGAGGTTAATTTTTGCGCATATTTAGGATCGGTTGCATAGCCAGCGCTCTGCAGTGCCTGCGCGCCCTGCTCTGCGGTGGCCGCACTGGTCACTGCCGCATAGCGAGGGTTACGGGTAAGAATGCCAACATAATCTGACAAGGCTTCAAGGTAGGAGCTGTAAACGCGGAACTTGGCTTTCACTTTCTTCGCCTCACCGTTTTCGAATTCGGTGGTGGTGATTTCGGTGACAGGCCCTTTCCAGCCCGCGCTGGCCTTCACGCCAAACAGGTTAAAGCTTGGCTCGCCATTTTCGCGTTTGATCTGACGCTGGCCCCAACCCGACTCCAGTGCAGCCTGCGCCAGAATCAGATGGTGCGGCACCCCACTTTGTTGAGAAGCCAGACGCGCAGGTAACGAAAGCTGGGCAAGGAAGTCTTTGCTGTCGCCACTCATCGGTTCATCATCGCTTTCTGGCGCTTTCGGCAGCGCCTTACGCACCATCTGGGCAATCGTCTGGTTTTGATAGGTGTTGATGGTTTCGAGATCAAACTTCATCGGCACCTGCTGCATCTGATCGCCCGCGTCAACCGGTGCCTTACCGCCCGACATCTGCTGCACCATCATTTCTGCCAGCCCCAGCCCTTTTCCGGCCGTCATCTGCTGGGCAATCTGCTGGTCATACATGCTGGTGTACAGCCGGGTTGAATCACTGCTGAACAAACCGTCTTTCGGCAAGGCCTCGCGCATGCTTTTGAGCATCATTTGCACGAACATCCCCTCAACCTGACGGGCGACAGGCCGGATATTGGCCTGCGGATCCTGTCCGGCTTTTACCTTCAGCTCATTAAGGGACTGTGCGTCCCAGGCTGCACTGGCGTTAAGACGGCTGTCGGTCAGCATCAGATGATCTCCAGCTTGGCGCGCAGGCAACCTGCGCTTTGCATAGATTGCAGGATGGACATCAGGTCAATCGGCGTTGCGCCCAGTGCGTTAAGAGCACGCACCACGTTATTCAGGTTGGCGCTGGAACGAATACTTTGCAGCGATCCTCCACTCTGGCGAAGATCGATCTGCGTTTGCGGCGTCACTACCGTCTGACCACCACCAAACGGGGTGTTTGGCTGGCTGACGTTAGCAGACTGGTTCACCGTCACGGACAGGTTACCCTGCGCCACTGCGCAGTTATCCAGGGTGACTTCGCGGTTCATGACCACTGAGCCGGTACGGGAGTTGATAACAATTTTGGCGTCCTGCGGTGCAGTACCGACTTCCAGATTCTGGATATCCGCCAGCATACGCACCTGAGAACTCCCGCCCTGCGGCACACGAATTTGTACGGTACGTGCATCCAGCGCCGTTGCGCCGCCCATGCCACGACGGTTGATGGTGTCAGCAATCTGCTGCGCCATGGTGAAATCGTCCTGGTTCAGCTGCAGGTTAATAGAGTTGCCGTTGCCAAACTGCGACGGCAACTCACGCTCGATAACCGCGCCACCGGTAATACGGCCGCCGTTGAGCTGGTTGACCGCGACGCTGCTGCCGCCTGCGGATGCCCCTGCACCGCCGACCAGAATGTTACCCTGCGCCAGGGCATACACCTGGCTGTCCACCCCTTTCAGCGGGGTCATCAGCAGCGTACCGCCGCGCAGACTTTTGGCGTTACCCATGGAGGAAACGACCACATCGATGGCCTGCCCCTGACGCCCAAATGCAGGCAGCTGTGCGGTGACCATCACGGACGCCACGTTTTTCAGCTGCATGTTGGTGCCCGCAGGAACGGTGATCCCCATCTGCGAGAGCATGTTGTTGATACTTTGCGTGGTGAATGGCGTCTGAGTGGTCTGGTCGCCGGTGCCGTCAAGGCCCACCACCAGGCCGTAGCCAATCAAGGAGTTTTCACGTACGCCCTGTACACTGGTGAGATCCCGGATACGCTCGGCCTGGGCGACGGTCGCCAGCAGGATTAACGCAAGTCCAGTCAGATATCTAAACATAATTCACCCCGGTTACATCGGCGATAAGTTAAGGAAGAAACGTTGCAGCCAGCCCATGTTCTGCGCTTCGTTGATGTAGCCATTACCCACATATTCGATACGCGCATCCGCCACCTGCGTGGACGGCACCGTGTTGCTGCCGCTGATGGTACGTGGATTCACAATACCGGAGAAACGGATGAATTCAGTGCCCTGGTTAATGGCTATCTGTTTTTCACCCACTACATGTAAATTGCCATTTGTCAGCACCTGATCGACCGTAACGGTCAACGTGCCGCTAAAGGTGTTGCTGGCGTTTGCGCCGCCTTTTCCGTTGAACGAATTGCTGCCAGTACTTGAGAGATCGGCACGCGCATTCCCGAACAGCCCTTCCAGGTAACGTGGCGTGGTATCCATGCTGAAGCTGCTTTTACTGTCGCGGCTGGCATTGGCAGACGAACTTTTGCTGGCGCTGACGTTTTCTTGCAGCACAAGCGTCAACGTATCACCCACATTACGTGGACGTCGGTCTTCAAACAGCGGCTGATAACCATAGTTGATCGGCTGCGCGGTTTGATAAATAGAACCGTTGATCACAGGAACGGGCCCTGGCAGCGGTTGGGCAGTCGTTGCGCCCTGCACCAGCGGAGTTGAAGGAACCCATGCACACCCGGTAAGGGTAACAGCCAGTAAAGCCAAAACAGGGTAACGGCCGGTGGTGATTTTTTGCATTACATTCATCTTCGAAATCAGGGTTTCGGCGCGGCCTGTTATGACCACGCCGGAATGCGCCTTAGAGTTGCGACAGTTTCTGCAGCATCTGATCGGTTGTGGACACCGCTTTGCTGTTAATTTCATACGCACGCTGAACCTGGATCATGTTGACCAGTTCCTCAGCCACGTTAACGTTCGACGTTTCCACATAACCTTGATACAGCAGACCTGCACCATTAAGGCCAGGCGTTGTATCGTTCGGCGCACCCGATGACGCAGTTTCGATGTACAGGTTTTCACCGATACTTTCGAGGCCCGTGTCATTCATAAAGGTGGTGAGGTTTAACTGGCCAACCTGTACCGCAGCCGTTGCGCCCTGCTGAGTCGCGCTGACCACACCATCACGACCGATAGTGATGCTCAGGGTGTTTGCCGGAATAGTGATCGCAGGCTGAACCTGGAAACCACCGGCGGTCACCAGCTGACCATTCTGATCCACCTGGAAAGAACCGTCACGGGTGTAAGCAGAGGTGCCATCAGGCAGCAACACCTGGAAGAAACCCTGACCTTTGATAGCCACGTCTTTGCTGTTGCTGGTCTGAGACAAGTTGCCCTGTGAGTGAAGTCGCTCAGTGGCAACCGGACGCACGCCGGTACCAATCTGCAGGCCAGACGGCAGAGTCGTTTGTTCGGAAGACTGGGCACCAGGCTGACGAATGGTCTGGTAAAGCAAATCTTCAAATACCGCACGTTGACGTTTGAAACCATTAGTGCTGACGTTTGCCAGGTTGTTGGCGATAACGTCCATATTGGTTTGCTGTGCATCAAGGCCGGTTTTAGCGATCCATAATGAACTGATCATAGGAAATCCTGTTTATTAGGTCAGAGACAGCAACTGGTTGGCGCGCTGCGCGTTTTCATCAACGCTGCCAATCACTTTCATTTGCATCTCAAATCGGCGGGCGCTGGCGATCATATCGGCCATGGCTTCCACCGGTTTAACGTTACTGCCTTCAAGTACACCCGACATCACAGTGATAGTCGGATCTGCCTGTAAAACCGGGCCGCGTGTGGCGCGTGCTGCCTGATTCAGACGGAAGAGACCGTCATCACTGCGCACCACTTCATTGCCCTGCGCTTTCACCAGCTTCAACTTACCGACCGGCGAAACCGTGTTTGGTGCATCACCTGGTGTCAGTGCTGAGATAGTCCCGTCAGCGGCGATGGTGACCTCTGAGCCTTCCGGTACGGCAAGCGGACCCGCTTCACCGATAACCGGCTGGCCGCCGATGGTCAGTTGCCCGGTCGGACTCACCTGGATATTACCGTTGCGGGTATACCCTTCAGTGCCATCCTTACCCTGCACAACCAGCCAGCCATCCTGCTGCAGCGCCACGTCCAGCGGACGTGACGTGTAGTCCATCTGACCGGGGGTCATATCGGCACCCGGCGTAGACTCGACCACCAGCGTACGGGTCGGAACTGACAAACCTTGAACCGGCACCGCACGCAGCGCGTTGAGCTGCGCGCGGAAGCCCGGCGTTGATGCGTTCGCGAGGTTGCTGGCGGTAACAGCCTGCTGGTTCATCGTCTGGCTGGCAGCGCCCATCGCGGTGTATATTGCGTGATCCATTAGGCCATCCCGTCAGGCGATTAACGCAGGTTAACCAGCGTGTTAAGGATCTGATCCTGGGTTTTGATGGTCTGCGCATTCGACTGATAGTTACGCTGCGCGACGATCATGTTCACCAGTTCTTTACTCAGATCCACGTTCGAAGCTTCCAGTGCGCCGTTAGTCAGCGTACCGAAGTTACCTGTCCCCGCCGTACCAATCAGCGCAACACCGGAGGCGTTAGTCGCAGACCAGACGTTATCACCTTCAGATTTCAGCCCTTCGTTGTTGGCAAAGTTTGCCAGCACGATTTGGCCCAGAAGCTGAGTCTGTTCGTTGGAATAGGTACCGACAACGGTGCCATCGTTATTAATGGTGTAGCTGACCATGGAGCCCGGCTTGTAACCGTTCTGCGTGGTAGACACGATGGCGCTGGTGCCCACGTTCTGCTGCATGGAGCCCTGGAAGCTCAGCGAGAAGGTTGCCGCCGTTGCACCATTCAGCGCACCGGTGGTGATGTTGATGGCCGGCGTGGTGTTGGCCGTGGTGTTCAGCGCGTAGGTCTCAGGCGTGGTGCCCTGAGCAACCCAGTTGTACACACCGTCCAGATTACCGTTCTGGTCGAAGCTCATCTGGGCCGCTTTTACCGCCGTAGAACCGGTTACGCTGGTATCCTGGGTATAGACATCCCACTTGTTATCTGTGGTTTTAACGTAATACACGTTCATGTCATGGGCGTTACCCTGAGTGTCATAAACGGTGACCGGGCCTTTTTTGTTGTAGCTGTTGGCATCAGACGGGTCGAACGTGGTCACGGTCGGCACTGAATCAGAAGAGTTCAGGTTCATCTGCATTGCCGCAGTGGTGGTGGTTTTCGCCGACATCAGTGTGTTCGGGATGTTGAGTGTCGTTGGGTTACCACCCGTCTGGATGGTCGGCGGCGTACCGACAGCGGCATAACCCGTGAGGGAGAGACCCTGCATGTTCACCAGGTTGCGGTCAGCATCCAGGGTGAACTGGCCGTTACGGCTGTAGTAGACGGAGCCACTGGAATCGGTCAGACGGAAGAAACCGTTCTGGCTGATGGCCACGTCCAGGCCACGACCGGTACTGGTCGTCGTACCGTCGTTAAAGTCCTGAGTAATACCTGCAACTTTTACGCCCAGACCCACTTTAGAACCCGCAAACATGTCTGCAAAAGACGCTGTGCTGGATTTAAAGCCATAGGTGGCGGAGTTGGCGATGTTGTTACCAATAAGATCGAGGTTAGTGGCTGCAGCATTTAAACCGCTGACCGCTTGTGAAAAGGCCATGACTTACTCCTGATAAGTGTTAAGGCTTAAATAATCTGCCGAACTTCGTCGAGTGTGGTATTACCGTAAGTACCCAGATCTAAGGTACTGCCATCAGATGTACGCGTTACCGCCTGCACCAGCGCATACTGCAACGGTTGAGCAACCAGTTGCGTCGTACCAGAGCTTGCAGCAATAGAAACTTTGTAAGAACCGTCGGTCGCGGCAGTGCCATCAGACAACTTGCCATCCCAACTGAAGGTATGAACACCCGCGCTCAGGCCACCCAGATCGATGGTTTGCACAACAGTGCCGTCTTTATTGGTGATCGTGGCGGTCACTTTGTCTGCCGCCTGAGTCAGCTCAACACCAAAAGGTGTGGTGGTGGAACTGCCCGCCAGCACGGTGGTGCCTGGGACCATCACACCATGACCAATCAGGTTACTCGCCTGAATAGACGCATTGTTGTCAATCTGCCCAGAGATAGAACCCAGTGTGGTATTAAGTTTTTCAATACCGTTCAGGGTGCTGATCTGCGCGAGCTGTGAGGTCAGTTCGTTGTTTTGCAGCGGGTTAGTCGGGTCCTGGTTTTTCAGCTGGGCCACCAGCAGAGTCAGGAAGCTACTTTGCAGGTCCGAAGCGCTGCTGGTCGTCAGCGAAGAAGAGCTGCTAGTGCTGCTGGTGGAGCTGACACCGCTGTTCGTGGTGTCATTCACATTTACGGCGATAGACATGAGCGTCTCCTTTACTGGCCGAGGGTGAGCGTCTTGAGCATCATGCTCTTAACGGTGTTAAGCACTTCTACGTTCGCCTGGTAGCTGCGCGACGCGGACATGGTGTTCACCATTTCGCCGACCACATCCACGTTAGGCATCTTCACATAGCCGTTGTTATCAGCGAGCGGGTTACCCGGCTGATACACCAACTTGTCCGGCTCCTGGCTTTCGACGACACCTGCGACTTTTACGCCACCTGTGGCCTGACCGGGTGCTGCATCAACCTGGAAAACCACCTGTTTTGCGCGGTAAGGCTGGCCGTCGGGTCCGGTCACGCTGTCGGCGTTAGCCAGGTTACTGGCCGCCACGTTCAGGCGTTTGGACTGCGCCGTCAGCGCAGAACCGGCGACATCAAAGATATTCAGTAAGGCCATCTGTTAATTCCCCTGTAGCACGCTGAGCATGCTCTTAATCTGTCCGCCTAATACGGTCAGGCCCGTCTGATATTTCACGCCATTGTCAGCAAATTGCGTACGCTCGCGGTCCATATCGACGGTGTTGCCATCTAAAGAAGGCTGGTCGGGAATGCGATATAACAATTCGGTAGACGACGGGGAGACGGCCTGCGCCGGAATATGGCGGCTGGACGTCAGCGCCAGCGCAACGCCATTGGTTTCAGGACGGCCACGCTCCATGACTTTTTTTAGCTCACTGGAAAAATCCAGATCGCGTGCCTGATAACCTGGGGTATCGGCGTTAGCGATGTTCGCGGCCAGGATTTCCTGGCGCTTTGCGCTCAGATTCAGCGCTTCTTGCTGGAATCGTAACGCGGCATCAAGTTTATCGAGCATGACTTCCCCGCTGATGAGAATTATTTAGTCAATAGCTTAAATCTCATTACGGGCGCGTTATCGTCAGAATAAGAGCAAAATGCGTCGCTATTTATTGCGTTGATAGATTTGCTCCCCGGTTAGAATCCTGTCATCCCTTCCACAGGCAGGAGTCTGCGATGAAAACATTACAAATCGGTGTAGCCGCGGCCTTGCTGTTTTTAAGCCCCTACCTGCTGGCGCAGGATCTTCAGGCACAATTGTCGGCGTTCTTTTCAACCCGTCTGGCGGGCTTTAGCGATCAGGTCGTGGTGAAGATACGTACACCGCAAAACCTTCTGCCCGCTTGCGAACAACCGGCCCTGAGTGTGACGGGCAACGCAAAGCTGTGGGGGAACGTCAATGTGCTGGCCATGTGCGGCAATGAAAAACGTTATTTACAGGTCAACGTCCAGGCGACGGGGAACTATGTTGTCGCCGCACAGGCCATTACGCGTGGCAGTGCGCTTGAAGCGGGCAGCGTGAAGCTGGCCCGGGGGCGACTCGATCAATTACCGCCCAGAACCATGCTCGATATTGCCCAGGCTCAGGACTCCATCAGCCTGCGGGATTTAGCACCAGGTCAGCCGATTCAGCTTTCTCTACTACGTCAGGCCTGGCGTGTTAAAGCGGGGCAACGCGTTCAGGTGATTGCCAACGGCGACGGCTTTAGCGTAAATGGTGAAGGACAGGCGTTAAACAATGCGGCAGTGGCGCAAAACGCCCGGGTTCGGATGGCATCAGGCCAGATTGTGAGTGGTACGGTGGGTGCTGATGGGAATATTCTTATTAATCTATAATCTTTTTAAAGAATTTGCGGCGTCTGCCGATAAATAAGCAACGACTGAAGATTGGCAGATCCCAAACGCCGGGAAACCTCGATGAGGAAACATTATGAGCATTGACCGTACATCGCCTTTAAAGCCTGTAAGCACCGTACAGCCGCGTGAAACCAGCGATACACAGGCACAAAAAGTACGTCAGGAAAAATCAGCCACTGCGAACAGCACCAACGTCACTATCAGTGACGCGCAGGCAAAACTGATGAAGCCTGGTACCAACGATATCAATATGGAACGCGTTGAAAAACTCAAAACCGCGATCCGCAATGGCGAACTGAAAATGGACACAGGCAAAATTGCCGATGCCCTGATCAGCGACGCGCAGAGCTACTTACAGAGTAAATAACGGTATGAATGGACTGTCAGACATCCTCGATAAAATGACAGTTATCCTGAATGCGTTGAAAGACGTGATGGATGCTGAGCAAAAACAGCTTTCTGTTGGCCATGTCAATGGCAGTGCGCTACAGCGCATTACAGAAGAGAAAAGCTCATTGCTCGCGTCCCTGGATTATCTTGAGCAGCAACGCCGTTCGGCACAGAACGTGCAAAACAGCGCGAACGATGATGTTGCAGGTCGCTGGGATCTTATTACGAAAAAAACACAGCATTTGCGCGACCTGAATCAACACAACGGCTGGTTACTTGAAGGGCAAATCGCGCTGAACCAAAAAGCGCTCGAAGTGCTCAAGCCTCACCAGGAGCCTGGGCTCTACGGGGCGAATGGTCAGACATTCACCGGTAATCGCGGCGGCAAAAAGATCTCCATCTAGTCATACAGTAAGAACACTTAGCGGGAGTCGCCGGTCTGGCAGACTCCCTTTTGTGTTTGCGCCGTTTACCCTACCCGGCGGGCAAACTCTTTCACTCTGAATCCCAGCAGTGCCAGGGTCGCGAAGTACGCCACCACACCCACCACCACGACGGCCAGCAGACGCATTAACCGGTGCGCCATATTGCCATCCGCCCATTCCGGCATGATATAGAGCATACCGACCAACGCCGCGGACATCACCAGCACTGCCACAATCAAACGCGTCAGGAAACTGGCCCACCCGGCCTGCGGGGTAAAAATCTTCTGTTTGCGTAATTGCCAGTACAGCAAACCGGCGTTCAGACAGGCTGCCAGACCAATGGACAATGACAGACCGGCATGTTTCAGCGGCCCGATAAACGCGAGGTTCATTAACTGCGTCACGACCAGCGTTACAATCGCAATCTTGACCGGCGTTTTAATGTCCTGGCGGGAATAGAAGCCGGGCGCCAGCACCTTCACCACAATAATCCCCATCAGCCCCACGGAATAGGCGATCAGCGCCCGCTGGGTCATGAGCGCATCAAAGGCGGTAAATTTTCCGTACTGGAAGAGCGAAATGGTCAGCGGTTTGGCAAGAATACCCAGCGCCACCGCACTCGGTAAGGCCAGCAGGAAGCAAAGACGCAGCCCCCAGTCCATCAGACGGCAGTACTCATCGTGATTACCACTGGCAAAGCTGCGTGACAGCGACGGCAGCAGAATGGTCCCGAGCGCCACGCCCAGCACCCCGGACGGAAACTCCATCAGGCGGTCGGCGTAGTACATCCAGGAGACAGAGCCAGACACCAGGAATGAGGCAAAGATGGTGTTGATGATGAGGGAAATCTGGCTCACCGAAACGCCGAGAATGGCCGGCCCCATCTGCTTGACCACGCGCATTGCCCCCGCATCGCGGAAATTCACGCGCGGCAGCACCAGCATGCCGATTTTTTTCAGGTGCGGGAGCTGATAAACCAGCTGTAACACACCACCGACGGTGACCGCCCAGGCCAGCGCCAGCACCGGCGGATGAAAGTACGGCGCACCAAAGAGCGCGAAGCCAATCATACTGATATTGAGGAAGGTCGGGGCAAATGCCGGTACCGAGAAACGGTTCCAGGTATTCAGAATGGCCCCCGCCAGCGAGGCCAGCGAGATAAGCAGGATATAAGGAAAAGTGATTTGCAGCAGTTGTGACGTCAGGGCGAATTTATCCGCCGTGTCAGCAAAGCCTGGAGCCGTCACCAGAATGACCCAGGGAGCGGCCAGCATCCCGGCGACGGTCACCACCGCCAGCGCCAGGGTCAGTAAGCCAGAAACATAAGCCACAAAAACCCGCGTGGCATCTTCGCCCTGCTTGCTTTTGTACTCGGCGAGAATCGGCACAAAAGCCTGAGAAAACGCGCCTTCGGCAAAAATGCGCCGCAACAGGTTTGGCAATTTGAAGGCAACAAAGAAGGCGTCGGTCGCCATCCCCGCACCAAATACCCTTGCCACAATGGCATCGCGTGCAAATCCCAGCACGCGAGAAAACATGGTCATTGAACTGACCGCAGCCAGTGATTTTAATAAGTTCATTTAGGATTCCATAAGGCACAACGCCTGCTGGAGCAGGCGTTGGTAATGCGAGCGCTTAGTCTACCGGGAATAGCACGAATTACTACCGGCATATGTTACAGAGGGTTATTCGCGGATCGCATCGCGCCAGAGCTTTTCTATGACGCGCTGGGCCAGGATGGCTTGTTCACCGGCGGTTTCTGGAACTGTCTGATTTTGCACGCATTCGATAAAGTGGCGCGTGCAGCCAGCAAACCCACGCTGTTCAAGCGTCGTCTGCCAGCCAGGAACCGGACGTTCAATGACGCCCTGCCCGGCTTCTTCTCGCCACTGGCGCATGTCGGTCACGTCATAGAGCGCCCCGTCGGTGACGGCCTGCACCCACTCACGCTGGCTTCCTGCCCGGCGGTGCATGCTGGTTGTGAGCTGCACCCCGCCAGCACTGAAATGGTGCTCGGCGTAGACCATCTCACCGTCTTCGTTGGTCAGTAATGTGCCGCTGGCAAGCTGCGCCGGGCTACCGCCGAGCCAGAGTGCGGTATCCACCACGTGCAGATAGTCATCAAGCAAGGTGAAGCGCAAATCATGGGGGCCAACGCTGTTCGTACGGTGCTTATCCATCCGCACCGACGCCGCCGTCGATAAACGGGATTTCAGATCCTGATACAGCGGCGCAAAACGACGGTTAAAACCGACCATCAGCGTGAGCTTTTTCCGTGCCGCCAGGTCGACAAGTTTTTCGGCATCGGCGAGGTTATCCGCCAGCGGTTTATCCACGCAGACATGCACCCCGGCATTCAGCAACTCGCTCACCACCGCGTAATGTGATGCCGTGGAGGTATGGACGAACACAGCATCGCACTGCGCTGCCAGCTCCGTGAGCGAACCGGCATAGGGAATGCGCCAGGTGTCACATACCGGCTGCGCTTTCTCGCGTGTCGGAGACCAGGCACCGGTGAGCGTCCAGTCCGTGGCCGCGCCAAGAACGGGCAACCACGCCTTTTGCGCAATACCGCCTAACCCAACCACCCCAATTCGTAATTTTGTCACGCTTAATCTCCCAAATGTTCGAGCAGCGAGTTCAGACGCTGCTTCAGTTCCGCCACTTCGATTTCCAGTGCCTCAACGCGCGCACTTAAATCGTCGGAAGACGGGCTGACGGCTTCCACCACACTGATTAGGGTCTCAACATCACCGCTAAAGCGGTGCATATAACGGCTTTCGCGCTTGCCAGGCTCCCGGGCCAGGCGCACGACGTACGGGCCATCTTCACGCTGCGCCAGGTTTTCCAGCGCGCTTTCGACTTCCGCCATATCCGCAAATTTGTGCATTCGCTCGGCACGCCCGCGCAGTTCACCCGGCGTTTGTGCGCCGCGCAGCAGCAGCGTGGTCACCAGTGCGACTTCAGCGGAGGTCAGCTTGAGGTCGCCGAATTCGGAATTGCAAAAGCGCTGCTCATATTTGGTTACCCGATTACCAAAACCGCTAACGGTACGCAGGTAGTGGCGTTTGACGAGGGTATCGAGCAAATCCTGCACCTCATGTTCGCTGAGATTCATGACTGGCTCACGGTTGGTTTTTTGGTTGCAGGCCGTCACCACACCATTAATCGAGAGCGGATATTGCTCCGGTGTGGTCACCTGTTTTTCCAGCAAACAGCCGATAACGCGCGCTTCCGTGGCACTGAGTTGGTACTTCATGTTTTCTCCTTAACGACCTGCGGTCCAGTTTTCTGTCGTCAGCGCCGTTAACACATGGTCACGCCACTGCCCATCAATCAACAGATACGCTTTCGCGTAGCCCTCTTTTTCAAACCCCAGACGCGCCAGCAAATCACCGCTGCGTTTATTGTGCGGCATGTAATTAGCCATGATGCGGTGTAAATGCTGCGTGCGTTGCATATAGCGAATGGCACTCGTGAGGGCTTCAAACATTAACCCCTGGCCCTGCCATTTTTGCCCGATGGAATAACCGAGATAACAGGCGTGAAAGGAACCCCGTACCACGTTGGAGAAATTCGCCACGCCAATGATTTCTTTTTCCTCGGGGTCGAGCAGCGCAAAGTAAAATGCCGTCCCCTGCTTATGAAATTCGTTGATCATGCCAAGGCGGGCTTGCCAGCCTGAGGGGTAACAATGGCTTTCGTCGCGTACGGGCTCCCAGGGTTTCAAAAAGTGGCGATTTTCGGCGTAATAGTCCGCCAGCCGCCAGGCATCACGCTCGTGAACCAGCCGAACGACCATTCGGTCAGTCACCAGCCGTACTTTGGGCACATTACTGCGATAGCCAAACATTCCTTCCCTCTCTTTTGGTTTACGTCTCTATACCCTTTCCTCTTACTATACCTTTGCGCAGAGACTCTGTGAAAACAACAACCTGCATTTTCTCTATCCATCATCATTTTCGATGAGAAGTCTGAATGAAAGCCCGATGTTGATAAAAAAATATTGTCATTTTAGCGATGGGAAAAGCCCCGGCGCAGCGGCAAAATGGAGGTGAATTTATTGTTAATTTCCCAGGAGGGGAAATGGCACGCGTCTCACAGGCCAGGCGCCTGGGTAAATACTTCCTGCTTGTCGATAATATGTTGGTGGTACTGGGTTTTTTCGTTGTCTTCCCGCTGATATCTATTCGCTTTGTTGATCAACTGGGCTGGGCCGCGCTGATGGTCGGGATTGCCCTTGGCCTGCGCCAGTTCATTCAGCAAGGTCTCGGGGTGTTTGGCGGTGCCATCGCTGACCGCTTTGGTGCCAAACCGCTTATCGTCACCGGCATGCTGATGCGTGCGGCCGGGTTTGCCACCATGGGGATAGCCCATGAACCCTGGGTGCTGTGGTGCTCCTGTATCCTCTCCGGGCTGGGTGGCACGCTGTTTGATCCTCCGCGTTCAGCGCTGGTGGTGAAACTGATTCGCCCTTCCCAGCGCGGACGCTTTTTCTCACTGTTGATGATGCAGGACAGCGCGGGGGCGGTTATCGGTGCGCTTATCGGTAGCTGGCTGCTGCAATATGATTTTCGTCTGGTGTGCGCCGTCGGGGCGTTCGTGTTTGTGCTCTGCGCGGCGTTTAACGCCTGGTGGCTGCCGGCCTGGAAACTGTCGACCGTCAAAATTCCGATGCGCGAAGGCTTAGGTCGCGTATGGCGCGACAAGCATTTTGTCACCTATGTCCTGACCCTTACCGGCTATTACATGCTGGCGGTGCAGGTGATGTTAATGCTGCCTATCATGGTCAACGATATCGCCGGTTCCCCGGCACCGGTGAAATGGATGTACGCCATTGAAGCCTGCTTATCGCTGACCCTGCTCTACCCGATTGCCCGCTGGAGCGAAAAGCGTTTTCGCCTTGAGCATCGCCTGATGGCGGGGTTGCTGTTTATGACCTTTAGCCTGCTGCCGATTGGCATGGTGAGCAATCTGCAGCAGTTGTTTACGCTTATCTGCACGTTTTACATCGGTTCGATCATTGCCGAACCTGCACGTGAAACCCTGAGCGCTGCCCTCGCAGATGCCCGTGCCCGGGGCAGTTACATGGGCTTTAGTCGCTTAGGTCTGGCCCTGGGCGGCGCATTAGGTTATGCCGGGGGCGGCTGGCTTTTTGATGCCGGGAAAGCCTTTAATCAGCCGGAACTGCCGTGGATGATGCTCGCGCTTATCGGGATGATGACTTTCCTGGCACTGCTCTGGCAGTTTGGCTACCGCCGAACCCACCCGGGTGCGCTGGAATCCGAAGCCTGATTTGCCAGCACTTTTATTCTCCTCCATACTTTTTGGTGATGACCCACCACTATGGAGGAGAAGCGTGAAACTCTACATTTACGATCACTGCCCTTTCTGCATCAAAGCCCGCATGATTTTCGGCCTCAAGAATATCCCTGTTGAACTCAACGTGTTTCAGAGCGACGACGAAGCCACACCAACGCGGATGATTGGCAAAAAAATGGCCCCCATTCTGCAAAAAGACGACAGCCGCTACATGCCAGAAAGCATGGACATTGTGCATTACGTCGATAAAACCGACGGCAAACCGCTGCTCACCGGGAAAGCGAACCCGGCGCTGGAGACCTGGCTGCGCAAGGTGAATGGCTACGTCAACCGGCTGCTGATCCCCCGCTTTGCGAAGTCGCGCTTTGATGAGTTTTCGACCCCGGAAGCCAGGGCCTGGTTCATCAACAAGAAAGAGGCGTCGCTCGGTAATTTTGCCGACCATCTTGCGCACTCTCCTGGCCTTATCAAAAACATCAGCGACGATTTACGCGCGCTCGACAAGCTCATCGTGAAACCCAATGCGGTGAACGGCGAACTGTCGGAGGATGATATTCACCTCTTCCCGATCCTGCGCAACCTGACGCTGGTGGCAGGTGTTGTCTGGCCAAGCCGCGTTGCTGATTATCGCGATAACATGGCGAAACAAACACAAATCAACTTACTCTCATCAATGGCGATATAATGCCGTTTCGCGGAAGCTGCGGCTTCCGCTTTCAGTTTTATCTGCTGGAGTCACCAGGGCTTTGGTCCGATGCTAGGGCTGCGATAGCCATTCGGTATCATCTTGAGGAATACAATGAAAAAAGTACTTTTTGCCGCAGCACTCATTTTAAGCGGCGCAATCGTGGGATGTAATCAGCTTACGCAATACAGTATTAGCGAACAGGAAATTAACCAGGCGCTGCAAAAACGCAATGATTTCTCTAAAGATATCGGCCTGCCGGGCGTTGCCGATGCGCATATCGTCCTGAGCAATCTTGCCAGTGAAATTGGGCGTGAAGAGCCTAATAAAATCACCCTGACCGGCGATGCAAATCTCGACATGGCGTCGCTGTTTGGCAATCAAAAAGCCACCATGAAGCTGAAAATGAAAGCCCTGCCGGTCTTCGATAAAGACAAAGGGGCGATTTACCTGCGCGAGATGGAAGTGGTGGATGCCACGGTCGAGCCCAAAAAGATGCAGACCATACTGCAAACCTTACTGCCGTACCTGAATCAATCGCTGAGCAATTACTTTAACCAGCGCCCGGCCTATGTGCTGCGGGAAGACAGCAGCAAAGGTGAAGCCCTGGCGAAGAAATACGCCAAAGGCATTGAGGTGAAACCAGGCGAAATTGTCATTCCGCTCACCGACTGACTTCCAGGCATTCTTCAGGAAAAGGATGCAAACGGAAACGATTACGCTTATGCTTAGTGCCCGGCAAAAACCAGCCAATAATGACTGATTCTCACCCAGCCGGAGCACTATCATGACAGCACAAACCCAGGTTTTGAAAATCCGCCGCCCAGATGACTGGCACGTCCATTTACGCGACGGCGACATGCTAAAAACCGTGGTGCCCTGGACCAGCGAAACCTATGCCCGCGCCATCGTGATGCCCAACCTTGCGCCGCCGGTCACGACCGTGGATGCGGCAATAGCCTACCGCCAGCGCATTCTGGATGCCGTCCCTGCCGGACATGATTTCACCCCCCTGATGACCTGTTATTTGACCGACACCCTGCGTGCCGATGAAGTCGAACGCGGTTTTCAGGAAAACGTCTTCACCGCTGCCAAACTCTACCCGGCTAATGCCACCACCAACTCCAGCCACGGCGTGACCAGCATTGATGCCATCATGCCGGTACTTGAGCGTATGGAAAAACTGGGGATGCCACTGCTGGTTCACGGCGAAGTCACTCATGCCGATATCGATATCTTCGATCGTGAAGCCCGTTTTATCGAAACCGTTATGGAGCCGCTGCGCCAGCGTCTGCCTGGGCTGAAAGTGGTGTTTGAACATATCACCACCAAAGACGCAGCCGATTACGTCCGCGAGGGCAACGAGCTGCTGGCCGCCACCATCACGCCTCAGCATTTGATGTTTAACCGTAACCATATGCTGGTCGGTGGTGTACGCCCTCATCTGTACTGCCTGCCGATCCTCAAACGTAATATTCATCAGCAAGCGCTGCGTGAACTGGTTGCAAGCGGTTTTGAACGTGCGTTCCTCGGCACCGACTCCGCCCCTCATGCCCGTCATCGCAAAGAGACGAGCTGCGGGTGTGCAGGCTGCTTCAACGCCCCAACGGCGCTTGCCAGCTATGCCACCGTGTTTGACGAGATGAATGCGCTGCAGCATTTCGAAGGCTTCTGCTCGCTGAACGGCCCGCGTTTTTATGGCCTGCCGGTGAACGAAGGTTACATTGAGCTGGTGCGTGAAGAGTCCACGGTGATGGACGCCATCGCGCTGACGGACGATACGCTCATTCCCTTCCTGGCAGGCGAAACCGTACACTGGACGGTTAAACAGTAATTTTTTACTTCCCCCTGTTGTAAAGTGCATTGCAAAACTGTATATATATACAGTAATTGCAACAGGGGGCTGCCATGCGTATTGAAGTCACTATCGCTAAAACATCACCACTTCCACCGGGTGCTATTGACGCATTAGCCGGGGAATTATCCCGTCGTCTGAATAATCATTTTCCCGAAACCGACAATACCATCACCGTGCGCTATGCCGCCGCCAATAATCTTTCCGTGTTGGGCGGTGCAAAAGAAGATAAAGATCGCATAAGTGAAATTTTGCAGGAAACCTGGGAAAGTGCTGACGACTGGTTTATCCGGGATTAATTAACTCTCATTGTGTTGTGTTTGCCGGGTCGCCCCGGCTTTTTTGTTTTCTTTTTACGCTAAAATCTTATTGCTTACCTAACCTGCTTAAAAATAACGGTTAAGTACCCGCGCTCTTGTTCAAAAAAATCCATGCTGTTGAAAATAATGTTGCTGAGTGTTATTTATTAGATCCAATACGTTAAATATTGGTATACTGAAAAGGCTTCACAAAACATGCATTGAACCTCAGAAGTCGTTGTCCTTAAACACGCCATACGGGGGTTATGATGGAAAAAAATAATGAAGTCATCCAGACCCATCCTTTAGTCGGATGGGATATCAGCACAGTGGACAGCTATGATGCCCTGATGCTGCGCTTGCACTACCAGACCCCAAACAGACCTGCTTCCGAGGATACAGAAGTCGGTCAGACGTTGTGGTTAACGACAGATGTTGCCCGCCAGTTTATTTCTATATTAGAAGCGGGCATCGCCAAAATAGAATCAGGCGAATACCAGGAAAATGAGTATCGTAGGCATTAGCAATAGTGCGCAATATTCACTCAACAGGCACCCACGGGGTGCCTTATTTATTTCCTCGCCTTGTATAACGCCCCCCGGTTATTTACCCTCCTGATTACGCATTCGCTGGAGAACAACATGAAATACGATCTGATCATCGTCGGTAGCGGTTCTGTCGGGGCTGCCGCTGGTTATTATGCGTCCCGCGCCGGGCTAAACGTGCTGATGACCGATGCCCATTTGCCCCCTCACCAGGACGGCAGCCATCATGGTGATACGCGCTTGATCCGCCATGCTTATGGCGAAGGTGAACGCTATGTTCCGCTGGTGCTACGCGCACAGCAGCTGTGGGATGCGCTGGCCAGCGAAAGTGGTGAACCCGTCTTCGAACGATCCGGCGTGATTAACCTCGGCCCCGCCGATTCAGCGTTTCTCGCCAACGTGGCCCAAAGCGCCCACCAGTGGAACCTGGCGGTGGAGAAACTGGATGCGGCTTCACTGATGGCGCGCTGGCCTGAAATCTCCGTTCCCGAGGATTACATCGGCTTGTTTGAAGCTGATTCAGGGTTTGTACGCAGCGAGCTGGCCATCAAAACCTGGATTCGCCTGGCGCAGGAAGCAGGCTGTGCGCAGTTGTTCAATTGTCCGGTTACCGCCATTCACTCAACGGACGATGGTGTCACCGTTGAGACGCAGGAAGGCACCTTCAGTGGCAGTAAACTGTTGGTTAGCGCAGGCACCTGGGTGTCGAAACTGGTGCCAGGGTTGCCGGTTCAACCGGTGCGCAAAGTGTTTGCCTGGTTCCAGGCCGATGGCCGCTACAGTAAGAAAAACAACTTCCCGGCCTTCACCGGTGAAATGCCTGATGGCTCGCAATATTACGGCTTCCCGGCCGAACAGGACGCACTCAAAATTGGCAAGCATAATGGCGGCCAGGTGATTACTGATGCCAGCGAGCGCGTCCCATTTGGCAACATTGCCACTGATGGTTCTGAGTGCTTTGGCTTTTTACGCCAGTTTTTGCCCGGCATCGGTGGCTGCCTGCACGGCGCTTCCTGTACCTATGATAATTCACCCGATGAGGACTTTATCATCGATAACGTCCCGGGCCAGCCTAACATGCTGATGGTGACAGGACTGAGCGGTCATGGGTTTAAATTCGCCCCCGTGCTGGGGGAGATTGCCGTGCAGTTTGCGCGTGGTGAACGCAGTAATTTTGATTTAACGCCATTCTCTCTGGCACGGTTTGCAGGATAATCTTAAGGCGACCTCAGGGTCGCCTTTATTTTTCATCGCAGCGGAGAAACCATGCGTCGTTTATTACAGCTTGTGGTCAATAATGTTCGGGAACATCTGATGCTATATATCGTCCTGTGGTCGGTTATTGCGATTATCGACTTAATTTATATCATTTGGGCAGAATGAATAATATTGACACTTACTGACATTAATTTAAAAAACACAAATTAAATACAGATTTTTTGAATAAAAAACACAACATAAAATCACGATAAACAACGAGTTACAGCGCTTTTCTTGCCACACACCCTCGAATGAACTGAACATCACCCGCAACACTACGTCAAAAAAAGTGACAAATGATAAATATTCTCACCGAATGTTACTTTTAAGTTGATTTATTGATTTCATCACGCCATTTTAAATTAACATCGTTCTTTTTCGTGGTGCATAAAATGCAATTACGTAATTCTCCATCTCGCTATGGCGCTATTTCTGTTGCCCTGCACTGGCTTGTAGCGCTGGTGGTCTACGGTATGTTTGCGTTGGGTTTGTGGATGGTGACACTCAGTTATTATGATGGCTGGTACCATCAGGCGCCGGAAATACACAAGAGTATTGGCATTCTGTTAATGCTTGGGCTGGTTGTGCGCTTGATCTGGCGTCGTCTCTCCCCGCCACCGGGGGCGCTGAAGAGCTACTCCCGCCTCACACGCGTCAGCGCCGTCGTTGCCCATATCGCACTGTATTTGCTGCTTTTTGGCATTCTTTTCAGCGGCTATCTGATTTCCACCGCCGATGGGAAACCCATCAGCGTCTTTGGCCTGTTTGACGTCCCTGCGACTCTGGCTGATGCCGGTTCACAAGCGGATCTGGCGGGCGACATTCATCTTTGGCTGGCCTGGAGCGTCGTCATCTTGTCGGTGCTGCATGGCCTTGCCGCCTTTAAACACCATTTCATCGATAAAGACGACACCCTCAAGCGCATGCTGGGAAAATCGTCGCCTGACTCTGGAGCGTAACATGAAGAAAAGCCTGCTGGGATTGACCCTTTCTGCCCTGCTGTTCACCACCGGTTCCGCCGTAGCAGCGGACTATAAGATAGATAAAGAGGGGCAACACGCCTTTGTTAACTTCCGTATTCAGCACCTGGGTTACAGCTGGCTGTACGGCACCTTTAAAGATTTCGACGGCACCTTTAGCTTTGACGAAGCCAACCCGGCGTCAGACAAGGTCAACGTGACCATCAATACCAACAGTCTGGACACTAACCATGCTGAGCGTGATAAGCACCTGCGCAGCGGCGACTTCCTGAACGTCGCCAAATTCCCGCAGGCGACTTTCACCTCCACGGAAGTGAAAAAGGACGGTGACGGTCTGGATATCACCGGCAACCTGACGCTGAATGGCGTGACTAAGCCCGTCACGCTGGACGCGAAATTGATTGGTCAGGGTGACGATCCCTGGGGCGGGAAACGCGCGGGCTTTGAAGCCAGCGGTAAGATCACGCTGAAAGATTTTGGCATCACCACCGATCTTGGCCCCGCATCCCAGGATGTTGAGCTGATTATTTCGGTGGAAGGTGTACAGCAGAAATAAGTGAAAGCTGGCCCGGCTTCGGGCCAGCATTGGCCTTTACTCCGGGTCTGGAATACCCAGCCTGGTGTTCAGGCGGCCACGTGATTTATTGAATATTTTATTGCCATTTTCGCGTCCTGCCCGCAGAAGACGCTGTTCTTCTTCAGGCAACGCACTCTCGGTACTGCACTGCTCGCTACAGCAACCGTTGAATTTCTCAGCACAGGCCGGGCACTGAATAAACAGCAAATGACAGCCGTCATTACGGCAGTTGGTATGGCTGTCGCAGGAAGCGCCACACTGGTGGCAGTGGGCAATCACATCATCAGAAATACGCTCGCCCATACGCTCATCAAACACAAAGTTCTTACCGACGAAACGCACCGGCAGGCCCTGCTCGCGCGCGCGGCGGGCATACTCAATGATGCCGCCCTCAATGTGCGACACCTTGTTAAAACCGTTGTGTTTCATCCATGCGCTGGCCTTTTCGCAACGAATGCCGCCGGTACAGTACATGACAATATTTTTGTCTTTATGCTCCTGCATCATCTCGACAGCTTTTGGCAACTGCTCACGGAAGGTATCCGCCGGGATCTCCAGCGCCCCTTCAAAATGACCGACTTCATATTCATAGTGGTTACGCATATCAATAAAGACCGCGTTAGGATCGTCGAGCATCGCGTTAACGTCTGCGGCCTGCAGGTAGTCACCCACATTGCTGGCATCGAAGGTTTCATCGTCAATACCGTCGGCAACAATCCTGTCGCGCACTTTCATGCGTAGCACCCAGAAGGATTTCCCGTCATCATCGATAGCAATGTTGAGACGTAAGCCGTTCAACGCAGGATCGAAAGCGTAAATGCAGTCCCGCAGCGCGGACAACTGGCTTTCCGGTACGCTGATCTGAGCGTTGATACCTTCATGAGCTAAATAGACACGCCCGAATACATTCAGTTTAGTGAGTGCCTGATACAGTGAATCGCGCGTGCTTTGCGGGTTCACAATGGTGAAATACTTGTAGAAGGAGACCGTGGTACGCGGCTCCGTTTCAGCAAGCATGCGGGCTTTGAGTTCATCGTTGGAGATGCGGTTGTGTAACACTGGCATGGTGTACGTTTTCCTGCGAAACAGTGGTGAATAAAAAACCGGCGCATCATAAAGCAATTACTGACAATTTACATCCACACAATTTGCGCTACATTTTCATCATCTCACATTTAGAATATGAATAGTTCAAATAACGAGCAGCAGGTCGTTTATTTTGGTTAAATCCCCAATATGCGACACTATAGGGATTAGTTACGGAATACAGGACAGACATGACGCATTTACCCAAATTCTCCGCTTCTTTGTTGCATCCACGCTTTTGGTTTCTCTGGTCAGGTATTGGTTTGCTGTGGTTAGTCGTGCAACTCCCCTATCCGGTTATCTATCGTCTGGGATGTGCCCTCGGCCATCTGGGGCAAAAGCTGATGAAACGACGTGTCCAGATTGCTGAGCGCAACCTGGAACTCTGTTTCCCGCAGCAGAGCATTGAAGAACGCCAGCACATGGTCAAAAAGAACTTTGAATCAGTTGGGATGGGCGTGATGGAAACCGGGATGGCCTGGTTCTGGTCCGATAAACGTATTCAGCGTTGGGTGGACGTCACCGGTATGGATAACACCCGGATGCACTTTCAACAGGGTAACGGCATTCTGCTTATTGGTATCCATTTTCTGACGCTGGAACTGGGCGCGCGCGTTTTCGGCATGAACATTCCGGGCATCGGCGTTTACCGCCCAAACGATAACCCGGTGCTCGACTGGCTGCAGACCTGGGGACGTTTACGCTCCAACAAAACGATGATTGATCGCAAAGACCTGAAAGGCATGGTACGAGCACTGAAAAACGGCGATGTGGTCTGGTATGCGCCGGACCATGATTACGGCCCACGCGCCAGCACCTTTGTTCCGTTCTTTGCCGTGGAACAGGCCGCCACCACGACCGGCACCTGGATGCTGGCCCGCATGTCGAAAGCCTGCCTGGTGCCTTTTGTTCCGCGTCGTAAACCTGACGGTAAAGGCTATGAACTGATCATGCTGGAAGGGGAAAGCGCTCCTCCACTGGGCAGCGCGGAGGAGACCGCAAGCTGGATGAACAAGGTGATCGAGCGCTGCATTCTGCTGGCGCCGGAACAATATATGTGGATGCATCGCCGCTTCAAGACACGCCCTGAAGGTGTTCCTTCCCGCTATTAATTTTAAGGCGATCCTTATACGGATCGCCCTTTTCGTTCATGTTCAGACCGCATACACGTTGCAGCGATCATCACGCAGGCGCATAATTAGCCTGCTTATCAATTCCGATTGCCAATAATCCGCGCCCGCGCGCGTAACGTGAAGCGTAATGTCATCTTCTGCCCCCATAAACTGGAAACGTAATCTTACCGTCGCCTGGATTGGCTGTTTTTTAACGGGTGCTGCCTTCAGCCTCGTCATGCCCTTCCTGCCCCTCTACGTCGAACAACTGGGCGTCACCGGACACAGCGCACTCAATATGTGGTCCGGCCTGGTGTTCAGCATCACGTTCCTGTTCTCTGCGATTGCTTCTCCTTTCTGGGGAGGGCTGGCCGACCGTAAGGGGCGTAAGATCATGCTGCTGCGCTCCGCACTCGGGATGGCCTGCGTCATGGCACTGATGGGGATTGCGCAGAATATCTGGCAGTTACTGGTGCTTCGCGCCCTGCTCGGCCTGCTCGGCGGCTTTATTCCTAATGCCAACGCGCTGATCGCGACCCAGATGCCGCGCAACCGCAGCGGATGGGCGATGGGAACACTTTCAACCGGTGGCGTGGCGGGTGCGCTGCTGGGCCCTCTCGCCGGGGGGCTTCTGGCTGATACGTACGGGTTGCGGATGGTCTTTTTCATCACCGCCACCGTGCTGTTCCTCTGCTTTTTGCTCACCCTCCTGTGCATCAGAGAAAATTTCATTCCGGTACCTAAAAAAGAGATGCTGCATGCCAGAGAGGTGTTCGCCTCGCTGAAAAACCCGCGTCTGGTGCTGGGATTGTTTATCACCACGATGATTATTCAGGTCGCCACCGGGTCTATTGCGCCGATTTTGACGCTCTATGTCCGCGAACTGGCAGGCAATGTTGCCAACATTGCATTTATCAGCGGCATGATTGCTTCAGTACCTGGCGTCGCCGCGCTGATGAGTGCGCCGCGTCTTGGCCGGCTCGGTGATCGCATCGGGCCGGAGAAAATTCTCGTGGTTGCGCTGGTCATCTCTGTGCTGTTGTTAATCCCAATGGCGTGGGTGCAGAATCCCTGGCAGCTTGGCGTACTGCGCTTTCTGCTGGGCGCAGCGGATGGCGCACTGCTGCCCGCTGTGCAAACGCTGCTGGTTTACAACTCAACGAACCAGGTCGCCGGTCGCATTTTCAGCTACAACCAGTCTTTCCGTGATATCGGCAATGTAACCGGCCCTCTACTGGGTGCAGCCGTCTCTGCCAGCTACGGTTTCAGAACCGTATTTCTGGTCACCGCCGGGGTTGTCCTGTTCAATGCCATCTACTCCTGGATGAGCTGGCAGAAACCGGCGCGGGTAGCCGTCACGGAGCCTGCGCTTAATCGACAGCAATCGCTTAACACTGATGACTGATTTTTAATCTGGCTGACTTGCAAAATCCCATAATCAACTATTCTTTCCCTGAACACCTCGTCAAATTACAGGGAAAATCTATGACTATGTATGCCACGCTTGAAGAAGCCATTGATGCCGCTCGCGAAGAATTCCTGGCTAACAATCCAGGGCTGAGTGAAGAAGAGGCAAACGTACAGCAGTTCAATATCCAGAAATACGTTCTGCAGGATGGTGACATCATGTGGCAGGCGGAATTCTTCGCCGATGAAGGGGATGATGGCGAATGTCTGCCGATGCTGAGCGGAGAAGCCGCACAGAGCGTGTTTGACGACGACTTTGATGAAATTGAGTTACGCCAGGAGTGGCTGGAAGAAAACACCCTGCACGAATGGGATGAGGGTGAGTTTCAGCTGGAACCTCCCCTCGATACCGAGGAAGGGCGAACCGCTGCTGACGAATGGGACGAACGTTAATTACTCATAGGGTCCGTGGTTAGCATCCAGTGGCAGCAGCAGCGTGTCGAACACCAGTGAAAATGGCAGATCGAGCACCGTGACGTAGCGCCACGCTGAATCACGGACATCCCATTTCACGCCAGGGTAATACTGATTACCGTGCCCCTGGCCCGGAATGGTCCGGCTGATAATACTGCCACATCCGCTGAGCAGGCACGCCATCAGCGCTACAACAATGATTCTCACAAAAACCTCACCCTCTTTCAGGTAAAAAAATACCGGCACACTGGCCGGTATTTTCCATAACGTCGGCTTACTTCGTCTTCAGCGCCAGCGGGTTGAGTTTCAAATCCTGGTAATAATTGACCCAGGAAAGATATCTCTCCGGCGATGCCCAGACGCGATAGTGGAGACGCGCCATCGTCACCGGGTCACTGAGCAGCACCAGACGACGATCCCGATTAAGTTTATCAGGCGTTTCATTCAGTGCCTGCTCAACATGGCGGTCACGGGCGATTTCCAGGATCGGACCTTTGCGGTGACGCGCAGTGGCCATCGCGGTGGCCAGGGCGTTGAACGACGGATTGAACACCGCGTGCATAAAGCCTTGATCCAATGAACGACTGCGGTTCAGCTCCAGATACTTGTCGGTATCCACCAGCACCTGCGGCGGTGAATACTCTTCCGGGATCAGGAACAGCTTCCAGCGTTTCGTGCGCGTCCCCATCGTTGAGCGGCTGGAAATCACCGACACGAACGGCGAGAGGATCAGCGAGAAGACGATCGGGGCCAGCCAGAACAGGAATCGCAGGTCCAGCCAGGCCATACCGACCGCCCACACCAGACCGAGCAGCAGTTGCGAACCGTGGCGCATAAAGGCTTCACCCCACGGGGTGGAGTCATCATCACGCTGCGGCGAGTTCCAGACCACTTCCCAGCCAAGGAACGCGCTGACCACGAACACGGTATGGAACAGCATGCGCACCGGAGCCAGCAGGACTGAGAACAGTACTTCCAGCAGCAGGGAGATCGTTACGCGCAAGAAACCACCATACTCTTTCGGCCCTTTACACCAGACCAGAATAATACTCAGCAGTTTGGGCAGGAACAGCAGCACCATGGTTGAGGCAAAGAGCATAATCGCCAGTTCAGGACGCCACTGCGGCCACACCGGGAAAAGCTGGCGCGGTTGCAGGAAGTACTGCGGCTCGGTGAGCGCATGCACCACCTGCAATGCCGTGGACAATGCCAGGAACATAAACCACAGCGGAGCAGACAGATACGACATCACGCCCGTCAGGAAGACTGCACGGTGAACCGGGTGCATCCCTTTAACCAGGAACAGACGGAAGTTCATCAGGTTGCCGTGGCACCAGCGACGGTCACGTTTGAGTTCATCCAGCAGGTTTGGTGGCAGCTCTTCATACGACCCCGGAAGATCGTAGGCGATCCACACGCCCCAACCCGCACGGCGCATCAAAGCGGCTTCCACGAAGTCGTGAGACAGAATAGAACCCGCGAAGGAACCTTCACCCGGCAGCGGCGCAAGCGCGCAGTGCTCAATAAAAGGTTTCACACGGATGATCGCGTTATGGCCCCAGTAGTGAGATTCACCCAATTGCCAGAAGTGCAGACCCGCGGTAAACAGCGGACCATAAACACGGGTGGCGAACTGCTGGCAGCGCGCATAGAGCGTGTCCATGCCCGATGCTTTCGGTGAAGACTGGATGATACCGGCATTCGGGTTGGCTTCCATCAAACGCACCAGCCCGGAGAGACAGTCGCCGGTCATTACGGAGTCCGCATCCAGCACGACCATGTAGCTGTACTGGTTACCCCAGCGACGGCAGAAGTCATCGATGTTGCCGCTTTTACGCTTAACGCGACGGCGACGGCGACGGTAGAAGATCTGCCCTTCGCCCTGCACTTCTGCAATCAGCTCCATCCAGGCTTTCTGCTCAGCCACACAGATATCCGGGTTGTAGCTGTCACTGAGGATATAGACGTCAAAATGCGCGCCGTTCCCGGTGGCTTTAACGGATTCCCAGGTGGCTCGCAGCCCGGCGAAAACGCGATCCACGTCCTCGTTACAGATAGGCATGATAAGCGCAGTACGGTGCTCCGGGTTGAGCGGTTCATCGCCCACCGTGGAGTGCGAGATACTGTATTTGTCACGACCTATCAGCAACTGGAGGAAGCCCATCAGCGCTGTCCAGAAACCGGCTGAAACCCAACAGAACAGAACAGCGAACAGGATAAGGATCCCCGTTTGCAGCACGTACGGCAGGAGCTGCATAAAAGAAACCCAGATATTCTGCCCCACCATGTCCGCTGGATTAATCAGCGCCCAGCCCTGATACGGGAGGATGGTTTTCATGTACCAGGTGGCGACCACGGTCTGCGCCAGGGTCAACAGCAGCAAAATATAGCGACGGATCGAACCGACCATACGCCATTTTTGCTCGCTGGCCTGCTGATCTTTGGTCAATCGAGACATGTAGCGTGGCTGTACATCGCGACCACGCAGCCTGTCCCAGAAACGGCCAATGGGGTTGGTACGCCAGGGGTCAGGGAACATCGAAGAACGTGTGGCTTTCGGCATGGCCTGCAGCTGGTCACGGCCTTCGTCATCTTTGATCAACTGGCCTTCAGGAAGCGAATTCGGCCAGCTGTGTTCAAGACGCGATTTCACGGAGCCCAGCGGCGTATCGTCTTCACGCGCCCAGACTGAACGTCCTCCGTCCAGCGCAGTGTGCACGGCAGCAATACTTTCTGTCGGCAACGCTGCCTTTTCCGTCTCCGGAAGCGGCAGCGCGTCGATATACTCAGTTATCTTATTCATTGGCAGGTAGCTGATAGCTCCAGGTTTCACTCAGGGTCTGATCGGCATTGACGAGTGCGGCGCGCATATCCGTGGTTTTCTTCGGATCTTTCACTTTCACGCGCAGCATCAGTCGCCAGCCTTGCGTCACAGGGTTATAGCGAACGCTGTTTTCAACAATTTCACCGTTGTCGCCAATGCTGGCCTGTGCGGTAACCGGGGTGTCCTGCGGCAGTTGCTTCATGTCCTGACCTGTAAAGTCGACCACGAAAGCAAGCGTGCCATCAGGTTGACGGATAAGGTTGGACTGCTTCACATCGCCCGTTGAACGGCGGGTCTGAGTGACCCAGGCGTTGTCAGGCGCGTGCAGTTTGTCTTCATCGCGGCTAAAGGTGATGGTGTACTTAAAGTTCATCTCTTTACCGGCATCCGGGAGCTGATCCGGCGTCCAGTACGCCACGATGTTATCGTTGGTTTCATCGTTAGTCGGGATTTCTACCAGCTCGATTTTACCTTTGCCCCAGTCACCTTTCGGTGTGACCCAGGCACTTGGGCGCAGGTCGTAGCGATCGTCGATATCCTCAAAGCGGGAGAACTGACGACCACGCTGGAGCAAGCCGAAGCCCTGCGGGTTTTCCATCGCGTAGCTGCTGACGGCCAGATGTTTCGGATTGTTCAGCGGACGCCAAATCCACTCACCGTTACCGGCATGCATCGACAGGCCATTGGAGTCATGCAGTTCCGGGCGGTAGTTGGTGGCCGGAGACGGCTGGGATGGCCCGAACAGGAACATACTGGTCAGCGGCGCGACGCCAAGTTTGCCCACTTTGTCACGCAGATAGACCTTGGACTGCACGTCGATGACGGTGTCACGGCCTGGAATGATCACGAAACGGTAAGCACCGGCCGCGCGCGGGGAATCCAGCAATGCGTAAATCGTCAAACGCTTGTCCGTTGGCTTAGGACGTTCAATCCAGAATTCTTTAAAGTGCGGGAATTCTTCGCCGGACGGCAATGCGGTATCAATAGCCAGACCACGGGCAGATAAGCCGTAAACCTGACCGGCACCAATCACACGGAAGTAGCTGGCGCCCAGCATACTGACGATTTCATCGTTTTTATCTTTATTATTAATGGGGTAGAGGACTTTGAAACCGGCGTATCCGAGATCTTTCACCGTGTCTTTATCGTGCTGCACGTTACCGAAGTTGAAATAATCCGGGTTGTATTTAATTTTGCGAACAGCAGTGGCGGTCACTTCGTTGAGGGTCACTGGCGTGTCGAAGTACATGCCCTGATGATAAAATTCAAGCTTAAACGGGGTTTTAGTGGTGCTCCACCAGGCCTTGTCGTGGTTGAATTGAATCTGCTGGTAATCCGCGTATTTCATCTCACGGAACGAGGATGGCAGGTTGCTCTTGGGCGCTTCATAGCCTTTGCCTGCCAGTGATTGAGCCTGTTTTGCGACATCGTCAATAGAAAAAGCCCAGCCTGATGACGTATAAAGAGACAACAGAACTGCGGCACCCAACCAACGCATTTTCATCATTCGTAATTTAGGTTTCATAATAACTAAGCACTTCCCCCTTTGTGTGCTTAAATCGATCCGATCCATTTTAATGGAAACACAACCAATCCGACAACAGAATCCCCTCTTTGTTCTCTATGCCGGCTCAGTGAATAAACAATTGAAACAAACCCCTTAGGGTTTTAGGCGCTTATCCTGGAGACTGTCTGTGGGACATAGTGTAGGGTTACTTTCGAATGTAATCATTATTTGTCTTAGGGATAAGACGAAAAGTCTGAGAATCGATGGAGTTATATGAGCAACGTACCGGTACAACGTGAATATTTTCTTGATTCCATCCGCGCGTGGTTAATGTTGCTTGGGATCCCGTTTCATATTTCACTCATTTACTCGAGCCACATGTGGCATGTAAACAGCGCCTACCCGTCATGGTGGCTGACCCTGTTCAATGACGCCATTCATGCGTTTCGCATGCAGGTGTTCTTTGTTATTTCCGGGTACTTTTCCTATATGTTGTACCTGCGATACCCGGTCAAACGCTGGTGGACCGTGCGCGTGGAGCGTGTTGGCATCCCGATGCTTACCGCTATCCCGCTGCTGACGCTGCCGCAGTTTATTATGTTGCAGTACGTCAATGCGCGTACCGAAACCTGGCACACGCTGTCTACGTATGACAAATTCAACACCCTGGTGTGGGAGCTGGTCTCACATTTATGGTTTTTACTGGTGCTGGTCGTGCTGACCACTATTAGTATGTGGCTTTTCAGAAAGATAAAAAATAATGCCGATCGTTTTTTAAGTGAAATTAGCTGGGCTAAGCTCTCGGTCGCCTTTTTGCTCTTTGGCGTCATGTATGCCGCCCTTCGCCGACTGATTTTTATCATTTATCCCGATATTTTGCGTGATGGTTTGTTTAATTTTGCCGTCATGCAATCGCTGTTTTACATTCCGTTTTTCCTGCTTGGCGCGCTGGCCTTTATCAATCCGCGTCTGAAATCGCTCTTCCTCACCCCCTCCCCTGCCTGCATTCTGGGATCGATGGTGGCCTTTGCCGCCTATCTTCTGAATCAGCAATACGGCAGCGGTGACGCCTGGATGTATGAAACCGAATCCGTGATTACGATGCTGCTGGGCGTGTGGATGGTGAACGTGGTCTTCTCGCTGGGCTACCGTCTGCTGAATTTCCAGTCGGCACGCGTGAGCTACTTCGTGAACGCATCGCTGTTTATCTATCTGGTACACCATCCGCTGACGCTGTTCTTTGGTGCCTGGATAACGCCGATGATTCACTCCAACCTGCTGGGCTTCCTGACGGGGCTGGTGTTCGTCAACGGCTGTGCACTGCTACTTTATGAAGTACACTTACGCATCCCGGTCCTCAAATTCCTCTTTTCCGGTAAACCGCAGACCAAAGAGGACGGCTCCCACGCCACCGCTCGTTAATCCGGTTTGATGGCTGCTCTTAGCTCAGAGCAGCCACTCCACCGGCAGCCAGTACGCCAGTTTCACCAGCACACGCTGCCAGAACCGGGTTTGCGGCTCTTTCGTCAAAACCACCTCTTTCCCGTCTCGCCTCTCCACCCAGTTAATTCGCCCCCATTGATCGAGACGTAACTGCCAGGCCGCCGCACGCTGGCTGCGCAAAAAACGGTGATGGATCTGCCGGGCAAGGGTTTCGCTGTCGATGACAAAGCCCATTTCCGTATTCAACATTGCCGAACGTGGATCGAAGTTAAACGACCCGATAAACACTTTCTCACCATCAATACTGAAGGTTTTGGCATGGAGACTGGAACCGGAATTCCCGGTCAATCCCCGGTCATGGAGTGGGTGATGTCCCTCACGCGTGGGCTTGAGCTCATGCAATTCAATGCCATGGCGCAGCAGCTTTTTACGCCAGCGGGCATACCCGGCGTGCACCACGCTGACATCGTTGGCCGCGAGCGAATTGGTCAGGATCGCCACCTTCACCCCTTTTCGTGCCAGTTGTAGCAACTGCGCAACACCCGCCCGACCGGGCACAAAATAGGATGAAATGATATCAATCTGCCGCTCGGGTTTACCCATGACGTTAAGCAGGCGTTGTGGCAATAAAGTACGCAGATGCGCTTTTCCCTGTCCTTTTTTAGGATCATCACTGACCAGCCGCGTTTTTGCCCAAATCAGCGGCAGCTCCCCTTGTTCCAGCTGGCTGGCAAACTGCGTTCTCTTAAGGGTATCGAGGTAACGGACTGCCGTTGGGTCCTGATACCAGGCATCAGGCATCCGAATTTGACCGGCAATATCCTCGGCCTCAATTTCAAGCACCTGATGCAGCGGCGATACGCAGGCCGAGTGCCAGTAGCGCTCAAAATCCTGTGACACGTCCGTCACCACCGGACCTATCGCCATCACATCCAAATCGGTAAACAGCGGCTCTTCACCGGCACCAAAATAGGCGTCGCCAATATTGCGCCCCCCCACAATGGTGATCACGCCATCGGCAGTAAAACTCTTGTTGTGCATCCGCCGGTTTAACCGGGCGAAGTCGGTTAAATACCCCAGTGCACGAAGTGTACGGAAGGAAAAAGGATTGAAAAGACGTACATCGATGTTCGGATGTGCTTCAAGCTGGCGAAGCGCGTCGTCCATTCCCGAGGTGTTGTTGTCATCAAGCAGGATACGCACCTGCACGCCCCGGTCGGCGGCCGCCAGCAATGCCAGAAACAGCAACCGCCCCGACATATCGTCATCCCAGATGTAGTACTGCACATCCAGCGTTGACTGAGCCATCTCCGCCAGACGGTGGCGGGCAACAAAAGCGTCCATACTATCGTCGAGCGCCACCAGCCCACAAAGCCCCTCGTGAGCAGTGCATAGTGGCAGGACGGCGCGCCCCAGCCGGGTATCAGGCTGGACGGGAGGTATTTCCACCGGGAGAGAGGATTTGTTTTTAGCAGCGTGTCGTTTCATAGAAGCAAAGTATATCTGCCCTTTCACCGTTGGGTTGGTGAGAGAGTCTGAAACAACGCAATTAAGGGTGAGATAATGACAGGTGAGTAAAAATAATCGCCCGGAGACGTTCTCGAAGGCGATTTTTGCGGTTCAGACTGCGGGCAGGAAACCATGCTGCGTCAGCAGGCGTTGATACAGCGCCGTGTTTTCGTCATCAAAGCAGACAAAAATAGCCTGTTTGATATGTGAATGTGTTGCCAGATAGCCCCAGACGCTGTTCACCGCGATTTCTGCTGCCGCCGGTTTCGGGTAGCCGTACACGCCGGTACTGATGGCAGGAAAAGCGATGGTTTCGTAGCCGTTCGCTTCCGCCAGTTTAAGGCTGTTGCGATAGGCGTCTTCCAGCACGCGCGCTTCACCTTCGTCACCACCGCGCCAGACCGGGCCGACGGTATGAATCACCGCTTTAATCGGTAAAGATCCCGCCGTGGTGATCACCGCATGACCGGGTGAACATTCTCCCTCCTGCTGGCGAACTTTTTTACACGCTTCCAGCAAAGCAGGCCCTGCAGCACGGTGGATTGCGCCATCCACGCCACCACCACCGAGCAAAGATGCATTCGCGGCATTCACAATGACATCGACCTTAAGGGTGGTGATATCCCCCTGCCATACCTGTAATCGTGGTTGCATATTGACGCCTCTTAATGAACTTATCTTTTAACAGTGTATCGCAGGCAGGAGGCCGGGGCATGAAAAATGAGACGGTGCACCCGAATGAGCGCACCGGAAAAACGATTTTTTAGTTGTAAACAATATCGAGGATCGCGACAGTCCGTTCAGGGTTGAGATAATTCATTTTCATTGTTGCCACATTCTGCACCCCCTGCTGTTCACGGGTCAGTTTGTTTAAGGCTATCGTTCGTGTTTTCATCTGCCCTTCCCTGTGACAGGCCATAATCACATCCTTTGACTGGAGGTTTACATCACAAGGTGACTCAACAATCATTCCTTCGAAATGAATCACTCCCCCCGTTGCCGCCCCGGCAATACTGCTGATACTGCCCGCCAGGAGCAAAAAACAGGAGATAAAAAGCTTTCGCGAATCTGACATAGTGACCTCAGGAATAGGGTATGTAGCAGGCAATACCAGATGGCATTGTCCCGACCTCTGAGAATACAGAGCGTCAGCTTTAGGTATACATTAAGTCAACAAATTTAACAGTTGATTAACCAAGGCATTTACCCCTTTATTCACCGGATACCGGCATCAGGTTCGATTCTGCGGCGACCATTGCTGGGATAGATGCAATTTGTTCCCGTCGGTGACGGTTACCGTGATATTGACGTTGTCCTGCGGCGAAATATTCATGCTCATTCGCATCAGGGAGGTGGGTTGATTGGCTGTAAACGCCATGGTTTTACGTTGCTGCGTGCGACTTTCCCCTGCGTCGCCCTGACGGGTTGCAAGGATCTGTACCTGGCAGACACAATTCTCGCTGAGCACCACCTGCGGCGTGATGGTGTACATCTCACCCTGCTGGGCGGTGTTAAACGTTATCTGACTGGAAAGTGCGGCAAGCAACATTAAGGTGTGCATAGAACCTCCCAAAAAAAGAAACAGGGCCAGGGCCCTGTTTCTCTCAACAATCTGTTGATCAGTACTGATTAGCCGTCGCGTTGTTGCCAAAGCCGACCTGGTGTACAAGGACGCTGGAATCGGATGCAGTCTGATTAACCAGAGCGCCGTTACGGCTACCGAACTGGCTGACGGTGATGTCAGAGTTACGGCTGTTCCACTGGTCGATGGTTGCGCTGTTACGAACACCATTTTGTGACAGGCTGATTTCGCTGTTATCAGAACCCTGACCAACATCAGCGCCGTTACTTGAACCGTGCTGACGAATAGTGGTATCTGAATCACGCGCATCAGATTGCAGTGCCAGTGCAGAGTTACCGCTGCCGCTCTGGTAAATGCTCAAATCTGAGTTCGGGCCGCTGCTACCGTGGCCGCCATGGCCATACTGAGGAACAGAGCCTGCGAAAGCACTGGCTGAAACTACGAGCGCTGCTACAACTGCCACTTTGAAAAGTTTCATGGTAAACCCCCATCGGATTGAATTTAACATCGCACTGCGTTCAGCGCTGAACAACGCGAATCGACATCTGCGACTGTCTCTGCACAACAACTGCTGTTTTTTGCGAACCGTACTGCGCAATGCTTGCCCTGTTACCCGAGCCTTTCTGGATAATCAAAGCCGTATTGCCATAAGCCCCTTGCGTGATGCTCGCATCATTGGAATTACCCGACTGATCGATATAAGCAAGGTTGTATGAACCTGACTGGTCTATTTTTGCGGAATTCCTGGCACCGTCCTGGGAAATCGCCGACAATAACTTAGAACCACCCTGGTTAATCTGTGCATTATTATTAGAACCGGTTTGGCCTATTTGGGCCGCCTTGTTATATGAGGCTGAACTTAATTCATTTACCGCCAGATTAAATTCAGAACCGGCTAAATCATAACCTGCTGCGGCTGCAAACCCAGGCGTACCCAGCATTGCTAACATCATAAATAACAACTTGTTTTTCATGTTGTCACCCTGGCCTGGTTATCAGTTTCACGAAACAACGCTTTTAATAAATTGTTTCGCCTGTTTCGCAGTGGATAACTTTCTACATATTTGTTAACGCTGCGTTACGGAAATCAGTATGGTCAGGCCACCAATTTAAATATCTAATCCGCCAGTTGTATTTTAAAAAACAATATTCACACCAACGTATGATAAAAGGTTATTTTTTAAATTGCATATAAAGAAGGAGAGTCCGACATTCCCGAATAATGTATTTACTTATAACAGTTTGGTTGCTACGGGTTATCTACAAACGGCTTATGAGAGCAAGGTTGCAATTTTACGCTGACACTTCGTCACGACGCGACTTTTTCTCAACAGAATTTGGACGGCAGTCCGCTACAGGATATTTTCTATAATGCAGAGATAATACAACTTATAGAGTTTTTAAATTAGCAACCATTACAATGAGTTAAATAGGTTTGTATGATTTTTAAAATTGATGCAAAAGCCGCTTCGTGTACAACTTATGTATCAATTAAAAATCTTCTAAAAATTTTTAGTTAACAAATTAATATTGATTTTTACATTCCGTAACATGTTTAACACTTGATTTAAGATTGGCTAAGACTAGATTGAAATCAGCAGTACTCATGTATTTTTATTAATTTCCCCTTTGTGGGTTGAGCTTTTATTACTACACACAGCAAAACAGCATCTGTCAGTACTTCTGGCTTCTCCATTCTGTATGGGGAAAACTGCAGGTGTACCAAAAGCGGGGTTTCATCATGTTTAGTGAAGTCCAAGGTATTCAAAACCAAGCATTATTGTTAATTACTAAACCTTCCTTGCAGGCAACGGCTTTATTGCAGCATCTTAAACATTCTCTGTCCCTGACAGGAAAACTGCATAATATTCAACGCTCACTGGATGATATTTCCAGTGGCAGTGTGGTTTTGTTTGACATGATGGAAGCCGACAAAAAAATGATTCATTACTGGCAGGATATCTTATCCCGCAGAAACAATAACTTGAAATTATTGTTGATGAATACGCCAGATGAATATCCCTTCCGCGAAATTGAAAACTGGCCACATATCAATGGGGTATTTTACGTCTCGGAAGACGAATCCTGCATGGTTGAAGGGTTGCAAGGGATCCAGCGCGGTGAATGTTATTTCTCGCAAAAACTGGCCAGCTATTTAATTACTCACTCGGGTAATTACCGCTACAACAGTTCTGAATCTGCGTTGCTGACGCATCGGGAAAAAGAGATTTTAAATAAACTGCGCATTGGCGCATCGAACATTGAAATCGCCCGATCGCTTTTCATCAGCGAAAATACGGTTAAAACACATCTTTATAATCTTTTCAAAAAGATATCCGTTAAAAACCGTACTCAGGCTGTCTCCTGGGCTAACGATAACCTCAGGCGCTAAGTCATGAAACGCTATCTGAATTATCTTGCGGCAGCGAGCGTCTTCTTTGCTGCCGGGAACCTTCATGCTGTCGAAGTGGAGATCCCCGGACTGCTAACCGATCATACCGTCTCTTCAATCGGTCACGATTTTTATCGTGCGTTTAGTGATAAATGGGAAAGTACCTGGACAGGGAATCTAACCATCAATGAACGGCCTAGTGCTCGCTGGGGAAGCTGGATAACCATTGCGGTTAATCAGAATGTTGTTTACCAGACATTCTTATTCCCCACAAAACGCGACTTCGATAAGAACATCGAGCTTGCTCTGGCACAAACACAGGAAGCACTTGATCATCTTCAAATTAACCAGGCATTGCTCAGCACGGGTGATTTGGCGAAAGACGAGTTCTAAACATCTAAAACACGAATACTGTCTCCGGAGGCAAACATGCGTATCGCATCTGCCGTAACCTTGTTAATGCTAGTCGCACCACTCAGCTGGGCCGGTAATATGACGTTTCAATTCCGCAATCCCAACTTTGGTGGCAATCCAAATAACGGTGCATTTTTATTAAACAGTGCTCAGGCACAAAACTCATATAAAGACCCAAGTTATAAAGACGACTACGGAATAGAATCAACGTCAGCATTAGATAACTTCACTCAGTCCATTCAGTCACAAATACTGGGCGGGTTATTAACCAATATAAACAGTGGTAAACCGGGCCGAATGGTAACCAGCGATTATATCGTTGATATTGCCAACCGGGATGGGCAACTGCAATTAAACGTAACCGACAGAAAAACAGGCAAAACTTCAACTATTGAAGTTTCAGGTCTGCAAAGCGGTTCAACTGATTTTTAAGGCATCGCCTTTACAGGACTATAATCATGCAGCGCTTATTACTTATTCTGGCCGTGTGTTTATTAAGCGGATGCTTAACTGCGCCGCCGAAACAGGCCGCTAAACCTACTTTATTACCTCGGGCTCAGAGTTATCAGGATTTAACACACCTGCCGTTACCTACTGGCAAGATATTCGTGTCGGTATATAACATTCAGGATGAAACCGGGCAGTTTAAACCTTATCCGGCAAGTAACTTCTCGACGGCCGTACCGCAAAGTGCGACAGCAATGCTGGTCACCGCGCTTAAGGATTCGCGCTGGTTCGTTCCGCTGGAACGTCAGGGGCTGCAGAACTTGCTCAATGAACGCAAAATCATTCGTGCAGCACAGGAAAACGGCACCGTCGCCGTCAACAACCGCTTCCCGCTCCAGTCTTTGACGGCGGCAAACGTGATGGTGGAAGGGTCGATCATTGGCTATGAAAGCAATGTGAAATCGGGCGGTGTCGGTGCGCGCTATTTTGGTATCGGGGCCGATACGCAGTATCAACTCGACCAGATTGCCGTCAACCTGAGGGTGGTGAACGTGAGCACGGGGGAAATTCTCTCTTCCGTAAACACCAGTAAAACCATCCTGTCTTATGAAGTGCAGGCCGGGGTGTTCCGCTTCATTGATTACCAGCGTTTGCTCGAAGGCGAAATCGGCTATACCGCCAATGAACCCGTCATGCTCTGCCTGATGTCTGCCATCGAAACCGGCGTCATTTTACTCATCAACGACGGTATCGATCGCGGGCTCTGGGATCTACAGAACAAAGCAGAGACCAAAAACGAAGTGTTAGTGAAATACCGCGAGATGGCCGTGCCACCGGAATCCTGATGGCTACGGAAAGAGAAAAGCGTGCCGGCTGACACCGTCACGCTTTTTTTTGTGCTTCCGGCAGCACCGTGCTGCGGCGGGAAGCCAGCCAGATACCGCTGTTTTTCATCGCAAAACCAAACAGTAATCCCACCACCAGCGACGGCACAACCAGACGCCAGTCACCCTGTCCGGCAAAGGTGGCGCAGGCGCCAATAAAGGTGCCAGGCACAAATGAGAGCAGCACGCTTTTTGCCTGCACGCACATCAAAAACGCCACCAGCCCGGTGACAACATAACTGAAGATTTCAAGATGGGGCGCCAGCGCGCTACCGTGAATGATGACCTGCGCCCAGACCGCGCCGCTCAGCAGTGTGCAGAGCGAAATGAATAGCCCCTTCACACCGCCCTGCGGGCAGGCAAAATAGGCTGTACAACCGAGAAAACCCGCCCAGCTGATAAGGCCGAGAGATACCGCCACCCAGCCCCAAAGACCGGAGAGCAGACCTGTTGTTAATGCGAGAGAGATAAGTAAGTTCATGGTGCGCATCTTACCAGATACGCACCCATCAGATGTGATTTGCGCCACAATAAATGCAACAAATAAAATGTAGTTGCATCATCAGTGTGATTTAAATCACATTTTATTCTTCTTCTGCTTCCTGTAGTTCATCCCACATCGCAGAGAGCGCTTCACGGGTGAGCAGCGCCAGGGTACGCCAGAACGGCGTGGTGGCATGAGCTTCGACCTTGCCGAGGAAAGTGCCGCACCACGGCAGCAGGTAATCCGCAAAGAGGGTTGCCAGCGCTTCACTTTCATCTTCTGCTGACTGGTCTTCCAGCCAGGAGGCTGCCAGTAACAACGTGCCGAAATGATCCGCCGGAGTCTGGGTTAACGGCATGCCGCGCGAGGCAAGAAAAGCGTGGACTTCTGCTTCTGTCCCCTCTTCCACCCACGCGCTGCGATAAGGCGATACGCGGCATTCGTCGCCAACAAACAGGGCGTTGTAGTCGGCTGCCAGGCTCTGGGCATCACAGTTCTTTTGCAGACGCGCCAGCAGTTCATCCTGCTCAAGCGGCCAGTTCTCAGCCAGCTTGCCTTCGCGAATCAACGTGTACAGCGGCACCAGTAGCGGGTCCTGCGGCTGGCGATAAAAAAGTGAGCCGAGTACGCGGCAGAGGATGGAAAATTCGTTCATGCAAGGGTTCCAGTAAATGACAGATTAAAGTTCGGCGAATTCGCTGATCGGTTCCATACCGCGAGATTCAAGGAAAGAGAGCAAACGACGCGGCGAGACGTTAAGGATTCGCTCTTCCGGGAAGCCCACATCATCGAGCACTTTGCGACATTCAGCAAAATTGCCAAGGGTAAAGGCGGTATGAGAATCCGATCCCAGCGCCACCCAGCCTCCCGCATCGCGCACGGCGGCAGCAATGGCGCGGCAGTTCGCTTCACTCCCTATCCGGGAATGCAGGAAGGAGGAATTATTGATTTCCAGTGCCACATTGTACTTTGCTGCGGCTTCGGCAATTGCCTTGATGTCGACCGGGTACTTCGGGTTACCAGGATGACTGATGATGTGAGCGATACCGCCCGCCATGGTGGCAATCATCGCCTGAGTGTTGGTGGCCTCATCGTGCGGGGCGAAAACCGGCTCATGGAAACCCGCAATGATCAGATCAAGCGAAGGCAGCATCGGCCCGCTGCAGTCAATCTCGCCTTCGACGTTTTTAATATTGGCTTCGATGCCGCGCAAAATCCCTACGCCATCCACCAGGCGGGGCCAGATGCGCATATTGACGAAGTGCCAGTAATGCGGCGCATCGGCCATATCCGGCCCATGGTCAGTTATCGCAAAGAGCTTAATGCCTTTACGCTTTGCTTCGGAAATATAGTCCTGGAGGGTGCTATAGGCGTGGGTGCTGGCGACGGTATGCATATGCAGGTCAACGGGATACATGAAACACTCCTGTAGTTGTTTCTGCAAGGATAGCAGTTATCGTCGCCATTTTTAATGAAAACCCCGTGAACCTTTGGGGTGAAATCAGTAACCCCGCGTTCTGTCGACCAGGCCGTTAGCCTTTTCCCCCCGCTCCACCTGACCGATCGTGCGGGCGATGTAAGCAATGGCTTCGTCCGGTCGGGTCACCGCTGCAACGTGCGGCGTGATCGCGACGCGCGGATGCGCCCACAGCGGGTTGTCTGCTGACAGGGGTTCCTGGTGGAACACATCCAGCATCGCGGCTTTGACTTTACCGCAGTCCAGCGCCGCCAGCAGATCGCTTTCAACCACATGCGCACCGCGGGCAATGTTCATCACATAGCTGTTATCGGCAAGCTGGTTGAGCAGTGACAGGTTGATGATGCCCGCCGTCTCAGGGGTGTTGGGGAGCAGATTAATCAGCACGCGTGTTCCGTGCAGGAAATCACTCATTTCTTCATTACCGGCAAAACTGGTCACGCCAGGGAGGGTTTTGCGTGAGCGGCTCCAGCAGCGCAGCGGGAAGCCCCATGCTCGCAAGCTTTCCGCGACCTGCGAGCCGAGCACGCCCGCCCCGAGTATCCCAACGGTAAAATCTTCACGACGATATTCGTCCAGCTCCTGCCACTTTGCCTGCTGTTTCAACGCCTGATAATCGTCAAAACGGCGGAACCAGTGCAGGACCTGACTTACGGCATATTCCTGCATTTGCAGTCCCATGCCGGTATCTTCAAGACGGAACAGCGGGATCTGCGGCGCCAGCATCTCGGGATGGGCCTTCAGCTTCGTCAGAATGGCATCCACGCCGGCCCCAAGACTAAAGACGCCTTTAAGCACTCGCCCACGCAGCATCTCAACGGGTGGATGCCACACCAGGGCATAGTCCGCTGGCGCATCATCGCCCGCCACCCAGGCTCGCACCTTTGCGTCTGGCAGCGCCTTGCTCAGCTCCCGCATCCAGTAGTCACCGTCAAACGAAGGGTGATAAAAGATAATCTCCATCTCTGCTCCCGTTATGCTTTGTTGTTTCCCATGACTTTTTCACTGGGATGGCGATGTGGTAAGGGCACCGCTCAGCACAACAACATAGCAAAGATCGTTGATAACACAGCGAAAAAACGGCTTTGCTGAGAAAAAAATCACTTTCAGAGCATTTAAGAAGCATGTTGTTTGAAGTTTGTCTAAACGCGCTAATTAATTGAAAAAGATGATTGACGGAAGTGCCAGATTTCCCTACATTAGCGCCCGTCCCGGCAGCATCGGGATGACAACATGGTGAGGTGTCCGAGTGGCTGAAGGAGCACGCCTGGAAAGTGTGTATACGGCAACGTATCGGGGGTTCGAATCCCCCCCTCACCGCCATTATTTCAGATGAGAGCCTGTACGAAAGTACGGGCTTTTTTCTTTTATATTCTCCCGTGACGGGGGGATGAGAAGCCCCGACCGGGGGTCGACAACTGGCGTCAGCCAGTTGGACAGATGACGAGCCTGCGAGGAATCTGCCCGAAGGGCGAGCGAAGCGAGTCAATCCCCCCCTCACCGCCATATTTTAAGAAGAGCTCGCATGCAAATGCGGGCTTTTTTTTCGTCTACCGTTTGGCGTTTTGCTATCCAGTATTGAAAGGTCAGTGCCGCATCCATACCTGTCTGCATTTTCTTTCCTTTATATAGCCCGCCCCCCCTCTTTGCTCACACCTTAAGCGAACAATCATCATTCCCGAAAATATGCTTGACCGTTTTCCTGTGACTCCCTATAGTAGCGCCCCGTTGCCCCCCAGTGGGGTGACGGTAAAAAAATGTGGTGAGGTGTCCGAGTGGCTGAAGGAGCACGCCTGGAAAGTGTGTATACGGCAACGTATCGGGGGTTCGAATCCCCCCCTCACCGCCATTATTTTAAGAAGAGCTCGCATGCAAATGCGGGCTTTTTTTTCGTCTGAACAACAGCGACGTAAAAAAAACAAAGCCCGGTTTCCCGGGCTTTATCACATTAATTGTGGCAGGCAGATTAATCGTACGCTTTAAGCGTTCTCTGGCAGAGTGCAGAGCGGACGCAGTCGTCTTTGGTGAAACGCACCACCCCTACCATCTCATCTTCCTCAAAACGTGCCAGCGCATCGCTCAAGCCAGATTTTACGCTGGCGGGCAAGTCGCACTGAGTAATGTCACCGTTAACGATGACCGTCACGTTCTCCCCGAGGCGCGTCAAAAACATCTTCATTTGCGCAGCGGTCACGTTCTGAGCCTCGTCAAGAATGACGACCGCATTTTCAAAGGTACGTCCACGCATATAGGCGAACGGCGCGATTTCCACCTTACCAATCTCTGGTCGCAGGCAGTATTGCATAAAGGACGCACCCAGACGTTTGACGAGGATGTCGTAAACGGGTCGGAAATAAGGCGCGAACTTCTCGGAAATATCACCGGGTAAGAAACCGAGGTCTTCGTCGGCCTGCAGAACCGGTCGGGTCACAATAATCCTGTCCACGTCCTTATGAATCAGGGCTTCCGCCGCTTTCGCTGCGCTGATCCATGTTTTACCGCAACCCGCTTCACCGGTTGCGAATATCAGTTGCTTAGTCTCAATAGCATTCAGGTAGTGCGCCTGAGCCTCGTTCCGCGCAGCAATTGGGGAATTATCACGGCTGTCCCGCGCCATGCCAATTGCTTCTACGCCACTCATCTGCACAAGCGAGTTGATCGATTCTTCTTCACGCTGTTTGTGGCTGCGTGAATCCCGTCTCAGCACACGTTTCGCTTCACGACGAACTTTGATCACTGCTTTTTGTCTTCCCATGGATAGCACCTTGAGTTGTTGGTTTACATCACACGCGTCGGTACTGACGCGATTATGCGCACGAACGTCTGAGGGTTGGCTTCCTTTTAAGCCATGGCTTGCCTTTGAAATCGACATTGCAGCACGACAGCCATCATCGTCTGTCATGTCGGTGGAAAGAGGGGGTATATCAGTTGAAGGAAAATTTGGGGCGAGGAGGTCGCTGCCGGAGTTGTCTTCTCCGAGCCGGGTGTTGCGTGAATTTTTGTCGTTATGTCCAATGCAGGACCTGACCATTCGCGATCTCCATAGTGAAGGCTTTCACTCACTGCCGGGAACTACCGCTATTGTTTAAGTACACCAGATGGCATCAATAATGCAACATTATTTTTACTTAAACATAATGAAATTTAACGTTACCGTGATGCTTAAGAGTGTCTGCTATGAATATTACAGAAAAATAACAGATACTTTCTCATACGAAAAATTGATGTTTTGATGGCAGAAAAAGTGTGAACAGATGCAACAGATAAGAGAATATCCTGCCCGGATTCGGGCAGGATGAGATTTCAGGCGTTGAGTAACCCTTGCCCGATGTACTGCGTCGTGTCCTTCACGCCCGGTAAAACGAAGAAGTAGCCCCCGCCAATCGGCTTGATGTACTCCTCCAGCGCTTCACCGTTAAGGCGCTGCTGGACGGTGAGAAAACCTTTCTCGAGATCGTGCTGATAACAGACAAACAGCAAGCCCATATCGAGCTGGCCCGCGTTGGTCACGCCGAGGGAATAGCTGTAGCCCCGGCGCATCATCAGACTGGATTCGGTTTCAGCGGTACGTGGGTTGGCCAGACGGATATGGCTGTCCAGCGCAATCACATCCCCATCAGGGTCGCTGGCATAATCGGGCACATCGTGCTCGTTCTTGCCGCCCAGCGGAGCGCCGGTGTGCTTATCGCGACCAAAAATAGTTTGCTGCTCTTTCAATGGCGTACGATCCCAGAACTCCACGTGGAACTGGATAATACGTACAGCCTGATAGCTCCCCCCCACGGCCCAGGATGGTTCGCCCTGCTCCGCTGTCACCCACACCACGTTATCCATCAACGTGCTGTTGCTGCTGTCCGGGTTGGCGGTACCATCTTTAAAGCCCAGCAAGTTGACCGGTGTCTCCTTACCTTTACTGCGCGCCGCATGGTCAGAGATAAACCCCTCCCGCTTCCAGCGCACGCTGAGCAGATCCGGCGTGTGCTTGATGAGGTCACGCAGCGCGTGGATAACGGTGTCCTGGGTGTTGGCACAAATCTGCACCAGTACGTCGCCATGGCACAGCGCAGCATCCAGAGAATCATTCGGGAAGCGCACCATTTTTTGCAACTTCTTCGGCTTTTGGGCTGCCAGGCCAAAACGCTCATCAAAGAGCGAAGCGCCCAGCGAGACCGTGATGGTCAGGTTATCCGGCGCGATGTACGGGCCGAGAATACCGGAGTCCATCGGCGGCAGGCGCGGATTTGGGGTATCCGGTGCCGGGCCGCCTTCGGTCAGAAAAGCAATACGTTGGGTTAACAGGCGAAACAGACGCTCTAAATCTGACTTGTCTGCCGCCAGCACATCAAAAGCAACCAGCATCATCGACGCCTGTTGAGGCGTCAAAATCCCCGCCTGATGCACACCGTAAAACGGCTGTTTTTCCATGCGCGCATCGGGGGAAAGCGTGCCTGGCGCACTTTGCGGTTTTGCCGCGTGCGCCACCGGACATCCTCCGGCAAGGGCAAGCGCGCCTCCCAGCGCGCCCATACTTTTTAACAGACGACGCCGTGAAGGCTCACTGACATCGTCATTTTCTTTTTTATTCATGATACTTAGTCCAGACCGAGAACACCGCGCAGCTGTGCCAGATCTTCTGCCAGGGTGGTGACAGGCCCTTTGAGTGCGTTACGGTCGGCATCGGTCAGCTTGTCGTAAGTTTCATAGCCATCTTTGGTGCGGTACTTCGTCAGAATGGTGTCCACTTTCTTGAAGTTGGCATCCACTTTGGCCAGCAGCTCAGCGTTATTTTTCTGCAACTGCGGACGCAGCAGGTCGACGATTTTCTGCGCGCCATCGACGTTTGCCTGGAAGTCCCACAGGTCAGTGTGGCTGTAACGGTCTTCTTCACCGCTGATTTTGGTCGCAGCCACCTCTTCAATCAGACCCGCTGCGCCACCCACCACTTTTGACGGCGGGAAGGCCAGTTCGCTGATGCGTTTTTGCAGATCCTGCACATCGGTATAAAGCTGGTCAGCATAGGTATCCATGCCTTTTACCGAGTTGTCGCCAAACAGCGCTTTCTCTAAACGGTGGAAACCGGTGAATTTCGGATCTGCCGCTTTCTGCTCGTAATCATCTTCACGGGCATCAATGCTGCCATCGAGGTCAGAGAACAGCTCCGCAATCGGCTCGATACGCTCGTAATGCTGACGCGTAGAGGCGTACAGAGATTTGGCTTTTTCGATGTCGCCCGCTTTGACCGCGTCGGTAAAGGCTTTGGTGCCGGTGACCAGCTCAGCAGTCTCGGCGGTAACGTAGGCTTTATATTCGGTAATCGCACCGCCGAGACTCAGCAGGGCTTCGCTTTTCGCCGCATCCGCCGTCGCCGCGCCTTTGACCACCAGCTTACCTTTCGGGTTGGTCAACAGGCCGCAGGTCATCTCATATTCGCCCGGCTGCAGGTTTGCCGTCAGTTTCTGGCTGAAGCCTGGTGCGATGTTTTCACGCTCTTCCACCACCATCACACCTTTCAGGATTTCCCACTCCAGTGCTTTCTGGCTGTGGTTAAGGATGATGAACTGGGTTTTGCCCGAGTTGACCGTCAGATTCATCGGCTCACACTGCTTGTCCGTGACGGTAACTTTTACCTGCGGAACATCGGCCGCCTGGGTACCAAACGCGCAGGCGAATAACGCTGCGACACCAACCTGTAACGCACTACGACGAAAATGAATTGCCATGACCCTTCCCTTAAATAAGTATGTTGTAACTACATAAAACCCGGTCAAGATGTTCAGCGCGGCGCGCTGGACGGCTGCACACCCGCGCGCGGTGGCATAACAAACAGCACCAACGCCGGAATGAGATAGAGGAAATACACGAACACTTCGCTGACGCTTGGCGTTTCCTGGTAACCGAAGATGCCTTCGAGCAGCGTGCCGGTTAAAGAGTGCGTCGTCAGAACATTGCTAAGATCGAAAGCCACATCCTGGAAGTGGTTCCACAGCCCGGCTTCATGGAAGGCGCGAATCGCCCCGGCTGCAAGCCCTGCTGCCACCAGTAAAATGAACAGGCTGGTCCATTTGAAGAATGCGCCCAGATTCAGGCGAATCCCGCCCCAGTAAAGCAGGAAGCCCAGCACGACGGCGGTTGCCAGACCGAGCAGCGCACCAATCGGCGGCCAGATCCCCACATCCTGCTGGAACGCCGCCAGCAGGAAGAAGACCGATTCCAGCCCCTCACGGGCGACCGCAAAGAAGACCATCATGATCAGCGCCCAGCCGTGGTTGTTACTGCGTGCGAGCGCACTGTCCACCGCCTGCTCCAGCTGTACCTTGACGTTGCGCGACACTTTGCGCATCCAGAACACCATCCAGGTGAGGATGAACACCGCAATCACCGCCACAATCCCCTCAAACAACTCCTGCTCTTTTTGCGGGAATTCGCCGGTGGTTTCGTTAATCGCGATCCCTATGCCCAGGCAGAGGGCAGCGGCCAGAAACACACCAATCCACATCACGCCAATCCAGCGTCCGCGCTGGGTACGTTTGAGATAACTGGCAATCAGGCTGACGATCAGCGCCGCTTCGAGGCCTTCACGTAACATTATGAGAAATGGCACAAACATGAGAACGCCCCTGCGTCATATAAGGTCAATAACTGAAAAGAAAAGTAAACTTCTTTGATAGTGATTATCATTACGCTACGTGGAAACTCAAGCGAAAAATGAACAGAATGATAACTGGATGTAAATGACTAGCAGACTAAGCGTCGCCGTCCCTTCCCTTATGCAGAAGTCGTTGAAATAGAGAAAATTTTTAGCTTACAAAACTTTAACTTTCTGTTTACTGCTTTTCGGCGCTATGGCTAAATAAGCGCCCATTTACCTGTAAACGTCCTCGATATGATTAACTTTTTACATTTTCTGCTGGCACTGGTGGTGATCCTGGCACTCGCCTGGCTGGTGAGCTTTGACCGTCGCACGCTGCGTTTTCGCTTTATTTTGCAACTGGTGGTGATTGAACTGGCGCTGGCCTGGTTCTTCCTGCATGCGCAAAGCGGCCTGGCGCTGATTAAATACGTCTCTGGCTTCTTTGAGGTGCTGCTGAAATTTGCAGCCGAAGGCACCAACTTTGTCTTTGGTGGGATGGGTGAAAAAGGGCTGGCCTTTATTTTCCTCGGCGTACTCTGCCCGATTATCTTTATTTCCGCGCTGATCGGTATTTTGCAACACTGGCGTATTCTGCCGGTGTTTATCCGCGTGATAGGCACCCTGCTGTCAAAACTGAACGGCATGGGCAAACTGGAATCGTTCAACGCCGTCAGCTCGCTGATCCTCGGCCAGTCGGAAAACTTTATTGCCTATAAAGGCATTCTGGGCGATCTCTCCTCCCGCCGCTTGTTCACCATGGCCGCCACCGCGATGTCGACCGTATCGCTCTCGATTGTGGGCGCGTACATGACCATGCTGGATGCCAAATACGTGGTTGCGGCACTGGTGCTGAACATGTTCAGCACCTTTATTATCCTCACCGTGATTAACCCGACGCGCGCAGACGCAGAAGCTGAGGTCAAGCTGGAGAAGCTGCACGAGTCGCAGAGTTTCTTCGAAATGCTGGGCGAGTACATTCTGGCGGGCTTCAAAGTCGCGATGATTATTCTGGCGATGCTGGTTGGCTTTATTGCGCTGATCAGCGCCGTCAACGCCCTCTTCTCTTCGCTGTTTGGCATCAGCTTCCAGCAGATTCTGGGCTATGTCTTCTACCCGCTGGCCTGGCTTATCGGCATTCCACTGTCTGACGCGTTAAATGCGGGCAGCATCATGGCGACCAAGCTTGTTGCCAACGAATTTGTGGCGATGATTGAGCTGCAGAAAATTGCCGCTCAGATGACCCCGCGCGGCTTAGGCATTCTGTCGGTCTTCCTGGTGTCGTTTGCTAACTTTGCCTCTATCGGCATTGTGGCGGGGGCCATCAAAGGGCTGAACGAGCAGCAGGGTAACGTGGTTTCTCGCTTCGGTCTGCGCCTGGTGTATGGCGCAACGCTGGTGAGTTTGCTCTCTGCCGCCTTCGCGGGCGTGGTTCTTTAAGATTAACGGCGGGCTTATCACCCGCCGTTTTTTCATCAGAACTGCACGCAAACCGGCTGATCAACGCGCATCACCGACTCCTGCGCAAAGCGGGATTTATAAATCCCCCGCAATGCTTCGATATTCTTCTCACTCTGGGCATCTTTGCCGTGGATCAGCATCAGCGCCTTGCTTGCCTCGCGCGCCACTTTGCCGTCATTCCCCAGCCACTGCCCGCGCGCATCAAACACCGTCAGCCCATCACGAAAACGCGGCGTCACGTCGCCATCAACAAACTGCTGCCACTCGGCACCGGTTATCTCTTTTCCTGCCGGACGATTTAAACCGAAGTAGAGCGTGGTTTGCTGCATCTGGTTATCGACTTTGCAGGTGGTGTCAGCGGTGTTATGCGATGGTGCGGTGCAGCCAGCCAGTACTAACATTGCTGCTGCCATAAGCCCTGATTTGATGGTCATTGTTCGCTATCCTCATTGTTATAAGTGCAGCGATATCAACGTAATTTGCGGAATTTAGCAAGAAAGGTTTGTACCCTCTCCTCCGTGGAGGAGAGGGTAAAGGAAGCGATTACTCAGCTTGCAGTTTTGACGGCGGGGCAGAATGGTAATGCGCATCCGCTTCGGCAAAACGTTTTTCCATCGCGGCGGACGGCGCTTTACCCAGCAGGCTGAACACCACAATACCGATGCTGCCGAAAACGAAGCCAGGGATGATTTCATACAGGCCCAGCCAGGCGAACTGTTTCCAGACGATAACCGTGACAGCACCAATCACCATGCCAGCCAGTGCGCCGTTACGGGTCATTTTCGACCACATCACTGAGAACAGCACCACCGGACCAAAGGCGGCACCAAAGCCCGCCCAGGCATAGCTAACGAGACCCAGCACGCGGTTTTCCGGGTTTGCCGCCAGCGCAATAGCCACCAGCGCCACCAACAGGACCATCACACGCCCGACCCACACCAGTTCAGTTTGCCCGGCGTTTTTGCGGAAGAAGGCTTTGTAGAAATCTTCCGTCAGCGCGCTGGAGCACACCAGCAACTGACAGCTCAGCGTCGACATCACCGCCGCGAGAATCGCCGACAGCAGCACCCCGGCAATCCACGGGTTAAACAGAATCTGCGCCAGTTCAATGAACACGCGCTCTGCGTTCTGATTGACTGCGCCGGCCTGCTCAGGATGATTACTGAAGTACGCAATCCCGAAGAAGCCCACGGCAACCGCACCGGCAAGGCATAAAATCATCCAGGTCATGCTAATACGACGCGCATGCACGATGCTGTGATGAGAGTCGGCGGCCATAAAGCGCGCCAGAATATGCGGCTGACCAAAGTAACCCAGCCCCCAGCCCATCAGCGAGATAATGGCGACGAAGTTCAGCCCTTTGAGCATGTCGACGTTTTCGATGCTCTTTTGCTTAATCACTTCCAGCGAATCGGCAAAGCCGCCGACGGAGATAACCACAATGACGGGTGTGAGGATCAGCGCAAAGATCATCAGGCTGGCCTGCACGGTATCCGTCCAGCTTACCGCCAGGAAGCCACCAATAAAGGTGTAGAGGATGGTCGCCGCCGCACCGGCCCACAATGCGTGTTCGTAGGTCATGCCAAAGGTGCTTTCGAACAAACGCGCGCCCGCCACAATGCCGGATGCACAATAGATGGTGAAAAAGATCAGAATGACGACCGCCGAGATAATACGCAGCAGGCGGCTCTTATCTTCAAAGCGCCCGGTGAAGTAGTCCGGCAGCGTCAGAGCATTGTTGTTGTGCTCGGTGTGAACGCGCAAGCGCCCCGCCACCAGCTTCCAGTTGACCCAGGCACCCAGCGTCAGGCCAATGGCAATCCAGCTTTCGGAAATCCCGGAAATAAGAATCGCACCCGGTAACCCCATCAACAGCCAGCCGCTCATGTCAGAGGCACCGGCGGAAAGCGCGGTCACCAGTGGGCCCAGTCTGCGGCCACCTAAAATATAATCGTCGAAGTTCTTTGTGGAACGCCATGCAAAGAACCCGATAAGGATCATGCCAAAGATATAAATAAAAAATGTCACCAGCAGCGGTGTGCTAATTGCCATAAAAAAAGTTCTCCAGAACATTCGTCGGCAAAGGTTTTATTTGCCGCTTACATCCATCACCGGAACGGGGTGATGATCTGTTTATTGTATAAAGCGCCCGTATCCTGCCGGAAGCCTCGCTTATTCACAATTGATTTAACACTGCATTCACATCATTTTCATCCCACAGAAAATGCGGCTTTCCAACAGGTTGCACTTAATCACACTTTTCAAGGTTGCACCTTATAAAAGTGTTAACCGGCGCATATTTCAGCCCCTATTAACGTTAGAACAGACTTTATTTCAGGCAACATACAATTAACTTATTCTTCTAATTTCACCTTGCTTACAAGGCTGCATTTAACAAGGTTGCACAAAGTTGCAACATGATAGATAGTCTGCTCACAACGAACTCAACGGAGAAAAACATGGGCACCACGACCATGGGAGTTAAGCTTGACGATGCCACGCGGGAGCGCCTGAAAGCGGCCGCTGCAAAAATTGACCGCACACCGCACTGGCTGATTAAACAGGCCATCTTCAGCTATCTGGAAAAACTGGAAAATAACGAGCTGATACCGGAGTTGCCTGCCACCCATATTCTCGGTGCCGCTGAATCCGACGACGTGGAGGCGGTTACTGAGGAAAATACCCAGCCGTTCCTCGATTTTGCGGAGAACATTCTGCCGCAGTCCGTTACCCGTGCCGCTATTACCGCTGCCTGGCGTCGGCCGGAAACCGACGCCGTGCCGATGCTGCTGGAGCAGGCCCGTCTGCCCGCCCCGATTGCGGAGAAATCCCAACAGCTGGCGTATCAGTTAGCGGAGAAACTGCGTAACCAGAAAACCGCCTCCGGCCGGGCCGGCATGGTACAAAGCCTGTTGCAGGAGTTTTCGCTCTCCTCCCACGAAGGTGTCGCATTGATGTGCCTTGCTGAGGCGCTGCTGCGTATCCCGGACAAAGCCACGCGCGATGCCCTGATCCGCGACAAAATCAGCAACGGCAACTGGCAGTCGCACATTGGCCGCAGCGCGTCGCTGTTTGTTAACGCCGCCACCTGGGGATTGCTGTTCACTGGCAAACTGGTGTCGACCCATAACGAAACCAGCCTCTCCCGCTCGCTGAACCGCATTATTGGTAAAAGCGGCGAACCGTTGATCCGTAAAGGGGTCGACATGGCGATGCGCCTGATGGGCGAGCAGTTCGTTACCGGTGAAACCATCTCCGAAGCGCTGGCCAACGCGCGCAAGCTCGAAGAGACCGGCTTCCGTTACTCCTACGATATGCTCGGTGAAGCGGCGCTGACCGCTGCCGACGCCCATGCCTATATGCTGTCGTATCAACAGGCTATTCACGCGATCGGTAAAGCCTCTAACGGACGTGGGATCTACGAAGGGCCTGGCATTTCCATCAAGCTCTCGGCGCTGCATCCACGCTATAACCGCGCCCAGTACGACCGCATGATGGACGAGCTTTATCCGCGTCTGAAATCCCTGACCCTGCTGGCACGCCAGTACGACATTGGCATTAATATCGACGCCGAAGAGGCCGACCGGCTGGAGATCTCCCTCGACCTGCTGGAAAAACTTTGCTTCGAACCGGAGCTGGCAGGCTGGAACGGCATTGGCTTTGTGATTCAGGCCTACCAGAAACGCTGTCCGTTTGTGATTGACTACCTGACTGACCTTGCCAGCCGTAGCCGTCGCCGCCTGATGATCCGCCTGGTGAAAGGCGCGTACTGGGACAGCGAAATCAAGCGTGCACAAATGGAAGGGCTGGAGGGTTATCCGGTTTACACCCGCAAGGTCTACACCGACGTCTCCTACATCGCCTGCGCCAAAAAACTGCTGGCGGTGCCGAACCTGATTTACCCGCAGTTCGCCACCCACAACGCCCACACCCTGGCGGCCATTTATCAACTGGCGGGGCAGAACTACTATCCGGGTCAGTATGAGTTCCAGTGCCTGCACGGCATGGGCGAGCCGCTGTACGAGCAGGTGGTGGGCAAAATTTCCGACGGTAAACTTAACCGGCCGTGCCGCATTTACGCCCCGGTCGGCACCCACGAGACCCTGCTGGCTTACCTGGTGCGCCGTCTGCTGGAAAACGGCGCCAACACCTCGTTTGTTAACCGCATTGCCGATGCCACCCTGCCGCTGGATGAACTGGTGGCCGACCCGGTGGTTGCCGTAGAGAAAATGGCCCACCAGGAAGGTGGCGTGGGCCTGCCGCACCCGAAAATTCCACTGCCACGTGAGCTTTACGGCCAGGGCCGGGTGAACTCAGCGGGGCTGGATCTGGCGAATGAACACCGCCTGGCCTCCCTCTCCTCTTCCCTGCTCAACAGCGCCCTGCATAAATGGCAGGCCAAACCGCTGCTGGAAGCGCCGGTCGCCAACGGCGACATGCTGCCAGTCATTAACCCGGCGGAGCCAAAAGATATCGTCGGCTACGTGCAAGAAGCCACGGAAGAAGAAGTGGCGCTGGCGCTGGACAATGCCCTTAACCAGGCACCTATCTGGTTCGCCACTCCGCCCGAGGAGCGCGCCGCCATCCTCGAACGCGCCGCGGTGCTGATGGAAGATCAGATGCAGCCGCTGATTGGCCTGCTGGTGCGCGAAGCCGGTAAAACCTTCAGCAACGCTATTGCGGAAGTGCGTGAAGCGGTGGATTTCCTGCGCTACTACGCAGGCCAGGTCAGCCATGATTTTGACAACATCACCCACCGCCCACTTGGCCCGGTGGTGTGTATCAGCCCGTGGAACTTCCCGCTCGCTATCTTTACCGGGCAGATTGCTGCCGCACTGGCAGCGGGTAACACCGTGCTGGCCAAACCGGCGGAACAAACGCCGCTGATTGCCGCCCAGGGGATTGCCATTCTGCTGGAAGCAGGCGTCCCGGCGGGCGTGTTGCAACTGTTGCCAGGGCGGGGCGAAACCGTCGGGGCGCAGCTCACCGCCGATGACCGCGTGCGTGGCGTGATGTTTACCGGCTCCACGGAAGTGGCCACCTTGCTGCAACGTACGGTGGCGACACGTCTTGACGCTCAGGGCCGTCCGACGCCGCTGATTGCAGAAACCGGCGGCATGAACGCCATGATCGTCGACTCCTCTGCGCTCACTGAGCAGGTGGTGATGGACGTGGTAGCGTCTGCCTTCGACAGCGCCGGGCAGCGCTGTTCAGCGCTGCGCATCCTCTGTTTGCAGGAAGAGATCGCTGACCATACGCTGAAAATGCTGCGGGGTGCGATGGCGGAGTGCCGGATGGGTAACCCCGGTCGCCTGACCACCGACATTGGCCCGGTGATTGATGCCGAAGCCAAAGAGAATATCGAGAAGCACATCGCCGCCCTGCGCGCCAAAGGCCGCACCGTGTTCCAGGCGGTGCAGGAAAATGGTGTGGATGCGCGCGAATGGCGCACTGGCACCTTCGTGCCGCCAACGCTGATTGAGCTTGAAAGCTTTGACGAGCTGCAAAAAGAGGTCTTCGGCCCGGTGCTGCACGTGGTGCGTTACAGCCGTAATAACCTGGACGCGCTGGTCGGCCAGATCAATGCATCTGGCTACGGGCTGACGCTGGGCGTGCATACCCGTATCGATGAAACCATCGGGCAGGTTACCGGCAGCGCCCACGTCGGTAACCTTTATGTGAACCGCAACATGGTCGGGGCGGTGGTCGGCGTGCAGCCTTTTGGTGGCGAAGGGTTGTCCGGCACCGGGCCAAAAGCCGGTGGGCCGCTTTATCTCTACCGCCTGCTGGCGAGCCGCCCGGACGATGCCGTGCTGCGCACGCTTACACGCCATGACGGCGCGGCGGCGGCAGACAGCCAGATCAAAACCGCCCTGCAGGCACCGCTGGAGTCGCTGTCGCAGTGGGCTGCCGATAAACCGGACCTCCAGGCGCAGTGCCAGAAATTTGCACAACTGGCGCAGGCGGGCACGCAGCGCATCCTGCCAGGGCCAACCGGCGAGCGTAACACCCTGACGCTGCTGCCACGCGAGCGCGTGCTGTGCGTGGCAGATAACGCAGCGGACACCCTGGTGCAACTGGCAGCCGCGCTGGCTTCAGGTTGCAAAGTGCTGTGGCCGGAAGATGGCATTCATCGTGACCTGCACAAACAACTGCCGGATGAACTGGCGGTGCTGATTTCAATGGCACGCCCGGAAGCGCTGATGGACGAAGCCTTTGATGCGGTGATTTACCACGGTGATTCCGACCAGTTGCGTGAACTCTGTGCGAAAGTCGCCGCCCGTGACGGGGCGATTGTGTCGGTGCAAGGGTTCGCCCGCGGGGAAACCAACATTGTGCTGGAACGGCTGTGGATTGAGCGCTCGCTGAGCGTGAACACCGCCGCGGCAGGCGGTAATGCCAGTTTAATGACCATCGGTTAAACTTAGGCTCACGCCCCGGTAACACACGGTTGCCGGGGTACGCTTAACTGAAAACCAGGGAGAGAAGATGAAACGTATCCTGTTTGCCGCCGTAACGTTATTGGCGAGCGCTGGCGCACTGGCCGATGAGTGCGACAACGCCACCACCCAGTCCGCACTGAACATGTGCACTGCCGAACAGGCGCAGGCGGCAGATAAAAAACTCAACCAGACCTGGCAGGATGCCCTCAAACGCGCCACGCCGGGCCAGCGCGAATTAATGAAAAAAGCCCAGCTCACCTGGATAAACCTGCGCGATGCCGACTGCGCGTTTATCGCCTCTGGCACCGAGGGCGGTAGCGTCCAGCCGATGATCCATAACCAGTGCATTGCCGACAAAACCATTGAACGGGAAGCCTGGCTCGCCTCATTGTTACAGTGTGAGGAAGGCGATCTCAGTTGCCCGCTGCCACCGGCCAATTAACGCGGGCGAATGCCTTCAACGATCATCCGCTGCACGTTATCCACCGTGCTGTTAAAGAAGGCTTCATCCTGCAACGTCTTACCTGTGACCGCCTCCACCTGCGAGGCGAAATCAGCATAATGCTGGGTCGCGGCCCAAATCATAAAAATCAGATGATGCGGGTCAACCGGAGCCAGTTTACCGCTGGCAACCCACCCGGCGATAATCGCTGACTTTTCCTCCACCAGCACTTTTAGCGCACCGCTCAGTTCCGCGTTGAGCACCGGCGCGCCCTGCAACATCTCCAGACAAAAGAGTCGTGAGGCCTGCGGGTTATCGCGTGAGACTTCAAGCTTCTGGCGGATGTATTCGCGGATTGCCACCAATGGCGCGAGATCTTCACGAAACGCCTTCAGCGGGGCCAGCCAGACATCGAGAATTTCCTGCAAAACGGCAAGGTACAACGCTTCTTTCGACGGGTAGTAGTAGAGCAGATTGGTTTTCGACACCCCGGCCCGCTCGGCGACTTTCTCAATCCTGGTGCCGTGGATGCCATACAGGGAAAACGTCTCCCGTGCTGCGGCGAGAATAATCCCGCGTTTTTCATTCACCGCCTGCGTGCGTTTACCCGTTTTTTTCGCCGTACCCTGCGCCATGTTCTTTCTCCTTACTGATGTGCGGCTCAGCATAGCAAATGCCTCTGGTCGACTCGACCCCTGCACAGCGATAGCGCAAAGATGCCTGTTTTTTGTGCACCAAATTTGACCATTTAGTCCACTTTTTTCACATCCATTTCACCAACCTTTCTTTAACACACTGACAACACTGAACTTTTCAAACCTGGCATCAGCTTTGCAAAACCGTTCTCGAGAGGCGTAGAGAATTCGGCAATAAGCCGCACCACGCCCTCCTTCACCTGACAACGCGAGGTACGAGATGAAAATTGGTGTTTTCGTTCCGATTGGTAATAACGGCTGGCTCATTTCCACCCATGCGCCACAGTACAAACCGACCTTTGAGCTGAATAAGGCGATCGTGCAAAAAGCGGAGCATTACCACTTCGATTTTGCGCTTTCGATGATCAAGCTGCGCGGCTTCGGGGGCAAAACCGAATTCTGGGATCACAACCTGGAATCCTTCACCCTGATGGCGGGGCTGGCCGCCGTGACCTCCCGCATTCAGATTTACGCCACGGCCGCCACGCTGACCTTACCCCCGGCAATTGTTGCCCGTATGGCCTCTACCATCGACTCCATCTCCGGCGGGCGCTTTGGGGTGAATCTGGTGACCGGTTGGCAAAAACCGGAGTATGAGCAGATGGGCATGTGGCCAGGGGATGAGTATTTTTCCCGCCGCTATGACTACCTGACCGAATACGTGCAGGTGCTGCGCGATTTATGGGGCACCGGCAAAAGCGATTTCAAGGGTGAGTTTTTCACCATGAACGACTGCCGTGTCAGCCCGCAACCCTCCACGCCGATGAAAGTGATCTGCGCCGGGCAAAGCGATGCGGGCATGGCCTTCTCCGCACAATACGCCGATTACAACTTCTGTTTCGGTAAAGGCGTGAACACCCCTACCGCTTTCGCGCCTACCGCTCAACGTATGTGCGAAGCGGCTGAAAAAACCGGCCGTGACGTGGGCTCCTACGTGCTGTTTATGATTATTGCCGATGAAACAGACGACGCCGCACGCGCCAAATGGGAACACTACAAAGCCGGTGCCGACGATGAAGCCCTGGCCTGGCTGACCGAGCAAAGCCAGAAAGATACCCGCTCCGGCAGCGACACCAACGTGCGCCAGATGGCAGACCCCACCTCGGCGGTCAATATCAACATGGGTACGCTGGTCGGTTCTTACGCCACAGTGGCACGTCTGCTTGATGAGGTCGCCACCGTGCCAGGCACCGACGGCGTGCTGCTGACCTTTGATGACTTCCTGCAAGGTGTGGAAGATTTTGGCGAGCGCATCCAGCCCCTGATGCAGTGCCGCCAGCATGTTGCGACGCCTGCGCAGGAGGTGGCCTGATGATTAGTTTAAACGCTCGCCCGGAAGCCATTCCGTTCACGCCTGCCCAGAGCGCGCTGATTGTGGTGGACATGCAGAATGCTTACGCAACTGAGGGGGGATACCTCGATCTTGCCGGATTTGACGTGTCCGCCACCGCACCGGTGATTGCGAAGATCAAAACTGCTGTCGCTGCCGCCCGCGAGTCGGGTATGCAAATCATCTGGTTCCAGAACGGCTGGGATGACCAGTACGTGGAAGCCGGCGGGCCGGGCTCACCTAACTGGTACAAATCCAACGCCCTGAAAACCATGCGCAAGCGCCCGGAATTGCAGGGAACGCTGCTGGCAAAAGGCACCTGGGATTACCAGCTGGTGGACGAACTGATCCCGCAGGAGGGTGACATCGTGCTGCCCAAACCGCGCTACAGCGGCTTTTTCAACACCCCGCTGGACAGCATTTTGCGCAGCCGCGGCATCCGCCATCTGGTCTTCACCGGTATTGCCACCAACGTCTGCGTGGAATCCACCCTGCGCGATGGCTTCTTCCTTGAGTACTTCGGCATTGTGCTGGAAGACGCCACGCATCAGGCTGGCCCGGCGTTCGCCCAGCAGGCGGCGCTGTTTAACATCGAAACATTCTTTGGCTGGGTCAGCGACGTCGATACGTTCTGCACCGCCCTCTCGCCGCAAAACCTCGTGAAAATCGCTTAAGGAGCACGCTCATGCCAAAACAGGTCATTATTCCGCCAGGCACCACGACCCCGATTGCCCCTTTTGTTCCCGGTACGCTGGCTGACGGCGTGGTGTATGTCTCCGGCACCCTGCCGTTTGATAAAGACAATAACGTGGTGTATCCCGGCGACCCAAAGGCGCAAACGCGCCACGTGCTCGAGACCATTCGCCGCGTTATCGAGACGGCGGGCGGTACGATGGAGGACGTGACGTTCAACAGCATCTTTATCACCGACTGGAAAAACTACGCCGCGATTAACGAGATCTACGCCGAGTTCTTCCCCGGTGATAAACCTGCGCGTTTCTGCATTCAGTGCGGGCTGGTGAAACCGGAAGCCCTGGTGGAGATTGCCACCGTCGCCCACATCGGCAAGTGAGGTCGCCATGAAACTTGCTCTCTCACCGCCCCCGTTCCCCGGTGCGCCCGTGGTGGTGATGATCGCCGGGCTGGGTGGCACCGGCAGCTACTGGCTGGCTCAAACGGCCGCGCTGTCGGCGCAGTTTCAGGTGGTGTGTTATGACCAGTGCGGGACCGGGAACAACCCGGCGACCCTGCCGGACAACTACCAGATAAGCGACATGGCAAGCGAGTTGCTCAGTGCGTTGCAGCAGGCGGGTATCGAACGGTTCTGCGTGGTCGGCCATGCGCTGGGTGCGCTGGTGGGCATGCAGCTTGCGCTGGATTACCCGCAGGCGGTGAGCGCGCTGGTGCTGGTTAACGGCTGGCTGTCGCTGGATGTGCATACCCGCCGCTGTTTCCTGATTCGCGAGCGGCTCCTGCTGGCAGGTGGCCCGCAGGCGTGGGTACAGGCTCAGCCGCTGTTTCTCTACCCGGCGGACTGGCTGTCAGCCCATGCGCCGCGCATGGAGGCAGAGGAGGCGCTGGCGCTGGCCCATTTTCAGGGAGAGCATAATCTCCACCGCCGCCTGCAGGCGCTGAAAAGCGCCGACTTCAGCGAAACGGCAGACCAGATCCGCTGCCCGACGCTTATCGTCTGCTCCCAGGATGACATGCTGGTCCCCTGGACCTGCTCAACCGGGCTGAAACAGGCGCTCCCTGACAGTGAATTAGTGGTGATGGCGCGTGGCGGTCACGCCTGCAACGTCACCGAAAGCGATGAATTTAACGGCCTGCTGCTTGACGGGCTGGCCGCCCTGCTGCCCACGACGGCACAGATGCAAAAGGAGTATTTATGAGTGAAGCCGTTAACCCTCACGCGCTGGAAACCTTGTTTACCGCCGCGCGCACCCACAACGGCTGGCTGGCAAAACCCATCAGCGATGCCACCCTGGAGGAGATTTACAACCTGCTGAAGATGGGCCCGACGTCGGCGAACTGCAGCCCGGCCCGCTTTGTGTTTATCCGCACGCCGGAAGGCAAAGAGAAACTGCGCCCGGCGCTCTCCGGCGGCAATCTGGAAAAAACCCTCAGCGCGCCCGTCACCGCGATCGTCGCCTGGGACGATGCGTTTTACGATCGTCTGCCCGAACTGTTCCCGCACGGCGATGCGCGCAGCTGGTTCACCTCTAGCCCGGAACTGGCGCAGGAGACGGCGTTTCGTAACAGCGCCATGCAGGCGGCCTACCTGCTGTTTGCCTGCCGCGCGCTGGGGCTGGATACCGGGCCGATGTCCGGCTTTGACCGCAAGGCCGTGGATGCCGCTTTTTTTGCCGACAGCGGTTATCGCAGCACGCTGCTGGTGAATATTGGCTATGGTGACGCAAGCAAACTTTTTGGCCGTCTGCCGCGTCTGGGCTTTGACGATGCCTGCCAGTTGATGTGAGGTGAGAAGATGACCATCAGCCAGCAACATTTTCGCGATGCCATGTCCTGCGTGGGTGCGGCGGTGAATATCATCACCACCGACGGCCCGGCAGGCCAGGCCGGATTTACCGCCAGCGCCGTGTGCAGCGTGACCGATTCACCGCCCACGTTACTGGTGTGTCTCAACCGCTCGGCGTCGGTGTGGCCGGTGTTTAGTCAGAATCAGGCGTTGTGCGTGAACACGCTGGCGGCAGGTCAGGAGGGATTATCGACGTTGTTTGGCGGTAAAACCCCGATGGACGAACGCTTCGGGGCGGCGCAGTGGCAACCCGGTGAAACTGGCTGCCCGCGTCTGGCTGGCGCACTGGCCTCATTCGATTGCCGCATTAGCCAGGTGGTGAGTGTGGGCACCCACGATATTCTGTTTTGCACCATTGAGGATATTGCCCATCTTCCCGACCCGAGCGGCCTGATGTGGTTTAACCGAAATTACCACACCCTGAACCGCCCGGCCTGTTAAGGCTGAATCAGGACTCTTCCGGCGCTGCATCCAGCGCCGGTTTCTTGCGTTTTTTGAGCTTCAGTTCACTGACCAGCACGCCCGCGACAATAAACGCCCCGCCCAGAATGGCCAGCGCAGGTAAACGCTCTCCGGCAAGGCGGCCAAAAATCCCCGCCCAGACGGGTTCACCGGTGTAGATAACCGTGGCACGGGTTGGCGAGACGCTGCGCTGTGCCCAGTTCATAGTGACCTGAATAATGGCACTGAAAATGCCCAGCCCCGCGGCGACCATCAGTAGCGGCGGCGACAGTTCCGGTACGGACTCACCCGCAGGCACCATGCAGGCGAAGGCGACCACGGAGGCCGTCAGCAGTTGCACAACCGTTACCCGGCGCACGTCCACTTTGCCCGCCCAGGCGCTGATCAAAATAATCTCGGCGGCAATAGCCAGCGCCCCCGCCAGGGTTATCAGCTCTCCCGCTCCCAATGCCAGCATGTTGCCTTCGGGCCCGGCAAGTAAAATCAGGCCAATAAAGGCCAGCACGATCCCCACGCACGACATCAGTCCCGGCATGCGCCCCAGGCACAGCCACTGAAGCAGCGGGACCAGCGGTACATACATCGCAGTAATAAAGGCCGACTTGCTGCTGGAAATAGACTGGAGCCCCCAGGTCTGGAGGCTGTAACCGAAGGCAATCGCGACCCCAATCGCCACGCCCGCTTTCACTTCAAGCCAGGTGATACCCCGCAACACCTTGAGAGAGAGCAACCCCACCGCCAGTGCCGCCATCGCAAAACGCAGGCCGACGAAGAAGAAAGGGCCGCTCAGGGTGACCGCATACTGAACAGCAAGAAAGGTGCCGCCCCAGAACATGGTAATGAGGATCAGGAGGGATTCCTGAGGGGAAACAGAGAACTTGAATCGTGAGGCGCGCATGTTGCCAACCGGTTAACGGAAACCGCTAGTTTGCGGTGTCACACACATTTGTTCAACTGCTGCGCCCATAAAAAAACCGCCGGAATGACCCGGCGGCTGGCTGACGGTGATTGAGAAGCTTACACCGTCACCACGGTGCGCCAACGCTAACTGTTGCGGCTGCTCCCGTGGCTGCTTTTGCCCCCTTTCTTACCCGCTTCTGAGGCGCGCTGAGGGTCATTTTTAAAATTCCCCCCGCTATGCTGGCCACCTTTACGACCTGCTTCTGATGCTCTTTCACGGTCTTCAGCGAAATTACCTGAACCACCACGATGGTTTGCCATTTCGAACCTCCGGTTGGGTGAAACATTAGTCATCATACTGCATTCAGTAAAAGAGGATTCTTTCACCGCGTGCCGCAATGGCCGGGCCACTGTCTGCGACACGTGGATCTAAGCATAGTGAACGCGGGATAATCAGCCAGTAAACCGTAATATTCTGCAACAGGTCATCAGGCAAAAAGGTGATTTTCCTGAGGGCAAACTGATAAGCCGCTCTAATGCATTAAGAAAACGGCTGCGTTTAAAATGTTTCAATTTGCAACAGCAAAAACTCCGTCTTTAATTTGTTATTTATCAAGGAAATGATGCTCAGATTTGCACTCTTTGCACCAGGGCATACGCTTAAGGGAACGCGGCGATAAGCCGCCTGATAACGTCAAATCGAGGAGTAAGGCAAATGGCTAAAGTGTTGGTGCTTTTTTATTCCATGTATGGACATATCGAAACCCTGGCGAAAGCCATAGCGGAAGGTGCTGAAAAGGTGGACAAGGCGGAGGTGGTTATCAAGCGCGTGCCTGAAACCATGTCGCCTGAACTGTTCGCCAAAGCGGGAGGGAAAACCCATACCGCGCCGGTTGCCACACCGCAGGAGCTGGCCGATTACGACGCCATTATCTTCGGCACCCCGACCCGCTTTGGCAATATGGCCGGGCAAATGCGTACTTTCCTCGATCAAACCGGCGGACTTTGGGCCTCCGGTGCTCTGTACGGCAAACTCGCCAGTGTGTTCAGCTCCACCGGGACGGGTGGCGGTCAGGAACACACCATTTCGTCCACATGGACTACCCTTGCACATCACGGCATGGTGATTGTGCCGATTGGCTATGCCGCACAGGAGCTGTTTGACGTGTCACAGGTTCGCGGTGGTACACCCTATGGGGCAACAACCATCGCCGGGGCTGACGGCTCACGTCAGCCGAGTCAGGAAGAGTTGTCCATCGCCCGTTATCAGGGAGAGTACGTCGCCGGGCTGGCGGTCAAACTTAAAGGCTAACGTTCTACAGGAGGATAGTCATGCCTACTCAAGAAGCAAAAGCCCACCACGTTGGAGAATGGGCCAGTCTGCGCAACACCTCGCCGGAGATTGCCGAGGCCATTTTTGAAGTGGCGCAATACGATGAGGTGCTGGCGGAGAAAATATGGGAAGACGGCAGCGATGAAGTCTTAGTGCGCGCATTTGAGAAAACCGACAAAGATGCGCTCTTCTGGGGTGAACAAACCATCGAGCGCAAAAACGTCTGACCGGACACGCCCCCGCTTTCGACGGGGGCTTTTTTTTATTTCGCCGCCGCGTTCAGCACCGCGTTAAATTTCTCCAGCGGGCAAAAACCGTTGTCATCCACCGGGCATCCCTTCAGCGCCAGCGTGACACGCTGTGCCGGTTTTTTAAGGCTCAGCACGTCGGCATTGCGCAGCTGATCGCTGCTCTGATACACGTATTCGATTTTCATCAACTCGCGTTTCGCCGCCGGATCGTTCCAGCGCTGGAAGACGATTTTGCCGCCAATTGGCGTGCGCTCGTACTGGTCATGCAGCTGGTAAGGCGCAAAATCCAGCGCCGTCAGTAGTGAAGCAATATTGGAGTCATGCCCGACCATCACGGTGATTTTTGCGGCTTTCGCCGCATCTGTAACCAGAGTTTTATCGATGTATTTCACCAGCGGTTTTGCCACGTTTTGCGCCACGGCAGGTGAGGTGAAAAGCGAGTCCTGGTAGCTGTTTTTCAGCTTCGACAGCACGCGCCACTGTTGGTCAGATTTAATCTCGCCCCAGGCCACCTGGTCCTGCGGGAATCCTTCGTAATACTGCAAGGTAAAGGCATCCACCAGTGAGTTCCCGACTTTAAGCGGCCCGGAAACGCCCGGCTCCTGCTGCACGTTGGCGCTAAAGGTGTCCGTGCCGCTGGCAAGCGAGCACACCTGCTTCTCTTTGCAGGAAGGCGACTGGTCGAACTGGGTGATTTTCTCCAGCAACGGGTAGCTTTCGCCCAGAGAATCCTGCTGACGCTGGGTCTGCATCGCCTTGACCGCCTGCTCGCTAAAGGCAGCAGAACCGTCGGTAATCACCGGGTTGAAGGTCGGGTCCATGGTACCCATTTTTTCCTGATGATGGACCGGCACGTCGCAGCCGGGGAAGGCACCAGTAATAAAGAATTGCGCCGTGGCGACCGTACGCTGCAGGCTGTTGGCATAGGCGTAAACCGTGCCGGGTGCCGGACACTCACCAGAGGTCACCAGCTTGTTTTCCGCCAGCCACTCACGCATGTAGTGACCCATGTACACTTCCAGAACGCCGCCCTTGGTGGTCAGTTGCCCGCCGGGCACGTCCCACTCAGGCCATTGTTTTGCCGTCGATTGTTCGAGCACGCTGCCGTTGTTGGCAAGAGGCGCCCGCAAGTTGTGCCGACTCATGATCAGCACCTGCTCGAGTTGGTATCCCGTGGGCGGGGTTTGCGCCTGTGTTCCGGCGGCAAAAGGCAACGTGGCGGCAACGGCAAGTGTCCAAAGTGAATGCTTCATCCTGATGTCCTCATCCTGATCGTGGTGAAAGGAAAGTGTGACATATTTGTGAATGTTTGCTGCGAAGCGACGCGCAGAAGTGACCACGCGCACGGTAACGGCTTTCCCTGAAGCGGTAAGTGGTTTTATAATTAAACTACTAACCGGAGGATTTATGAAACGCACCCGTCTTGAAGCCAGTACCTGCCCTGTCGCCCGCTCACTGGATATTATCGGCGACTGGTGGTCATTACTGATTGTGCGCGACGCACTGCGCGGCGTGACGCGCTTCGGGGAATTTCAGAAAAGCCTCGGGATCGCCAAAAATATGCTGACCACTCGCCTGAAACTGCTGGTGGATGAAGGCATCCTGCACCTGCAGCCAGCATCCGACGGCAGCGCATGGCAGGAATATGTGCTCACCGAAAAAGGGCGCGCGCTGCAAACCGTGCTGGTGGCCCTGTCGCAATGGGGCAACGAATATCTGTATGCCAGCGATGAACTGAGCACCGTCCTGGTCGACAGCCAGTCACGCCGCCCGCTCCGGGCGCTGCAATTAGTGGCCGAAGATGGCCGCCAGCTGCAACCCGATGACGTTGTGCCTCGCCTGCCCACCACTGACTCATCAATGCGTTAGCTTCTTCGATCCGATAAGCGCACGTTTTGCTGCGCCATTTGGTTGCATTATAAAACCAAATATCTCATGCTGAATTTGGTTTCATTATAAAACCTTTTAACCTTTTCTGACGCAATGAGGTAATACCATGGCAGGAGTTCGTTCAACGGCGCTGATCACCGGCGCGTCTTCTGGGATCGGTGCCGTGTACGCCGACAGATTTGCCGCCCGGGGTTACGACCTCATTCTGGTGGCCCGACGCACGGAAAAACTCCAGGCGCTGGCGCAGGCACTCACCCAACGTTACGGCGTGGAGGTGATCGTGCAGGCCGCCGATCTCAGTACCTCCGCCGGGATCGAAGCCGTAGAAGCGACCCTGCGTGACACAAGTCGCATTGAGGTGCTGGTCAACAACGCCGGGGCCGCCAGCCTCACCCCCCTGCTTGCCAGTGATGCGGCCGCCCACGAAGCCATTAATACGCTGAACACCACGGCGCTAATGCGGTTAACCCTCGCGGTGCTGCCACGCTTTGTGGCGCGTAATCAGGGCAGCGTGATTAACATTGCATCGGTGGTGGCGTTCCACGCCCGTGCGGGCAGCGCCGTCTACAGCGCAACCAAAGCCTGGGTGCTCAATTTCACCCGGGGCCTGCAGGAAGAGTTTGCCGAGACCGGCATTCGGATTCAGGCGGTATTGCCTGCGGCAACGGCCACGGAGATTTGGGGCCACTCGAGTATTACGCTGGATATGCTACCGGAAGGGTCGGTGATGACCACCGAAGATCTGGTAGATGCGGCGCTGGTAGGCTGGGATCGCGGTGAAGCGGTGACGATCCCACCGGTGGAAAACCTGCAGTTGTGGCAATCATGGGAGGAAGCCCGACTGGCGCTGTTCAGCGCGTCACGCAACGGGAAACCGGCGTCGCGCTACTCACTTTAATGCTGATGCGGGTTCGGCCTCTTCCGAGCCCGCCATTCTGACCGACCTCGCCTCCTGCCTGCTATGACTTTCGTTATCGCTTTTTTTGAATAATCCCCTGACGTTATTTCCCTACTGATTCCAGGATTGAATGCTGCACATAAAAACGATTATCATTATCATCGGAATTATAATGTATTACATTGAAACATATATTTTTACATTTGGAGTGATAATGGATAGTCGCAAACTGGTCAACGCCCTGGGATTCTGCACCTTCGCTTTCGCCGCTTTTGGCAGCGTGAGCGCCCTGGCGGAAGTGAAAACCCTGACCGACGTTATTGGCCGTGAGGTGAAAGTTGATTTGCCTGCAAAACGCGTGGTGCTGGGTTTCTATTTTGAAGATTACATGGCGATTGGCACCGAGAAAGCGTTTGATTCCGTGGTCGGTTTGTCTCGCGAGGCCTGGGAGGGCTGGGTGCCCGCTAACTGGGAAATGCACACCCAACATCGCCCGTCGCTGAAAACCCTCCCGGACGTGGGCGAAGTCGAAGCCCAGACCTTCTCAGTGGAAAAAGTGCTTAGCCTGAAGCCGGACCTGGTTGTCCTCGCTGACTGGCAGTACAAAGCGCTGGGCCTGGACGCCAAACGCCTTGAAGACCAGGGTATTCCTGTTGTCGTGGTGGATTACAACGAGCAGACCGTCGCCCGCCATACGGCCTCTACGCGTCTGATCGGCACCCTGACAGGCCAGGAAAAACGCGCCAACGAGCTGGCCGATTTCTATGCTAACGCCCTGAAAGAGGTGGCCGATGGCGTCGCCGCAGCAAAACAGCCGAAACCGAAAGTCTACGTTGAGTTTGGTAACAAAGGGCCGGGGGAATACTCCTTCACCTACGGCAAAAATATGTGGGGGGCGATGATTGCCGCCGCCGGTGGCGACAACATTGCCACGCCGTTCGTCGAGTGGTGGGGCCCAATGAACCCGGAGCAGGTGCTGGCCTCCAGACCCGACGCCATTTTCATTTCCGGGCGTGAGAACAACAAAGCCGCCAGCGCACTGCCGATGGGCCAGGGCGTGAAGGCCGAAGAAGCACGCGCCAAACTGGCCGCCTTCGCCACGCGCCAGGGCTGGGATGCCTTACCGGCGATTAAACATCATCAGCTGTACGGCGTGTACCAGGGGGCGTCGCGTACTCTGTCTGACTTCGCGATGGTGCAGTACATCGCCAAAGCCCTTTACCCGCAGCAGTTCAGCAAGATGGATCCGGTCGCCAATTATCTGGGCTATTACGAAAAATACCTGCCGGTTAAACCGCAGGGCACCTTCGCCATTTCGGTGAAATAACGCGGTTGTTTTCTTTCGCATAACGGGAGCCTGGTGCTCCCGTTTTTTGGATATCGCTATGACTGTTCCTGTTACTGAGCACCAGGAAGCCATTGCGCGTTTTCGCCTGCGCGAACGACGCCGATGGCAATGGCTGCTGTTTTTTCTGCTGCTGACGCTTGTCACTTTTATTCTGGACGTGGCGACAGGCCCCTCCCTGCTCTCACCTGGTGAAGTGGTGCGTTCTCTGCTCGACTATGGCGATCGCGACGCAATGACCGACTCCATCGTTCGTGGCCTGCGCCTGCCCATCGCCCTGATGGCGCTGGCGGTCGGAGCCTCCCTTGGCGCAGGCGGCGCGCAGATGCAAACCCTGCTGAACAACCCCATGGCAAGCCCGTACACCTTAGGGATGGCCGCCGCCGCGGGTTTTGGTGCCGCCGCGATGCTGGCTGTCGGGGGACTGGGGCTGCACGATATTATTGCCGTGCCGCTCGGGGCGTTCGTTTTTTCTATGGTCGCCGCCGCCTTTTTGTTTTTCCTGGCGTCCATGCGCCGCACCAATATCGAATCAATTATTCTCGGCGGTATCGCCCTGCTCTTTTTGTTTCAGTCGCTGATTTCGCTGATTCAGTTCATCGCCTCCCCGGAGCTGTCGCAGCAAATCCTCTTCTGGCTGTTCGGCAGTCTGACCAAAACCACCTGGCCCACCCTCGGCATTACCACGCTGGTGACCCTGGCCTGCTGCATTTTGCTGTGGCTCGACTCCTGGAAACTGGCCGCTCTGCGGATGGGCGAAATGCGGGCCGCGAGCCTTGGCGTTAACGTCCGCCGCCTGCGCATTAAGGTGCTGGTGATTGTCGCCATCATGACCGCAACGGCCACCAGCTTCGTCGGCGTGATCGGCTTTATTGGCCTGGTGGCCCCGCACCTGGCGCGCGTCAGCGTGGGGGAAGATCAGCGCTTTTACCTGCCGATGTCGATGCTGAGCGGTGCGCTGATGCTCTCTGCTGCTTCAGTACTCTCAAAGTCGATTATTCCCGGCGCGCTCTTCCCGGTCGGCATTGTGACCGCCATTGTCGGCGTGCCCTTCCTGCTGTGGCTGATTTTCTCCCCCCGGAGGCGCGCGCAATGATAACCCTCAGGAACCTCAGCATTGCCCACGGCACAAAAACCATTATGCAGGGCATCAGCACCACACTCGCCAGCGGACAGGTGCATGTGATTATCGGGCCAAACGGCACCGGCAAATCCACCCTGCTGCGCACCCTGTTTGCCGACTTGCCGATACAGTCCGGGCAGATAGACTGGCAGGGAAACACCCTTGGGCCGGGGCATCCGCGCACGCGTTTTACTCAGCAATGGCGACACGATATTGCCTATATGCCGCAGGATACCGGGCTGGATGTTTCGCTGAGCGTGCTGGAAATTGTGGTGCTCGGTGGACTGGAAGCCCTGACCCTGCACATCGACTCTGGTCTTTTGGAACAGGCGATGCACTGCCTGCAGTCGGCGGGGATTGCCCACCTGGCCCATCGGGATATTGGCAGCCTCAGCGGCGGTCAGCGCCAGATGGTGCTCTTCGCGCAGGTGCTGATGCGTAACGCCAGAATGATGCTGCTGGATGAGCCGGTCAGCGCACTCGATTTGCACCATCAGATTGCGATGCTGGATCTGGTGCGCGAGCAGACCCGTGCGCGCCAGCTGGTGACCGTTATCGTGCTGCACGACCTGAACCTTGCCTGCCAGTATGCCGATAATCTGTTGGTGTTCTCGCACGGCACCTTGCAGGCCTGCGGTGCCCCTCAGGACATCATCACCGCCGATTTACTTTCCCATACCTACGGCGTGGCGCTGGAAATCGTTTACGACAACGGCGGGCTGCCGATGATTCAGCCACTCAGCCGTCATCATCCGCTGATGATAAAAATGCCGCTGAGAAGAGAGGGCTGAAATCTGCATCTGCGCAAACGCATGGCCCGTGGGCCTGCGGCGCAAATTTCCACGGCGGCGTGACACGGATGGCAAGGCCGCTGATGGATAACGACGATAAGGTCATGGCCTTCAGCCTTTATAGCGCAGGGTGTCGATCAGGCGGGCAAAAGCCGTGGTGTGCTGGTTGCGGCTGGGGTAATAGAGAAAATAACCGGGGAAAGGTTCGCACCAGTCATCGAGAACCGTTTCCAGCGTGCCCTGTTCCACCGCCTGCGTAATACAATCCTGTGGCACCATGGTTATCCCCATGCCATTTATGGCCGCTTCAAGTCGGGAGGTCAGATTATTAAAGGTGAGCTGCCCTTCTACCCGCACGCGAATTTCTTGACCGTCTTTTGAAAACTCCCAGGCATATAATCCCCCCAGCGTCGGCAGGCGCATATTAATACAATTATGCTTCTCAAGATCGTGCGGGGTTTGCGGTTTACCATAACGTGCGAAATAAGCGGGCGAGCCGACAACGGCCATTCGCCAGTCGGGACCAATGCGCACCGCAATCATATCCCGGGCAACGTTTTCACCCAGTCGTACACCCGCATCAAAACGCCCCGCCACGATATCGGTGAGGGCATTATCAAGGGTGAATTCCACATTGACATCCGGGTAGGTGTCTAAAAAAGGTTTCACTGATGGCCACACCGTAGAATGGAGCGCATGTTCGCCAAGGGTAATACGAATATTCCCCGCCACCCGATCGCGCATTTCCGTTAAGGCAATTAAATGTTCCTCAATTTCCGTAAACCGTGGACTGATATTATTGATCAGCGTTTCCCCCGCTTCCGTCGGTGCCACACTGCGTGTGGTGCGCGTTAACAGCCTGACCTGCAAACGTTCTTCCAGCGCACGAATGGCATGACTGAGCGCCGACTGCGATAAACCTAATTTTGCTGCTGCCCGGGTAAAACTGCGTTCTCTGGCGACCACAATAAGATAAAAAAGATCGTTAAAATTATCTTTAAGCATACTCGCCCTTTTCTCAGATAATACTATTGCGGGTGATGCTACACTTTCCCCATAATGAAATATATGTTTAAAATTCACCAATCACCCTAATAAATGGCTCAAATCGCCAATCCCCTCCCCTTTATTTGTGATAGCCCGCAAATAATCAAGCCTCTTTAATGAATGTAGCTCATATGCTTAAGAAATGGCAGCCTCTTAATCATTGGCGATGTAATCGTTATTATCGAACGCGTTATAAAACCATCATCAACAATTCAATACTGAGGTGACTTATGAAAGTACTCACGCTTATTCTTTCCCTTTCTGTGATTGCTGGCACCACTCAGCACGTATTTGCAGCAGAACAGATTAATAACAGCACAAATAAACAAGTATTGGGTGTTGTTTCTGCAAGTAATGCATTAACGCTGGATGAGCTGGTTAATTCACTTTCACAAAAAGCCGATGAACAAGGGGCCACTTCTTTTAAAGTGTTATCCGCTGGCGGTGATAATAAATTGCATGGTAGTGCGGAGATTTATAAATAACCGGCTTCTGTCACCACACGTTTGATCAGCGAAAAGCCAGACACGTTTATTGTTCCCCCGTTTGCCACCCAGCTCATTCATGCCTCGCGCAGACGGGTTCCTCGTCATCCCCCAATTTGATGTTGTTCGCTTTTCTTTTGAGGGCTCGTTCCGATGTCTCATTTTTTCATCAACAGACCTATTTTTGCATGGGTCTTAGCCATTATTGTGATGCTCGCCGGGACGATTGCTATCCTCCGGTTACCGGTGGAGCAATACCCGGACGTTGCCCCGACGGCCGTGCAAATTCGGGTGAGTTATCCGGGGGCCGATGCCGCGACGCTGCAAAATACTGTCACGCAGATTATCGAGCAGAATATGACGGGCCTCGACGGGCTGATGTATATGTCTTCCACCAGCGATTCATCGGGCACGTTGCAGTTAACGCTCTCCTTTGAGAATGGTACTAACCCGGATATCGCCCAGGTACAGGTGCAAAACAAGCTGCAGGTCGCCACGCCGCTGCTGCCCCAGCAGGTGCAACAGCAGGGGATCACGGTACGCAAATCCTCCAGCACCTTCTTTCTGGTGCCGGGCTTTGTCGATGAAAGCGGCAAAATGTCGATGGAGGATATCGCCGACTATGTCGCCTCCAATATCAAAGATCCGATTAGCCGTATTAGTGGAGTGGGTGACACCACGCTGTTTGGTTCGCAGTATGCCATGCGTATCTGGCTCGACCCGAACAAGCTGAATAACTATCAGCTGACGCCTGTTGACGTGACCCGGATGCTTGAAACACAGAATGCGCAGATTGCCGCCGGGCAGCTGGGCGGTGCGCCACCGGTAAAAGGCCAGCAGCTCAATGCGTCCATTATTGCCCAGACACGCCTCACCTCTCCTGAAGCGTTCGGCAATATTTTGCTTAGAGTCAACACCGACGGCTCTCAGGTGCGTTTGCATGACGTGGCCCGTATCGAACGCGGTGGCGAAAACTACCAGTTCGTGGTGAAAATCAATGGCAAACCTGCGTCAGCGCTCGGTATCCAGTTGGCGAGCGGCGCGAATGCGATGGACACTGCCACCGCTATCCGCGCCCGTCTGGCAGAAATGGAACCCTTCTTCCCGCAGGGGCTAAAAATTGTTTATCCCTACGACACCACGCCGTTTATCAGTATCTCGATCGATGAAGTGATCAAGACGCTGCTGGAAGCCATCGTGCTGGTATTCCTGGTGATGTACCTGTTCCTGCAAAGCCTGCGGGCAACGCTTATCCCGACCATCGCCGTGCCGGTGGTGCTGTTAGGCACATTCGGCGTGCTCAGCGCGCTGGGCTACTCCATCAACACCCTGACGATGTTCGGCATGGTGCTGGCGATAGGCCTGTTGGTCGATGACGCGATAGTGGTAGTGGAAAACGTCGAGCGTGTGATGGCGGAAGAAGGGTTAAAACCGCGCGCCGCCACGCGAAAGTCAATGAAACAGATCCAGAGCGCGCTGGTGGGTATTGCGATGGTGCTGTCGGCGGTGTTTATTCCGATGGCCTTTTTTGGCGGCAGTACCGGGGTTATTTACCGCCAGTTCTCCATCACCATCGTCTCCGCCATGGTGCTGTCGGTGCTGGTTGCCCTGACGCTCACCCCAGCGCTGTGCGCCACGCTGCTTAAACCTATTCCGAAGGGGCAGCACGCGGCGCAACGTGGGCTGTTCGGCTGGTTTAACCGCCGCTTTGAACACAGCACCCATCACTACACGAAAACCGTCGCCGGGATGCTCAACGGTACGGCGCGTTATCTGGTGGTCTACGGGTTCATCGTTGTGGGAATGGCCGTGCTGTTTATGCGCCTCCCCACCGCCTTTTTGCCGGGTGAAGATCAGGGCGTGTTCGCCACCCAGGCGATTTTGCCTTCGGGTGCCACCCAGGAACGCACACAGAAAGTCCTGGATGAGGTGACCGACTACTACCTGCGCGAGGAGCAGCAGAACATCGCCAACATTTTGACCGTCAATGGCTTCGGCTTTGCGGGCCGTGGGCAAAACGTAGGTATCGCATTTGTGGGCCTCAAAGACTGGGGAGAGCGGCCAGGCAAACACAATACGGTGGATGCTATCGCCGCCAGAGCGACGCAGGCATTTGCGCACATTCTCGACGCCCAGGTGGTGGCCTTTAACCTGCCGCCGATTATTGCGCTGGGCAATACCACCGGTTTTGACTTCCAGCTTATCGACCGCGCGGGGCTGGGCCATGAAGCGTTGACGCAGGCTCGCGACCAATTGCTGCAGATGGCGCGCCAACATCCTGACGTGCTGAGTGCGGTCCGCCCCAACGGGATGGAAGATACGCCGCAATTTCGTATCAATATCGATCAGGAAAAAGCCACGGCGCTGGGTGTTTCACTCGCGGATATCAACACCACGCTGAGCACCGCCTGGGCCGGGAGCTATGTGGATGACTTTATTGATGCCGGGCGGGTAAAGCGCGTCTATGTGATGAGTGATGCGCCCTGGCGCATGATGCCTGACGATCTTAAAAGCTGGTACGTGCGTGCTGCCGACGGAAAAATGGTGCCTTTTGCCAGTTTCTCTCAGGCGGAATGGACCTATGGCTCACCCCGTCTGGAACGCTTTAACGGCCTGTCATCGGTTGAAATACTGGGGCAACCCGCGCCGGGTAAAAGCTCGGGCGATGCCATGGCGTTGATGGAGCAGCTGGCTTCACAACTGCCTCAGGGTATCGGCTTCGACTGGACCGGGATGTCCTATCAGGAACGATTAAGCGGCCAGCAAGCTCCGGCTCTGTACGCGCTGTCGCTGATTGTGGTGTTCCTCTGTTTGGCCGCGCTGTATGAGAGTTGGTCGATTCCGTTTTCCGTGATGCTGGTGGTGCCGCTCGGTGTACTCGGCGCGCTCCTTGCCACCACGCTGCTGGGGCTTAACAACGATGTGTATTTTGTGGTGGGGCTGTTAACCACCATTGGCTTGTCCGCCAAAAATGCCATTTTGATCGTGGAGTTCGCCAACGACAAAATGCGGCTTGAAGGCAAAAGCATGATTGAGGCGACACTCGAAGCATCACGTTTGCGTCTGCGCCCCATTCTCATGACCTCTCTGGCCTTTATGCTGGGGGTTTTGCCTCTGGCGCTCAGCTCTGGTGCGGGTTCCGGTGCGCAGAATGCGGTGGGCACCGGGGTCATTGGTGGGATGGTCGGCGCAACCTTGCTGGCTATCTATTTCGTCCCGGTCTTCTTCGTTGTGATCCGTCGCCGCTTCCCCGGCACGCGGATCATGGATGACGACGATGATGAATAAATACATTTGACTCATAGCGGCAATGCGGCGCGGGGCAACTTGTCGCCGCACGGATGAACAAGGGGCCGGTGAACAGCAGCAGCGTTCACCGGCCCCTGCTCTGCAATGCGTTACAGTGTGGACATATCCACCACAAAGCGGTATTTCACATCGCCACGCTCCAGGCGCGCAAAGGCCTCGTTCACCTGCGCGGCACTGATGAGCTCAATATCCGCCGTGATGTTGTGCTCGGCGCAAAACGCCAGCATCTCCTGCGTTTCGGCAATGCCACCAATGTTTGAACCGGAGAAGCTACGGCGACTTTTCACCACATTGAAGGCCCCAATTTCCAGCGGTTCAGGCGGCAGCCCCACCAGCACCACCGCCCCGTCTATGGCCAGCATGTTCAGGTAGGTGTTGATATTATGCTTCGCTGAAACGGTATCGATAATGATGTCGACGTTACCCTGGTAGCGCTTCATCTGCGCCTCATCGCTCGACAGCACCGCGTCGTCCGCCCCCAGGCGTTTCGCGTCTGCCACCTTCGCCGCTGACGTGGTAAAGACCACGACCGTTGCCCCCATCGCTTTGGCCATTTTGATGGCAATGTGGCCCAACCCGCCAATGCCGAGTACGCCAACCACTTTTCCGGCCTGCGCTTTCCAGTGCATCAAGGGCGAATAGACAGTGATGCCCGCGCAAAGCAGCGGTGCCGCTGCGGCCAGATCCAGCGAGTCGGGCATGTTCAGCATGTATTTTTCGCGGCACACATAAGTCTGGGAAAATCCGCCGTAAGTCACTCCACCCAGATGTTTGTCGGGGGAGTTGAATGAAAAGGTTACGCCGGTTTCGCAGAACTGTTCCAGGTCGCGCTGGCACGCCGGGCATACGCCGCAGGAGTCGACAATACAACCGACCGCACCAATATCGCCCACCCTGAATTTCGTGACGTTTTCCCCCACTGCTTTCACCCGGCCCACGATTTCATGACCCGGCACCAGCGGATAGGTTGCGCCGCCAAAATCATTCTTAATCTGATGCAAATCGGAGTGGCAAATCCCGCAGTAGAGAATGTCGATTTCGACGTCATCCGGGCCGATTCCCCGGCGGCGGATGGTCAGCGACGTTAACGGGTTTTCGGCAGCATCGGTGCCGAGCGCTCTGATTGTTGTGTACATAAAAGTTAATCCGCTTTTCGGCTGGCGAACACCTCTTTAAAGACCGACAGTGCTGAAAACACTGTTGGCCACCCCGAGGTAAAGGCAAGCTGCGTGAGCACTTCCGATGCCTGTGCCTGGGTGAGGCCATTATCCATCGCACGGTTGAGGTGATACGGCACCTGGGCGACCTGCCCTGCGGTGACCAGCGCGCTGACGGTGACAAGACTGCGGTCTCGTGGTGCTAACCCCGGGCGCAGCCACAGATCGCGAAAGAGTGCCTCGGTGGTGTAGTGCACCACGCCAGCCGACACGTCAGCAAAATTCGCCGCGACCGTCGTCGCACGGCGCTGCTCTGCCGCCTCGTCGATGGGCAACAACGTCACCCCGGCACCGGGTAATGTGGCGGGGTCGATGTGCCGTTGTGTAAACAGCGGTTCCACGGCAACCGCCGCCGCCGTGGCATTGGGCCATCCGGCGTAAAAGGCCAGATGTGCAATGGTTTCTGAGATTTCCTGCGCCGTCACGCCGCTGTCCAGCGCACGCTCAACGTACTGCGGCAACAGCACCTCATCCTTACGGGTGATGAGTGACGCCACGGTGACCAGGCTACGGTCACGCCGGGTTAAGCCTGGGCGCTGCCAGAGATCCTGCTCGATAAACCGCTCGCTGTAAGCCGCCATCGCCGGGGAAACGGCGCGCACGGCATGTGGCACCGTCATGTTGTTTGTCATGTTGTTTTTACTCCTGTGAGGATCATTGTCGGTCACACAGCCTGTCAGGGAAATAAGAGAGGCCATCAGCGTCAGAGAGAATGTTTTCATTTCACCACCCCGTTTTTTTATTACTGCGTTTTAACAGAGGATGGCGCGCGGTTTAATAGCGGATTTCGGCAAAGAATAATGAAGAAAACTCATCAATGGCTGCCAGCGTGTTTTTATTCCCCTCTTCTCGCGACAAGAATCTCTATTCTGTTACTCTGGCACACTCACCGTATATACCTGCCGGAAAGGAGCTGTCGCGTGGCGCGGGAAAATCTCAATGACCTGACCTCTTTTGTTATTGTTGCCCGGGAAAAAAGTTTCACCCGGGCAGCAGCGCAATTAGGCGTTTCGCAATCAGCGCTGAGCCATAGTTTGCGGGCACTGGAAGCACGGCTGAATATGAAGCTGTTAACCCGCACGACCCGCAGCGTCTCCCTGACGGCCCCAGGCGAGGCATTACTGGAAAATCTCGGGCCGTATATTGATGGTATTCAGGACAAACTCCAGGCCGTTAAAGATCAAAATAACCACCCTTCCGGCACTATTCGCATTTCCACCTCGGATTACGCCATTAATACCGTTATCTGGCCGAAGATTGAAAAGTTCCTGACCGATTACCCGGATATTCAGGTCGAGCTGATTGATGATTACACGCTGACGGATATTGTCGCCGGGCGCTTCGATGCGGGCACCCGGTTTGGAGAGCAAATCACCAATGGCATGGTGTCGGTTCGCATTGGCCCGGATGTGCGCTTTGCCGTTGTCGGTTCCCCGACGTATTTCGCGACCCGGCCACATCCGCAGCACCCGGGCGAGTTAACCACCCATAACTGCATTAATCTGCGCTTTCCTACTCACGGGAATTTGTATGTGTGGGAGTTTGAAAAAGACGGCAAAAGCATAAATGTGAAGGTGGAAGGCCAGCTGGTTTTCAGCCGCATCTACCAGAATCTGGATGCCGCCTTAAAGGGCTATGGCCTGGCAAATGTGCCACGGGACATTGCCGAGCCGCACATCCAGAGCGGCAAGCTGGTCAGCGTGCTTGATGACTGGTGCCCATGGTGGGACGGCTATTACCTCTATTACCCGGAGCGCCGTCATTTATCGAAAGCCTTCTCGCTGCTGCTGGATGCGCTTCGCCACTACAAATAGCGCAAGCGCGCCCTCAACGGCGCGCGTCGATGGACAATATCTGGCGAAAAAACAGGCACTGCAGAAGACTAAAAATCATCAGCGCCGTGGCGCAGGCCATCAGCAACATCCAGCCGTGCGCATTCCACAGGGTTCCGGCCAGCGCCGACCCCAGCGCACCGCCAATAAAATTACAGGTCACATACGCGGTATTGATACGGCTACGGTTCTCCGCACTCAGCGACAGCAGGCGCGTTTGGTTAAGCACGCCCATGGTCTGCACCGCAATATCCAGCAGCAGCACCGAGGCCAGAATCACACCAATGTGATGCACACCCACCGTTGCCAGAGCCAGCGCGACGATCGCCATGACAAGTGCGCCAGCCGTTCCGGCGACCGAGTGACCGCTGTCGTGCAACCAGCCCGCCCGTTTCGCTATCACCGCGCCAGCCAGACCGACCAGACCCACCAGCCCAATCTGGCTGAGAGAGTAATCATAGGGGGCTGAACTGAGCAGGAACGTCAGCCCTGTCCAGAACAAGGTGAAGACCGCAAACGCGGCAAAGCCCATAAGCAGCGTCACCTGTACCACCCGATGCTGGCGAATAAGCGTGAAAATAGAGGACAGTAATGTGAGATAGGGCACCTGCGGGCGCGGCGCTTCGTCAGGCAGACGGCGGGCTAACAGGGTGGCCAGTATCACGGTGACCAGCGCGGCGAAGAGATAAATGGCACGCCAGCCCAGCCACTGGGCCAGAAAACCACTGAGGGTGCGCGACAGTAAAATGCCAATAAGCATACCGGAGATAATGGTCCCGACGATTTTCCCGCGCCGATCGTCACTGGCAAGGGCGCTGGCAAGCGGCGTGATGAGTTGCCCGGCAACCGTGGTCATGCCCACCAGCGCGAGCGCTATCATAAGCAGGATAAAATCGGGAGCCAGCGCGCAGGCGACCAACGCCACGGCTGAGAAAAACATCAGGCGGGGGATCAGCTTGCGGCGGTTTAGCGCATCCCCCAGCGGAACAATAAACAGGATCCCCAGCGCGTAGCCAATCTGCGTGCAGGTGATGAGGGCACCAGCAGCACCCGTTGAGATATTAAAGGTGCTGGCAATGGTGACCAGCAGCGGCTGCGCCCAGTAAAGATTTCCTACGGCAATGCCGCCGGAGACAGCAAATAACATCACCAGAAACGGCGTTAACTTTTCACCTGACGATACGGACATCACACTCTTCCCTTGCCTAAAAGGGAAGCCTAACCAATGGCACCGGCAATATCTATGCCCGGAAACTGATGATAAATATGAGAAGATTTCATCAATCTGCGCGCATGAAAAAGCCCGGTGGCATGCGCCGCCGGGCTGGTATGTCATCATAACGGGGAAGACGGGTTAAAACGTGGTCCAGCCCTCTTCGGACGTAGCAGTCAGGCGTGGTTCTGGCTCGACTTTGGGTCGGGTGTTTCCACGCGAGGCGGCGGGCGGCATTTTAACCAATGACGTCGCACTGCCATTATCGAGGCGGAAGGTGGCAACCAGCTCTTCCAGCAGGCGGGCCTGCTCTTCGAGCGAGCCTGCCGCCGTGGAGGATTCGCTCACCAGCGAGGCGTTCTGTTGGGTGGTGCTGTCGAGTTCACTCACCGCGCGGGCAATCTGGGCAATCCCCCGGCTTTGCTCTTCCGAGGCCGAGGAAATTTCGCCCATGATGTCGTTGACGCGGGTGACCGACTGCACCACGTTGTCGATGGTTTCACCGGCTTTTTCCACCAGTTCGCTGCCCACGCTGATGCGTGAGACCGATTCACTGATCAACTGCTCAATGTCTTTTGCCGCCTGTGAGCTGCGCTGGGAAAGGTTGCGCACTTCGCTTGCCACGACGGCAAAACCTCGCCCTTGCTCCCCGGCGCGGGCCGCTTCCACGGCGGCGTTCAGTGCCAGAATATTCGTCTGGAACGCGATGCTGTTAATGACGGCGGTGATATCGGCAATTTTGGTCGAGCTGCTGTGAATATCCCCCATGGTGGCAATCACATCGCGCATCACGCTGCCGCCTTCGGTGGCTGTTTTTGAGGCCTGTGCGGCAAGGCTGCTGGCATTGCGCGCATTGTCGGCGTTGTTTTTCACCGTGGCGGTGAGTTCCTCCATGCTGGCGGCAGTTTCCACCACGGCGGCGGCCTGCTGCTCCGTGCGGGAAGAGAGATCGGTATTGCCTTCTGCTATTTCTGACGCCGCACGAGAAACCTGGGCCACGCTGCCGCGCACCTCAGAAATAATATCGCGCAGCGTGTCGTTCATCCGCCCCATCGCACCGGTCAGTTTGCCCAGTTCATCTTCACTGGTGGCACGGATCTGCGAACTGAGATCGCCACCGGCAATCCGCTCGGCCAGCGCCAGATTATGCATAATCGGCCGGGTAATCTGGCGGATAACCCACCAGGACACGATCAGGCCAATCACAATCGCGACCGCGCCAATCAATGCCGCCAGGGTGCTGGAGCTGTAGGCCAGCGCATCGTTTTGCGCTTTCACCTGTTTGACGATCGGCACAATCGAACTGCTGCTGTTATCTCCCGCCTCTTTGACCTGGCTTTCTGCCGTTTTCAGGGCCTGAGTGGCGGCGTAAAAAGCCTGACTGAGTTCGCGATAACGGGCGGTGTCATCCCAGAGGGACTGCATCGCACGCTGGATATCGGCGGGCAGAACCGACGCCAGTGCCTGCACATTTTTTTGTGCCGTTGCAAAACGGGTGTTCAGGGTATCCAGCGCCGTATTCGTTGGGCTGTAGCGCACACCCTGAGCGGCATCGCGCACCTGGCTTATCGCCAGCAGTTGTTCCGCGACCTGTATCGTGAGATGGCTGTCATCGACGGTTTGCCGTACGAGGCCCGCGTAGCGTTCCAGGACATCGTCAGCAGCCTGCTTATCCACCGCCTCACGCGCTAGCGCAAGTTGACCCGACGCTTTTTGCATGACCGCAATGTTGTTTTCAAAATCTTTCAGGTAACCGGCAACCGTGCTGACGAGCCCTTGTTCCTCTTGTGACCAGGACATTGTCCCGGCGCTTGCCGCCAGTTCAGAGGCATTGTGCACCAGGTAGGCCATGTCTTTTCCGGCCTGATCATCACCGTTGAGGAATTTTACGCGGGCAATTTTAGCCTGATAAATTCGAGTGTTGATATTATAAATCAAGCTCGTTTTCTCGTAGACATCACGTATTTCTTTAAACCGCAACACGCTAAGAATAGTCGCAATAGCAACCAGAAATAGAACCACACCAAAGCCAACCGATAGTTTTCTTGTAATTCTGACGTTACTTAATCGTTGATTAAAAGACATCCCAGACTCCTTGTTACCGCTCCAAAGTTAGCGCCAGACTGCGCTCAAAAATATATATCGGCACCCTCAACAAGGAGTTAATAGTTAAATAGAGCTTATGAATCAATCGAATGCCATTATGCTTTCCATTCCAAAATCACTACTAAAAAATCGATTTTAATTTCATGTGTTCATCTTTAAGTAACTCATTTAACTGCATTTAGCAAAAACAATACATTCCTGGCCTGATACGAAATCGGGCCGGGTAAATAATAAAAGGCTTCCATCAAGTAAAGAAATTTATATTAAAAGTGTGATGAGATAGATGATTATTTTAGAAAATCGGTAAGAGAAAGGGCATTCATAATAAAACACAAAGGGGTAACCCGGCTATTTAATGTTGATAATTTAAATCAACATTCAGATATGAACGCACTGACTGACATGATTATTTTCATGCCAGTCGTATCGTTATCTTTATTATTTTGACGTTGAAGTACTGACAGGCAGTTCTAATTCTGGCCCGATATAGCGGCCACGCGGGCGAATGACTTTACCGGTGTTGATCTCTTCCATGGTATGGGCCAGTAATCCCACACTGCGGGCAATCGAAAAGAGGGCAAATGCCGCATCGCCGAGCAGGCGGTAACGGGCGACCAGGGCGGCGAGCACCACATCAATATTGGGCAGTAATCCGGTCAGGGTGATCACTTTTTCAATGAATTTGGCAATCTCTTCCGGCGGGTCGAAGCGGGCCAGCAGCGCCACCGCACGCGGATCGCCGTCCGGGTAGAGGTGATGACCGAAGCCCGGAATGGGGAGCGCCGAGGAGAGGTAACGATTCACCACCTGGTCCGCACTCGCGCGCTCCACCTCCTCAAACAGCGCTTTCACGCGGGGCGTGGCGTCCCCGTGCAGCGGCCCGGTAAATGTCGCCAGCCCGGTGAGCAGGCAGGCGGGCAGCGACGCCCCGTTAGAGGCGGCAATTCTGGCGGCAAAGGCTGAACTGGTGAGTTCGTGGTCAGCCAGTAGCACCATCGCCCGGCGCAAAATATCCGCCACCTCTTCTTTTACGCCCCAGCCCAGCGCCAGCCGTTGGTGAATCAACATCTCTGGGTGATTTTCCGCACCGAAGGTCGCGGCCAGATGGCCCACCAGCGTTGCGGCTTCCGCATGCAGCACTCTGGCGGTGCGGCCGTGGGTTGAATGGCCGGTCGCCGTGGCGGTAGCAAGGGCAATAAAAGCATGAGAGCGCTCGGGGGCTGCGTGCGGATAGTCACGGGTCGGGACTGAAAAACCGCTGATCATGTCCGCACCCCAGAGCAGGCGCGCCGTCTCTTCCAGGGTCGCCGTTTCCGCAAAGGCAATCACGTCCTTGCCCCGGTAGTACAAATGGCCTTTTGCAAAGGTGGAAATGGCGGTGGGAATGCTGGGTTCGGTGCCAAAGAGGGTGTTGACTGCGAGGGTTTCTCGCTTACGTCCCTGCTGTTTTTTCTGCTTCAGGCTCTGAATGTTTTCCGCGCTGTACAGGCTGCGCCGGGTGTTTTGCGGATCCGGATGAGAGGCGATCAGTCCCCGGCTAACGTAGGCATAAATGGTTTGCGCCCGTACGCCGAGATATTCCTGAACCTCATCCAGCGTGAGCCAGGGTGTTAGCTTCGTCTTTGGTTGCATGAGTACGTCCGGATAGCTTTCTGAGAAGGACGTGCAGCGGGCTTTCGTTGGAAAACGCACTGCACTTTCCTTTTACTTCGTTTGACTACAGCACTTCTGAGGTGTCACTGACAAGTATGGCGTTGATTTTGTTAAGCCACAGATCGCCGTTTTTCTCGGTGAAATCGCGTTCGATAGCCGGTCTCATGGCGCGTCTGAATGCATCAGGCTCTACATCGTTAACCTGTAATCCCGCCTGCTTCATCTCTTCAAGGAACGCCGCTTCATTTTCATTAGAGAACTGGCGGGTAGCCACCGCACCGGCATATGAGGCGCGCAGTAAGATATCCTGATCCCGCTTATCCAGCGCGTTGAAGAGGTCGCGGTTGATGACCTGAATGAGCGGGCCATACATATGGCGGGTCAATGACAGATACGTCTGCACTTCAAAGAATTTTCGGGCGTAGATAACGGAGATCGGGTGTTCCTGGCTGTTGATTTTCCCTTCCTGAATAGCCGCGTAGATAACGCCTGACGGGAGAGGTGTGGTTTCCAGCCCCGCCTGCTGCCACAGGGTTTCATGCACCTGATTGCCCGGCATGGTGCGTATTTTCAGTCCTTTTAAATCATCCGGGTGATAAATGGGTTTCACGTTATTGGTGAAGGAGCGGATGCCGTTTTCCCAGAAACTCAGCCCTTTGAGCGCATGCCTGTCGAGCACGTCCAGCATTTCGCGACCGAAGGCGCTGTCCATCACGCGGTAGGCCTGGTTGACGTTTTCAAAAAGGTAGGGAATGTCGAACACATTGATTCGACCGTCGAGTGAGGCGAAGTAACCCGCACCGCCCAAAAAAATCTCCAGCTTGCCCTGCTGCACCATGTCGACCATTTGCGGGCCATTGCCCAGCGTGGCGGCGGGAAAAAGCTCGAACGTCAAACGCCCTTCTGACAACTGCCCGGCCACGCGGACCATCTCCTGCACACCGATGCCCTGAGAACTCGTCATTGAGCCCTCAAAGCCCAGTCTGAAATGCCGCGCATTGCTGGCGGTGGATGGATTGCCAACGTCTGCGGCGGATGAAAATGCCATTCCTGTACCCTCCCATGTGCCCTTGCGCACTCGGTCGCGCATTGGCTTCCTGTCGTAATAAGAATTTAACGGCCGTCTGAGGTAAACCAGTACCCGAAACAGGGTTAATCGAACCGAATCCGGCAACTCTATAGTTGCGATTTTTACCAATCAAGATTGATTAAGAAAATCAACTGATAGACAGATCGCAAAAACGCCGATTGGGCATAAGCGGTGAAATTCTGATCGCCTCTGCGCCCTCTTCGCCGCCGTTTGGCTTGCGACAGGCTTTTTTGCCCTCCTTTTATTTGCATCTGTCAATAAACTCGTTCGATCTTTTGCTATCTCGTCACACTACTTAACTGCCGAAGGACAGATTAGCATTGATTATTTTAATCAAGATTGATCCTGACAATTCGTTATTTTACCGTCATCCTTATCAATCGTCTTATGCAGTGAAGCCTGACAAATTGATGCCCAGTAAGAATTGCACTAATAGCACGCAGCGGGATCGACATAAAAAATAAAGGGTGTTTGCACGGGTTTAATTATCCGTCAAGGAAACGCATTGCTTTTTTTATTAAAAGAACCGTCGCTCACAAAAATCTATGGGCACCTGGTCGAGAAGACATCCTACAAAATAATTGCCAGCCATAAAAAACGAGTTGGCAAATATAACGTATACCTACAAATCCACGAAGGACGAAAAATATGAACCATATGCAACAACAAGAACTTACCGAGGCATCGATAGATGCCAGAGTAGTTCCACAAAAAAAGGCCACGCGTATTCGCTATTACATGCTGGGGCTGATTTTGCTGGCGACAATTATCAACTTTGTCGACAGATCAAGCCTGGGGATTCTGGCCCCGTTTATCAGCAAAGATCTGGCGCTGGATAAAGTCCAGATGGGGCAAATATTTGCGGCATTTGGCCTGACCTATGCGATTGCGCTTATCCCTGGCGGCATTATTGCCGACGTATTGGGGTCACGTATTGCGTATGCCTTCTCATTGATTACCTGGTCACTGGCAACCATGACGCAAGGCGTCGCCAGTGGCTTTAACATGCTGTTCGGCTCCCGACTGGCGATTGGTGCGCTTGAAGCGCCCGCTTTCCCGTCTAACGCACGCGCCGTCACCATGTGGTTTCCCACCACCGAGCGTGGTTTTGCCACCAGCGTGTACGTGATGGGGCAATATATCGGCACGCCGTTATTCACGGGTCTGCTGCTGTGGATTGCCAACGGTTTTGGCTGGCGCTCAGCCTTTTATTTAACCGGCGGCGCGGGCGTGCTGTTCGGTATTTTGTGGTACATCTGGTATCGTGATCCGTTAAATCACCGTGCAGTTAATGAAGCGGAATTAAAACATATTCAGGAAGGCGGCGGTCTTGTCGGTAAAAAAGAGCGCGATCGTTTTGACTGGAAAAATGCCCTCAGGTTGCTGAAACATCGCCAGATTCTGGCTATTTGCCTGGGGAAATTCTGTAACAACGCGATTCTGGTCTTCTTTACCACCTGGTTTATGACTTATCTGGTTGAAGAACGTCAGATGACGATGATTAAAGTCGGTATTTTCCAGGCACTGCCTTTCCTCGGTGCCACCGCCGGGATATTGCTGGCTGGATTTTTCTCAGATTTCTTTATTCGCCGTGGCTATTCGATGTCCGTTGCCCGTAAAGCGCCGTTGATTATTGGCACACTGCTGGGCTCCTCCATTCTGTTAGTTAACTTTGTGACCTCGAATGAGCTGATCATCGTTATTTTGACGATTTCATTCTTCGCGCAGGGGGTAGGTTCATCGTCCTGGGCCGCAGTTTCTGAAATAGCGCCGCGCCAGTTCATTGGATTAACCAGCAGTATTACCAGCCTTGCTGCCAATATTGCCGGCGTCACGACGCCAATAATGATTGGTTATATTCTCCATGCGACCGGCCAGTTCTTCTGGGCGCTCAATATGATGGGGATTATGTGTTTGATTGGCGCATTTGCTTATTCCTTCCTACTGGGGCCGTTGTCTCGAATTGAAATGGATTAATACGCATTAAGACCCGGTCTGAGCCGCCTTCACGTGCATCAATCGAAGGCTGGCGGTTCAGGCTGGCATTATCACAAGAGAGGTACATCAGTGTCTAAATACACATGGGATCACTTGCAGTTACGCAGTCCGGATCCTGAAGAAACCGCAGCCTGGTTCGCGCGCTGCCTGAATGCAGAAATCATTCGTAAACCGGGCAAAGTGGATATCCGCCTGGCAGGAATCAACATCTTTATTGCCCCGGTCACGGACGGTGACGGTGTGGCACCGCCCCCGCTTCCACCTTACCAGGGCCTTGATCATTTCGGTCTGACGGTCGACAACCTGGATGAAATCGCCGCCGAATTAAAAAGCAAAGGCGTGGTGTTCACCCAGGAGCCGATAACGATTCGCCCCGGCGTGCGCGGCTGCTTTATTCGCGGGCCACAGAATATTTCCATTGAAATACTGGAAAGACGCCTGAGTTAACCGGCTTCACTCGATTTGGTAAGAATGAAGAATTCGCTAGCCATTTATTGGCCGCAACTATGGATATAACGTTATGAAACCCAGCATCCTGCAGTTAAACCCGATTCTTATTCCCGCTATTAGCGAGAAATTAAACGCGCTGTATACCGTTCACCGCTACTTTGAAATTGCCGATAAAGACGCTTTTATTAAAGAGCACGGCAACAGCATTCGCGGTGTGGTCTCTGGCGGGCACACTGGCATCAGCAATGCATTGATGGAAAAACTGCCTGCGCTGGAAGTGGTCGCCATCAACGGCGTCGGCGTGGATGCGGTCGACCTGAACTATGCCCGTCAACGTAAGATTCACGTCACCGCCACCCTGGGCGCCTTGACAGAGGATGTGGCGGATTTGGCCATTGGCCTGCTGATTGCGACCTGCCGCGGCATTTGCGCCGGCGACCGCGTGGTGCGCAACGGTGAGTGGGCGAAAAATCCTCACCCGGGTGCCATTCCCCTCTCCCGCCGTTTCAGCGGCATGCGCGTGGGCATCGTCGGCATGGGCCGCGTGGGTCGCGCCATTGCCGCCCGTGCGTCCGCATTTGGCTGCCCGATTGCCTATACCGACCTTCAGCCGATGACCGATCTTGATTATCCGTTCATTGCCGATCTGCAGGCGCTGGCACGCCAGAGCGATGCCCTGATCCTCGCCGCATCTGCCGATAAAGCCGAAGGCATCGTCAATGCGGCAGTGCTTGATGCACTCGGTGAGAACGGCTTTTTGGTCAATATCGCCCGTGGAAAACTGGTGAATGAACCCGATTTGGTGGCTGCACTGGTGGCCGGACGCATTCAAGGTGCCGGACTGGACGTGTTCGTCGACGAGCCGAACGTGCCAGCACCGCTCTTTGGCATGGATAACGTCGTGCTGCAGGCGCACCGCGCCAGCGCCACGGTTGAGACCCGTACGGCCATGGGCGAGATGGTGCTGACAAGCCTTGCTCAGGCCCTGAGCGGACAGCGCCCGGATGCCAGCCTGACCAGCTGAGTGCAGCGTCTGATTTTCCCCCTTTTTAATGAATAACTGGATAAGCAGAAGGAAGTCCCATGTTCGCTTCAACAAAAATCGCGCTGGTCACCGGCGCAGGCAGCGGGATCGGCAGAGCCACGGCCATCGCGTTATCCCACGCGGGCTATTTTGTTGTGCTGGTTGGCCGTCGACTGGAGCCTTTACTGGAAACCGTGTCCGCCCTGGGCGGCAGTGAGCAATCGATGGTGGTGCCGACCGACGTCACCGACCCGGAATCCGTGGCGACCCTGTTCGCGCGCATTAAAGAAAAATGCGGCCACCTGGACGTGCTGTTCAACAATGCGGGCACCAATTTCCCGGGGATCCCTTTCGAGGAGCTGAGCATTGAAAAATGGCGTTCCGTGGTGGATGTAAACCTGACGGGCATGTTCCTCTGCGCGCAGGGGGCTTTCCGCCTGATGAAGGAGCAATCTCCGCAGGGTGGCCGCATCATTAATAACGGCTCTATTTCGGCCCATGCGCCGAGACCGGATTCTGCCGCCTACACGGCAACGAAACACGGCGTGACCGGACTGACCAAGAGCATTTCGCTGGACGGGCGCAAATACGGCATCGCCTGTGGTCAGATTGACATCGGCAATGCCCATACTGAGCTGTCGCAGCGCATGGCAAAAGGCGTGAAGCAGGCGAATGGTGAAGTGGTGGTGGAGGCGATGATGGACGTTTCGCAGGTGGCCAACAGCGTGGTGTACATGGCTGGCGTGCCGCTGGATACCAACGTGCAGTTCATTACCGTGATGGCGACCACGATGCCGTTCGTAGGACGTGGCTGAAAGGCTTCGACACGCTCAATGGGCTGCATGACACACGCAGCCCTTTTTTTGCACGCTCAGAATCAATAATTAACGCACTGCCCCTCTCGACCCGGAACAGACAAGCTGTCGGCGTTTAATGTGGTACATCTCCACATCATCCTGCAGGAAGAAGCCCATCTCCCACGGATTTTTACGGATAAATTCTTCGCGGATAGTCTCATAGAGCGGGCTTCCCGATGGCACGAGAAACGCCTCCCCTTCCACAATGGTGTAGTTCCATTCAATCGCCCGCTCGAAGGTATAGTGCGCGCGCTCATCCATGGCAAAAAAGCAATGAGGATTACGCTTGAGCAGTTTGGATTTGAACATGGCGGGGAAGGTAATCAGGAAAATGTCGTCGTCGACGGTCGACAGGAACGCCAGCACCGTGGTGTGCGGCTGCTCGTTCGCCATCGTAATCAGCACGCCCACTTTATTGACCGCATCTTTTGATTCCGCCGGTGGCATGGTCTGCAGCGCGGTCAATGGCACGGGCAGTTCAGGCCTGTCATCACCCGGGAACTGATAACCCTCTTCACGGATCTCAAGTACGACGTTCATCCCATGAATCAACTGGCACTCACGAGGGGCGATGACCACCCAGTCCTCTTCCTGGCTGATGATGCGCCCTTTGTACGATGCGCGGTAAACGCTGATTTCGGCATCGAACTCATCAACGCCGGTGCGATTATCCAGGTGCAGGGTCACTAAATCCCCGACAGAAAGTGCATGCCCTTTCGGGAAGTACACCTTCAGGCTGTTATCGGCCTGAATAAACACGCCGCAGACGTGGATAACCACGTTGTCCTGCTGATAGCCCGCGAGGATCCCGAGTACCTGTTTGCCAAGATAGGTTGCCAGATTCATTTCTGTATTTCCCTGAGCAGAGAGTTTGCAGGGACTGTTATCGGCAACGTTTTGTTAAACCGTAGTTTTTTTGAGTGATTTTCGCTGGCAACGCTGAGCGCGGATGGCAAAAAATGTCAGTCAGATGTTTGTGCTGCGTTCTTTTGCATATTATCGCGCCCCGGCCCGCCAACAAACGGCAAGCGCAGACGCACCGGCGAGAAGCCCACGCCCATGTTCAGCCCCAGCACGTTGAGTTCGACGCCCTCTTGCGCCCCCAGGGTAATGCCAGCAATGCCTAACAGAGAAACTTGTATCCCTCGTCCTGACGGCGGCAGCCCGATGGGATTGAGCAACGAGCGGTAATCTTTGCCTACTGCATTGGCGGGCATGTCGAGCTTCAGCGCAGGCACTTCGCGCCCAATGTGGGCGATAAAGGTGTTGCTGTTCGGGCCAGGCCACGCGTGATAGGTCTCAGGCCAGGGGTAAGAGGCAATAGCGGCTTCAATTTGCGGGATCATTGTAGCCGCCGCTGGTCCACGATGCTCCACCAGCAGTCGAGGTGTTGAACCATACCAGTAGCCATCAGGCGGGTTACGATTGCGTCGGACTTTTTCTCCCGCGCCCCAGCTAATGACTTCATAGCGGTTATATTCCGTCTCCCCGGCATGTTTGTAGATAATCCACGGGTGTACTGCCACCACCCCCTTCCATCCCCACGTTGGCGCGGCATAAACCTGAACAATCGCCTCACGGGCATTCTGCCGGGCATCCGGTGCCAGGCCTGCGGAATCACGCCGGGCTGACCACCATCCTTCCTGCGTGAGCGATTCCCGCTGGTACAAGGACAGTGCAAGCCCCACAAGAATAGCGAGCAAAATGAGGCCAAAAAAACTCAGATAAACAGTTTTCATCACGGTAAGCACGACCTGCCTGAGGAAAGGGTAAACGATGATGATAAGGGAACCGCTGTAGATTAGTTAGACATTCATGTCATTGACTGAAGATTGCCGCCACCGGCAAAAGCACTGTCGAGAGGTCTTCACGACAGCACATCGAAACGGCTCTGGCATGATTGGCCGCGCTATAATTTAGCTGCACATACAATCATTTTTCTGAGGGATGGATTAATCAAAGCTGGCCCTGTTGACACCGTATAACGAATATTAGATGGGAACACTCAATCTCTCTAAAAAGTAGGCGATATGATAAAAACTATGTAAACTGATGAAATTAATGCTCACCTAATTATTGAAAAAATGAATCAAGACATTAAAAACCACAACATACAAGCACTAAGAGCTATTGCAATATTACTTGTTATTATCCAGCACATTCACCGACTGCCTGTTCCTGACTGGCTAATGGTGACATATTCTAAAGCAGCATACTGGTCAGGCGTCGATATATTCTTTGCCATCTCCGGATATCTGATGTGTAAGAGTCTGCATAGCGAAATAAACAAAAAGGGTCGAACCTTTTCAGCATTTTCGTCTTTTTTATTTAAACGAGTACGCAGACTTATGCCTGCGTTACTTTTCTGGTGTATCTTTTGTTTATTCATGGCGAATCTCTTAGCACCAGACATGGGGATATCTCCTGCAAAATCTCTTGATACGCTGATTTATTCATTAACTGCCATATCGAATATTTTTTATTTCATTAAAACAGTTTCAGGTGTTCCGTATGATCCATTATTGTCGGTTACCTGGTCACTCAGTCTGGAATGGCAGTTATACCTCATTCTTGCTGTGCTTGCGATTTCGCTTAACCAGCGCGTTCTCAGCTTGCTGTTAATTGCCATTATATTAATTTTTTCCTTTATTTTACCGTCAGGTGTGAATCATCAGGAAACCATTGGCTGGTGGATACGACCCCAGGCTTTCATGCTGGGTGCCTTGATATTCTTGCACCAGGATAAGTTAAAGCGCTTGATGTCAAATAATGCGTTAAATTTACTGGTATTTATTCTGTCGGTCATTGGACTTGTTTGTTATACAACCGTAATAAACCCGGTCTACAAACTTCCCTTTATTGGTGTCTGTGGTGCTATCGCCTTCGCAACCTTAGGCGTCTGTTGCAAACCCTTTAGCTCGTCTCTGCTTAACTGGATTGGAGACAGATCTTACAGTATTTATTTGTGCCACATACCATCGATGATTATCACAAGACTGATGCTCGATAAACTTCTGGAATCTACTGCTTATTTTCATAGCACTGTCATTTATGTTTCTTGTTTTGCCGTCATCACCGCACTATTGGCAAACTTTAGCTATGAATATATTGAGAGACGATTTATTTACGCCCCACAGAGGAAAGCTGCGTAAACCACGCGTGAGAGTGATTGCACTATATCTCATCGCTGACCGCCATTTGCATTTGTATCCATAATGTCGGTCAGCGAAGAACCGGGGCAATGAGTGTGTCTATAGTTTCGAGAAAGCAGCCCTGATTTCAGCAGACAAAAACGTGGACGTTCAAGACCCGACGCAAAAGCATTTTGAGGAAGAGAAAGTTTTAACGCTGCTTAGTAAGCGCATGAACAATATGTAATTTAGATAGCTGGCGAATAAATTCGCTCATCAAATGATTTAAGGCAGAGTATTCACGTCATCTATAGCACATTTTTACTGGACTAACCTGTTGAAATTACGGTCTATTAATTGTCCACATTATGTGTTCGGTCAATACAAGGATTTTCAAATGGCTATTCCAGGAAACATGTGGATTTATGACGATGGCGGTGCATTAATTAAGGGCGGCTGCGATGTCCATGATCGAGAGTTCAGCATCGAATTCAAAGGATTCCATCACTCCCTTTCAACCCCAACTGATAATCTGACAGGTAAGCCGACTGGCAAACGCATCCACGCCCCTCTCCTGATCGTTAAAGAGTTCGATTACTCCAGCCCATATATGTATAAAGCCGTTGCTACCGGCCAGGCGTTGCAAAAGGCTGAATGCAAATTCTACAAAATCAACGATGCGGGTCAGGAGGTGGAGTATTTCAATATACTCCTTGAGGGCGTGCGGATTGTCTCGGTCTCGCCATCAATGGCTGCACCAGGTGACAACGACAATAACCACCTCGAAACTGTAGAGTTGCGTTATGAAAAGATCACCTGGAAGCACTGCGACGGGAACATAATCTTCTCCGACGCATGGAACGAACGCCTAACTGCATAAGGTGGTTGTATGGATACGACTGAAGAGCTTAACGGGACCTACTTCTATCACGGCCACCTAAATGTAACTCCACAAGAATTATTTTTATTGATTTTCGCTGAGAGCCTGGCAGATCACTTAGGTGTATCAGTAGAAACCGCGGCAACGATTCTGGCAGGCTTACCCATAATACCTAAACGCAAGGTTCTGGGGGCAACAGGCTCCCGTACCAGCATCGCCTCCAAAATAGCTCGTAGGATTTTAAAAGATGCTCGTTTTCCGAATGGGTTGAGGGTTGAGACAATTATTGGTATGGGTAAAGTGCGATCCACTAACAAGATAGGTGCAGCTATAGGTCGAGCCGTTCCGTATGTTGGATACACTCAGGCAATCATTGTGTTTGCCCTGGTTGCAAGAGAGACCCGGAATAAATACAACTTTATAGCCCGACCGAAAGATCGGATCGCATGGACTCATTTCTAATGTTGCTACCCGATGAAGAGGAATTTCTACAGTACATCACCGAAAACTACAGCGAACGTAAACGCCCGGCGAAGAAAGAATGGACGTTTCAGGAATATTTCAACCTCGTTCCTGAAGACCTGGAGGATATGCTAATCGATTTGTTCACCAGATATAGCATTGAGCACAGCAATTTCGTTTTAGATAACTACTTTGAACCGGAAATTTTCTGGTGGCAGTGGAAACTCAGAAAGCAATGGAAGAATCGCAAGCTGAAACCGCTCACCCTAAATATGATTATTGAATCAGCTAAAGCTGGGAAATGGTTATATGACTGAAAAAAGTGGGGCATCGCCACAGCGGCAGTATTCTTTTGTGGAATTATAGGGCCAGTAAAACTGGCGCGCTCACACCCTTTGCAACCACACGCACAGCATCCGCAGTTTGCTGCTGTACATGAAATGGAGCCAAGTCACCAAGGAAGGAGTATTCATCCAGCAAGGTAAAAATAGTGTCGCCCAAATAAAACAATGGTCTGAGCGGCTTCGCCAGGCGTTTGATCTGGCAAGTTCGTTCTCAATTCCTGCAAATCCGAGATCATTCGTCCTTGTGGGAACCCATGGCAGCGGCTTTAGTAAAAGAGGGTTTAGTCATCGATGGGAGGACGCAAGGCAAAAGGTATCCGTTAAGCTGGGGTATGTACTTGACTGCACTTTTCATGATTTAAAAGCGAAGGGTATTTCAGATTACGAAGGGAGCAGCCGGGATAAACAATTGTTCAGTGGACACAAAACCGAGAGTCAGGTTCTGGTATACGACCGTAAAACGAAGGTATCACCGACACTCGATAAGCCACCAATTCAGGGGAAATATTCTAAGCCGATTCGACGAACCCAAAAAACAAAGGGGTTACCTTTCGGTAACCCCTTGTTAAATTTGGCGGAAGCGTAGAGATTCGAACTCTAGAACCCTTTCGGGTCGCCGGTTTTCAAGACCGGTGCCTTCAACCGCTCGGCCACGCTTCCGGTATGGGGCGCACTATAAACACCCCGATGACGTCTGTAAAGCCCGATATTAACTGTTTGCCTGAAAAACAAACAAATATGATTTAATCGCCTGAAATAACAGCACATTGACCACTAAACCAGCACAATCGGCGTCTCACTGGCCGTCATGTTTTTTGATATAGATGTCCTTGGTGTAGAAATACCCCAGGCGATCTGGCTCAAATCCGCCAACCCATGGCTTCACCAGGTGTGTACGCACGTAGTGATACAAGGGAATTGCCGGAACATCCTGGGCCAGCATATCTTCTGCCTGCTGGTAATCCTGGCCACGCTGCGCGACATCTTTCGCCTTCGCCGCATTACGCAGTACCTCGTCATAAGCCGGATTGCTGTACTTCGAGGTATTTTCACTGTCACCGGTGCGGAAGTTGTTTAAGAAGGTGGCAGCATCATCATAATCGGCGATCCATGCGTAGCGGACGGCATCAAAATTGCCGGTATGCATAGTGTCGAGCATGGTTTTCCACTCCTGGTTTTGCAGCTTCGCCTCAACGCCCAGGTTTTTCTTCCACATTGAGCTGACCGCGATCGCCAGCCGCTGATGGGTCTCCATCGTGTTGTAGAGCAAATTGAACGATAGCGGGTGGGCCTCGTTATATCCGGCCTCGTTTAGCAGTTTCTTGGCTTCCTCTATTCGCTTCTCGAGGGGCCATGATGCGTATTCCGGTGCTTTTAAGGTCACACCGCCGATTTCCGGCTGACTGATTAACCAGGCCGGACGCTGCCCCTGCCCCATCACCTTCTGCGCAATGATGTCCTTATCAAGCGCCATGTTCAGTGCACGCCGCACACGGGCGTCGTTAAACGGAGCTTTGGTGGTATTCAGCTCGTAATAGTACGTCGAGAGCAACGGCAGCACGCTCACCTGATCGCCCAGTGTGGCTTTCAACTGGGCAAACTGGTTCACCGGAATGGTGTAGGTAATATCGATTTCTCCCGCCTTGTAGCGGTTCACATCTGCAGTTTCTGAGCTGATGGGTAAGTACGTCACTTTATTGATAACCGTGGCTTTGTCGTTCCAGTAGCGCGAATTGCGCTGCGCGACAATCTTTTCATTGACCACCCAGTCACTCAGTTTGTAGGCACCGCTGGTGACAATGTGTTCTGGCTTGGTCCACTTCTCGGCAAAACGGTTAATCAGGATCTTGTCGACTGGCACCATTGATGGGTGTGCAAGCATGGCCAGAAACGCGGCGTTGGGCTGCGTCAGGCGAACTTCAAGTGTGTTGTCATCCAACGCTTTGACACCAAGGGTGTCGGGTGATGCCTTGCCCAGCGCAACCTCTCTGGCATTCTCAATATGCATATTTCCCGGATAGCTGGCATAGGGCGACGCTGTTTTGGGATCGACCAGACGCTGCCAGCTCCAGACAAAATCTTTCGCTGTAATGGCGGTTCCATCAGACCATGTGGCTTTCGGGCGCAAGTGGAAAATCCAGACCATATTGTCTTTGTTTTCCCATGCTTGCGCGAGACGCGGCTCGATCGTGCCGTCATTTTTAACCGCAACAAGCCCATCGAATAAATCACTGATAATAGTGAACTCAACGTCGCTTTCGACTTTATGAGGATCCAGCGATGCCGGTTCACTGCCATTATTGCGGACCAGTTCCTGCCGCGCGGCAAGCTCGGTTCCCTCGGGTACGTTGGCTGCAAATGACAACGTAGCACCACTTAACCCACTGATTGTTAACATACTCAGTGCAACACGCGTTAAATAATGTGATTTCATATCCTTCGCCTTGATAGTTTTTCTGATGACGACACGCATACACTCTTAGCGCCCAAAACCGGTCAGAGCAATATTTTTCAGTCACATATAAGACACTGGTATGGTTATTTTTTACAAATGCGCACTGATACTAATATTTATAAAAAACGCAGAATAAACAGCTTGATTGATGGCCTTGCATTTTCAGTAAAGATGGGTAAAACAACTAGGTAATGAAACGGGGATTTCCTATCCTCATCGTTTATGACATCTGTTAAAGAGAGTGCCTCATGGATCGTATAATTACCTCCTCGCGCGACCGTACATCGTTGCTTAGCACCCACAAAGTGCTGCGTAACACCTATTTTCTTCTGAGCCTGACGCTGGCATTTTCTGCCATCACAGCAACCGCAAGCACCCTGCTGGCGTTGCCGTCCCCGGGCCTGATTCTGACGCTGGTGGGTATGTACGGTCTGATGTTCCTGACCTACAAAACCGCTAACCAGCCGATTGGTATTCTGTCTGCCTTCGCCTTTACGGGCTTTTTGGGCTACATCCTGGGTCCAATCCTGAACGCCTATCTGTCCGCAGGGATGGGTGACGTAATTGGCCTGGCGCTGGGCGGTACCGCGCTGGTGTTCTTCTGCTGCTCCGCCTATGTACTGACAACCCGTAAAGACATGTCGTTCCTTGGCGGCATGCTGATGGCCGGTATCGTGGTAGTGCTGATCGGGATGGTGGCGAACATCTTCCTGCAATTGCCAGCGCTGCACCTGGCGATCAGCGCGGTGTTTATCCTGATTTCAACGGGTGCCATCCTGTATGAAACCAGCAACATTATTAACGGTGGTGAGACAAACTACATTCGTGCGACCGTTAGCCTGTACGTTTCTATCTACAACATCTTCGTCAGCCTGCTGAGCATTCTCGGGTTTGCCAGCCGCGATTAATCGTTAAGATGTTTGACTCAGGCCCCGCTTAAGCGGGGCTTTGTTTTTTGGTACACTGCCCGGCAGTGATTGACTGACATTGCGACAAACCATGATTTTTGAAGGCCAGGAAATAGAAACTGATAGCGAAGGCTATCTGAAAGATACCACGCTCTGGAGTGAAGGGCTGGCTGCGGCCATCGCCGAAAATGAAGGCATTAGCCTTGCCGTTGAGCACTGGGAAGTGGTGCGTTTTGTGCGTGAGTTTTATCTGGAATTCAACACATCGCCCGCCATTCGCATGCTGGTAAAAGCGATGGCGAATAAGTTTGGTGAAGAGAAAGGTAACAGCCGCTATTTGTACCGCCTGTTCCCTAAAGGGCCGGCTAAGCAGGCAACAAAAATTGCTGGCCTGCCTAAACCGGTGAAGTGTATTTAGTAACGAATACCGAAATTCGTCCAACGACTATCGGGTTGATGCGGTTCTGTAAGTACCCGCTCAACCCTTGCGCTACGCGGCCCTCCTGCTTTTAGCCACGCCAGCAGTTGCTCGACGTTTTGGCTGTCGCCACAGGCCACGACTTCAACACTGCCATCGTCCATATTCCGTGCATAGCCCGTCAGTCCTAAGCGTTGCGCTTCATGTTGGGTACTGTAGCGAAAGCCAACCCCCTGCACCCGACCATGCACCCAGCATATGATGCAGTAGGGTGATTGTCCGTCTGTCATAATGACCTCCTTCCAGTGTGCCAGTTTCTATTTTAACCCGATAACCAATAAAATCGGCCGCATCGTTAATAACCCCCCCTTATTACCGGGCACGTTGCATTTGCCGCATTAACCCCTGACAATAGCGCCCAATTTCTCCTGTTTAGCTGAATAATTGACTATGACCGCACGTTTAGTTTTGACCAAAGGCCGCGAAAAATCGCTGCTGCGCCGCCATCCCTGGGTTTTCTCTGGGGCAGTTGCCCGTATGGAAGGAAAAGCCAGCCTGGGTGAAACCGTTGACATTGTTGATGCCCAGGGCAAATGGCTCGCCCGTGGTGCTTTTTCCCCGTCATCGCAAATTCGTGCCCGCGTCTGGACCTTCGACAAGGAAGAATCGATTGATATCGACTTCTTTACCCGCCGAATTCAGCAGGCGCAAACCTGGCGCGACTGGCTGGCACAACGTGATGGTCTGGACAGCTATCGCCTGATTGCCGGTGAATCGGACGGCTTACCGGGTGTGACCATCGATCGCTTTGGGAATTTCCTGGTGCTGCAGTTGTTGAGCGCCGGGGCGGAATACCAGCGCCCAGCCCTCTTATCAGCCCTGCAAACCCTCTACCCGACGTGTTCTGTCTACGATCGCAGCGATGTTGCCGTACGTAAAAAAGAAGGCATGGAGCTGACGCAAGGCCTGGTGGTGGGTGAATTACCGCCAGAACTGCTGCCTATCGAAGAAAACGGTATGAAGCTGTATGTCGATATTCAGGCTGGCCACAAAACCGGATATTACCTCGATCAACGTGACAGTCGCCTGGCGACCCGCCGTTACGTCGCAGACAAACGTGTTCTCAACTGCTTCTCCTACACCGGTGGCTTCGCGATTTCCGCGCTGATGGGAAACTGCCGCCAGGTCGTGAGCGTTGATACCTCCCAGGAAGCACTGGATGTGGCTAAAAAGAACGTGGAACTGAACCAGCTTGATCTGAGCAAGGCTGAATTCGTTCGTGACGACGTGTTTAAACTGCTGCGCAAATACCGCGATCAGGGCGAGAAGTTTGACGTCATTGTGATGGATCCGCCGAAGTTTGTGGAAAACAAAAGCCAGCTGATGGGTGCGTGTCGCGGATACAAAGACATCAATATGCTGGCTATCCAGTTGCTCAACCCGGGCGGCGTACTGATGACTTTCTCCTGTTCAGGCCTGATGACGACAGATTTATTCCAGAAAATTATCGCTGACGCCGCAATAGATGCGGGTCGTGATGTACAATTTATAGAGCAGTTCCGTCAGGCCGCCGATCACCCGGTGATCGCACCGTACCCGGAAGGGCTGTATCTGAAAGGGTTTGCCTGTCGCGTCATGTAACTTGATTTTTGGAACTTTGCCCGCATATCTGCGTAAGTAACAGTTTCCGGGAGGTGACTATGATAGCCAGCAAATTCGGTATCGGTCAGCAAGTACGTCACTCGCTGCTGGGGTATTTGGGGGTCGTGCTCGATATTGACGCAGAGTATTCTCTGGATGAACCGCCAGTCGATGAAATGGCGGTGAATGATGAGCTGCGTGCCGCGCCCTGGTACCATGTGATTATGGAGGGTGACGACGGCGAGCCAATTCATACCTATCTGGCTGAAGCTCAGCTGACGCGCGAAATCGCGGATGAGCACCCCGAACAGTCCTCGATGGACGAGCTTTCACGTTCTATCCGCAAGCAGCTTCAGGCACCCCGCCTCCGTCATTAATAGCACCCCGCTCAGGCGGGGTGTTTTCTTATTTATTTGGCCAACCCCAGGCGCGGGATTTCAATGGCCGGACACCTGTCCATCACCACTTTGATTCCCGCTTCACACGCTAAAACCGCTGCCTGTTCGTTGATCACCCCCAGCTGCATCCACAGAGTTTTAGCTCCAATTGCAATGGCCTCCTGCGCCACACCCCAGGCGGCTTCGGAGTTACGAAACACGTCCACCATATCCACTTTTTCTGGTACATCCGCCAGGGTGGCGTAGCCCTGCTGTCCCAGCAGCGTACTGCCTGCTACTTTCGGCGAAACAGGAATCACGTGATAGCCCTGATCAAGAAGGTATTTCATGACCCGGTAGCTCGGTCTGTCAGGTTTATCACTCGCACCAACTAGCGCAATGGTACGGGTCGAGGTAAGGATTTCAGCGATGTCAGTCTCTTTCATGTTTCCTCCTGCGGTTTTTGAAAGTGTACGTCAAACATGCCGTTGCAACCATGTATCCCATACATAAGTATGAGAGCGTTCCGCTTAGTTATGCCTATACATAAATAAATGTATTCAAACGTGAACGTGCCGGGGTACTTGCCTGACAGACGTCGACAGGAGCGCATAATGAGGCGCAGATGTGCGGTTGTGATGATTGCGTATTTACTGCCCATTCAGGTCTTTGCCACGACGCTGAGGCTGTCCAACGATGTTGACCTGCTGGTTCTGGATGGCAAAAAAGTCTCCAGTTCATTGCTGCGCGGGGCTGAAAGTATTGAGCTGGAAAACGGTGTGCATCAGGTTGTCTTCCGGGTCGAAAAAACCGTGAATATCAGCAACCATGAATCACGCCTGTTCACGTCCGTTCCCCTGATTGCCACTTTTAATACGCAGCGTATCGGCCAGGTCAATTTCAGCCTGCCCCCGCTTGATACACAAAAAGACGCCGATCGATTTAACGCAACCCCACATATCGCTCTGCTCGACGGCAATGCCATGCCTGTTCCCGTTAAGCTCGATATTCTTGAAATCATCGCGCGCCCGAAAGGGGTTGATTACGAAGTAGACACCGAACGCTACAATCAGGCGGGAAAATACGCTTCGCTGCCGCAATTTGCGACCGTCATGGCTGACGACAGCAGCCTGCTCTCAGGAGTATCTGAGCTGGATATGCCGCCCGCACAATCGCAAAACCTCACTGAACAACGTCTTAAATACTGGTATCAGCAGGCCGATCCTGCGACACGAGACCGATTTATGCAGTGGATCAAGCAACAACCCTCTTCCTGAAAGTGCGCCAGTTAACATTCCGCTGCGCATGTCTTATATTTTCACCGACTTCTCTTGCAGCATCAGGCGCTTCCAGTAATCTGTAGCGAAGTTAAATAACGGAATCGGATTATGGAACTCACTACACGCTCTTTACCGGTGCGTAAGCACATTGCGCTGGTGGCGCACGATCACTGCAAACAAATGCTGATGTCCTGGGTGGAACGCCATCAGGCGCAGCTGGCAAAGCATGAGCTCTATGCAACAGGAACCACGGGGAATTTGATTCAACGCGCCACGGGGCTTAACGTGAATGCCATGCTGAGCGGCCCGATGGGCGGCGATCAGCAGGTGGGCGCACTTATCTCTGAAGGCAAAATTGATATCCTGATTTTCTTCTGGGATCCACTGAACGCCGTGCCGCACGACCCGGATGTCAAGGCACTGCTGCGCCTGGCAACCGTGTGGAACATTCCGGTTGCGACCAATTTGTCTACCGCCGATTTTATTATTCAGTCTCCGCACTTCAATGACAGCGTCGATATCCTGATCCCGGATTATCAACGTTATCTTGCTGAGCGCCTGAAGTAACGCTTCTCAGGCGCTCATCGTCGCCTGTTGTTCAGGGCTTACGGGCAACCGGCACATTCAACATTTTCAACCCTTCCACGAATCGCGAAGGGTTTTCTTTATCAAAGAGTACCCAGACCCGCTTTTTAGCCCGCGTCAGTGCGACATAAAGCAGACGTCTTTCTTCTGCATCAGGAAAATCTTCCGGAGCGGGCAACAGGGCTTCTTCCATCAGCGATTCACGAGCGGGTGCCGGGAAACCGTCCTGGCCTTCATGAAGCCCCAGCACTATCACATACTCTGCCTGCTGGCCTTTGCTGGCATGGACAGTCATAAAATCGAGCTGCAGTTTTGGCCAGCGGGTTGCGGCTTTCGCAAGGCTTGCGGGTTTGCCATGGTGATAGCGGGCTAACACCAGGATACGGTCGTCCGGCGTGGCATATCCGCTTAGCTTGTCGAGCAGTGCATCCAGTTGATCGTCTGCAAGCAAAGTCACCGCGTTCTTTTCACCCACTGCCAGACTGTTCAGAGGCTTACTGAGCTGGTGCGGATTCTGCTGGATAAACCCGTTCGCCACTTCGCCAATGCGCGAATTAAAGCGGTAGGTTGTATCCAACGCACAGAGATCACCTTCGCCAAAGTAGTCATGAAACGCAGTTGTCAGTGAGAGCTGGGCTCCGCTGAACCGGTAGATAGCCTGCCAGTCATCACCCACGGCGAAGAGTGTTGTTTCCGTGTTTTGCCGCCGTAACGCCGCAAGCAAAGCGGCACGTTGAGGCGAGATATCCTGAAATTCATCCACCAGAATGTGCTTCCAGGGACTCACAAATCGCCCTTTCTCCAGCACCGCAACGGCCTGGTGAATCAACCCTGAGAAGTCGACCGCATTTTCAGCTTTCAGCGCAGCTTTCCAGGCTTTCAACAACGGCGACATCAGTTTAATACGCTTGCTGAACAGAGCACGAATCTCTTCCGGCGCCCCGTCAATCATCTCCGCCTGGCTCCCACCGTGCATGCGCATCAAACTTATCCAGCGGTCCAGGCGCACGCCGATTCGCCGCAGCACGTTCTTGTCGTTCCAGAAATCACCCTCAGGTAATGACCAGTCTAATTCCTCATTCAGCCACTGCCGCCAGCCGTTAGCCTGTGATTTTTTCTCCGCACACTGCTGTTGCCATGTGCCTGTGAGCAATGCCTGCCTTGCCGCCGTATCCGTTTCCAGCTCACTGATTGCAGGTGCCTTTTTGCCCCCTTGCTGGATGATATTCAACGCCAGGGCATGGAAGGTGCGGGCAGTAATGTCCTCAGTGTGCAGACGTTCACGTATACGCTCATCCATCTCACGCGCGGCTTTGCGACCAAAAGCCAGTAGCAGGATCTGGTCGGGAGACGCTTCTCCCCGGGCCAGCAGCCAGCCTGCACGGGCCACCAGGACAGAGGTTTTACCGCTTCCTGCCCCAGCCAGTACCAGCAAAGAATGTTCACCGTTAACCACGGCGCGAGCCTGAGCGGGGTTTAACGGAGAGGATTCGATATCTTTAAAAAACGCGGCATACTCGCTGAGCATTTTCTCCGTCCAGGCTTGATTGTGCTCGGCCCGGCGGCCATCGGTATCATGCAACCATGCCTGGCACTGACGCCAGAGCTCACGACAATTCTCGAAGGTCTCAAGACGGGGTTGTGGAACAGGCAAGGTGTCAAAAGCGTCAATAAGCTGCTTTTTTAATCCGGAGAGCTGGGTGCGCGTTAGCCATCCCGCGTTGTCCACCCGCCCCGCGATGGTATCCAACTGCGTGGAGAGAACGCCAGCGGCAATCTCACTCATGTCTGCGCTCCAGCGCTGCCACCGTTCATTAAGATGCTGGTAGAAACGTTGCGTATCACCCCATTCGGTCCCGTGCAGGCGCACCACTTTGTTGTCGACCAGGACGAATTCGAGCTCTCCCCACACCAGGCCACGTTTACACACTATGGTCAGTAACTGGTTGAAGGGAATCAGATATTCGTGCTTGTCGCCGGAAACCTTCACCCCGGCATTAAGCAAGGCAATCCGGTCGTAAGGATGCTGCGCCAGACGTTTTCCTAATGAAGTTGCTTTTAGTTCCATCACACATCGTTTCTCAGCATATGACTGTGATTCTCAGTGTAACCGCCAGAGAAAACGTGCTCCAGTCCAAAAAATCATTACAATTGACCAAAACATTCACTGAATGGATTACAGCGAGGTGTTATGCGTACCGTTTTGAATATTCTTAATTTTGTCCTGGGCGGCTTTGCCACCACGTTGGGTTGGTTAATCGCCACCGTGGCCAGCGTCATACTGGTCGTGACGCTGCCCCTGACGCGTTCTTGCTGGGAAATCACCAAGCTCTCGCTGATCCCCTGGGGCAATGAGGCCGTCCATGTCGATGAACTTGAGCCAGGTGGCAAAAATGCGCTGCTCAATGCGGGGGGAACGGTGCTGAATCTTATCTGGTTTGTGCTGTTCGGCTGGTGGCTATGCGTCATGCACATTGTGGCGGGTATCGCGCAGTGCATTACCATTATTGGCATTCCGGTAGGCGTCGCAAACTTCAAAATTGCCGCTATCGCGGTCTGGCCGGTGGGTCGCCGGGTGGTTCCGGTCGAGGTTGCCCGCGCTGCGCGCGAAGCCAATGCCCGCAGACGTTTTCAGTAACAGGACGTTGAGTTTATGCTAAGTCCCCTGCTACGCCGCTATACATGGAACAGTGCCTGGCTGTACAACGTGCGCATTTTTGTTGCCCTCAGCGGCACTGCAGCACTGCCATGGCTACTTGGCGAAGTGAAACTGACCATTCCGTTGACCCTGGGCGTGGTTGCTGCCGCCCTGGCCGACCTGGATGACAGACTCACCGGGCGACTGCGTAACCTCATCATCACTCTGATTTCGTTTTTTATTGCCTCGGCGTCCGTGGAACTGCTGTTCCCCTGGCCGTGGCTGTTTGCGCCAGGTCTGGTGCTCTCCACCATTGGTTTTATTCTGCTGGGTGGACTGGGCCAGCGCTACGCCACCATTGCCTTTGGCGCCCTGCTTATTGCTATCTACACCATGCTGGGGGCTTCGCTGTACAGCGTCTGGTATCAGCAGCCCTTGCTCCTTCTCGCCGGTGCGGTCTGGTTTAATCTGCTCACTCTGGCAGGTCACCTTGTGTTCCCTATCCGCCCGTTACAGGACAACCTGGCGCGCTGCTACGAGCAGCTTTCGCATTACCTTGAGCTTAAATCCCGTCTTTTTGATCCTGATATTGAAGATGAAAGCAAAGCCCCGCTGTATGAGCTGGCGCTGGCTAACGGGCAACTGGTGACGACCCTGAATCAGACCAAAGCCTCACTCCTGACACGGCTTCGCGGCGACCGCGGGCAGCGTGGTACGCGCAGAACATTGCACTATTATTTCGCCGCTCAGGACATTCACGAGCGAGCCAGCTCATCACATATTCAGTACCAGGCGCTGCGTGAACATTTTCGCTACAGCGACGTAATGTTCCGCTTTCAGCGTTTGATTTCACAGCAGTCTCAGGCCTGTGCCCATCTGGCGCGGGCAATTTTGCTGCGTACCCCTTATCAGCATGACAACCGTTTCGAACGCGCATTTGTGCACCTTGATGCCGCACTCGACAGGATCCGCGCCAGTGGCACCACACCCGCTGACCAGCTTAAAGCGCTGGGTTTTCTGCTCGATAACCTGCGCGCGATCGATGCGCAACTGATGTCGATTGAATCCGGCCAGCCGCAAACATCCTCACTGAATGAAACGGAAAATATGCTGGCGGACGACAGTCTGCACGGGATGAGTGATATCTGGTTGCGGCTTCGCAACAATCTGACCCCGGAATCGGCGCTGTTTCGCCACGCAGTGCGCATGTCGGTCGTCCTGTGCGTTGGCTACGGTGTGATTCAGGTTATCGGGTTGCATCACGGGTACTGGATTTTGCTCACCAGCCTGTTTGTCTGCCAGCCTAACTATAATGCGACGCGCCATCGCCTGACGCTGCGTATCGTCGGCACACTGGCAGGTGTCGCACTGGGTCTGCCGGTACTGTACTTCGTCCCCTCCCTTGAAGGACAGCTGATCCTGATTGTTATCTCCGGCGTACTGTTTTTTGCTTTTCGCCTCGTGCAATACGCCCAGGCCACCATGTTTATTACGCTGCTGGTGTTGCTCTGCTTCAATCTATTGGGCGAAGGGTTTGAGGTTGCTATTCCACGCGTCATCGATACGTTGATCGGGTGTGCGGTCGCCTGGGCGGCCGTCAGCTTTATCTGGCCAGACTGGCGTTTTCGCAATCTGGCGCGGGTTACTGAGCAGGCCTTTAACGCTAATTGCCGGTACCTCGATGCCATTCTTGAGCAGTATCATCAAGGGCGAGACAATCGCCTGACATATCGCATTGCCCGCCGAAACGCCTACAACCGCGATGCTGAACTGGCTTCGGTGGTGTCCAATATGGCTTCAGAGCCGGGAACCTCTGCGGAACAGCGCGAAGTTGCATTTCGCCTGCTGTGTCTGAACCATACTTTTACCAGCTACATTTCAGCCCTGGGTGCACATCGCGAACAGTTGACCCATCCTGCGATCCTTCGGTTACTGGACGATGCCGTGTGCTATGTTGACGACGCGCTACATCATCAACCTGCCGATGAAGAGCGCGTCCAGATAACACTGACAGACCTCTCACGGCGGATTAAACATCTTGAACCAAGGCCTGACAGCAAAGAACCGCTTGTGTTGCAGCAAATTGGGTTACTGATAGCCCTGTTGCCAGAAATGTGTCACTTGCAGCAGCAAGTGGTTCAATGATGTTCCCAGCTATTGCTCTCCAGGGCATTAAACCAGTCGATAAGTTCCTGGCGCCTGCGTGCAGGAAGTGCCGCTTCATGTAGCCCGAAGATGGCTCCTTCGAGGGCCAATAGCACTTTTACCCCCAGGTTTTTATTCTTCTTTTTTATCCGCAACCAGCAAACCTTGGCGCCAAGCGTGCGTAACGTTTTCGCGTCCCGTACCCCAACTTCACCGAGCAATGTTTCCAGCTGGAAAGACAGATTTGGCAAATCTTTCAGACGCGACATGGCCTTACGTTGCATGAGTTCTGAACGTGCGGCATTGAGTGAATAAGATGATAAACGAACCAATTGGGGGATATCCCGCCACAGAGATTCATCAACATAATAGTAATTAAGCAAGACCTCGCGGCCGCGCTTCTGGTATGTCAGCAAGGGAGACTGGCGTTTTACTGTATAAGGTGCGCTTTCTTCGCACACCCGAAGGTACAATTCGCCCTTCGACACCATGGCAAAAACGATGTCGTCAACGGACAGGCTGTAACCACCAAAAAGAGCACGGGACTGAATCTCTCCCAACGGTGAGAGGTATTCCTGAGATAAATAGATCCTTTGATAGGATATGCTTTTCATGATTATTTCCTTTTAAATCATGGTGTAAAACAGCATTTTGTTAACGGATCCGTTAGCGAGAAACATAGGGAAGTGCGCGGCGCTCAGCAAGATAATTTTACAGCTACAGATAGTTGGGCTACAAAAATGCGAGCCTCTTTCCGAAAATGAGGTTGATCTTTGAACGCTTCAGGGTTACTGTATAAACATACAGTAACTACTAGGGCTGGGTTGATCATGTACCACTCATTAAACCGTGCAAATCGTTCAACACAATTTATTTCCGCGCCTCGTGCGCAAACCATCGATGCCCCTGCAGGGCTTATCAGTGAGGTGGTTTATCGCGAAGACCAGCCCGGAATGACGCAATTACTTTTACTCCCCCTGTTACAACAGCTTGGTCAGCAATCACGCTGGCAACTCTGGCTCACTCCGCAGCAAAAACTGAGCCGTGAGTGGTTACAATCTGCCGGGCTGCCCCTGACCAAAGTGATGCAGATTAGCCAGCTTTCACCGGGTTTGACGCTGGAATCCATGATTCGGGCGCTGCGTACCGGAAACTACAGTGTCGTGATTGGATGGCATGCAGAAGAGCTGACTGAAGACGAACATCACCAATTGGCGATGGCGGCTGAAGAAGGGAATGCGATCGGGTTTGTGATGCGACCCGTGAGTCGCGATCAACAGCATGCGAGACAGCATTCCGGGATAAAAATTCACTCGAATTTGTATCATTGAGTAAAATTAGGATAAATCCTGGGATTAATTTTACTTCTGACGCCCTTTCCAGGTTTATCAGCTAAATACCGCGCCAGGTCATGTTCTCCGCGCCTCTCAAGGGATTCGGGCTGGCGATTGCTTATCCAGAATTGTTAAATATTGTGTATACAAAGCCTTTTTTTTCATATGCCTGACGGAGTTCACACTTGTAAGTTTCTAACTACGTTGTAGACTTTACATCGCCAGGGGTGCTCGGCATAAGCCAAAGATATCGTGAAGATATCCGCTGAGTGACAAGTGAGCAATTCCCCCGGTGAAGGATTTAACCGTGATTTCTCTACGAGATTTCCATGGCGATTTTTGGATGATAACGAGGCGCAAAAAATGAAAAAGACAGCTATCGCGATTGCAGTGGCACTGGCTGGTTTCGCTACCGTAGCGCAGGCCGCTCCGAAAGATAATACCTGGTATACAGGTGGTAAACTGGGCTGGTCTCAGTTCCATGATACCGGTGCAGTATTCCAGAACGATGGCCCGACTCACGAAAGCCAACTGGGTGCTGGTGCGTTCGGTGGCTATCAGGTCAACCCGTACGTTGGTTTTGAAATGGGTTACGACTGGTTAGGTCGTATGCCTTACAAAGGCGACACCGTTAATGGTGCGCTCAAAGCTCAGGGCGTACAGCTGACTGCAAAACTGGGTTACCCGGTAACTGACGATCTGGATATCTACACTCGTCTGGGTGGCATGGTATGGCGTGCAGACGCTAAAGCTAACGTGAACGGCGATCGTTACAAAGATCACGACACTGGTGTTTCCCCAGTATTCGCTGGTGGTGTTGAATGGGCTGTTACCCGCGACATCGCTACCCGTCTGGAATACCAGTGGGTTAACAACATCGGTGATGCAAACACCGTTGGTACCCGTCCGGACAACGGCATGCTGAGCGTAGGTGTTTCCTACCGTTTCGGCCAGCAGGAAGACGTAGCACCAGTTGTTGCTCCGGCTCCGGCTCCGGCTCCAGAAGTACAGACCAAACACTTCACTCTGAAGTCTGACGTTCTGTTCAACTTCAACAAAGCAACCCTGAAACCGGAAGGTCAGCAGGCGCTGGATCAGATGTACAGCCAGCTGAGCAACCTGGATCCGAAAGACGGTTCCGTTGTTGTTCTGGGCTTCACTGACCGCATCGGTTCTGACGCTTACAACCAGGGTCTGTCTGAGAAACGTGCTCAGTCCGTGGTTGATTACCTGATCTCCAAAGGTATCCCGTCTAACAAAATCTCCGCACGTGGCATGGGCGAATCCAGCCCAGTTACTGGCACCACCTGTGACAACGTGAAAGCGCGTCCTGCGCTGATCGATTGCCTGGCGCCAGACCGTCGCGTAGAGATCGAAGTTAAAGGCATCAAAGACGTTGTAACTCAGCCTCAGGCTTAAGTTCTCCGGTCTTAAAAAAAACCCCGCTATGCGGGGTTTTTTATTGCCTGAAATTCATGCCGATTATTCTTTGCCTAACAATGCCTGCAGGTCCTGTTTTAAGGACGTCATCGTGGTCGCATACTTTTCTTTATGTTCCGCATCCTCAATCAGCTGCACGACGGTCTCAGAAAGCGTTTTCCCCCGGCGCTGAGCCAGGCCCGCCAGTCGTTGCCAGACAACAAATTCAAGGTCGATAGATTTCTTGCGCGTATGCTGATGCTCAGCATTGAAGTGACGCTTGCGCCGTGCCCGAATGGTTTGTTTCATGCGGTTAATCAGCGATGCATTGATATGTTTTTCAATCCACTCATTGACCTGCACCGGTTCATTCTCGAGGGACAGCAATAAATCGACAGCGTCTTTGGCTGCGCTGGCTTCAATATATCGGGTGATAAGCTCGCCTTCGCGATGCTTTTTCACCAGATACTTCCACTTCCAGCCGCTTTCAAGGTTTTCGAGTTGTTGATATTTCATTGCGATCTCAACGTTACCGTGTAACTCTGCTCAGAATATCAGTTTTTTCCTTCTCTGCTGCAAAGAAATCGCATTATGCAGATGGCCGCAGCAATTCTGCGAAAGGAAAACGTGTAATCCGTGTGTGCCGTACAGACGTTTACGGTATAATCCCGCCCTTTACATCAGACTAAAAAAACGACTTTGACCATTACAAAACTTGAATGGAATGAACTGATTCCTGAGACCGAGAGTCATAAGGACATATTCAGTCAGGCCGAATTATCCGATGACTCAGCCTTCTTCCTGGGCGACACCCAACCCCGATTACAGTACGCGCTGGAGCAACTGCTTCACCCGGCATCTGATTCGCAGTTTATGCTGGCAAAAGCACCTGAAGAAGCAGATTACCTTGCTGTTATCACGGAGGCGTTAGAGGACTTGCTCCCTGAGCCAACGCAGATTTTTGGCGGCAGCTATCAGGTGTCGGGCTCGACCGTAACGTTCAACCCGGACGTGGATGCGCTGGCACATTTTGCCGGAAAACATCAAGTGGTCACTGCCGACTGGATAGAAGCGGAGCAGCTGTTTGGCTGCGTGCGCCAGTTTAATAACGAAATCACGCTGCAGCCTGGCCTCGTACATGAGGCCAACGGCGGCATTCTGGTCATCTCACTGCGCACACTTCTGGCTCAACCATTACTCTGGATGCGCCTGAAGGCCATGGTGACCCGCCGTCGTTTCGACTGGGTCTCCTTTGACGAATCCCGTCCTCTGCCCGTCTCCGTGCCGTCGATGCCACTGGAGCTCAAAGTGGTTCTGGTCGGCGAGCGTGATTCGCTGGCTGATTTCCAGGAAATGGAACCGGAGCTGGCAGCACAGTCCATCTACAGCGAATATGAAGCCACTCTGCAGATTGCTGATACGGAAACGATGTCCCAATGGTGCCAATGGGTGTTATTGACGGCACGCAATGCTGAACTCCCCTCACCTGCTGCTGATGCATGGCCAGCGCTGATCCGCGAAGCCGTTCGCTACACTGGCGATCAGGAAACACTCCCGCTCTGTTTCCTGTGGCTCAACCGCCAGCTGCGTGAAGTGGCGGCCATTACCGATAGCGACCATTTTACGGCTGAACATTTCACCACCATGCTAACCCAGCGTGAATGGCGTGAAGGCTTCCTGGCCGAACGTATGCAGGATGAGATCTTACTGGAGCAAATCCTGATCGAGACTGAAGGCGAACGCATTGGTCAGATTAATGCACTCTCCGTCATCGAATTCCCGGGGCACCCGCGTGCCTTTGGTGAGCCTTCCCGCATCAGCTGCGTTGTCCACATTGGCGATGGCGAGTTCAATGACATTGAACGTAAGGCTGAGCTGGGGGGCAACATTCATGCCAAAGGCATGATGATCATGCAGGCGTTCCTGATGTCAGAACTGGATCTGGAGCAACAGATCCCGTTCTCCGCATCCTTAACCTTTGAACAGTCCTACAGCGAAGTCGACGGCGACAGTGCCTCCATGGCAGAGCTGTGCGCCTTGATTAGCGCCCTTGCGGAAGTCCCCGTCATTCAAAGTATTGCGATCACCGGTTCAGTCGACCAGTTTGGCCGTTCCCAGCCCGTTGGCGGGCTCAATGAAAAAATTGAAGGCTTCTTCAGTGTCTGCCAGAGTCGCGGTCTGGACGGTAAGCAAGGCGTTATCATTCCTGTTTCTAACGTCCGCCACCTCTGTCTCAATCAGGAGTTGCTGGAAGCGGTACAAGCTGGCCAGTTCTCTGTCTGGGCGATCGAGGACGTGCTGGATGCGCTCCCGCTACTGACGCAATTAATGTGGGATGAAGAAGGACAGACTACGCTGAAGCAGACAATACTTGAGCGTATTGCCCAGGCAACGCAACAAGATGCACGTCATCGCTATCCGTGGCCGCTGCGCTGGCTTGGCTGGTTCAGCCCGAACTGATCGGACTTGTTCAGCGTACACGTGTTAGCTATCCTGCGTCCGAAACTCACAATAAGGCTTACTGAGAACATGGTAGATAAACGCGAATCCTATACAAAAGAAGACCTTCTTGCCTCTGGTCGCGGAGAGCTGTTCGGCGCTAAAGGCCCGCAATTGCCGGCTCCAAGCATGCTGATGATGGACCGTGTGGTCAAAATGACCGAGACCGGTGGTAATTTTGACAAAGGCTACGTCGAAGCTGAGCTGGATATCAATCCGGAGCTGTGGTTCTTCGGTTGCCACTTCATCGGCGATCCGGTGATGCCAGGCTGCCTGGGTCTTGATGCTATGTGGCAGCTCGTTGGCTTCTATCTGGGCTGGCTGGGTGCCGAAGGTAAAGGTCGCGCACTGGGTGTGGGTGAAGTGAAATTCACGGGCCAGATTCTGCCAACCGCGAAAAAAGTCACCTACCGTATTCACTTCAAACGCGTGATTAACCGTCGTCTGGTGATGGGTCTGGCTGATGGCGAAGTGCTGGTAGATGGTCGTGTTATCTATACGGCGTCCGATCTGAAAGTGGGCCTGTTCCAGGACACTTCTGCTTTCTGATTTTCAGGCTGCTCAAACGCGAAACCTCCGCAGTGCGGAGGTTTCTTTTTCTAAAGAGACAGAATCAGGCAATTACGGCCCTGTCCCCCATGGCCTCTCGCCAGCCTCCGAGCCAATAGGACCTCTGATTCAGCGTCTGATAAGGACACATTTCTTTAGGCCGTCCAGAAATACCGGCCTGATATCCACGTTGATGTGCCCGTTCCAGGCGATCACGTTTTTGTCTCTTCATGCCTCGTTTCCCTCATTTTTTGGTCTGGTGGAAAAGAAAACAGTGGTCACAATTCGCGCAACCACAGGGTACGAATACCCTGGATAAAGTTTGACGTCAATGCGCAAAATTCACGCCAGTGTCATAAATGTGACCCATAAACGAGTTCATTTGTACAAAAAGTGTGAGCCAGTACAAGTAACTGCCTGAGCATAAAACACAAAAAAAACCGCCATCCCGGGAGAGATGACGGTCGTTGTAACACATTAATTTTACTTATTGCAGGCGCTTAATTTCGCTCGCCATGCTGGCCGCTTCCTGTTGCCAGGCCTGAGCCAACACTTTTACCATTTCGTCATAACCATCCTGCTGCTGTTTCAGCTCAATATGGAATGGCCGCTTGGTTAACTGCCCCTGGCGATTCAACAACCATTCACCGCTCACAATCACCCGCCCGTCATAACGACCATGGAACCCCGTCACCGTGACGTTTAAGGTATCCTGGACGCTGCCCAGCGGTTGAGAGGCGACGACCCAGCCCGGAAGCTGGTTGCTGAGGTTAGCCACCAGCGTCGTCCTGAGCTGTTGATCCAGCGGGCTCGCCCACAAATTATTGGCGGCAATAACGTATTTTACGTCCGAGGTCTGATACACCACGCCGTTTCCGGCAAGGTAATCCGGTACGCTGACCTGCTCAACCCACAGCAACCTCTGCCCACGCGCCTCTCCTGGCGCCACGGTTGTCATGGTGGGTGAAGGCAACTGGTAATAGCTTTTATTGTCACCGCCCGCGCTACAGGCAGTCAGCATGACTGCCAGAAGTGCTATTGCTCCTTTCTTCATTCTTTCGCCCTCTTCGGCTGCGGATCGTCTTTGCCCTTCGATTCAAATACCAGCGCGTTACTCTTCTCATTCAGCGTCTTGAGAACCGGCTGTAGCTCACGTAAGACCTGATCCAGTCGCTGCATGTCGGCCACCATTTTGTTGTAGGCGGCAGAGCCTGGCTGGAAGCCCTGCATGCTGCGGTTAAGTTCACGCAGCGTGCCCTGCATATCAGCAGGTAACTGCTGCATAGACTGGCTGGCGGTCAGCTTGTTGAGGTTATCGAGTGTCGTCTGCAGGCGGCGCATTGTCTGCTGGCTCGCGGCCAGCGTATTTGTTGCCTGCTCAATCATCGGGTTCAGCGGCAGATTGTTGATCTTATCGAGCGTATCCATCAGTCGCTGCTGGATTTGCGCCAGACCACCGCTCACCGTTGGGATAATGCGATGCCCACCAAATTCCGGCATTTCGTTGATTGCCGGTGCTTTCGGGTAGAAGTCGAGATCAACATACAATGCACCGGTGACAATATTGCCGGTCTTCAGTGCCGCCCGCAGACCCCGTTTCATCAGCTCCGTCAAATGCGCGTCAACGTTGGCATCACCGCCAAATTGATTCGCAATGCGCTCAGGCTCGATGCGGATGAGAATCGGAATGCGGTAATCATCATTCAGCTTCTGGCGCATTTCAGGCGTGAAGTACGGCACTTTAGCGACGGTACCCAGGCGAATACCGCGGAATTCAACCGGTGCCCCCGGCTGCAGCCCACGAATGGAATCTTTGAAGAACAACAGGTAGTCGATGTGTTGGGTATAGAGCGACTCCTGAATGCTGCGCTGATCGTCAAACAGGGTAAACGCTGTTTTCTCCGCGACCGGTTCACCCAGTTCATTGCCTTCGGGCACATCAAAGCTGACGCCACCGCCAAACAGGGTACTGAGCGAGCCCATCTCAACGCGCATCCCCGCTGAGGTCAGATCAACGGCAATACCGCTGTCTTTCCAGAAGCGAACGTTGCTGGTCACTAGTCTGTCGTTGGGCGCATTGATGAACAGCTGATAAGTGATGGTACGCTTTTGCGTATCGAAGGTGCTGGTTTCAACCGAGCCTACGCGATAGCCACGGAAAAGAACCGGGTCGCCGGGTGAGAGCTGTCCGGCTTTGTTACTGTCGAGAATCACACGGATCCCTTTCGCATCAGGCGGTGCAAGGGGCGGCGAGTCCAGCAGCTGGTAATTCTCTGGCTGAATGCCCTTTTTTCCCGGCTGCAGCTCAATATAGGCCCCGGACAGCAGCGTCCCGAGCCCGCTGATCCCTTCACGACCCACCTGAGGTTTCACCACCCAGAATACCGAGTCGTTATGCAGCAGTTTTTCCATGCCGGTGTTCAGGCGCGCTTTGATTTCGACATGGGTCAAATCATCGGTTAAGGTCGTACTTTCCACGACCCCCACATCTACGCTACGGCTTTTGATCGTCGTTTTACCGCCAATGATGCCTTCTGCGTTGGTAGTGATAAGTGTGACCTCAGGCCCCTGATGGCTGTAATGATAAAAGAGGATCCATGCACCAATCAGGGCTGTCACGATCGGGAAAATCCATACCGGCGACCAGTTTTTTACTTTCTGCACTTTCGCCTCCCCACTGTTTTTCTCCATGTCCTACTGCTCCTCATGGCTTGATTCAGGATCTCTGTCCCAGCTAAGACGTGGATCGAACGTCATGGCCGCAAACATGGTGACGATCACCACTAACGCAAACATCAATGCCCCGATCGCCGGATAGATATTCATCAATCCGCCCATCCGCACCAGTGCCGACAATACGGCAATCACAAACACATCGATCATTGACCAGCGGCCAACAAACTCAACGATTTCATACACGAAATGCATGCGTTCACTGTCGCGACGTCCATGCCCTTTTGCATCCCAACATAGCCAGGCTATCGCAATCATCTTGAGCGTTGGCACCATAATACTGGCGATGAAAATGACCAGCGCGACCGGATAAGAGCCTTCACTCCAGAGTAATACCACACCGGCCAGAATCGTTGACGGCATCTGATCGCCCAGCAGATCGGTAATCATTATTGGCAAGATATTGGCCGGAAGGTACAGCATGATGGAGGTAATCAGCAGCGCCATTGTCCATTGGAGGCTGTTTCTGCGCCGCACAAATCCCTTTGTATGACAGCGTGGACAGACCGGGTTATCCGCTTCCACGATCGCCGTACAGCACGGGCAGCTACGCAGACCCTGCTGAATACCCGGCACGCCCACACGCAGCGCTTTAGAAACCGCGGGCGCGGGCGCGATGTCATCCCACAACCAGTGACGATCCACGCACTGCACCGTTCTCAATTGCAGTATGCAAAACAAGCACCAGGGAATAAAACTGCTGCCAATGCCGACATCGCCATAGGCCATCAGCTTCACGAAACTGACCAGCACCCCAGCGAGAAAGATTTCCGCCATTCCCCAGGTTCTGAGCTGAAACAGGATACGCGCCAGAAATACCTTCGTACGTAGCGACATGGATGCCCGGTTCACCAGCAACAAAATCGTGATCAGGCAAAATGCGGGGACAAACTGCACGAAGAGAAGGAAGAAGGTGCCAAGGCTGGCGTAATCTTCTGAGAACATCACGCCAGGAATTTGCAGCAGGGTCACCTCACTGGTGACCCCGGCGACTTTCATGTTAACAAACGGGAACAAATTCGAGAGCAGCAGCATGAACAGTGCCACCAGCGCATAGGCCGTCGGGCGCTGACGGGGCTCATCCCATCGCGTGGTCAACGTAGTGCCACAACGCGGGCATTGAGCCTTGTGGCCATGTTCCAGTGCCGGCAACGCGACCAGCAAATCACATTGCGTACAGAGAATGTGACGGGTGGCATGATGATGTTCGCACATACTGGCTCCCTGAATTATGCGCCGTTTTTAAGAGCCTCCAGCGACTCCCAGCGTTCAAACGCTTCTTCCAGCGCCTGCTCCGCCGAAGCCAGTTCGGCCAGGACTTTTTGCGTATGATCGTGAGGCTGACTAAAGAAACTGCTGTCTGCCACCTGTGCCTGCAGGGCTTCCAGCTCTGCTTCCAGTTTTTCCAGCTTCTGCGGCAGCTGTTCCAGCTCACGTTGCAGGTTATAGCTTAGTTTGTTCGCACCACGTTTAACAGTCTCAGATTTGGCGGCCACCTGCTCCACCTCTTTTTTCACAGGCTGTGCTTTAAACGCCTGGGAGGAAGACTGTTGACCACGCGCATCATGGTAGCCCCCGACGTACTGGCCAATACGACCACCGCCTTCAAAAATCCAGCACTCGGTCACGGTATTGTCGACAAACTGACGATCGTGGCTGACCAGCATCACGGTGCCCTGATAGCCGTCGACCAGTTCTTCGAGCAATTCCAGCGTTTCGACATCCAGGTCGTTTGTCGGTTCATCGAGAATCAACAGGTTACTGGGTTTCAGGAACAAACGCGCCAACAGCAGACGGTTACGCTCCCCACCGGACAGCGCGCGAACCGGTGTCATCGCACGTTTAGGGTGGAACAGGAAGTCCTGCAGGTAACCCAGCACGTGGCGAGGTTTACCATTGACCATCACTTCCTGTTTACCCTCGGCCAGGTTGTCCATGACCGTGCGGTCAGGATCGAGCTCAGCACGGTGCTGATCGAAGTACGCGACTTCCAGCTTGGTGCCGCAGTGCACACGACCGCTGTCCGCCTGCAACTGGCTCAGCATCAGCTTAAGCAACGTGGTTTTTCCGCAGCCGTTCGGGCCAATCAGGGCAATTTTGTCGCCACGCTGAACCTGAGCAGAGAAGTCTTTGACCAGCACTTTGCCATCGACCTGGTAGTTAACATTTTCCATTTCAAAGACAATTTTGCCCGAACGAGAGGCTTCTTCCACCTGCATTTTCGCACTGCCCATCACCTCACGGCGCTGGTTACGTTCATTACGCATTGCTTTCAGGGCGCGCACGCGGCCTTCGTTACGTGTACGACGGGCTTTGATCCCCTGACGGATCCAGACTTCCTCCTGGGCCAGCTTGCGATCGAACTCGGCATTTTGCAGCTCTTCAACGCGCAGGTTTTCTTCTTTTTCAAGCAGATAGGTTTCGTAATCACCCGGATAGGTCACCAGCTTGCCACGATCGAGATCGACAATGCGTGTGGCCATATTGCGAATAAAGGAGCGGTCATGGGAGATGAAGATGATGGTTCCGCTGAAGGTTTTCAGGAACCCTTCCAGCCAGTCGATGGTTTCGATATCGAGGTGGTTCGTCGGTTCGTCGAGCAGCAGCACGCGAGGGCCGCTGACCAGCGCACGGCCCAGCGCAGCTTTACGCAACCAGCCGCCAGAAAGCGATGCCAGTGGCATATCCGCTTCCAGGCCCAGTTGTTCCAGTACCTCATTAATGCGGCTCTCAAGCTGCCACAGGCCATGATGGTCAAGCAGGTCCTGCAGACGCGCCATCTCGCTGAGGTTTTTATCGCTCGGGTCGGTCATCACCAGATGAGAGATGTCGTGGTAGCGTTTGAGGTATTCCGCCTGCTCTTCAATCCCTTCGGCCACGAAGTCATAGACGCTGCCGCTCACATTACGCGGAGGATCCTGTTGTAAGCGTGCCACGACCAGATCCTGCTCATAAACGATGCGGCCATCATCAAGGCCTTGCTCGCGATTGAGGATCTTCATAAGCGTCGACTTGCCCGCGCCGTTGCGCCCGACGAGACAGACGCGTTCATTTTCCTCGATGTGCAACTCTGCATTGTCGAGAAGAGGGGCATCGCTGAATGACAGCCATGCGCCGTGCATACTGATTAATGACATCTATTTATCCTTTCAGGCTGAGGTAATCAGCCAGCAGTTATGGATTTGGCGGTTACGGGCAAAATCTTGCGATTGCGTTTTTTGGGTGATTTCTTGTGCTTTCAACCCAAGCTCTGCCAGTCCGTCGAGGTCCATGCGGAAACCGCGTTTGTTGTTGGAGAACATAATGGTGCCGCCTTTACGCAGCATACGTTTGAGATCTTTCATTAACGCCAGATGATCGCGCTGAACATCAAACGACTCTTCCATGCGTTTAGAGTTCGAGAAAGTCGGGGGATCGATAAAGATAAGATCGAACTGTTCGTCGGTATCACGCAACCAGCCCAGCACATCCGCCTGCAGCAAACGGTGCGCGCGACCGCTCAGTCCGTTGAGGCGCAGGTTACGCTCCGCCCACTCAAGGTAGGTACGGGACATATCGACCGTGGTGGTGCTCTTCGCGCCGCCCAGACCTGCATGAACGCTGGCGCTGCCGGTGTAGGCAAACAGGTTCAGGAAGTCTTTGCCTTTGCTCATCTGACCGAGCATGCGACGCGCAATACGGTGGTCAAGGAACAGGCCGGTATCGAGATAATCCGTCAGGTTAACCCACAGGCGAGCGTTATATTCGCCGACCTCAATGAACTCCCCTTTTTCGTTCATTTTCTGATACTGATTGGTGCCTTTTTGCCGCTCGCGGGTCTTGAGCACCAGCTTATTCGGCGCAATTTCGAGTACCGCGATGGTGGCCGCAATGATGTCAAACAGACGCTGGCGCGCTTTGTTGGCATCAATGGTTTTCGGTGCCGCGTATTCCTGAACGACAACCCACTCACCGTAGCGGTCAACCGCGACATTGTAATCCGGCAGATCGGCGTCATACAGGCGGTAGCATTCAATGCCTTCCTGACGCGCCCACTTCTCAAGCTTCTTCACATTCTTGCGCAGACGGTTGGCGTAATCATCTGCCATGGACGGCGCACGGACTTCGCCGGTGGTTTCTGCCAGATGGTAGTTTTTCTGCACGCAGTCCAGCGGGCCGTTTTTGGCTTTGAACTGGCGGTCAGCACGTAATTGCAGGCAGTTGAGCAAGTCGACGGACGCACTGAACAGCGACAGGTTCCAGCCACCAAACTGCGATTTCAGCGTGCGACCCAGCAGGCTGTGCAGGGCAATCAACGCCGGTTCACTTTCCAGGCGCTCACCGTACGGCGGGTTACTGATAATCGTGCCGTAAGGCCCTTTTGGCAGCGGATTGGTCAGTTTGGCGGCATCCTTCACCTCGAAGGTCACCAGATCGCCAATGCCAGCACGACGGGCGTTGCGCTGCGCGCGTTCCAGTACGCGTGCATCGTTATCCGATCCGTAGAAATGAGACTGATAATCAGCAAGACCTTTGCGCGCACGGCTTTGTGCATCTGCTTTGACTTCCTGCCAGACCGTTTCATCGTGCTGCGCCCAGCCGCTGAAACCCCAGTGACCACGGTGCAGGCCCGGTGCCCGGTCGGTGGCCCACATCGCGGCCTCAATTAGCAATGTGCCGGAACCACACATCGGGTCCAGCAACGGTGTCCCCGGCTGCCAGCCAGATCGCATGACGATCGCCGCCGCCAGGTTCTCTTTGATCGGCGCAATACCGGTACGATCGCGGTAGCCACGCAGGTGCAGACCCTCGCCGCTCAGATCCAGAGAGATATGTGCCGTTTCTTTATTCAGCCAGACGTTGATACGCAGATCGGGCTGTTCGCGATCGACGTTCGGGCGCGGCAAATTTTTGCGCGTGAAGCTGTCAACGATTGCATCTTTCACTTTCAACGCACCGTACTGGCTGTTACGAATTTCGTCGTTCAGCCCGCTAAAGTGCACGGCAAAGGTGGCGTCAGTGTTGAAAATCTCCGTCCAGTTGATCGCCTGCACGCCGAGATAGAGATCAAGATCGCTGTACACCTTGCACTCACCCAGCGGCATCATAATGCGCGAGGCCAGTCGGCTCCACATCAGGCTTGCATACACAAGCCGGGTGTCACCGTGGAAATGGACGCCCCCCTGAACCACCTGGCACTCACTCGCCCCCAGGTTTTCAAGTTCAGTTTTTAACAGCTCTTCCAGCCCACGGGCCGTACTGGCAAACAGAGAAATCATAAGGTCACTTAACTTTGAAGAAAATTGTTGCGCATTATAGCCAATCTGGCGTGCATGTCATAAAGTTGAGGGCTTATTTTCGTCGACAGAGGTATTGGCGTGGCTACGCTCTCGCGTCTTTTTATTCACCCGGTTAAATCTATGCGCGGAATTGGCCTGACGCACGCGCTGGCAGACAGCAGTGGTTTGTCATTTGACCGCGTATTTATGGTCACGCAAAAGGATGGCACCTTTATTACCGCCCGCCAGTATCCACAAATGGTGCGCTTTATTCCTTCCCCTCTCACCGACGGCCTGCATTTAACCGCACCCGATGGTACCAGCGCCGTCGTGCGCTTCGTTGATTTTGCCCCTCAGGGTGAACCGACCGAAGTCTGGGGAAACCATTTCACTGCGCTGGTGGCCCCAGAAACGATTAATCTCTGGCTGAGCGGCTTTTTTGGTCGTGACGTGCAGTTACGCTGGGTCGGCCCACAGCTGACGCGCAGGGTTAAGCGTTTTGAGGATGTTCCTCTCTCTTTCGCCGATGGTTTTCCCTTTTTATTAACCAATGAAGCGTCATTGCGTGACCTGCAAAACCGCTGCCCGGCCAGTGTGAAAATGGAGCAGTTTCGCCCCAACCTGGTGGTGACCGGCGCGCAGGCCTGGGAAGAAGATACGTGGCAAGTGATTCGCATTGGCGATGTGATATTCGATGTGGTCAAACCCTGCAGCCGCTGTGTCTTCACGACAGTCAGCCCTGAACGTGGGCAAAAACACCCTGCGGGCGAACCGCTCACGACGCTCACCGGCTTTCGTACCGCACTGGATAATGGCGAAGTGGATTTCGGCCAGAATTTAATTGCCCGTAACAGCGGCGTCGTCCGCGTTGGCGACGAGGTGGTGATCCTCGCTCGCAAACCGGCGAAACCCTACGGGGCAGGCAAGACCGTTGAGTCTCTTGAACCGGAGCAACAAACGGTTGGTGAAGTCGACATTATCTGGGAAGGGCAACATTTTCGCGGAAATAACCAGCAGATATTGCTCGAACAGCTGGAAAACCAGGGCATTCGTGTGCCCTACTCTTGCCGGGCGGGGATTTGCGGAGCGTGCCGGATTTCACTGCTGGAAGGCGAAGTCAGCCCATTAAAAAAATCTGCCATTAACGCCGATGGTTCAATTCTGAGCTGTAGTTGTGTGCCTAAAACCGCATTACGACTGGAAAGTTAAACCGCCTGTTCGAAACTGAAGCTGTCCGCGTTAAGTTGCGGTTTCAGTCGATCGTTCATCACCTTAATTGCATCACCCAGCTGCATGGTGCGCCCGGCAATGACCACGCCAGGTTGCGCCAGCAGACACAACGCTGCGTTTTCGCCAGATTCCACCACCAGCAGGCTCACCGATTCGCCGGTATCACTCAGGGAAACGCTGGCAGCCATGCCCGGTGCGGGAGACCAGGGGGCATTGTGGCTGAGGAAGTGCCAGCTTTTAGGCATCTGCGGTTTCAGGAAGCGAATGGCTACCAGCGCATTCAGCACCAGTTCCGCGCGCTGCTCGTGGGTAAGCGTTAAATCCCGGCATTTTTCGTCGAAGGAGAAATAAAGGGCGGCATCGTCGACGCAAAAACCGCAGGGGGAGAAAGCGTCGGGTGTGAGCATTTTGCGAGCAAAACGTGAACGGAAAATCATGCCATTGGCTAAATCGAGCATCATACGATCGTGCTCTTCGTCAAAAAACCAACGCCAATTATCATCAGGTTTAATTCGCATACTGTTCTCCCCTCCCCGTATTCATCCCTTGACCCTAAAATCCTTATTCGCCGTTTCGTTTATTACCAGAATTAAGAAAAGACTAAAATGTACAAATTAGCAACAATGAGGGAATATAAATCAACCAGGGCTCGAAATAAAGCCCTGGCGCGGTAATAAGAGAGAAAAGATCAGATGTGGGTAACGATTTCTTTAATCAGCGGTGGGCCTTTAAAAATAAAGCCAGAATAGATCTGAACCAGCGATGCGCCCGCTTCCAGCTTCTCACGCGCGGCAATGACAGAATCTATCCCCCCTACGCCAATAATGGGCAGACGACCATTTAATTCAGCGGAGAGACGGCGAATAATTTCTGTACTTTTTAATTGCAGTGGACGGCCGCTTAACCCACCCGTTTCATTGCAATGTTTCATTCCCTGAACCAGAGATCTTTCGAGCGTTGTATTGGTCGCAATGACGCCATCAATATTGTGGCGAACTAAACTATCGGCGACCTGGATCAATTCTTCCTCAGAAAGATCCGGCGCGATCTTTACCGCCACTGGAACATATTTATGGTGGATCTGTTGCAGAGCCGATTGCTTATTTTTTATCGCACTTAATAGGTCATCCAGCGCTTCGCCATATTGTAATGAGCGAAGACCGGGAGTATTGGGTGACGAAATATTAATGGCAATATAGCCGGCATAAGCATAGATTTTTTCCATACAAATCAAGTAGTCATCTTTGCCCTGCTCGACCGGTGTGTCTTTATTCTTGCCGATATTAATACCCAATATGCCGTCAAAATGGGCTTTTTTCACGTTCTCCACGAGGTTATCTACGCCGTGGTTATTGAAGCCCATGCGGTTGATCAACCCTTCGGCTTCAACCAGACGGAAGATACGCGGTTTGTCGTTACCCGGCTGCGGGCGCGGCGTGACGGTACCAATCTCAATCGCGCCAAAACCCATTGCGCCCAGGGCGTCAATGCATTCACCATTTTTATCGAGCCCTGCCGCCAGACCCAGCGGGTTTTTGAACGTCAGGCCCATGCATTGAACCGGTTTCTCCGGCAACCGCTGGCGCACAAGCGCTTCGAGCGGTGTCCCTGAGACACGGCGTAACTGCTGGAATGTCAATTCATGAGCGCGCTCTGGATCGAGCTGGAAAAGGGCTTTACGAACGAAGGGGTAGTACATGAACTCTCCTGGATTCCCGGTGTGCAAACCGGGGGCGTATTATCTTTGATTAGCACAAGAAAGGGAATTGACCTGTGGCAAAAAAACGCCAACTGGACGCAATCGTTTACTTCTCCGGCGCTTTATATGCATTTTTTGGCAGTTGTACACCGAATAAATTATTTAAGGGAATAAATCACCTCTGCCACACTGAGCTGAATTGTTATCAATGATAGCCAAATGAAAACTAACGGTTATAAGGAGCAATCATGCGAGTGGTTACTTTGGCGGGTAGCCCACGTTACCCATCACGTTCCAGCGCATTGCTGGAATATGCCCGTGAACGTCTGAGCGCACTGGACGTTGAGGTCTGTCACTGGCACCTGCACAACTTCGTCCCGGAAGATCTGCTGTACGCCCGTTTCGAAAGCCCGGCGCTGCAGGCACTGATTGAGCAACTGGCTGAGGCCGATGGCTTAATTGTCGCCACGCCCGTTTATAAAGCCTCTTTTTCTGGCGCACTGAAAACGCTGCTGGACATGCTTCCCGAGCGAGCGCTGGCCGGTAAGGTGGTGTTGCCGGTTGCGACGGGCGGTACAGTTGCCCATATGCTGGCGGTGGATTATGCCCTCAAACCGGTGCTCAACGCCCTCAAAGCACAAGAGATCCTGCACGGCGTTTTTGCCGATGACAGCCAGATAATTGATTATCAGCATAAGCCGAGCTTCACGCCCAACCTGCAGACACGTCTGGATGCTTCGCTGGAGACATTCTGGCAGGCATTGCACCGGCGTGACTTTCAGGCACCGTCCTACCACTACGCCCAAAGCGCAGAGCACAGACAGCAAATCGAAGGGTAAATAAACAGAGGAAAAAGTCGGGCAAGCCATCGCGCCTGCCCGGACTGAGATTACGCCAGTGCTTTACTGACTTTTTCGAACAGGTCGCCAGAGAGATTCTCCAGCCCTTTCAGTTGCTCCAGCGCAGCACGCATCAGCCCCTGACGTTTTGCATCGTAGCGTTTCAGGCGAATCAGCGGCTCTATGAGTCGCGAGGCAACCTGCGGGTTACGGCTGTTCAGTTCGGTGAGCATCTCCACCAGGAACTGATAACCGCTGCCATCTGCCGCATGGAACGCCGCCGGGTTGCTGCCCGCAAACGCACCAATCAGCGAACGGACACGGTTCGGGTTGCTGAGCGTGAACGAGCGGTGTTGCAACAGACCGCGTACGGTTTCCAGCACATTGTCTGCCGGACTGGTTGCCTGCAGAATCAACCACTTGTCCATGACCAGACCGTCCTGATGCCACTTGTCGTCGTACTCCTGCATCAACGCATCACGGCATGGCAACTGCGCGGCCACGGCCGCTGAAAGTGCGGCGAGCGCATCGGTCATGTTATCCGCCGTGTGATACTGCTGGCTGACCAGTTTATCGGCCAGCTGCGCGTCACCAAATGCGATATAACGCAGGCAGGTATTACGCAAAGAACGCTTGCCGATATCCGCATGCTCAACGCGATAGGTCTCAAGCTTGTTGGCGTTGTACACCGCCAGCACTTCATCTGCCAGTTCGGTTGCTAACGTGCGGGTCAGCGCTTCGCGGACAGCGGAGATAGCTATCGGGTCGATGACGTCGAACAGTTCAGCAATTTCGTTCGCTGACGGCAGCGTCAGGATCTCGGCGGCCAGCGCCGGGTCGATTTTTTCATCCAGCAGAATGGCGCGGAAGGCATCAGCCACGTGCAACGGCAACGACAGCGGCTGACCCTGCTGCTGGCGGGCCACATTCAGTTTAATGTGCGTTGCCAGCAGGCTTTGCGCCGCATCCCAGCGGGAGAAATCATTGCTGGCGTGGCGCATCAGGAAGGTCAGTTGCTGATCGCTCCATTTGTATTCCAGTTTGACCGGAGCGGAGAACTCACGAAGCAGTGACGGTACCGGCTGGAAGTAGACGTTATCAAAGACGAACGTTTGCTCCGGCTGGGTGACGTTCAGTACGTGGTGTACCGGGTGACCGTCTTTTTGCAGCGGGATCACCTTCCCTTCATTGTCGTAAAGCTCAATGTCGAACGGGATATGCAGCGGATGTTTTTCCTGCTGCTCGGCCGTTGGCGGCGTACGCTGGCTGATGGTCAGGGTGTACTGCTCGGTCGTCGGGTTGTAGTCGTCATGCACGGTCACAACTGGCGTACCAGCCTGGCTGTACCAACGGCGGAAATGGGAAAGATCAACATTGGACGCGTCTTCCATCGCCTGGACAAAATCGTCGCAGGTGGCAGCGCTGCCGTCATGGCGCTCAAAATAGAGCTGCATCCCTTTCTGGAAGTTCTCTTCACCGAGCAGGGTGTGGATCATGCGGATAATTTCAGAACCCTTTTCATACACCGTCAGGGTGTAGAAGTTGTTCATCTCAATGACTTTATCCGGGCGGATCGGGTGGGCCATTGGGCTGGCATCTTCCGCAAACTGCAGGCCACGCATGGTACGCACGTTACTGATGCGGTTAACCGCACGCGACCCCAGATCGGAGCTGAACTCCTGGTCACGGAACACGGTCAGCCCCTCTTTCAGGCTGAGCTGGAACCAGTCGCGGCAGGTCACACGGTTACCGGTCCAGTTGTGGAAATATTCATGACCAATCACACGCTCAATATCGAGATAATCTTTGTCGGTCGCGGTATCGGTACGGGCCAGTACATACTTGGAGTTAAAGACGTTCAGCCCTTTGTTCTCCATTGCGCCCATATTAAAGAAGTCGACAGCGACAATCATATAGATGTCGAGATCGTACTCGAGGCCAAAACGGGTCTCATCCCATTTCATGGAATTTTGCAGGGAGGTCATTGCCCAGGGCGCACGGTCAAGGTTGCCACGGTCAACGTACAGCTCCAGCGCCACTTCACGGCCGGAACGAGTGGTAAAGGTATCGCGCAGGACATCAAAGTCACCGGCGACCAGTGCAAACAGATAGCACGGTTTCGGGAACGGATCTTCCCACTTCATCCAGTGGCGACCGTTTTCCAGCTCGCCCTGATCTACGCGGTTACCGTTGGAGAGCAGGAACGGGTACTCTTCTTTATTGGCAATCAGAGTGGTAGTAAAGCGCGCCAGCACATCCGGGCGGTCGAGATACCAGGTAATGTGACGGAAGCCTTCCGCCTCACACTGGGTGCACAGTGCTTCACCGGATTTGTAGAGGCCTTCCAGCGCGGTGTTCGCCGCCGGGCTGATTTCATTCACAATGCGCAGCATAAAGTGCGCCGGCAGATTGTCGATGACCAGCTGGCTATCTTCTTCTTTATAATGTGTCCACGGCTGATCGTTGACATGAAGGGAAACGAGCGTCAGATCTTCGCCATCCAGACGCAGCGGAACGGCGGTTGCGTTTTGACGCGTCACAGTACTCTGCGCCGTGACGACGGTTTTTGCGGCATCCAGGTCAAAGGTCAAGTCAATATCGCTAATGAGGTAATCCGGCGCACGGTAGTCGTGGCGGTATTTGGCTTGTGGCTGTTGTGTCATAAAAAACCTTTAGCATCTTCTGTTGGTTACGTCTCCAGTCTATTCCTGTTGCCTGGATCCCGCCACGCAGAATGTTTAACTTTTCAGTCAGAAACACCCAGTTTGCTACATTTGGCTAACATGCGGCACAAAATGCCCTCGACCCGTTTTGCGCTATATGGTGTGATCGGGGTTCAATAAATCAATAAACAAGGTATACTCCAGCGGTTTTCACCTGCTTTGTTTATTGTACTAAACGCTCCTTTGAGAGGATGCTACGGCGCACCATGACTCAATTTGCTCACCCTGTTCTGCAGACACTGCTGGATACTGATGCCTACAAATTGCATATGCAGCAGGCGGTCTATCACCACTACTACGATGTGCATGTAACGGCGGAATTTCGCTGCCGTGGCGACGATCTGCTCGGTATTTACGCAGAAGCTATCCGGGAAGAAGTTGAAGCCATGCAGCATCTGCGCCTGCAGGATGAAGAGTATCAGTGGCTTTCGGGGCTGCCGTTCTTTGAAACGGACTACCTGAACTGGCTGCGCGACTTCCGCTACGATCCCCGCCAGGTGGTGGTCACCAACGACAACGGTAAGCTTCACATTCGCCTTTCAGGCCCGTGGCGCGAAGTGATCATGTGGGAAGTTCCTCTGCTGGCGGTCATCAGCGAGCTGGTTCATCGCTACCGTTCACCTCAAGCCGGTGTGCAGCAGGCTCTCCTGCATCTTGAGACAAAACTGGCGGATTTTGCTACCCGCACCGAAGGTCTGGATATGTCGGGTTTCCGCCTGATGGATTTCGGTACCCGCCGCCGTTTCTCCCGCGATGTGCAGCACGCGATCGTTGCCCGTCTCAAACAAGAACCCTGGTTTATTGGCACCAGCAACTACGATCTGGCGCGTCGTTTATCTTTGACGCCGATGGGCACCCAGGCGCACGAATGGTTCCAGGCACACCAGCAGATAAGCCCGGATCTCGCCACCAGTCAGCGTGCCGCGCTGGCCGCCTGGCTCGAAGAGTACCCTACGCAGTTGGGTATCGCCCTGACAGACTGTATTACCATGGACGCCTTCCTGCGCGACTTTGGACCAGAGTTTGCCGAGCGCTATCAGGGGTTACGCCATGATTCCGGGGATCCGGTTGAGTGGGGCGAGAAAGCCATTGCACATTACGAGAAACTCGGTATCGATCCGTTGTCGAAAACACTGATTTTCTCTGACAACCTCGATCTGAATAAAGCGCTCGATTTGTACCGCCACTTCGCCGCACGAGTAAATCTGGGTTTTGGTATCGGCACCCGCCTGACCTGCGATATTCCTGATGTTAAACCATTGAATATCGTTATTAAACTGGTGGAGTGTAACGGCAAGCCGGTGGCAAAATTATCCGATAGCCCGGGTAAAACCATCTGTCACGATAAAGCCTTTGTCCGCGCGCTGCGTGAAGCTTTCGACCTGCCACAGATTAAAAAAGCCAGCTGATGCTGGCTTTTCTCTTTACGACATTGCCGGAATGTCAGCCTGACAGCATCACTCCTTTAGCGGCAGACGCGTTCTGATTATCTCTGCAAAGAATTCCGCCCCGGTCAGCAAAATCTCATCGTTAAAATCGTAACAGGCATTATGCAGCGGAATGTTGCCCTTCTCGTCCGACTCGTCGCCATTGCCCAGGAACACAAAGCAGCCGGGAATGTGTTGTAAGAAGGCACCGAAATCCTCTGAAATCATCATCTGCCCTACGTTACCCTCCACATTTTCCTCGCCGACCACGTTTTGGGCCGCCTTAACGGCCACCGCCACGCAGGGTTCATGATTCACCGTGGGCGCAAATTCATGAGTGTACGAAAAGTCACATTCTGCCTCGTGCATCGCACAAATGCTTTCGCTGATTGTCCGCATCCGCGCTTCCAGCAACGCCTGAACCTTAGGGGAATAGCTACGGGTATCCCCTTTGATCTCAACATGAGTCGGTATCGCATTACGGATGCCATCCGTGTGTAGTTCGGTGCAGGAGATGACCGCCGGTACGTTAGGATCGACGTTGCGCGAGATTATCGTTTGTAACGCCAGAATAATTTCCGCCGCAATCACCAGCGGATCTTTTGCCATGTGCGGCCGCGCAGCATGCGATCCCTGCCCTTTGATTTTGATAACGAAGTTATCTTCGCTGGCCATGATGCCGCCGACGCGGGTCGCAATTGTCCCTGCTTTCATGCCTGGCATATTGTGTAAGCCATAGATCTCTTTAATCCCGAAGCGCTCCAGCAGCCCGTCTTTCATCATGGCATTCGCGCCGTAACCCGGTTCTTCAGCAGGCTGGAAGACAAAACATACGGTGCCACTGAAATTTTTACGCTCCTTGAGCAACTGTGCCGCGCCCAATGCAATGCAGGTATGACCGTCATGGCCGCAGCCGTGCATACGGTCCAGCTTGGTTGAACGGTATTCAAGCTCCCCTTGCTCACTAAGCTGGATGCAGTCGATATCCGCCCGGATGCCAATGACCTCTTCACCCTCACCGCATTTGAGTAACCCCACCAGCCCGGTTTTGCCAATCTGTCGGTGAACCTCAATGCCCATCTCTTCTAGGCGTTCGGCAATAAAATCTGAGGTTTTCACCTCTTCAAACGCACTTTCCGGATGAGCATGGAGATGATGACGCCACGCAATAAGCTGCTGTTTAAGCTGTTCCTGATTCATAACACCTTCCTCTGTAAAATTACGCGGCTCTCTGGGCACGTTTTAAGACCACCTGCAGCAACACGTTACCTCCGGCGATGAGATCGGCAGGCTCGGTGTGCTCATTGATGTTGTGACTGATCCCCCCGACGCAGGGCACAAAAATCATGCCCGACGGGCAAACGGAGGCCATAAACTGGGCATCATGACCGGCACCGCTGGGCAGACGACGATGGGAGAAGCCCTGTAATTCGGCCTCAGAGGCAACGGCGTTGACGATGTCGTCGGCAAAGATGACCGGGTTAAAACGTACCAGCGAGCGCGAGGCCACCGTCACCCCCTCCTCCTGCGCTGTTTTTTCTACATAGGCACTAAGCAGGCTCTCCGCGCGTTTTAACGCTTCGTTATCGGTATTACGCAGATCTACCGACATCACGACATGGTTAGGAATGACATTGATCAGGTTAGGTTTAAAGGTCATATGCCCAACGGTCGATACCTGATCGCCGCCCAACTGATGTGCCAGGCCACGAGCAAAAACGGCTATTTTCGCAGCGACCAGTCCTGCATCGTGGCGCATAGACATGGGCGTCGTTCCGGCATGGTTGGAAACCCCTGTCAGGATAAACTCACGCCAGGAAATCCCCTGAACGCCGGTCACCACGCCAATGTCCGTTCCTTCTTTATCCAGAACAGGGCCTTGTTCGATGTGCAATTCAACGTAGCTGTCGACCGCCATCTCTCCTGGCTTATGCTCGCCTTTATAACCTATCGCCTGCAGTGCCTCGTCGAGCGTAATGCCGTCGGGATCTTTCGCACCCAACGCCGCCTCCAGCGGATATTCACCCGCAAATACCACACTGCCCATCATGTCAGGCTGAAAACGCACGCCCTCTTCATTGGTAAAAAAAGTCACGGCTAACGGACGTAAAGGACGGATGCCTGCATCCTGCAGAGTGGCAATGACTTCAAGCCCGGCCATCACGCCATAGTTGCCGTCATAAAGACCGCCCGTCCCGACGGTATCAATGTGCGAGCCCATCATCACCATCGGGAGATCCTGCTCACCCGCATAGATGCCGGTGACGTTACCGATGGCGTCAATACGGATGTCCAGGCCTAACGCTTCCATTCGCGCCACCACGACGTCTCGCCCGGCTTTGTCTTCCAGCGTCGCCGCCAGACGGCAAACACCTCCGCCTTCCAGCGCGCCGTACTTGCCCAGTTCGAACAGCGAATCCACCAGCCGCTGGCCGTTAATTCTCAAAAGATGACTCATTAAGGTGTTTCCTCGTCGTTGGGTTTCTATTTCACCATGGCGTAAAAAATGGCCGAGACCGTTACAAGGCCGATGAGGGTGACAAAGATGTTACTGATTTTGCCGCGCCAGGGAGCGAGCACGGGAAGTTTGTGAATCGCGTACATCGGCAACAGCAGCAGAATGGCCGCGCCGGTCGGGCCGCTAATGCTTTCGATAATTCCCAGGATGCTGGGGTTTTTGTAAGCAGCGAACCAACAGGTCAGCACCATCAAAATAAAGATGACGATGTTCACACTGCGAAGGCTAAGCCGTTTCCCTTTGGCCGCCGCGGTATCGACAATGATGTCGCGCAGGGATTCGTAAGCACCGATGTAGTGGCCGAGAAAGGATTTGGTGATGGCCACAAAGGCAATAACCGGGGACAGCCAGGCGATAATGGGGGTATCAAAATGGTTAGCAAGGTAAGAAAGAATGGATAAATTCTGTGCTTTGGCTTCAGCCAGCTGCGCCGGAGAAAGGCTTAACACGCAGCTCAGCACAAAGAATAAGACCACCACGACCATCAGCACAATCCCGCGGCGCTGGATTTGCCCGCACTTCATGTCAGCCACCTCGTTCCCGTAACGCTGCTTTTGGCGCACCACCATCGGCGAAATAATCGGGTAATGGTTGAACGACATCACCAACACCGGGAAGGTCATCCACAAGGTCATCAAAATACCCTGCCCGTTTTGTACGTCTGCCAGGTTTAGCGTGGCAAAAATCGCCCCGTTCCAGTGAGGAATCTGAAACAGCGACATAAAAATCAGCGAGGCAATAAAAGGATAAACCAGCGCGCTCATCACCCGCATGATGACCCGCTGCCCAAGACGCACGATAAACATCAGACCAAGGATAAGTACCAGTGAGATAAGCCCACGCGGCGGCTCCGGCATACCTAACTGGTGGGAGATAAAGCTTTGCGCGGTATTGGTCACCGCCACGGCGTACATAATAAGAATGGTGTAGATGGCAAAAAAGTAGATGACAGTAAATGTCTTGCCCGCCAGCGCACCGAAATGCTCACCAATGGCATCTGTGATGGTGCTCTCTGGCGTGTTTGAGGCAAAAATAAACCGCGCCAGCCCACGGTGAGCCAGAAAGGTTATCGGATAAGCCAGCACAAATACGATCAGTAAAGGCCAGAACCCACCGATGCCGGCGTTGATGGGGAGAAAAAGCACACCGGCCCCGATTGCCGTACCAAATAAACCTAAAACCCAGACGGTATCTTCACCGTGCCATTTTGTAACATCTTTATATTCTATTTGTCCTGAGGCTGCTTCATATTTCATGGCTGATGTTCTCTTTTTCATTTTGCGTTACCGCGTATTTTTATTTCAGAGTTTTTATTCAGCGGGTATGTAGGGTACCCTTATTTATTTCATTAACGCCTGCTGTGCTGGCGTCAGGCGTTTCGGCCAAACCAGACAATATCCTCATAAATATCGGGTGATGTATCCCCTTCGGTACTGATTAACAAAACATGGGAATGAATATTGAGCGCCAGACGTTCTCTTATTTCCCGGTATGCTTCATCATGCATTAACGCGTAAATAACACCGGTGCCAATTGCACCCGACTCGCCAGAAATAAAGGGGATATCGGTTCCCGGACGCGGCGCCGCCAGAATACGCATCCCGTTTGCGGCAAGGCTGTCATCTGCGGAGATAAAACAGGCCACATTGTCACGAATAATTGGCCAACTGACGGTATTGGGTTCACCACAGGCCAGCCCGGCCATCAGCGTTGACATATCCCCGCCAACAGCGTGGGGCTGGCCGTCATTCACGACTGCGGAACGGTAGAGACAGTTTGCTTTATGCGGTTCAATTACCACCACGGTGGGGGCTTTCTCTTTCATCTTCTCGATAAAGTAGCCCATGATACTGCCCGCAAAAGAGCCGACGCCTGCCTGTAAAATCAAATGGGTAGGCAGTTTTCTGCCACTTTCCAGCAACTGGTCATACGCCTCCAGCGCCAGGGTCATATAGCCTTGCATAATCCAGGTGGGGATCTGCTCATAGCCGTCCCAGGCGGTGTCCTGCAGCAGAACCCATCCCTTCTCCTGCGCCGTTTTGTCTGCAAGCCGCACGGTATCGTCATAGTTCAGTTCGGTAATCGTGCATTCAGCCCCGTGCTGACGGATATTCTGCGCCCGGACGGTGGAAGAGCCTTTAGGCATAAAGACCACGGCTTTTAATCCGAGCTGTTCTGCGGCCCAGGCCACACCACGCCCGTGATTACCGTCCGTGGCGGTGACAAAAACAATATCAGCAATCCGCGCTTTTATATCCGGTGTATTCAACGAGGCAAAGGTCAGCGAATCAATATCCCGCTCCAGTTGTTGCGCCAGATATTTCCCGACGGCATAAGAACCGCCCAGGCCTTTAAAGGCATTGAGGCCAAAACGGGCTGACTCATCCTTTATATGTAAAGAACCCAGCCCCAGCCGCTGGCTTAAATAAGGTAAAGCGCGTAAAGGCGTAATGCTGTAGTTTGGAAATTTTTTATGGAAGGCGAGAACATTTTTCCCCACACTTTCATTTAATACGCTTAAATCCGTACCCTGGCCATAAGGCTGCTTTCTTCCGTTAAACTGGAACTTCATGATGTTCGTCATAATCAAACCTTATTCTTCCTGCCTGATGCTATGGCATTATGTTTATTACTAACGACGAGAGTTTTACCTCGATAAAATATTGAGCGAGATATCTGGAATAAATACAACGTGATTAATTCACACCGGGTACACCGTTTTTGGCTCGCGCTTTATTCCAGCGATTGAAATGGTACTATGCATAAACCCATTAAATGGCGCAAAATTGTTGTCGAATATGCAATTTTCACCCTGATTACACCTGTAAACGAAACAAAATTGCGCGAAGCGATCGCTATCACACTTTCAGAGGTTGCCTGAATCCATGAAGCTCGATACCTGGGATAAAAAAATTCTCACCTTGCTACAGCACAATAACCGGCTTTCTCAGCGCGAAATTGCCGACCAGGTGAACCTGTCGCCTTCAGCAGTCAATCGTCGCATTGCCGCACTTGAAGAATCAGGCATCGTCAGCGCCAACGTCAGCGTGGTAAACGCCAGTCTGGTGGGTCGCCCTATAACCATCATGGCGCAGGTTAAAATTGAAAATGAGCGGCTTGATCTTCTGGAAGAGGCCAAACTGCGCTTCGTAAAATGCCCGCAGGTGCAGCAGGTCTACTACGTGACCGGAGATTTTGATTTTCTGTTGGTGATGAACGTGCGGGACATGGCCGAGTATGAGCAACTGACCCGCGAGCTGTTCTTCGCTTCCGGGAACATCAAGTCATTCAACACTATTGTCTCCATGCAAAACGCCAAGCAGCAGATGACGGTCATCATCGAATAAGCCGAGCCAGAGGTGCCCAGCCGCTGTCATGAGCATCCTGCCTGAAAGCGCAAACGCCCCTCTTCCTCGATTTATTTCCGAAATCTCTTGTTCCGCTGCTAATTCTGCTTGTCTGATGGCGCACGCCAGGTAACATAGGTATCCCCCCTTTTCCGGGCGGATAAATGATAATTTTTCCAGACAATTAACAGAGAGAATATTATGAGCGTTGTGCCTGTAGCCGACGTCATCCATAGCCGCGTTGCCGTTGACCAAGAAGTCACCGTACGTGGATGGGTGCGCACCCGCCGAGATTCAAAAGCTGGCATCTCCTTCCTCGCCGTTTATGACGGTTCCTGCTTTGATCCTGTACAGGCCGTTATTAATAATTCTCTGCCCAATTATAATGAAGACGTTTTGCGCCTGACCACCGGCTGCTCCGTTATCGTTACCGGCATTGTGGTTGAATCTCCGGGTGAAGGTCAGAGCTTTGAAATTCAGGCGACCCACGTTGAAGTCACCGGCTGGGTTGAAGATCCGGACACCTACCCGATGGCGGCTAAACGCCACAGTATCGAATACCTGCGTGAAGTTGCTCACCTGCGTCCGCGCACCAACATGATTGGTGCCGTTGCACGTGTCCGCCACACGCTGGCGCAAGCGCTGCACCGTTTCTTTGACGAGCAGGGTTTCTTCTGGGTTTCAACTCCACTGATCACGGCTTCTGATACCGAAGGTGCAGGTGAGATGTTCCGTGTATCCACACTGGATCTGGAAAACCTGCCGCGTAACGACCAGGGCAAAGTCGATTACGACAAAGACTTCTTCGGTAAAGAGTCGTTCCTGACCGTTTCCGGCCAGCTGAACGGTGAGACTTACGCCTGTGCGTTGTCAAAAATTTACACCTTCGGCCCAACCTTCCGCGCCGAAAACTCCAACACCAGTCGCCACCTGGCGGAATTCTGGATGCTGGAGCCGGAAGTGGCGTTTGCCGATCTGGAAGATAACGCCCGCCTGGCAGAAGCCATGCTGAAGTACGCCTTCAATGCTGTTCTGACTGAACGTATGGATGATCTTAAGTTCTTCGCTGAGCGTGTAGACAAAGATGCGATTGCACGTCTGGAGCGTTTCGTTGCCGCAGACTTCGCGCAGGTGGATTACACCGATGCCGTGACCATTCTGGAAAACTGCGGTCAGACGTTCGAAAACCCGGTTTACTGGGGTGTGGATCTGTCTTCAGAACACGAACGTTACCTTGCAGAGAAACACTTTAAAGCCCCGGTAGTCGTGAAAAACTACCCGAAAGACATTAAGGCCTTCTATATGCGCCTTAACGATGACGGTAAAACCGTGGCCGCAATGGACGTTCTGGCACCGGGGATTGGTGAAATCATCGGTGGTTCTCAGCGTGAAGAGCGTCTGGATGTTCTGGATGCGCGTATGGCTGAAATGGGTCTTAATAAAGAAGACTACTGGTGGTATCGCGACCTGCGTCGTTACGGCACCGTACCGCACTCTGGCTTTGGACTCGGCTTCGAACGTCTGATCGCCTATGTCACGGGTGTTCAGAACGTGCGTGACGTGATCCCGTTCCCGCGTACGCCGCGTAGCGCAACCTTCTAGGATCAGAAAGGCCAGCAGATGCTGGCCTTTTTTCTTTTATTGTCATCTTCGCTGCATGTGATTGTGGCAACATCATCCCGCTCCCCATTATTTACCTTCCCTTACATTTCTCTTCTGTAATATTCCTGCATAAAAAATAATCCCCACCTTCCTTGCGGATTAGTTTTTCCTCATCGAATAGCACATTTGGATAAAATTCACACAGCACTCCAGATGGCTGAATCCGATCATAAGTAAAACCTGGATGAGAACGATTCCTGTATAAGAAACGCCATTATCTCTATTAATTATAAGTAATTCATATAAATAGGAATGGAATGGATGATTTTATCGCCGGCAGGCTTCGAAGTTTGAGTTGGTTCACAAAGTTCCTTAAAATACACAAATTCTTACACATAATTGCTTTTTGTTACTGCTTTAAGACATTTGTAGCACTTTCAGGCTAGCGAAACGATTATATGAATGGAAAGATGCCTCTCAGACACAGAAAGACACCAAACTCTCATCAATAGTTCCGTAAATTTTTATTGACGGAAATTATTGAAGGCAGTGGCTGGTGTTCAAAAAAAACCAATGAGGGTAATAAATAATGATGAAGCGCAATATCCTGGCAGTGGTTATCCCTGCCCTGCTGGTAGCTGGTACTGCTAACGCTGCCGAAATCTATAACAAAAACGGCAACAAAGTTGATCTGTACGGTAAAGCAGTAGGTCTGCATTACTTCTCTAAAGACAACGGCGACAACAGCTACGGCGGCAACGGCGACAAAACCTATGCTCGTCTGGGCTTCAAAGGCGAAACTCAGATCAACGATCAGCTGACCGGTTACGGCCAGTGGGAATACAACTTCCAGGGTAACAACTCTGAAGGTTCTGATGCTCAGGCTGGTAACAAAACTCGTCTGGCCTTCGCTGGTCTGAAATTCGGTGACGCAGGTTCTTTCGACTACGGTCGTAACTACGGTCTGGTATACGATGCAATCGGCGTAACCGACATGCTGCCAGAATTCGGTGGTGACACTTCAAACTCTGATAACTTCTTCTCTGGTCGTCAGGGTGGTCTGGCAACTTACCGTAACAGCAACTTCTTCGGTCTGGTTGACGGCCTGAACTTCGGTGTTCAGTACCTGGGTAAAAACGAGCGTACCGACGCTACCCGTTCTAACGGTGACGGCTGGGCAGGTTCTGTAAGCTATGATGTTGATGGCTTCGGCATCGTTGGTGGTTACGGTGCAGCTGACCGTACCAACGCACAGCAGGCTCTGGCTCTGGGCAAAGGCGACAAAGCTGAGCAGTGGGCAACTGGCCTGAAATATGATGCGAACAACATCTATCTGGCAGCGCTGTACGGTGAAACCCGTAACGCATCCCGCGTAAGCAACGGCTACCTGAACAAAACTCAGGACTTCTCCGTTGTTGCACAGTACCAGTTCGATTTCGGCCTGCGTCCGTCCGTCGCTTACTACAAATCTAAAGCGAAAGATGTTGAAGGCGTTGGTAGCGAAGATTACATCAACTACGTTGAAGTTGGCGCGACTTACTACTTCAACAAAAACATGTCTACCTATGTTGATTACATCTTCAACCAGATCGACAAAGACAACAAACTGGGCGTAGCTTACGACGACACCGTTGCTGTAGGTATCGTTTACCAGTTCTAATCAGTCATTCCCGACTGTTATATGCATGAAAAACAGGGCTTCGGCCCTGTTTTTTTGTTTTCAGTGAGTCAAAAAACCTGTCCTGCAAAAAGACACACGCTTTTTATCGCAAACGGTTGGCAATCACCGGTTCTCCCGTTAACCTGATAGCGGACCTCCCTTCTGTCACCATAATGGAACCTCGTCATGTTTGAGAATATTACCGCTGCCCCTGCCGACCCTATTCTGGGTTTGGCCGATCTGTTTCGCGCCGATGAACGTCCAACCAAAATCAACCTCGGTATTGGTGTCTATAAAGACGAAACCGGCAAGACCCCTGTCCTGACCAGCGTAAAAAAAGCTGAACAATATCTGCTGGAAAACGAAACCACCAAGAACTACCTCGGTATCGACGGTATTCCTGAATTTGGTCGTTGCACCCAGGAATTACTGTTCGGAAAGGGCAGCGCAATCATTAATGACAAGCGTGCACGTACCGCACAGACGCCTGGCGGTACCGGTGGCCTGCGCGTTGCGGCTGATTTCCTCGCCAACAACACCTCTGCTAAACGCATCTGGGTGAGTAATCCGAGCTGGCCAAACCATAAGGGCGTGTTCAACTCCGCCGGTCTGGAAGTGTGTGATTACGCTTATTACGATGCCGAAAAACATGCGCTGGATTTTGACGGTATGCTGGCAAGTCTTGAAGGGGCTGCAGCGGGTGATGTGGTGCTGTTCCACGGCTGCTGCCATAACCCTACCGGTATTGATCCTACGCTTGAACAGTGGGAAACGCTGGCCAAACTGTCCGTTGAAAAAGGCTGGCTGCCGCTGTTTGACTTCGCCTATCAGGGCTTTGCCCGTGGTCTTGAAGAAGATGCGGAAGGTCTGCGTGCCTTTGCTGCGCTGCACGAAGAGTTGATCGTCGCCAGTTCCTTCTCAAAAAACTTTGGCTTATATAACGAGCGCGTGGGTGCCTGTACGCTGGTCACGGCTAACAGCGAAACGGCCGACCGCGCATTCAGCCAGATGAAAGCGACTATTCGTGCGAACTACTCTAACCCACCGGCTCACGGCGCTTCCGTAGTCGCGACCATTCTTGGCAATCCCGCACTGCGCGCCATCTGGGAGCAAGAGCTGACTGACATGCGTCAACGTATTCAGCGCATGCGTTTGCTGTTCGTCAACACGCTGCAGGAGAAAGGGGCAAACCGCGATTTCAGCTTCATTACCCGACAAAACGGTATGTTCTCGTTCAGCGGCCTGACGAAAGAGCAGGTTCTGCGTCTGCGTGAAGAGTTTGGTGTGTATGCGGTTGCTTCAGGTCGTGTCAACGTGGCGGGCATGACGCCAGATAACATGTCGCCGCTGTGCGAAGCGATCGTCGCTGTCCTCTAAGCCCGATTGCTAATAAAAAAGCCGCTTACGCGGCTTTTTTTATTTACCAGACAGGAAGCTCATCTTGCAGGAAAGGGTTATGCAGTCGTTCATTGCCAAGCGTGGAGATGGGGCCGTGTCCTGGAACGAACGTCACATCATCACCCAGCGGCAATAATTTCCTTTTGATGGAATCAATCAACTGCCCGTGATCGCCTTTCGGGAAATCACTGCGCCCCACACCGCCTTTAAAGATGACGTCACCGGACACCAGCAGTCGTGACTGCGCATCAAAAAAGACGATATGACCTGGCGTATGGCCAGGACAATGGAACACCTGCAAGCGGACGTTACCCACGCTCACCGTCTCACCTTCGTTTAACCAACGATCGGGGGTCAGCGGCTGGCAATCGTCCAGACCAAACATACGGCTCTGAGCAGGTAAGCCCTGCAGCCAGAATTCATCTTCTTTTTCCGGACCGATAACTGGCACACCGTAATGCTGCGCCAGCTCAGCGGCGGCTCCCACATGATCCAGATGACCGTGTGTGAGCAATATCTGGGTTAACGTTACCCCGGAAGCGTCCACTTCTTGTTTGATGCGCTCTGCATCACCACCGGGGTCCACCACGGCAGCCAGCCGGGTCTGTTCGCACCAGATTAACGAACAATTCTGAGAGAATGCCGTCACCGGAATAATACGATAGTTCATACTGCTCCTGTTTTGCTGTCTGAGGATTACCAGTGCCGCAGCGGCCCGGTATCAATGTGCACAAAGTCACTGCTGGGGTAATATCCTACACCACCGGCGCGCAGAGATAACGCAGCTTTGCGAACATTGCTCAGAGAAATCCCTTCAATGTGAAAATCCATCGCCTGCCCTTTGGTGTGGTAGCTGTTTTTTGCAACACCACGGCTGTGGGCCCGGAGTTCGTTATTGGTGTCTACCGAACGATACCCCGAAATCAGTTGCACAGGTTTGCGTGTTCCCAGCAACCCCTGCAGGCGGAAAAGTTGGTCAAACAATTTCGGATCGATGGTTTTGATTTTATTCGCGCGATAATCACGGAAAAAATGGTTTAGTTTTGCTAATTCATCCTGAATATAGCCCTTACCATCGAAAAATTGTGCCTTAATAGTTTCGCCAGTATGAAGATTACTCAGCGTTAAAATACGTGGGCGTGGCGTTGATAAAGTTGCAAATGCACGTTGAGGCAAGATGGCTGCACCAAGGGCAATACCACCTAACGCCAACAATTTGCGGCGATTAGCGTCAAATTTGTCCATGATATTCAGGTCTTCAAGAAAGCAAAGTGATCGTATTTTATGCACTTTTGTTGCGCACGAAAGGCACCTTACCGGGCAAAAACGCGCACGTCAAGGCAGCCTGACCCCAGGAACGACGGGCGTTACAGCAGATCTCGCCCGTTATTCACAGTTATTACGACAACGTCGCTTCCAGAACGTCTTCATTTACCTGATTAATTGTTCAGCTTTCGACAGAATTTGTGCACCCGATCGCGCCGTCAGATCATAATTGTAAATATCTGTACGATATTGCGTGCGTCCATCGGCCCCCACAAAAGCGGTCAAATAATAGAGATTCACGGGAATATTCTGGCGAATATTAACGTAGCGGGTATCCCCTTCTTTTAACGCATCCGAAATACGTGAGTCATTCCAGCCAGCATCCTGTAAGAGCATATTGGCGAGCTCAGAAGCTTTATTCACCCTCACGCAGCCTGAACTGAGTGCTCTGGCGTCTTTCTGGAATAAGTTATGATTCGGGGTGTCGTGCAGATAGATGGCGTCAGAGCTCGGCATATTGAACTTATAACGCCCCAGTGAGTTCTGCGCGCCAGGCGCCTGCTGGAAGCGGAATGGCAGGTTCGATGGCGTAATCGTCGCCCAGTCAATCATCCAGGGGTCCAGCGCTTCTTTGCTGTTCCAGCCCCGCATCACCGTGTAACCATGGCGTTCAAGGTAACCCGGATCATTCCAGACCTTTGGCAGGATGTCTTTGCGTGCCAGCGTCGGCGGGACGTTCCACGGTGGGTTAACGACCACATTGTTGAGCGCACTGCTCATCATCGGCGTTTTACGATCCGGGCGACCCACGATCACTTTTGATGACAGCACCTCATTACCGTTCAGGTAATAGACCAGCGAATACTGAGGGATATTAACCATAATCCCCGTCGACAGTTTGCCTGGCAGTAAACGTAAGCGCTGGATATTAAGCGCCAGCACGCCCGCACGTTGTGCAGGCGTCACGTTAAGCCAGTCTCGGGTCGCCGTACCAATAACGCCATCTGCGTGCAGCCCCTGCGCCGTCTGGAAGCGTTTCACCGCCTCTACCAGTTTACGGTCGTACTCGCTACGTACTGCTGCCACCGGCTGGTTTTTCTTACCCTGAGGAACAGGAGACAGCGTTGCAGATTTCGTCTCGTCAATGGCTATCGCCGACGGGCTGACAACGTTGTCGGCAGGAGCATCGCCCGGCAGCACAATTTTAGGCTGATCTTCCATCATCCCACTGCGTTGCAGGATGTCGCGCAGCGCAGGAACATCGTTGCTCCACTGCCCCGGGCGTAGCGACGTCGTCCCGGTCAGCTGCGGCCAGGATTTATTGTCAGCCACCAGCCCCAGGAGCGACTGATGCATTGCATCATATTGCGGATGATGCGGTGCGAGACTCTGGATAAAGCGCGAGACATCACCTTTATCCAGGGCGACTTGCCACTGGTTAATCACCGACAGCGGCGGTGTTTCCAGCGCATAAGGTTTACTACTGTAGAGCCAGCGATTGCCTTTAACAGGGATGCTGGCAACAAAGTGCAGGTAGCCCATCATGGCGTCTGAGAGTACAACATCTCTCGCCATTCCGGTCACACCAGGGTCGGTCAGCAGTTCAACCCATGCGGTAAACTGCGGCTGGAAACCGGCTATCGCAACCTCTGCCAACTGTTGCTGAAACGCCTGAACAGCCTCACGGTTTTCCCACAGTGGTTTCATCTCGCGGGCAGCATAGAGTGCGGCGAGTGAATTCATGTAAACGGGAGTCCAGTTAGCAGGCAGGAGGTTTTGCAGCGAGGCGCGCGCAGACGCGGCGGCGTTTTCAGTCGGGAACGGCGTTAATCCCATCATCATGGCTGTCGCAGGCGATTGCGCCAGCGGCTGGGTTAACGCTGTCGGTTGATCCCCGAGTGTCGCAGAGCTGTCAACCGGTACAACTTCAGGCTCATCAGCCTGTGCACTAAACAGTGGAGCGAGTGCGAATGTCAGGCATAAACCTAATGCGGACATCCGACGACCATACGAATTCATAAGCAACATCCCTTGCCCCCTGTTTCTCAGTAAACCAACAACACTTCAGTCTTTCTCTAAGTATATAAAGACAAAAAAGCATTTGCCTTACCAAATGTAAAGAAGTTTAAAGACTGGCGGCCACTCAGCGGACCTTTTTCAGAAAAGAAAAAGGGCGGCATTGCTGCCGCCCCGGTAAATGGTATCACCATCAGGATGCGTCGGCGGTCCCTGGCAGGGTTTCCGGCAACTGTGCGGCAAAGCCACGCAGACCCACCACATGGACATGTTCATTGTTATGAACGACTTTACGCACCAGCTTGTACGTGGTCCCTTTTTCCGGGCTGATGTTTTCCGGTGCCGCGATAATCAGCTGCATTTCCAGGCGCTCACACAGCTCGAACAGAGTCGCGATGGAACGGGCATCAAGACGCGCAGCTTCATCCAGGAACAACAGTCGGCAAGGTGAAATGTCTTTTCCACGCAGGCGGCGAGATTCATCTTCCCAGCTTTGCACGACCATCACCAGAATCGACATCCCGGTCCCGATAGCTTCCCCCGTAGACAGTGCCCCAGACTCTGCACGCAGCCACCCATCAGAGCCACGGTTAACTTCCACTTCCATTTCGAGATAGTTGCGGTAGTCCAGCAGTTCTTCGCCGATGGTTTGCGGCGTGCGTTGCCCAAGGTCAATCTGCGGATTCAGACGCTGGTACAGTTTTGCCAGTGCTTCCGAGAAGGTCAGGCGATTGCTGTTAAACAGATCCTGATGCTGTTCGTGTTGCTCTGAGAGCACGGTCAGCAAGGTGGCATGGGTTTCACGTACGTTCACGTTAAGCCGCACGCTGTTGACCTGGCCAAAAGATACGCTTTGCAGGCCCTGGTTCAACTGACGGATACGGTTCTGCTCGCGCTGAATCGTCTTGCGAATAATGTTCGCCACGCTACGGGAGCTGATTGCCAGCTTCTGCTCACGGGAGGTTAACTCTTCCGTCAGACGGCTCAGTTCGATTTCCATCTGCTCAATGGCTTCAACCGGATCGTCAGTGCGAATAATATCCTGACGAATACGCTCGCGCAGATGCTGATACACCGCTACGAAGAACTGAATTTTGCGCTCTGGGCGTTTTGGATCTTCAGACATGCGCAGAACATCGCGCAGGTGTTCGTTGTCTGCTACTGCAGGACGCAAGGCACCCAGCGCCTTATCCGACATAGAACGCAATTCATCGCCAGACAGGTACGCCAGTTCACGACGGTGCAGACGACGCTCAACGCCGTTGTCTTTGACCATTCGCATCACCGCACACCAGCCCGCTTTGGCCGACACGACTTGCTCACGCAGTTCGTGATAGTCGCGCTCAAGACGGCGTAGTTTACGGGTCAGGTTATCCATCTCCGCTTCACAAAGGGTCAGGGCTTTTTCCAGCTGATTACGGCGTGAGCGGTTGCCGGAAAGCTGCGCATGCAGTTCATCACGACGGATACGGGCTCGTTCTTCAGCGCCACTGTCGGCACGGACACCGATATCCTGCAGCTCTTTTTGCAGATCGTTAAGCAACTCTTTTTTGGTATCAAACGAGCTTTTCAGCGATGCCATTACCTGATTGTACTGACTGAGCTGAGCGGCATGACTGCGCAGCGCTTCACGAGTACGGCTACGTTCAGCTTCCGCTTGCTCCAGGCGCTGACGCAATTTTTCGTTAAGATCGTTATTACCGCTGAGCATTTCCGCAGAATCGGAATAGCTAAAGTGCGCGCGACGTTGCACCACTTCCGTTAGCGCGAAAGCCTGTTGACGGGCATCACGCTGCGCCTGCTGCGAATACGCATAATCTTCTTTTAACTGCTCAAACTGCTCTGGATCGCTTTGCAGCACGGAAACCACAGGTTCCAGTTTCGCCAGCTGGTTACCAAACTGCTGGATATAACGTGCAGCTTCTTCGGCTTCGTCCAGACGTTCCTGAATCTCGTCCACCCGATCGGCAAGCGTTTCATCTGTTAGCAGACTCAGGCGCGGCAGCAAGCGGTTTAGCTGCGCCACCCCTTCTTTCGCTTGTTCAAATTGCGTGCGATTTTGCTGGTTATCGTTTTCGTGCGCACTGATGGCACGTTCCAGTTCGCCACGACGCCCGTTGAGCACGCGGATTTCGGCTTCCGGATCATCATCAAATGCGACGGCCAGATGGCTACCGATAAAGCGACTGAATGCCTGGTGCAGACGCTGGGTCTTTTGCACATCAAACGACAAGGTGGCGAAACGTTCGGCCAAACCTTCACGCTCGGCATGAAGACTCTCGATACGGCTCTCACGCGCTGCGCGGCCAAACAAAGGCACGGACGGGAACCGTGAATAACGCCATTGTCTGTCAGCAATTTTCACCACAACTGCTTTTTCAAGCTCATCGACGCTGAACACGCTGTCATCGAACGACTGCGGATCTCCCTCAATGAGGTAAAGATCTTCCGGGCAGTCGTCGAGACCTTGCAGCATTTCCGACACCAGAGATAAATCCGGTACCACGATGGCGTGTCGTGACGGGCCATACAATGCAGAGTAGTAAGGCGCATCTTCAAGACTGACATCATCATAGATTTCAGACAGCAACACACCGCCAAAGCGTTCAGCCAGGGCATTCAGACGCCCGTCTTCTGCACCACCTGGCTGACTGAGGCGTTCAATGTCTTCATCAACAATACGTTTGCGCGTGCCGACTTCATCGCGCTCAACGATGCCTTCACGCTCACGCTCCAGCAGTTGCTGAAGGTACTCGGTAACATCCTGTCCGGATTCGAACTCTTCACCGCACTGCTCAGACAGCTGCGTCAGGCTGTTTTGTGCCGCCAGCCAGACCGGCGCGCGTTGGGTCAGTGTCTGAATACGTGACTGGAGCTGCTCAAGTTCCTGGCGCAGTGCCAGGCGCTGTTCACCCGCGCTGGCGACATTGTCTGACAGCGCGGCGATTTGCGCTTCCAGTTCATGATGTAATGACTCAAGTTCGTCGGCGTCGTAATTTTTGCCCTGACGTTTGCAGAACTCTGCGAGCATCCGCTCGGCGTTCTGCTGCTCACGTAAACGCTGCTCCAGCTCATTAAGGCGCATACGCAGAGAAGCGGCTTCTCCTGCCAGATGGCGCTGATTAGCACTGTCGCGCAGCAGATCACGCGCCACGTTCCAGGCATCGCTGCGAGCCAGCGGACCATTAATGGCGACGACCAACTGATAAGCCTGCTCAAACTGGCTGTGTGCGGTTTGCGCCACACTCATACGCTGATCGAGCACCAGCAGTTTTTCCGTGGCTTCCATCTCTTTGGCCTGGAATGTTTCCAGCCATTCATCTGCCGTTTCTGAGGTCAAATCCGGCAAATGGCAGAGATCTTTCGCGCGTTGAAGCGCCTGTAATGCCTGGTTGTACTGGATAGCGCGGGTTTGCTGTACGTCGAGCGCCTGCTGGTAGTCGGCAAGCTGACTTTTCAGCTCATCCACTTCCAGTTCAGCGGCTTCTGCACGGGCTTCGTTTTCTTCCTGACGATCGGTCGCTTCAGCAACGACTTCGGTTTGCTCTTCCAGACGAATCTGCAGCTCTTCCAGATCCGACTCATAGCGCTCAATCTTTTCCTGTTGACGCAGTGCGGTCTGCACCAGGTTCAGGTGATCGCTGGCCGCCTGATAATCAGCTTCCAGATCGCCTTCGGCACCGTTCTGCTCAGCCAGTTCGCGGGCCATATTGACATGCTTAAACTGCTCCGCAACCAGCTGCTGGCGTGAGGAGAAGAGATCACGGCGATCGGTCAGGGCTTTATCCAGATGCACACGGCGATCGTTGGCATGGCGCATATAATCCGCGGCCACGTAGTCGGTGGCTTCGCTGATCAAATGCTTGAAGAGGTCACGGTCTGATTGTGTTACCCGAATGGCTTCCAGCGTCATTCGGTTTTCTCGCAGCGCGGCTTCCATATCCTGGAACGCTTTACGCACGCCGCTGTTTTCCGGTAGCAGATAGTCACGCAGAGAACGGGTAATTGCACTGGAGATCCCGCCATAGAGCGAGGCTTCAATCAGACGATAGAATTTGCTGCGGTCAGACGCCGTACGCAGACGGCGGGCAACGATGCCCAGATCGAACATCAGTGCATGGTAGTCGGTGATAGAGTTGAACTGCTTGAACTGCACCCCTTCCATCGCCTCGAGCTTGTCTTTCACTTCCTGCAACGGAAGAACGCGCGCCTGGCGTTCGTTCAATGTTTCCGTCAGCAATTGCGTCGGTAAAAATGCCGTCGGCAACCCCTGGATAGCAAAAGGTTTGATATCAACTTTGCGGTCGCGACCTGCAACCTGTTGCAGACGAACACCCACCAGCACACGCTGGTGGCGCGAGTTGATCACATCCAGCACGGCATAACAGACACCGGCTTTGAGTTTACCGTGCAGGCCTTTATCACGTGAACCTGAGGTTGCGCCCGCTTCCGTAGTGTTACGGAAGTGCAGCAACGTCAGGTCAGGAATCAACGCCGTAACAAATGCCGCCATGGTGGTGGATTTACCCGCCCCGTTCCCCCCGGACAAGGTTGTGACCAGTTCGTCCAGGTCGAACGTACGGGCAAAGAAACCGTTCCAGTTAATCAGCGTGAGTGAGCGAAATTTACCGCGATCAATCATTATTCTTCCTCTCCACTATCCGGCTGGCTTTCTTCTGGCTCATCGTTGAGCTGCAGGTGATTTTCGACAGGCATCGCTTCGCCGTCACGGATCAAGCGGCGCTGCGCTTCGCGGGCGTCGTCACCGGAGCGTACGTCCGCGCCGAAGCGGAATACCGATTCGGTTATCCGGAACTTGCTGCTGTCATTCCCCATAAACCAGACCATGCCGAGACGGCGAAGACGGTTAAGTGAGGAGCGCACTTTTTCCTGCAATTTCTGCCTGTCCAGGTCAGAACCGGTTGAGCGGTTATTCACCAGCTTTAGCAGACGGCTTTCATCGGCCAACGACAAGAGCTCATCATAAAGCTCCTGCTGGGTGAAAATCCCTTCATTGGCCAGACGCTCCGGACTCAGATAGAGATAACAGAGAATTTTGCCGACCATCATGTCCAGTTCAGAGAGTACCGAACGCGGGATCAGGGTGGTTGAACGCGGGCGTAAGTAGAAAAAACCTTCCGGTGCACGCAGTAGCTCGACGTTATACCGGGCGTAGAACTCTTCCAGATATTCCTGGAAGTCCATTAAAAAAGCGTGATTATCCAGCTCATCAAGACCGATGTGACGCCCCGAACGCAATGCGCTGTCGAGTGCCGGAAAAAGGGTATTAGAGAGTGCCTGGGCCAGTTTAACCGGCATCATTTGTTCAATATTTGTCAATGACATGTGCCTGTACCTTGGCTCCGTAATCATTAATCGGCTGCCATTTTGGTGGCAGTCCGGTGAAATCTGCTTGCGCCACGCCAAGGCGCACTGCCTGATCAATGACGATCCTTGCAACATCGAAATGCCGCGCTCGTGGATATCGCAGCAGATACTCGCGCACAACCAGGCCGAGATCCAGTGGGGTTTCTCTGGTTTTATAGATAGCCAGCTGTTCTTCGATCATCGCCGCAAGTTGTTCGCGAATTTCGTTAAATTCTTCAAACTCCAGATCTGGGGGAAGTTCCCCCATAACCTCTTCATCACGCAGCGTCATCTCTTCATCACGCATGTCCAGCAGCCTGTCGGCATTGGCATAAGTGAGCGCCCAGGGCGCATCAAAGTAAGACTGGACGGACTGGCGAAGACGCTGGGCAAAAACGCGGTTTTTGTCCATATCAATCGCCGTACGGATAAATTTGTGCACGTGGCGGTCATAGCCAATCCACAGGTCGATCGCCTGTTGCCCCCAGCTGACGATACGGTCCAGCTTGCTTTGCAGGTCAAAAATGAGGCGGTCAATGAATTCAAGATCGTTGTGCGAGAGGATCGCATCCTGAATCTGCAGCAGATTCGCCTGCAGTTTATCGCCCGCAGCATCCAGAGTGTCCTGCAACTCACGAAGCGTACCTGAGGTTTCTGACAGCAAGAGTTCGCAGCTGGAAATCGCCGCTCGCCAGTCTTTGTTCAACAACTGTGCGATATCGTCTTTGACCAGTTGCTGCTGCTCGTCCATCACGCGCTGGGTCAAATCGATACTGTCGAAAATCTCAGCAACGGAATATTTCAATGGCGCATAAACGTTGCGATGCCAGTGGAATTCATCCCCGCCCTCGTCGGCAGCATCAGCAGCGCGTTTCAGTTCGCTGGCGACAATAGACAGCTGCATGGAGAGACGCAGCGTGGAGAACTCGCGCTGACGAATGTAATAATCAGTGATCCCGATGCCCAGGGGGGTCAGTCGGTAAATCGCATTGCCTTCAGCAAGTTCACTGGTAAAACGGTTTAATAAGCGCTGACGCACCATATCATTGATGGCGTTATTGGCGCGTTGGGTGATGGTTTCACTGCTTTGCTCAAATGCGTCGCTGACATGACGAAACGCGTCCACCAGCACTCCTTCGCTCATTTCGCCATCCAGTCGTTCACTGTTTAACGTGGCGACCGCCAGTAAAAATGAGAGCCTGTCCACCGGCAATGCGATGGAGAAGTCATTTTTTCTGGCCCAGGCAACCAGTTCTGGAACTGTCTGGGAAATTTCACTCATCGTTCATCCTTTTTTCTCTCTGCGGCTTGAGCGCGGTCACGTGAATATAACGACCCAGGCTAACGTAGGGCTCCTGACGACAATATTGCGTTTCTAGTTCAAGTAATGCGACATAGCAGTCACGCTGCTGATGTTTGTCTCGCAGATAATCATGAAAAACGCGGACACCGGTTTTACCGGTAATTTGCCAGCCAATATCACTGAGCCAGCCATAGACCTCATCCGGATTGCGCGGGTAATCCGGGGACAAGGTGCGCTTTTTCTTCTTAGGCATACCTGCCAACACGTAGTCGAAATTGCCCACAACCATATTGCGCAAAAGCAGGCCGTTTGCATTGTAGAACATCAGCGACAACGCACCACCTGGGGACAATACTGACCACAGCGTACGTAAAACACCAACCGGCTCCGCGACCCACTCCAGCACCGCATGGAACAATATCAGATCAACCGGCGATTCCAAATGCTGTGCAATATCCTGAGCGGCGCATTGTACAAAATGCATGTTACCGCTCACACCTTTCTCTTCTGCCGCACGCTGCGCTCGGGCAATCATTTCCTGAGACACATCGCATAACGTGACATGATGACCGCGCTGCGCCATCAGGATGGCCGTTTGCCCTTCACCCCCGCCCGCATCCAGCACGCGAAGTTTTTGCTCGCCATACCCGGCAAGCAGAGTTTCCAGGTCCTGCCAGAGGATCGCCTGACGCAGCTGGCCTTTCGTCGTGCCATAAATATTACGCGAGAACTTTTCTGCGATGCCGTCAAAATTACGATCCTGCATGACCGCTCCACGATCCTGACAAAACCGCTATTTTGTCACAGCCGTGCCCAGAATGAACCCACCTGGTGTAAGATCGCCACGAAACGCCCGCTGTATGGTCAAAAAGGAGACGGAAGCCGTGCTTTTCACCCTCAAAAAATACATTGGCGGCCTGATGTTGCCCCTCCCTTTTCTCCTGCTGCTGATTGGACTCGGGCTGCTGATGGTCTGGTTCAGCCGCTGGCAGAAGACAGGAAAAGGCATTATCACCGCGAGCTGGCTGGTTTTACTGCTCATCAGCTTGCAGCCCGTCGCTGATAAAATGCTTCGCCCGATTGAAAACAGCTACCCCACCTGGCGCGGTGAACAGCAGGTCAAATATGTGGTCATCCTGGGCGGCGGTTACACCTGGAACGATGCCTGGGCACCCAGCTCTAACCTGATTAGCAATAGCCTGCCACGCCTTAATGAAGGGATCCGTTTATGGCGTGAAAATCCAGGTGCCAAACTGATCTTTACCGGTGCGGCCGCGCGCACCAACCCGGTTAGCACCGCTGAAGCGGGCGCACGGGTAGCTGAAAGTCTCGGCGTTCCACGCAGCGATATCATCACGCTGGATATGCCCAAAGATACCGAAGAAGAAGCCGCCGCGGTGAAACATGCCATTGGGGATGTGCCTTTCCTGCTGGTGACATCCGCATCGCATATGCCAAGGGCGATGATTTTCTTCCGCGAGGCTGGGCTGCATCCATTGCCCGCTCCGGCTAATCAACTGGCGATCGACTCACCGCTGAATCCCTGGGAGCGGATGATCCCTTCCCCGGTCTGGCTGATGCACAGCGACCGGGTAGGTTACGAAACGCTTGGGCGAATTTGGCAGTGGCTGAAGGGCGGTTCAGGCGAGCCAGGGCAGGAGTGATTTGGATGCCAGATCAAAGTTGCTACGGTTGAAATGCCCGGTGTTCACCAGTTGCGCCACTTCATCCCACAATAAGTAAAGCCAGCGCCGCCACATAAAGGCTTCTGCCACGGGCGCGCGCTGGAGATAGTGCCACAGTAGCCCTTCGGAAAGCGCCCCATCGGCAAGGCGAAACAGCTCGTACTCACGGGGAGCCCAGAGCATAATCCCGGGGCCGACCATCGCCAGAAGCTGGTCGCTACGTGCATCCTTAAGCATGCTACGCAGGTTAAAATTCCCGTGGATCAACACGCAATTGTCATTGAAACCATCAAATAGCGTGGGCAGGCATTCGCGAGTCCGAAACAGGATGCGTTTGTCCTGCATCGTTAATCCGGTGTTGTGATACTGGTTTAACGTCGTCCACAACACTTCCACACGCTGGCGAAACCAGGATGGCCAGATATTTTCCTGGGTACTGTCGACGGTGCCCACACACCCACGGCTGTCCTGACGGTGCCAGGCCAGTAACCCCTCGACAATTTGATCTTTAAGCTGCTCCCAGCGTTCAGGCGTCCGTGCTGGCGCTTCAACCGGTACGCCACGCAGCCGCTCAATGAGCAGAACATCCGGGCCGGGGTGTTCCTCGTGGGTCATGACCCCATAGACCACCGGCATGCGCACCGTACCGCTGCGTGCCAGCATGGAGATTTTCCACGCCAGCTGCCGCGCCAGCCCTGGAGTGGTAAAACTCCGCGCCAGCAGCGGCATGGCATTTCCCTGGCTATCGTAAAGTGACCACAAAGCGGTGTCAGGGCGTTCGCTGACACACTCCATTCGGCTTAGCCTTTCACCCAGCAGGTGGCTGAGTTCAGCGCGCAGTTGTTCCATACAAGATTACCCTCATGAAGACCACTGCTTTTATAATGAGCGCCTGTCAGAGGGATGTCACCCTGGTGAGATCAAATCAGGATGAGAATCTGGCGGAAAAGTGCAAATCCCCTCCGGACAGAGGGGATGGGAAGAAAAATTAACGCATTTCAGCGCGTACACGCGCCAGATCTTCGGATGTATCCACGCCGGTCCCTGGGATTTGTGCAGCCACCGCGACATGAATTTTCTCGCCATACCAGAGGACGCGAAGTTGCTCGAGCATTTCGATATTTTCCAGCGGACTGGTTTCCCAGCTAACGTAACGACGAATGAATCCTGCACGATAGCCGTAGATCCCAAGATGGCGTAGCAGAGTATTGCCAATGGTTTCTTTGGATATGGCAAAACGGTCACGATCCCACGGAATGGTGGCACGAGAGAAATAGAGCGCGTAACCTTCTGCATCCAGAACCACTTTTACCGCGTTCGGATTAAAAGCCTCTTCCGCGCTGTGGATTGGCGCAGCCAGCGTTGCCATCCCAACGTCGCGTGCGGCCAGGTTTTCTGCCACCTGACGGATGATTGCCGGGGGGATCATCGGCTCATCGCCCTGTACGTTGACAATCACCGTATCGTCGCTGAAACCACATTTTTCGACTACCTCTGCCAGTCGCTCAGTTCCCGACTGGTGATCGGCACGCGTCATGCAAACTTCACCACCTGCAGCCTCGACGGCCTTTGCGACATCTTCATGATCTGTCGCCACAATGATGCGTGCGGCACCCGATTCACGCGCGCGCTCCAGAACATGCACCACCATCGGTTTGCCATTGATATCGACCAGAGGCTTACCCGGTAAACGGGTTGATGCATAGCGCGCGGGAATAATGACGACAAAACTCATGGACGACTCTCTTCCTCTGTCAATTGACGAGCTTCCGTTTCTAAAAGAACCGGGATCCCCTCACGTACCGGGTAAGCCAGGCTATCGAGTTTGCAAATAAGCTCTTGTTTATCCTGGCTGTAATACAGTTTGCCGTTGCAAACCGGGCAGGCAATAATTTCCAGCAACCGATGATCCATATTTCCTCCTGATGGACCGGACGTGTAATCGTTAAATCTTAACATAATCGATTTATCAGGCTGCGCCTATTTCCAGCCCGTGACGAATTTCGGTAAACATTCCGTCCGGCAAATGCCCAAACGAGATTCGCAGGGCTCCTTGCCAGCGAGCAAAATCAACAATTGCTGCCATTAGCCCCTTTTCCAGAGAGACACCCGGTTTAACGTCGGGTTCGAGATAGAGTGCGATTACCTCCAGCACACCGTCTTTACGGTGCATTTTGGCATCCATACGCCCGACCAAACGCCCACGATGCAGCAGAGGTAAGACAAAGTAGCCAAACTGGCGCTTCGGAGCGGGTGTGTAACACTCAAGCCGATAGCTAAAATTGAAGAGCTGTTCCGCCCGCTTACGATCCCAGACAACCGGGTCAAAAGGTGAAAGCACGGCACTGTGAGTAGCACTTAGCTTCCCGGCAAGCCCCTTCTCCAGCAGAGGTAACAGGTCGGTATGTAACCAGGCCGGACCGAGTGTCTCAACAGTCACCGGCACAATGACGTTCTCTTCTTGTAGCTTTTCGAGCAAAGCGGGTAACGACGGCTGGCGTAAACGGTAGTAATCGGCCAGCCACTGGGCACGAAAAAGCCCTAGGCTGCGTGCGCTATTGGTCAGCATCAAATGTTCAGCCTGTGACTGAGGCATAAGATCGCGTTCATCATCCCAGTGTGGCATCACGCGGCTGGTCAAATCGTAGACGCGCTGAAAATTACGCCGCTCAATAACCATCACTTTACCGGCGGTAAACAGCCCTTCAAGATGGCGTTTGTGTGGCTTCCATTCCCACCAGCCACTTGCACCTTTACGGGGATGTTCAAAATCAGCGGAACGCACCGGGCCATTTTGCTGAATGTGCGCCATCAGCGCCTCAATCTCATCAGCATGTTCCAGCATCCACTCCTTGCGATACTTCCAGCCCATATTGTCGGGTGCCAGCATGCGATGACGGATAAGTTGAAAGTCACTGCGAGGCAGGAAACAGGCTTCGTGAGCCCAGTATTCCATCAGTTCACCGCGACTCAGGGCCTCATCGAGCCAGTCAGGTGAGTAGTGCCCCAGACGACTGAACAGCACCAGGTAGGGACTTCTGGCGACAATATTGATCGTATCAATTTGCAGCAATGACATGCGCTGGATAGCGGAGAGAATATCGGCGGGCTTTGCTTTACGTTCAGGCTTTCGAAGCAATCCCTGAGCGGCGAGGTGAAGATGACGGGCGACTTGCAATGAGAGATAGGGCACTGACATAGGCTTCCCGGTTAAGAACGGAGTGCGCCCGCCAAAATGCTAGCGCACCAGGGTTAACAATTCCTGCAATAGCTTTTCCGCTTGCTCATGAGCAAGGTGAGCATCGACAGGCAGATACCACCAGTTATCTTCCGCAAAGGCGCGACACTTAACGGCGTCTTTCTCCGTCATGATCAGCGTTTGCCCTGCTTTTACAAGCTTTGTGACATCGGCATGCGACAACGCCTGATGATCGGCAAGGGCGACGGTGAGTTCAGGGGTGACACCGCATTGTGCCAGCGTTGCAAAAAAGCGAGGAGGATGGCCAATGCCAGCCATTGCAACGAGATGCCGTAATTCGCGTACATCCCGCTGCTCACCCGTGCGCAGATTTACCGCTTTTCCGGGTTGCAGCTGCATGGCAATTTCAGAAGGAAACGCCACACCACCGTTGGTGATAATCGCATCAACCGTTTTCAGACGCGATGCCCGCTCCCGCATCGGGCCAGCAGGCAGCCACCAACCGTTGCCAAAACGACGAACACCATCAATGACCACGATCTCTTTGTCACGATGCAGACGGTAATGCTGTAAACCATCATCGGTGACAATGATTTGCACGGGATTGTTCGCCAGAAGCGCCTGCACGGCCTCAACCCTGACAGGAGAGACGGCCACCGGTGCACCAGTGCGCTGGTAAATCAGTACAGGCTCATCGCCTGCCTGCGCGGTGGTGGTTTCAGGGGTAAGCACCAGCGGATACTGCGATGCTTTTCCGCCATAGCCACGAGATACCACACCTACACGAATTCCACGTTCGTGTAATCGCTCCACGAGCCACACGACAACCGGCGTTTTGCCGTTACCACCCGCCGTGAGATTGCCCACGACCACAACCGGTACCGGCGCTTTCCATGGTTTTCTCAGCCCCAAGCGCCAGCTCAGGCGAATGATGCCGCTCACCAGGCCATACAACCAGGAAAACGGCAACAAGAGCAGCCAGAGCGATGATTCGCCGGACCAGATACGAGCTATCATTCGCCAAACTGCATTTTATGCAATTGAGCGTATACGCCACGATGTTCCAGCAGCTCAGTATGGCTTCCCCGCTCAACGATACGCCCATCTTCCACAACGACAATTTCATCAGCCTGCTCAATGGTAGACAGTCGGTGCGCAATGACCAGTGATGTGCGGTTTTTCTGCAGCTCATTAAGTGCAGCCTGTATCGCACGCTCAGACTCGGTATCCAGCGCAGAGGTAGCTTCATCAAGAATCAGGATTGGGCTATCGCGGAGCAGTGCGCGAGCGATGGCAATACGTTGACGCTGACCACCGGAGAGCAACACACCGTTCTCACCAATGACCGTGTCCAGGCCATTATCCATTTTTTGGATAAAGTCCATGGCGTAGGCCATTTTCGCCGCCTGCTCTATTTGCTCACGACCAAACTCTTCCGTACGCGCATACGCAATGTTATTGGCAACGGTGTCATTGAAAAGGTGGACGTTTTGCGAAACCAACGCAACCTGATTACGTAATGAGGTCAGCTTATACTCACGCAGATCATGACCATCCATGAGGATTTCACCTTCATCGATGTCATAGAAACGAGTGATAAGACTTGCCATCGTTGACTTACCTGAACCCGAACGGCCCACCAGTGCAACGGTTTTGCCCGCCGGTATTTTCAGGTTGATGTTACGCAGAGCAGGTGTTTCACGTCCTGGGTACGTGAAGGTTACATTGCGGAATTCAATGTCCCCTTGCGCACGTTCAATCACCCGCTTGCCTTCGTCTTTTTCCTGCTCACTGTCGAGAATCGCAAATAAAGTCTGGCAGGCCGCCATACCACGCTGGAACTGCGCGTTGACGTTGGTCAGTGATTTCAGTGGGCGCATCAGGGCAATCATGGACGAGAAGACAACGGTAATGGTACCCGCCGTCAGGGTCTCCATAACACTAGGGAAGCTTGCGGCATACAGGACAAACGCCAGCGCCAGAGAGGCAATCAGCTGAATGATCGGGTCTGAAATAGACGACGCCGAGACCATTTTCATACCCTGCAGACGCATTTTATTGCTGACTTTATCAAAGCGGCTGGTTTCAACTTCCTGCCCGCCGAACATCAGCACTTCTTTATGCCCTTTCAGCATCTGCTCAGCGCTGGTGGTTACCTGCCCCATGGTGTTCTGCATATTTTTGCTGATATTACGAAAACGCTTCGAAACCACACGAATCGCAAAAGACACAACCGGTGCCAGGACAATCAAAATGACCGACAGCTGCCAGCTGTAATAGAACATCATGATGAAGAGGCCAATGATCGAGGCACCCTCGCGCACAACGGTGATCAATGCGCTGGAGGAAGAAGAGGCTACCTGTTCGGAATCATAGGTAATGCGTGACAGCAATGTGCCTGTCGATTGTTTATCAAAATAGGAGACGGGCATGCCCATCATATGGCTAAACAAACGGCGGCGCATGGTCATGACCACTTTGCCGGACACCCAGGATATACAATAGCTTGAGATGTAGCTGGTGATGCCGCGTAAAATCATCAGCCCGATAACCACCAGTGGCATCCAAAGCAGCACTGAGCGGTCCGTTTTGCCAAAACCATCATCCAGTAACGGTTTGAGAAGCGATAGCATAAAAGTATCGCTGGCGGCGTTGAGGATTAACGCTACTCCCGAAACGAACAACCCCGCTTTAAACGGCGCAATCATGGGCCAGAGGCGGCGGAATGTTTGCCATGTAGAGAGATCTTTGTCGTTATGCATTCAAAAAACCAGCACTTGTTGAAATAGCCGCATATTCTACCCGTTATCGCCAGGTACGCCAAACCACTGATGATACCAACGAGGCAAATTTTGCTCTCGTAAGCTCACGATTTCCCAGCCATCAGAGGTAAATACGGCGGAAAGTTGGCCGTGATGCGGGGTGTCGTACCAGGCGTATGTTTGTTTGAGATAGCGAGTCTTCACTTTCGCGGAAGGTAATCGCCAGGAATTATAACGTGAGGCAGATACCAGTGCGGCCTCACCTTTAACCTTCTGAATAAAAGGCAGTGTAGACGATGTGTTACTGCCATGGTGCGGTACTTGAATAATCGTTGCCTCAAGATGCTGCCAGTAGTGGCGCATCATTGCGAGTTCTGCCGGGGTTTCGATATCGCCAGTGAGCAAAAGACTCCATTTCCCGTCACTCACTTTCACCACGCAGGAGCGGTTATTCCCCCCATGCATCAGTGCTTCTTTCATCGGCCAGTGAGCACTGAATGTTAATCCCTGCCATTGCCAGCTTTCACCGCGAAAACAAGGTTGATGGTTTTTCCAACCAACCGGACTCCTTATCCATAATGTCGGCCACTCGGCCAGCAATGATGTCAGCCCGCCACGATGATCAAGATGTTCGTGGCTGAGGATAATCCCTTCAGGCTGCAGATTGTGCCAACGAAGCCAGGGAATAATCAGCTGTTGCCCACTGTCGCCCCCCGGCCAGGCCAAACCCGTATCATACAGAATAGCTTTACCGTTGCGTTCAATCACCATCGCCAGCCCCTGCCCCACGTCCAGCATATGCACGCGCCAGCTATCATTTCGCTGTTCACGGAACAGTGGAAACAGCAACATAATGAGAGCGGCCAGGCAAAGGAGTGGCACCGACCGATAGAGGTGCAGCCTTCTGGCAATCAAAAATAGCCATGGGAGCCAGGCAAGGCCCAGCCAGCGGGCATCCACACTCACCCATCCCTGAGGTAACAGACGCAGGAACCCAAACAGCAATGCCAGTGAACCGTCTGCCAGCGACCAGACTGCCGTTTCGGCCCATTGCAAGCCCGTCAAATGCAATAGCATCCCCACCAGAATTAGCGGCACGGTGATAAACGTAACCAATGGTACTGCCAGGAGGTTCGCGACCAGTGAACTGACGCTTATGCCATGAAATACAAGGATCTGCAGTGGCAGCAAGAGCAGCATCATGCCTGCCTGCAGATAAAGCAGGGTGACCAGCCAGCGATACCACCAGGCCAGTCTCTCTGTCCGCAAGGGCAGCCATTGATACCAAAAAATCAGTGCCGCGACGGCAAAAGCAGAGAGCCACAGACTTTGCGACAGTATGGCGATGGGATCGACAAACAAAATGCCTGCTACACAGCAAGCCCAGACTTGCCAGGCGGTCCATTGCCGCCCTGAAAGGCGCAAAGCAGCCCAGACCCCGAGCGATATCGTCGTTCTGAATGCTGGTGGCTGCATACCTGTCAGCCACGCATAATAAATTGCGCAGACCAGTCCCACATACAACGGCAATCGCCAGTTAATCCAGTGAGCTGGAAAGAGAAACTGCGCGCCCCTTGCGAGCAGCCCACCCAATACCGCGGTCAGGGCAATATGTAACCCAGATATAGCCATCAGATGCGCGACGCCCGTCTCACGCATGATATCTTTGGTCGTTTTGTCCAGCGATGAGCGCTCTCCCATGCCCAGTGCCAGTATCACGGAACGCCAGTGGAAGGGTTCAAGAGCCGTCTTAAGTGAATTCAGAAACAGGCCACGCCAGCTGCAATCACGGCTGACAACACCTGCATTTAAAAAACGCCCTGTCAGCGGCTGGTGGATAGACAGCGCATGCTGCTGCGTATCAAATCCCCCCTCATTGAGCTGACCATGAACGGCTCTGGCTCTGATTGTCAGCGCCCATTTTTGCCCAACACAGACGTTCTCAGGTAAATACTCGCCATAAAAGACAATACCAGGAGCCGGGAACAAACGCTCCCCGTTGAGATGGGTGATTTTTGCATAATGAGTCGTCGCATGGTCGGTATCCGTTATGACTACGCTTACTTTCTGATTACGCCCCGGAATATGTTCCATTGGCCAGAGCTGCTGCTGCGCTGCCAGTACCCCCCAGGCAAAAAATAAAAGCGTCACGCCTGTATACCGTAAGGTGCACTGGCGAAACATCGCCAGCAAAAATGCCAACGCGATAATGCCCCAGAGAAATCGCAAACCGGGTAATGTTGGCAGAAATAAGAGTGGCAGCAGCCCCAGATTAAGACTCATCGCCAGCGCAGGTAACGGCATCCACACCTCCTTGTTGAAGCCAGTGTGAACGCCCATGCACGGGGTGTCTTTTCAGAATGGGGAGTTTTGCGGCGAGCGCAGAGGAGTATTTCTCTTTTTACATCCGCAGACAGAAAACCTGCGAGGCGCATTCCAGCTTCAGTACATAAGGAGCAGAAACGAAAAAAGCACCTTATCGGTGCTTTTTCGATGGCTAAGTCCTAATAGAAATTAAAACTTACTCATAAATATTGGCGCGGTCACGTAGTTCTTTACCCGGCTTAAAGTGTGGAACGTATTTACCTTCCAGATCCACTTTATCGCCCGTTTTTGGGTTACGTCCGGTGCGAGGTGCACGATAGTGCAGAGAAAAACTACCGAAACCGCGGATCTCAATACGCTCACCCTGGGCAAGAGTAGAGGCCATATGCTCCAGCATCTCTTTTACCGCATCTTCCACGGCTTTCGCGGGAATGTGCGAGTGCTGGCTGGCAAGTCTTTCAATCAATTCTGACTTGGTCATGATTCCTCCGGTTTCCTTCAAGGCAAATTAGCTTAACAGCTTGAACAAGGGCGGCCGTAGCCGCCCTTTGTGCTTGATTACAGGACGAAATCTGTAATCTGTCAAGTATCCTCATCATACTTCGAGCGACAGAGACGTTTGCTTCGGATGCTAACCCCGAAATGAACCGGGGTTTCGCATTAAACAGTCAACCGTCTCTCAAATGATGCTGAGTAATTACTCGCCTTTAGCAGCTTTGAAGGCTTCAGCCATCGCGTTAGAGAAGTTGCCTTCTTCCTGTTTGTTGTTAACAGTCGCGATTGCATCTTTCTCATCAGCTTCATCTTTAGCACGAACAGACAGGCTGATTGCACGGTTCTTACGATCAACACCGGTGAATTTAGCTTCTACATCATCACCAACGTTCAGAACCAGAGTGGCATCTTCAACGCGGTCACGGGAAGCTTCAGAAGCGCGCAGGTAACCTTCAACGCCGTCAGCCAGTTCTACGGTTGCGCCTTTAGCGTCAACTGCAGTCACTTTACCGTTTACGATTGCGCCTTTCTTGTTCAGTGCAACCCAGTTGTTGAACGGATCTTCTGCGAGCTGTTTAACGCCCAGGGAGATACGCTCACGCTCTGCGTCAACCTGCAGAACAACTGCAGCGATTTCGTCGCCTTTTTTGTATTCACGAACTGCTTCTTCGCCTGCAACGTTCCAGGAGATGTCAGACAGGTGAACCAGGCCATCGATGCCGCCGTCCAGGCCGATGAAGATACCGAAGTCAGTGATAGACTTGATTTTACCTTCAACACGGTCGCCCTTGTTGTGGGTTTCCGCGAACTGCTGCCATGGGTTGTTTTTGCACTGTTTCAGGCCCAGGGAGATACGACGACGTTCTTCGTCGATATCCAGAACCATCACTTCCACTACATCACCAACGTTAACAACTTTGGATGGGTGGATGTTTTTGTTGGTCCAGTCCATTTCGGAAACGTGCACCAGACCTTCAACGCCTTCTTCGATTTCAACGAAGCAGCCGTAGTCAGTCAGGTTGGTTACGCGACCAGTCAGTTTAGTACCTTCTGGGTAACGCTTAGCGATAGCTACCCATGGATCTTCGCCCAGCTGTTTCAGGCCGAGGGATACACGAGTACGCTCGCGGTCAAACTTCAGCACTTTAACAGTGATTTCGTCGCCCACGTTCACGATTTCGCTTGGGTGCTTAACGCGTTTCCACGCCATGTCGGTGATGTGCAGCAGGCCATCAACGCCGCCCAGGTCAACGAATGCGCCGTAGTCAGTGAGGTTCTTAACGATACCTTTGACTTCCATGCCTTCCTGCAGGTTTTCCAGCAGCTGATCGCGTTCTGCGCTATTCTCGGATTCGATCACGGCACGACGGGATACAACAACGTTGTTACGCTTCTGGTCAAGCTTGATGACTTTGAACTCAAGCTCTTTGCCTTCCAGGTGCAGGGTGTCGCGAACTGGACGCACGTCAACCAGGGAACCTGGCAGGAACGCACGAATACCGTTCAGCTCAACAGTGAAGCCACCTTTAACTTTGCCGTTGATAACACCAACAACAGTTTCAGCTTCTTCGTATGCTTTTTCCAGCGTGATCCAAGCTTCGTGACGCTTAGCTTTTTCACGGGACAGCAGAGTTTCGCCGAAGCCGTCTTCTACAGCGTCCAGTGCAACGTCAACTTCGTCACCGACCTGAATTTCCAGCTCGCCGGCTGCGTTTTTGAACTGCTCTGCAGGGATTGCAGATTCAGATTTCAGGCCCGCATCAACCAGGACTACGTCTTTGTCGATAGCGACAACAACGCCACGAACGATGGAACCCGGACGGGTTTCGATTGTTTTTAAAGATTCTTCAAATAGTTGAGCAAAAGATTCAGTCATGTTTAATCTTCAGAGTTAGATTTAACGTCCACCTGGCTTCATGCCGGATGGGGTTGTTTCACATACCCGCTCACAATCCATTGCAGCGGGGGTACTACAAATTCGGTCGCTTTACGCGAGAGCCAATTTTTGGCGCGCATATTGTAACGCTTTTTCAATCACTTGCTCAATACTTAAACTGGTTGAATCCAGAACTAAAGCATCAGCAGCGGGAACAAGCGGCGCAACGGGACGATTACGATCGCGATCGTCGCGTTCTTTGATCTCGGCCAAAAGGCGATCAAAGTTAACACTAAAGCCTTTTTCCTGCAACTGAAGCATGCGGCGATGGGCACGCTCTTCAGAAGAGGCGTCAAGGAAAATTTTCACCGGTGCATCAGGGAACACTACCGTACCCATATCGCGACCATCAGCAATCAGACCCGGCGCTTCACGGAAGGCACGTTGGCGGCGTAATAACGCTTCGCGAACGCGCGGGAAAGCCGCGACCTGAGAGGCGGCATTGGCGACTTCCTGAGTACGGATTTCGCCACTCACATCTTCCCCTTCAAGGATCACTTCAAGGTTGCCATTCGTAGAGATAAAACGCACATCCAGATGAGCGGCCAGCGGAACCAGAACATCTTCCGAGTTGACATCAACATGGTGGTGCAGCGCAGCCAGTGCCAGCACACGATAAATTGCGCCTGAATCCAGTAGATGCCATTGCAACGCTTCCGCCATCGCCTTGCAAAGGGTGCCTTTCCCTGCGCCGCTTGGCCCATCAATGGTGATTACCGGGGCAATTGCTGTCATCATTTTCTCCTTCATTAAGGCGTACCGTTAACGTGAACGCGGCGCATTATACGCTGCAACGCGAATGACCGTTACCCCCGCGTGAAAATAACGAAATGAATCAGATTGAGTGAAGAAGGTTTGCGCAATTATAGAGGGCTGGCAGAACACCAGCCCGAAAGTGACAATTATTTACTTTTTGTCGGCAGTAATACGATCGCGGATATATCACGTGCAGCCAGCGTTGCATACGCCGTTTGCATGGCTTTACGGGTGTGACCTAAAGCAACATGCCCCATCTCATGGCCGAGTACCGCTTCAACTTTGTTGTCGGTCATCAACCAGGCAACTTAAACGCATTTTTTTGTTTTTCATTACATCATCCTTGTATTAATCAATGAGACCGTGGGAATGAACCCGCACGAAGACTAACACTATAAAATTGATGAAATTACAATCAAAAAATGACAGCTGGGAGCCGCTCAGCAATGTGTTGCAGAGCGGCTCAGATTATCATGCGAGGGTGCTGATACGCGCTAATTGCTCAAAGTAGTCAGGGAAGGTTTTCGCCGTGCATTTCGGGTCGAGGATGGTGACCGGGGTATCTGACAGTGCCACCAGCGAGAAACACATCGCCATACGATGGTCGTTGTAGGTCCCGATTTCTGCATACTGGATGTGTGTCGGTGGCGTCACGCGAATATAGTCTTCGCCCTCTTCCACTTCGGCACCCACTTTACGCAGTTCGGTGGCCATCGCAAAGAGACGGTCGGTCTCTTTCACACGCCAGTTATAAATGTTGCGCATCGTTGTCGTGCCGCGCGCGAACAGCGCCGCCGTTGCAATGGTCATCGCCGCGTCAGGAATATGGTTCATATCCATGTCGATGGCGTTGAGTTCACCGTGGGTACAGGAGATAAAGTCATCACCCCACACCACCTGTGCGCCCATTTTTTCCAGCACGTCAGCAAAGCGGATGTCGCCCTGCACGCTATTGCGGCCAATGCCCGTCACTTTCACCGTGCCACCTTTAATGGCTGCGGCTGCCAGGAAATAGGATGCTGACGACGCATCGCCTTCCACCAGGTAGTGTCCCGGAGACTGGTAACGCTGGTTACCCCGCACCACGAAACGTTGGTAATCGTGATTCTCCACGTCGACACCGAAGGTTTTCATCAGATGCAGCGTGATATCAATATAAGGTTTAGAAACCAGATCACCTTTAATAGTGATAGTCGTATCCTGCGGGGCAACAGGGGCTGTCATCAGCAATGCCGTCAGGAACTGGCTGGACACACTGCCATCCACCTCAACGGCTCCGCCCACAAAACCACCGCGTAAACGCAGCGGCGGGTAATTTTCCTGCTCAAGATATTCAACCTGAGCGCCCCCCTGACGCAGCGCATCAACCAGGTGACCAATCGGACGCTCTTTCATGCGCGGTTCGCCGGTCAGCACCAGGTCATTGCTGCCCAGACAGAGTGCAGCCGCCAGAGGACGCATCGCCGTACCCGCATTTCCCAGGAACAGCTCCAGCGGTTTGTCAGAAACCAGTGGACCGCCCACACCGGTGACTTCACAGCGCGTACGATCATCAGACAACGTAAATGCGACGCCCAACGCACTGAGCGCATTGAGCATATGGCGCACATCGTCACTGTCCAGCAGGTTGGTCAGAACGGTAGTCCCCTCAGCGAGCGCAGCCAGCAACAAGGCGCGGTTGGAGACACTTTTTGAACCAGGCAGATTGATGGTGCCATCTACCCGCGCGATGGGTTGTAACGTCAGGGATTCCATGAAACTTAACTCTCAACTCAAACGGAATAAAAACCCCCGCAGCAGGCCACGGGGGTATGAAGAAGGGAAAGATTAACCGCGACGGCGTTCGAAGTCAGCCATAAAGTCAGTCAGTGCTTTCACGCCTTCCAGCGGCATGGCGTTGTAGATTGACGCACGCATACCGCCTACCACACGGTGGCCTTTCAGGGCATGCAGGCCCGCAGCCAGAGACTCCTCAAGGAAGAGTTTATCCAGCGCACTGTCAGCCAGCTGGAACGGGATATTCATGCGCGAACGGTTCGCTTTCGCCACATCGTTACGGTAGAAATCGCTGCCATCAATCACACCATAGAGCAGATCGGCTTTTTGCTGATTGATCTTGTCCATCGCCACCACACCGCCATTGTTCTTCAGCCATTTGAAAACCAGGCCTGCCAGATACCAGGCAAAGGTCGGAGGGGTGTTAAACATGGAGTCGTTTTCAGCAAGAATGCTGTAGTCCAGAATCGACGGGCAGCTCTGATGCGCTTTGCCCAGCAGATCATCGCGGACAATCACCAGCGTCAAACCTGCCGGGCCGATATTTTTCTGCGCACCAGCGTAGATAACGCCGTAACGGCTGATATCCAGCGGGCGAGAAAGAATGGTCGAGGAGTAGTCAGCGGCCACCACAACATCGCTGCCAAAGTTCGGCGTTTCATCAATGGCGATACCGTCGATGGTTTCGTTCGGGCAATAGTGCAGGTAAGCGCTGTTATCACTCAACTGCCATTCGCTCATCGGCTTCACGCCGCGCAGACCGTCAACGGTGATTTTTGCGTCGATAACGTTGGGCGTGCAGTATTTTTTCGCTTCTTTAACTGCGCTTGCCGCCCAGTAACCTGCATCAACGTAATCAGCCGTTGTTTTGTCGCCGAGGATATTCAGCGGAACGCCGGCAAACTGGCCGCGACCACCACCATGGCAAAAGAGGACTTTGTAGTTTGAGGGGATGTTCAGCAGCTCACGAAAATCCTTTTCTGCCTCTTCCGCAACCTGAATAAATTCTTTACCACGGTGGCTGATTTCCATCACCGATGTACCAAGACCTTGCCAGTCACACAACTCTTGTTGAGCTTGTTTGAGCACATCCGCCGGTAACATTGCCGGACCTGAACTGAAATTGAAGACCTGAGCCATTTCCCCTCACCACGCTAAAAGCAATAAGTTATAACAGTGGATATCGGTTTTATCATTCAGTGACACGCGCCGCAATGTCTAAAACTTATGACCCGGCAAATGTGCGCTGCTTCACACAAAACATTCTTCCGGCGAAGCGTCATAAAACCGACATAATCGCTATCAGGTGATACGAATTGCCCGGCTGGCCTTCGACCATTCTGGATTTGCGCAGCGCGGACATAATTGATGATCCCCCTTTTGCATCACCAGGACCCGGCTACAGCGTGTACAGGCATAGTCCCCTGCTTCCGGTACCGTCGTGTAGCGAGTGCAAAAGGTCGCGGGTAATATACTCAAACCGGGTTTGACCTCGTCGTCCGGGTAGTAATAGACGCTGAGCTGGCCGTTTGTTTCGAGTATGGCCAGCCGCACCTGACCGAGGTGATCCACACTGCCCTGGCGCAACTCCATGAAGAACTCATACTCGGTGATGTTTTCAGCCTCAAGCTTCTCCCACGCCAGTTGCCCATCTTCAACAGCCACAACAGGTTTGCCTTCGAGCAAATCTCCCAGCCTTTCACTATGCGCCATCAGCCACATCACTGCCCGATACAGCAGCCCCAGTGTTACAAAAACCACCAGCACGGGCAGGAGAGGAACATTGTCGTAAAACGCCACGTCCCCCGCCGCTGAGCCCAGCGTCAGGATAATCAACACTTCAAACAGCGACATTTGCCGCACGCCACGGCGACCGGTAATTTTGAGAAATAAGAAGACCAAAACAAAGGTAAAGAGGCAACGCAGTGCCACCTCCCAGAGAAACTCAAGCGGCACCTTATCAAGCGCCATACGATGCAGATCAAACGCTTTCATTTTTAATGCCTTAGCAGCTATTTATGTTCCATAAGCTTAGCCAAAAGTTTTATTTTCGCCGACTGCCCGGTGAAGATAGCGTCAGTCACATAAAACCCGTATGATCGCCCGCTTTACGTACAAAAAAAGTGACTGCTGCTATGACGCAAACCTATATCCCCGGCAAAGACGCCGCACTGGAAGATTCCATCGCACGCTTCCAGCAAAAACTGCTCGATCTCGGCTTCAATATTGAAGAGGCTTCGTGGCTAAACCCTGTTCCCAATGTCTGGTCAGTGCATATTCGTGATAAAGACAGTGCGCTGTGCTTCACCAATGGGAAAGGCGCGACCAAAAAGGCAGCGCTGGCTTCCGCACTGGGCGAATATTTCGAGCGTCTGTCCACCAACTATTTCTTTGCCGATTTCTGGCTGGGTGACGCCATCGCTAAAGGGCCTTTCGTCCATTATCCCAACGAAAAATGGTTCCCGTTGCCGGAAAATGACGAGCTGCCGGAAGGTATCCTGGATGCTCGCCTGCGCGCATTTTACGATCCGGAAAACGAGCTGGCCGCAGGCATGCTGGTAGATTTGCAGTCCGGCAATGAAGAACGTGGCATCTGCGCCCTGCCGTTCACCCGCCAGTCAGACGCGCAAACTGTCTATATTCCGATGAACATCGTTGGCAACCTGTATGTCTCTAACGGCATGTCCGCAGGCAACACCGCTAACGAAGCACGTGTTCAGGGGCTGTCCGAAGTTTTTGAACGTCATATCAAAAATCGCATTATCAGTGAGCGTATCAGCCTGCCGGAAATCCCGTCTGACGTGCTGGCTCGCTACCCGGGTGTTGTGGCATCCATTGAGAAACTGGAAGCAGAAGGTTTCCCTATCTTCGCCTACGACGGCTCTCTTGGGGGTCAGTACCCGGTGATTTGCGTGGTGCTGTTTAACCCGGCAAACGGAACCTGCTTCGCCTCCTTTGGTGCACACCCGGACTTCGGTGTCGCGCTGGAGCGTACCGTGACTGAGCTGCTGCAGGGGCGTGGACTGAAAGATCTTGATGTCTTTACTCCACCAACGTTTGACGACGAAGAAGTTGCGGAGCACACCAACCTGGAAACACACTTTATCGATTCCAGCGGCTCGATCTCCTGGGATCTGTTCAAGCAGGATGCTGACTACCCGTTTGCGGACTGGAGCTTCGCCGGTACGACCGAAGAAGAGTTCGCCACTCTGATGGCTATCTTCAACGCCGAAGATAAAGAAGTGTACATCGCCGACTACGAGCATCTGGGCGTATACGCGTGCCGTATTCTGGTACCGGGCATGTCAGACATTTATCCGGCTGACGATCTGTGGCTGGCCAACAATGCCATGGGCACACATCTGCGCGAAACGATCCTCTCTCTGCCGGGCAGCGTGTGGGAAAAAGAAGATTACCTGAATCTGATCGACCAGCTTGACGAAGAAGGCCACGACGATGTAACCCGCGTGCGTGAGCTGCTCGGTATCGCCACCGGTAAAGATAACGGCTGGTTCACTCTGCGTATTGGTGAACTGAAAGCCATGCTCGCACTGGCGGGTGGTGACCTGGAACAAGCGTTGTCCTGGGTTGAGTGGACAATTGATTTCAACGGTTCTGTGTTTAGTGCTGAGCGTGCCAATTACTACCGTTGCCTGCAGACCTTGCTGCTGCTGGCACAGGAAGATGAGCGTCAGCCTCTGCAATATCTGAATGCGTTTGTGCGGATGTACGGTTCAGACGCCGTTGAAGCAGCCAGCGCAGCCCTGAGCGGTGAAGAGCCGTTCTACGGACTGCAGCCTGCCGATGGCACACTGGAAGCTTTCCCTGCTCACCAGGCCTTGTTAGCCGCTTACGAAAAATTACAACGCGCTAAACGTGCTTTCTGGTCGAAATAACGACAAGTAGTACGACAATCTGTAGGCTTAATGACAGGTCTACGTTATATTACGGGGCAATTTCATTGCCCCGCTTTATTTATTTTTCGGCAATGCAAGCCAATTGTAATAACTAAGTTAATTATGGGTAAATATATATATAAATACCCAAGGCTTATTGTTACTTTTTATGGCAATTACTCCATTTTAATTAACTGTTGTTTGGGAGGCCGCATAAAAAAATTCAACACTTTTTGCAAAATTTAAAATTTATTTTTATTTGGATAATCAACACGTTGCATCGCATTCGCGGTAAGACCCTGCGCTTTGCGGTCCCATTAGCCAGGCGAGATATGATCCATATCAAATTCTCTTCTATAATGCTTTGTTAGTATCTCCTCGCCGACTTAAACAAAGAGAGAGTTAGTGTGAAAGCTGACAACCCTTTTGATCTAATACTTCCAGCTGCGATGGCAAAAGTTGCCGAAGAAGCAGGTGTCTATAAAGCAACAAAGAAACCGCTGACCACGTTCTTTTTGGCGATTACAGCAGGTGTCTTTATCTCCATCGCTTTTGTTTTCTATATTACTGCCACCACAGGTACAGCATCGATGCCCTACGGCATTGCTAAACTTATCGGTGGTATCTGTTTCTCACTAGGGCTGATCCTTTGCGTCATTTGTGGCGCTGACCTCTTCACATCAACCGTGTTGATTGTGGTCGCGAAAGCCAGCGGGCGTATTACCTGGTGCCAATTGGCTCGCAACTGGGCAAACGTCTATATCGGTAACCTGATTGGCGCGCTGCTCTTTGTTCTACTGATATGGCTTTCAGGCGAATACATGGTGGCGAACGGCGGTTGGGGCTTAAACGTCCTGCAAACCGCTGACCATAAACTGCACCATACGTTTATTGAAGCTGTTGCACTGGGTATCCTGGCAAACCTGATGGTCTGTCTGGCGGTATGGATGAGTTACTCCGGCCGCAGTCTGACAGATAAAGCACTGATTATGGTTCTGCCAGTAGGTATGTTCGTTGCCAGCGGCTTCGAGCACAGTATCGCAAATATGTTTATGATCCCGATGGGTATTTTAATTCGTAACTTTGCGACCCCGGAGTTCTGGACCGCGATCGGTTCCAGCCCGGACAATTTTTCTCACCTGACTATTGCGAATTTCATCACCGATAACCTGATTCCTGTAACAATTGGGAATATCATTGGTGGAGGATTGTTAGTTGGGTTGACATACTGGGTCATTTACCTGCGTGGCGATAACCAGCACTAATGGTTGTCTCAGGCAGTAAATAAAAAATCCACTTAAGAAGGTAGGTGTTACATGTCCGAGCTTAATGAAAAACTAGCCACAGCCTGGGAAGGTTTTGCGAAAGGTGACTGGCAGAAAGAAGTAAACGTACGTGACTTTATCCAGAAAAACTATACCCCATATGAAGGTGACGAATCCTTCCTGGCGGGCGCAACTGATGCGACCACCACTCTGTGGGATAAAGTTATGGAAGGTGTTAAACAGGAAAACCGCACCCACGCGCCTGTTGATTTTGACACCTCTGTTGCGTCCACCATTACTTCTCACGACGCTGGCTACATCAACAAAAGCCTTGAGAAAATCGTTGGTCTGCAGACTGAAGCTCCGCTGAAACGTGCGATTATCCCGTTTGGTGGTATCAAGATGGTCGAAGGTTCCTGCAAAGCGTACAACCGCGAGCTGGACCCGGCACTGAAAAAAATCTTCACTGATTACCGTAAAACGCACAACCAGGGCGTGTTTGACGTTTACACCAAAGACATCCTGAACTGCCGTAAATCCGGTGTTCTGACTGGTCTGCCGGATGCTTACGGTCGTGGCCGTATCATCGGTGACTACCGTCGCGTTGCACTGTACGGTATCGACTTCCTGCTGAAAGACAAATACGCACAGTTCCTGTCCCTGCAGTCTGACATGGAAAATGGCGTTAACCTGGAAGCGACTATCCGTCTGCGCGAAGAAATCTCCGAGCAGCACCGTGCTCTGGGCCAGATCAAAGAAATGGCAGCAAAATATGGCTGCGATATCTCGGCTCCAGCAACCTCTGCTCAGGAAGCTATTCAGTGGACTTACTTCGGCTACCTGGCTGCTGTTAAATCCCAGAACGGCGCGGCAATGTCCTTCGGTCGTACCGCTACCTTCCTGGACGTGTTCATCGAACGCGACCTGAAAGCAGGTAAAATCACCGAGCAAGAAGCGCAGGAAATGGTTGACCATCTGGTCATGAAACTGCGTATGGTTCGCTTCCTGCGTACCCCTGAATATGATGAACTGTTCTCTGGTGACCCGATCTGGGCAACAGAATCCATCGCCGGTATGGGCGTTGATGGCCGTACTCTGGTGACCAAAAACAGCTTCCGCTTCCTGAACACCCTGTACACCATGGGGCCGTCTCCAGAGCCGAACATCACTATTCTGTGGTCTGAAAAACTGCCACTGAACTTCAAAAAATACGCGGCTAAAGTCTCCATCGATACCTCTTCTCTGCAGTATGAGAACGATGATCTGATGCGCCCTGACTTCAACAACGATGACTACGCAATTGCTTGCTGCGTAAGCCCGATGGTTGTTGGTAAACAAATGCAGTTCTTCGGTGCTCGCGCTAACCTTGCGAAAACCATGCTGTACGCTATCAATGGCGGCGTTGATGAAAAACTGAAAATCCAGGTGGGTCCGAAAACTGATCCAATCAAAGGCGACGTTCTGAAATTCGACGAAGTCATGGATCGTATGGATCACTTCATGGACTGGCTGGCTAAACAGTACGTCACCGCACTGAACGTCATCCACTACATGCACGACAAGTACAGCTACGAAGCTTCTCTGATGGCACTGCATGACCGTGACGTTATCCGCACCATGGCGTGTGGTATCGCTGGTCTGTCTGTTGCAGCTGACTCCCTGTCTGCCATCAAACATGCGAAAGTTAAACCGATTCGTGACGAAGACGGTCTGGCTATCGACTTCGAAATCGAAGGCGAATACCCGCAGTTTGGTAACAACGACGCTCGCGTTGATGACATGGCGGTTGACCTGGTAGAACGTTTCATGAAGAAAATTCAGAAACTGACTACTTACCGTAACGCTATCCCGACTCAGTCTGTTCTGACCATCACCTCTAACGTTGTGTATGGTAAGAAAACCGGTAACACACCAGACGGTCGTCGTGCTGGCGCGCCATTCGGCCCAGGTGCTAACCCAATGCACGGTCGTGACCAGAAAGGTGCTGTAGCCTCTCTGACTTCCGTTGCTAAACTGCCGTTTGCTTACGCTAAAGATGGTATCTCTTACACCTTCTCTATCGTTCCGAACGCGCTGGGTAAAGACGATGAAGTGCGTAAAACCAACCTGGCAGGCCTGATGGATGGTTACTTCCACCACGAGTCTTCCATTGAAGGTGGTCAGCACCTCAACGTGAACGTGATGAACCGCGAAATGCTGCTCGACGCGATGGAAAACCCGGAAAAATATCCGCAGCTGACCATCCGTGTATCTGGCTACGCAGTACGTTTTAACTCCCTGACGAAAGAACAGCAGCAGGACGTTATCACCCGTACTTTCACTCAGACCATGTAATGGGTTTGGCTGAAATCGCGAAGTAAAAAGCGTACAATAAAGGCTCCACGTCAGTGGGGCCTTTTTAACACCCCTCCCCCAGTCTGCTTCGTCGGTTATCTATACTATGGATATCTGCCAAAACAGATTGTTACCCGAAATAATTCGTGCTGCGAGAAGGCAGCATCGCAGAGAACCCTCAGGAGTTTACGCAAGTAAATGACTGAGGTGAGCGAGGAAGCTAACGCACTCGCAGCGCGAAGAATGAAGGGTATTAACACAGCCAGATTGAGCTGTGCATCAATACAGGCCCCGGATGGGCCATACCTGGAGAATACATCGCAATGTCAGTGATTGGTCGCATCCACTCCTTTGAATCCTGTGGCACCGTTGACGGCCCAGGCATCCGCTTCATCACCTTCTTCCAGGGCTGCCTGATGCGCTGCCTCTACTGTCACAACCGTGACACCTGGGACACGCACAGTGGCAAAGAAATAACCGTTGATGAACTCATGAAAGACGTGGTGACCTATCGCCACTTTATGAATGCATCGGGCGGCGGCGTCACTGCTTCGGGTGGTGAAGCCATGTTGCAGGCTGAGTTTGTGCGTGACTGGTTCCGTGCCTGTAAAAAAGAAGGCATTCATACCTGCCTGGATACCAACGGTTTTGTGCGCCGCTACGATCCGGTTGTTGACGAATTGCTGGAAGTGACTGACCTGGTGATGCTTGATCTCAAGCAGATGAACGACGAGATCCACCAGAATCTGGTGGGGGTTTCCAATCACCGCACGCTGGAATTCGCTAAGTATCTGTCAAACAAGAACATCAACGTCTGGATCCGCTATGTCGTTGTGCCAGGCTGGTCAGACGATGATGACTCTGCCCACCGCCTGGGCGAGTTTACCCGTGATATGGGCAACGTTGAAAAAATCGAATTGCTGCCTTACCACGAGCTGGGTAAACACAAATGGGTGGCGATGGGTGAAGAGTACAAGCTCGACGGTATTCACCCGCCGAAAAAAGAGACCATGGAACGCGTAAAAGGCATTCTGGAGCAGTACGGTCACAAAGTGATGTATTAATTTTCCCATCGGGAAACGTAAGAGGAAATAGCCCGCAGCGTTACACTGCGGGCTTTTTTTCAGGCGTGAGCCACCGGTGTCGGGTGATGGCCGGCTTTGCGCATCAGCATCATCAGATAAATCAGCGACACGCTGGCAATCATGATAAATAACAGGCTGTCGGAGTAGCTCTGCATCAACATCGCGGTAAACGTTGGGCCCAGGAGGCTGCCGATGGTATAGCTCAATAACAGCGCCTGGTTCATCGCCACCAGTTGATGAAATTCAACCTTCTCACATGCCCAGGCCATCGCGACCGGATAAAGCGTGAACCCGGCGGTACCCAACACAAATAATGTGGGCGCCATTGCTGCGTTGCTGAGCATTGCTACGCATCCCAGAATCACCACAAAGACCTGAACCCGCAGCACCAGCAAGCGACCAAAACGATCGGCCAGCCGACCAATGGGCCACTGCCCTACGATGCCCGCACTGACCATCAGCGCCATCCAGAATCCAATCCCGGAATCGCTTACGCCTTTATGATTGAGGTAGAGCGGCATTAAGCCATACAGGGAGCCAAGAATGATCCCGGAGATAACGCAACCGTTCACGCCCAGACGTGCCTGGCGCAAACGGAACATCGGCCATACTGATGTTGTGCTCTGCACTTCATCGCTCTGCCCCGTAATGCGGGTGAACAGCAATGGTAAAATCGCAGCCAGAACCAGTCCAACGGCCCAGGGTAAGACGCTCATCAGTTCGGTTGGCAGTTTACTGACCATTACCTGGCCCAGTACCGTACCCACGTAATAGACCATCATATAGGCCGCGAGCAGGCGGCCACGATTACGTGACGTACCACTACGCATCAGCGCACTTTCCACCACCACCCAAATCATGGCGCAGCCGATCCCGGCAACGAAACGCCATATCAGCCAGCTCCAGAACCCGATGTTAAAGCCCAGCCCCGCACAACCGACGGCAAATATCAGCGACGCAATGTAATAGGTGCGGTTAACCCCCCCTCTCTGGATAAGCCATCCGGTCACCATCGTACCCAGCAAATTACCGGTAAAGTACGAGGAACCGACCATGCCAACCTGCCAGGTCGGCATGTTTTCATGGGCAAGCCAAAGCGGAACGAGCGTGTTCAGAACCGCGATCGTCAGGGTCAAAAGAAGCAGGCCACAGAGCAATAAAAGCACTGGCCGGGTGTAGATGGTCATGGATTAAAACCGTGAGGAAGTTCAAGATTCGTGCGCATCATGCCACCAGCAAAAACATTGTCAATCTACTGATTTTGGCCACCGGCACGATTTATTCAGCGACGATATATAAAACTTATCCTGCGGTTCAATTATGGCTGGGGAGTTATGATTACCTGATTGATTAATAAGATTTATTTAACAGTATTGGTAAAAAGTTTAGTTGAAAAAATTCATGATGAATCAAGTGCCTGACCGGGAGATTTTCCCGGTCAGGCTGGGCTTCTTAACCCGCAACGGCCATCCCGACCGTCATATGTAAACCGTAGAACAGGCCGCGGCCAATCAGTTCACCGACCACCACCAGCGTCACCCCCGCCAGCAGGCTGGTGACCCGCGGTGGCTTGCGCATTGCCAGCGGGCAAATCCAGCAGCCCAGCCCGGCGACCAGCAGTACCATCCGCCACACCTGTAAACTGCCGTAGTCCGGCACCAGCGCGCTCGCCTGTACCACCGAACTGTGCACCGTGGCGAGACTCATCCCTTGCAGAATGACCAACGCCAGGCTTGCCAGCAGGGCCGCCACGCTCAGTGAGGCAAAGGTCGCACCGTTAAACGGCGTGCCCGCCACGCGCAGTAGCAGGGCCGCCAGCAGTGGACCACCGAGCAGCATCGTCAGGAAGAAGCCGACCGTGGTGTACGCCGAGTGCCAGGTCGGCACGGTATCAATCTGGTAGACACGGGTCATCGCCCACACAAACACCACGCCCAGCACCATGCTGACCACCAGCCAGATTTTTCCCAGCGCGGCCGGCATCTTGCCGAGCATGCTCACCAGCCACCAGAAACCACCGACGGCGAAAAAGACCGAGCCTGCGGCGATTTCATTACTCAGCGCTGACCCGCCCACCCGGTTCAGCGAGTTGAAGGCGCGCATTGGTGAACCCAGGTGCAGCATCGAGGCGATAAACCCGATGCCCATCAGCACCCACAAAAAGAACATGCTGCGGGTGATGCGTTGCTGGGTTGCCGCGTCATCTTTTGCCGCCAGCCAGGCCAGCCCCATGACGATTAACCCGCCCGCCACGCACTGCCCGAGCACGGTAAACAACACCAGCGGCCATTCATGCCATCCGTTACCCATCTCACACCTCCCGTGGGTTTGCCAGGTAGCCGGTGGTATCCCCGGTCGGGCGGCTGTTGGCGTTAGGTTTAATCACAATGCACGGTTTGGTGAAGCGTGCAGCCGGCAGCGGCGCAACCGCCGCCAGTTCTCCGTGTTTTTTACGCAGTTCGTCTATCGGGCCAAAATCCAGCGCGCGCAGCGGGCAGGATTCCACACAGATGGGCTTGTGCCCGTCTGCGACGCGGCTGTAGCAGCCGTCGCATTTGGTCATGTGGCCCTTTTGCGCGTTGTACTGCGGCGCACCGTACGGGCAGGCCATGTGGCAATAGCGGCAGCCGATGCAGATGTCTTCGTTCACGACCACAAAGCCGTCTTCGCGCTTGTGCATGGCCCCGCTCGGGCAGACTTTGGTACAGGCCGGGTCCTCACAGTGGTTGCAGGCAATCGACAGGTAGTAGGCGAACACGTTCTGGTGCCAGACGCCGTTGTCTTCCTGCCAGTCGCCACCGGCGTACTCGTAAATGCGACGGAAACTGACGTCCGGGGTTAAGTCTTTGTAATCTTTACAGGCCAGCTCACAGGTTTTGCAGCCGGTGCAGCGGGCGGAATCAATAAAAAATCCGTATTGGGTGGTCATCGGCTACTCCTTACAACTTCTCAACCTGAACGAGATTGCTATGCGACGGGTTTCCCTTCGCCAGCGGTGAAGGGCGTTGGGTGGTCAGGACGTTAATGCAGCCCGCCTGATCGATACCCTTCCCATCAGGCGCATACCACGCCCCCTCACCCAGCGCGACAACGCCTGGAATAATACGTGGCGTTACTTTCGCTTCGATGTGCACTTCTCCACGATCGTTACGGATACGCACCCGATCACCGTTAGAAATACCGCGCGCTTGCGCATCGATCGGGTTGATCCACATTTCCTGACGACAGGCGGCCTTCAGCACATCAATGTTGCCGTAAGTTGAGTGAGTACGTGATTTGTAATGGAAGCCGGTAAGTTGCAACGGCCAGTTTTTGGCCAGCGGATCGTTCGGGCCTTCAAAGCCAGGGCTGTAAACCGGTAAAGGGTCGATGACATCATCTTTAGCCAGTTGCCAGGTGGACGCAATTTCCGCAAGTTGTGCGGAATAGATTTCAATTTTACCGGACGGCGTGGTCAAGGGGTTCGCTGCTGGATCGGTGCGGAATGCTTTATAGGCCACGTGATGCCCCTCCGGGTCACGTTGCTTGAATATTCCTTGTTTGCGAAACTCATCGAATTCCGGTAAGTCAGGAATCGCCTCGCGGGACTGGGCATAGAGATGCCGCATCCAGCCTTCCTGAGTTCGGCCTTCGGTAAACTGCTGCTCGACACCGAGACGTTTTGCCAGTTCGCTCGTCATCTCATAAATCGTTTTGCACTCAAAACGCGGCTTGATGACCTGATCGTTAAAAATCACATACGACATGTTGCCGCAGGAAGCATCAAGGGCAAAATCCATCTGTTCGGAGGCCGTGCAGTCGGGCAGGAGAATGTCGGCATATTTCGCGGACGACGTCATGTGGCAGTCAATCACGACGATCAGCTCGCATTTTTTATCGTCCTGTAAAATCTCATGGGTGCGATTGATCTGCGAATGCTGGTTTACAAGGCAGTTTCCGGCGTAATTCCAGATCATCTTGACAGGCGAATCCAGCTTGTCTTTGCCACGTACGCCATCGCGTGTTGCCGTCATCTCTGGCCCACGCTCGATGGCATCGGTCCACATGAACATTGAAATGCTGGTCTGCACCGGATTAGTTAACGCAGGCATGCGGACGAAAGGCAAATCGTACGAACCTTCACGAGCACCTGAGTTACCGCCATTAATACCGACATTCCCGGTGAGGATTGGCAGCATGGCGATGGCACGTGAAACCAGTTCGCCGTTTGAGTGGCGCTGCGGCCCCCATCCCTGGGAAATGAACGCGGCTTTCGCACCGGCAATTTCCCGGGCAAGCGTCACAATGCGACTAGCGGCAATCCCGGTTATTGCAGATGCCCATTGCGGGGTTTTCGCCACGCCGTCGCTGCCCTGCCCCAGGATATACGCTTTGTAGTGGCCATTTGCTGGCGCATTCTTCGGCAGCGTTTTCTCATCAAAGCCTACGCAGTATTTATCCAAAAACGCCTGGTCGACCAGATTTTCATCGATCATCACCCAGGCCAGCGCGGAGACAAGGGCTGCATCCGTTCCCGGACGGATGGGGATCCATTCATCTTCACGCCCGGCGCCCGTATCGGTATAACGCGGATCGATGATGATCAGCTTTGCGTTAGACTTCTGCCGCGCCTGTTCCAGGTAGTAGGTTACCCCACCACCGCTCATACGCGTTTCACCCGGGTTGTTGCCAAACAGCACCACCAGGTCGCTGTTTTCAATGTCTGAAGGACTGTTACCGTCAGCCCAACCGCCATAGGTATAATTTAAGCCTACGGCAATTTGCGCGGTGGAGTAATCGCCATAATGATTCAGATAGCCGCCGCAGCAATTCATCAGGCGTGCGACCAGCGTTTCTCCAGGTGGCCAGGAGCGGGTCATTGTGCCGCCCAGCGTACCGGTGCCGTAGTTCAGATAAATGGATTCATTACCATGCTCTTTGATGAGCCGGGTCATATTTTCAGCAATGGTGCTGTACGCCTCTTCCCAGCTGATTCGCTCAAATTTTCCTTCACCGCGTTTGCCCACGCGTTTCATTGGATATTTTAGGCGGTCGGGATTATAGACCCTACGGCGCATCGAACGTCCACGCAGGCATGCGCGCACCTGATGCAACCCGTCATAGTTGTCGTCCCCGGTGTTATCCGTTTCGACGTACTTAATTTCGCCGTCCACCACGTGCATACGCAGCGGGCAACGGCTGCCGCAGTTAACGGTGCAGGCGCTCCATACTATCTTTTCTGAAGAGGAGATGGGGGCAAGGGACTTAGCAGCATGCACATAGCGGGAAAAAGGTAGCGTGAAGGCGCTGCTTGCCACCGCCAGCCCGCCTATCACGCCTGTTTTGACCAGGCCGCGTCGACTGACTTCTACATCCAGTAGTACATCGGGGGTTTTAGATTCCATAAAAACTCACTTTGCTCACGAATAACAACAAACCAGATCGTTATATAGATATGTATATAGCGAATTCTGAAATTTTTAGTTTTTTATCCTGAATTGCGGCGAGAATTATGTCCTCATTACTTATGAGGTTTATTGCCTGACGTCAAAGTGGGCCAAAAAAAAAGCGCCCGTAGGCGCTTTATGAACAAACCAGGAACTTAGCCGATATACTCAGCACCACGCATGTAAGGGCGCAGCACTTCAGGGATCTCAATACGGCCATCAGCCTGCTGATAGTTTTCCAGCACGGCCACCAGCGTACGTCCCACAGCCAGACCAGAGCCGTTCAGGGTATGCACCAGACGGGTTTTCTTGTCGGATTTGCTGCGGCAGCGTGCCTGCATGCGGCGAGCCTGGAAATCCCAGACGTTTGAGCAGGAGGAAATTTCACGGTAGGTATTCTGCGCAGGAACCCACACTTCAAGATCGAAGGTTTTGCAAGCGCCAAAGCCCATATCACCGGTACAAAGTGCAACGCGGCGGTACGGCAGCCCCAGCAGTTCCAGCACTTTTTCCGCGTGGCCAGTCATCTCTTCCAGCGCAGCCATAGACTCTTCCGGGCGAACAATCTGCACCATCTCGACTTTATCGAACTGATGCATACGGATCAGACCACGGGTATCACGGCCATAAGAGCCCGCTTCTGAGCGGAAGCACGGTGAGTGCGCCGTCAGCTTGATCGGCAGATCGTCTTCATCGATGATTTCATCGCGCACGAGGTTAGTCAGCGGAACTTCTGCCGTTGGGATCAACGCATAGTTGCTGCTGTCTGCTTCTTCATCCAGCGGACGTGTGTGGAACAGGTCACCCGCAAATTTCGGTAACTGACCCGTGCCGTACAAGGTATCGTGGTTCACCAGGTACGGAACATAGGTTTCGCTATAGCCATGTTGCTCGGTGTGCAGATCGATCATGAACTGCGCCAGTGCGCGGTGCAGATGCGCAATCTGACCCTTCATCACCACGAAACGGGAACCGGTCAGCTTAACGGCTGCGGCAAAATCCAGCCCGCCGTGCATTTCACCCAGAGTAACGTGGTCGCGAACGTCGAAATCGAACTGACGCGGGGTGCCCCAGCGTTTCACTTCAACATTGTCATTTTCGTCTTTACCAACCGGAACGCTATCATCCGGGGTGTTCGGGATAGCCAGCGCGATTTCACGGATTTCAGCGAGCAGCGTTTCCAGCTCGGCCTTAGCGGCATCCAGATCCTCACCCAGCTTGTTTACTTCCAGGCGTAAAGGCTCGATGTCTTCCCCGCGTGCTTTCGCCTGGCCGATGGATTTCGATCGCGAGTTACGCTCTGCCTGCAGATTTTCAGTGTTTACCTGCAGAACCTTACGACGCTCTTCGAGAGCGCGTAACTTATCAACATCCAGCTTAAAGCCCCGGCGTGCCAGTTTTTCTGCGACTGCGTCTGGCTCGGTACGCAGCAGATTGGGATCGAGCATGCTTATCCTGTGCTTATCGAATTGAAATAATGAGAAAGTGACCGCAGCCTGCGGCCTCAGAGATACAGCGACAACATTACCGCAAGGTCACTCTCAACGGTAGCGTTTTATGGGGCTTTTATGATCCTGTTCAGCCAGCCAGGCGAGCTTTTCGCCAATCTTGCCCTCAAGACCCCGGTTAGTCGGATAGTAATAGCGCGTTTGTGCTATTTCCTCAGGGAAAAAGACCTCGCCAGCCGCATAGGCATTGGGTTCATCATGGGCATAGCGATATTCCTGACCATAGCCCATCTCTTTCATCAGCTTCGTCGGGGCATTGCGCAGATGCACGGGCACATCATAATCCGGACGCTCGCGGGCATCGGCCATCGCGGCTTTGAACGCGGTGTAAACGGCGTTACTTTTCGGCGCACAGGCCAGGTAAACAATCGCCTGCGCAATCGCGCGTTCCCCTTCAGCCGGCCCCACGCGGGTAAAACAATCCCAGGCGGAAATCGCCACCTGCATCGCGCGAGGATCGGCATTGCCCACATCTTCAGAAGCGATCGCCAGGCAACGGCGGGCGACATAGAGTGGATCTCCACCTGCTGTGATGATCCGGGCATACCAGTACAATGCCGCATCTGGCGCACTGCCGCGCACAGATTTATGCAGTGCTGAGATCAAATCGTAAAAACGATCGCCTTTGTTATCAAAACGCGCGCTGCGCTCACCGGCGATTTCCGTTAACAGAGACGGCTGTAATACACGCTTGCCGGAATCGTCCAGCTCAGCCATATCAGCCATCATTTCCAGCGTGTTCAACGCACGCCGCGCATCGCCGTTCACCAGATCCGCTATCGCTTTACGGGTTTCGTCGGGTAACACGACATCCTGCCCGCCGTAGCCGCGTGCCTTATCCTCCATTGCCTGCGTTAATACCTGCTCAATATCCTCGGTGGTCAGGGATTTGAGTAAATAGACGCGAGCCCGGGAGAGCAATGCGGAATTGAGTTCAAACGACGGGTTTTCGGTGGTTGCACCAATAAACGTGATGGTGCCGTCTTCAATGTGGGGCAGAAAAGCATCCTGCTGGCTTTTATTGAACCGATGGACTTCATCGACAAACAAAATCGTGCGGCGCCCGGCATTGCGGTTTTGCCGCGCGCGTTCAATGGCCTCGCGGATCTCTTTTACACCTGAGGTCACGGCAGAAATACGCTCAACGTCGGCGCTGGCGTAGCGGGCAATCACTTCTGCCAGCGTCGTTTTTCCGGTGCCTGGCGGCCCCCACAGGATCATAGAGTGCAGATGACCTGCCTCTATTGCACGGGGCAATGGCTTCCCCGCTGCCAGCAGGTGCTGCTGGCCAATGTACTGTGCTAAATTTTCTGGCCGCATGCGAGCGGCCAGAGGTTGAAAAGTATTATCGGAAAAATCGAGCGACAGGTTGCCCACACATGCCTCTTACTTACGTTGATCGTCAACCGTTACGCCCTTTGGCGGGGTAAAGGTGAATTTAGAGGGGTCAATACTACCGTTTTGCTGGGATTTGAGCTGATAACTGCTCTTCTGATCATCCTGTTCGATCGCGCTGAACTGATGAATGGTCCCGTCACGACCCACATTGATCGTGAACTGTTTGAGGTTGCCACTGGTCGTTTTCGGCGTCAGAACGAAGTCATCACCATTTTGGGCGATGTTGTATTGCTGCCAGTCGCTGCTCTGGTTACGCGCAATAAGCATAAATGGCGTGTTGCTCGTCGCATCAGTCAGTGTGGTCGCCGTCGCTTGTTCAACAAAGGGATTGTAGAACCACAACGTTTTACCATCAGAAACCAGTACGCTTTCATCCGGCTGAGTCATATGCCAGTTAAAGAGGCTCGGGCGTTTAACCCACAGATCCCCTTGGCCTTCCTGGACTGCAGCACCGCTGCCGTCTGTGACTTTCTGCGTGAAGCTGGCGTGGAAGCTGTTGACTTTATCAAGGCGGCTTTTCAGATCGCTGGAGGCATCAGCCCATACGTTGCTGACCATGAAGCTACCCATTAACGCACATGCCATCGCGATTTTTTTCATTGTCATTCCTTAAAATTCGTCGCCCCCGAATTGAGGGTACCTTCCTGCCACTCTAAAAGCACTCAGCCTGGAGTGACAGGAGAAAAGACTTAATTTTTACTGATTTACCCATCTTTGCATTTAGTCGAACGGCGGTGGCGCCAACACTTCACGGTTGCCATTGTGCCCCTGCTCGCTCACGATGCCCTGGGCTTCCATTTGTTCGATGATGCGTGCGGCGCGGTTATAGCCAATACGGAACTGGCGTTGAACACCTGAGATCGAGGCTTTACGTTTTTCCGTGACAAAGTTGACGGCCTGATCGAACAACGGATCCAGCTCTTCACCACTGTCAAAACCACCACCACCGCCTTCGCTTTCGCTGTCAGAGGTAATGCCGTCGATATACTGCGGACGCCCACGCGCTTTCCAGTCCTGAACAACAGCATGCACTTCTTCATCGCGAACGAAAGCCCCATGAACGCGCACCGGGATTGTGGAGTTCGGGCCAGAGTAGAGCATGTCCCCCATGCCCAGCAAGGACTCCGCACCGCCCTGATCAAGGATGGTTCTCGAGTCAATTTTACTCGATACGGTAAAGGCAATTCGTGTCGGGATATTGGCCTTGATAAGCCCTGTAATCACATCAACGGAAGGTCGCTGGGTCGCCAGCACCAGGTGAATACCGGCAGCACGGGCTTTTTGAGCCAGGCGGGCGATCAACTCTTCAACCTTCTTACCCACCGTCATCATCAGATCAGCAAACTCGTCCACCAAAACAACAATGTACGGCAGTTTTTCCAGCACTGGATGCTCTATAGCCATGCTATCACCGGGTTTCCAGTATGGGTCCGGGATGGGGCGCCCCATGCTCGCCGCTTCGGCAATCTTGTCGTTGTAGCCCGCCAGGTTTCTCACCCCCAATGCGGACATCAGTTTGTAGCGGCGCTCCATCTCATTCACGCTCCAGCGCAATGCGTTGGCGGCGTCTTTCATGTCGGTGACCACTTCAGTCAACAGATGCGGGATGCCCTCATAAACGGACAGCTCAAGCATTTTCGGGTCGATCATGATGAACTTGACGTCTTCAGGCTGTGCCTTGTAAAGCATGCTGAGGATCATGGCGTTAACGCCAACGGATTTACCCGAACCCGTCGTACCCGCAACCAGCAAATGAGGCATCTTCGCTAAATCGGCGGTGACAGGTTCACCCGCAATGTCTTTCCCCAGAACGACCGTTAGCGGAGAGGCGCTTTCACGGAATTTTGCGCAATCCAGTACTTCTCGCAGGTAGACGGTCTGACGCTTTTTGTTCGGCAGTTCCAGGCCCACATAAGGTTTGCCCGGAATAACCTCAACCACACGCACCGCAGCCGTCGACAATGAGCGCGCTAAATCGCGTGACAAGTTGGAAATACGCGCGGCTTTTACGCCAGGGGCCAGGTTTAATTCAAAACGAGTGATCACAGGGCCTGGGGAGTAATTCACCACATCCGCTTTAATGCGAAAATCCGCCAGACGCGCTTCAACCAGCCGCGCCATCTGTTGCAGCGCGAAGGTATCGACTGGTTCCACTTCTGTCGGTGGCGGCGTGAGAAGATCCAGCGATGGCAGTGGTGTTGTCGGCTTCTGCAATGGGCGGCTGTCGCCATTACGCATTAGCAGTGGGTGAATCAAACTTTCCTTCGGCGCAGGGGCCTGAGGCTGTGATACATGCTGTGGCGATGCGACGGCTGGCTGTTGCGCGTACTGAACGCGCGGTAGTTCGGCTTCAGGCATCACGCCCGGTGTAAATAGCGGCTCACTTGGGCCGTCGTCCACCAGCGCTTTGGTCGGGGAAAACTCAAAATCATCCAGTGAGAATGCACCAGAGGAAACAGAACGGTCGCTGGAGTAGCGCTGCTGTTGGCTGCTGGCAAACTGACGCGCCAGCTCAGCTTCAGCCTCTTCATCCTCGGACAGTTCAGGCGCTGCCGGCGTCTCATGCGCATATTCGTCGCCATAGCGGTTATGCTGGCTGGCGGCAAACTGCTGGGCCAGTTCCTGCTGCTGGAGCATATCGGCTTCGTCATCGCTCAGCGGATCATGCTGCGGCTGCTGCTCAGTGCGAGCGCGCTCTTCAGCCATACGCTGTGACGGTAATTTAATGCCGTAAGACGCCAGTTCACGGCGGGTAGGCACACGCACGCGGTTAGGCCGCGGTAATTGCGGGCCAATTCCTTCTTTTACCTGCTGGCGTGGCGCGCCCCCCTCAGCAAGGCTGAACATCGGGCTACTGAGATCAGCAGCAGGCGATTCAGACACACTTGACGCTACTGAGGCTGCGACCGGAGTGACGGTTGCCGCTACAGGAGGCGTTGGCATGACGGAGCGTACAGGCTCCTGAGCTGGTTCAGGAATAGGTTGATACCAGGCAGCAAGCTGTTCACGCTCGCGGGCGCGTTTCTCTTCAACTTCTTCGAAATAATAGAGTGGCGGGCGAGTTTGCGGTTTAAGTTCTTCGACTTCAGGCTCAGGCTCAATCACAGGCTGTGAAGCAACATAGTCCGGCTCAGGAATGTAGGCCTGGTATTCAGCAGGTTCCGCAACAACAGGCGCTGTAGGCTGCCACTCACTCTCTTGCGTCGGTGCAACATAATGGGAAAGCGGGACCTGATCTGCCCTCTCGTGCGAAGACCAGACCTCAGGCGCTTCGGGTTGCCATTCTGGCGTGGGTTCCGTCGCATAAGAAACAGGAGCTGACGGCGCAGCATAAGCCTGCGCTGCGGTCATTTCAGCCTCAGCAGCGGTCAGTGGCTCTGTCGCCCGATATCCGCTGAGTAACGGATCATAAGAGTCTGCTTCAGACTGGGTAGCGCGATTTCCGGAGAACAACACATCATCCGCATCGGCCGGGATCCCCCGCGCAGAATACTCGACGTCTTCATTCCCTTCATCATCCATACGCTTGCCGGAGAACAAGGCCTCATCGGTCTTACGCCCCATTGGATTACTGAATTTTTCGGCAACACGTTTACGACGCGCCAGCGCACCTCGCATGATGCGAGCCCGGCGTGATTCACGCGGTGCGTTAGACGGCTCGTCTTCATATTCCTCGTCCTCATATTCTTCTTCATCGACCCAGGTATCGTCGCGACGCGTACGATTACTGGCAAAGGTCAGAACACTGAGAATGATGCTGCCAATCTTTTCTGCGATAGTCACCCAGGACCAGCCAGTAAAGAGCGTGAGCCCCGCCGCCCAGACACACAACAATGCAATTGTGCCACCACTGCTGCGTAACAGGGGCTGTAATGTTGTGCTGAGCAGACTACCAATCACCCCGCCCGACGCGAAGTACCAGATATCATCGGCATTAATAGCAGCCAGGCCGCAGGAGGTGAGGATCAGCGCCAGTGCACCAATCAAACGCAGAGAAACCGCAAAATAATCGATATAGTCTTCATTGGCACGGTGGCGGTACGCGAACCAGCAGCCACCTAAAATGATCACTGGGATGGTGTAGGCCATAACGCCGAAGATGAAGAACAAGGTATCCGCCAGCCACGCGCCGGGTTGCCCACCTAAATTATGAATAGGCTCATGCCATGCGGTTTGTGACCAGCTGGGATCGGACGGGTTAAAGCTGATAAGTGCTGCCATCAACCAGACGGCAAACAGAGATACGAGGATCAGCAACGCCTCAAGGAGTCGACGCCCGCTGCTTAGCTTGGTAAGTGTGACTTCTTTGTCTTCTGTGTATTCCTGGCTCAAGTAAGGCTCTCCAGCTAAAACGGACAACAGCGCCGGGAAGCCCCGGCACTGTTGCTGTATGGATTAACAGGAGTGTAATCAAAAAAAGCTGATTGTGCACCTGTTCCGTATTAGCGCGTCTTGATAACCAGACGATTGCTCTGTTTGACTTCTTCCATCACCACATAGGTACGGGTGTCATTCACGCCTGGCAGTCGCAGCAGGGTTTCCCCTAACAGCTTACGGTAGGCTGACATATCCGGCACACGTGTTTTCAACAGGTAGTCGAAATCACCAGATACCAGATGACACTCTTGAATTTCTTCAAGTTTCTGTACTGCGGAGTTAAATTGCTCAAACACATCCGGCGCGCCACGATTCAGAGTAATCTCAACAAATACCAGAAGTGATGCATCCAGATAATGCGGGTTCAGCAGCGCTGTATAGCCCTGAATGAAACCCTGTCTTTCCAGCCTGCGCACGCGCTCAAGGCACGGCGTAGGAGAAAGTCCCACTCGTTTAGAAAGCTCGACGTTGGAAATACGCCCATCTTTTTGCAATTCGTTCAGAATATTACGATCGATGCGGTCGAGATCTTTGCCAGGGCGCTTCTTGCTATCTACCATTATTATTGTCTCTCTGTATTCCTTCCCTACTCCTGTCTTGACCCTGTGCACTTCACTGTTCAGAGTCTTTGCCCGTCGCGTTACGTGTGATGTGTTTTTCTAAGCGAACACCACGTAGTCCCAGGGTCTGTATTGAGAAGCCGTTGCCTGGAGGCAGCTATCGACATCACGAATGGCATCTGTCCACACCATGCGTATATTTCGCTAACCCGGTAAAAATGGCATTTACGTGCATGACTTTTCACCACACACGAAACACTGCTTTTTTTCTTCCTTTGATGTTTTCGCAAATGCGCAGGGGATTGTCAAAGCAAAACATCTTTTTTTAGTACAACATGCCAGATATTCATCATCGCGGTCCCTGAATCCTCATGTTATCCCCTTATAACTGACCAATTTTCAGTAGAAATTGTTATATTTCGATTATTCGCTTGAAGTTTTCCATCGGCTTTATCTATTACACATATCGTTAACAAAACCGCTGCACTCTTTTTTTACGCCTGCAAATTCCCTACAATCCAGACCAATGTCTGCAAATAAAAACGAGGATTTCATGGGTACGGCCAAACACAGCAAGCTGCTTATCCTGGGTTCAGGCCCCGCGGGCTATACCGCTGCGGTCTATGCTGCACGCGCAAACCTGGAACCGGTATTAATTACCGGTATGGAAAAAGGCGGTCAGCTCACCACCACGACCGAAGTGGAGAACTGGCCAGGCGATCCAAATCACCTGACCGGGCCGCTGCTGATGGAGCGCATGCATGAACATGCCGAGAAATTCGATACGCAGATTCTGTTCGATCACATTGACACCGTCGATCTGCAGAATCGTCCGTTCCGTCTTACCGGCGACAGCGGCGAATACACCTGTGACGCGTTGATTATCGCAACGGGCGCATCTGCTCGTTATCTGGGCCTGCCGTCTGAAGAAGCATTTAAAGGCCGCGGTGTTTCTGCCTGCGCAACCTGCGACGGTTTCTTCTACCGTAACCAAAAGGTCGCGGTCATCGGCGGCGGCAACACCGCTGTTGAAGAAGCGCTGTATCTCGCGAATATCGCCTCTGAAGTGCACTTGATCCACCGCCGTGACTCCTTCCGCGCGGAGAAAATCCTGATCAAGCGTCTGATGGAAAAAGTGGCAAACGGTAATATCGTGCTGCATACCAACCGTACACTGGAAGAAGTGACAGGCGATCAGATGGGTGTGAGCGGTCTGCGCCTTCGCGACACGCAAAACACCGATACCGTTGAGTCTCTGGATGTTGCCGGTCTGTTTGTTGCCATCGGCCATAGCCCGAACACGGCTATCTTTGCTGGCCAGTTAGAACTGGAAAATGGCTACATTAAAGTACAGTCCGGTATCCATGGCAATGCAACCCAGACCAGCATTCCGGGAGTATTTGCCGCGGGTGACGTGATGGACCACATCTACCGCCAGGCCATCACCTCTGCGGGGACCGGTTGCATGGCAGCACTTGATGCCGAGCGCTATCTCGACGGACTGGCTCAGGAAAGTAAATAATCTTTACAAGTCAGTAACAAAGGTAAATAAGGCGACTATAAGTCGCCTTTATTTTTATGCCGATGTAACATTGCGAAGCTAAAAAAATCCGATAACTTCACCTGCAAAGCGCGCAATGAATAAAACCCGTCAACAAGAATTAACACGCTGGTTAAAACAGCAAAGTGTCATCTCCCGTCGCTGGCTCATGATGTCCCGACTTTTGGGTGTGTTGAGTGGCGCCCTCATCGTCGCCCAAGCCTGGATGCTGGCAAAAATCCTTAATCACTTGATTATGGAGAATATTCCACGCGAAGCCCTTTTACTCCCCTTCACGTTGCTGGTACTGGTTTTTATCATTCGCAGTTGGGTGACATGGCTACGTGAGCGAGTGGGCTTCCATGCGGGCGCGCATATTCGATTTGAAATTCGCCGCCGGGTACTCGACAGACTTCAACAGGCAGGCCCGGCCTGGATTCAGGGTAAACCTGCGGGAAGCTGGGCCACGCTGATTCTTGAACAAATTGATGACATGCATGATTTCTATGCCCGCTACTTGCCACAAATGACGCTGGCGGCAAGCGTGCCGTTACTGATTGTCGTCACGCTATTGCCAATCAACTGGGCCGCAGCACTCATTTTGCTCTGTACCGCACCGCTCATCCCCCTGTTTATGGCGATGGTGGGAATGGGCGCTGCCGATGCCAACCGCCGCAACTTTAAAGCCCTGGCGCGCCTGAGTGGGCATTTCCTTGACCGTTTGCGCGGGATGGAAACACTGCGTATCTTCAACCGGGGTGCGGCAGAAACAGAGAATATTCGCGCGGCATCCGAGGATTTTCGCAGCCGCACAATGGAAGTTCTGCGACTGGCCTTCTTGTCATCAGGCGTACTCGAGTTTTTCACCTCATTGTCCATTGCGCTGGTCGCGGTTTATTTCGGTTTTTCCTACCTGGGCGAACTGAATTTTGGCCACTACGGCACTGGCGTGACGCTGTTTGCCGGATTCCTGGCACTGGTACTGGCACCGGAATTTTTCCAGCCACTGCGCGATTTAGGGACCTTTTACCATGCAAAGGCACAGGCAATTGGTGCAGCAGACAGCCTGAAAACCTTTATGGAAGCTCCGCTGGCACATCCGCAACGCGGCGATATCACGTTGAAAAATGACGAGGCGGTCACCCTCGTGGCACAGGATCTTATCCTTAAATCCCCTGAAGGTGCCGTGCTTGCCGGGCCGCTCAATTTCACCTTGGCCGCCGGGCAGCGTGTGGTGCTGGTCGGTAAAAGTGGCTCAGGCAAAAGCTCTCTTATCAATGCGCTGTCCGGTTTTCTTCCCTACGACGGCACATTGCGCGTGAATGGTGTAGAGCTAGGCTCCCTGGAGCCAGATGCCTGGCGGCGTTCCATCAGTTGGGTGGGTCAGAACCCGCAACTGCCGGCGACAACCCTGCGCGAAAACATTTTGCTGGGCAGGCCTGACGCCAGCGACGCCGAATTGCAGACGGTTCTCGACAAAGCCTGGGTGAGTGAGTTTTTACCTCTGTTGCCGCAAGGACTTGATACGCAGACCGGCGACCAGGGGGCCCGTCTTTCAGTGGGGCAGGCTCAGCGCGTCGCGGTTGCGCGCGCCTTGCTGGACGATTGCAAACTTTTGCTGCTTGATGAGCCTGCCGCCAGCCTGGACAGCCATAGCGAGCAGAGAGTGATGCAGGCGCTGAATGAAGCCTCTTTGCAACAGACCACGTTGATGGTGACCCACCAACTGGAAGGGTTAACCGACTGGAGTACCATTTGGGTCATGGACAACGGACAAATCATTGAGCAGGGCACGTTCGCCGAGCTTTCTCAGGCGGAGGGGGCTTTTGCCGCCCTTCTTGCCCACCGTCAGGAGGAGATTTAAATGCGTGCACTTCTCCCCTACCTCACACTGTATAAACGCCACATCTGGCTGCTGAGCCTGGGTGTCATTCTGGCGATTGTGACTCTGCTCGCCAGTATTGGCTTGCTTACGCTGTCAGGCTGGTTCCTGTCAGCATCGGCAGTGGTAGGCGTCGCTGGCATTTACAGTTTCAACTATATGCTTCCGGCCGCCGGTGTGCGTGCTGCCGCCATTATCCGTACCGCTGGACGCTACTTTGAGCGCCTGGTCAGCCACGATGCGACCTTCCGGGTACTTCTGCATTTACGCGTCAGTACGTTCAGCAAACTGCTCCCGCTGTCGCCAGCCGGGCTTGCCCGCTTCCGCCAGGGTGAGTTGCTAAACCGCGTGGTGGCTGATGTCGACACGCTGGATCACTTATATTTGCGCGTTATCTCCCCGATGGTGGGTGCACTGGTCGTCATTATGGTGGTGACCATGGGGCTCAGTTTCCTTGACGTGGGACTGGCATTGACGCTGGGCGGCATCATGCTTGCTACGCTGTTTATTTTGCCTCCCCTCTTCTATCGTGCCGGAAAACCGACCGGTGAGAGCCTGACGCATTTACGTGGTCAATATCGCCAGCAACTGACCAGTTGGTTACAAGGACAGGCGGAATTGACCATTTTCGGTGCAAGCCAGCGCTATCGTGAGCAAATGGAGAATACCGAATTGAGCTGGCATGACGCCCAGCGCCGTCAGTCGGATCTTACCGCGGCTTCGCAGGCCGTCATGCTGCTCATTAGCGCCAGCGCTGTTATCACGATGCTGTGGCTGGCGGCGGGCGGTGTCGGAGGAGACACCCAACCGGGTGCACTCATCGCTCTCTTTGTTTTTTGCGCACTGGCGGCATTTGAGGCCCTGGCTCCGGTGACAGGTGCCTTCCAGCACATGGGCCAGGTGATTGCTTCGGCACTGCGCATCTCGCAAATTACCGCCTGCCCGGCAGAAGTTCAGTTCGCGGATGTCTCTGATGCCGCACCTGCTCACGTCAATCTGTCTCTCAACGACGTGACGTTTGCCTACCCAGGTCAACCGCAAAATGCATTAAATGCCTTGTCACTGTCGCTCACTGCCGGAGAACATATTGCTGTTCTCGGACGTACCGGTTGCGGAAAATCGACCCTACTGCAACTGCTCACGCGTGCATGGGATCCCCAGCAGGGTCGCATCCTGTTTAACGATGTACCGCTCACTCAGCTCAGCGAATCCACGCTACGTGCCAGCATCAGCATGGTTCCGCAGCGCGTGCATTTGTTTAGTGCCACTCTGCGGGACAACTTATTGCTGGCCTCCCCTCAGGCCACGGATGAAACGCTCTCCGCCATGCTGACCCGGGTCGGACTGGAGAAACTGCTGGAAGACAGTGGGCTGAATGCCTGGCTGGGGGAAGGTGGCCGCCAGCTCTCCGGGGGCGAGCTTCGCCGTCTGGCAATTGCCCGGGCACTCTTGCATGACGCGCCACTGGTTCTTCTGGATGAGCCTACCGAAGGCCTGGATGCAGCAAGTGAAAGTCAAATACTTGATTTACTTAGTGAAGTCATGAAAGACAAAACCTTGCTGATGGTGACCCATCGCCTGCGAGGTTTGTCACAATTTGATCAGATAATTGTGATGGACAATGGCGAAATTATTGAGCAAGGTAATCACGCAGCGTTAATGGCGAAACAGGGGCGTTACTACCAGTTTAAGCAGCGTCTGTAATCAGTCTGTATCGTCATTTTCATACCCACTTTACGCAGAGGCTAAAGTGCGGAGTGAAGATGACGATATACATAATGAATTACTCATTGTTGCGTTGTGGAGCGTTGCCGTCATGCGCCTGGTTCAGCTTTCTCGTCATACTATTGCGTTCCCTTCGCCAGAAGCGGCGTTGCGTGAACCCAATGGATTGCTGGCTCTTGGCGGAGATCTTAGCCCTGCCCGGCTGTTAATGGCCTACCAACGCGGCATCTTTCCCTGGTTTTCTCCCGGCGATCCTATTCTGTGGTGGTCCCCCGACCCTCGCGCCGTACTGTGGCCGGATAAATTTCATGTCAGTCGCAGTATGAAGCGCTTTCACAAGGCTACACCCTACCGCGTGACGATCAATCACGCTTTTGGTCAGGTGATTGATGGCTGTGCTGAAGATCGTGACGAGGGAACCTGGATAACGCCGGACATTGTGCTCGCCTACCACCGCCTGCATGAACTCGGGCATGCGCACTCCATCGAAGTCTGGCATGAAGAAGCGCTTGTCGGCGGCATGTACGGTGTCTCGCAAGGGGCGCTATTTTGTGGTGAATCAATGTTCAGCCGCAAAATTAATGCCTCCAAAACGGCACTGATGCTCTTTTGCAACGCTTTTGCGCATGCTGGAGGGCAACTGGTGGATTGCCAGGTGTTAAACACCCACACAGCTTCACTGGGTGCGGTTGAAATTCCTCGTCGGGAATATCTTGAGCATCTTGGTCAGGCGCGGCTGCAAAATTTACACTCTCATTTTTGGGTGCCGAGAGAACTGTTTTTACTTACGTGATGAATGTTTTCGGCACATTTTTTATCAGGGTGTTATAATGGTCGCTCAGAGCAGCTTCTGCCTGTTGCCCGCCATTATTCAGGAAGCTCGTATCAGGGACGCCCTTCTTCCAATTTATCGCTCCCCTTTACGATGCGCGTAATGCGCGTCCTGGTTGTGGCATGAGGGTAATACGCAAAAGCCGTTTGCTGCGTTTTATCAGCACAAATCTTTACTTAACAGACGAACTTGGGCATTATCTTGCCGGTTCAAAAAAATATGGTAGTGATACCCCCGAGGATTAGATGGCCAAAGAAGACAATATCGAAATGCAAGGCACCGTTCTGGATACGTTGCCTAATACTATGTTCCGCGTAGAACTTGAAAACGGTCACGTGGTCACTGCCCATATCTCCGGCAAAATGCGCAAAAACTACATCCGCATCCTGACTGGCGACAAAGTGACTGTTGAGCTGACCCCGTACGACCTGAGCAAAGGCCGCATTGTCTTCCGTAGCCGTTAATCACCGTTAGTCAGCACACCGCGTGCGAAATTTTTGAAAGCCGGACAAGTGTCCGGCTTTTGTCGTATAGGCGTAACCAAAACCACCGTCTTCAGCGCATAAAAAAACCGGACTGATGTCCGGTTTTTTATTTCAGCGAAACGGCTGTTAATGCGCTGTTTCCGGTTTGTGCTTTTGCGCACTCTGGAAACCGTATTTCAACTCACCGTTCTCCAGTGTTACCGTGACCTGACCGCCATCAACTAATAAGCCAAACAGCAGTTCGTTAGCCAACGGTTTTTTCAGGTTATCCTGGATAACGCGCGTCATTGGACGAGCGCCCATGGCACGATCGTACCCTTTCTCTGCCAGCCAGTTGCGGGCATCCTGACTGACTTCCAGCGACACACCTTTCTGATCCAACTGCACCTGGAGCTCGACAATGAACTTGTCGACGACCTGATGGATAACCTCAGTTGAGAGGTGATCGAACCAGATAATGTTGTCCAGACGGTTACGGAACTCTGGCGTAAAGATCTTCTTGATCTCTTCCATCGCATCGGTGCTGTTATCCTGGTGGATAAGGCCAATGGATTTACGCTCAGTTTCACGCACCCCGGCGTTCGTGGTCATGACCAGCACCACGTTGCGGAAGTCCGCTTTACGCCCGTTGTTATCCGTCAGCGTGCCGTTATCCATCACCTGCAGCAGCAGGTTAAAGACGTCCGGGTGCGCTTTTTCGATTTCATCCAGCAGCAGTACCGCATGCGGGTGTTTAATGACCGCGTCGGTGAGCAAGCCACCCTGATCAAAACCAACATAACCAGGAGGCGCGCCGATCAAACGGCTGACGGTATGACGCTCCATATATTCGGACATATCAAAACGCAACAGTTCAATGCCCAAAGCTTTGGAAAGCTGCACCGTCACCTCGGTTTTCCCGACGCCTGTTGGACCCGCAAACAGGAAGGAGCCTACCGGTTTGTGATCCTGTCCGAGGCCCGCACGGCTCATCTTGATGGCCTCGGTTAAAGCCTCAATGGCTTTATCCTGCCCAAAGACCAGCATTTTCAGGCGGTCACCCAGACTTTTAAGCGTATCACGATCGCTTTGCGACACGCTCTTCTCGGGAATACGTGCAATACGCGCGACTACCGACTCGATATCCGCCACGTTGATGGTTTTCTTACGTTTGCTGACAGGCATCAAGCGCGCACGCGCTCCGGCCTCATCAATCACGTCAATGGCCTTATCCGGCAGATGACGATCGTTGATGTATTTGACCGCCAGCTCCACCGCCGCACGCACCGCTTTCGCGGTATAACGCACGTCATGGTGGGCTTCGTATTTCGGCTTCAGACCATTGATAATCTGTACGGTCTCTTCAACTGAAGGTTCCGTGATATCAATTTTCTGGAAGCGACGCGCCAGCGCACGGTCTTTCTCGAAGATATTGCTGAATTCCTGGTAAGTCGTGGAACCCATCACGCGAATCTTACCGCTTGAGAGCAACGGCTTAATCAGGTTTGCGGCATCGACCTGCCCACCCGATGCAGCGCCCGCACCAATGATGGTATGGATCTCATCGATAAACAGGATGCTGCTGGTGTCCTGCTCAAGCTGTTTGAGTAGTGCCTTGAAGCGCTTCTCAAAATCACCGCGGTATTTCGTCCCGGCCAGCAGCGAACCGATATCCAGTGAGTAAATGGTGCAGTCGGCCATAATTTCTGGCACATCGCCCTGCACAATACGCCAGGCAAGTCCTTCGGCAATGGCGGTCTTGCCCACACCGGATTCGCCGACCAACAGCGGGTTATTTTTACGGCGACGGCAAAGGACCTGAATCGCTCGCTCAAGCTCTTTGTCACGGCCAATCAGCGGATCGATTCCGCCTACGCGAGCAAGCTGATTAAGGTTGGTAGTGAAGTTTTCCATACGTTCCTCCCCGCCTGCTTGCTCTTCGTTATTGTTGGCCTGACTGCCTGAATCAGAAGAGGATTGTCCCGACTCGTCTTTACGGGTGCCGTGGGAGATAAAGTTCACCACATCAAGGCGGCTCACTTCATGTTTGCGTAGCAGATAAGCCGCTTGCGACTCCTGCTCGCTAAAGATTGCAACCAACACGTTCGCCCCGGAGACTTCGCTACGACCGGAGGACTGAACGTGAAACACCGCGCGCTGAAGGACGCGCTGGAAGCTGAGCGTCGGCTGGGTGTCGCGCTCTTCTTCACTCATCGGCAGGACGGGTGTGGTTTGTTCGATGAAGGCTTCGAGTTCCTGTCGCAACGCCACCAGGTCCACTGAACACGCTTCCAGCGCTTCACGGGCCGAGGGGTTACTGAGCAATGCCAGTAACAGATGTTCGACAGTCATAAACTCATGTCGGTGCTCACGCGCTCTGGCGAAAGCCATGTTTAAACTGAGTTCCAGTTCTTGATTGAGCATAGGCACCTCCCCCAATTTTATGCCTTATCAGGCCTTTTCCAGCGTACACAGCAACGGATGCTCGTTCTCCCTCGCATAGTCGTTCACCATCGCCACTTTGGTTTCCGCCACTTCGGCTGTGAAGATGCCGCAGATAGCTTTGCCACGATAATGAACGGTAAGCATCAGTTGCGTTGCACGTTCTACATCATAAGAAAAGAACTTTTGTAGCACGTCAATAACAAATTCCATCGGCGTGTAGTCATCGTTCATTAACATCACTTTGTACATCGATGGCGGTTTTAGCGCATCACGCAGTTTTTCATCCGCCAGGTGGTCAAAATCCAGCCAACTGTTACTTTTGCCCATCGTCAGTTTTCATCTTAGGTTACAGGTTCCGGCGACGTTCAATCGACCGATTACATGATTCTAGATGTAATTTAAATCTACATCAGGTGTTAGATAACTATCATCTATCGTTGCTATCCGCGACGGCTGTCACAAACCCTCCCAATAGCGTTAACTGCTTCAAATTTTTGATTGATACACCCCTCAGAACCCCAGCCAAACGCTTGACGCGATGCCCGATTTCTCTAAATTGTACAGTCGAGAGTTGGCGAGGTTTTGAACAACCGCCACACTCTGCCACCGGTTCATTCCATCTTACTTAAATAAGATTTACGAAGGATGTCGAAGCATGGAAACGGGTACTGTTAAGTGGTTCAACAATGCTAAAGGGTTTGGTTTCATTTGCCCTGAAGGCGGCGGCGAAGATATCTTCGCGCATTACTCCACCATTCAAATGGATGGTTACAGAACGCTAAAAGCCGGGCAAACCGTCCGGTTTGATGTGCATCAGGGCCCCAAAGGCAATCATGCCAGCCTCATTGTGCCTCTCGAGATGGAAGCCGTCGCCTGACGCGACTTCTTTCATTGTGTACATCCCGCAGTTAAAATGCCAGTCCAGTTGACTGGCATTTTTATTTACTCACGCGCCAGTGCGTCGACCGGATCCAGGCGAGCCGCGCTGCGGGCTGGCAACCAGCCAAACAGTACCCCGGTAAAGGTCGAGCAGATAAATGCGGTAATCAGCGCCACGGGAGAAAAACCAATTTCCCAACCCGGCAGGAAGATCTGCAGCGTAAACGCGATCGCCATCGAGAGCGTGACACCCAGGGCACCGCCCACCAGACACACGAGCACCGCCTCAATCAGAAATTGCGCCAGCACGTCACTTGCCCGCGCCCCAACCGCCATTCGGATACCGATTTCCCGCGTTCGTTCCGTTACCGACACCAGCATAATATTCATGACGCCAATCCCCCCCACCAGCAAGGAGATCACCGCCACCAGCGTTAAAAACATCTGAAGAGTACGTGTGGTCTTTTCAGCCGTTTTCAAGACGCCGTCCATGTTCCAGGTGAAGAAATCTTTCTTCCCGTGGCGCAGCGTGAGCAACCTCTCCAGCTGCTGTTCCGCCTGCGTACTGCCGTAGCCTTCGTTGACACGCACGGTGATGGAGTTGAGCCACGATTGCCCCAGCACGCGGGCAGAGAGGGTGGAATAAGGCAGCCAGACGCGGAGGATCTTGCTGCTGCCGAACATCGACTGCTTCTCCTGTGCCACGCCAATCACCGTCGCAGGCATATTCCCCACGAGGATAATCTCCCCCACCACCTTCGCTTTATTCGGGAACAGCTGACGACGAGTATTGTTATCGAGCACCACCACCTGCGCGCGCCCTTTTTGCTGCTCTTCGTTAAAGGTGCTGCCTTCGCTAAACGTCATCCCGTAGACGTTAAAATACTGACTGCTCACGCCGTTGGCACTCGCCGCGACATCAATATTGCCGTTTCGTAGCCGCAAGTTTTGCGAAATAGCCGGTGTCGCCGATTGCACCCAGGGCTGTTTTTGAATCGCGAGCAAATCGTCGTATTTCAGTGCCTGCTGATACTGCGGGTCGTCATCACCGAAATCTTTACCGGGGTAAATATCAATCGTGTTCGTGCCTATCGCGCGAATATCGGCCAGCACCAACTGCTTAGCAGCATCGCCTACCACCACAATAGAAACCACCGACGCGATACCGATGATGATTCCGAGCATGGTGAGCAGCGTACGCATTTTATTCGCCGCCATCGCCCGCCACGCCATCATCAGGGCTTCACGGAAACGCCCGGAGAACTGCCGCATCCCGGTTGCATTTTCTGGCGCGGCATTCAGCGTTGTCGCAGACGTCGGCACCTGCGAAGGCGGATTAGAGAGGATCTCACCGTCGCGAATTTCAATCACCCGCTGCGCCTGCGCCGCGACTTCCGGGTCGTGGGTCACGATAATGACCGTATGACCGCGCTCACGCAGCTGATGAAGGATAGCCATCACCTCTTCGCCTGAATGGCTGTCCAGCGCCCCGGTCGGTTCATCGGCCAGAATCACCTGGCCACCGTTCATCAGCGCACGAGCAATACTGACGCGCTGCTGCTGACCACCAGACAGCTGCGAAGGTGAATACTCCTCACGCTCGCTTAACCCCAGTCGGGCAAGCAGTTCCTGGGCGCGGGCGAGACGCGCTTTGCGTTCCACCCCGGCGTAGACCGCGGGTACCTCAACGTTCTGCGCCGCCGTCAGGTGCGAAAGCAGGTGGTAACGCTGGAAGATAAAGCCAAAATGCTCGCGGCGCAGGCGGGCAAGCGCATCGCTGTTGAGCGTTGAGACATCGGTCCCGGCCACGCGGTATGTACCACTGGAAGGCTTGTCCAGGCAGCCCAGTATGTTCATCAGCGTCGACTTCCCCGAGCCCGACGCCCCGACAATCGCCACCATTTCGCCCGCGTGGATATCCAAAGAGATGCCTTTGAGCACCTCCACCTGCCCGTCTCCGGAAGGATAACTACGACGAATATTTTTGAGTTCGAGAAGCGCCGTCATTGCCCGGCTCCAGGTACGGTCGATGTGATGACAACCTCATCGCCCGCCTCCAGGCCTTTCGTCACCTCAGCATCGGTATCATTGCGCATCCCGAGGGTGATTTCGCGCTCCTTCACCTCACCGTTACGCAGCAACTTCACTTTATAGCGATTGTCCCCTACCGGGTCGCCCAACGACGCCAGCGGCACCGTCAACACGTTCTTCACGCCCGTCAACTGAATGTGCACCTGTGCGGTCATCTCCAGACGCAGCACGCCCTGTGGGTTCGGCACTTCAAAACGCGCATAGTAGAAGATGGCATCATTCACTTTGGTCGGCGTCGGCAGGATATCTTTTAACTTGCCTTCATAGCGGGTGTCCGGGTCACCCAGCACGGTGAACCAGGCTTTTTGACCCGGTTTAAGATGAATAACGTCCGCCTCTGAAACCTGGGCTTTGACCAGCATGGTCGCCATATCTGCCAGGGTCAGAATGTTGGGAGCCTGTTGAGCAGCAATCACCGTCTGGCCTTGCAGGGTGGTGATTTCCGTCACTTCCCCGGCCATCGGAGCCACGATGCGGGTGTAATCCAGGTTGGCTTTTGCGGTATCAAGGGTGGCCTGATTACGCTGGATTTGCGCGTCAATTGTGCCAATCTGCGCCTCTTTTACCGCCAGTTCCGTGGCGGCACTGTCCAGATCCTGACGCGATACCAGGTTATTTTTTACCAGTTGCTGTTGACGCCCAAGGGTCACACTGGCGAGTTTACGCTCTGCTTCCGCCTGCCTGCGCTGCGCACGCAGCTCCATCAGCGTCGCATTCACCTCTTTAATCTGGTTTTCAGCCTGTTCAGGATCAATCACGCCCAGCAGCTGATCTTTTTTCACCTTGTCGCCGATACTCACCGACAGGGTTTTGAGCTGCCCGCTGACCTGCGCCCCCACATCCACTTTACGGACCGCGTCCAGCTTGCCCGTTGCGAGCACGCTTTGTGACAGCTCGCCAGGGCGAACAATCAGCGTCTGATACTGCGGCACCGGCGCATTCAGCTGACGCCACAGCCAGAACGCCGCCAGTACCACCACTACACCGAGGATCAGCCAGAGTTTTTTGCGTTTTCCCTTCAAATTCATAAAAATTCCTAATGTCTTCACTAACGCTATTTGTGCCAATGATAACTAAACGGTGTCTTAACGAAACCTAATCTTTTTCATTTCCTCTTCCCTTCATTTATCTGGCGTTGAAGGTGAGCTTGTTTCAATACGCTCACCACCACTAAGACCAGGTTATTCCATGTCCATTCTTGCTGATCTCCCGTCCTCTGACGCCCCTGTCACCCAAACAGGCTGGCAGCTTTTCCGTGCTCTCGCGACCGGAGCACTGAAACCCGGACGTGCCTGGCAAAACCCGGCCTATCGCCGGAAATTCATGCTGCGTTCTTTAATGATGCCGATCAGTACCGCCACGCTACTTAGCAATCTGGCAAAACATCCTGATATTTTGCCCATGCTCCATGCACAGCCGGGTCTTCCCTGCCGCCTCCATCGCCCCTGGCTGTCGTTGACGATGGATCGCAAACAGACGCTGGATGCGCTGGCCTTCCACTATCAGACGTTTGCCGCGCACCTCTCAGCGCCCGTGCGCATGAACTATTTTACACCGCAGGGCATTACCCTGGCCGAGCTTAGCGGAAAAAACGAAGAGCGTTTTCACATCCGTCTGGTGGCTGAGGCGAATCTGGACAAGGAAGGCGAAGCGACTGTGATTTTCTGCGATGAGCAGCAAACTCCGCTGGCTGAAATGACCTTCGCACTTTGTGAATATCAGGGAAAACGCACGCTGTTCATCGGCGGGCTGCAAGGGGCAAAAGCGAACGTGGCTCACGACGCCATCCAGTTCGCCACCAAGGCATGCCACGGCCTGTTCCCTAAACGTTTGTTGCTTGAAGCCTGTACTGAGCTGGCAACCTTTATGGGGATGGAGCAGATTGTTGCCGTCAGCAACACGACGCATATCTATAAAAGCTGGCGCTATCAGAAGAAAAAACAGGGCAAACTGTTTGCCGATTACGACAGTTTCTGGCAGTCGCTGGCAGGCGAGCAAAATGCTGACGGCGCGTTCCTGCTGCCGTCCACCATTGCCCGCAAGCCGATGGAAGAGATCGCCAGTAAAAAAAGGTCTGAGTACCGCCGCCGTTACGAACTGCTCGACTCACTGCAAGCGCAGATTGGCCGCGCGCTGCAAAGTTAATCTGCCCGTCCTCGCGCCAGCCACAGCACGCGCGAGAACATTTTACGCAGCAGATGTGGCACGGCTTCCACGCCACGCCTGCCTGCCTCCATCGCCACTTCAATCGCCAGATCCGGTTTTGATGAGCGATGGATAGCTTTAGTGATTATCCGGCGCATGTTCATCGGCACATTTTCCGGCAACTGCGCCACGCGATGGTAGACATCCGAGAAACCTTCACGGTACATGAAGTGTTCCATGTCCAGCGCTGGCAACTGGGTCAGATGGTCACGCAACTGGTCGCGATCGTCATTCAGCAGGCTGCGCACCGTCGCCGCGTATTTTTTTCCGGCTTCGTCGCCGTCTACCAGAACATGCCACTCAATCCCCATCCGCCGGGCGAATTTGATCAGCGGTTTTAAACCTGACTGGGCAAATTCAATCACCTTGACGCCTTCAGCATCAAAATGGTGCCCGCACTGGCGCGCAAACTCGTTAATCACCCAGGTCTCCGTCTCCCCTTCCACCAGCAGCCAGCAGCGGGCAAAAAGCGACGAGGCGCGATTAAAGCGGATATGAAACGCAATGCGCCGCCCCTCATCGGCATTCATGCCACTGGGCCCCAGTCGCCAGGCGGCCACGCGCGAAGACTCTCTCACCAGCCTGCACACGTGCTCTACCGGGGTCAGCGAAAGCAGCTCCCCGGAGTTGGTGGTCGTTATCTGCTGCAAAGGCAGCAAATTAAGCAGATGCCAGGCCACGGAGAGCATGATCGGGTGCAAGCGTGTTTCGGGATCTTCGACCAGTAACAGTGGCCGGGCATCGCGGTCCAGGCGCACCGTCCCTTTGGCCTGCAATAACGTGGCGAAGAAGCCCAGCAGGATAACCCGGTACATACGCCCACCCGGTTTATCGATCATTCGGTTGATCACATCCAGATAACGCCAGCTGCGTTGTTCATCATGGGAGCGACGGCGCATCAGCCGCTGATGCGAGGGGCCGCTGCCCTGCTCGGCAAAGTAGTGCTCAAGCAGCTGGACCATCGCCGAAAGCCCGTGGCGGATCTGCGCATCGGTAAGATTCTGCGGCCGCGACACCAGCTCGCGAGAAAGCTGGTCAAGCTGCCGGGCAGTGGCCTCCATTTCGGGCGTCTCGGTATGCCCGGCCCCGTGAATACGGCGCATAAAACGCGCGTCACGCAGGCGCAACACGGGCATCAGGCGGATCAAATGCTGCGCGCAGGTGTCTATATCTTCCAGCGGTAATGGCTCGCCCGTCGCATCCAGAAAGGTGCGTAAGGTCATCACGCTATTATCTTCCGCCAGCTCCCCCTCAAGGCGGTAAAAGAGCCGATGGTAGCCATCATCACAGGGCACCCAGCAGGCTGCCAGTGGGCGGTAGCGCCGCACCAGATGACGGCCAGGCTCCGATTCGCGAAACGTCAAAATGATATGCAGATGGTGCTCGCGGCCCTGAATGTCGCCGGGGGGAAACCAGAAATCTTCGCGAACAAAATGATAAAGGTCCGTTTCCGGCGATAACAACAGTGTGAGCGCATCCAGCAGGCTCGATTTACCCCAGGCATTCTCCCCAATCAGGACGTTGTTGTGCTCAAGCATCAGCGATAATCGGTTGATGCCGCGAAATCCTACAATTTCCACCCGCTCAAGAATCATAGCCCCTCCGGGAAACATGCCATTTTCCATAAAGTTACCTTGAGTATAGCGGCAGGATGGCGGACGAAAAATGACTTTATGGTTATCGCTGAACGAGACCGAATATCTCTTTCGATAATAAAAATCAAGCAATTGATATATTCTTAAAAAAACACTTCATTCGAAAATATTTCTTTTTCGTTCTTTCATTTCTTACACCCATATTTACATCATCTTGCCCTAAATCAAACTATACTCAGTTATTTATCTGGTTAGCACGCCCGTACTATTTCTAAAATAGCGACATCTCAGCCTCTCCATCTATTTGTGCTGATTTCAAAGGACGAACTGTCTTAATCGAGGAAATTATGTTTAGAAAATTAGCCGCCGAATGCTTCGGTACATTCTGGCTGGTATTTGGTGGTTGCGGGAGTGCCGTACTGGCAGCTGCATTTCCTGAACTGGGAATTGGCTTTGTAGGTGTTGCGCTGGCCTTTGGTTTAACGGTGCTGACCATGGCTTATGCGGTCGGCCATATTTCCGGTGGTCATTTTAATCCGGCTGTCACGCTGGGATTATGGGCTGGCGGACGTTTCCCTGGTAAAGAGATTATCGGCTATATCATTGCTCAGGTCATCGGCGGCATGATTGCGGCTGCAGTGCTTTATCTGATTGCCAGCGGCAAAGCTGGTTTTGATGCAACCGCAGGCGGATTTGCCGCTAACGGTTATGGCGATCATTCACCTGGACACTATTCACTGTTATCTGCCGTGGTTATTGAACTCGTTCTGACCTGCGGATTTATTATGATTATTCATGGTGCTACCGATAAATTAGCGCCAGCCGGTTTTGCCCCTATTGCAATTGGTCTGGCACTGACCCTGATTCATTTAATCAGTATTCCCGTCACCAATACATCCGTTAACCCTGCACGCAGCACAGCCGTTGCTATATTTCAGGGAACCTGGGCGCTGGAACAATTATGGGTATTCTGGCTGGTTCCTGTTGCCGGTGGTATTTTAGGCGGTATTTTGTATCGCACGCTTCTCGAAAAACGCGACTGATTTTTATATATCGCACGACGACAAAACGAGGGCGTTATTCTGTGCTGGCCGGGAAGAGTCGCTGATGCACCTCCCGGCAGCGAATATTGCCTCATGGTATTGAGAATTATTCTTTTTATTATTTAGCCTGGTCCTTTTCCCTCTTGCTACCTCTTTGAGGGTAGCTCCCCACCAATAAAGTTGCGCTAAATCAATCTCCCTTTAAATTGCGTAAAAAACACCTTTTAAGCCGCTGAACACACGCTTAATCTTAAACATGCATTTCAAATATAACTTTAAAACTTATAAGGTGTGACTATGTTTTGTGTGCAATGTGAACAAACCATCCGTACCCCGGCGGGCGATGGCTGCGCTTACGCGCAGGGTATGTGCGGCAAAACGGCCGAAACATCGGACCTGCAGGACCTGCTGATCGCAGCACTTCAGGGGCTTTCTGCCTGGGCCAGCAAAGCACGTGAATACGACATTATCGTCCATGAAATTGATAATTTCGCCCCACGCGCCTTCTTCTCTACTCTGACCAACGTGAACTTCGATTCCGTGCGTATTGTCGGTTATGCGCGTGAAGCGATTGCTTACCGTGAAGCGTTAAAAGCACAGTGCCTGAGCAAAGATCCTGCAGCTGGCGTTGAAAACCCGATGGCGGACCTGCAACTGATTAGCGATGACCTGGGTGACCTGCAGCGCCAGGCCGCAGCCTTTACGCCGAACATTGATAAAGCCGTTATTGGTGAAAATATTCTTGGCCTGCGTCTTCTGTGCCTCTACGGTCTGAAAGGGGCCGCTGCCTATATGGAGCATGCCCACGTACTGGGCCAGTACGACAATGAGATTTACGCGCAGTACCACAACATTATGGCGTGGCTGGGCACCTGGCCTGCTGACATGAATGCCCTGCTCAACTGCTCGATGGAAATCGGCCAGATGAACTTCAAAGTGATGAGCATTCTGGACGCGGGTGAAACTACCGCCTACGGTCACCCGACCCCAACGCAGGTCAACGTAAAAGCGGTGGCCGGTAAATGCATCCTGATTTCCGGTCACGACCTGAAAGATTTGCACAACCTGCTGCAACAAACCGAAGGCACTGGCGTTAACGTCTACACCCACGGCGAGATGCTACCTGCCCACGGTTACCCGGAACTGCGCAAATACAAACATCTGGTCGGTAACTACGGCAGCGGCTGGCAGAACCAGCAGGTGGAATTTGCCCGCTTCCCTGGCCCCATCGTCATGACCTCCAACTGCATCATCGACCCGACCGTGGGTGCCTATGATGAGCGTATCTGGACCCGCAGCATCGTGGGCTGGCCGGGCGTTAACCATCTGGAAGGCGACGACTTCACCCGCGTTATCAACCAGGCACAAAAGCTGGCAGGCTTCCCGTACAGCGAAATTGAACACCTGATCACCGTCGGCTTTGGCCGTCAGACGCTGCTGGGTGCTGCGGATACGCTGATTGACCTCGTTAGCCGCGAAAAACTGCGCCACATCTTCCTGGTCGGCGGCTGCGACGGCGCTCGCGGTGAACGTAACTACTTCACTGACTTCGCCACCAGCGTGCCGGATGACTGCCTGATCCTGACTCTGGCCTGCGGTAAATATCGCTTCAACAAACTGGACTTCGGCAACATCGAAGGCCTGCCACGTCTGGTCGATGCCGGTCAGTGTAACGATGCGTATTCCGCGATAATCCTGGCAGTCACCCTTGCGGAGAAACTGGGCTGTGGCGTGAACGACCTGCCGCTGTCGCTGGTGCTTTCCTGGTTCGAACAGAAGGCTATCGTTATTCTGCTGACGTTGCTGTCACTGGGCGTGACTAACATCGTGACCGGGCCAACCGCACCGGGCTTCCTGACGCCAGATCTGTTGGCCGTACTGAATGAGAAATTCGGTCTGCGTGCCATCACGACCGTTGAGCAGGATCTGCAGCAGATGTTAGGCGCCTGAGGAGTAAAGAATGACGATGCCAACCCCGCAGTGCCCGTGGCGTATGCAGGTTCATCATATCCAGCAGGAAACGCCGGATGTCTGGACGCTGTCGCTGTTATGCCATGATTATTACCCCTACCGTGCAGGTCAGTACGCGCTGGTCAGCATCCGCAACAGCGCTGAGCAGATGCGTGCTTACACGATTTCCTCAACACCTGGGGTGAGCGAATACCTCACGCTGACCATCCGTCGTCTGGACGGCGGCGTGGGTTCATCCTGGCTGACGCGGGATGTCAAACGCGGCGACTATCTGTGGTTGTCTGACGCGCAGGGGGATTTCACCTGCGACAATCAGGCCAATGATAAGTTGCTGTTACTGGCGGCAGGCTGTGGGGTGACACCCGTTATGTCTATGCGACGCTGGCTGGCCAAATACCGCCCGCAAACGGATGTGCAGGTTATTTTTAGCGTGCGCTCTCCGCAGGACGTGATTTTCGCCGATGAGTGGAAAAACTACCCGGTCACTCTGGTGGCGGAAAACAACGCCACCGACGGTTTTCTGGCCGGGCGTCTGACGCAGGAGATCCTGCGCAGGGTGCCAGATATCTCGTCGCGTACCGTAATGACCTGCGGGCCAGCACCGTACATGGACCAGGTGGAGAAGGATGTGAAAGCACTGGGCGTGACGCAGTTCTTCCATGAGAAATTCTTCACCCCGGTCGCCGAAGCGGCCACCAGCGGTCTGAAATTCACTAAACTCCAGCCGGCTAAAGAATTTTATGCGCCGGTGGGCACCACCTTGCTGGAAGCCTTTGAAAGTAACAAAGTGCCGGTGAATGCAGCCTGTCGTGCGGGTGTGTGCGGTTCTTGTAAAACGAGGGTGATGTCCGGGAAGTACAGCGTTAACAGTACGATGACGTTAACCCCGCAGGAGATTACTGACGGCTATGTGCTGGCCTGCTCATGCCATCCGGAAAGTGATTTAGTGCTGGCGTAGTACTGGCATAGTGAACGTACGGAGAAACAAAAGCCTTCCTTTGCAGGAAGGCTTTTTATGATTAACGCCACTCTGCTGGCGCAACGGAATAACGACCTGCGCCCAGAAACGCCACTGCAAGACCGCCTGCAAAATAATAGACCAGGCTTTCAATGGCCCATGCACCGGTTTTTTCCAGTTCAAAGGTCGCGCTCACATCAGCCATCAGCCATGCCACCACCATGGTGAACGCCAGCACCAGTGCAGAAGGGCGAGTCAGGATACCCAGGATAATCAAAATTGGGCACACCACTTCACCAATCAGCACACCGTAGGCGATAAAGCCTGGCAACCCTTTCGCTACCAGCATGCCTGCAATGCCATCGATACCCCCGATGAGCTTATGCAGCCCGTGGAACAGCATCAGCCCACCTACGGTCAGGCGAAGCAGAAAACGACCAAAATCCTCATGCGCCAACATCTTATTAACCGGATTTAACAATGCTTTAACCATTTGAAATGATTCCTATTTTTATCCAACTGAAAACAGATTATTCCTAATCCCCAAATAAATAAAGCCCTAACTAATTAGGGGCAATTTACGCAAAATTAATGACATTTCATCGACTACGCTTGTAGACGACATACCCAAATGGAGTCAGACGATGAAACAAACAGTGGCAGCCTATATTGCTAAAACGCTTGAACAAGTCGGCATCAAACGGATCTGGGGCGTGACCGGGGATTCGCTCAATGGCTTAAGTGATAGTCTTAATCGGATGGGCACTATCGACTGGATGCCAACCCGCCACGAAGAAGTCGCAGCCTTTGCCGCCGGGGCTGAGGCGCAGTTGACCGGCGAACTGGCGGTATGTGCGGGTTCCTGTGGCCCTGGCAACCTGCACCTCATCAACGGCCTGTTTGATTGCCATCGCAATCATGTTCCGGTACTGGCGATTGCCGCTCATATTCCGTCGAGCGAAATTGGCAGCGGCTATTTCCAGGAGACCCACCCGCAAGAGTTGTTCCGTGAATGCAGCCACTATTGCGAGCTGGTTTCCTCCCCGGAACAAATTCCCCAGGTGCTGGCAATAGCACTGCGTACCGCTATCCTGAAGCGCGGCGTGGCGGTGATTGTCCTGCCCGGTGACGTGGCGCTGAAACCGGCACCGGAAACCGCGAGTAGCCACTGGTATCCGGCGCCGCAGCCGGTTATCACCCCGGCCGTCGATGAGCTAAAAAAACTGGCTCAGCTGCTGCGCTACTCCAGCAATATCGCCCTGATGTGCGGCAGCGGCTGCGCAGGGGCCCACAGCACGCTGATTGAATTTGCCGCTAAACTCAAAGCGCCCATCGTGCATGCCATGCGTGGCAAAGAGCATGTGGAGTACGACAACCCTTACGACGTGGGTATGACCGGGCTTATCGGCTTCTCCTCCGGTTTCCATACCATGATGAATGCCGATACCCTGATTTTGCTCGGCACCCAGTTCCCTTATCGCGCCTTCTATCCGACCGATGCCAAAATCATCCAGATTGATATCAACCCCGGCAGTATTGGTGCGCACAGCAAGGTAGACATGGCGCTGGTGGGCGATATCAACGCCACCCTTACCGCCCTGTTGCCATTACTGGAAGAGAAAACCGACCGCCGCTTCCTCGACAAAGCGCTCGAACACTATCGCGATGCGCGCAAAGGACTGGATGACCTCGCCAAACCCAGCGAAAAAGCCGTCCACCCGCAATATCTGGCCCAGCAAATCAGCCATTTCGCCAGCGACGATGCCATTTTTACCTGCGATGTGGGTACGCCCACCGTCTGGGCCGCCCGTTACCTGAAAATGAACGGCAAGCGCCGCCTGCTGGGCTCGTTTAACCATGGTTCAATGGCCAATGCCATGCCGCAGGCGCTGGGCGCGAAAGCGACGGCGCCGCATCGCCAGGTCGTGGCAATGTGCGGTGATGGCGGTTTCAGCATGCTGATGGGGGATTTCCTCTCCGTGGTACAGATGAAGTTGCCGGTGAAAATCATCGTCTTTAATAACAGCGTGCTGGGTTTTGTGGCAATGGAGATGAAGGCCGGTGGCTATCTGACCGACGGCACCGAGCTGCATGACACCAACTTCGCACGCATTGCCGAAGCCTGTGGCATCACCGGCATTCGCGTTGAAAAATCGGCCGACGTCGACGCCGCCCTGCAGCAGGCCTTTTCTATAGATGGCCCGGTGCTCATTGACGTGGTGGTGGCGAAAGATGAGCTGGCCATCCCGCCACAAATTAAGCTTGAACAGGCCAAAGGATTCAGCCTTTATATGCTGCGTGCCATCATCAGCGGACGCGGGGATGAAGTTGTCGAACTGGCGAAAACTAACTGGCTCAGGTAAAACAGAAGTCATTCTCCGTCGTCAGATAAGGAAATGCCGTGATTGATTTACGCAGTGATACCGTTACCCGCCCGAGTCGTGCCATGCTCGAAGAGATGCTGGCCGCCCCGGTCGGGGATGATGTGTACGGTGATGACCCAACCGTTAACGAGCTGCAACGCTATGCCGCAGCACTCAGCGGCAAAGACGCCGCTCTCTTCCTGCCAACGGGCACCCAGGCCAATCTGGTCGCGCTGCTCAGCCACTGCGAGCGTGGCGAGGAGTATATCGTCGGCCAGGGCGCGCACAATTATCTCTATGAAGCCGGTGGTGCGGCGGTACTTGGCAGTATTCAGCCGCAGCCCATTGACGCAGCACCTGACGGAAGCCTGCCGCTGGATAAAGTCGCCGCCAAAATCAAAGCCGATGACATTCACTTTGCCCGCACAAAGCTGCTGAGCCTTGAAAACACCCACAACGGCAAAGTCCTCCCGCGCGAGTACCTTCAGCAGGCGTGGGAATTTACCCGCCAGAAAGGGCTGGCGCTGCACGTTGATGGCGCACGTATCTTTAACGCCGTGGTCGAGTATGGCTGCGAACTGCGTGACATCACGCAATTTTGCGACTCGTTCACCATTTGCCTCTCCAAAGGTCTGGGTACGCCGGTAGGCTCCCTGCTGGTGGGCGACAGCGACTACATCAAACGCGCGAACCGCTGGCGTAAAATGACCGGTGGCGGCATGCGTCAGGCCGGTATCCTGGCAGCGGCGGGGCTGTATGCGCTAAAACACAACGTTCAGCGACTGAAAGACGATCATGCCAATGCGGCCTGGATGGCTGATCAACTGCGTAACATTGGCGCGGATGTGATGCGTCACGACACCAACATGCTGTTTGTACGCGTGGGTGAAGAGCAGGCCGCCGCGCTGGGTGCCTACCTGCGTGAGCAGGATGTGCTCATCAATGCTTCACCTGTCGTGCGCCTTGTGATGCACCTCGACGCTAACCGTGACCAGCTTGCCGAGGTGGTTCGCCACTGGCAGGCATTTTTACAGCGCTAAGGAGTCTGCGTGCCTCACCCCATCCTGGTACTGGGTGCCAGCGGCCATATTGGTCAGCACCTGATTCAGGCGTTAAGCCAGCAGGGCCATGAGGTGCGGGCAGCGGCACGCCAGCTTTCGCGTTTGCAAAAACAGCAGTTACCGGGCGTGACCTGCCACGAAATCGATCTCAGCTGGCCGGATGGTCTCCCGTCATTGCTGCACGGTGTTGATACCCTTTATTACCTCGTACACAGCATGGGCGAAACCGGCGATCTGGTGGCACAAGAGCGGCAAATTGCCCTCAATGTGCGCGATGCGCTTCGGGAAATGCCCGTCAGGCAGGTCATCTTCCTGAGCTCGTTGCAGGCCAGGGAAGCCAGTACATCGCACCATCTTAAGGCTCGCCAGCTTACCGGCGACCTGCTGCGCGATGCGGGCGTGCCCGTGACCGAACTGCGCGCCGGTATAATCGTCGGTGCCGGTTCCGCCGCTTTCGAAGTGATGCGCGATATGGTCTACAACCTGCCGGTGCTCACTCCTCCACGCTGGGTGCGTTCACGCACTACTCCAATTGCGCTGAACAACCTGCTGCACTATCTGCTGGAACTGCGCCATCACTTTTCAGCCGAGCACCGTGTGTTTGAAGCCGCCGGGCCAGATGTGCTCAGCTACCAGCAACAGTTCGAACACTTTATGGCGGTGAGCGGCGTACGTCGGCCCCTTATCGCCATTCCTCTGCCGACACGGCTCATCTCGGTCTGGTTTTTACAGGTCATTACCTCCGTGCCACCGACGATCGCCCGAAGCCTGATTCAGGGACTCAAGCACGACCTGCTGGCGGACGATGCGGCACTGCGCGCGTTGATCCCCCAACCGTTAATACCGTTCGATGAGGCAGTGCGGCGCACCCTTTTGGAAGAAGAGAAGCTGGTGAACTCCAGCGACTGGGGCTACTCCCCGCAGGCGTTTGCCCGCTGGCGGCCACAGTATGGTTATTTCCCTAAACAAGCAGGCTTTACGGTTAAAACGTCCGCCAGCCTGACGGCGCTCTGGGATGTCATCAATCAGATTGGCGGTAAAGAGCGTTACTTCTTTGGCAATGTGCTCTGGGCAACCCGCGCGCTGCTCGACAGGCTTGTTGGCCACCGGCTGGCAAAAGGCCGCCCGGCACGCGCACATTTGCAGCCAGGCGATCAGGTCGATAGCTGGAGGGTGATCATTGCCGATCCGCAGGAACAACTGGCACTGCTGTTTGGCATGAAAGCGCCGGGACTTGGCCGCCTCTGTTTTACGCTGACAGACAAAGGTAAACACCGATTGCTGGACGTTCGCGCATACTGGCATCCGCACGGCATGCCGGGATTAATTTACTGGCTGCTGATGATCCCGGCTCATCTGTTTATCTTCCGGGGGATGGCACGGCGGATTGCGCAACTGGCAGAACAATCCACAGAAAAAAACTAAAATCAGGCCGTATTCTTTCACGTTTCCCATTGCATAGCGGCGTATTTCACGGAAGAATGCGCACGCAATGAATGCGGGTCACTATAGTGGATGGCTATGAAGGTTTTGGTCACAGGCGCTACCAGCGGTTTAGGCCGTAATGCCGTTGAATATTTACGCCAGAAAGGCATTAGCGTGCGGGCAACCGGGCGCAATAAGGCCATGGGCGCGCTGCTGACAAAAATGGGTGCCGAGTTCATCCATGCCGACCTGACCGAACTGGTCTCTTCGCAGGCTAAGGCCATGCTTGCCGGAATAGATACCCTCTGGCATTGCTCCAGCTTTACCTCCCCCTGGGGTACCCAGGCCGCATTCGATCTGGCGAACGTCCGAGCCACCCGTCGCCTTGGCGAATGGGCCGTTGCCTGGGGCGTGCGCAATTTTATTCATATCTCGTCGCCGTCTGTCTATTTTGACTATCGCCATCATCACGATATCAACGAAGATTTTCGCCCCACACGCTTTGCCAACGAGTTTGCCCGCAGCAAAGCGGCCAGCGAAGACGTGATTCAACTGCTGGCGCAGGCCAACCCCCACACCCGTTTTACGGTGCTGCGTCCGCAAAGTTTGTTTGGCCCGCATGATAAGGTGCTGATCCCCCGTCTGGCGCAGATGATGCACCACTACCGCAGCGTGCTACTGCCGCGCGGTGGCCGGGCGACGGTGGATATGACCTATTACGAAAACGCGGTGCATGCGATGTGGCTGGCAAGCCAGCCCGTCTGCGATGCGCTGCCGTCCGGGCGAACCTACAACATTACCAACGGCGAGCCCCGCACCCTGCGCAGCATTGTGCAAAAGCTGATTGACGAACTGGAAGTGGACTGCCGAATTCGCTCCGTGCCTTACGCGATGCTGGATGTGGTAGCCCGCAGCATGGAGCATTTTGGCAATAAATCTGCCAAAGAGCCTGCCTTTACCCATTACGGCGTCTCCAAGCTCAATTTTGATTTCACCCTCGATATCAGCCGCGCGGAAAAAGAGCTGGGCTACCAACCCATCGTCACCATTGATGATGGCATTACCCGCACGGCCCATTGGCTCAAAGATCACGGCAAACTCTGACAGTTAGCCCTGCCCGTATTTCTCCAGCAACGCTTCTGCAATGGCCTGGCTTTGTGCATCGGCCTCGCCGTTATACAACGCCGGGCGGAAGTGCATCTGGAAGGCCATAATCACCCGCTTTTGCTGACCCGGCGTCATGTCGGGTTTGACCTCATAGCCATAGCGTGCCAATAAGTCGAGCAGTGATGCCGTGTCGACCGGTTCATACGCAGGGCGCCCATTAAGGTAAAAGGCAACACGCCCCTCATCCGGCCAGGCACCAATGCCCTGCTGCGCCAGTTCACGCCAGGGGAAGAGCGGCCCTGGATCGTCCTTACGCTGCGGCGCGATATCCGAATGCGCCACCACATTCTGAGGCAGTATGTTGTAACTATTAATGATGTCCTTCGCCAGCGGGATCAGCGCCGCAATTTGCGCAGCTTCAAAAGGGGTAAATTGCTTACGCCCGCCCACGTTCTGCCAGCCGCGATTCTCCAGTTCGATACCGATTGACGTGTCGTTTATCCGCGTCGCGTTTCGCCAGTAGCTGATGCCCGCGTGCCAGGCCAGAGACTGCTCGGGAACCAACTGCCAGATGCGGGGTTTGCCATTGTAGACAGGGGGACGCGCAGGGATCAGATAGTGGGAGCTGACGTGTTTGTCCGTTAAGGTGGCGAGAGAAACATCGAAATCATCCGCCGTGTAATGCAGCACCAGCACTTTGATGCGCGGATACGCCGCCTGCGCCTGGCGGCGGGTATCGAGCTGATACCCTGCTTTGTCAACAATACCTTTTTCACCGGCGCAACCTGCCAGCAGCATCGTCAGTAACAACAATGATAAAAGACGGTTCATCAGCGTGTTTTCACCGCCGTACCGCTGACGCTGACCATCAACATGCTGCTGTCCTTGCCCACGGTCTCGTAGTCAATATCAATACCGACGACCGCATTAGCGCCCAGCGCTTTGGCCTGTTCACCCAACTCGCGAAAGGCAATTTCGCGCGCCTTACGCAGCTCTTTTTCATAGGCACCGGAACGGCCGCCGACAATATCGCGGATACCGGCAAAGAAATCGCGAAAGATATTGGCGCCCAGAATCGCTTCGCCGGTCACCACGCCACAGTATTCAACGATCGGTTGCCCTTCCAGCGTCGGGGTTGTTGAAAATTGCATCAGTTTCTCCTATTAGACTTCAGTGCGTTACTCCTCACATTATCGAAGCAATACACTATTCTTGAAAGGTACTTATATCCGAAGCGAAAATAAGGAAATCACTATGCGCTATTCTGCTCTGACACTCGCTTTACCCTGTGCACTGTTGCTCAGTGCCTGTACCACGGTCACCCCTGCGTTTAAGGATATCGGCACCCGAAGCGGTCCATGCATTGAAGGTGGCCCTGATACCGTCGCGCAGAAATTTTATGATTATCGTATTGCACACCGCACCAGTAACCTCGACGCCCTTCGCCCTTATCTGAGCGATGACCTTGCGGCAATGCTAACGGCTGCGGGTCGCGACAACCGCAACAAGGCACTGTTGCAATCTGATCCGTTCTCCAGCCGCGCGGTTACACCTGAAAAAGCCGATGTGGCCAGTGCGTCAACCATCCCCAACACTGATGCACGCAACATTCCTCTGCGCGTAACGCTGACGCAAGGCGGCCAGCAGTGGCAGGATGAAGTGCTGATGGTTCGAGAGGGCCAGTGCTGGGGCGTGGATGATGTGCGTTATCTTGGCGGAGCAGCCCATGCACCAGCCGGAACGTTACGCCAGTCAGTTGAGCATCGGTAGCGAATCAAGCGTATGAAAGCGGAAAATCCCCGTTAAACCCCGCAAAATGTCTGGCATTCCAGCGCGAATGCCGACATTTATGCCTGCTTACCTCACGCCCCGGTATTTTGTGCTAACTTTATTAGGTAACACGGTTTATATTTAAGTTTTAACGCACAAATATTGCATAACTATTCTGCGAACGTTACTATTTGCGGCCTCAATTGCTATTAGATTGCCCCGATGAGTATAAAATTAAACGGCATTAACTGCTTCTATGGCGCACACCAGGCGCTCTTCGACATTACGCTTGATTGCCCGCAGGGTGAAACGCTGGTGCTCCTCGGTCCAAGCGGTGCGGGCAAAAGCTCTTTGCTGCGCGTGCTGAACTTACTTGAGCAGCCGCGTTCGGGCCAGCTCAGTATTGCAGGCAATCACTTCGATTTTGCCAAAACCCCGTCCGACAAAGCGATTCGCGACTTGCGTCAGAACGTGGGCATGGTGTTCCAGCAATACAATCTTTGGCCGCATCTCACTGTGCTCCAAAACCTGATTGAAGCCCCTTGCCGCGTGCTGGGTTTAAGTAAAGATCAGGCGCTTGCTCGTGCCGATAAGTTGCTGGAACGTTTACGTCTCAAACCTTATAGCGATCGTTATCCACTGCACCTTTCTGGTGGTCAGCAGCAGCGTGTGGCCATTGCCCGTGCTCTGATGATGGAGCCGCAGGTTCTGCTGTTTGATGAGCCGACCGCCGCACTCGATCCGGAAATTACCGCGCAGATCGTCAGCATCATTCGTGAACTGGCAGAAACCGGCATTACGCAGGTTATCGTGACCCACGAAGTGGAAGTGGCGCGCAAGACCGCCAGCCGCGTGGTGTATATGGAAAACGGTCATATCGTCGAACAAGGGGATGCGAGCTGCTTTACCACGCCGCAGACCGACGCGTTTAAATACTACTTATCTCACTGATGTTCTTTGGGGAAATGACAATGAAAAAAGTACTGATCGCCGCATTACTTGCAAGCGTCAGCCTGAGTGCTTCCGCCGCCCAGACTATCCGTTTCGCCACCGAAGCAAGCTACCCTCCGTTTGAATCTACCGACGCGAACAACAAAATCGTCGGGTTTGATGTCGATCTGGCGAACGCACTGTGTAAAGAAATTGATGCTACCTGTACCTTCACTAACCAGGCGTTTGACAGCCTGATCCCAAGCCTGAAATTCCGTCGTTTTGACGCCGTGATGGCCGGTATGGACATTACCCCTGAGCGTGAAAAACAGGTGCTGTTCACCACCCCTTACTACGACAACTCCGCGCTGTTCGTGGGCCAGACCGGCAAATACACCACGATTGATGCGCTGAAAGGCAAAAAAGTGGGCGTACAGAACGGGACAACACACCAGAAATTCATCAACGACAAGCACCCGGAAATCACCACCGTTCCTTACGACAGCTACCAGAACGCCAAGCTGGATCTGCAAAACGGCCGTATCGATGCCGTGTTTGGTGATACCGCCGTGGTCACCGAGTGGCTGAAAGCGAACGATAAACTGGCGGCCGTTGGTGACAAAGTTACCGATAAAGAGTACTTCGGTACTGGCCTGGGTATCGCTTTGCGTCAGGGCAACACTGAGCTGCAGCAGAAATTCAATGCCGCACTGGAAAAAGTGAAGAAAGATGGGACTTACGAGACCATCTACAGCAAATGGTTCCAGAAGTAATCTGAATGAACGAAATTTTTCCTTTAGCAAGTGCCGCCGGGATGACCGTCGGCCTTGCCGTTTGCGCACTGGTCATCGGCCTGGTTCTGGCGATGATTTTTGCGGTATGGGAATCAGCGAAGTGGCGGCCTGTTGCCTGGGCCGGTACCGCACTGGTCACCATTTTACGCGGCCTGCCAGAAATTCTGGTCGTGCTGTTTATCTATTTTGGCTCATCACAGCTGCTGCTTATTCTCTCTGACGGTTTCAGCATCAACCTCGGTTTTGTACAGATTCCGGTGCAATTGCAGATTGAAAACTTCGACGTCAGCCCGTTTCTGTGCGGCGTGATTGCACTCTCTCTGCTCTACTCTGCCTATGCGTCTCAGACGCTGCGTGGCGCGCTCAAAGCCGTGCCCCAGGGTCAGTGGGAGTCAGGGCAAGCGCTGGGTCTGTCGAAAAGTGCCATTTTCTTCCGCCTGGTGATGCCGCAAATGTGGCGTCATGCGCTGCCTGGGCTGGGTAATCAGTGGCTGGTTCTGCTAAAAGACACCGCGCTGGTTTCTCTTATCAGCGTGAACGACCTCATGCTGCAGACCAAAAGCATTGCCACTCGCACCCAGGAGCCTTTCACCTGGTACATCGTGGCGGCGGCTATCTATCTGGTGGTCACCCTGCTTAGCCAATGGATCCTCAAACGCATTGACCTGCGTGCGACGCGTTTTGAACGGAGACCAGGCTGATGCTGGAGTTTTTCCCTGAACTGTTTAAAGGCCTGCACACCAGCCTGACGCTGACCGTTGCGTCACTGATTGTGGCGCTGATCCTGTCGCTGTTGTTCACCATCGTGCTGACGCTAAAAACCCCGGTGTTGTCCTGGGTGGTGCGCGGCTACATCACGCTGTTCACCGGTACGCCGCTGCTGGTGCAGATCTTTCTGATTTACTATGGCCCGGGCCAGTTCCCGGTGTTGCAGGAATATCCGGCTATCTGGCATCTGCTGTCGGAACCCTGGCTGTGTGCGCTGATTGCCCTTTCGCTTAACAGTGCGGCGTACACGACTCTGTTGTTCCATGGCGCGATTCGCGCGATTCCGGACGGGCAATGGCAGTCCTGTAGCGCACTGGGGATGAGTAAAAAAGATACGCTGGCGATCCTGCTGCCGTATGCCTTTAAGCGCGCCCTGTCGTCCTATTCGAACGAAGTGGTGCTGGTGTTCAAAAGTACCTCTCTGGCCTACACCATTACCTTAATGGAAGTGATGGGTCACGGGCAGCTGCTTTACGGACGCACCTACGATGTGACAGTGTTTGGTGCCGCCGGTCTGATTTACCTGGTGGTGAACGGCTTACTGACGCTGATGATGCGCCTGATCGAACGTAAAGCGCTGGCCTTCGAACGTCGAAACTAGTGCATAAATAGTAACCAACAAAGCGAGTAACTTATTAAGTACTCGCTTTTTTTATGCGCAATTAAAAATAATTAAGCAAATATATTGCATACAAATTCATTAGCTGGCATTGTTAGCCCCATGCCTCAGACACGGCAACAACAATAAGATTGACAGACAGGAGTTCCAAAAATGAAAAAACTGATTCTGGCCGCCCTCCTTGCCACTTTCGCCGCGGGCGCTACGGCGGCAGACAAAATTAATTTCGGTGTTTCTGCAACTTATCCGCCGTTTGAATCCATGGATGCGAATAACAAAATTGTCGGTTTTGATATCGATCTGGCCAACGCCCTGTGCAAACAAATGCAGGCCGATTGCACCTTCACCAACCACGCTTTTGACAGCCTGATCCCGGCACTGAAATTCAAAAAATATGACGCCGTCATTTCCGGTATGGACATTACCCCGGAGCGTAGCAAGCAGGTTTCCTTCACCAATCCTTACTACGCCAACTCCGCGTTGGTTATCGCTAAAAAAGATGCTTTCAAGTCTTTTGACGATCTGAAAGGCAAACGTATCGGGATGGAAAACGGGACCACCCACCAGAAATACCTGCAGGATAAGCACCCGGAAGTGAAAACCGTGGCCTATGACAGCTACCAGAACGCGATTATCGACCTGAAAAATGGCCGTATTGATGGTGTGTTTGGTGACACCGCCGTAGTGAACGAGTGGCTGAAAACCAACCCGCAGTTGGGCACCGCTACACCGAAAGTGACCGATGCCCAGTACTTCGGTACGGGTCTTGGCATCGCGGTTCGCCCGGACAACAAAGCGCTGCTGGAAAAACTGAACGGTGCGCTGGCAGCCATCAAAGCTGACGGCACCTACCAGAAAATCAGCGACCAGTGGTTCCCGCAGTAAATTGATTTGAGAAGAAAAAGCCGCGCAATGCGGCTTTTTTTATGGTTTCACGCTCGCTGAAACGGCAGCGAGAAACGGAAACAGGCCCCCGTGCGCACATCCACCAGCTGGATATCCCCGCCGTGCAGTTGCAGCATACGACGAACAATCATCAGCCCCAGTCCGCCACGCGCTTCACCCGTTCTGGGTTTATCCAGAATCGACGGGCGCTGGAACAGACTCGCCCGCAGCGCCGTGGGCACGCCTGAGCCGTTGTCTTCAATCTCCACCACCATCTGCCCCTCTTCCTGCCGGGCACGCAGGACGATATGGCCACCGTCCGGGGTATGGCGAATGGCGTTGTCGAGCAGATTGGTCAGTACCCGTTCCATCATCGATAAATCGGCATATACCTGCGGCAGCCCCATCGGCAGCTCCAGTTGCAGCCTGATTGCACGCGTTTGAGCCATCAGATCGAATTTTTGCGCCACGTCCTGCACCAGCTCCGCCATCGCGAACGGCTCCGGCTGGGGTTTGATGCCGCCGTGCTCAAGCCTTGCCAGCTCAAAAAGCTGCTGCGACAGATGCCGCACCTTGTTGCCCTGGCGCATCGCAATGCTCAGGTAATGTTTCGACTCTTCCGGCGTCAGGTGATCCGCTTTGACCGACAGCGTCTCCAGATAGCCGAGTAACGAGGTCAGCGGCGTGCGCAAATCATGGGAGATATTGGCAACAAACTCCCGCCGCTGCCGGTCGTTATCGGCAAGCTCATCCCACTGACTGGCGATTTTGCGCGAAAGCTCGATATAGGCATTTTGCAGCACCGCAACTTCATTCCCGGCAGCCGGATCGAGCGGTTGTTCCGCCAGCCGTTTAATGGCAGTGATACTCTCCTGCTCCAGCGCACTCACCTCGCGGGTCAGTAATTTCACCGGGCGCGTCACCCACCACCATGCCAGCACGCCTGCCAGCGCCCCCAGTACCGCCACCAGCAACAGCGACCATAGCAGCGCACTCCATAGCGCTTTCTGCCATGCGGTATCCGCCAGCGCATCCAGCGCTTCCCCCTGAAGCACGATGTAAAGATAGCCACGCAGCTGCCCTTCCACGCGCACGGGCGACACGCTGAACACTTTTTGCTTATCGATACTGCGCGGGTCGTCGCCATAAACAGGCCAGGCCGCGCCGGCAAGAAAATCCTGTACCGGCGCGATATTAATACGTTCCCGTTTGATATGTCCCGGTGGGGCAGCATCGGCCAGCAAAATGCCGTCCGGGGAGATCATGTACAACTCCACGCTCGGGTTCAGAGTCATCAGGCTTTCAAACAGAGACTTGAGCGTCTCGCGGTTGACCTGCCCTTCCTTATCGAGCAGCGATTCACTGTGCGCAATTTGCTGCGCCAGCCCCGCCGACAGACGCTGTACCATCGCGTCACCGTAGCGGGTGCTACTGTAAAGCTGCAAAGAGCAGGCGGCCGCCGCGCATAACAGCAGCAGTGCGGTAAACACCAGCGTCAGACGCTGGCTCAGGCTCAAACGTTCCATCATCCCTCCTCGGGCCCGCCCGTCGAAAATTTATAGCCTTTTCCCCAGACGGTCAGAATGATGTCCGGTGCGGCGGCATCTTTTTCAATTTTCATGCGTAGGCGATTGATGTGGGTGTTGACGGTGTGTTCGTAGCCTTCATGCTGGTAGCCCCACACCTGATCCAGCAGCGCCAGGCGGGAGAAGACTTCGCCAGGGTGACGGGCGAACCAGTAGAGTAAATCGAATTCTCGCGGGGTTAAATCCACCAGCTCGCCGCGCAGGCGCACTTCGCGCGGCAACGGATCGATGGTCAGGTCATGGCACTCGATGCTGCCCATCCCAAGGCGGATATTGCGCCCCATCGCCTCCTGGCGACGAAACAGCGCTTTCACCCGCGCCACCAGTTCCAGCACTGAAAAGGGCTTTGCCAGATAGTCATCCGCGCCCATTTCCAGGCCGAGAACACGGTGGGTTTCGCTGGTACGGGCACTGATGATAATAACCGGCAGATAGCGCGTCATCTGTCGGATGCGACGGCAGATTTCCAGCCCATCAACGTTGGGCAGCATCAGATCCAGAATGACCGCGTCCCAGTCGGTTTTTTCCAGCTGGAGCAGCGCCTTCGCCCCGTCTTCCTCGTGGACAATCTGATAGCCTTCATCCCGCAGGTTAAGCTGCAACAGACCAGCAATATCCCGATCGTCTTCGACCAGCAGTATTTTTTTCGCGGTATCCATAGCCTGTTCCGGTTGAAATTGTCTTTATTAGCTTACCCAATAACCTGGCTTCGAGTTATCACAAATAATTTATATTTCCGTGAGGATGTCGTGATCGTTCAGGGCGTAATCTGGCGTCATCACTGCAGGTCCTTTATGGCTTTGCCAAAAAGGCCGGGTGAACATTACCCTCATAAAACGCAAAGGACACCATAATGAAAAGAATGCTCCTCACCCTCGCCGCACTCTGCACCTTTGGCATAGCCAGCGCACATGCTGCCGATACCATGAATCAGGATGGTATGAAGAAGCAGGACGATAAAATGCTCATGAAGAAAAAAGAGCCGATGAAGCATGACGCAATGACGAAGAAAAACAACGCCATGAAGCATGGTGACATGGCGAAGAAAAACGCCATGAGCAAAGAAGACGACATGATGAAGAAAAAGTCGGACGAAATGGGTAAATAATCTGCGTCTGATGCACCCCGGTCGCAGAATGACGCCGGGGTGTTTATTTGCGGATCAGCAGGGTCAGCACTTCGTAGTGGGCGGTATGCGGAAACATATCAAACAGCTGTACCCGCTCAATGCGGTAGCCGGGCAGTAACTGGAAATCTTTCGCCATGGTCTGTGCGTTGCAGCTTGAGTAGACAATAAACGGCGGCGCCATGCGGCTGAGGTAGTCGCACAGGGTTTTACCAATACCCCGGCGCGGCGGGTTCACCAGCACCAGATCCGGCACCTCGCCCTGATCGGTCGCAAAGGCAGTGGAGTCGAGCGCCTGGAAATGCAGCCGGGTTAAGCCTAATTGTTCGGCGGACTGAGTGGCGCTGGCAATGGCCTCTGGCGCAATTTCGATGCCCGTCAGGGTCATTTCCGGTGTGGCGCAATGCAGGCCAAATCCCCCTACGCCGCAGAAGAGATCCCACATGTGTTGCACCGGCAGCGCCCGTACCCAGTCGCGAGCCGTTGCGTATAGCGCGCTGGCGACCGTCGGATTGGTCTGGAAGAAACTTTGCGGGCGGATCCATAAAGGCACATCGTTGAAGCATTCCGCCAGAGCCTGCTGTTCGGTCAGGAAGATTTCTTTCTCCCCTTCCATTATCGCCATGTGAACCGGCTGAATATTGACGGAGATAACGCTCAGTTGCGGCACCTGCGCCTGCAGCCACGGCAGCGCCGCGCGGAGTTGCTCCAGCTTGGCTTCTGAACGCAGCACAAAGCGCAGCATCATCCCGCCGGTGTGCTGGCTTTCTGTGAGCAGGAGGTATTTCAGCTCGCCGCGCTTACGCTCAACGTTGTAGGGGGTTAACCCGGCGCGGGCAATAAAGGGTTTCAGCGCGGTAAACGCCAGATAAAACGACGGTGGGTACAGCGGGCAGTCGGTCAGATCTTCCGGGGTTCCGTCGCGGTGCAGCATGCCCAGCAGCGGTTTTTCGACGCTGCCGCTGACCACCATTTTGGCCTTATTACGAAAGCCCTCTTCCGGGCCATTCACCGGCGCGCACCACTCTGCCACTGGCATACCGTCCAGCAGAGAACGAAGATCCGCCATCTTGGCGGTCAATTGTTCCGGGACGGGTTGATCGATCCACAGGCAGGAACGACAGCGTCCGGCGTCATAGAGTGCGCACTGCATAATAAAGCCTTCTGTTTTGCGGGGGCGGGATTGTACCACCGTTATTGCAGACGGAAAAACCGTCTGCAGGGTGACGGAACAAAGAGCAAAAACAGGGCGAGTAAATCGGGCAGCTTTTGCAGCATCAAGGTGTGGAAAATCTCACGTTTCGACTCGCCGGGAATGCTAAAGAGCTCCGGGTACCCATACCCCAGTGAAGCCGCCCACAGGTAACCGCCTGAAATAATCTGGGTCAGTAAATAAACCCAACGCGCCCAGTTGCGGCCTTTGACCACCGAAAAAGCACAGAGTATTTCGACAAACACCAGCACCAGGCTGCCGAAGAAAATCAGCGTTAGTGCCCAGGTTTGTGCACTGCGCTGCACAAAGTCGACCAGTCCCTGCGGGCCGAGCGTCATGAAGAGCATGAGGAAATCGACGCAGCGGATGGTAATAATGGCGATGGCCGCGACCTGAACTAACGCCGGAACATTCGGGCGGGCGTGGGTGTGGCCTGATTTAGTAAAGAATCCCAATCGGTAGTATTCCCTGTGAAAAGATGCCGCGACAGGCGCGGCATCTGCGACACAACTTTCCAGATTCTAGAGGCATTAGCCCCGTCTTGCACGCTGGATATCTCTGATACGCTGCTTTTCCGCTCGTGACATCATGATCCAGGCGATAAAACCGACTACCCCGACAACGCCCAGAATAAGCGACGCCAGGGCATTGATTTCCGGGTTGACCCCCATGCGTACGCTGGAGAACACCAGCATCGGCAACGTGGTTGCGCCCGGCCCGGAAACAAAGCTGGCGATAACCAGGTCATCCAGTGACAGGGTAAAGCCCAGCAGCCAGCCAGAAATGATTGCAGGCATCAGCATCGGTAAGGTGATGATGAAGAAGACTTTGAGCGGAGTTGCCCCCAAATCCATCGCCGCCTCTTCAATGGAGCGGTCCAGCTCACGCAGGCGTGAGGAGATAACCACCGCCACATAGGCCGTACAGAAAGTGACGTGAGCCAGCCAAATGGTGAGCATGCCACGGTCCGCCGGCCAGCCAATGGCATGCCCCAGCGCCACGAACAGCAGCAGCAGCGACAGCCCGGTGATGACATCCGGCATAACCAGCGGCGCGGTGATCATAAACGCGAAGCCATTTGACCCGCGAAAACGACCAAAACGCACCATCACCACCGCCGCAATGGTCCCCAGAATAGCGGCCATGGTGGCCGCACAGGCGGCAATGGTCAGGCTTAAGCCCACAGCACTCATCATCGCGTCGTCATGGAACAATTCGCTGTACCAGCGCGTTGACCATCCCGCCCAGACCGTGACCAGTTTGGAGCTGTTAAACGAGTAGATAACCAGCATCAACATCGGCGCATACAGGAAGGTAAACCCCAGCACCAGAATTAAAATACGCCACGGTGAGCGCACGACGGGAAGGTTGTTCATGCTGCATCCCCCATCTGTTTTTGTTGATGCTTGTGGAACCACATAATCGGCACAATCAGCAGCAACAGCATGACAATGGCGACCGCCGAAGCGACAGGCCAGTCACGGTTGTTAAAGAATTCCTGCCACAGGACGCGACCAATCATGATGCTGTCCGGGCCACCGAGCAGCTCAGGAATAACGAACTCGCCCACTGCCGGAATAAACACCAGCATGGAACCGGCAATGATGCCGCCTTTGGTGAGCGGCACAATCACGCTGAAGAAGGTTTTCAGCGGTCGTGCGCCCAAATCCAGAGACGCCTCAACCAGCGAGTAGTCGATACGGGTCAACGCAGTGTAGATAGGCAGCACCATAAACGGCAGATAGGCATACACAATGCCGATGTACACCGCCAGGTTGGTGTGCAGGATCTCCAGCGGCTGATCGATAACGCCTAACCACAGCAGGAAGTTGTTCAACACGCCGTTGCTTTTCAAAATCCCCATCCAGGCGTACACGCGTATCAGGAACGAGGTCCAGGACGGAAGAATCACCAGCAATAACAGAATATTACGTGTCGACGGCTTACTGTGCGCCACGGCCCAGGCCAGCGGGTAGCCCATTAACAGGCAGCACAGCGTGGAAACGGCCGCAACCTGTAGCGACTGGAGATAGGCTTCAAAATAGAGCGGATCGTCCGTCAACTGCAGGAAGTTATTGATGTTGAGCGAAATGGTCAGCTGATTATCCGCCCATTCCACCAGATCGGTGTAGGGAGGGATCGCACGCGCCATCTCAGCGAGACTGATTTTGAAAACAATCAGAAACGGCAGTAAGAACAGCAGAATCAACCACACATAGGGGAGCGCAATCACCAGCTTGCGCCCGTGTTTCATCTGCAAACGCGCCAGCCAGAGGGTAAACCCGCCTGGCTGTTCGACGCGGGATGGGGGTTCAAGTGTACTCATTACTGCTCCTTAAACCGTCAGGACCACACAGCTGTCCGCTTCCCAACACAGGCGCACTTCGTCGCCCCAGGTCGGCATGCCTTTACGATAGCGGTACGCATTCTGTAGCTGCGCGCTGATCATTTGCCCACTTTGCAAACGCACGTGGTAAATCGACAGGTCACCCAGGTAAGCGATATGCACCACCTCACCCACCGCGAAGTTATAACCATCGGCAGGCGGCTCTTCACAGAGCATGATTTTTTCGGGACGCAGCGCCACAAACACCGGCACGTTGTCCACCACCGACGCATCCACATCCACTTTCAGCGGATGCACCAGCCCCGGAGAGTCAATAATCAGGCCGTCATCCTGACGCTCTTTCAGCAGCCCTTCGAAAACATTCACCGAGCCAATAAATTCCGCGCTGTAACGGGTGGTCGGATGCTCGTAAATCTCTTCAGGCTCACCAATCTGGACAAACTTGCCACGGTTCATGATGGCGATACGCCCGGCCATGGTCATGGCTTCTTCCTGGTCGTGGGTTACCATCACGCAGGTCACGCCCACGCGTTCGAGGATGTCCACCACTTCCAGCTGCATACGGTCACGCAGTTTTTTGTCCAGCGCACCCATGGGCTCATCGAGCAGCAGTAATTTCGGGCGTTTTGCCAGACTGCGGGCCAGGGCCACACGCTGACGCTGGCCACCGGAAAGCTGATGGGGCTTACGTTTGGCAAACTCCTGCATGTGCACCAGGCTCAGCATTTCGGCCACACGGGCGGTGATCTCCGCCTTTGGCAGTTTGTCCTGTTTGAGGCCAAACGCGATGTTCTGTTCCACGGTCATATGGGGGAAGAGCGCATAGGACTGGAACATCATATTGATGGGGCGCAGATACGGCGGCACATGCGCCAGATCCACACCGTCGAGCATGATCTGCCCGGTCGTCGGCAACTCAAAGCCTGCCAGCATACGCAGCAGCGTTGACTTGCCGCAGCCAGATGGCCCCAGCAGGGCGAAGATTTCGCCTTTGTAAATCGTCAGACTGACATCATCAACGGCGTGCTGACCGTCGAAGGATTTGGTCAGATTGCGGATTTCCAGCAGGGGCGTTAAATCCTTACGGGTTTTCGCCTGTGGGCGGGGGATAGCGTCATTCACTCAAGTGCTCTCCGGCAAAAAACATCAACCGCACTCTTCGGTTGATTACAAATGACTGGACAGAGGCCACTGACCTCTGTCCATTTTTGGGGCAATTGCACCGCCCTGGTGCAACTCAATCACCGTTCAGATGATTGATTTATTTGCCGCTTTTCACTTTTGTCCACGCACGGGTTCTTACGCGGTCAATTTTAGGATCCTGCACTTTCAGCGTGTACAGTTTGGCGAACACATCCGCTGGCGGGTAAATCGCCGGGTTGTTACGCACTTCAGCGCTGATCAGTGGGACGGAGGCTTTGTTACCGTTCGCGTAGTACACGTGGTCGCTGACATGGGCAATCACGTCCGGACGCATCAGGTAGTTCAGGAACTGATAGGCTTCATCTTTGTTTTTCGCATCAGTCGGCATCGCGAAGACATCGAAGAACGCCAGTGCGCCTTCTTTCGGAATGATGTAGTTAACATTCACGCCGTTTTTCGCTTCTTTCGCACGGTTTGCTGCCTGCCATACGTCCCCAGCCCAGCCGATCGCCACGCAGATGTCGCCGTTAGCCAGATCGTTGATGTACTGAGAGGAGTGGAAATAACGAATGCTCGGACGCAGCTTCAGCAGCAGGTCGGTGGCGGCAACGGAGTAGTCATCCGCTTTGCTGCTGTTCGGATCTTTGCCGAGGTAGTTCAGCACGGTGGCGAAGATCTCTTCCGGTGCATCCAGGAAGGAGACGCCGCAGCTCTTCAGTTTTTCCAGGTTTTCTGGTTTCAGCACCAGATCCCAGCTGTTCACCGGCACATCACCCAGCGCGGCTTTCACTTTGTCGACGTTGTAGCCAATGCCGGTGGTCGCCCACAGGTACGGCATCGCGTATTTGTTATCCGGGTCGTGTTTGGCGACCATTTTCAGCACGTCCGGATCCATGTTTTTCCAGTTCGGCAGCTTGCTCTTATCCAGCGGCTGGAAGACACCCGCGGTCAGCTGACGCTCAAGGAAACTTGCGGACGGCACCACCAGGTCAAAACCGGTACTCCCGGCCATCAGCTTGCCTTCCAGCACTTCATTGGAGTCGAACACGTCGTAAACGACTTTAATACCTGTCTCTTTTTCAAAATTTGCTACCGTATCCGGCGCAATATAGTCAGACCAGTTGTAAACATGCAGCGTCTTTTGCTCTGCGGCGAGTGTGCTGGCAGAGACGGCCATTAATGCACCCGCAACAAGACCTGATAACCATTTTTTGCTCAAGGCGGTCATATCTCATTCCTTCTGGAAAGTCCGTTACCATACGAACTAAATGTACGCATTTAAGATATGCAAAATTCATGCATATTTTGTCAGTCTGCACTGGCCGAAGTGAAAAATTCTTTCGGTCGACGCCGCATGCTTTTTAAAGCACCGCAAGAATAACTGTAGCCAGGGTTAGAGGCTATAGGGCAGATTAAAAAACGCCTTTTATCAATTTTTTATGCAGATTCTGTCTATGTGATAAGCCGAAGAGGCGGGAATGGCGGTGAAAAATGCTGGAAGGAAAGGATAAAAGCAGAATAAAAGTATCTATTATGCAGCCGCTCTGGCAGCGACTGCGCTTAAGTTACAAAGCCTTAGTGAAGAAAATTGCGCGATTCCTCGCCGCCTGCCGGTTCTTCTTCTTCCGGCACATACAGCAATTGATGGGCGCGAGCCTCAAGAATCACCATTGAGATTTGTTCTTCGCTCTGCTGCATAAACCAGGCAAACTGCTCGATAGTCACACCGGCATTAACGGACAATGTCTGGCAAACGACCAACTTTGGCAGATTATCATCCTGAATATCGATAAATGCTTTCACCGTCAAAGAACTGGCATTGATCGCGGAGAGATCGGCGGCAAGCGCCAGCAAAGCAGACGGCTTCACTTCGGCCATCGCGGTAAAGAGCACAACATCGCTAATGAGATCGATTTTAGCGTCAAACACCCCATCAAAATTCTGCATATGCGGCAGGTGCAACGCCTGGCAGGTATCACATTCAAAAAAGTTAATACCCACTTCGTCGAGCCATTGACGTAGGGTGTCCAGACCAGGGACGACAAGTGAATCCATAGTGCGAAACGACCTCTGACTAAGAAAATAATGCCCTAGCTTACGCAAAAAGCCGGGCGTGTACCATTACGCAGGGGAGAAAATCGGCTATCCACCGGTTTTCAGGCAAAAACCGGGGGTGGCGTGCCGCTCAATCCAGTCGATCATTTTGCCCGCAATATCCATACCGGTGGTTTTTTCAATCCCTTCAAGACCGGGTGAGGCATTGACCTCCATCACCAGCGGCCCACGATTGGCGCGTAAAATATCGACCCCGGCGACATCCAGACCGAGCGTCTTCACCGCCGCCAGCGCCAGCTCGCGCTCGCGTGGGGTTATCGTCGCCACGGTAGCCACGCCACCACGATGTAAGTTAGAGCGGAAATCGCCGTCTTTCGCCTGGCGTTCAATGGCCGCAACCACTTCATCACCGACGACAAAGCAGCGAACGTCCCTGCCCTTCGCCTCTTCAATATATTCCTGCACCAGGATATGGGCGTTCAGCCCGCGAAACGCGTCAATCACGCTCTCTGCCGCCTGGCGGGTTTCCGCCAGCACCACACCAATTCCCTGTGTACCTTCGACCAGTTTCACCACCAGCGGCGCACCGCCTACCATCGCAATCAGGTCACTGGTGTCATCCGGCGAATGGGCAATACCGGTGACCGGTAACGCAATGCCCTGGCGCGCCAACAGCTGCAATGAGCGTAGTTTGTCTCTGGCACGCATAATGGCAACAGATTCATTTAACGGATAACTGCCGAGCATTTCGAACTGACGCAGCGACGCCGTTCCGTAATAAGTAATGGCCGAGCCGATACGCGGGATCACCGCATCAAAATGGGGGAGCTGACGGCCTTTGTAATGCACCGCGGACGCCGCAGGATCGATGCTCATATAGCATGACAGCGGATCGAGGATCTCGATGTGATGGCCACGCGAAACAGCCGCTTCACGCAGACGTTTACACGAATAGAGCGTTCCATCCCGGGACAATATGGCGATTTTCACCCTGCACCTCTCTGATTAGCGCTGTAAAAGCCCGCGTATCATACACGCAGCGAGGTGCAGGATGCATGGGAATTAACGCACTGCCCATCCCTGTTTGTGCAAATAATCGAGAATAAAGGGACGGTTCTCTTTAATGATGGTGCGACGAATATGGTCACTCCAGGTATCGCGACGATTATTGCTACCGCGAGAGAGATAATAGGCCGCCAGTTCCTCGTCATACTGTGACAATACCTGCGCATCCACGGGCTGATAGCTGTTTTCGTGTACCACCATTGCCGCCGGTAAACGCGGCTTCACATCCGGGTTATCCGCAGGCCAGCCCAGGCATAAGCCAAACAGCGGCAGCACATGTTTTGGCAGCTTCAATAGCGTCGTCACCTCGTCGATATTGTTACGCAGCCCGCCAATGTACACCCCGCCCAGACCCAGCGATTCTGCCGCCGTCAGGGCATTTTGCGCCATCATGGCGGTGTCGACCACGCCCAGCAGCAGCTGCTCGGCCAGCCCTAACTGCGCTTCAGGGCAAATCTGTAAATGGCGATTAAAGTCCGCGCAGAAGACCCAAAACTCCGCCGCCTGCCCCACGTGCTGTTGCCCGCCGGTGAGCGTCACCAGTTGCTCGCGAAGCGCAGTATCGGTAATGCGAATGATGGAGCTGCACTGTAAAAAGCTGGAGCTGGAGGTGCCCTGCGCGCCTGCAATAATCGCCGCGCGCTGTTCATCGGTAATCGGCTCCGGGGTGAAATGGCGAATGGAACGATGGTGGCGCAGAAGTTCAATGGTGGGGGTCATGGTGTTTTCCCTGAAATGAGCAAAGCCTCCAGTATAGATGAACCGCATATAAAGCATTATTCGTTACTTGCGCTGAAAGGTTCCGGGCATTAACACAACAGGCACAACCTGTTTTAAATATGAGCAAATACACCGCATCATAGCGGCAGTTACCGCCTCGTTCAGGGAGATAAAACATGTATGCAGTGATATTTGGTCGCGCCGGTTGCCCGCAGTGCGCACGGGTAAAAGAAGTCGCCGAGCGGATCGGTAAAAAGCAGAAGGAATTCGAGTGGCGCTATGTGGATATACACACCGACGGCGTGAGTCGGGCGGCGTTAGAAGAAGCAGCGGGTAAACCTATTGAAACCGTGCCGCAGATTTTTATCGATCAGAAACACATTGGCAGCACGTCCGAATTCAATAAGTACATCCGTAAACATTTTGGCTGGTTTGCGTGAGCCCTTGCGCCGGGCACTGCTTCATTATCGCGCCCGGGAAGAGAACACCTGGCTAAAGAACAGATAGCATAGCGCCCCCAGCGAGCACAAAAACAGGCCGCTGAACAGCCAGGCCACCTCCTGCCAGACTGAGCGCACCGGCGTAAAGCACAGACGCATCAGCACGAAACACAGGGGAGCGGCCAGGATAGCACCGAGCAAGGAAAGCATAACGTTGTGGCGACGGGAAAAAACACCTGCCACGACGCCAGGCAGGATAAAGAACAACAGCCCCAGTTCCGGGTGCCCGGACGCCTGAAATGCACCGTCCACATTCATGACCAGTGATAAACAAACAACAATGAAAAGTATAAAGCAGCAAAAAATGCCGGCTACGTTTTGTTTATACTTCAATCTATCCTCCTGATTTTTTCTCTATCAAACTCTTCATTCGTTCGAAAGAACGCCCGGTCAGATAAAGCGCGATAGCAATCCTTGCCAAATGGCCCACACGGGAATAGTTGATTCTCACTAGCCGTTGCAATTCAATACGATTAAACTAGCGGGCAGTTATTGTTTTGCCATAAATACGTTGGGTGTTTCGCTGCATTCTGAATGCCCAAATCGTCACAAAACAGTAGCCCAAATAACCATTTTTTTCAATAGCTTACAAGTAAACAAGAAGTTAGCCTCCGTGAATATAAACGTCGCAGATTTGTTAAACGGGAATTACATACTGTTATTATTTGTCGTCCTGGCACTCGGACTCTGTCTGGGGAAGTTGCGCCTGGGATCTGTACAACTCGGTAATTCCATTGGCGTTTTAGTGGTTTCGTTATTATTAGGTCAGCAACATTTCAGCATAAACACCGACGCCCTTAATCTTGGCTTTATGCTGTTTATTTTTTGTGTCGGCGTGGAAGCTGGGCCTAACTTTTTTTCTATTTTTTTCCGCGACGGCAAGAATTATCTGATGCTGGCCCTGGTATTAGTTGGCAGCGCCCTGTTAATTGCCCTTGGGCTGGGTAAGCTGTTCGGCTGGGACATTGGTCTTACGGCGGGGATGCTGGCAGGCTCCATGACCTCCACCCCGGTGCTGGTGGGTGCCGGTGACACCTTGCGCCACCTGGGAATGGACACAAGCCAGCTCTCCAGCGCGCTCGATCACCTGAGCCTCGGCTATGCCCTGACCTACCTTATCGGGCTGGTGAGTTTGATTGTCGCCTCGCGCTATATGCCAAAATTACAGCACCAGGATCTGCAAACCAGCGCCCAGCAAATTGCCCGCGAGCGTGGCCTCGACACCGACACCAACCGCAAAGTCTACCTGCCGGTTATCCGCGCGTATCGCGTCGGGCCGGAACTGGTGGCCTGGGCCGATGGCAAAAATCTGCGCGAGCTGGGGATTTATCGCCAGACCGGCTGCTATATCGAACGTATTCGCCGCAATGGCATTCTGGCAAACCCGGATGGTGATGCGGTGTTGCAGGTGGGTGACGAAATCTCGCTGGTGGGTTACCCGGATGCCCACGCCCGTCTCGACCCGAGCTTCCGTAACGGCAAAGAGGTGTTCGACCGAGACCTGCTCGACATGCGTATCGTCACCGAAGAGATCGTGGTGAAAAACCATAACGCCGTGGGCCGCCGTCTGGCGCAGCTGAAGCTGACCGACCACGGCTGCTTCCTCAACCGCGTAATCCGCAGCCAGATTGAGATGCCGATTGACGACAACATCGTGCTTAACAAAGGCGATGTGCTGCAGGTGAGCGGTGAAGCCAAACGCGTGAAAACCATTGCGGACCGCATCGGCTTTATCTCCATTCACAGCCAGGTAACCGATCTGCTCGCCTTCTGTGCCTTCTTTATCGTTGGCCTGATGATCGGCATGATCACCTTCCAATTCAGCTCGTTCAGCTTCGGCATTGGTAACGCGGCCGGTTTGTTGTTCGCTGGCATCATGCTCGGCTTCCTGCGTGCCAACCACCCGACCTTCGGCTATATCCCCCAGGGTGCGCTGAACATGGTGAAAGAGTTTGGCCTGATGGTGTTTATGGCGGGCGTAGGGTTAAGCGCCGGCAGCGGCATCGGTAGTGGTCTGGGCGAAGTGGGCGGGCAGATGCTGATTGCCGGGCTTATTGTGAGTCTGGTGCCGGTGATGATCTGCTTCCTGTTCGGCGCCTACGTGCTCAAAATGAACCGTGCCCTGCTGTTCGGCGCGATGATGGGCGCCCGCACCTGTGCGCCTGCGATGGAGATTATCAGCGACACCGCGCGCAGTAATATCCCGGCGCTGGGCTACGCAGGCACGTACGCTATCGCCAACGTCTTACTCACGCTGGCAGGGACATTGATCATCATTATCTGGCCGATACTCGGATAACTCCGAAGTCGCAAAATATTTTCAACCGCCAGAGAACTTTTTTACCAGGCATCAGTCATAACTAGTGCCACTGCTTTTCTTTGATGTCCCCCATTTTGTGGAGCCCATCAACCCCGCCACTTAGGTTCAAGGTTGATGGGTTTTTTGTTGCCTGTTATTTTAACTTACAAAACCGCTGGTTAGCCCATCTCATTTCTACCAATGGCGGCAGATATTCAGGCGTGAAATTCAAAAAGGACTAACAATCTATGAGTAACGCTAACAAGCAAACCTTAGATGCGCAGAAACTTTATGAAAATGCCATTGCTTCAATTCAGTTGGGTCTAGAAGACTTTCAACTTTCGCAAAAACCTTTAGATGACGGTGGAAATCCCGCGCGTACCCTTTCATCGGTACGGAACCTTTATGCAGGGATGCTTCTCCTGTTTAAGTACAGAATCGCCATATCAGTTGAGTCAGAAGATGATGCCTATCAACTTATTCATAACCCTCCATACAAAATATTGCCACATCCAGATGGTGTTGGAGGTATTGACTGGAGGCCCGATGGAAGATTCAAGCCAACCACAATAGATGTTTCTGGTATTGCTGAGCGTTTCGACAAATTCAAGATAGAGGTGGACTGGAAAGCAATAGATAAATTGCAACTTTGCCGGAATGAACTGGAACATCTTCATCCTAAGAATACATTTGGTGAATTAGCAAGCTTTGTTGCAGAGCTATTCCCTGTACTTAGCGACTTTATCACCAATGAAATTGCAGAAATACCTCAAGAAACATTAGGTCCTTCTTGGGAAATAATGCTTGCTCATCAGACCTTTTATAACCAAAAGGTTGCTGAGTGCAAAACTTCATGGGAGGAAGCAGGCATTCCCGATGGCATGTTTGAGTTTTTAAAAGAGTGCGGATGTGGGGAATGTGGCTCTAAATTGATAAGGGCTTCCCAGCGCAACCTAGAAGATGGGTATACCGTTGAACATGATGAAGAAAAGTTTAACTATCAATGCATATCATGCGGACATATCGACCTTATAGTTCCCGTGCTAATGGAAGCTTTTGATAACGAATTTTTTTATTGGCCTCCTGACGGAGAAGAACCAACATATGAGGAATGCTATAGCTGCCGTCATGATACTTTTGTGATAGGCGAGCAAATCTGCCGTTGGTGTGAAAACAGCCTCGATTATACTGAGTGCAGCTTATGTGGTGCAGCCTTAATGCAGGATGACCAAGATAATGATGGGTTGTGCGGATATTGTAACTATCGGGTGCATAAAGATTAATTAGCTTGTTCATCGCTTATTGGCCCAAATAGAAAACAAATTCATAAGGATTTTACTGTTGGTTTCTTTCAGTTTCGAAAATCTACTCCAAATATACACATACCGTACCTAAGCTGCTTTTGCTAAATTCATCTGGCTGTACGACATGAGTAAGTCTGAAAGTCGCGTAAAATTAAAAATCCCCTTTTTTATCTGCTGATTAGCTTTTCGCCAGATCCGTTCTTGATCCTCAAATTGAACATACTGAAATTCTTTTCAGTTTGCGAACTCACGCAAGCCGCCAGCACCGGCGCGCCCTGGCGGTCTGGTTTGTAGAAAAATAAAACTGAAAAATTTACCCGATCCAAAAACCGTAAGCGGGTGCGGTGTAGTGCCGTTTTTTCCTGCGACACATTTTTTGTGGGTCTGTGGCTGAGGCAGCGAGAGGGCTACGGCGATCAAATTAAAGGGGTTCCAGACGTCCCGAGCACGGTGATTTTATACTTGGCCTCACTTGACCGTCGTTTCCCGCGAGACCAAATTGCGATTTTCGGTGTCGGCTTTGATAACACGTGACATGGCTGTTTCGTAAGTAGTCTGATCTGTTTGCCGTTCCCAGTTCGGCAAAACCAACACCAACAGGAAGCATCTTTTCCAAAAGCCAAAGATGATCCATAAAGCCTCCCGATACGCCGCAGCCCTAAGAGCTGAAAACTAATCCCTCATTCGGGCAACCCAATATGTAATCACATACCCGGCGATCAACGAACCAGCCATACCAGCCAACTTCATCCAGCCACTTTCAAACCAGTACAGTGAACCCATTGCAAAAAGCACGGACAAAAACGTGATGGTTCCTTCCAGTGCATGCGAGGTCATTTTAACCAGAAATGATTTTACAGAGTTCATCCTCTACTCCCTTGCATGCGAACGGATGCCCCTTAATAAACGTGAGGTATGGCTCCATTTCTTTCTCAATTAAAAAATAAATCATATCGAGATTTTCACGCTGAACGGCCATATAAACAATCGGGTACTCATCCCTCATCCTGCGTGATGCCCTGGCCGCTTCTTCAATCAATCCCTGAATCATAATGACGTTAAGGCTGGCAGAAGACGCAAACCTGATAAAATGTTGATAAGCCTTCTGTACCATAACCTTACGGATGATGATTGCGGCGGCTGTCTGAGCAATGGCTATTTGCCCACTAACCTTCCCCGCGACAGCGCCGCCACCGTAAAGCAGCTTATTATTGATTGCCTCTTTTCCCTTATCACCCAGTTTTTGATAAAAATCGTTAATAATGATGGTAATAAGTCGTCTTAATGGCGTTTCGGGATTTCCCATTCCCTTTATCATTCTGAAAAAACGTTCGTTTTCTTCCTCGTTACGGTATTTGTCCCTGCGGTTGCCAATACCTGCACCTTCCCACGTTCTGACAACTCCCAGACCAAACCCCCTGGGTAAACTGGACAGGCTATCAGCAATACCATTAGCTATCTGCGAAATATCCATACAATCCCTTCCCTCTAAATATTCACCGAGAAAATAATAATCAACCGATTATTGATTTTCCAGTTATCTCTCCCCCTTAAAATTTATTGATTGTCATGCAAGCTATTATTTTAACCAGCCGTTTACATAATATTTTCTGTGTTCTGCCCCCCCCGCAATCCGCCCAATCATCACTCGCAGGTCTTCACGCCTGAGCGGCTCTCTGTCGACGACAAAGTGCAGCGTCATTCCTTCGATAAATGCATCCAGCGCGCGGGCGGTGACCGGATCGAACCATTGTTCGAGGGTGGTCTGGCTGGTGCGCATCCAGTTTTGCATGACGCTTTTAAAGGTCGGTTTTTTGCTCATAAATGCATAGAGCTGATACATCAGCTCCATATTGTGCGGCGTGGTGACCTGAGCGCTATAAATTAAATCGGTGACGGCATCGCAGGCGTCGGCCTGATTTTTGACGTTGTCAAAAAAAGCCCGGTACTGCACTGACATCTGCTGGGTGAAAAGGGTAAAAGCTTCATCCAGCAGCGCGTCGATACCGGCGAAATAGTAGGTCATGGAGCCGAGCGGCACGTCCGCGCAGCTGGCGATTTTACGGTGGGTCACGGCCTGAATCCCATGCTCGGCAATGGTTTCTAACGTCGCTTCAATGATTCTTTCGCGCCGCTGCGGGTCGTTCGGTCGTCTGCTCATACATCCTCTCAATCAGTTATGTACAAATGTACACACTCTTGCTAGTGTTGTCCTCTCTTTTCCCTGCAGGATGCGACGTAATGGCAGTCATCTCACACCGTAATGCCCTGAAACACCGGCTCTGGGCGCTGTTTACCTTCTTCTTTATCCCCGGTTTATTGATGGCCTCCTGGGCCACCCGCACCCCGGCTATCCGCGATATTTTATCCGTGTCGACGGCACAAATGGGTGCCGTTCTGTTCGGCCTGTCCGTGGGATCGATGAGTGGCATCCTCTCTTCCGGCTGGCTGGTGAAACGCTTTGGCACACGCAAGGTCATTCGCGCCAGCATGGCGGCCGCCGTTGCCGGCATGGCGATTCTGAGTCTGGCCTTGTGGGTCGCCTCCCCACTGCTATTCGCGGTTGGACTAGCCTTCTTTGGCGGCAGCATGGGCGCGGGCGAAGTGGCGATCAACATCGAAGGCGCGGTGGTGGAACGTGAGATGAACAAAACCGTGCTGCCGATGATGCACGGTTTTTACAGCCTCGGCACGCTGGCGGGGGCAGGCATCGGCATGACCTTAACCGCCTTCGGCACCCCGGCCACGCTGCATATTCTGCTGGCGGCAGTGGTTGCCATTACGCCGATCGTTATTGCTATCTCCGCCATTCCTGAAGGGACGGGCAAAGACACGCCGGAGGACAAGCAGCGCAACAAAGCGGGTGTGCCTTTTTATCGCGACGTCCAGTTACTGCTGATTGGCGTGGTGGTACTGGCGATGGCCTTTGCCGAAAGTTCTGCCAACGACTGGCTGCCGCTGTTGATGGTGGACGGTCACGGCTTCAACCCGACGTCCGGCTCGCTGATTTACGCCGGTTTCACGCTGGGGATGACCGTCGGGCGCTTTACCGGCGGCTGGTTTATCGACCGCTACAGCCGCGTGGCGGTGGTTCGCGCCAGCGCGCTGATGGGCGCGATAGGTATCGGCTTAATCATCTTTGTGGATAACGCCTGGATTGCCGGACTGTCGGTGATTTTCTGGGGACTGGGTGCCTCACTGGGCTTCCCGTTAACCATCTCGGCTGCCAGCGATACCGGCCCGGATGCGCCAACGCGCGTCAGCGTAGTGGCGACAACCGGTTACCTCGCCTTCCTCGTGGGACCGCCGCTGCTGGGCTTCCTCGGCGAACACTACGGATTACGCAGCGCCATGCTGGTGGTATTGGGACTGGTGCTGGTCGCCGCACTGGTTGCTAAAGCCGTTGCTAAGCCTGAAACCCCGCTGGAATCCGCTACCGAGTGATCTGCCCGCGAGTGTGGTCAATTTACCGCACTCGCGGCAACAAACGCCTGCGGGCAATTGCGCATACTCCGCCCGGTTTTGTGGCTGACATCCGGTCAGCCACGTTCATATCCCGAGGCGAACATGAAACGCTCCCTGCTCTCCATCCTGCTTTTTGCCACCCTCTCAACGGGCACCATGGCGCAAAACATCACCGTTAACGTGCCGGATGGCTACAAAATCGAACTGGTGCCGATTAACACGCCTGCACCGCAGACTGCCTATGTCGCGCCGCAGACCGCCTATGTTGCCCCAGCGCCGGTGGCGCCGGTCGTGCGCGTTGCACCCCGCGCCCGCCATCTGGCAAGCGTGGGCGAAGGGATGATCATCGAACACCAGTATGATGACCACCATTAAGGGATGAGGCTGCTCACCGCAAAACGTGGGCAGCCTTAACCTTCCAGCGAATTCCCCACGCGTTTATCCCGCAGGAAAATCACCATCAGCCCAAGCCAGAAGAGCCCATTGAGCAGGTTAAAGAGGCTGAACAGCCCGTTGCCCCCCGCCAGCCAGGCATGTTTACTGATTTCAATGCCCACCGTGAAGATGAACATTTGCAGCATCCCCATTGCCGCTGACACCGCCCCTTTGCTCACCTCGCTGGCAAACAACGTCAGACGCACCAGGCCCGCATTCGCCAGACCAATACCGAACGCGTAAATGCTCAAGCCTGCGGTCATCCATAAGTAAGCATGGGATGAGGCGGCGGTAGCAATCGCAGCCACTACAAGCCCGGCTACAATCGGCCAGCCGCCGAGGATTATCAGCGCGCGTACCGTCCGGCGGGAGGTGAGTTTTGCCAGCACCAGGTTGCCGACAATCAGCGCCCCGAAAATCGGCACCTGCAACAGGCCATACTCATAGCTGCTGAGTTTCTCGCCGCTAATAATGATAATCGGTGACTGCGCAATCCACGCAAGCAAAGGCAGGCTGACAAAGCCGGTCGCCAGTGCACCCGCCACAAAGCGCACGTTCTTCAGTACCAGCGCGTAGTCGTGCCACAGCGCTTTCATCGACAGCGGTTCACCCAGGCGTGTCGCGGTTTCAGGCATCGCGCGCTGCAGACCATAAAACGCTATCGCCGCCAGCACCGCGAAGAGCACAAACATCCCCTCCCAGGGTGCCGCGTGCACCCAGGCGGCACCGACCAACGGGCCGAGCAGCGGCGCAATCAGCGCCACGTTCGCCATCAGGGCGGTTATCTTGATGCACACCGCCTCCTCAAACGATTCCTGAATCGCCGCGTAACCTACCGCGCCGATAAAGCAGAGGCTGATCCCCTGCAGGAAACGCAGCAACGTGAACTGCTCAATGTTCTGCGCCAGCAGCGTGGCAAGGCAGGTCAGAATGAACCACACCACGCCCGCAAGCATCACCGGGCGACGACCAACGCGATCCGACAGCGGCCCCAGCAGCCACTGTAAAAACATACCGCCAGCCAGATAGGCCGTCATCGACGTCGGCACCCATTCAATGCCCGCCTGATATTGCTCAACCACGGCCAGCATGCCGGGCTGAATCATATCGTTAGCGATATAGGTGGAGAATTCGTACAGGACCAGACAAAACGGGAATAACAGCGCCTGGCGACCCAGACGTTGACCAGAAAGGGAATGATTTTGCATGCAATCTCTTTAACGTAAAAAATCGCGCAGAGTGTAATCAAAGGCTCCGCACCGGGATAGTGAATTGTGTGGTCAACGGCGCAGAAAGCACTTTTTTACCGCTTAAGGTTCTCTTAAGCGTCGCGGCGTAATGTTTCAGAAAAATGAACCTTCTCACGTCAGAATCCTCTAACTCTGCGTCCAGAAAAGTAAAAGCACTTTACCCTGCGTAATCATGCTTTTAAGGTTAGCGTTTTCCCATTACTGCCTGTGTGCTAAGCGTCGTCAACGGTATGTTAGAAACTCTGAACTACTCGCTGTATGAGTGGATTAATGCCACTCCTGATTCCCCCGCCTGGCTTATCAGCGCCGCCCGGTTTATTGCCAACGATGTGATTGGCATCGTACCGCTGCTGGCAATTGGTCTGTGGCTCTGGGGGCCGCGCCACCAGGTGAGCGCCCAGCGCCAGCTGGTGATTAAAGTCACCCTTGCAATGGCTATCAGCATGAGCCTTTCGCTCCTGCTGGGGCATCTGTTCCCGCACAACCGTCCGTTCGTCGATCACATCGGTTATAACTTCCTGCAGCATTCACCGGATTATTCGTTCCCGAGCGATCACGGCACGGTCATTTTCACCTTTGCCGTGGCCTTTATCGCCTGGCACCGGGCGTGGTCGGGCGCGGTATTAATGGTGGTGGCGCTGGCCATCGCCTGGTCCCGCGTCTACGTGGGTGTTCACTGGCCGATGGATATGCTCGGCGGGCTGATGGTGGCACTCTGCGGCTGCCTGACCGCACAGATGCTCTGGCACGCCTTCGGCAATGCCCTTCTGCGCGTGGTGCAGCAGCTTTACCGCCTCTGTTTTGCCTTCCCCATTCGCCGCGGCTGGGTGCGTGACTAAGCCCGACGGCACAGGTAAGATGAACGCCCTGCTCAATGCAGGGCTTTCTTATATTCAGGGGATCTATGGAAACAAGACGTGACGAACGTATCGGTCAGTTACTCTCCGCGCTCAAACGCAGTGACAAGCTGCATCTAAAAGAAGCCGCCGCCCTGTTGGGCGTGTCCGAGATGACCATTCGCCGCGATCTCAGCACCAACAGCGCGCCCGTTGTGCTACTCGGGGGCTACATTGTGCTGGAGCCCCGCACCGCCAGCCACTATCTGCTGAGCGATCAACAAACGCGCCTCGTCGAAGAGAAGCGCCGCGCCGCCGAGCTTGCCGCCAAACTGGTGCAGCCGCATCAAATGGTGTTTTTTGACTGCGGCACCACCACGCCGTGGATAATCGAAGCCATCCCGGAAGACTTGCCCTTTACCGGGGTCTGCTACTCCCTGAACACGTTTCTGGCGCTCCAGGAAAAACCGCTATGCCGCGCTATCCTGAGCGGCGGCGAGTTCCACGCCAGCAACGCGATTTTCCAGCCGCTCAGCTTTAAAGAGACGCTGAACTACCTGCGCCCGGATATCGCGTTCTACTCCGCCGCCGGGGTTCATGTCGAAAAGGGCGTGACCTGCTTTAATCTGGAAGAACTGCCACTGAAACACTGGGCCATGTCCAGCGCGCAGTACCACGTGCTGGTGGTGGACAGCAGCAAGTTTGGCAAAGTGCGCCCGGCCTGCATGGGTGAGCTCGGCCACTTTAACGCCATCGCCAGCGATGCACGCCCGGACGAGGCGCTGGTTGATTTCGCCAAAGCGCAACAGATAAAACTGGTGTATTAAGCGCAGAACCGTGCCCGCCAGGGCACGGTCTTTCCCTATCAGGAGAACCAGCCACCAAACCACTGGTGGAATTTCATCAGCACGAAGTCCCACATCCGGCCAAAGAAGCCGCCCTCTTCCACCGCTTCCATCACAATCAGCGGGCGCTGTTCAATAGATTTCCCGTTGAGCTGGAAATCAATCTTGCCCACCACCTGCCCTTTTTTCAGCGGCGCGGTGAGCTGGGGATCGGTCAGGGTATAGCTGGCTTTCAGGTTTTTCAGCTGACCACGGGGAATGGTCACCGAACCGGCCTCACCCGCACCCAGTTTCACTTCGCTCTGATCGCCAAACCACACGCGCTGGCTCACAAAAGTCGCATCCGGTTTGATAGGCGTGACGGTCTCGAAGAAACGGAAGCCCCAGGTGAGCAGTTTTTCCGACTCATTAAAGCGGATACGGTCGGTTTTCGACCCCAGCACCACCGAAATCAGGCGCATGTCGCCCTGGGTCGCGGAGGCCACCAGGTTGTAGCCCGCACCGTCGGTAGTCCCGGTTTTCATCCCGTCGACGTTCATGCTGGTGCTCCACAACAGGCGGTTGCGGTTCGGCTGGCGAATCTTGTTAAAGGTAAACTCTTTCTCTTTGTGGATGGCGTATTCATCCGGCACGTCATGGATAAGCGCTCTGCCGAGCAGTGCCATGTCGCGGGCGGTACTGAACTGCCCCGGCGCATCCAGCCCGTGCACCGTTTTGAAGGTGGTATTGGTCAGGCCCAGTTTGGCGACGTAACCGTTCATCAGGCTGACAAAGGAATCCTGGCTGCCCGCCACGTGGTCGGCAATGGCAATACTGGCATCGTTGCCGGACTGAATAATCACCCCTTTATTCAGGTCCGAGACCGACACCTGATCGCCGGGTTTGAGGAACATCAGTGAGGAGCCGCGCAGGGCCGGGTTACCGGTCGCCCAGGCATCTTTGCCGACGGTCACGGTGTCGGTAAGCTGAATTTTTCCGGCTTTGATGGCCTGACCGACCACGTAGCTGGTCATCAGTTTGGTCAGGCTCGCCGGGTCGAGTTTCTCATCTGCGTTGCCTTCCGAGAGCACCTTGCCGCTGTTGTAATCCATCAGGATCCAGGCGCGGGCATCAATGGCTGGCGCATCAGGCGCCTGCTCTACCGCATACAGAGAGGGAGAAAAGAGAACGATCAGTGCGGCTCCAGCCGCAAGATTGCGTGGAAAGAGAGATAAATGCGTCATATAGGCCACCCAGGTATCCATTCTGAAAAAAACGTCGCACCACCGTGCCGCAACAAGCCGTGAGTAAAGCGCATAACTAACGTGAATGAAAGCGCTGAAAAGTAAAGTTTATGCAATAACAGACTGTTGCGCTGCAACGCACCGTTTTTTTTGTAAATCGTTGCCAGAACGTTAACTTTATCCCACCATGGACGACATCTTAAGGTGCGAAACATTAAGGGGGTCACATGATCACGCTGTGGGGAAGAAATAACTCGTCGAACGTGAAGAAAGTACGCTGGACGCTGGAAGAACTGGAATTACCTTATGAACATATTCTGGCGGGTGGGGCGTTTGGCCTGAACCGCGAAGCGGAATTCCTGGCAATGAACCCAAACGGGCTGGTGCCGTTGCTGCGCGACGACGAAACCGACGTGGTGCTGTGGGAATCCAATACCATCGTGCGTTATCTCAGTGCGCAATATGGCCAGGCGCGTTTGTGGCCAGAGTCACCCGCCGTGCGCGCGGTAGGTGAAAAATGGATGGACTGGGCGCTGAGCACGCTGGCACCGAAACACGGGATTTTGCTGGTCGGCATCGTGCGGACCCCGGCAGACAAACGCGACAACGCCGCCATTGAGGCCGGTATCAACGCCTGCGAAGATCTGTTTGCCCTGCTGGATGACGCGCTGGCAACCCAGCCGTGGCTTTCCGGCAACGAATTCGGCCCTGGCGACATCGCTGTCGCCCCCTTCGTCTACAACCTCTACAACATTGGCCTGAGCTGGGCACCCCGCCCACATCTGGAAAGCTGGTATCAGCGCCTCACCCAGCGTCCGGCGTTCCGTGACATCGTGATGATTCCGGTGACCTGACCGACAACCCGGCGCGGCTTACTGCGCCGGGCTGACTTTCAGCAGTTCCCCGTCTGACTCGTCCGTCAGCACATACAAAAAGCCATCCGGCCCGACGCGCACATCGCGAATACGCGCGTTGCGATCGCCGAGAATGCGCCCATCCTCCGTCACCGTATTGCCGTTCACGCTCATCACGATGACATCCTGATCTTTAAGCGCGCCAATAAAGAGTTTGTTTTTCCACTGCGGGAATTTATCGGCGTTGTAGAACGCCATGCCGCTGATGGCTGGCGATTTTTTCCAGTAGAAAATCGGCTGTTCGGTGCCCGCGACTTCACCGCCTTTGGCCTCCGGGATGGGGGAACCGCTGTAGTTAATGCCCCATGTTGCCAGCGGCCAGCCGTAATTTTTGCCTTTTTCAGGAATATTGATTTCATCACCACCGCGCGGCCCGTGCTCATTCATCCATAGCGCGTTGCTCCAGGGATTCATCGCCATACCCTGGGGGTTGCGGATACCGTAAGACCAGATTTCTGGCCGTTTGCCCGCCTGCCCGGCAAAGGGGTTGTCCGCTGGCACTTTTCCCTGGTCAGTGAGCCGCACCAGTTTGCCCTGCAGTTTGTCGAGATCCTGGGCGGTCGGGCGCTGATTGTTCTCACCCAGCGCAATCCACAGATAGCCTTTGCCATCAAACACCAGGCGTCCGCCAAAGTGATTGCCGGTGGAGAGCTTCGGCTGCTGGCGGAAGACCACCTGGAAGGCTTCAATGCGCGAGAGGTCATCGGTCAGGCGACCGTAGCCGACCGCAGTACCTGCTTTACCATCGTCACCCACTTCCGCATAGCTCAACCACACCCGGCGTGACTGGGCAAAATCCGGGGCCAGCACCACGTCCAGCAAACCACCCTGACCGTTGGCCCAGACACGCGGCACGCCGACAATGGGATCGGATATCCCCTTCCCGGCCTGCCAGTGACGTAACTGACCACCGCGCATTGTGATTAACATGCCCTGCTCACCAGGCAAAAAGGCCAGTGACCAGGGGTGATCAAGTTTGGTTTGCAGCACCTCGACTTTCACCGGCGCAGGGGCCGCCAGCACGGAAGCGGAGAGGAAAAAAGCGGGGATCAGTAAGGCAGCGTTGCGGCGCATGGCACACTCCTGTCGTCATCGTTAGCCTAAAGGGTAGACAGCATGCGCAAGCGAGAGGGGACTTTTACAAAAACTGAACTTGGGGGAGTTAACTGTTGGCTGTTTCTTGCATGCTATTCGCCGGATGGCGGCTAGCGCCTTATCCGGCCTACAAAAATCGGACTTACTTTTATCCCTCGCCCCTTTGGGCTGACGCTTTGCAGCGATAATCCTGGTCAATGAGAGTAAAACAGTTAAAGCGATGGCTGGGTCCGGCTGAAAATCGACGAAGCGTATCCGTAAG